>NZ_JBEPML010000001.1:0-533672 GCF_040545735.1 Aquamicrobium terrae
TTGATGACGTCGGGTGTCGGCCCGATCCCGGAACCGGTCGCCTGCCGCCGAGGCTGCGGGTTTGCAGGCCCGCAGCCTCGCTGCTCAACCTACCCGATATCGATCAAACAATCCCGGAAGTCTGCCGCAGCGAAGCGAAGGCAGGCTGTCCGGGATCCATTCCGTGACGCTTCAAGGTTCAGGCATGGATCCGGGCTCGCGGTCGCTGACGTTCCCTTGGCTGGGATGACGCCTCTCCTGTAAGGCATCAGATAGTCTGCACTGTCAGGCGCCGTAGAATTCCCGATACCAGCCCACGAAGCGGCGCACGCCTTCCTGCACCGAAACCTGCGGCCGATAGCCGAGGTCGGCGGCGAGGTCGCCGACGTCGGCGAAAGTGTCGGCGACGTCTCCCGGTTGCAGCGGCAGCATTTCCTTGATCGCCTTCCTGCCCACGGCGTCCTCGATGGCCGCGATGTAGTCGCCGAGGCGCACCGGGCTGCTGTTGCCGATATTGTAGATGCGGAACGGGGCGTTGCTGGTGGCGGGGTCGGGCTTGGCGGCATCCCAGTCGGGATTGGGGGCGGCGGGCTTGTCGCTGGCGCGGATGACGCCTTCGACGATGTCGTCGACATAGGTGAAGTCGCGGGTGTGGTTGCCGTTGTTGAAAACCTGAATGGGGCGGCCTTCGATGATGTTGCGCGTGAACCTGGCCAGCGCCATGTCCGGCCGCACCCACGGCCCGTAGACGGTGAAGAAGCGCAGGCCCGTGGTCGGCAGCGAAAACAGATGCGAATAGCTGTGCGCCATCAGTTCGTTGGCGCGCTTGGTGGCGGCATAGAGCTGGAGCGGGTGGTCGACCGGATCGTGCTCGCTATAGGGCATCCTGGTATTGGCGCCGTAGACGCTGGAGGTCGAGGCATAGGTGAGGTGCCCGGCCTTCGCCTGCCGGCTGGCCTCCAGCACGTTGGCGAAGCCGACCAGATTGCTGGCCACGTAGGAATAGGGGTTTTCAAGGCTGTAGCGCACGCCAGGCTGGGCGGCCAGATGGATGACGCGGTCGAAGCCATGGTCGGAAAAACAGCCATCGACGGCGGCGCGGTCGGTCAAATCGGCGCGGATGAAGCGGTAACGACCGCCCTGTCGGCCGGACATGTCGTCGAGCCGCGCCAGCCGGGCTTCCTTGAGCGCGGGATCGTAATAGTCGTTGACGCAGTCGAAGCCGACGACATCGTCGCCCCGCTCGATCAGCCTTTGGGCGACGTGGAAGCCGATGAAGCCGGCATTGCCGGTGACGAGCACCTTCATCCCGGTTGCTCCACCGCCTGCGCTTGCGGAAAGGCCGTTGCCCGGCCGATGCTGAAATAGGTCCAGCCATCGTCGCGCAGCCGCTCGGGCGAGTAGAGGTTGCGGCCGTCGAAGATGACGCGGTTTGCGAGGCGCAGCGCCATTTCCCCGAAATCGGGGGCGCGGAACTGCTGCCATTCCGTGCAGATGGCCAGCGCGTCGGCGCCGTCGAGGGCGGAATATTTGTCCTGCACCAGCTCGAAACCGGGCCGCTCGCCGTAGAGGCGCAGCGTTTCGGCACCCGCGACGGGATCGAAGGCGCGCACGGCGGCGCCGGCGGCCCACAGCGCCTCCATCAGCACCCGGCTCGGCGCCTCGCGCATGTCGTCGGTATTGGGCTTGAAGGCGAGGCCCCAGATGGCGATGGTCTTGCCCTGCAATGCGGCCTCGCCGCCGAAATGCGCGGCGATCTTCTCGAACAGCTTCATCTTCTGGCGGCTGTTGACGGCTTCCACGGCCTCGATGAGGCTGGCGCCGTAGCCGGCTTCGCGCGCCGTGCGCGCCAGGGCCTTGACGTCCTTGGGAAAGCAGCTGCCGCCATAACCGACGCCCGGATAGATGAACTGGTAGCCGATGCGCGGGTCCGAGCCGATGCCGCGCCGCACCTGCTCGATGTCGGCGCCGAGGCGTTCGGCCAGGTTGGCGATCTCGTTGATGAAGGAGATGCGCGTCGCCAGCATGGCGTTGGCGGCGTATTTGGTCAGTTCGGAGGACCGCGGGGCCATGTAGACCATGCGGTCGTGGTTGCGGTTGAACGGTTCGTAGAGTTCGGCCATCACGGCGCGCGCATGTGCCGAATTGGTGCCGACGATGATGCGGTCGGGCCTCTGGAAGTCGCCGACGGCCGCGCCCTCCTTGAGGAATTCCGGGTTGGAGACGACCTCGAAGCCGATATCCGAACCGCGCCCGCCGAGCACGGCGGCCAGACGCCCGGCCACCTTGTCGCAGGTGCCGACCGGGACCGTGGACTTGACCACGACGATCTTGGGGGCGGTCATATGGGCGCCGATGGCTTCGGCCACGGCCTGCACATGCTGCAGGTCGGCGGCGCCGGTTTCGTCGGGTGGCGTGCCGACGGCGACGATCTGGAGTTCCGCATGCGCCACGGCGTCGCGATGGCTGGTGGTAAACTCGAGATAGCCCGATTTTACGTTGCGCTCGACGATGGTGTCGAGCCCGGGCTCATGGATCGGTATCTCGCCGGCCTTGAGCCGTGCGATCTTGCCCTCGTCTATATCCATGCACATGACGCGATGGCCGACATCGGCAAGGCACGCACCCGTTACCAAGCCGACATAGCCAGTCCCGAAGACAGTGACCCGCATGCGTGAAGACCTCGTCTAACTCGAAGGCTGATGTGTGAGCACTCCCGGACAGGGGGTGTCAAGTGAAGCGGCGGCCTCCGAATTCCGCGGCCTGCCCGCAACCCCGGATTCGCCGGACCATATTGATGACATGTTCAGCGAGTGGAACCGCTGCCTGCATGGGGTCAAATCCGGGCAGGGACGGGGCAGGAATGCGACCGAGGTGATAACGAAATGAACCAGGCTGTTAAAATGTGGGATGCAGGGCGGGGGTATGCGCTATGCTACACGCCCTTTGTCTCATGTGTGTAACAGGACCGATTCGATGCAGCGGTCGCTGAAGAAGGACCTCGTCGCCTCGATCGAAGGAGGGCTTCGCCGGGCCTACGATATGCTTCCCGCCGTGGCCCGGACCGCCGTGCCGCGGGCTGCGAAAGATTTTGTCAGGGAGCGGTTCACGTCCCGAACCCAGGTCGCGGAATATGACGGCAAGCTGTGGCGGGGCTTTTCCGACCAGGCACTGGCCGACCTCGCGGCGATGAAGGCGGATGAGCGCCGGCCGGTTCGCGACCGGTCGGAAGCCTGCTACAGCCTTGCGCGCTGGCATGCGGTGGAGGGCGACTTCGCCGCCGCCCTGAAGGAGATGCAGGACCGCCGGGCCATCAATCCGGGCGTTGGACGGGCCGCGCGGCAATATATGCTCGAAGCGCTGTTGCTGTGCAGGCTCGGCCGGGCGGAAGAGGCGCGGGCGCTTGTCGGGCAGGCCGTCAGCGGCCACACCTTCGACATTTCGGCCCGGCTGATGATGGCCAATGGCTGGAACCCTGCCATATCCGGCAAGCAGACTGTCGAGGCCGAGCGTAAGACGCTGGAGCATATCAACGCCGTCTATGCCCACTACAAGCTGCCGGGAATCGTAAAGCGCGACGCGGATACGCAGCTTTCCCTCGACAACATACGGGGCGAGGGGGGCCAGCCCCATGACGATCCCGACGCCAGGGTGACGGTGATCGTGCCGGCCTACAATGCGGCCGAAACCATCGGGACGGCGCTGACCAGCCTCGCGGAACAGAGCTGGCGCAATCTCGAGATCCTGGTGGCGGACGATTGCAGCACCGACGATACTGCCCGGATCGTGGAAGCGTTCTGCCGGAAGGATGAACGGTTCCGGCTCATCCGGCAAAGCGTCAATCGCGGCAGCTACGCCAGCCGGAACCGGGCGCTGGAAGAGGCCGCCGGCCGGTTCGTGACGATCCATGACGCCGACGACTGGGCTCACCCGTTGCGGATCGAGCAGCAGGCGCGCGCATTGCTGAAGTCGCCGGCCGTTCCCTACAATCTGTCACGGCTGGCGCGGGCAACCCCGCAACTCTGCTTTTTCGGCACATGGCGTCCCTCGGCCGAACTGACATCGCTCAACCTGTCATCGCTGATGGTCGCACGATCCGTGTTCGAGAAGGCGGGGAACTGGAACGAGGTGCGCGTTTCAGCCGACCAGGAGTTCGTGAAGCGCCTGGATGTGCTGTTCGGTGCCAATCACAGGAAACAGGTCGTGTCGGAATGCCCTCTGGCGTTCGGCCGCACGGTGTCGACCTCGCTCACCCGGCATGGCAAAACCCATGTAAGGACGTTCCACCACGGCATCCGCCGTACCTATCACGAGGTTACGGAACACTGGCACAGGTCGCTGGCGGATGGCCTCGCACAAGCGGGCCGGCCGGTGGTTCCGCCGGATCTGCCGGTTCCCTCCTCGATCCGGAGCGACAATTCGGTCGCCGGGAAGCTCGATGTCGTCTTCATCGGCGATTTCAACATGAGCGGCGGCACCTATCATTCGGCCATGGGTATGTTGCGCGCGGCAAGGGCAGCGGGGTTGAGCGCCGGTATCCTGCAATATTATCGCTATGATCTGGACGTGACCAAACCGCTCAAGGGCGAGGTCATCGACTATGCCCAAAAGAACGGTGTCCGAATCGTTTGCGCCGGCGAGGAGGTGGATGTCGGTACGGTGGTGGTTACGCATCCGCCGATATTGCAGTATCAACTCGACATGTTCCCGCGGCTGAACCACGAGCGTGTCGTTACCGTCGTCAACCAGATGGCCGAGCGCGACAGGAGCGGACGCGACGTCGCCTACGATCCTGCCGTGGTGCGGCGGCGTCTCATCGACTATTTCGGGCATGAAGGCGACTGGGTGCCGATTTCCGGGACGGTGCGCGCCCTCATGGAGGCGGATGAACGCTACCCCCCTCCACACCGGGATACGTGGATGCCGCTGGTGGATACGGACACGTGGCTTGCGCATCGCCCGCATTGGCGGGGTGGCGAGCGCGACCGCCCGGTGATCGGCCGTCACGGCCGCGATCATTTTCTCAAATGGCCTGGCGCGCGTGCGGCGCTGCTGGATGCCTATTGCGCCGAGCAAGCCTGCGAGGTGCGTTTTCTTGGTGGCGCGGCGCACGCCCGCAAGACGGCCGGGCGCTGGCCGAAAAACTGGGAAGTCCAGCCGTTCGGTTCTCGCGATGTGAAGGACTTCCTGGCGGGGCTGGATTTCTTCCTGCACTATCCGCATGACGACTATATCGAGGAGTTCGGGCGTGCACCTATGGAGGCGATGGCCATCGGTGTGCCCGTCATACTGCCGCCGGTGTTTCGCGCCACCTTCGCGGACGCGGCCCTCTATGCCGAGCCGCACGAAGTGTGGCCGACGATAGAGCGGTTGTGGAAAGACGAGGCTGCGTGGATAGGGCGCGTCGAGGCTGGACGCGCCTTTGTCCGGTCCAACTGTGCCTATGATCTTTTTCCCGCACGTCTGGAAATGCGGCAGAACCACCGGCAGGCGCGCTGATGAACCTGATTGTCGAAACCAGAAGCACGTTCCAATGGGTGCTTCAGATCCTGGGCCGGTTCCTGCGCGTGGTGCCGGGTACGACGCTGGCGCTGGTCGTCTATCTGACGGCCGCGCGCATCACGCGGCTGCTTGCCTTCCTGCTGCCGCTGAAGGTCATCCTGCTCGCCGGCTCGAACGGGGTGCCGCATTATTTCCGGCCGTTCCTTGCCAATGACCAGAAACAGTTGGGTATCGCCATCCTGTCGGCAGCGGCCATCGCCTTCTATGCCATCACCCTGTTTCTTGAGGGCCATACCAAGCGGCTGTCGGACAGAGCCGGTGCCGATCTCATGAGCGCCGCCGGCGTCATGTCCCTGGTCGACAACCAGCGGGCCGAGATGCAGGGCATCTATGCGCGCTTCATGCAGATCGTGTCCGGTACACTGTTCGTGATGGTGTCAATGGGAATGCTGGCGGTGCTCGATCCGCTGCTGGCCGCCTATCTGTCCGCCTTCGGCATGATTTTCTACCTGTTGACGGCCTGGGCGCTCAAAGGCGTCACACCTCTCAAGCGCAATTGGCTGGGCGATTTCATCGATAAGCAGTTGCCCAACTATCTGAGCATCCTGTCGTCGGTCGCGTTCCTTTCTGGCTTTCTTGTCGTTCTGCGCCCTTTTTTGCAAGAGGCAGGCGCCAATGTGCTGGTGGCCATCATCTGCTTCATGCTGCTGCGCCAGATGACGGCGACGGCGACCGGCGCCATCAGGGACATGGTGGCACTCGCGCAGAAGCGGCATCTGGCCGATACGCTGGTGATGCCCGACCGCCAGTTTCACCCGCTGGAGGGCGAGGACCAACGCGCCCTTCGCCAACTGTTCGGGCGGCAGGAACGGGACCAGTTGATAGCCGATGCGCTTGCCGAATTGCGGCAACCGGACCAGACCCTGAGCGTCGGCTGGCTCGACCCGCCGCTGCGCGGCATGGCGGAGTTTTCCATCGTCCTTCAGGGCAGCGGGGGGCAGGTACGTCATTTGCGGCAGCGGGTTTTCCCGCCCCGGCTGCGGCGCATGCTGGAGAATGAGGACCTTTTGTTCCGCCATGTCGCGCGCGAGGCGGTCCGCGCGGCGCCGGTCATGGCGCGCTTCATGCATGGCGAGCACGAATGCATCGTCTACGATGCGGGCACAGGGGTCGCGCCGAAGGGCGCGGCGCTGGCCGAAAGCCACCGCGACTTCATCACCGCGCTGTGGTGCGCGGAACTGCCGCCGGCCCTCCTGCGGATCTATTCGGCTTCCCACAAGCCGATGCATGAGCGCCTGAGCGAGGATCTGGTCGCCCGGATGGATATAGCCGTCGATACGGATGCCGATTCCGAGATGCTTCACCGATTCGGCGATGCCTTGCCATCGATCCGCAAGCTGATCGCGGACTTGCCGCTGCGCCTGAGCAATCCCGGCTTCATCCCGGCCGAAATCGTGCTGGATGCCGATGGCGCCGTGCGCGTTCTGGGGGGGTGGGGACAGTGGTCCCTTCTGCCGCTGGGCGCGGGGCTGCCTGCTTCCCTCACCAATGCTGAAAAGCTCGCGGCCCTGCTGGCCGAGGTGCGCCGCCGTCGCCCGGGCATGCTGGCGGATGACATCGGCAGCGGCCATGTGATGCTGGTGGCGAACTGTGTCCAGCTCGAACGGACAATCCTGAACGGCAAGATGAAGGCCGGGCTGGCGCTTGCCGCCCGCGTGCTGGAAGGTTTCGAATCCTTGCGGGATGCTTCAACTGCGGGCAAGGCCGTGCCGGAGGCTCGAAAGCAGGGGACCGCTGCGTGATCGATTTGGAACGGCAACTGCGCGATTGCCCGTACCACCTGCCTGGATCATTCTGCCCTCTGAAGTCGTGGAGAAATCCTCTGGGATTGTTCCCTACGGGTAAAAAACCGTGATGCAGCCGACCGAAAGCCTTGCCTTGGGACAGGTCTGCCGGTTATTCCGCCTTGCGCGGGAGCAAACTAAGGAACCTTAGTATGTTGCAAAATCACTCGGAGCATGGTGTCGGCCCCGATAACGAAGTCTTTGAAAAGCTGCGTCAGGCGATAGAGGCGCGCACCGCGCGCGTCGGTATCATCGGTCTTGGCTATGTCGGCCTGCCGCTGGCGGTGACGGCTGCGAATGCCGGCTTCCCGGTCCTGGGTTTCGACATCGATGCCCGTCGCGTGGAACGGATCAACGCCGGCGAGACGATGATCAAGCATATCGACGGCGCGCTGATCAAAGGCGCCATCGACAAGGGCCTGTTCGAGGCGACCGCCGATTTTTCCCGGCTGAAAGAAGCCGACGCAATCCTGATCTGTGTGCCGACGCCGTTGACACGCCATCGCGAGCCGGACCTCTCCTTCGTGACGGCGACCGCCAAGGTGGTTGCGGAGAATCTGCGGCCGGGGCAACTCGTGGCCCTGGAATCCACCACCTATCCGGGCACCACCGACGAGGTGCTGAGACCTGTCCTGGAGCAGGGCGGCTTGAAGAGCGGCCGCGATTTCTTCCTGGCCTTCTCGCCCGAGCGGGAAGATCCGGGCAACCCCGATTTCGGCACTTCGACCATCCCGAAGGTGGTGGGCGGCGACGGCCCGCTGGCCATGGAACTGGCCGATGCACTCTACGGGGCACTGGTAACGCGCACGGTGCCGGTTTCGTCCACTGCGACGGCGGAAGCGGTCAAGCTCACGGAAAACATCTTCCGCGCCGTCAACATCGCGCTCGTCAACGAGTTGAAGGTGGTCTACGAGGCGATGGGCATCGATGTCTGGGAGGTGATCGACGCCGCCAAGACCAAGCCCTTCGGCTTCATGCCGTTCTATCCCGGCCCCGGGCTTGGCGGGCACTGCATTCCCATCGACCCCTTCTACCTGACCTGGAAGGCGCGCGAATACGAGATTTCCACCCGCTTCGTCGAACTGGCGGGCGAGATCAACACCGCCATGCCGCGACGGGTGGTCGACAGGCTGGCCCGGGCCATGGACGAGCAACTCAAGCGCGGGCTGAACGGGGCGCGGGTGCTGGTGCTCGGCATCGCCTACAAGAAGAATGTCGACGACATGCGCGAGAGCCCGTCATTGCGGCTGATCGAGATGATCGAGGAGCGGGGCGCCGAAACGGCCTACCACGATCCGCATATCGCCGAGATTTCGATGACCCGCGAGCACGCGGCGCTCGCCGGCCGCCGGTCGGTGGAGCTGAGTGCAGAGGCTCTGGCCGGATACGATGCCGTGCTGATCGCCACCGACCACGACGCGGTCGACTACAAGCTGGTGGTGGACAACGCGAAGCTGGTGATCGACACCCGCAATGCCTGCGTTCGCCACGCTCTGAAATCCGAAAGGATCGTGAAGGCTTAGGGTCGCCTATATTTCATAGGTGCAAGCAAAAAACCGGGCTCCGTAAGGGGCCCGGCTTTTTTATACGGAGGCGGACCGTGCTGCCAGTGCCGGCCGGTGGCGGGAGCGTGTTTCGAGGCGGCCGAACTGCTCGGCCAAACCATGCAAAAGAAGAGCGAATCCGGTGGCGTGGGCCTCCCTTTGCGGATAGCTGCGCATAAAGTATTGATTTTATTTGAAACTGGTGGGCCCGGAGGACTCCATACTGACCCATATTTTGGCAGTTAAATCATGTCGTTAACGACTCCATAAAACCGAAAATACCCACGATTCTACCAACACTCGCCGAAGTTCATCGGCTGCCGAACGCGTTCGGAGCTTCCCGGACATCTTCGTCGCTGCCCCTCTTTACCGTGGACAGCACATTCCTTCAATGTTATTGAAAATCCATAACCTTCAAGTTCTTCTGCGGTACGTGGGAGTCGTTCGCCCGTGACCATCACGCCAGAGCAGTGCCGCATGGCGCGCGCCGGGTTGCATATGAGCCAAGCCGACTTGGCTCGACGTGCCGATGTAGCGCCTGCGACAATCGCAGAGTTCGAGAAGGGGCGAAGGACACCCTATGACCGAACGGTGCGCGACATCCAACGCGTTCTCGAAGAGGCAGGGGCAACCTTTGTAGACGGTGGTGTGACGCTCACGGCGGAGCAAGGAAAATGACGAACAATCCAATCCAGAAGCCTGCCGATGTTCCGCTTGAAGACACGACCAAAGTCAGCGTCGATTGGCTGAAACTCGACCGCGAAAATCCGCGCCTAGTCGGCATAAGCGCCCGCACGACAGACGAAAGCATCGTCGCGCAGCTTTATCGGGGAGAGGAACTAGGGGAACTGCTTCAGTCCATTTCGGCGAATGGCTATCTGGACATAGAGCCCTTGATCGTCTGGCTAGACCCTGCCGACCAAAAGTTCACAGTTCTTGAGGGCAACCGTAGGCTTGCGGCTATCCGACTGTTTCGCGAACCTGCGCTGGTCGATGCTATCGCCAAAAATGAACGCATCAAGATCAATGTCCCCGAAATCAGCAAAGCGGTTGAAGCATCGCTTGCCGAAGTATCCGTCTATCGCGTCCCGGATCGAGATGCAGCCCGGTCATTCATCGGCTTCAAGCACATCAACGGCGCGGCAAAATGGGAATCCTACGCAAAGGCAAAGTTCGCGGCCGGGTGGTACAACTCCGGGAATGTGTCGCTAGAGGAAATTTCCGAGAAGATCGGCGACCGGCATGACACCATCAAGCGAATGGTTGCCGCGATTTACGTTCTGGATCAGGCGGAGCGTGAGGGCGTCTTTTCGCTGACAGATCGCAAGATCACCAAGTTCAATTTCTCGCATCTGTATACGGCCCTCTCTCGCTCGACATACATGACCTATTTGGGACTGGAAACGGCTTGGTCCCGGTATGACCCGCAACCCGATCCGGTCCCGGCTGACAAACTAGACCGCTTGCGGGAAGTGCTGGTTTGGATTTACGGGTCCAAGGAGGACGACAAGGAGCCGGTCGTCCAGTCGCAGAATCCCGACATCAAAAACCTTGGTGAAACGCTCGCGAGCGCCGAAGGACTCCATATCCTGCGCGCAGGTGGTACGCTGGCGGAAGCGCACGCGAGCACCCGGCCAGCGGATGAAACCCTTTCAGCGTCGCTTATTCGAGCCCGTAGCGTCCTCCGGGAAGCAGCAAACAGTCTTCGGGGCTATGACGGACGCGACCAATCCCTTCTGAATATAGCGGAGGATGTATCCGAAACGGCGCAAACTATCTATGATCGAATGAGGAAGAAGTTCCGCGAAGCCATGGGGGATGACCGTGGCAGTTGAACTTTATTTCCCGCATGATGAAATCGATACTAAAAATCCAAACTTCGATCTTGCCGCAGACTACCTTGAACTGACTGCGTTCTTTTCCGAGGAAGCTAGGTCCTTCACAAAAGACCTCATCAACGCAACAGAGATTGGTGCCGAAGACGACTACGAAACTGTCGATGAAGAAATGACCGACCGGGAAGAGATCGTTTCCGGCGCGGTCAGGCGGATCGATGGCAGACGCGGGGCGCTTGGCGGATCATACCCGTTCGCTCTGGACGAGAACGGGGATGTCCTGACGTACGTCGGAGAGGAGCCTTCTTACGGGCAGGCCGCGTATATCCTCTCGCTCATTCTCTCGCATCTGAAGGCGGTATCGCCGATTCTCCATGGATCGGCCGTTTACCCGACGGATGCCGAAATCATCGAACTTCGAAAATATTTCCAGTATTTTGCGACGGCAGCGTTAGCGGCCGAAGTGAATGGTCGGGCTTGGTCCTTCGGTCATCCCCGACCGGACAAGACCAATTTTCACACGAAACTCGCCGAAATATGGGGGGTGTTTCGCGATGGCGTTCTACAAGCGGCCGTGGGCGTGCCCGACAGGCCGCAGGACGACCAGATAGACGTTTTCGCAGCCCGTCTCCACCCCGACGGGCTTCCGGGCTTCCTGCTTGCCGCAGGACAAGTTGCAACCGGCAATAACTGGCGCGAAAAGTCGCTTCGGCACCATCTGGAGAAGGTCTTTCCGAGCCGTTGGTTTGGGCAACAACCAGTGACGATGATGATGTGCTATCACATCATCCCTTTTGCTCGTCCAGACGATGAATTCTTCGATGACTGCCGTGTCCTCGGCAACGTTCTTCATCGTCTTCGGGTCCCCCACCGGGTGACAGAAGCACAAGGGCTCCACGATCAAGGGGTAGCAATTGAAGCCTTCGACCAACTCGCAGTGGCGGTCGAGTGGATCAAGGCTTACGCTGCAAGGGGAGCGGCCGCAGCATGAGACACCGCTTCCATTCAATCTGCCCATATTTCGCGATGTTTCCCGAAGCGTTTGTGGAGAAGCACCTTGCCGCGTCGCGCTTCAGCGGAGTCGTGTTTGACCCGTTCTGCGGTCGGGGAACGACCGTCTTCGAAGCATTGCTGAACGGCAGGGAAGCCGCCGGATGTGACCTACATCCTGTCGCAGTTTGCATCACGGGCGCCAAGTGCAATCCGCCAGATCGTGACGACGTGGTTGCGCGACTGGCAGAATTGGAAGGTTGCTTTTCCGTCCTGCCGCCGCCCGTTCTTGCGGATGATATGGCGGACTTCTTTAACGCCTGCTTCCATGCTGACACCTATGAGCAGGTGCGGTTCCTCCGGGCCAATCTAAACTGGCGGGATGATCGCACCGACCGCTTCATAGCCGCCCTTT
Organism: Aquamicrobium terrae; assembly: GCF_040545735.1. Classification (GTDB taxonomy): domain Bacteria; phylum Pseudomonadota; class Alphaproteobacteria; order Rhizobiales; family Rhizobiaceae; genus Mesorhizobium; species Mesorhizobium terrae_A. The sequence goes on from NZ_JBEPML010000001.1 coordinate 12,110, forward strand.
GCCTCGGTGCCCTCCACGGCGAGTCTCACCGGAGCCCGAACTATTTCAGCAATCGGATGCCGCGAACGATCAGCACGAAGCCCGCCTATTCGGTGCGCTGGTGGGGAAAGCACGGCTATGTCGCGCCCTACCGGGATGCGTTTGCCATTTTGCGCGGCATGGTCGATTTCCGCTTTCGTACGCCTCCACCGGATAATCGTGGCGAAATCGCCGAGTCCGATGCGCGGAAGGCAAAGACTGCATTTCCACATTTGGAAGGCAGGGTGACAGACATCATCACGTCGCCCCCCTATCTCGACACGACCAACTATCGCGAAGACCAGTGGTTGCGGCTCTGGTTCTTGGGCGAAGACCCCAAGAGCACCCAAGCGCGCGACGACGGGCGACACTACAACAAGACCCTTTACTGGACCTTCTTGAAAGAAGCGTGGGAAGGCGTCGCACCGCTGTTGGCGCCACAGGCAAGAATTGTGGTTCGTATCGGTGGTAGGAAGCTGTCCAAGGAAGAGATGTTTGACAGCCTGTTGACGAGTCTGAAGAACGCGACTGGTCGCGACGTGCAGCCAGCCGACGACGGAGTCACGACCCCTGTTAAACGAACGCAAGCCAACAGCTTCCGGGGAGCTAAGGCATCTCCGACCGTCGAGCACGACTTCTGCTTTGTGATCGGATAGGCGACGAAGCCCCGAACAATCTACGAAGTGAAAAGTGTTTTGATGCCATAGAGCGACACGTCGGGACTCTGCGATCCCCGCAATACCGCCTACCAAGAGGGACCCATGATCACACTGCCCGAGCCGGTGAAGGCACTGTACGCGGCACACACGGCCATGTGCCACCACTTCGCCCATACCGGGCTGACCTTCACCCTTGACGGGAAACTGGTGGGCGACATAGGCGAAGCCGTTATCGCGGAAGCATACGGGGTCACGTTGTGCAGGCAGCGGACGCCCGGTGTTGACGGGCACGCGGCAGACGGACGGTCAGTGCAGATCAAGGCGACCGGTCTCGCGAAAGCCGGTCCAGCCTTCACGCCCGGCGAAGGTATCGCCGATCAGTTGATATTCGTTCGAATTGATTTCGGCGCCGGGACAGCGGCCGTGCTCTACAACGGCCCCGAAGCACCGATGCGGCAGTTGCTGCCCCCAACATGGTCAGGGACGAAGGTGCTGCGACTGGCGAAGGTGCTGGCACTGGATACCACGGTGCGCGATGACCAGCGGTTGCCCCGGCTACGGTGAGCGGCGGCGCCGTGTGTGCGTCGTTGTAGGCGCGCGGTAGCCAACGGGCATGAAGGTCGCTCGGGTCCTTGGTGACGGGGGGTGCCCTACCGGGGGGTGCGCGGAGCCCCGGTCACCCAGAGTTTTCAGATTCTCCGGGAAATCATCATTTGAGAATCCGGGTTGCTTACCGGCGGGCGGGGTGTAACCGTGTCGTTTGGTTACACCATGGTCACAGGCGTTTGGTTGCAAACTAACCGATTGATTTACATTGATTAATGGACGTTCTGTAACCATGTAACCAAATTTACCCCTAAGAGCTACAGGCGACTTCTCCGGTTGTCGTGACGACTGCCCCGGACGGTGTAACGGCAAAACGCGCGTGTCTCCCCGTGGCTTTATAGGAAGTGATGGTTACGGTTACACCCCGGTCAAATCGGAGCCGAAAAAACGCTTACTTTCATTGGCTTAGCGGGCCTTTTAGCGTGTAACCAAGGAATCTCGATTTGGTTACACCAAGCCGTCGAAGTCGTCTTCCTGTCGCTGCTTCTTCAGGCGTGCAAGGTCGGCGGGCGTCCGCTTGAAGACCTTCGTCGAACCATAGCCCGGAAAGCGCTCGGCTTTCCGGCTCGTCTCCCATCCAATCTTCCGTAGGCTCTTGCCGATCATCCGGGATTCCGTGGTGGTAGGGACGCGATTTCCCCCGAGCGCTTCTTTCCAGATTTGCGCAACGCACGTCGCCATTCGGAACTTGGGCTCGCCTGCCACGATTTCGAAGACTTCGGAATCTTCGGGAGTATCTAGCCACTCCTGAATCATGCCTGCCGTGGCGTCGGTATCGTTGATCGTGCGGCGGCTCTCCTGAACCTCTCCCGCGATCCGGCGGGCCTCGGGGTCCGTTAGATAGAGCGACAGCGTGCCTTCCGGCTGGTCCTGCCGCATCTGGCGATAGATATGCAGCGCTTCCGCCCAAAGCTGGTGGACGACTTCCTTCAACCGGTCGGTGTCGATTTCCTCGACTTCGCAGCGGACGGGCCACCAGCGCCGATTGCCCGTGTCGTCCACCAAATAGGAATCTTGATTGGTCGTGCCCATGAACACGCATTGCCGGAGAAAGACCCTCGGCAGGCGACCATAGCTCAAGCGCACGGTCGAATGCGATGCGGAGACGAACGCCTTCACCTCTTCTATGTCGGATCGCCGCAGCACCGACAGTTCCGGGAGTTCGAGAATCCACGCACCCATCATCTGTTCGACAAGCCGCTTCTCGTCTCCGAAATCGCCCTTCAGCTCCTCAAACCAGTCCAGCGCCAGCACGCGAATGAAGGTGCTTTTGCGCTTGCCCTGCATCCCTTCGAAGATCGGTACGAAGTCAAACTTATGCCCCGGCTCGAAAGCTCGGGCGACGGCCGCGACCATGAACTTCCGTGCAGCCTCCCGGTGATAGGCGTTGTCCTCGGCACCAAGGAAATCAATGAAGAGCGTTTCCACACGCGGCACCTTGTCCCAAGGCACGGCCTCAAGACGTTCCCGGACCGGGTGGAAGGGCGCCAGCCGGGCGGCATTCCCGATTGCTGCCTGAAGGTCACGGTCAGACGGCTTCAAGCCCCATCCGGGCAGCTTCGGGCCGTTCGGGGCTTCCAACAAGATTCGAAGTGCATCCGTGTGCTGGTCCTGCCATACATCCCCGTTCGCGCGATCCCGGATCGAAATGCGGGCGACCACGGCCAGTTTCGTCTTCAGCGGCTTCCGCGTCACCACCTGTTCCCGAAATGCGTTGAACTCGACACACGGGCGAATCCGGGGATCGTTGGCGATGATGGTCGCCAGATTCGCGACGGTATTCAGCAGATCACCCCGGCCATTGCGTTCAAGGCTCAACTGCCAGTCGGTCCGCTTGGCTTTCGGATCGCCCACAAGGTCTTCCTCGTCGTCGCCAGCATCGCCCGGTTCGTCGTCGTCCGCCAGATCATCGAACATGGCCTGTTGGTCATACCTGGACTCGGCCTGTTGGCGCCGGAACTCGGGATCATCGGCGATGAAGTCGATCATTGCCTTCCACGACGGAAGCGCCGTCGGCGGCGTTTCCTTCGACTCGTCTTCGTCCAGATGGCCGAACTTGTGGATGCGAACCAGATCAAAGGCGTTCACCAACCGGTCGGCGCAAGGGTCGCTGCCGTGATGTGAATAGAGGAACAGGCCGCCGTCTTCGACAACGGCGCCGTTCGTCGTCGTGCCGCCGGTGTAGGTGAAGCGGGGCTTCTCGCTGTTGTCGTCGGTCGGCTCATAGGGCAGGTCGAACTTCTCGATAGCCTCGATTACGTCATAGGCGCGGCAGAAGTCGCCTACCGGTCCCTTCTTCGTGGTGGGGTTTTCCGCCTTTCTCGCGTGCTCGCGAAGCTCTTCGCCTTCGCAGCGGGGCAGATTCGACAGGTCTCGCCAATCGCCATCGGTGACTTCGAAATCGGCGAACACCGCCACCGGATCGATGATCTTCCCCTCATTGCGATAGAACACATAGGGGCCGTCGATGGAACACGTCGGCAGATACATCATCTGCCCCGGCCGGAAGGACACCTTGTCCACCATACGCATTTCGGGATCGAACAAGCGGGCGATGATCCGGGAAAGCGGGCCGTATTCGTCATTGGTCACGGCCGGATCAACCGGAATGAAGATGCGCAGACGGGGGCTTTCGTGGGTGTGGCTACGGGTGGAATGCGCGAAATATTCGACGGTCGGGCAGACGCAACCAGCCAACATCCGGTCCACAAACTCGGGCGTCGCGCCGTCTATGTCGAGCGTCACCAGATTGCAGGGCTTGGCCGATTTGGCGTTGCGCTTCTTCCCTTCGACGTGGGCGCGGAAAAGCCAGCCCCCGCCGGTCTTCAGTTCCTTTTGCTCGTCGGGTGTGAGCTTCCGATAGTCCTTCAGCGTCTCCGGGGTGCGGGTCGGCGTGCGGAATTTTCCGATGAAATCCACGAGTCGAGCTTGGGTATTCCGTGCCTTGCCCTGATTGCTGCCGCGACCTTCTGCGAAGCGCACAATGAAGTCGTCGTTCGACGTTGCGAAGGACTGTTTATCATGATATGTCAATGTCTTAGCGGTCCTCTGCCGCGCCTCTGTACTGCGCCTGTTCGGAGCCCGTCGGACCATCCCGGCGGGCTTCGGCTATTGGAGCGTGGGGGTATTGGGCGATTGCCACGCCTCGCAGGCGGCATGTCGCTCGGGGGGCACGTCCGACCGGTGGACATTAAGACGACGGCGCCAGCCGAAGCCGTCGTGGAAGTGGGAAACCTCACCCGCAAGCGCCGCAGCCCTGCCGCAGATCGGTTCCGCCTTCGACCGGGTTTCGGCCTCTTCGTCCGCCACCCAATGGGCGGTCTCGGCAGGCACTCCCGCTGCCTGAAGCTGGCGCGCGCGACGCTGCCGCCAGCGGCGCCAGAAGCCAGTCATTCCCGACGCTTCCCCACCAGTGCCGCACGCGCATCACGATGAAGGGCGGCGTCCGGGCTGTCGGCGGACACGGCAAGCCCGGCTGCGATCAGGCGAGCCGCTTCATCGTCGGACGCGGTGAAGGTTTCGCCGGAGCGCGCGCGGAGCGGAGCGCCGAAATTTTCGGCGGCAATATCGACGGTGGCGGTCAGTTGGGCCATGGTTATTCTCCTTGCTTGGTCCATTTGGTTTCTTCCTCGACCGGAGCGGCAGCGCCATTCGCGATCAACTTTGCAGCTTCGTCGTCTTCGGCTTCGAAGGTCGTTCCAGCTTCGATGATGACGGTTTCGACGCGGAGGACAGGATTCCCCTCCCGGTCGAATCTCCCGGTCGGAACCACCCGGCCGGAGGATTTCCAGATCTCGGTGATGGCGCGAATTTCGACCATGATCAGTTTCCTTTGATGTCGTTCAGCCAATGGGTGGCGATTTCGGCGGCCTGCGACCGGATGGTGAAGGCGTCCAACTGTTCAGGTGTCAGGCGCACCGGAAGATTTTCGAGGAAACGGGCGACGACGACACGGGCCGCAAAAACGTGTGGGTGCTTCCCCGGATCAAAGGCAAAGTGCTCCCCGAGCAGGTCGCGTTCCAGCATGTCGGTGGCGGCCAATTCGGCCAGAGGCGCCGCTATCTCGGCGAGTCCGACCTTCACCTTTTCCAGCGCAGCCAGACGACGCGCCGAAACCTCATCAAGCGCAGCATCCACAATCGACGGAGTCAGCGTTTCCAGCTTCTCTTCAACGTCACGACGACGCGCGGGAAGCTGGTTCAACGCGGCGGCTGTATTCTCTATAATGCTCCGCAGCCGCTCGATTTTTCGGCGGCGCCGTTCGGTTTTCTCCGGGACGGTTGCTGCACCGTCCAGCAATGCGGCGACGGCCTCTTCGGCCACGGCTGATTCAATGCGGGCGATTTCTTCCTTCGCCTCGGCACTCTCGCGCCGAAACTTGGCGGCCATTGCTTCAAGGTCCGCAATCTGTTTCCGAAGACCGGCTTGCGCCTCCATTCCAGATTTCAGCATGGTCAGGCCCTCACGTAGCTGGTGGGAATGGTGGCGAGGCGGCCGCCGGACCAGATGCGGGCTCGCGGCCCCGCTTCCGTTTGATCAACAAAGGCCGGAACGGCGTCCGGGTGCTCGGCAAAGAGGCGCCGGAGCCTACCGTGATCGCGCGTCGCGGCCGTCCACGGCGAACGGCCCGGTCCCATCGGCACGTCAATCGGAGCGTAGGTGTTTCCGTGCCGCTGGACCGGCAACACGCGGGCGCCAGCGGCAGCACCGGCGAACGCGGCGGTCAGGTGGTCGGCGCCGTCGGGCAGCGCCTGAAGTGCCGTGGTGACGGGATCAACGGCCATTGCGCTGCCCTCCGCGCGCCGCGATGCGTTCGGCCTTCCATGCCTCGATTTCGTCGCGGACGAAGCCCACGGTGCGGGGGCCAAGAGGAACGGGCGCCGGAAATTCGCCCCGGCTAATCATGTCGCGGATGGAGTTCTGCCCGAGCGGCACTTCCGCCAAAAGCTCGGGCCACCGCACAAAAGAGGGTGAGGGATTGTCGTGCATGGTCCACCTTTCGAATTGCGCCGGAAGCGTCCGGCTTGGCTCAAAAGGTGGCGGAAGGGGCGCGGGGAATTTAGCCCACTACAGTAGGGTCTTAGACTTTCTTGCCCCAATCACGATCATATGTCGCCTTCTCCTGTTCAGCGAGTTCACGCCGAAGGCGGTTGATCATGGGAACCTCGGCTTCAGGCACCACCAACAGGCGCAACCCCATTGCTTCCAAGCACGCGGCGATCTTGGGCAAAGAAGGGGGTTTGCGTTTCGCCGCGTCACTATTGTTCCACGAGTCCAGCGTGGTCACGGCAACATGGGCGCGGGCAGAAAGTTCATGTTTGTCGATTCGGCGACGTTTCATCTCTTCGAAAAGCTCGCGGACTACGGCCGATGCTTGGTCGACTCCCGGCCCTTCGTCATATCCGCACCACTCCCGGCAGGCTGTTAGGCAAAGGTCCAATTCATCGTTAGAAAGGTACTGTCCGGCACCTTGAAGCCTTTCAAGTTCAGCCGGTGCATGGCCCATGTGGAGGATTTCAAAGCCCTTCCGCACCCGGTCTAGGTGGATGCCGGTCACGACGGAAAGAAATTCCTCGGGCCCAAACGCGCCGCCCGACTTCACCTTGGCTATCATGTCCTTGCTGAAGCCGAGTCGGTCTAGGTCGATGCGTCCCGCATCGACTTCCGCCGTGCACCAGAAGCAGAAGTTCATCGCGTTCTTCGACAGCACGCTTTCGAGACTTTCAATAAGCCATGCCTCGAAAGTTCGATAATCCGGCTTCAAGCGGTCAGGTACGTTGATCTTGGAATGTCGCTCGGGATAGGCAAACTTACCGGGTCGCTGCTTCTTCTTCGCAAATACCAGCTTGTTGCGCTTGCGCTGTACCTTCGCTGCTAGGGCTTTTCGCTCTTCCGGTGACGCATCTGCCCCGAGCATCGTAAGGTCATGAACGGCACGTTCGTACTGCCGCACATCGGCGACAGTCCCGCTCCTGAAAACGGGCTCACCGTTCGGCGCATCAACCGCGTAGGCACGGCCGTCCACCGCGACTTCCCCGGCGACCTGATGCGCTGCCGCCTGCTTCTCTACCAGCCTATCGGCCTGAACCTCCCATTCCGATACGCGCACGGGCAGCTTTTCGTCAGTCATGCTCGACGCCCCGGAAACGGGATCACCTTCCGGCCATGCTCGGCAGCGTCCACATAGTCGGACCACCAGCAGAGCATTGCACGACGGTCGGCAAGCCACTCGGCGGCATTGTAGGCCGAACGAACAGAATCCCCGTCGGTGTGCGCAAGCTGCCGTTCGATCCAGTCGCGGTTGAAGCCGGACTCGTTCAAGACAGTCGAAAAGGTGCCACGGAAACCGTGGACCGTCGCCCGGCTATGGTAGCCTAACCGGTAAAGCGCGAAGATCATGGTATTTTGGGAAACGACTTTTTCCTTCGTCGCGGACGGCAGGACATAATCGGAATCGCCTGCGATCTTCTTCAGTTCCTTCAGGATCGCGACCACCTGCGGCGACAACGGCACCAAATGGCCGGAGCGCATTTTCATCCGCTCGGCAGGGATACGCCAGAGCGGTTCGGCGCCGTCCAGCCCTTCGAACTCTGACCATATGGCGAAGCGGGCTTCGGCGGTCCTGACGGCCGTGTGCATGACCAGTCGCAGCGCCAGCACGGTTTGCCGGTCGCCCTGATAGTTCGACAGCGCCTTCAGGAACTCGGGGAGTTCAGCCGCTTTCAAAGCGCTACGGTGCTTCTGCGCACCGGGGGCCTTTAGAGCGCCCTTCAGGTCTTGAGTCGGGTCACGGACGGCACGGCCACTGGCAACGGCGTATCGGAAAATCTGACCTGCGACCTGAAGCAGTCGCCCCGCCAATACCACCGCGTCGCGGCTTTCAACGGCACGGATCGCGCGAAGAACTTCGGGCGGCTCAATCGCGTTGATCGGAGTCGAGCCAATGGCGGGGAAAAGATCGGCTTCGATCCGGCGCCAGATGCGTTCGGAATAGGCTGGCGTCCAGCCAGCCTTCCGGGCGGCAAACCATTCCTCGGCAATGGCTTGGAAGCTGTTGGCCGCTTCGGTCTTGGCCTTCTGCTTTTCCGTCTTCTTCTCTTCACCCGGATCAATGCCCTTCGCTAAGAGGGCCTTGGCCGCATCGCGCGCGGCTCGGGCGGCTTGAAGCGTCACGGCGGGATAAGCGCCATGGCTCAAGAGCTTCTGCTTGCCGTCGAACCTATACGCTTGGCGCCAGAGCTTGCCACCGGTGGGCGCCACCAGCAGGAACAGCCCGCCGCCGTCTGCCATTTTGCGAGGTTTATCAGAGGGTTTGGCGTTCTTACACGCGGTGTCGGTCAGGGGCATTGTTGGTACTCGAAAACTAGCCAGTGGGTATCTCGGCTAAAACATACCAACAAAATTTCCGGCTGTCACCGGTTTGTTCCGAACCTCTTCGGAGGCTAACTAATCCGGAAACCCTTGCAAATCCTTAGATTTCTGGACTTTACCGGAGTTCTTCGGAGCTATTCGGGGAAGGTGAATGGTGGGCCCGGAGGGACTCGAACCCCCAACCAAGCGGTTATGAGCCGCCGGCTCTAACCATTGAGCTACAGGCCCCACGGGGGCTGATTAGTGTGTTTCGCTGCCGTGCACAAGAGGCACGCGGAAGCGGCAGGTCGGCGAGGCCGGTGCCCTTGTCCGGCAACCGGCAAACTTCAACCATTTGGCGAAGGTCTGGCGCCAATCGCCCAAATCAGTCCATATTCCCCACTTAGTCCATCTCGCGCTGGGACGCATTTCATGGAGCACATGATGAACGGATTCCTTCTTCCTCTGGCACTGGCTGCGGCGATGGCGCTGCCGGCCATCGCGCATGCCGGCGACACCAGGCCGGGGCCGCGCATCTTCGTTACCGGCGAGGGGGAGGCGACGGTTGCCCCCGACATGGCCATCCTGTCGCTGTCGGTGATGCGCGAGGCCAAGACGGCGCGCGCGGCGCTGGATGCCAACAACGACGCCATGGCGGCGGTCATCACCGCCATGAAGGCGGCCGGCATCGAGGATCGCGACCTGCAGACGGCCGGCATCCAGATCAGCCCCCGCTACAACTACACCAACAAGCCCGATGGCACCCAGAATGCCGAACTCGTCGCCTATCAGGTGACGAACACGCTGTCGGTGCGCGTCCGCGACATCGACAAGACCGGCGAACTGCTCGACAAGGCGGTGACGCTCGGCGTCAACGAGGGCGGCGGCATCGTCTTCACCAATGCGGACCCGGCTGCCATCGTCACCGAGGCGCGCAAGAAGGCGGTCGCCGACGCCGCCGCCAAGGCCAAAACGCTGGCCGAGGCGGCCGGCACTTCGGTGGGCAGGGTGATCGAGATTTCCGAACAGTTTGCACCGCCGATGCCTGTCCGCATGGCTGCGAAGTCCTTCGATGCCATGCCCCAGGCGGGCGGTGCACCTGTGCAGGCGGGCGAAAATGCCTATCGCGTGCAGGTCAACGTGACTTTCGAGATGAAATAGGGCGTTTGCGGCCGGGCTATCGTCTGCTGACCGGGCGGCATCATAACCCCTACCCTAACCCCTCCCCACAAGGAGGAGGGGAATTCTGCAACGGCGGCATCCGGCGCCAAATGTCGAAGATTGCGGTGGCGGCGGCGGGGTAACCTGTCGCTTGCGGGGAGAGGATGACGGTTGGTCCCGATGAGCCCGGTATTGCTCCGACATCATGAAAAGCCCCGGAGGCGATGGCCTCCGGGGCTTTTCATGATGGGGATGCCTGTTCCGATTAGCGGTAAAGCAGCGGACAGCCGCGCTGGTTGGCGAAGGTGACCATGACGCGCTGGTTGAACTTGCGGCCGGCCACCTTGACCACGCGGCGGTTGGCATCGACGATGCGGGCGCGGCGGACGCCCATGCGCTCGGCCTTGTTCAACGCCCGGTTGGGGGAGCAGGCCTGACGGCGGTCCCAGCCGCGGCGCCAGTTGTTGTGGCGGCCGTGATCGCGATGGTTGACCTGTACGCCGTAGCCGGGGCCGTTGCCGCCGAAATTGAGGTAGAGGCCGTCCGCCTGGGCCGCGGCCGGCATGGCGGCGAGGCCACCGAGGCCGATGAGGGCGGAAAGAACTGCGGTCTTGATCATCTTGAGCATGGTATTCTCCAGGGTCCGTTCGGGGACGGGCTTGCTGCATCGCCTGTCCATGGAAGGCACATTAGGAGCCGGTGGCTGAACGGCGCGCGAACCGCGCATTCATCTGCGGTTCATCCGGCGGCGGTGCTTCCGTTTCAGCAGGAGGCGAAAATGCCGTGGTCGATATCGCTCAGGCGAGGCCGGCCGGTCAGCGCCATCGCCACCTCCAGTTCCGCGCACATGATATTGAGGATATGGGCCAAGCCCACGGCCCCGGCAACCGCAAGCCCGTGCAATATCGGTTGGCCGACCATTACCGCGTTGGCGCCAAGGGCCACGGCCTTGACGATGTCGGTGCCACGGCGCACGCCGCCGTCGAGCAGGATCGGCACCTTCCCGGCGACCTCGTCGGCTATGGCTGGAAGCGCCTCGATGGTGGCTGGCAGCGTGTCGAGCACGCGGCCGCCATGGTTGGACACGACGATGCCGTCGACACCGCTCTGGAGTGCAAGGCGCACGTCATGACAGCTCATGATGCCCTTGAGCAGCAGCGGCAGTTTCGTGCTTGCCCGCAGCCATTCGATGTCGCGCCATGTCGGGGCGGCATCCAGCAATCCCTTGAAGACCGGGCTTTCGCCGGGGCCGACCCGCAGGACGGGGCCGGGCATGTCTCTGAGGTTCACGGCCTCGAGGCCGTCGGGCAGGCGAAAGCCTACGCGCTGCTCTTCGTTGCGCACGCCGTTGACGGGGGCGTCCGCCGTTACCAGCAGGGCGCGACAACCGGCTGCCTCGGCACGGCGCACAAGGGCAAGCGTGTCCTCGCGCCGCGCCTGCATGTAGAGCTGGAACCACAACGGCCCTTGCGCGGAGGCGGCGATCTCCTCGATGAGGACGCTCGACTGGGCGCTGATGGTCATCACCGTGCCGGTGGCGGCGGCAGCCAGAGCAGTTTCCAGTTCTCCCCGCGGGTGGGCAAGCTTGTGGAAAGCGACAGGAGCCAGGATGATTGGAGCGCGCAGCCTCTGGCCGAACAGGTCCAGACCCGTGTCGGCGCCGGTCATGTCGGCCAACACCCGGCCTTCCAGCTTCAGGCGGTCGAAAGCCTCGCGATTCCAGCGCCGGGTGATGCCGTCAGCGCCGGCGCCGGCAATATAGGCCCAGACGGCAGCCGGCAGACGCTCACGCGCGTGGCGCTCATAGTCCGCCAGCGAGACGACATCGGCGGGGACGGGCGAGGCCGTCATGCCGCTACAGTTCCGACCAGTGGCGGATCAGGTTGTGATAATGGGCTGTCAGCCCGACCACGGCCGGATGATCGTCGGGCATGGTCTGGCGCACCTGGATAATCGACATGTCGAGATCGTAGAGCATGTGGCGGCGCCAGTCATCCTTGATCATGGACTGGGTCCAGAAGAAGGACGCCCAGCGGCTGCCGCGCGTGACGGGAGTGACGCTGTGCATCGACGTGGCCGGATAGACGACCATGTGACCGGCCGGCAGCTTTACGGAATGGGTGCCGTAGGTGTCATGCACCACCAATTCGCCGCCGTCATAATCTTCCGGCGGGGTGAGGAAGAGGGTGGACGAGACATCGGTGCGCAGGCGCATGCCCGCGCCCGGCACGACGCGGATCGAGCCGTCGACATGGGCGCCGAAGGTCATGCCCTCGTCGTAGCGGTTGAACATGGGCGGCAGCACATGCAGGGGCAGGGCGGCCGAGGAGAAGGTGGGGTTGCGGCCGAGCGCACGCATGACGATCTGGCTGAGTTCCTGCGCGGCGGGCGCGTCGACCGGCACCTGCAGGTTTTTCTTCACCAGCGCGGCCTGCTCGCCGGCCGTGGTTCGCCCATCCACCCATTGCGTGTTTTCCAGCACCTGCCGGATATAGGCCACCTCTTCCTTGGTGAGCACGTCGGGAATGGTGATGAGCATGATGGGTCTCCCATGGCGGATCGGGCAGGCCGAAGCGTGGCCGGCCCGATCCGGGACGCGGTTACTGGATCAGAACTTCGCGCCGACCGTGAACACGAAGCTCCTGCCCGGCGCCACCACGGCACGGTTGCTCCAACCCGTGGAGTAATTGAGATTATCCGTCAGATTGTAGCCGTTCAAAGCGAATTTCAGGTTCTTGTATTCATACGCAATGAACGCATCGAGTGAGAAAGACTCCGGAATGCGGCCGGTGTTGCCCGAATTCGTGTAGTAGGCATCGGAATAGACGATGCCGCCGCCGACATCGAGCTTGCCTTCCATATCGAAGTGGCGAGACACCTCGTAGCTGGTCCACAGCGATACGGCATTGTGCGGCACGTAGGCAACTTCGTTGCCGACCGTCGACGGATTCGGTGGCGTGGCCGTCGAGGTAAGGATTTTGCTGTCCAGATAGCTGTAGGAAACACCGACAGTCCAGTTCTCGGTAGGCCGCCCGGAAACGCCGAGCTCGACGCCGCGCACGCGCTGCTTCTCGCCCGTGGCAACGGGATCACCGGTATTGGGATCGGTATAGAAGGCGTTGCTTTTTTCGACCTGGAACACGGCGCCGGTGACGCTCATCAGCCCACCGAGGAAATTGACCTTTCCACCAACCTCGTAAAGATCGCTCTTTTCCGGGTCGAGGTTCGGTTGAGTCGGGCTGATGGTGCTGGACCCGTTGGCGATAAACTGCCCCGCCGGTGTGAAGGAGCGTGCCCACGAAGCGTAGTAAGTCTGATCTGATGTCGGCTCCCAGATAAGCGATACTTTGGGGGAGAACACAGTGGTCTTTTCACGCCCGTCGAAGGGAGTCGGATCGCTATTCGATGTGGTCGCCTGATGGTACTTGGAGTCGAAATAGTCCAAGCGCCCGCCGGCCAGAACGGAAAACTGTTCCGTCAACCAGACCCGATCGCTTCCGAACAGGGCGATATTCGTGCCGGTGCTGTGGCGGTCTCCGTTGGGATTGCGCGCGACCGTATAGGGCAGGTTGTAAGTCGCCCCCGGATTGCGGACATAGACGATGCTCGGATCCTTGCCGGTGACGGTGAAGGCGTCACGATCGTTTTCCTGATAGAAGGCATCAAGGCCCAAAACCAGTTCATGCCGTAGCGAGCCGGTCTCGAACCTGGCGACGCCTGTCGTCACGTTCTGGATGCCCCAGGAATTCTGCTCATAGGTTGGGTTGCCGCCGCCGTAACCGGACAGGAAAGCCGGATTGCCGGCGAAGAAGTCGGTAGCGCATGCGCCGCTGCACCCCGGCACGCTGGTGGAAAAATCGCGGTCGTACACGGACAGCCGCGTATCGTTGTAGATCGTCAGCCAGTCCTCGGCCTGCCATTTCACCTTCGAGGTGACGGCATGGGTGTTGAAGACGTCGTGGTCCTGCTTCTTGCCGTAGAAGACATTACGGCTCACGCCGAACTCGGTGATGGGCAGCGAGGGATTATCCGGGCTTGCCGTTCCATTCACGACCATCGGCACGCCATAGTCGGGCGTACGGTCGCCATGCTGGTACATATAGCTGATGTCCCAGGTGAGGTCGGTGCCAATGCCGAACGAACCGGTGGCGAGGATGCCGGCGCGGTTGGACTCGACGTGGTCGCGGCCGGCAAGATCCTGCCAGTGGCCCATAGCAACGAAGCGCAGTGCGCTGGTTTCGTTCAACTGCTTGTTCACGTCCAGCGTGGCGCGGCCGAGTGGGCCGTTGCCCGCCTGTCCCTCGACATAAATTTCATCGCCGAGATGCGCTTTCTTCTGCTGGGTGTTGATGGCGCCGCCGGTGGTGCCCATGCCGAAGTTCTCGGAAGAGGGACCCTTGAAGACCTGCACGCCTTCATAGGCAAAGCTGTCGCGGACATAGACGCCGAAATCGCGCAGGCCGTCGCTGTAGATGTCGCCCTTGGCTTCGAAGCCGCGAATCTTGAACTGGTCGCCATTCAGGCCGCCACCACCTTCGCCAATGGCCATGGTGACGCCCGGCACGTTGCGCAGCACCTGTTCGAGCGTCTGCGTCTTTTGTTGCTCCATCACCTCGGGTGTGATGACGTTGACGACCTGCGGAACGTCCTTGACCTTGCCCGGAATGCGGCCGAGGTCTGTTTCCTGCTCGACGGCGTTGGACGGTTCGCCCTTGCCCTGCACGTTGACTTGTTGCAGTCGGACATCACTATTGTTGCCGGCGCTGTTCTGCGCAGGCGCGACCGTCTGGGCGTAGGCCGGGCCGGTTAACGCTGCCGAAATGGCAATGACGGGCAGGAGCCCCAAAGTGTTGCGGATCTGTGCCGATCCTTCGGGTGCGGTCATGAGACCACCATTGCCAGTTTCCATGGATTTCATCCCCAACCTTTCTTGCTGGCCGCGATCCCTCCGGGGCCAGGAAAATGTCTCCAGATTGTTGCCGAGCCAAGAAAGCGGGGTCGCCGGGAAACACCGGCAACCTTCCGCTAGGGAAGCTGATAATAATTGTCAAGTATCATCCGATGAAGGGCCAGCCCGGTTGCGTTTCGGCAGAACGGTTTGCCGCAACCTGTTGCAAATGACGCACTGGGAGGCGCGGGTAGGGGGCGGTCCGCATCCGCACGCTGGCGTCAGGCCACCGGACAGGAGCCCTGGCGACGGAGCCGGGTCAACTCTGCGATACAGCGGGCTTCAGCGCGAATAGCGGATCGGCACCACCAGGCTCATGCGCGACTTGGCGATGTCCGGCGGCGGGGCTGGAACCGGGGAGGCGCGGCGCACCAGGTCGAGGGCGGCGCTGTCGAATGCCGGATCGCCCGAGGAGCCGGCGAGGGACACGCCGACCACGTCGCCGCCCGGATTGATGGTGAAGCGCACGGTGACGGTGCCGATGCCGCGGGCATCGCGCGGATAGCGCTTGTAGCGGTTGAGATGGGCGTTGACGCGCGACTGCCAGCGCGCCGGCGACATGCCGGAGCCGGCGGCCGCCTTGCTGACGCGCGGCGCGGCAGCCTTCGGCGCGTCGTCGGCCGACTTGGTTGCCGCCACCTGCGGCGCCGGCCGCTTCTTCTCGATCTTCTTTTCGACCTTCTTCTTCACCGGCTTTTCGACCGGCTTCGGCTTTTCCGGGACAGGGCGGCGCTGCGGCACCGCCATGGCGACCTCCGGCAGCGGCACTTCCTCCAGTTCCTCGACGACTTCCTCGACCTCTTCCAGAGGCTCGATCTCGGCGACCTCCTCGGTCTCGAGCGGCGTTTCCTCGGCCACCTCTTCCAGCACCGGTTCCTCGACCGGATCGAGTTCCTCGGTGACTTCCTCCACCTGCTCGACGGGGGCGCTGTCGACGACGTCGGCCATGTCGGTCAGCACCGCCTCGGGGGCGACGACCATGGGCGCCAGTTCCATCATGATGGCGGGGGCGGCGTCGAGGGAGGGGGCTTCCATGGCCGGCACGCGCTGCAGATACCAGGCGCCGGCCATATGCGCGGCGAGCACGAAGGCGGCGGCGCCCGACCAGAGCGCCATCTCGCCCTTGCCGAGATTGAGCGACAGGCTGTCTGCCGGATGGTAGGCCGTCTTGCGCATCGCGGGACTCATCACGGGGACCCGGTTCCGGTTTCCGTCGTCGCCGTCGGCACCATTTCAAGGCCGACCAGCGCAATCTTGAGATAGCCGGCCTTGCGCAGCAGGTTCATGACATTCATCAGCTCGCCATAGTCGACCGACTGGTCGGCCCGCAGGAAGACGCGCTGTTCCTTGTTGCCTTCGGTGAACGTGTCGAGCGCCCCGGCGAGGTTGTCGCGGGCCACCTCGTCATTGCCGAGCAGGACCGACAGGTCTTCCTTGACGGTGAGGTAGAGCGGCTTGTCCGGGCGCGGCGCCGGCGTGGCGGCCGCGGCCGGCAGGTCGACATTCACGTCCACGGTGGCGAGCGGCGCCGCCACCATGAAGATGATGAGCAGAACCAGCATGACGTCGATGAAGGGGGTGACGTTGATCTCGTGGGTTTCCTGGAGATCGTCGTCGTCGCCAGCAGTTTCCCTGATGCCTCCGGCCATGACGCCTGCTCCTATTCCGCCGCCAGCCTGTCCCGCGACGCGGCGGGCACCAGGCGGAAGTCGAGGTCGCGGCTGACGAGGCGGTCGACGCCGGCGGCGGCATCGGCCAGCGCCTGCCGGTAGCCGGTGATCGAGCGCGAGAACACGTTGTAGATGACCACCGCGGGAATGGCCGCGACGAGGCCGATGGCGGTGGCCAGCAGCGCCTCGGCGATGCCCGGCGCGACGACGGCGAGGTTGGTGGTCTGCGATTCCGAAATGCCGATGAAGGAGTTCATGATGCCCCACACGGTGCCGAACAGGCCGACGAAGGGAGCGGTGGAACCGATGGTCGCCAGCACGCCGGTGCCGCGGCTGAGCCTGCGGCCGGTCTGGATCTGGATGCGCGACAGGCGCGAGAAGACGCGCTCCTTCAGGCCGGAGGGATCGGCATGGTCGAGCGCGCCGATCGACAGCCGGGTCTCTTCCATGGCGGCATTGACGAGCAGGGCGCCGGCGTCACGGCGCTTGTCGAGCTTCTGGGCGGCCTCCTGCAGAGAGGTCGAGCCGAGAATGGCGCGCAGGGCCGAGCGCAGCCGCGCCTTCGATCCGGCGAGCTCCAGCGACTTGGCCAGCCACACCGTCCAGGTGACGAGCGAGGCGAAGGCGAGGCCCAGCATGACGGCCTTGACCACCCAGTCGGCGGCCATGAACATGCCCCACGGCGACAGGTCGTGCGGCAGGGTCATGTCGCGCGCGCCGTCTTCCAGCGGCAGGGCCTCGGCGTCCTGCGCCGGTTCGGTCGCGGCGGGTGCGGGGGCCTGTGCCCCGTCCTGCGCGGTCGCGGGCGTATCGGAGGCGGCCGGCGCAGGGCTTTCAGGGGCCTGAGCGGCCGGTGCGGAAGGCGTGGTTTCGGCCGGCGCGACGGGTGCCGGCGCGGGTTCGGCCGGAACGGTGGCGGCAGGAGCTTCAGGGGCTGCCTGCTCCTGGGCGATGGCCGACTGGGCCAAGGCAAGGCAGATGCCGGCGGAGAGCGCGATGGCGGCCAGGCGTTTCATGGCCGATCCCTTTGCACAGAATTCATGCTTCATCAGATCGACCATACTGCAACCCATCTCAATTGTTTCGCGGCGCTCGAGCGCCATGCTGGTCCCGGCGCCAGTGGCGCACTTCATCGAAGGCCGTCCGGGGACGCCTTTCGATCAAACTGGATGGCGGTTACCATTGTTGACTAAATCATTCAAGATTATACGACAACTTTCGTCAGAAACTATGTCGAATTCCGGCGCCGGCAAGCCGGGCGGCGCCTTTTGCAGCCGCTCAGGCATGATCCTGCAGGTTCGCGAAGGCCAGCGCCGGCGCAAGCGAAGCCGGCAGCGTGGCGGCATGGCCGAGCTCGGGAAAGATGCGCAGTTCGACCGCCAGTCCCGCCCGTCGCTTCAGCCTGTCGACCATTTCCAGCGTGTGGGGGGCAGCGCCGTCCCAATGCGGGCCGGCCGGGTTCGAGCGCCGCTCGGCATCGCCCAGCATCACCAGCACGTCGGCGTCGCTGCCGGATAGCGGGGTCTGGGCTTCCAGGCCGAGCATCCACTGGTCGTTCCACCAGATCGACGGGCTGACCGGAGCGTAGCGCCGGAAGGCGCCGGGCTGGCTCAACAGCGAATAGAGGGTGCACAGGCCCGCCAGAGAATGGCCCCACAGGGCGCGGCGGGCCGGATCGACGGGCAGGGCGGCCTCGACCTCGTCGCGCAGTTCCCCGGCCAGAAGGTCGACAAAGGCGGCGGCGCCACCGGTCCTGTGGCCGTTGGGGGCCGGCGGGATCTCGACCGGCGTAAAGTCGAAGCTGCGTGCCACCACGTCGAAGCGCAGGTCCGTGTCGTAGCCGATTCCGGCGAGCGCCAGGGTGGGAACGGCCTTCAGATGCGCGGGCGTGAGCGCGTCGAAAGCGGCATTGCCGTCCAGCATGTAAAGCAGCGGATGGCCGGCGACGGGGGGCGCCGCATGCGGTATGGCGAGGAAGATCTGGAACGTCCGGCCGCCCTGCGTGGAAACCAGCCGGCGTTCCAGCCGGTGGGTGGAAACGCCGGTGTCGAAAATGGCCAGCGCCGCCGGTTGCGGCTGCTTGGGCTGGACGGGGGCAGGGGCGGCGGACTGCATCCTCAAGCTGTGGCAGGTCGGGTGAAACGCCGTCAAGAGCGGCCGGCGCTAACTTGACGATTTTTATCATGTACCCCATAAGCGGCCGGCCCTGAACTGACCGGGCCACTGCTTCAGGATGCATCTCTTGGCCGATAGCGTGCAGGCTTCTTCCGTGATCGAGGACTATGACCGGCTGGTGCGCAGGCGGCTGGCCATCCTCGCCGGCCTCTGCGTCGTCCTGCTGGCCGGCTTCGTTGCCGACCTGGTGACCGGCCCGTCGCAGCTTTCGGTGGCCGAGGCGGTGCGGGGCCTGATCTTCCCGGGCGAATTGTCGCCGCCGGTGCGCGTCATCATCTGGGATGTGCGGCTGCCGCAGGCGCTGCTGGCCGTCATGGTGGGCGCGGCACTGTCGCTGGCCGGCGCGGAGATGCAGACCATCCTCAACAACCCGCTGGCCAGTCCGTTCACGCTCGGCGTGTCGTCGGCCGCCTCGCTGGGTGCCGCGCTGGCCATCGTGCTCGGCATCGGCCTGCCCGGCATCGCCAACAGCTGGATCGTGTCGGGCAACGCCTTCCTGTTCGCCTTCGGCTCCGTGCTTCTGTTGCAGGCGCTGTCGCGCCTGCGCGGGACGGGACCGGAAACGCTGGTGCTGTTCGGCATCGCCATGGTCTTCACCTTCAACGCGCTGGTGGCGCTGATCCAGTTCGTGGCGACGCAGGAGGCGCTGCAACAGCTCGTGTTCTGGAGCATGGGCAGCCTGACGCGCGGCAACTGGGAAAAGCTGGCGGTGCTGTTCGTCGTGCTGGTGCTGGTCACGCCCACCGCCATGTGGTCGGCGTGGAAGATGACGGCGCTGCGGCTCGGCGAGGACCGGGCGCGCAGCTTCGGCGTGGACGTGACACGGCTGCGCTTCGTGTCGCTGCTCAGGGTCTCGCTGCTCGCCGCCACCTCGGTGGCCTTCGTCGGCACCATCGGCTTCATCGGGCTGGTCGGGCCGCATATCGCCCGGCTGCTGGTGGGCGAGGACCACCGCTTCTTCCTGCCCGCCTCGATGGCGGCGGGCGCGGCGGTCATGTCGCTCTCTTCCGTGGCCAGCAAGGTGATCGTGCCCGGCGCGGTGATGCCGGTCGGCATCGTGACGGCGCTGATCGGCGTGCCCTTCTTCGTGGCGCTGATCTTCCTGAGGCGGGAGCGCACATGAGCGGCGCGGCGGCTTTGCTGGAGGTGGAGGGCCTGTCGGTCGGTTATCCGGGCCGCAAGGTCATCGACAATCTTTCGCTGGCGCCCATTCGCGGCGGCGGGCTGACGGCGCTGGTCGGGCCCAACGCGGCAGGCAAGACGACTCTTCTGCGCGGACTGGCGGGCCTCAACCGGGCGAGCGGCTCGATCCGCTTCGGCGGGCGCGAACTGGTGGGCGCCAGCGCCGCCGAGCATGCCGCCCATGTCACCTACATGCCGCAATCGCTGCCGCAGCGCGTCGGGCTTACCGTGTTCGAGGCGCTGCTGGGTGCGTTGAAGGCCTCGCCGCACGGTCGCGCGTCGAGTGCCGACCGGGAACTGGCGCTGGAGACGCTGGCGCGCCTCGGCATCGAGCAACTGGCCATGCGGCCTCTGGACGAGCTTTCGGGCGGCCAGCGGCAGATGGCAAGCCTGGCCCAGGCGATCGCGCGGCGGCCCTCGGTGCTTCTGCTGGACGAGCCGACCAGCGCGCTCGACCTCAACCACCAGCTTCGCGTGATGAAGGTGGTGCAGGCGATCGCCCGCGAGCGCGGCATCGCCACGGTGCTCGTCCTGCACGACATCGCGCTGGCCTGCCGCTGGTGCGAGCGCATCCTCGTGCTGTCGGGCGGCAAGGTGTTCGCCGACGGGACGCCCGACGAGGCGGTGACGCCGGAAATGTTCGCCGGCGTCTATGGCGTGCAGGCGCGGGTGGAGCGCTGCTCGCGCGGCTATCTCCAGGTCATGGTCGACGACGCGGCCTAGTTTAGATCGGCCCAGTAGGTGCCCTCGATCGGCACGGCGAGGAAGCGCTCGTTGATCTCCTGTCGGGTCTTTTCCGGGTCGAGGTCCGGGAACAGGTCGGGGCGGATCCACTTCGCCAGCGCCTCGACGGTGAGGATATCCAGTGGCGAGTTGAGAAGCTGGTGGGACAGGCCGTGGACGCGGTGTTCGCGCGCCGCGGCGAGGCCGGAAATGCCGTTGCGGGCGGCGACGCGGGCCAGTGTCTCCCTTATGCGCTTTTCGTCATAGCCGGGGCCGATCAGCAGGCCGGCGGTGCCTTCCATATGCGGGCCGCCGGTGGCGATATAGACCTGCGGGTCGGCCGAGATCACATATTCGAGGTTCAGCGTGCCGGTCACGCCCTGCAACACGTTGCCGATGTTCTCGCCGCCGGCGAACTCGATGTAGTTGCCGATATTGCCGCGCCCCGGCGAGGCGCAGCACTCGTCGGTCCGGGCCGCATGCGGCTCCAGGAAGACGCGCGGACGCGGCCCGGACGCCGCCGCCACCCTGGCCGCGATGGCGTCCATATGCGCGCGGCGGAAGGCGAGGAAGGCGTCGGCCTCGGCGCGGCGGCCGGTGACGTCGCCCAGCAGGCGCAGGCTGGGTTCGAGGTTTTCCAGAGGCTGGTCGAAGAAATCGATGATGGCGACCGGCACGCCGGCGGCTTCCAGCCGGGCGATGTCATCGGCGCCGGGCTGCGACTGGAGCGAGAAGATGGCAAGGTCCGGCTGGGCACCCAGCACCTGTTCGACCGAGAAGGTGCCGGCCGAACTGGCGGTCAACGCCAGCTTCTCGATGGCCGGGAACTTTTCCGCATATTGCCGGTAGGTCTCCGCCCCGAGGCGGTTGATGTCGCGCGGCCAGGCCGAAAGCAGGCTGACCGGGTCCGGATGGATCAGCGACAGCGCCACCAGATAGCGGCTGTCGTCGATGAGGATGCGGTGGGCGGGTTCGGCCAGAACGATCCTGCGGCCGGTGAGATCGGTCGTCTCGATTTCGGCCTGTGCGGGAGCGGCCGTCAGAAACGCAAGCGCCGTGAACAGGGCGCAGGCAAGAAGCTGGATGCGATTTCTCATGTAAGGCGGACCTATGTGCGGACGGCGAGGCGGGACGGCAGCATGCGCGACAGAAGCCCGTCCCTGCGGATGAACTGGTGCCAGACCACCGCCGCGACATGCAGCATGACGATGGCGAGGATAAGCTTCGCGCCGAGATTATGGAGGTCGCGCGGCCAGCGGCCAAGCGTCTTGCCGAAGGCGGAAATGGCCAGCAGGCCGAGCGCCGGCTGGGCCAGTATGGCCAGATAAAGCAGGCCGTGCCCGGCATGCGCCGCGATCCGCTGCAGGCGCGACATGCCTTGCGGCAGCGGTGGCGCCCGATGGGTGAGGCGCCAGCCTATGCGGGCCAGCGCCAGCGCCAGTATGGCCGAGCCGAGGGTGATGTGGGTGCGGAACAGGTAGAAGCGCGGCTCCGAGCCGCGCTCGAAAAAGCCCCAGATCCAGCCGGTTGCGAACTGGGCGAGCACCAGAACCGCCACCAGCCAGTGCAACCAGATGGCGACCGGATCGTATCGGTGCCGCTCGTTCATATCCGGTTTCGCTCCTTGCATGCCCTCGTCAACTGTCTGCGCTGGCATCATGGATTCACGTCCACAATGCAAGTTTTTAAGTTGACATTGCAATTCATATTTTTATTGGTGCCGGTAAATCCATGACGGGTTCCCTTGTCGGAATCCTTTCCGGTTTCGCGCGCAAACCGCATGTGCGGCCGGAAAACTGAAACTCAGGTGCGTATCTTGTCGTCAGGAAACGAGGTTGCGGGAACCGGCAGACAGGCGGAAGAGGTCTTCCGGCTGTGCGGTAGCGAAAAGACCCTGATCGGACAAGGGCTGCGCGCGGAAGTCGCGCGCGGGGCGATCGACAGCCTCGCGGAGCGCGTACGCGGCTTTTTTTCTGATCGCCAAGGCGGCCCGCGACTCGTCATGGGCAGCCTGCCGTTCGATCGCTCCCGGGCCGACTACCTGTTCCAGCCCGAGGCGGTAGCCATGGGCAGCCGGAGCGAGGCCGGCAAGGCTGCCACCTTGCCCGATGCGGTGCATTGCACCATCCGGCCGGTGCCGGCCCCTTCGGCCTATCGCGACGCGGTCGCCGCCTGCCTGGAGATGATCGCGGCTTCGGCCGGCGATGCCGAGCCGCTGACCAAGGTCGTGCTGTCGCGCAGCCTCGAACTGGCCTCGTCGCATGCATTCGATGCCGGGAACCTGATTCGAGCGCTGGGCAGGGATCCCAGCGTCACCGTGTTCTCCACGCTTCTGCCGGCCGAGGCCGATGCGCCGCACCCGCTGCTGGTGGGCGCGACACCGGAGCTTCTGGTGTCGAGGAAGGGTGCCGAAGTGGTCTCGTATCCACTGGCGGGTTCGGCCCGGCGCTACGGCGATCCGGGCGCCGACCGCCGTTCGGCCGCTGTGCTGGAGGGTTCGGAGAAGGACCGGCGCGAGCACCAGGCCGTGGTCGATGCGGTGTTCGATGCGCTGTCGCCTTATTGCAGTGAGTTGACGGCGCCGGACGGCACGACGCTGCGGCCCACCGCCTCCATGTGGCATCTGGGCACGCGCATCGTCGGCAGGCTGAAGGACACCGAAACGCCGGTGGCTGAGCTGGCTGGCGCGCTGCATCCGACGCCGGCCGTGTGCGGCCTGCCGCGCGAGCGCGCCGCCGGGGTGATCGGCCAGCTGGAAGGCTACGATCGCGGCTTCTATGCCGGCGCTGTCGGTTGGGCCGACGAGAAGGGCGACGGCGAATGGTATGTCTCGATCCGCTCCGCGCGGCTGGCTGGCAGGCACGCGACGCTCTATGCGGGGGCAGGCATCGTCGCGGGCTCCGATCCCGCCGGCGAGACCGACGAGACCTCGGCCAAGTTCGTGGCGCTGCTTTCCGCACTCGGTATTGACGAGCACGGCCGACCCCTGCGAGAGCATGCGGCATGAGTGAAGTCAGCCAGACATGGCCGGAGGAATTCGCCCGGCGCTACCGCGACAAGGGCTATTGGCGCGGCGAAACTTTTCCCAAGATGCTGCGCGAGCGCGCCGCCGCCTTTCCCGACCGCATCGCCGTGGTGGGCGGCGATCAGCGCTGGAGTTATGGCGAGCTGCATGCCCGCGCTGAAACGGCGGCTGCCGGTTTCCTCAAGCTCGGGCTGAAGCCCGGCGAGCGGGTGATCGTGCAGATCGGCAACCGGCCGGAGTTTCTGTCCGTGGTGTTCGGCCTGTTTTATGCCGGGCTGATCCCGGTCTACGCGCTGCCGGCGCACCGCCGCACCGAGATCGTGCATTTCGCCGGGAAGGCCGAAGCCGCCGGCTATGTGGTGGCCGACAGGGGCGACGGTTTCGACTATCGCGCCCTTGCGCGCGAGGTGAAGGCGCAGGCGCCGAGGCTTCGCCATGTCGTGGTGCTGGGCGAGGCGGAGGAATTCGCGCGCTTCGAGGATTTTGCCGCCGATCCGTCGCTGCTGCCGGGCGATCCTTCCCCCTCAGATGTTGCCTTCCTGCAGATTTCGGGCGGCAGCACCGGGCTGTCGAAGCTCATTCCGCGCACCCATGACGACTATATCTATTCGTTCCGGGCGAGCGCCGAGATCTGCGGGCTCGATGAGAACAGCGTCTACATGGCGGCGCTGCCGGTGGCGCATAATTTCCCGATGAGTTCGCCGGGCGTGATGGGCGCGCTTCATGCCGGCAGCCGCATCGTCATGTGCCCTTCGCCCGACGCGCAGATGGCGTTCGCGCTGATCGCGCAGGAGAAGGTGACGATCACCGGGCTGGTGCCGCCGCTGGCGCTGTTGTGGATGCAGGCGGCGGCCAATGCAAGGCACGACCTTTCCAGCCTGAAGGTGTTGCAGGTGGGCGGGGCGAAGTTCATGCCGGAAGCCGCGCGCCGGGTGCGTGCTGCGCTGGGCTGCCGGCTCCAGCAGGTGTTCGGCATGGCCGAAGGGCTGGTGAACTACACGCGGCTCGACGACCCGGACGAGATCGTGGTGGAAACGCAAGGGCGGCCGATCAGCCCTGACGACGAGGTGCTGATCGTCGACGATGAGGGCAATCCCGTGCCCGAAGGCGAGGCTGGCAACCTCCTGACGCGCGGGCCCTATACGATCCGCGCCTATCACAACGAGCCGGGCGCGAATGCGCGTTCCTTCACCGGGGACGGTTTCTACCGCACCGGCGACGTTGTGAAGCGCACGCCCGAGGGCTACCTCGTGGTGCAGGGGCGGGCGACCGACCACATCAACCGCGCCGGCGAGAAGGTTTCGGCGGAAGAGATCGAGGACCATCTTCTGGCACACCCGAACGTGTTCGACGCGGCGGTGGTGTCGATCCCGGACGAGTTCCTCGGCGAGCGGAGTTGCGCCTTCATCATCCCGCAGGGCGAGAAGCCGAAGGGCGCGGCCATCAAGGCGTGGATGCGCACGCGCAACGTGGCCGAGTTCAAGGTGCCGGACCAGATCCTGTTCGTGGATGCGTTCGAGACCACGGCGGTCGGCAAGATCAGCCGCAAGGAGCTGCGCGCGCGGCTGCGGCAGGCATTCCTCGACGCCGAAGCGGAAAAGGGGTGAACGCCATGGGCCTGCCGACGATCCCGCCCTACGACCTGCCGTCAGCGGCGGAACTGCCCGCTTCGCGCGGGCCGTGGAAGGTGGAAGCCGCTCGCGCGGCGCTGCTGATCCACGACATGCAGAACTATTTCGTGCGGCCCTTCGTGACGGATGCTTCGCCGCTTGCGCCGGCCATCGCCAATATCGCGCGGCTGGCGGCACATTGCCGGCAGAAGGGCATTCCGGTGTTCTATACCGCCCAGAACGGCGACCAGGACCGGCGCGACCGTGGCTTGCAGGCCGACATCTGGGGGCCGGGGATGAGTTCGGCCGAGGCGGATCAGGCGATCATCGCGCCGGTTGCACCTGAGAAGGGCGATTTCGTGCTGGTCAAGCATCGTTACAGCGCCTTCCAGCGCTCCAATCTGGAGGTGCTGATGCGGGCGCGCGGGCGCGACCAGCTCATCGTCACCGGCATCTATGCCCATATCGGCTGCATGATGACGGCGGCGGAGGCCTTCCAGCGCGACATCGAGGCGTTCTTCGCCGCCGACGCGCTGGCCGATTTTTCCCGGGCGAAGCACGACCTGGCGCTGGACTGGGTGGCGGGGCGCTGCGGCGTCGTCGCCGGCACCGACCAGTTCATCGCCGCCCTTGTTTGACGGAGGCTGACATGGCCATCACGCTGGAGCGCATGCGCGCCGACATCGCAGGCATGATCCACGAGGACCCGGAGGAAATCGGGCTGGAGGACAACCTGATGGACCTCGGCATCGATTCCATGCGCCTGCTCAACCTCATCCTGAAATGGCAGGAAGACGGGCTCGACCTCGAATTCGCCGAACTGGCCGACCGCTTCACGCTGGCCGGCTGGTGGGAGGCGATCCAGGCGAAGCAGGCGGGCGCGGGCGGCGGGGCCTAGACATGGATGCCAAGCCGCCTGCCGCCGCTTCAGGGACAGGCGCGCCGCTGACCGAGGCGCAGACGGGCCTCTGGTACACGCAGCGCATCGACCCCGCCAATCCGATCCTCAACACCGGGCAGTATCTCGATATTGTCGGGCCGCTCGATGTGGACGCCTTCCGCAAGGCGGTGGATGAGACCGTGCTGGAGGCCGAGGCGCTGTCGCTGCGCTTCGAGGACGGACCTGACGGACCGGTGCAAATGGTCGATCCGTCGCGGCGGCCGTTCCTCGAAATCGTGGATGTTTCAGGCGCGGACGATCCCGTAGCCGAGGCGCTGGCGCTGATCGAGGCCGATACGAACACGCCGGTGGACCTCGCCCGCGACCGGATCGCGGCGTTCCGGCTCTACCGGCTGTCGGATGAGCGGCATTTCTTCTACGAGCGCATCCACCATCTGGCCATCGACGGTTTCGGCATGGTTCTGGTGACCAACCGGGTGGCCGAACGCTATGGCTGCCTGATGAAGGGCACGGAGCCGGCGGCGAGCTTCCCGCCGTTGCAGGTGGCGCTGGATGACAACCGTGCCTATGCGGATTCGCAAAAGCGCGAGGCCGACCGCGCATACTGGCACGAGGCGATGGCGGGGCTGGAGCCGGTGACCGGCATGGCCCCGGGGCGCGCTGTCTCCGGCCCGAACTTCCACCGGGAAAGCTGCTACCTGCCGCAAAGATTCATGGAACGGCTGCAAGCCTTTGCTTCAGAAGCGAAAGTGACGTGGCCGGATGCGCTGACGGCGCTGGTCGTGGCCTATTGCCGGCGCTTCGCCGGAACGGAAGAGATTGTCGTCGGCGTGCCCTATATGGGGCGGTTGGGCAGCGTGGCGGCGCGCGTGCCCTGCATGCTGATGAACGTGTTGCCGCTGCGCGTCGCGCCAGACGAGACGCAGGGCGTGGGCGATTTTCTCGTTGGCGTGTCGAAGCAGATGATGCGGGCGCGAAGGCACGGGCGCTACCGCTCCGAGCAACTGCGTCGCGATCTGGGGCTCGTCGGCGGGCAGCGCCGGCTCTATGGGCCGCTGGTCAACATGCAGCCCTTCGACCTGCCGCCGACCATGCCGGGACTGGATGTTAAGCTGAACATCCTCGGCGCGGGCGCGGTGGACGACATCACTTTCACCTTCCGGGGGGATGCGCGCAGCGCGCTGCTGATGGAGGTGGATTCCAATCCCGTGCTCTATTCGGTGGAAGCCACAAGAGCGCATTCGCGGCGGCTGGCGGCTTTCCTCGAAAAAGCCATGGAGGCGGCGACGCTGGCGGATGTGCCGACCGCCTGCGAGGCCGATGTGCAGCGCTA
The DNA here is from genome assembly GCF_040545735.1 of Aquamicrobium terrae. Lineage (GTDB taxonomy): Bacteria > Pseudomonadota > Alphaproteobacteria > Rhizobiales > Rhizobiaceae > Mesorhizobium > Mesorhizobium terrae_A. The sequence continues at coordinate 39,471 of NZ_JBEPML010000001.1, forward strand.
TGTGGTGGAAGCGAACCGCACCGAACATAAGGTGCCGGACACGACGCTGACGGCGCTGATCGAGGCCAAGATGCGCGCGACGCCGGATGCGCCGGCGTTGGTGTTCGGCGACACGGTGCTGAGCTATGCCGAGCTTGACCGGCACACGGCGTCGCTAGCCAGCGAACTGGTGAAGCTTGGGGCAGGGCGCGACAGGATCGTGGCGGTGGCGCTGCCGCGCTCGCTGGAACTGGTGATCGCGCTGATCGCGACATTGCGGGCGGGGGCGGCCTACCTGCCGCTCGATCTCGACAATCCGCCGCAACGGCTGGCCCGCATCGTGGCATCCGCCGAGCCCGTCTGCGTGCTGGCCGAACCGGGCAATGAAGCTTTTGCGAACGCGCAAGTACTGGCTCCAGCGTGCTGGCCGACGGAGCCGGGTGGCGCGGCATTGCCGCAGGTCGAACCCCGCGACATGGCCTATGTCATCTACACATCCGGTTCCACGGGCGAGCCGAAAGGCGTGGTGATCGAGCATCGCGCCATCGTCAACCGGCTGGAGTGGATGCGCACGCACTACGGCTTTTCGGCCAAAGACCGCTTCCTGCAAAAGACGCCCGCCACGTTCGACGTCTCGGTGTGGGAATTCTTCCTGCCCTTCCTGTGCGGGGCGCGGCTGGTGGTGGCGCCGCCCGGCGCGCATCGCGACCCGGCGGCAATTGCGGCGCTGGTGCGCCGGCACGGCATCACCACGCTGCATTTCGTGCCTTCCATGCTCTCGGCCTTCCTGGCTTCGCCGGCCTCGCAGGGCCTGAGCGTCGCGCGCACATTCTGCAGCGGCGAGGAACTGACCGCCGACCACCGCGACCGCTTCCATCAGCGCATCACGGGCGAGTTGCACAATCTCTACGGGCCGACCGAGGCGGCGGTCGATGTCAGCTACTGGCCGGCGGGGCCGGACGATACGTCTTCGCCGGTGCCGATCGGTTTTCCGGTGTGGAACACGCGGCTCTATGTGCTGGATGCACGGCTGCGGCCGCTGCCGCCGGGCGTCGCCGGCCATCTCTATCTTGCCGGCGTGCAGCTTGCCCGCTGCTATCTGGGTCGGCCGGATCTCACGGAAGAACGCTTCGTGGCCGATCCGTTCCGGCCGGGCGAGCGCATGTACATGACCGGCGATCTGGCCCGGCTGCGCGAGGATGGCGCGGTCGTCTATCTCGGGCGCTCCGACCATCAGGTGAAGATCAGGGGCCTGCGCATCGAGCTCGGTGAGATCGAGGCGGCGATTGCCGGCTCCGGTCTGGTGAGCGATGCGGTGGCGATCGTGCGCGAGGACCGTCCGGGCGACAAGCGCATCGTCGCCTATGTAGTGCCGGGCGAGGGCTATGAGGCGGAGCGGCTGCGCCGGCATATGGCGGCGCGGCTGGCGGATTACATGGTGCCTTCGGCCGTGATCGAGATGCAGGCGATGCCGGTCAACGCCAACGGCAAGCTGGACCGCAAGGCGCTGCCGGCGCCGAGCTTCGAGGCGCCAGCCGCGCGCGCGCCGGCGACGCCGACCGAGGCCGCGCTCTGCCAACTCGTGGCCGATGTGCTGGGATTGGAAGCGCTGCCCGACCCGGACGCGGATTTCTTCAATCTCGGCGGCGACTCGCTGCTGGCCGTGCACCTCTTGTTGCGGGTTCAGGAGCGGTTCGGCTTCGATCCGGGGCTGGGCGTCCTGTTCGAGCATCCGACCATCGCCACGCTGGCCGCAGCAATCGATGCCGACCGGGTGCATGACAGCGGGCTTGAGCCGGTCATAAGGCTGCGCGGTGGCGATGGAGGCAGGCCGCCTTTGTTCATCGTCCATCCGGCGGGCGGGCTTTCATGGGGCTATCGCACGCTGGCGCGGTCGCTGGTGGCGGGGCGCGCGGTGTATGGGCTGCAATCGCCGGCCATCGATCCCGGCCATCCGCTGCCCGACAGTCTCGATGCGTTGGCCGCCGATTATGCGGCGCGGATCGTGGAGCTTTGCCCGGAGGGTCCTTACCATCTGGCCGGCTGGTCGGTGGGCGGCATCATCGCGCATGCCATGGCTGTGCATCTTCAGGCGCTTGGGAAGAAGGCCGGCGTGGTGGCGATGCTCGATTCCTATCCGGCGGAGTGCTGGCGGGCCGAGCCGGAGCCGGACGAGGCGGCGGCGCTGCGCGCGCTGCTGGCGATTGCCGGCTACGATCCCAACGCGCATCCCGAACTGACGACGCGCGCGGCCATCATCGCCTTCCTGCGCGCCGGCGACAGCCCGCTCGGCAATTTGCCGGGAACGGCGCTGGACGGGGTGGTGCGGGTGGTGCTCGACACCAACCGGCTGGTGCGCACCCACTATCACGACCGCTATGACGGCACGGTCACGCATGTGCGGGCCGGGCTCGACCACAAGGAGCGCCCCGATCTGGTGCCGGAGCTGTGGTTGGCGCACGCGGCGGCGCTCGACTGCATCGAGGTGCCGTTCCTGCATCCGCAACTGACCGCGCCGGCGGCCTCGGCGCTGATCGCGCCGGAGCTGGACCGCCGGCTTGCCCAATACGACTGAAGGAGTTTTTTTCATGCGCCCGACCGGACTTGAGGGAAAGACCGCGCTGGTGACCGGTGCCGGGGGCGGTATCGGGCAGGTGGTGGCGCGGCTTCTGGTGGAGGAGGGCGCCAACGTTCTGGCGACCGACTTCGACGTGGAAGGGCTTGCCGCTTTGGCCGACCTGCCGGCGGACAGGGTGACGACGGCTGCGCTCGACGTGCGCGATTCTTCTGCCGTCGACGCTCTGGTCGAGGCCCATGAGCGCGACGCGGGGCCGATCGACCTCGGTGTCAGCGTGGCCGGCATCCTGTCGACCGATCTCGTCACCGAGACCTCGGACGCGACATGGCGCAACGTGTTCGCTGTCAACAGCGACGGCGTGTTCCATGTGATGCGGGCATTGGCAAAGCGCATGAAGGAAAGGCGGCGCGGCGCGCTGGTGACGGTAAGCTCCAACGCGGCCGGCATTCCGCGCCACGCCATGGCCGCCTATGCGGCGTCCAAGGCGGCGGCCACCATGTTCACCCGCTGCCTCGGACTGGAACTGGCTCCCTTCGGCATACGCTGCAACATCGTCGCGCCCGGCTCGACGCTGACGCCGATGCAGACCGGCATGTGGGCCGACGAGACCGGCGCGGAAAAGGTGATCGCCGGCTCGCTGGAGGCGTTCAAGAGCGGCATTCCGCTCGGCAAGCTGGCGACGCCGCAGGACATCGCCGAAGCCGTGGTGTTCCTGCTCTCCGACCGCGCCGGACACATCACCATGAGCGACCTTTATGTGGACGGTGGCGCCACCTTGCGCGGTTGAGCAAATATAACTTGAGCATCATTATCATGTTATGTAGAACGGAGCCGTTCTCCCAAAAGACCGCTGCTTGCAGGGGTCGCAACTGACAGGAAAGCTTTCCATGCACGGCATTTCATCCTCCGTTTCCCGAAACCGGTCCGCTGCGGGATTGCGCTTCATCATTGCGGCGGGCGCATTGGCGCTCAGCCTCGGCACGGCGCTGGCGCAGGTCGCCTTCGATGCGCCCGACGCCGATTTCCAGGGCCGCGTGCGCGCCACGGCGGCCGAACAGGGCAAGCCCGTCTATTCGGGCTCGGAGATCAAGATTTCCGGCCAGGACTTCAAGCCCGGCCAGTCCGTGACCATCCAGCGCGGCACGCAGACGCTGGGCGACGGGGCCATTACCACCGACCAGGAAGGCAAGTTCGAGGCGACCTTCAAGCTGCCCGAGGATGCCGCCGTCGGCACCCATCCGCTGGTGCTGACCACGGCCGCGCCCTACCATGCCGAGATCGTGGAACTGAAGGTCTCGCCGCAGGTGCCGCTGTCGGGCGAGGACAAGTTCGAGGTCAAGGACAACAAACTGGTCCCCGGCCTCTACCAGAGCGCCTACAGCGCCAAGAACGATGCCGTGTTCGTGACCTCGGCCGTCGGCCGCCCGCCGGTGAAGGCGTCGGAACTGGTCAAGGTGAACCCCGAGACGCTGGAGATCGCCGCACAGGTGACGCCGGCGGAAGCGCCCGCGCGCGACGAAGGCAAGGAAGGCGGCGTGTTCGCCGTCTATGGCGTCGCCGTGGACGACAGCAACGATACGGTGTGGGTGACCAACACCCGCCAGAACACGGTGGCCGTCTACAAGCAGTCCGACCTTTCGCTGGTCAAGCAGTTCGAGCCGGGCGTCGCCCCGCATGCCCGCGACGTGGTCCTGGACGAGAAGAACGGCAAGGCCTATGTCACCGCCACCGGCACGCCGAACGTGGTTGTGTTCGACACCAAGACGCTGGAGCAGGCCGCCACCATCGAGATCAAGAGCGACAAGCGGGGCGAGAACTTCTCGGTCGGCAGCCTGAAGCTCGATGCCGATAGCGGCAAGCTGTTCACGGTCAGCCTGTCCACCGACGAGGTGGCGATCGTCGATGTCGCCAGCGGCGAGGTGGACAAGGTGATCCCGATCAAAGGATCGCGCGGTTCCATCGGCGTTGCCTATGACGGCGAGACCAAGCGCATCTTCGTTGCCTCGCAGGGCAGCGACAATCTTCTCATCGTTGACGCCGACAGCGGCGAGACGCTGCACAACGTGCCGGTCGGTGCAGGGGCGCTCAACGTCGCCTTCGATCCGGTCAACGACCTTGCCTATGTCAGCAGCCGCGGCGCCGGAACGGTCACCGTTGTCGATCCGGATGGCAACATCGTTGCCAATCTCGAGAACGCGCCGTTCGCCAATCATGTCGCCATCGACGGCAAGGGTGACGTTTTCGCCATCAACAAGTCGACCGGTCCGGAAGACGCGGCAGGCGACCGCATTTCCAAGCTCACTCCCAAGCAGTGATCGCGGGGCACCGGCCGGGCCTGCATCCGGCCGGTGCCTGAAAGCGGGGGAGCGCTCCGCTCCCTTTTGGCAAAATTCGTCGAAGAAATGTCAGAGCGCCGTGCATCCGTCGGGATGCGCGGCGTTTTCATGTTCCGGGACGACACGGCGCGCTCACGGCCTGACGCGCGGCAATTCACCGCTTCCCGTCGTCATCCACAGGACGCTGCCGCAAAGCTGCGGTGAATGGGTGCTATTATCAACTTCATGAACATTCGACTTGATTGAGAGACACATGTTCACTATTGATGGATCAACCACTGGAGGACGCACGACATGAGCATCAACATCGCCCCGACCGGTCTGGCGCGGGATCTTCAGGAACGTGCCGCAACGGGCAAGCCGATCCGCATCGGCCTCATCGGCTCGGGCGAGATGGGCACCGATATCGTCACCCGCGTGGCGCATATGTCGGGCATTGAGATCGGCGCGATCTCCGAGCTGAGGGTTCCGAATGCCCACAAGGCGGTCGACATCGCCTATCAGGAAGAAGGCCATTCGCGCGAGGTTTCCAACGCTTCCGACATGACGGCGGCGATGGAGGCCGGCAAGGTCGCGGTGACCGCCGATGCCGACCTCATCATCAACAACGACCTGATCGACGTGGTCATCGACGCCACCGGGGTTCCGGCCGTGGGCGCCGAGATCGGCCTGCGCGCCATGGAGCACGGCAAGCATCTGGTGATGATGAATGTCGAGGCCGACGTGACCATCGGCGCTTACCTCAAGAGCGAAGCGGACCGCCTCGGCGTCACCTATTCGCTGGGCGCGGGCGACGAGCCGTCGTCGTGCATGGAACTGATCGAGTTCGTCTCGGCCATGGGCCATCCGATCGTCGCCGCCGGCAAGGGCAAGAACAACCCGCTCAACATCGACGCCACGCCGCCCGACTACGAGGAAGAGGCGAAGCGCCGCAACATGAACGTGCGCATGCTGGTCGAGTTCGTCGACGGCTCCAAGACCATGGTCGAGATGGCGGCCATCGCCAACGCCACCGGCCTGGTGCCCGACAAGCCCGGCATGCACGGCCCCGCCGCCACGCTCGACCAGCTCTCCAGCGTGCTGATCCCGGAAAAGGACGGCGGCGTGCTCTCCAAGGTCGGCGTGGTCGACTACTCCATCGGCAAGGGCGTGGCGCCGGGCGTGTTCGTGGTCGCGGACATGTCGCATCCGCGCATTTCGGAGCGCATGGAAGACCTGAAGATGGGCAAGGGCCCGTATTTCACCTTCCATCGCCCCTATCACCTAACCTCGCTGGAAGTGCCGCTGACCTGCGCCCGCGTCGTGCTCTACGGCAAGGCCGACATGGTGCCGCTGGCCAAGCCGGTCGCCGAGGTCTGCGCCGTCGCCAAGAAGGACATGCAGCCGGGCGAGAAGCTCGATGCCATCGGCGAATACTGCTACCGCGCCTGGATCATGACGGCGCCGGAAGCGCACGCCGCCAAGGCCATTCCCTGCGGCCTGCTGCAGGGCGGCTCGGTGACCGCGCCGATCAAGAAGGGTGAGCTGATCACCTATGCCAACGCCGCGCCCGCGCCGGGATCGAAGATCGCCGAACTGCGCGCCCGGCAGGACAAGCTCGTCTACGGTTGAGGAACCTGAACATGGCCACAGCGAAAAAGGCGGCGGAACAGTCGAACCTGCCCTTCGCCTACACCCAGTACAGCCACGAGCAGCTCAGGGACGTGCTGCGCAAGATGTATCTGATCCGCCGCTTCGAAGAGGGCGCGGAAGACAGCTACATGCGCGGCCTGATCCACGGCACCATGCACCTGTCCATCGGGCAGGAGGCGAGCGCCATGGGCATCTGCATGCCGCTCACCGACGACGACCAGATCACCTCCACGCATCGCGGCCACGGCCATTCGATCGCCAAGGGCGCGGACGTGAAGAAGATGTTCGCGGAATTCTTCGGCAAGACGACCGGCTACTGCAAGGGCCGTGGCGGCTCCATGCACATCGCCGACGTCAGCAAGGGCAATCTCGGCGCCAACGGCATCGTCGCCGGCGGCATTCCGATCGCCGTGGGTGCGGCGCTGTCGGCCAAGCGCCTTGGCAACGGCAAGGTCGTCGTCTCCTTCTTCGGCGACGGCGCCAACAATGAGGGCGCGTTCCACGAATCGCTCAACATGGCTTCGATCTGGAAGCTGCCGGTGATCTTCGTGTGCGAGAACAACGGCTACGGCATGTCCACCTCGACGGCGCGCTCGACCGCAGTGCCGAACATCGCCGACCGCGCCGCCGCCTATTCGATGCCGGGCGTGATCGTCGACGGCAACAATTTCTCGGAAGTGGCGGAAGCCTCCCATGCCGCCGTCGAGCGGGCGCGGGCCGGCGAGGGGCCGACGCTGATCGAATCCAAGACCTACCGCTATCGCGGCCATTCCAAGAGCGACCGCAACCGCTATCGCACCAAGGAAGAGATCGAGGACTGGATGACCAACCGCGATCCGATCACCTTGTTCGAGACCGAGCTGAAGGAATTCGGCGTGGTCGACGACAAGGGCATCGAGGCGATCCGCGAGGACGTGGCGCGCGAGATCGCGGCAGGCATCGAGTACGCCAAGGAAGGCCCCATGCCCGAAATCTCCGACCTTGCCAGATTTGTCTATACGGAAGAGGTGGCGTGATGGATGCCGCTGTGCGTGAACTGAGCTACTCGCAGGCCATTCAGGAAGCCATGGCGATTGCCATGGAGGCCGACGAGCGCGTCATCCTCATGGGCGAGGACATCGGCGTCTATGGCGGCGCCTTCCAGGTGACCGGCGATCTGGTCGAGCGCTTCGGCACCGACCGGGTGATGGACACGCCGATCTCCGAACTCGGCGGCGCCGGCGTCGCCGTCGGTGCGGCCGTGACTGGCCTGCGTCCGATCTTCGAATTCCAGTTCTCCGATTTCGCCACGCTCGGCATGGAGCAGATCGTCAACCAGGCCGCCAAGATGCGCTTCATGCTGGGCGGCGAGGTCTCCGTTCCCGTCGTCATGCGCTTTCCGGCCGGTTCGGGCACGGGTGCTGCCGCCCAGCACAGCCAGAGCCTCGAGGCATGGCTGGCGCATGTGCCGGGCCTCAAGGTGATTCAGCCGGCCACCCCGCATGACGTGAAGGGCATGCTGCTGGCGGCCGTCGCCGATCCCGACCCGGTGATGATCTTCGAGCACAAGCTGCTCTACAAGATGAAGGGCCCGGTGCCGGAAGGCCATTACACGGTGCCGATCGGCAAGGCCGAGGTGCGCCGCGAGGGCAAGGACCTGACCATCGTCGCCACCTCGATCATGGTGCACAAGGCGTTGGAAGCGGCCGAAACTCTGGCCGGCGAGGGCATCGACATCGAGGTCATCGACCTCAGGACCATCCGCCCCATCGACCGCGAGACGGTGATCGAGAGCGTCAAGAAGACCTCGCGCCTGCTGTGCGTCTACGAGGCGGTGAAGACGCTCGGCATCGGCGCCGAGATCAGCGCCATGATCGCCGAGAGCGAGGCGTTCGACTATCTCGACGCGCCGATCGTGCGTCTTGGTGGCGCCGAGACGCCGATCCCCTACAATCCGGAGCTGGAAAAGGCCGCCGTGCCGCAGGTGCCCGGCATCATCGCTGCTGCCCGCGACCTGGCGAAGGGAGTGCGCTGAGACATGGCCGTCGAAGTCATCCTCCCCAAGGTCGACATGGACATGGCGACCGGACAGATCTCGCGCTGGTTCTTCAAGGAAGGCGACACCGTCAAGCAGGGCGACGTGCTGTTCGAGATCGAGACCGACAAGGCGGCGATGGAGATCGACGCCCCGGCCAGCGGCGTCCTGCGCAACATCACCGGCAAGGAAGGCGTGGACATTCCCGTCGGCCATGCGGTGGCGTGGATCTATGCCGAGGGCGAGGATGCAAGTGCTGCTCCGGCGGCTGCGTCTGCCGCGACCCCGGCCGCCGAAGTGAAAATTGAAAAGCCCGAATCGTCCTCCCAGGACAGGTCCGCGCAGACTGCGCCCGCGGTACAGGATACGCCTGTACAGGCGGGTGCGGTCCGCGCCACGCCGCTGGCGCGGCGTCTGGCCCGCGAGGCCGGCCTCGACCTTTCCGGGATTTCGGGCTCGGGTCCGCAGGGGCGGGTGGTGAAGGCCGATGTCGAGGCGGCGATTGCCGGCGGCGGGGCCAAGGCGGCCGCTCCGGCTGCGGAAGCCGGCGCGCCTGCCGCAGCCGCGCCGGCGGTCAAGCCGATGTCGGACGAGGCGGTGCTCAAGCTGTTCGAGGAAGGCTCCTACGAGCTGATCCCGCACGACAATATGCGCAGGACCATCGCAAGGCGTCTGGTCGAGGCGAAGTCGACCGTGCCGCACTTCTACCTCACCTTGGACTGCGAGCTGGATGCTTTGTTTGCGCTGCGCAAGCAGCTCAACGACGCCGCCCCGGTGAAGAAGACCGAAAAGGGCGAGGAGCCGGCCTACAAGCTCTCCGTCAACGACCTGATCATCAAGGCGCTGGCGCTGGCGCTCAAGGAGGTGCCAGACGCCAATGTGTCGTGGACCGAGGGCGCGATGGTCAAGCACCGGCATGCCGATGTCGGCGTGGCCGTCTCCATCCCCGGCGGGCTGATCACGCCGATCGTGCGCAAGGCGGAGGAAAAGAGCCTGTCGTCGATCTCCAACGAGATGAAGGACCTGGCGGCGCGGGCGCGGACCCGCAAGCTGAAGCCGGAAGAGTATCAGGGCGGCACCACGGCGGTGTCGAACCTGGGCATGTTCGGCATCAAGGACTTCGCCGCCGTCATCAACCCGCCGCATGCGACGATCCTGGCGATCGGCGCGGGCGAGCAGCGGGCGGTGGTGAAGGGTGGCGAGGTCAAGGTCGCGACGGTGATGTCGGTGACCTTGTCGACCGACCACCGGGCGGTGGACGGGGCGCTCGGCGCCGAACTCGTCGGCGCCTTCAAGCGCCTCATCGAAAACCCGATGGGTCTCGTTGTCTGAACCGCGTTGGCGCTGGCCGGCAATGCCCCTATATTCGGGCTGAAAATTCCTCGCCCTTGTGGGCGGGGAACGCCAAGGCAGCAGGGAACCTCGCCATGCCCCCGTTCGGTCCATCCGACGTCCGCAACATTGTCTCGAAGGTGATGAGCGCCTCGCCGGCCGACATCAAGCTGGTGGCGCAGCGCCTGCACGACCATGCCTTCGAGGAACGGCTTTCGGGCGAGGACACCGCCCGGCTGGTGCAGCAGCTGGGCTATGAAAGCCTCGAAGCCTTCTGCACCGACTTGCAGCTTCCCGCCCACATCGCCGAGCGCTGGGCGCGATTCGGCATTTCCGTCGAGATGCGGCAGGTGCTGACCCTGCTCGTCACCCACCGCCGCCGCATGAACGAGGCGGTGCGCGAGTTCGAGGACATGACCAATGCCGGCCTCGACGATTTCCTGCGCGAGCGCGGGCTGATCTAGGAAACGCCCCATCGTCATCCCGGCCAAGGGCAAGCAGATTGCTCTGGCACGGCATGGACTCCCGGACAGCCTTCGCTTCGCTGCGGCTTCCGGCCTGACGAGGGATGATCAGCCGGTTCCCGCCAGCGCTTCCGCCGTTTCGCTGTCGGTGATCAGGACGTTCGTTTCAAATGCGTTGAGGGCGGCGCGGATGGCGGCGATCTTGTGGCGGCCGCCGGCGGCCAGCACCACGTTGGGGATCGCGCCGACCACGTCGAGATCGATGGCCATCACCCGGTCGTTGACCTCGTGATCGACCAGCCGGCCCTGCGCATCGATGAAATAGGAGAGCACATTTGCCGTCGCGCCCTTCGCGCGCAGCGAGGGGATGAGTGTCGGCGGCACCAGCCCGTGGCGGAAGATGGTGGCCTCGCGCGCGATCTCGCCGACCGTTAGCAGGGCGATGTCGGCGCTGGCGGCGCGGGCCTTCACGTCCATCAGCTCGGGCTGCGCCCACAGGAGATCGCGCAGCGCCGGGTCGTGCAGCATGACCGGGGCGGTGATCTGATAGCTGTCGATGCCGAAGATGTCGGCCACCTTGGCGGCGACGATGGACGGATTGATCCATTGCGAATGGGGCAGCGCGCCGACGAGGCCGATCACGGTCGCGTCCTGCAACTGCCGGCGGGCGAGGAAGCCGAGGCTGGCGTGCAGCGTCGCGCCGCCGCCGATGGCCAGCGTCATGCCGTCCTGCATGTGCTCGCCCAGATAGAGCGCCACCGCATGGCCGATGGCCTTCTCCAGATGGCCGGCATCCTCGGGCGTCGGCACCACCACCGCCGAATCGAGGCTCCAGCGCTTCTCCAGGGCACGCTCCAGCGCCACCTGCTTGGCCGCCTGCGCGTTGATGGTGGTGACGACGACGCCCTCGGCGGTGCAGGCGGCCAGCGTGCGCATGACCTTGACGCGGCTGACGTTCAGCCTCTCGGCGATCTGCTCCTGCGTCAGCCCCTCGACATAATAGAGCCAGGCCGTCTTGACGTTGATGTCGGAGGAAACCAGCGGCACGTCCCGGCCGGCAATCTTGCGCTTCTTCTTCGCTGTTGGCTGCATGTTCCTCTCCCGGGCCGATGCGCCATTGTGGATAACGCTTATGTCGACAATGCCACACTAGACATGTTCATTTGTGTTTGACAACGAACAAATGAACATATCATATGGATGCAGGCGTTTTGTCATCGACGGGTCATATACGCCGTGCAGGGAGGAGCGGGCTTGGCCGGCAAAGAAGCCGGAGGCCATGCGCAAAGGATCAGGAGGTCTTATGAAAACGCGTTTCGTCACATTGCTTGCGAGCAAGGTCGCGCTCGCTGCAATGCTCATCTCGGGAGCAGCCAGCGCCGACACGCTGACGCTGTACACCTCGCAGCCGGAAGCGGATGCGGCCAAGACGGTGGAGGCCTTCAAGAAGGCCAATCCGAACACCGATGTGAATATCTACCGCTCCGGCACGAGCGACATTCTGGCCAAGCTCGCGGCCGAGTTCGCCGCCGGCAGCCCGCAGCCGGACGTGCTGCTGATCGCCGATGCGGTGAGCATGGAACTGCTCAAGGCGGAAGACCACCTGATGGCCTATCCGGAAGCCAAGACCGACGGCATCGAGCCCGATGCGGTCGACAAGGACAAGACCTATTTCGGCTCCAAGCTGATCACCACCGGCATCGCCTACAACACCGCCGCGGCCGAAAAGCCCGAGCACTGGGCCGATCTCGCCAAGCCTGAGTACAAGGACGGGCTGGTGATGCCGAGCCCGCTCTATTCGGGCGCCGCAGCCTATCTGCTTTCCGGCTTCGTGGCCGATTCCGAATATGGCTGGGACTTCTTCCAGAAGCTGAAGGAAAACAACACCATCTCCGTGCGCGGCAATGGCGCGGTGCTGAAGTCGGTGGCCAGCGGCGAGAAGCCCTACGGCATCCTCGTCGACTTCATGGCCATGAACGCCAAGGCCAAGGGCTCGCCGGTCGAGTTCGTGTTCCCCACGGAAGGCGTGCCGGCGGTGACCGAGCCCGTCGCCATCATGAAGACGGCCAGGAATGTCGAGGGCGCCAAGGCGTTCGTCGACTTCATCCTCTCCGACGACGGCCAGAAGCTGGCGCTCGACATGGGCTACCTGCCGGCCAAGGCGTCGGTCGGCCGGCCCGAATGGATGCCGGAGGGCACCGAGGTGAAGGTGATGTCGTTCGACATGCCCGCCATCATCAAGAACACCGAAGCCGACAAGTCGAAATTCTCCGAACTGTTCGGCGGCTGAAGCCGGGCGAGGGGCCGGCAGCCATGCCGCCGGTCCCTGCCCATCGCATGTCGTGCCCGGGCCGTAGCGCCTGACACGAAGGAAAAGGCGACGAATATCGAGGCGGCCCGGAGCCGACCGACATAAACGAAACCTATTGACCGGCCCCCTGGGGCATCTCGGGAAACAATTATGTCCGCACCTGTCAAGGAAAGCCGGGGCCAGGAAATGGCCCTGACGGTGGCCGTTGCCGTCGTCATCGTGCTGCTTTCGCTGCTGCCGATGCTGCGCCTCATCAAGGAGATCGTGGCGCCGGGCGGCACCATTTCCGATACGGCGATCCGCCTCGGCCTCGCCAGTCCGGCCACCTGGACCGCCACGGTGAACACGCTGGTCGTCGGCTTCGGCGGCACGGTGCTGGCCGTGGTGCTCGGCACCTTCGTGGCGCTCTTGGTGACGCTGACCGACATTCGCGGCCGCTCCACGCTGGTGCTGGCCTATGTCATGCCGCTGATGATCGCGCCGCAGGTGACGGCGCTGGCCTGGCTGCAACTGTTCGGGCCGGCCAGCCCCTTCCTCAAGATGATCGGCATGGCGCCGCCGCTGGGCAGCCGCAACCCGCTCTATTCCACGGAAGGCATCATCCTCCTGCTCGGCGTGCAATATGGGCCGCTGGTGTTCCTGCTGGTGCGCGCCGGCCTGCGCAAGCTGCCGCGCGAGCTGATCGAGGCGGCGCGCTCGGGCGGGGCGGGCTGGTTCACCGTGCTGCGCACCATCGTGCTGCCGCTGATGACGCCCTCCATCGTGGCGGCGGCCGCACTTGCCTTCGTTTCCTGCGTCGGCAATTTCGGCATTCCCGCCTTCCTCGGCATTCCCGCCAACTATCTCGTGCTGCCCACGCTGATCTACCAGAAGCTGGCGGGCGGCGGCCCGGCGGTGCTGGGCGAGGCGGCGTTCCTGTCGGTGCTGATCGGCATCATCGCCATGGCCGGCATTCTGGCGCAGGAGGTGATGAGCCGGCGGCGCGACTACCGCATCTCGTCCACCTCGCTGCCGGCCGACCCCTATGAACTCGGAAAATGGCGGCTGCCGGTCGAGGTCGGCATGTGGCTGTTCATCGTGCTCATCCTCGTCCTGCCGCTGTTCGGCCTGCTGCTCACCTCGCTGGTGCCGGGCTACGGCATCCCGCTCGGCTGGGCGACGGCCACGCTCGACAATTACCGCTTCGTGCTGTTCGAGCATGCGGCGGCGCGGCGTTCCTTCTTCAACTCGTTCGCACTGTCGATCGCGGCGGCGACCTTCGCCGTGCTGGTCGCGGTGCCGGTCGGCTATCTGGTGGCCTGGGGCCGCCACAAGTGGATCCGCTATGTGAACCTGTCCATCGAGCTGCCCTATGCGCTGCCCGGCGTGGTGCTGGCGATTGCCGCGCTTCTGATGTTCCTGCGCCCGATCCCGTTCACCGGCATCCAGCTCTACAACACGGTCTGGATCATCCTCTATGCCTATCTCGCCCGCTTTCTCGTGCTGGCGCTGAGGCCGACGGTGAGCGGCTATCACCAGATCGACCGGGCGCTGGAGGAGGCCGCGCAGGTGGCGGGCGCGGGACTGTTCACGCGGCTGCGCACCATCGTCTTTCCGCTGGTGGCGCCGGCCGCCCTTGCCGGCGGGCTTCTCATCTTCATGACCGCGCTCAGCGAACTGACGGTTTCGGCCCTGCTGTGGTCCTCCGGCTCGGAGACCATCGGCGTGGTGATGTTCTCGTTCGAGCAGGGCGGCGATTCCAGCTATGCGGCGGCGATGTCGGCCATCACGGTCTCCATCACCTTCGTGCTGATGCTCGCCACCAATCTGCTCGCCCCCTACCTTCCCAACGGAGTTCTGCCATGGCGGGATTGACGCTCTCCAACGTAACCAAGACCTTCGGCGATTTCGATGCCGTGAAGGACGTCTCCATCGACGTGCGTGACGGCGAGTTCCTTGCCGTGCTGGGCCCCTCGGGCTGCGGCAAGACCACGCTGCTGCGGCTGGTGGCCGGCTTCGAGCGGGTGAGCGACGGGCAGATCCGCATCGGCGGCCAGACCGTGTCGGACGCCGGCGGCAGCGTGCCGCCCGAGAAGCGGCGCGTCGGCATCGTCTTCCAGAACTATGCGCTGTGGCCGCACATGACGGTGGCCGAGAATGTCGGCTATTCGCTGAAAGTCGCCAAGGTGGACAAGGCCGAGGCGAAGCGCAAGGTGGACGAGGCGCTGGCGCTGGTGGACCTGAAGGGCCTTGCCGACCGCCGCCCGGCCAATCTTTCGGGCGGGCAGCGGCAGCGCGTGGCGCTGGCGCGCTGCCTTGTGGCCGCACCTTCGCTGGTGCTGTTCGACGAGCCGCTGGCCAATCTGGACGTGCATCTGCGCGCCTCGATGGAGGATGAGTTCGCCGCCTTCCACAAGCGCACCGGCACGACCATCGTCTACATCACCCATGACCAGTCCGAGGCCATGGCGCTGGCCGACCGCATCGCGGTGATGGACCATGGCCGGCTGGCGCAGCTCGCCACGCCGCGCGAGCTTTACAGCGAGCCGGCCAACGAAATGGTCGCCTCCTTCATCGCACAGGGCATCGTGCTGCCGGCCAGGGTGCTTTCGGCGGAAGGCGGGAAGGCGCGGGTGGAGGTTCTGGGCCAGGAGGTCACGGTGCGCTGCCGCCCGGGCGACGGCCCGCGCGCTGCCGCCAGCATCTGCGTGCGCACCCCCGATCTGGAGATCGCCGGTGAGGGCGAGCCGGGCATCGACGGCACGGTGACGCGCGCCGTCTACAAGGGCGGCGCGCTGCGCATCGATTTTCAGCCGACGGCCGATCCGGACCGGCACATCAGCTTCGAATATCCCGGCCATGCAGGTTTCGAGGAAGGAGCGCGGCTGCGGCTGCGCATCGTTTCGGGCTGGCTCATTCCCGGCGGGCAGGGCGCATGACCCTGGACGTGGAACTCGCCGGCGGCTTTGGCGAGAAGGGCCGCACCAGCGTCGTCGTCGGGCGCGAAGGCCAGCGCGTGATGCTGGATGCGGGCATCAAGGTGGGCGCGACCGGCCGCGACTACTATCCGCGGCCGCTGACACCCATGGACCAGCTCGACGCGGTGCTGATCTCGCATGCCCATGAGGATCATGTCGGGGCGCTCAACTGGCTGCTGTCGGAAGGCTTTCGCGGGCGCATCCTGATGACGCGCGAAACGCTCGAGGAGGCGCCGGCCACGCTGGCCGCCTATGGCGAGAAGGCGCTTGTCGAGGCATATCCGTTCCCGGCCGACAGGATCGAGCTGTTCAGGCCGGGCGACGTGCTCGACGTCGCCGGCTTCCGCATCGCCACCGGGCGCTCCGGCCATGTGGTGGGCGGCGTGTGGTTTTCGCTGGAAGATGAAGGCACCCGCGTCGTCTACTGCGCCGACGTGGTGCCGGACAGCGCCGTCTTCGTCATGGACCGCATGCCCGAATGCGATTTGCTGCTGCTCGACGCTTCCTATGGGGCGGACCCTGTATCGGGCGGCGAGCGGGCGCAGCGCATTGCCGCGTGGATCGCGGAGCGCGCGGGCGGTTGCCTTTTGCCGACACCGCTTTCGGGACGGTCGCTGGAGCTGGTGGCGGCGATGTCCGGCCGCTTCGCCATCCATGCCTCGATGCGCGAACATCTGCTGGCCCAGATCGAGGCGCGCGATGCGCTGAAGCCCGGCATGCCTGAATTGCTGCGCGCCCGCATCGATGCGGCGCTCGACTGGACGGACGGTGAGCCGCTGCCGGATTGTCCGCTGCTGGCCGATGACGGCATGGGCAAGGCGGGGCCATCGTCGCGCCTGATCCCGCTGGCCGATGCGCAGGGCTTTCCGATCCTGCTCTCCGGCCATCTGCCGGCCGGCACGCCCGGTTTCGAGCTGCACGCGAAGGGACGCGCCGACTGGATCAGGATGCCGACGCATCCGACGCTCGCCGGCAATGTCGAGATCTGGGAGAAATCCGGCCGTCCGGCGGTGCTCGGTCATTCCTGCGGAGCGGACGAGATCGCGCGGCTGGGCGAGCATATTCCGGCGCTGCAAAGCGCAAGGCGCACCGGCGAGCGGCTGGTGGTTGGACAAAAGGCAAGTGCATGAGAATTCTGGTTTCCAATGACGACGGCATCGACGCACCGGGCATTGCCCGCCTGGCGGAGGCCGCGCGCCGGCTGAGCGACGACGTATGGGTGGTCGCGCCGGAGAAGAAGCATACGGCGGCGGGGCCTTCGCTCACCATCGCCCAGCCGATCACCATGGAAAAGCGTGGCGACAGGCGCTTCTCCTGTTCCGGCCGCCCGGCCGACTGCGTGGTTGCGGCCATGGCGTGGCTGTTCGGGAACGACCGCAAGCCGGACCTCGTCGTGTCCGGCATCAATGACGGGCGCAACGTCGCCGAGGACCTCGCCTATTCGGGCACGCTCGGCATCGCCCGCGAGGCGACCTTCTGGGGCGTGCCTTCCATCGGATTCTCGCGGGTGAAGAACCCTGAGATCACCGACGCGGACGAGGTCTGGCTTTCCGGCTTCATCGGCAGGCTGTGGGAGAAGCGGGCCGAATGGGCGGCGCAGGGCCACTGGCTGAGCGTCAACCTGCCGACACGGCTGCCGGCCGAGGTGCGCCAGCCGGTGATCGGCCGCGACAAGATCGCCTCCAAGGCGGAAGTCGTGGAAAGCGACGGCGACCGCACCGTGATCATCGTGCCGCGCGGCCGTCCGCACACGTCCATCCAGGGCGACGAGAACAGCATGATCGACGCCGGTTTCGTCACCGTCAACCGGCTCAACTGGTTCGGCGGCTCGCGGCTGGACGACGGGTTCGTGGCGGGGCTCTGACGTTCTGCGTTCGCGAACTGATCATCCCGGAACGTTTGTGGCGTAGCGGAATGGATCCCGGCTCGCGGTCGCTATCGTTCCGTTGGCCGGGATGACGGTGGAAGTGCTGCTTCAGGAAGGCAATAAGGCTCAGGCCAGCCGGAAGCCGAGCTTTTCCAGTTCGGTCGCGACGCCTGTCCAGCTTGAGCTGATCACGGTGGCGCCGCTGGAAAGCAGGCGTTCGCCATGGCCGTCATAGCTGTGGCTGCCGCCGGTGAAGCCGATGGCCGTCATGCCGGCTGCGACCGCGCCTTCCACGCCGAAAGGCGAATCCTCGATCACCACGCAGTCGGCCGGATCGGCGCCCATCTTTTCCGCCGCGAACAGGAAGATGTCGGGTGCCGGCTTGCCATGCCTGACCATTGACGACGAGAAGATCGCATCGCCGAAATGTGAAGCGATGCGGGTGACGTCGAGGCTGTGGTGAATGCGTTCCAGCGAGGACGAGGAGGCGACACAGCGGTCGATCTTCAAGCCGGACAGGAAATCGGGCAGGCCGGCAGTCGGCTCCAGCCGCTCGGTGAACAGTGCCTTCGTCTCGGTCCAAAGGTCGTCCGGCGCATGGTCGGGATACTGATGGCCGGTCAGTTCCTTGATGCGGGCGATGATGTCGGCCTGCTTCATGCCGAAGCACTGGCTGATGATGTCGACGCCGACGCCGGGCATGCCATGGCGCTCATAGACGCGCTCATAGGCGAGGACCGCCAGCGGCTCGCTGTCGACCAGAACGCCGTCGCAATCGAAAATGATGAGCTGTGATCCTGTCACGGATTTCCTCTTTGTCGGGGAGATAGGGATTGAACTAGGCGGCGGGAACGCCGAGCGGCGGGGCGCCGTCCAGCGCCGGCTTCATGCGCTGCATGGCATGGCGTGCTGCCGGATGGTCCGGCGCGATCCAGTTCGGCTCACCGCCCAGGAAGCGGTCGAGGAAGGCCACGGCATAGGCCGGAACCTCCGCCACGTTCTCGCGATAGGACCACCATGTGCGCAGGTCGTCGGCGCATTTGTCGATGGCCGGCACCGTGCCGAATTCCTGCTCGTGGACCGCCGCCACCGCCGCCACGCAATAATTGGTGTAGAGGAAGCCTTCGGGCCAGAAGCGGACGATCTCCCGCGTGGCCGTCGACACATCGGCCTCACCCGCTGGCGCGGCCGCTTCCGAGACCGCCCGAGCCGGGTTCTGGCGAATCAACTCGCGCAGCACCACGCCGGCGGCGAAGACGATGAAATCGGCGCGGTTCACTTCGGCAAAGGCCTTCTGCCCCTCCGCGATCTCGATCCAGTCGAGGAAGGCGCGGGTGAGGCGGGCGTCGTCGATTTCGAAGCGCACGCCATAGGCACGGGTGACGGCCTTGGCACTGGCCCGGAAGGTGGCGCGGAACCAGCGCAGGCGCCTGAGCCTGTGGCGCAGGTCCGGCATCGCGGCCAGTTCGTCCTTGAACCGAAGGTCCATCATCCATCCTCTTCGCGCGCAACTTTAGCATGGGCGCGGCGTCGGCTATAGTTAATAGCTGAAATCATACATATTGACACTCAAGAAAACAAATGTTCTCTAGGATCGAGATTGCGCCAACGGCGTGCGTCCGCCTGGGCATGGGAGGAAAAAGCTGATGGCGATCTGGCAATGGGCCTTGCTGCTGCTGGCCGTCGTGTGGGCTTTGCAGGCCTTCGGCGTGTGGCTGCAGATGAGGCACTACACCGATGTCTTCAAGGGCATCACGAACAAGTACAAGGATGGTTTTGTCGGCGCTGGCAATTTCAGGGGTCGGTTCAGGAAGGGCACCATCGTGCTCATCGTGGTCACTCCCGATCTGGTCGTGCGCCGGCTGTTGGTCATGAGCGGGCGCTCCGTGTTCACGAAGTTCAAGCGTCATGAGAAATTCGAGGGCGTGCCCCTCGACGATATCCGGTCCGACCCTGCAATTCTGGGGGAGGGGGAACCCGGTGTGGCCGAGGCTGTGAAGCGGGCGATCGAGCAGATCGACCGGGCGCGGTCGGAGCCAGACAGGAAGCCGGGCTTGTCCGGCTTGAGTGCAGCAAGGGCTTAGAAACGGCGCCGCCGTCGCCCGGTTGAGGGCGGCTGGCGCGGCGCAAGGAGGGAACATGTCTGTCATATCATTGTTGGCGCCGCACGCCGACATGGCCATGCAGAACCTGCATGTCGCAGGCGCCATGGTTCACGATGCGGCACTGCACGGCAAGCTTGCCGTGGAACATGCCTCGGATCAGCTCGTCATCCTCGCGCAGGCGACGGATGGCGGCAACATCACCGTCGACGAGTTCCGCGAACGGCTGAACGAGGTCCAGCAGGAAGAGCAGCTCGGCTGGCTGACCGCCGCCGGCAAATATTTCATCGGCATCTTCCAGAAGGGCGGCGAGGTCTTCGCCGGTTTCGTCACCGGCATCATTCCCACGCTGGTCGTGCTGATGACGGCCTTCTACGCCATCACCGAACTGGTCGGCGAGGAGCGCGTGCACGGCATCGCGCGCGGCGCCGGGCGCATCGCGCTGACCCGCTACACGGTGCTGCCGGTGCTGGCCGTCTTCTTCCTGACCAACCCGATGGCCTACACCTTCGGCTCGTTCCTGGAAGAGAAGCACAAGCCGGCCTTCTACGACGCCGCCGTGTCCTATGTGCACCCGCCGCTCGGCCTGTTCCCGCACGTCAACCCGGGCGAATATTTCGTCTGGGGCGGCATATTGGTGGCGCTGCTGGAGCTGGAGCGCAACGGCTCCGTGGCCAGCGGCTACCATATCCAGGTGGCGATCTGGTACGCGATCGTCGGCCTCGTCGTGATCCTGCTCAAGGGCATGCTCACCGAACGCATCACTGCCCTCATGGCGCGCCGCCAGGGCGTCGAGCTCTAGGCGCGGGGAGGGACACATGGCCAAGAAGTACAAGGCAGTCAAGATTTCCAAGGGCTCCGGCGGCTGGGGCGGCCCGCTCGTCATCGAGCCGACCGAGCAGCGCAACAAGATCGTGTCGGTCACCGGCGGCGGCATCCATCCGGTCGCCCAGCAGATCGCCGACCTGACCGGCGGCGAAGCGGTCGACGGCTTCAAGTCGCCGCCGATCGAGAGCGAGATGGCGGTGGTGGTGGTCGACTGCGGCGGCACCGCCCGCTGCGGCGTCTATCCGCGCAAGCGCATCCCGACCGTCAACCTGACGCCGGTGGGGCAGGCGGGGCCGCTGGCCCAGTTCATCACCGAGGACATCTACGTGTCCGGCGTGAAGCCCGCCAACATCGCCCTGGCCGACGGCAGCGAAGCCGTGACCGGCGCGGGCGCGGCTGCGCCAGACGCCGCGAGTGCGGCTGCTCCGGCCCCGACCGCCGCGGCCGTGGCACAGGAAAGCGAGGGCGGCATCGTCGGGCTGATCAGCTCTGTCGGCCGCGTCATGGGCAGGGTCGTCGGCATCTTCTTCAACGCCGGCCGCCGCACCATCGACCAGGTGATCCGCAACGTCCTGCCGTTCATGGCGTTCGTGACCATGCTGATCGGCCTGATCCTCTACACCGGCATCGGCGACGTGCTCGCCCAGCCCATGGGTCCGCTGGCCAACAACATCATCGGCCTGCTGATCATCTCGGCCATCTGCGGCCTGCCGTTCCTGTCGCCCATCCTCGGGCCGGGCGCGGTGATCGCGCAGGTGATCGGCGTCGCCATCATCGGCCCACAGATCGCCAACGGCACGATCTCGCCCGCAATGGCCCTGCCGGCGCTGTTCGCCTACAACACCCAGGTGGGCTGCGACTTCGTGCCGGTCGGCCTGGCGCTCGGCGAAGCCAAGCCCAAGACCATCGAGATCGGTGTGCCGGCGGTGCTCATCAGCCGCCAGATCATGGGTCCCGTCTCCGTGCTGATCGCCTGGGTGGTCAGCCTGTTCGTACTGTAAGCAGAAAATAAAGCGAGGTTCGCCAGATGACAGTTCTTCTCAGGACACGGGTTACAGAGATTGGACCCGAGGTGGCGGACCTCGCGGAAGGCGGCGTGCTGATCCTGTTCGCGGATGGTTCGCCGCCGGAGCTGGCCGAGGTCTCCGTGCTGCACAAGACGGAAGAAGGCCCGAGCGCGGATGCGCCGCAGGTCGGCGCATCCATCGCCATCGGCCCGGTCAGCGCGACCATCACCGCCATCGGCCCGACGGCCTGGGCCAAGGTGCGCGAGATCGGCCATGTCGTCATCACCTTCAACGGTGCCGGCAGCGCCGAGCGTCCCGGCGAAATCTGCGCCTCCGTGGTGGAGACCGACCAGCTCGTGGCGGCGCTGAAGCCCGACGCCACGATCACGATCGCGGCATAGAGCGCCCCGCGTCCCGGCGGACGCGCGAGGGAGGCTCCGATATTGTAGTCAGGCATCGGAACGTCCGGAGACCGGATGCCGTTTCCGGACCGATGCCCCCGGCAATCGCGCAAGCGGCGGCCGAAATGAACAAGGCAGAGTCATGGTCATGGAACGCTCGACAATCGTCAGAGTGCACGAAGGGCTGCATGCCCGGCCGGCCACGCGGTTCGTCAAGCTCGCCAAGAGCTTCGAGTCCGAGGTCGAGATCGTCCGCGACGGCAAGGCGGTCAGCGCCAAGAGTTCGGTCAAGCTGATGCTGCTGGGGGTCAAGGAAGGCCAGGAGGTCACCGTGCGGGCCGAGGGCGCGGATGCCGCCGAGGCGGTCGAGGCACTGATCGGGTTCCTCGAAAATCCCAAGGCCGGGCTGGACGAGGAGGCGGCGTCGCCCGCCGAGCCGAAGCCGGCTGCCGCGCCCGAGCCGGCGACCGTGCGGCCGGCCGCGGTTGCGGCGCAGGCTGCGGCGCCCGGCAGCGGGCTTGCCGGTGTCGCCGCCAGCGAGGGCGTTCATCTCGGCCCGGCATTCGCGCATTTCCCGCCGCAGATCAAGGCCGAGGACCGCAAGCTGGGAGCGGCCGAGATCGAGCCGGAACTGGAGCGTTTTCGCGCGGCGATCGAGGCGGTGCGGGCACGCATGGACAAGGCGCTGGCCGACGACAGGCTGGCCGAGGGCGACCGCGGCATCGTGGCGGCGCTGCGCGACATCGCCGGCGACGAGACGCTGGTGGGCGACACGACCGAAACGATCCGGGGCGGCCTCGACGCCGTTTCGGCGACCATCGCCACCACGGCGCGGCTGGCCCAGGAGTTCGGCGCGGTCGACGATCCCTATCTCAACGCCCGCGCCGACGACATGCAGGCGGTGGGCCGCCAGATCTGCCTGGCGCTTCTGGGGCAGGACGATGCCAGCCTCGACCACATTCCCGAAGGGGCGGTGCTGATCGCCGAGGACATCGGCGCATGGGATCTTGCGCGCGCCCCGCTGGAGCGCATCGGCGCAGTGGTTTGCGGCCATGGCGGCGCGACCTCCCACATCGCCATCATCGCCCGCTCGCACGGCATTCCCGCCGTGCTGGGGCTCGGCGCCCGCATCCACGACTTGCGCGCGGCGAAGGACGTGGCTGTCGACGGCAACAGCGGCGCTGTGATCCCCGATCCCGATGCGCAGACGCGCGAGGCCTATCGCAAACGCATCGACGAGGCGGCAGCGGAGCGCACGGCGCTGAAAGCCTACAAGGACGTGGTGCCGAAGCTGGCCAACGGCACCGTCGTCGAGGTCGCGGCCAATCTCGGCTCGCTGGAGGAGATCGACGCGGCCAGGGAGGCAGGCGCAATGGGCGTCGGCCTGTTCCGCACCGAGCTTCTGTTCATGCGGCACATGCACCTGCCGTCCGAGGACATGCAGGCCGAAATCTACGGCACGCTGGCCAAGGCCTTTGCGCCGGCGCCGGTCATCGTGCGCACGCTGGACATCGGCGGCGACAAGCCGATTGCCGGCATCGAGTTCCCGGCCGAGGAAAACCCGTTCCTCGGCTGGCGCGGCATCCGCATGTGCCTCGACCGGCCGGACATCTTCAAGCAGCAGTTGCGCGCCCTGATGCGCGCCGCCGTGCACGGCAACGTCAAGGTGATGCTGCCGATGGTCTCGCAACTGTCCGAGGTCGCCCGCACGCGCGAGCTGATCGCAGAATGCGGGGCGGAGCTGAAGGAACGCGGCGTGCCCTTCGGCCAGTTCGAGCTTGGCGTGATGATCGAGACGCCGGCCGCCGTGCTGATCGCGCGCGAACTGGCGAAGGATGTGGCGTTCTTCTCCATCGGCACCAACGACCTCACCCAGTATGTGATGGCGGCGGACCGGCTCAACCCGACCGTGGCCGGGCTGAACGACGTCTCCAACCCGGCGGTGATGGCGGCCATCGAGATGACGGCCAGGGCCGGCACGGAAGCCGGCATCATGGTCGGCATGTGCGGCGAGGCGGCCGGCCGGCCCGACCTGATCCCGGAATTCCTGCGCATGGGGCTGACCGAGCTTTCCATGAGCCCGGCTTCCATTCCACGCGCCAAGAAGGTGATCGTGGAACTGGCCGAAGCGGCTAAATGACATGAAGGCGCCCGTTGAAGCCGATTCAACGGACGCCTTCATCTCGTTGATTTGCGAAGGAAATCGGTGTGGGGACGCCGGAGTGCTGTCCGGGCCCTGTTCCGTGCGGCTTCAAGGTTCCGGCATGGATTCCCGACACTCTCCATTCCATGCCGTTACAGTTCAGGCCAGAAACGACCCCCGCCCGCGCTCAGCGCAGGTGGAAGATCAGCATGGCGAAGATCGGGGTCAGTTCCGCGACCGGATCGGCGGCGCGGCAGGCGGGCATGATCCGGTCCACGCGCGCTTCCACGGCCATGGCGGCCATGTCGAGCAGGTCGGAGCCGGGTTCGGTCTCCACGCCGGCGCTGGCCAGCGCCACGGCCAGCGCCATGGGCACCAGAACGGAAACGGCGAGCATCGCTTCCGCTTCCAGCACATTCGCCGCCGCGCCTTCCGGCAGGCGGGGCCGCACCGGTCGCGCCCGCAGCAGTTCGACCGAAAGCGCCGCGCACAATTCGGCGATGCGGGCCGTGCGCTGCGTGTCGCCGGCCTCGCCGCCGGCGGGATGCAGGAGGCCGCCATGCTGGCGCAGCATCGCTGCGTGGACGGCGGCAAAGCCGGCTTCGTGCACGGGATCGGCCAGCGCCTTCTTGCGCGCCAGCATCGCCCCGGCCAGATAATACATGTCGCGCCGGAAGGCCCGCTCGCCCTCGATCGCGCCGCTGCCGGAGCGGAAATAGGTCTCGAACGGACGTGCCTGTGCATTGCCCCCGCCATCGTGCGGGACCAGTGTCGTGGCCATGGTCATGGCGTCGTCGAAGGCGCTGACGGCGCGGCCGAGCAGCCCTTCGATCTCGGGCAACGGAAACGGCGTATGGCCACCGGGCGGCGGGGGCAGGAGGCTGGCCTGCCCGCTGTCATGGCGACGGCGGCGGATGGCCTGGCGCATGTCGCGCAGCCTGTCCTTGAGGTTGATGCGCACTTCCTCGGAGATTTCACGCAGCATTCTGGCGCCCCGGTTTGGTGGTGGACCAAGAGTTTTAGAAAAGATAGCCGGAAAACAGGATTGTTCCCATCGTGCCTTCGCGGTCAATAGACCATATTGTGCAGCCGCGCTGAATCGTTACACGTGCAGCGTGCATCGTCCGGGGAGCAGGAATTTGGCAAGGAAGCCCAAGGGAGAGAGCGGCTCGATGGTGAACGGCGATCCCGTCGTCGCCAATGGCGGCGCGGAGAGCCGCAGCGACCGGCTGCGCATTCGCGCGGCGTGGATGTATTTCGTCGAGCAGATGACCCAGAACGAGATTGCCGACGTGCTGGGTGTCGGCCGCGTCACCGTGGTGCGCATGCTTGCCGATGCGCGGGCCCGCGGCGAGGTGAAGATCACCATCGAAAGCGAGTTGGTCGAGATCGTGCGGCTGGAGCGCGAACTGGAGCGCGCCTTCGGGCTGGAGCAGGCGATCGTGGCGCCGCTTTCGAGGCCGGATGCCGATCCGATCCCGGCCATCGCGGCCAAGACGGGCGGTTATGTCTCGGAAATCATGAAGGCCGGCATGCGGGTCGGCGTCGGCTGGGGCAACACGCTGTTTTCGTCCCTTCAGTTCCTGAGCGCCCGCTCGCTGGCGGATTTCAAGGTGATCTCGCTGCTCGGCGGCGTCGGCGTCGCCCGGCGCTTCAACCCGGCCGAATTCGCCTGGCGCTTCGCGCAGGCCTTCCAGGGCGACGGCTACCTGATCCCGACACCGGCCGTGGTCGACAGCATCGAGACCAAGGTCGCGCTGGTCGAGCGCTGCGGCTTGCAGGAAATCTTCCAGCTTGCCGATTCGCTGGATGCCGTGCTGGTGAGCGTGGGCGGCATCGCCTCGGCCACCACCTTCTATCGCGGCGGCTTCCTCAAGGAGGCCGATCGCGAGGAACTGGTGGCGCGCGGGGCGGTGGGCGACCTTCTGTTCCATTTCTTCAACCGCAATGGCGATCTGGTCGATCACCCGGTCAACCAGCTGGTGATGTCGGTGGAAGTCGACCGGCTGCGCCGCGCCCCGGTGCGTATCCTCACCTCGGGCGGCGAGGAAAAGATCGGCGCGCTGATGGGCGCCATGCACCTCATCCAGCCCACGGTGCTGATCACCGACGAGGAAAGCGCCCGCCGCATGCTGACGGAACGGGCAGGGGCCCCGGGTAAATAGCTTAAAGCGCGCCGCGATCTTTCAGATTCGTTCCTTGCGGTTTAAGCCTTTGTTTTTACGCATGTCGTGGTCCCGAAACCGGTTCCCACTTTGGGGCGACATGCTTTAGATATTAAGCGCCAGATCGGCCGGGAAGTCGTCGTTGGCGGCATCGCGCATGGCGGCGAGGCTGCGGCCGTCCAGCACATGGGCGATGGCCTCGCGCACCTCCAGCATCATGTGCCGGACCTCGCAAGCCGCTTCGTCCCGGCAATCCTCGCACCGCACATATTGCGTGCGGCTGGCGCAGGCCAAGGGGGCCAGCGGTCCGTCCAGCACGCGGATGACATGGCCGATGCGGATTTCCGAGGCGGGCCGGGCGAGCCGGTAGCCACCGTCCTTGCCCTTGCGGCTTTCGACGAAGCCGGCATTTCGCAGCTCGACCAGAATGGCGTCGAGGAACTTCTTGGGAATCTTGTTGGCGACGGCGATGTCGTTGACGAAGGCAAGCTGCCCGGCAGGCAACCGTGACAGATGCACGAGGGCCTTCAGACCATATTTGCCTTTTTTGGTGAGCATGGCCGTCGATGATCTAGCGAAAGGCCGGACCGGCGCTGGTTTGCCGGTCGCGGTTTGGAGGGTTTTTCAGATCGGAGCCGACCTTTTGCCGAGGATAGGACCGCCGGCAGATTTCCACAAGGCCACACCTGCGGGCAGGGCTGCCGGAGATCGACCGCAACGGTGAAAGCATCGGAGGTTCATGCAAGAAAAGCCGGCGCGGGCCGGCTTTTCTCCGATGCCGTTACCGCAGATCAGCGGTTGCCGTAGGCCTGATCGAGCAGGGCACCCTCGGCGAAGTGCTCGGCCTGGACCTTTTCCCAGCCGCCGAACACGTCCTCGACCGTCACCAGGCGCACATCCGGGAACTTGTCCTTGAATTCGGTGGCGATCGCCTCGTCGCGAACGCGCAAGCCGTTTTCCGCCTCGATCTTCTGGCCGGCAGGCGAATAGAGGAATTCGAGATAGGACTTGGCCAGATCGCGGCTGCCATTCTGGTCCACCACCTTGTCGACGATGGCGACCGGGAATTCCGCCAGCAGGCTGACCGAGGGCACGACCTGCTCGTACTTGTCGGTGCCGTATTCGTTGGCGATTCCCTGGGTTTCGGACTCGAAGGTGATCAGCACGTCACCGATGCCGCGCTCGGCGAAGGTAGTGGTGGCGGCGCGCCCTCCGGTGTCGAACACCGGCACGTTGTTGAAGATCTTGGTGACGAACTCCTTCACCTTGGCCTCGTCGCCGTTGAACTTTTCGCGGGCGTAGGCGGTGGCGGCCAGATAGGTGTAGCGCGCATTGCCTGAGGTCTTGGGATTGGGGAAGATGATCTGCACGTCTTCGCGCACCAGATCGTCCCAGTCCTTGATGTTCTTGGGGTTGCCGGCCCGCACCAGGAAGGAAGGCAGTGAGTAGAAGGGCGAGGCGTTGTCCGGGAATTCCTTCTGCCAGTCGTCCGACACCAGACCCTGCTTGACGAGGAAGTCGATGTCGGTGACCTGATTGAAGGTGACGACATCGGCAGCGAGGCCATCGGCGATGGCGCGCGCCTGCTTGGAGGTGCCGGCATGTGACTGGTCGACGCTGACGCCCGGATGCTCGGCCACGAAAGCCTGGTTGATCTGGACGAACAGCTCGCGCGCCACGTCATAGGAGGCATTGAGCAGCTTGTCGGCCGAGAAGGCCGAGGCGGAGGAAAACAGCAGACCGGCGGCGGCCGTTGCGGCGAGCAGAAGGCGTTTCATGACAGGCTCCAGATGAGAATGCCCAGTCTATAGCCCGGGGCGCCTGTCCGTCGCGAGGCATGGCGCTGCTGTTCCAGCCTCGCTTTGAGAAAATAATTCCATCTTTCTCCAGGAATGATGGAATTGTCCTCCTCGTCTTTTGGCTCAGGCGTCGCTCTGCGGAAAAACCTTCCACTTTCGCGGCCGGAAGGCCACCCGGCTCTTCTGCGCCGCGGGATGGTCCACCGGCAGCTCGATCTCGACCCGCTCGCGCTGGCCGCCGATCTCCAGCTCCACCCGCCTCGTGCCGGCGACGCGCCGGCTGGCGGCGACGGTGCCGGCGATGCAGCCCGAGCAGCCGTCCAGCAACTCGATGTCGTGCGGGCGGAAGAACAGCGTGCCGGGACCGGGCGGAAGGTCGGGCGCGGAAAGGCCGATCGGGCGCTCCGCCAGCCACACCTGCCCGTCCTCGACCTTGACCGGCAGGGAACTGGAATCGCCGATGAAGCCGTAGACGAAGGGCGAATTCGGTGTGTCGTAGACCTCGTCGGCGCTGCCGACCTGCTCGATGCTGCCTTGGCTCATCACCACGACACGGTCGGCCAGTTCCAGCGCTTCCTCCTGATCGTGGGTGACGAAGACGGTGGTGTGGCCGGTGGCGTCGTGGATTTCGCGCAGCCAGCGGCGCAGGCCGCGACGCACCTGCGCGTCGAGGGCACCGAAGGGCTCGTCGAGCAGCAGCACCTTCGGCTCGATGGCGAGTGCACGGGCGAGCGCCACGCGCTGGCGCTGGCCGCCCGACAGTTGCGCCGGATAGCGCTTTTCCAGCCCCGAAAGCTGGACCAGATCGAGCAAATCGGTGGCGCGCTTGCGGATTTCGGCGGAAGCGGGCCGGGTTTCGGCCGGGCGCACCTTGAGACCGAAGCCGATATTGTCGGCCACCGTCATGTGCCGGAACAGGGCATAGTGCTGGAAGACGAACCCGACATTGCGCTCGCGGATGCTTTTTTCCGAGGCGTCCTCCTCGCCGAAGAAGATGCGGCCGGCGGTCGGCTGCTCCAGCCCGGCGATGAGGCGCAGCAGCGTGGTCTTGCCGGAGCCGGAAGGGCCCAGCAGCGCGATGAGTTCGCCGGAACGGATTTCCAGCGATACGTCATGAAGCGCGGGGAAAGTATCGAATTCCTTGCGGACGTTTGCGACGCGAACTTGCATGGTGAATCCTGTCAGTGCCCGCGGGTCGCGGCGATTTCGGCGCCGTAGCGCATTTCAAGGAGGGTTTTCAGCGCCAGCGTCACCAGCGCCAGGCCGGCCAGCAACGAGGCGACGGCGAAGGCGCCCGAGGCGTTGTAGTCGTTGTAGAGGATCTCGACATGCAGCGGCATGGTGTTGGTCTGGCCCCTGATGTGGCCGGACACCACCGACACCGCGCCGAACTCGCCCATGGCGCGGGCGTTGCACAGCAGCACGCCGTAGAGCAGGCCCCATTTGACGTTGGGCAGCGTCACATACCAGAAGGTCTGCCAGCCGCTGGCGCCCAGCGAGATGGCGGCTTCCTCGTCCTTGGTGCCCTGTTCCTGCATCAAGGGGATCAGTTCGCGCGCCACAAAGGGGAAGGTGACGAAGATCGTCGCCAGGACGATGCCGGGCACGGCGAACAGGATCTCGATGCCGTGCGACTTCAGCCACGGTCCGAGCACGCTCTGCGCGCCGAACAGGAGCACGTAGACGAGGCCGGAAATGACCGGCGAGACGGAGAAGGGCAGGTCGACCAGCGTGGTGAGGAACGCCTTGCCCTTGAATTCGTATTTGGCGATGGCCCAGGCCATGGCGACGCCGAAGACAAGGTTGAGCGGCACCGAGATGGCCGCCACCAGAAGGGTGAGGCGGATGGCCGAAAGCGTGTCGCGCTCGCCCAGCGTCGAGATGTAGAAGCCGATGCCCCTCTTGAAGGCTTCCATGAACACCAGCACCAGCGGCAGGAACAGGAAGACACCGAGGAAGACCATGGCGATCGCCATCAGCACCCAGCGCGCCGGGCGCGATTCCGTGATGCCGGCGCCGGCCGAGGGAGCCGCTTCGGCGGCGAACACGACGGGATCAGCCATAGCGCTTGCGACTCCAGGATTGCAGCATGTTGATGACGAGAAGCATGGCGAAGGAGATGATGAGCATCACCGCGGCGATGGCCGTGGCGGCCGGGTAATTGTATTCCTCGAGCCGGATGATGATGAGCAGCGGGGCGATCTCGGAGACGTTCGGCAGGTTGCCGGCGATGAAGATCACCGAGCCGTATTCGCCGACGCCACGTGCGAAGGCGAGCGCGAAACCGGTGACGATGGCCGGCGCCAGCCCCGGAAACAGCACGCGGGTGATGGTCTGGAACCGGCTGGCGCCCAGCGTCGCGGCGGCTTCCTCGACCTCGCGGTCGATCTCTTCCATCACCGGCTGCACGGTGCGCACCACGAAGGGCAGGCCGATGAAGACCAGGGCGATGACGATGCCGAGCGGCGTGTACGCGACCTTGATGCCAAGGGGGCCGAGCAGGGCGCCGATCCAGCCGTTGGGGGCGTAGAGCGTGGTCAGCGCGATGCCGGCCACGGCGGTCGGCAGCGCGAAGGGCAGGTCGACCATGGCGTCGACGATGCGCCTTCCGGGAAACCGGTAGCGCACCAGCACCCAGGCGACCACGGTGCCGAACACGACATTGACCGCCGCCGCCGCCAGCGCCGTGCCGAAGCTGATCTTGAGGGCGTTGACGGTGCGCGGATCGGTGACGAGAGCCCAGAATTGCGGCCAGCCGAGAGAAGCCGAGCGCCAGGCGAGGCCCGAGAGCGGGATGAGGATGATGAGGGTGAGATAGGCAAGTGAAAGGCCGAGCGTCAGTCCGAAACCCGGAATGACGCTCGGCTGCCTGAATCGCCACCCCGCATTGGCGGGTACTGCGGTCATGTCGCCCCTTGTCTGTTAAAGCGCGCCGCGATCTGGCCGCGCCTTCTTCGTATCTGATCGCATGTCTGCCTCCCGAAACCGGCTTCCCGCTTCGGGAGGCATGCCGTGGCGCTTATTGCGCCGGTTTGTAGATCTGGTCGAATATCCCGCCATCGGCGAAATGGTAAGGTTGTGCTTTCTTCCAGCCGCCGAAAATGGGGTCATCTATTCCAATCAGCTCGACTTTCGGGAAAATATTTCTTTCTTCCTCCGGTACGAGGTCCGGTTTCGAAGGCCTGTAGAAGTTCTTCGTCGCGATCCGCTGGCCTTCCTCGGAGTACAGATATTGCAGATAGGCCTCGGCGACCTTGCGGGTGCCCTTGGCGTCGACATTGGCGTCGACGATCGCCACCGGCGGTTCCGCCAGGATGGATTGCGAGGGGATGACCGTCTCGAAGGCGTCTTCGCCATATTCCTTCTTGGCGAGGAAGGCCTCGTTCTCCCAGGACAGGAAGACGTCGCCGATCTTGCGTTCGGTGAAGGTCAGGAGCGAGCCGCGCGCGCCGGTGTCGAGAATGGGAACGCGGCGGAAAAGCTCGCTGATATATTCCTTGATCTTCTCCTCGTCGCCGCCGAACTGGTGATGCGCCCAGCCCCAGGCGGCGAGATAGTTCCAGCGCGCGCCGCCGGAGGTCTTGGGGTTGGGGGTGATGACCTGGACGTCGCCCTTGACGAGATCGCCCCAGTCCTTGATGCCCTTCGGATTGCCCTTGCGCACCAGAAGCACGATGGTCGAGGTATAGGGGGCGGAATTGTTGTCGAAATGCTGGCGCCAGTCGGGCTTGATCTTCTTGGACGTTTCGGCGATGGCGTCGATATCGCTTTCGAGCGCCAGCGTCACCACGTCGGCATCGATGCCGTCGATCACCGAGCGGGCCTGCTTGCCGGAGCCGCCATGCGATTGCTGGATGGTCACCGTCTCGCCGGTTTCGGCCTTCCAGTGCCTGGCGAAGGCGTCGTTGAACTCCTTGTACAGCTCACGGGTCGGGTCGTAGGAAACATTGAGGATCGTCGTATCCGCCAGCGCGAAGCCCAATGTGCCGAATTGCACGGAGCCCGCGATGAGTATGCCGAGCAGAGTAGTTTTACGGAATTGGCTCATGTCAGCCTCCTGTTCACACCACTTTACTCTACTGAATTGGTAGAAATTGGATGCGCAGGCCGTTGCCTTTTTCGGGCCTCTACAGAAAACTCCTGCCCGATCGAAGGCGCAATCGGAAAATTCTTCTCTTTTCGAGGTGAGTGCGCTCGAGGGGCGTCCTATTCGACGAACACGGTGACGCTGGCCGCGCGGCCGGCCGCGTCGATGACGGTCAAGGTGGAGGTTCCGGCCCCGTCCGGTTGCCAGGTGGCGGTGCGGCGGCGGTCCTGACCTTCCAGCGGCCTGCCGTTGGCGAGCCAGCGGAAGGGCGCGCGGCCGCCCTGAAGTTTCAACACCAGCGGGGTGGCGGCGCTGGACGAGGTGCCGAGATCGACGCGGGCCCCATCCGGCGGAAAGACGATGCGCGGCGCGGGTTCCACCGGGCCGGCGGCGGCGGCAAGGGTGTCCGTGCCGAAGCGGGCCAGCGTCACGGGCAGGTCCTCGCGCCGCATATGGCGGGTGCCGGGCGGCGCGGATGGAAACGGCACGGCGGCAAGGCCGGAGCGGGCGAAGCCTTCGAAGACGATGGGCGCGGCCGACACATAGCCGGACAGGCCCGGAATGGCCGCCGCGTCGGCGCGGCCGACCCAGACGCCCAGCACGTAACGGCCGTCATAGCCGACCGTCCATGCATCGCGGTAACCGTAGGAGGTGCCGGTCTTGTAGGCGATGCCGCGCCGGGATGCCCCCTGCGGCGGGCGGACGCCGGAGAGAATGTCGGTGACCTGCCAGTTGGCCTGCGGATCGAGCAGCGTCGCGCCGGAGGGCGTGGCGGAAGCGGGTTCGGTGCCGTCCCGCAGGCGGTGGACCTTGCCGCCATTGGCGAGCCCGGCATAGAGCTGGACGAGATCGCGCAGCGTGATGCCGGCGCCGCCGAGGCCGATGGCGAGGCCGGGCGGCTCGTTCGGCGGCAGCACCAGCGACACCCCGGCGTTGCGCAGCCGCGCGGCGAGCCTTGCCGGGCCGACCGCATCGAGGACGCGCACGGCCGGCACATTGAGCGACAGTTGCAGGGCGGTGCGGATGCTGACATCGCCCTGATAGCCCATGTCGAAATTCTTCGGCCGGTAGCCGGAGAAATCGGCGGGGCTGTCCGAGATCAGCATTTCCTGCGCCACCAGCCCCTGCTCGAAGGCGAGGCCGTAGATGAAGGGCTTCAGCGTCGAGCCCGGCGAGCGCAGCACGCGGGTCATGTCGATCCAGCCGGAGCGGGCGGAATCGGTGAAGCCGGCCGATCCGACCTCGCCCAGTATCTCGCCGGTGCGGGAATCGGCCATGACCATGGCGACCGAGAGCTTCGGCCCGAGTCGTGCCGCCGCCTCGCGGGCAACCGCTTCCAGCCCCTGCTGCACGCGGCGGCTGATGGTGAGGCGAGGGGGCTCGTCGCCGGTGCGCAGGGCGCGCAGCGTGGCGTGGGCGGCGAAGGAGGGCATGGCGCGGCGATAGGAGGGGACGTCCTCCAGTGCCGCGCGGGCGGCTTCGCGTTCGCCGAGCAGGCCGGCGCTGACCATGCGCTCCAGCACCCGGTCGCGCGCGACGCGGGCGGCTTGCGCGTTGCGGTCGGGCCGGCGCTTCTCGGGCAGTTGCGGCAGGGCGACCAGCAGCGCGCTTTCGGAGACGGTCAGGCGCGAAGGCTCCTTGCCGAACCAGGCGAGCGATGCGGCGCGCAGCCCTTCCAGATTACCGCCATAGGGGGCGAGGGTGAGATAATGTTGAAGGATCTCGCGCTTCGACAGCCGCCGCTCGATCTGCGCGGCGCGGGCGATCTGGCGCAGCTTGGCGGCGATGCTGCGGCTGGTGCGGGGCTCGATGAGGCGGGCGAGCTGCATGGACAGCGTTGAGCCGCCCGAGACGATACGGCCGCTGCCGGCGAATTGCAGGGCGGCGCGTCCGAGCGCCAGAAGATCGATGCCGCTGTGGTCCCAGAAGCGCTTGTCCTCGTAGGCGACCAGCATGTCGAGAAAGGCCGGGTCGATGCGGTCGAGCGACGCGCCGAAGCGCCAGTATCCGTCCGGCGTGGCGAAGGCGCGCAGCATTTGCCCGTCGCGGTCGAGCACTTCGGCCGAGAGCACCGGCTTTTCCGGCAGGGGCGGCGGGTAGGCGCGGTCGAGGGCGAACAGGGAAGCGGTGCCGATTGCGGCGAGCGCGAGAGTGCGGATTGCAAATCTGCGCAGGGACATTGATTGCCAACGCATCGCCGCCCCTCATTCCCCTGCCGGGACCTTCTCCCCGTGCACGGGGAGAAGGCGGCTGGCCGCGACGTCAACGCCCCCTCTCCCCGCGAGCGGGGAGAGGGTAAGGGTGAGGGGCAGTGCGATCGTCACGTCGGGAACTCCTACGGTGCCTTCACCTCCATCATGCCCGTAGCGGTGCGGGCCGAATATTGGGGCCGGTACATATCCTCGACGCTGGCGGCCGGATGGGCGTAGACGCCGGGGGTGACCGCCCGCACGACATAGGCCAGCGTGACTTCCCGGCTGCTGTTGCCGCCCGGATCGAAGGCGGCGACGAAGCGGTCGTCGCGGAATTCGAGATGCGCGGCGCTGGTGTCCGGCAGCCAGCCGAAATTGGCAAGCTGGGCGCTGGAGACGAGGCCCGGATTGTCGATCTCGAAGCCGGCCGGCAGGAGATCGGTGACCAGCATGCGGGTCGGCCAGTCGTTCTGCTGGTTGACCCGCAGCACCACCACATAGCGCTCGTTCTGCCCGGCCTCGGTCACGTTCGCCTCTTCCCGGTCGAGCGTGTAGTAGGTGCGCTCGATGGCGAAGCCGTCGCCGCCGGCCGGCAACGGCTGGGCGGGCGCGGCAATGGTGGTGACCACGGCATCGACCGCCTCCTTGCCGGCATTGGCGATGGTGAGCGGGCTGCGGACCAGGTCGGAGCCGTCGATCTCGCGGGCGAACGGGCCGTCATGGGCGGCGCCGTCCACGGTGAGGGAGATGGTCTCGTTGCCCTCCTTCAACCCGCGCGCGGCAAGCAGCATCCAGGCATTGTCCTGCGTGCTGGTCCAGGTGGTGGCGGCGCGCTCGCGGTTCACCAGGCTGACCAGTTCCGGCACCACGGACGGTGACGGCTTGCTGTCGGCGGCAAGCGCCAGCATGGCCGCCGCGTCGCGCAGCGGCGAGGCGTAGTCGGCGCGGTACTGGTTGAAGCCGGTGCTGTTGCGGGCAAGCTGGAAGGCGGCCTGGAAGGTCGCTTCCGAGCGCTGCGCGTCCCCATAAAGGGCGAGCGCGGCGGCAAGCTGCGCCACCGCCATCGGGCTGGAGAAGTCTTCCAGCTTGGTGTCGGCATAGTAGCGCAGGTCGCCCACCGAGGCCTTCTTGTTGCGGGCCAGCACATAGAGCGCATAGGCCATCTCGTTGCCGCGCTCCTGAACGTCCTGATCGTAGCCGAGGCTGTTTTGCAGGTTGGAGAGGGCTTGCGCGGCGGCGCGTTCGGGCACGTCGTAGCCCTGTTCGCGGGCGCGGGTCAGGAAGTCGGTGGCATAGGCGTCGAGCCACAGATCGCCCGATCCCGGCCCCCACAGGCCGAAGCCGCCGGTGGAGGACTGGTGGGCGATGACCCGGTAGATCGCCTCCTGCACACGCTCGCGCAGGCCGTCATCGACGGGGATGCCGAAACTCTGCGACAGGTCGTTGACGTAGAGCAGGGGCAGGGCGCGGCTGGTGGTCTGCTCGGTGCAGCCATAGGGATAGCGATCGAGCGCCAGAAGCAGCGACGGCACGTCGAGCGCCGCCGTGTGCAGGACGCCGACGCTGACGGAAGCGCCGGGCAGCAGGCTTGCCGCCAGCAATTCCCGATCGACGCGCAGCGAAGCGCCGGGCTTGAGGTTCACAACCATGCGCGTGGTGACCGGAAGCTGCGCCGGGCGCACCGGCAGGAAAAGCACCTGCTCGGCCGAAGTGCCGTCGGCATGGGCAAGGCGTACGGTCAGCGAGGCGTCGCCCGGCTCGACCGCCATCAGCGGCACCTCGAAGCCGCGCCGTTCGCCGGCGCCGAGGGTGACGCTTGCCGGCACGCCGTCGTCGCCGATAGCGATGCCGCCGGCGGTCTCGATGGTCACGGCATAGTCGCCGGCCGGACCGTCCGTGTTGGCCACGTCGAGGCGCAGCGTGGAGGCGTCGCCCGGCGCGAGGAAGCGGGGCAGGCCGGCGGTGATGACGACCGGATCGCGCACGATCACGTCCTTCACGGCGTGGCCGACCGCTTCCTTGGTCCACGCGACGGCCATGACGCGCACCGTGCCGTTGAACTGCGGCAGGTCGAACGCGACCGCCGCCTTGCCCTCCGCATCGACCTCGACGATGCCGGAGAAGAAGGCGACCAGCTTTTCCTTGGGCGGGTTGCCCTGCGACTGCATGGCGGCGCCGTCGCCGCCGGTGCGCAGACGGCCGGCGGCTCCCAGCGAGCCGTCGATGAGGCGGCCGTAGAGGTCGCGCAGTTCAAGACCCATCATGCGCTGGCCGAAAAACCAGTCCTCGGGGTCGGGCGCCTTGTAGCTGGTGAGGTTGAGGATGCCGACATCGACGGCTGCGACCGTGACATAGGCCTTTTCGCCGGCGGCCATGCCGGAAACGCTAACGGGAATGGTGAGCGGCTGGCGCGGCTCGGTCTTTTCCGGCGGGGCGAGTGCGACGGCAAGCTTGCGCTCGGCCGGATCGACCTTCAGCCATTTGACGCCGATGGCGCGGGCGGGTATGCGCGATTGCTGCGCATCTCCGGGGCGGTAGAGCGTTGCGGTGACATAGGCACCGGCGCCCCAGTCCTCCCCGACCGGAATGTCGACGGTGCCCCCTTCGGCGGGGATGGAGGCCGAGACGGTTTTCAGCAGCCGGTCGGCGCCGACGGCGACCAGAAGCTCGCCGGCGAATTGCGGCGAGACCTTCAGCTTCGCCACCTCGCCGGGCGCATAGGTGTCCTTGTCGAGGGCGATTTCCAGTCCGTCCGGCGTTTCGGTGGAGGCGGCCTCGACATACCAGCCGGCATCGAATTCATAGCTGGTGGCGGGGCCGTCTGCGGCCGTGCTGGCCACTTCGAGGCGGTAGCGGCCCCACTCGACGGGCTGCGAGATGGCGACCTCGGCTCCGGCCTCGAT
Organism: Aquamicrobium terrae; assembly: GCF_040545735.1. Lineage (GTDB taxonomy): Bacteria > Pseudomonadota > Alphaproteobacteria > Rhizobiales > Rhizobiaceae > Mesorhizobium > Mesorhizobium terrae_A. The sequence continues at coordinate 76,568 of NZ_JBEPML010000001.1, forward strand.
GTCCACCGTGCCGTTGGCGACGGCGCGGGTGAAGGTCACCGGCTCGTAGTTCCACGAGCCGCCGTTGCGATACCACTGATAGTTCCGCTCGACCTTGACCAGCGACCAGCTCGCGCCCTGCAAGGCGGTGCGTTCGCCCTGGCTGTCGACGGCGATGAGGCTGAATTTCGCGGTGCCGCCTTGCGGCACTTCCGTGAAGTCGGGGCGGATGCCGATCATGTCGTCCTGCGGGCGCACGTGCAGGTCGAGCGCGCGTTCGACGGCGCGCCCGCCGGTTTCGCGCATGCGCACCGTCACCTTGGCGTTGACGAGCTGGGTGGTGGCGGGAAGCTGGTCGATGGCGACGGGGAAGGTGGCCTTGCCGTCCGCGCCGACCAGCGGCAGGTCGGCCAGCGGCGTGACGGAAGGCTCGCCGGCCTCCTCGTCGGCGAGGCCGAAGAAGAAGCCCTTGAAGCGGTCCCATTGCCGGGTCAGGACCAGCGTGCGCTCGCCCTCCAGCGCCAGCCCGGCGGCCGGGGCGCCGTACAGGAAGCGGCCGTCGACGGTGAGCGTCGCGGTCTGGCCGGGCGCGATTTCGGTCTTGTCGGCGCTCAGGTCGAACTCGATGCGGTCCGGCACGAAATCCTCGACCAGGAACATCTGGCTGGCAACGGCCGGCTGTTTGGGATCGGTGTGGATGGCGACCGACCAGGTGCCGCGCATGGAGTTTGGCTCCAGCGGCAGGTCCACGGCATGGCCGCCGGCCGAAGCGCCCTCGGAGACGATGCGGCGATCCTCGACGCCGTCGGGGCGCGAGAAGACGAAGGTGAGCGGCAAATTGTCCACGGCGGTGGCGCTGCCGTCGCGGGCAAGGGCGGAGACGTGGACGGTCTCGCCGGCGCGGTAGATGCCGCGCTCGGTCCAGGCATAGACGTCGAGCGCGCCGGGTGCCGCGCGGCCTTCGACGCCGCGGTCGGACAGGTCGAAGCCGGCGCGGGCCATGTCGAGGAAGACGAAATCGCTGTCGCCCTGCTTGGCTGTCAGCACGGCCGGCACCAGGCCGCCTTCGCCGCGCGTGAGGCCGGGATTGAAGATGACGCGGCCTTCGTCATTGGTCCTGGCGGTGCCAAGCACTTCGTTGTTGCGGGCGAGCAGGGTGAGTTCCACGCCGGCAAGCGGCTTGGCGCTGGCCAGCGAGCGGGCGAAGACGGTGAGGCCGTCCTCGCCCGTATAGGTGGAAAGGCCGATGTCGGAGACGACAAACCATTGCGTGGCGCGCGAATTCCATGTCTCGCTGCGGTCGTCCACGGGCTGGGCGGTCAGCACATAGACACCCGGCTTGCGTTCGGGCAGCGCCTCGTCCACCGGGAAGGAGGTGGTCACTTCCTTGTTGAGCTGGTCCTCGATCTCCAGCCTGCCTTCCCAGACTGGCTCGCCCATCTGGTCGGCGATGTTGGAAATGTCGTAGCCGTCGAGCTGGCGCAGGAACTGGTAGCCGGACAGCAACTGGGTCAGCGCCCGGTCACCGATGCGGTAGAGCTTCATGTCGGCCGCCGCCATGTTGACGGTGACGACCGGGATGCCGCGCCGCATGCCGGCGGGCAGGACGAAGCTGTCGCCGGTGAAGCGGGCGGAAGCGGCGCGGTCCTGAACGTAGATGGACAGCGTCACGGGCGCGGCGAGCACCTCGCCGATGGCTGCCGGCAGGCCGGCGCGGAAGGTGACCTCGTAGGAGCGGCCATGGGCAAGGCCCTCGACGCAGATCTGCTTTTCCGTGGCCTCGATGCCGGCGGGCGCGGCTCCGTCGACCCGCACGAACTGGGGATAATCGACGCCGGTGCGCACGAGATCCTCGGAGAATTGGGCGCAGATGCGCGGCGCGGCGGTGTCGGCGTCGATGGAATGATCGACGATGCGGAAGCCCTTGCGCGCCTTGAGATCCTCGTAGGTGGCGCGCACCGAAGCCGAATTGACCAGCGCCAGACTGGCCTCATAGGCCTGCAGGGCAGGGCGATAGAGCTCGCGCGCGTCGAGTGCCGCGCCGAGCTGGGCCAGCACGTCGGCGCGGGTGGCGGCGGTGCGCGAAAGATCGTAGGCGTTGAGCGCCGCCGAGGTGGCGCTGGTGCGCAGCGTCGTGGTTTCCGTACGGTCGTTGGGGCTGACGGCGAGCGTGGCGCGGGCAAGCTCCAGCCACAGCGCCCCGTCCTGCGGCATGGCGGAAACCGCCGCCTCGTATTTCTGCATGGCGGTGCGCTGGTCGCCGTTCCGGGCGGCAGCGGCGGCGTCCTCGATCAGGCCGCCGAGGCCCTGCGTGGGCTTCGGGTAGTTCGGGCCGGTCAGCGTGTTGCGGTATTGCGCGGCCTGGTCCTTCACCCAGGCCGGTACATAGGCGAGTTCCGGCGGCGCGCCGATGTCGGGATCGGCGTCGAGCGTCACGACCTTGCCGGCGGTGGCCCCCGCAAAGGGCTTCAGCTCATTGAAATCCGACTTGAGGAAGCACCATTTCGCCTTGTTGTTGTAGGTGAAGGCGCGGCAGGCCGAATCGCCGAGGCAGGCGGACGAGCACTGGTCGAGCGTCACGTTCTGCTCGGACCGCAGGTCGAAGCCGAAATAGTCGGCGTTTTCCGTCGTGGCGATGCGGCGCGCCTCCTGCGCATGGGCGGCTATTCCCAGCGTCGTCACCAATATGAGAACGGCTGCCGCAAGGGTCTGGAACGCGCGCATTGTCATGATACCTCTCCGAAGGTCGGGGCACTCAGCTTTCGGCGATCGGCAGGGCTTGTCAATCTGGTGAACGCCTCGTGATCGACGTAACGGTTTCATTTCGGGCCATTCGCCGCTATTCAGCCTAAATGCATGATCACGCATTCTTGCCGAAGGAGGAAAGGATTGAATTTCAACCTGACGCTCTTCTGGCACAAGCGGGCGTTGTGTAATTCAGCGAAAGGTTCGGAATTTCAGTCGAATTTTAACTTTGTTCGTTAAGTTGGCAGGATGCGGCGTGATATAGGGCACAGCTTGGACAGGCCGGCGGCGGGGCTTTCCCTGCCGCGTGCGCTGTTGCTCGCGCTGCTCGTCACCTCCGCCATGACCGCCGCGCCGCAGCCGGCGGCGGCATTCGAACTGTTCGGAATCAAGCTTTGGGGCTCGTCCGACGACGAGGACGCCGACATCGTCGACCCGATGACCTATACGGTCACCATCAACGTTCCGGACGACTATCCCGATCTGAAGGACAGGCTGGAGGCGGCTTCCGCGCTCAAGACCGACGAGGACCGTCCGGTTTCCGGCTCGCTCGGCCTGATGGCCAAGGCGCGCGGCGACCGCGAGCAGCTTGTGGCCGCGCTCTATACCGATGCCCGCTACGAGGGCGTCGTCAATGTGTCGATCGACGGCCGTTCCATCGACGACCTGCCGCCCGATGCCGAATTCACCGGTCCGCAGCCGGTGCCGGTGGTGATCGACGTCACGCCGGGGCCGAAGTTCACGCTTGGCGACATCCGCCTGGCGGGCGACGCGGCCGGGCTTGCCAGCGCCGATTTCGGCCTGATCTCGGGCGGCGACGCCGGCTCGGGCGCCATCCTCAAGGCCGAGGCGCTGATCGTGCGCGCGCTGAAGGAGGAGGGGCGGCCGCTGGCCGAGATTACCGACCGCGAGATCGTCGCCGACCACAACACCACCACGCTCGACGTGACGCTGACCGTGAAGGCCGGGCCGGTGGCCGGCTATGGCGCGACGACGGTGGAAGGCACCGAGCAGGTGGACCGCGAGTTCACCGAATACATGACCGGCCTGAAGCGCGGCGCGCGCTATTCGCCCAAGGACATCGACGACGCCCGCGACAGGCTGCTGGGCCTCGAGGTGTTCAACAGCGTGACGGTGCGCGAGGCCGGCGCGCTGGACGGCGAGGGCAATATCCCGATCGAGGTGCAGGTGACCGAGCGCAAACCGCGTTATTTCGGCATCGGCGGCACGGTCTCCAACACCGAGGGGCTGGGCCTCGAAGGCTATTGGGGCCATCGCAACCTGTTCGGCCGGGCTGAAAAGCTGCGGTTCGACGGCTCGATCAGCGGCATCGGCTCCAACGATATCTCGAAGCTGAACTACAATGCGGGCGTGATGTTCGAGAAGCCGGGCGTTGTCGGCCCCGCCTCGAAGTTCTTCGCCAACCTCAGGACGGTCTACGAGCATCCGGATGCCTATGACCGCTTCTCGGTCAAGGGCGGAGTGGGCCTGTCCTACCAGCTCGACAAGCAGCAGACCGTTTCGGCCGAACTGTCGCTCGACTATTCGAAGATCACCGACAGCTTCGGCAAGAACGAATATCTGATCGCCTCGGTGCCGCTGCAATATGTCTTCGACAACCGCGACGATCGGCTCAACCCGACCAGCGGCTTCCGGGTCCTCGCCTTCGTCGAGCCGAGCTACGACACGCTCAACAACAAGGCCTTCATCAAGCTCCGGGGCGAAGGCTCGGCCTATTACGCGCCAGCGGAGAGCAACCGCTTCGTGCTGGCAGGCCGCGTCGCCGCGGGTTCCATCCTGGGGGCCGGCCTCACCAACGTACCTGCCGACCGCCGCTTCTATGCGGGCGGGGGCGGTTCGGTGCGCGGCTATTCCTATCAGGGCATCGGGCCGAAGGATGCAGACGGCAAGCCGATCGGCGGGCTTTCCTACTTCGAGACGTCGGCGGAACTGCGCGTCGCGGTCACCGAAACCATCGGCATCGTGCCCTTTGTCGATGCCGGCACGGTTTCGACGAAACAGTTCCCGGAATTTTCCGATCTGAAGGTGGGCGCGGGCGTGGGCCTGCGCTATCTAACGCCTTTCGGGCCGCTTCGGGTCGATGCCGCGGTGCCGCTCAACCGCGACCCGGGCGATCCGCGATTCGGCATCTATGCCGGAATCGGGCAATCATTCTGACGCGGCAGGACGGCAGGCGAAGGGCATGAAGATTGCAAAGCGGATCATGCGCGTTCTGTTCTATGCGGTGCTCGTCGCCGTGGCAGGGCTCGCCGGCGCGGCGGTGGTGCTGACCACCACCGAGCGCGGCCGCGACAATCTCGCCGGCCTGATCTCCAGCATGGCCTCTTCCGACGACGCCAAGGTCACCGTTCGCGGCATCGACGGCATCTGGTCGGGCAATCTCAGGGTCGACCATGTGGTGCTGGAGGACCGCGAGGGGCCGTGGCTGGTGCTGCGTGAGGTGGCGGTCGACTGGTCGCCTTTCGCCCTGCTTTCGCGCACCTTCCTGGCCGACCGGGTCGCGGTGGGGCGCATCGAGGCGGCCCGCGCGCCGGTGTCCGACCCGCAGGAGAAGCCGCGCACCGGCGGCGGGTTCTCGCTGCCCGTGTCCGTGGACATCCGCGACATCGACTTGCCGCAGATCGCGCTCGGTGAGGCGCTGGCGGGTGCCGGCGTCGCCGAGCTTGCCGCCGAAGGCCAGGCGCGGGCGGAGCGCGCGCCGCTGGCCATCGAGGCCGAGCTGTCGATGGAACGGCGCGACGGCCATGACGGCACCGTTTCGGCACTGGTGCATTTCCTGCCCGAGGACAACCGGCTGGATCTCGATGTGCAGGCCGCCGAGCCGGCAGGCGGCATCATCGCCAATTTGCTCCAGCTTCCCGACGCCCCGCCGGTCAACGTCTCGATTTCCGGCAACGGGCCGCTGGCCGACTGGACCGGGCGCGGCACTTTCCATGTCGGCGGCCAGCTGATCGCCGAAGTTTCCGGCCACCACGCCTTCATCGACGGGGGCAGCCGGGTGGAATTGCGCGGCGACGGCGATTTTGCCCGCTTCGTGCCGGCGCGGCTGCAATCCCTGCTCGCCGGCCGCACCCGGTTCGAGCTGGCGGGCAGCCGCCATGCCGAGCGCGGCATCACCGTCGAGACCGCGACGGTCGACACTTCCGTGCTGCGCGGCGTGGCCAAAGGCAGCATCAATCCGGCCGGCGCGACGGACTTTTCGCTCGAATTCAGCTCCGCCGGGCCGACGGTTCCGCTCGGCCTCGGCAGCGAGGAAAGCCCCATCGACCTCGAACTGAAGTCGGCCTCGCTGCGCGCCTTCGGCGAGGGCAAGGCGCCGGCGGTCGATATCGCGGCGAATCTGGCGAGCGTGGCCACAAGGGACATGCGCGTCGACAACATCGCGCTGGCGCTGCATTCCGACGGCTTCGACATCGAGAACCGCAGCGGCCCGATCTCCGGCACGGCCAGCGCCGACAAGATCGGGCTCGACAACCCCACCATCGCCCCGCTGATCGCCGGCCGCATCACCGCGCTGGTCGAGGGCGACATCACCAAAGACACCATCACCATAGGCAAGGGCGAGATCGCCAGCGAGGCGCTGAAAGGCGGCTTCGATGGCCAGGTTTCGCTGGCCGACGGCTCGATCGAGCTGAACGTGAAGGCGGATGCCGCTTCGGCGGCTCTTCCGGCTTCGGCACGCCCGGCGCTCGGTGAGCGGACGACGCTTTCGGTGGCCGTGCGCCGCGACAGCAACGGCAATGTCACCGCCGACAGGCTGGAGCTCCTGTCCGGCCCGCTGTCGGCCCAGGGCAAGGCGAGCCTGACGGATGGCACCGTCGCGGCCGAACTGAACGGCGCGCTGGCCGAGATCGCGCCCTTCGCCAAGGACGCCAGCGGCGCCATCGCGCTTGCCCTCAAGGCCAGCGGGCCACTGCTCGGCCCCGATGTCGCGGTGACCGTCACCAGCGACAAGCTCGTGGTGGCCGACCGCGAGATCACCGGGTTGAAGCTCGATGCGACCGCCAAGGCCGATGTCGCCAACCCCGCCGCCGACGTGACGCTGGCCGGCAATGTCGCCGGCGAGGCCCTGCAAGGCAAGGCGACGCTCAAGACGGAGGGCGGGCAGAAACGCATCGACGGGCTGACGCTGTCGCTGGGCGAGAACCGCATCGCCGGCGATCTGGTGCTCGACGAGAAATTCCTGCCCGAAGGGCGGATCGGCTTTGAATTGCCCGATCTCGGCCCGCTGGCGGCTCTCGCGCTGGAAAAGATCGAGGGCGCGCTGAACGGCAGCGTCGTCTTCTCCAAGCAGAATGGCGTGCCGCACATGGCGGTGAAGGCGGCCACGCAAAGCCTGACGCGCGGCGACCTCAACGCCCGCAATGTGAACGTCGATGCGCAGATCGCCAATTACGCCGAGACGCCGGCCATCTCGGGCACCGTCAAGGCCGAGGGAGTGACCTCCGGCGGCACGGCCGTCACCGGCATCGACATCGACCTGAAGCAGGACGGCGAGTGGACGGCCTTCTCGGGCGGGGCGACCGTGAAGGACATCCCCGCCAGCGCGGCCGGCCGCGTCAAGGTTGCCGGCGGCGCCACGACGGTGGAGCTGAACTCCGGGCAGGCGACGTTCCAGGGCGCGCGGGCGACCATTGCCGAACCCTCGACCCTCGTCATCAAGGATGGGCGCACGGCGCTGGAGCGGCTGGTGATCGGCATCGGCAGCGGCCGGGCCATCGTGTCCGGTTCGGTGGCCGACGCGCTCGACATCAAGGCCGATCTGGCTTCCGTGCCGATCTCGGTGGCCAACAATTTCGCCGCCGGGCTCGACGCGGCGGGCAGCATTTCGGGCACGGTGAACGTCACCGGCCCGACCTCCGCGCCCGCGGTGAAGTACGACATCAAGGCAAGCGGCGTGGAACTGGCGCAGACCCGCAGCGCAGGACTCGGCGGCATCGGCATCGATTCTTCCGGCACCTTCGCCGCCAACCGCCTCAACTTCACCTCGACCATCACAGAGGGCTCGGGCCTGCGGCTTCAGGGCGGCGGCGCGGTGACCACGCAGGGCACGCCGAACCTGTCGCTGGATTTCAACGGCAACGTGCCGTTCGCCTTCCTCAACCGCAAGATCGCAGAGCAGGGCCTGTCGCTCACCGGCACGGCCGCCGTCGCGGTGCAGGTGCGCGGCCCGGCATCCGCGCCGGTCATCAGCGGCACGGTGCGGTCGAGCGGCGCGCGCTTCGTGGCCGCGCAGGCTGGCCTCGCCGTCAACGACATCGCGCTCGACGTTTCGATGGGCAACGGCGTCGCCACCATCAACAGGCTGTCCGGCACGCTCTCCTCCGGCGGCACGCTGACGGTGGGCGGCACGGTGGGCATCGACCCGAATTCGGGCTTCCCGGCCGACATCAGCATCAGGCTGGCCGACGGACGCTATACCGACGGGCGCATCGTCACCGCCAATCTGAGCGGCGACCTGGCGGTGAAGGGACAGCTCACCGCCTCGCCGGTGCTTTCGGGCACCATCAACCTGGCGCGCACGGTCATCACCGTGCCGACCAAGCTGCCCAGCTCGCTTTCCGAACTCAATGTGCAGCACAAAAATGCGCCCAGCGCGGTGCGCCAGCAGGACCGGGCGCTGAACCCGCCGTCCAGCGGCGACGGCGGTGCGGGCGGGGGCATGAACCTCGACCTTACCGTCAATGCGCCCAATTCCATCTTCGTGCAGGGCAGGGGCGTCGATGCCGAGCTTGGCGGCAATATCCGCCTCACCGGTTCGGCCGCCTCGCCGCAGGCGGTGGGCAGCTTCACGCTGCGGCGCGGGCGGCTGGAAATCCTGGGCAAGCGGCTGAATTTCACCGAAGGCACGCTGACCTTCTCCGGATCGACCATCCCCTATCTGAACCTCGTCGCCGAATCGACGGCCTCCGACGCCACGGTGACGATCACCGTGAGCGGCGAGGCCACCAATCCGCGCTTCGTCTTCGCCTCGGTGCCGGCCCTGCCGGAAGACGAGGTGCTGGCCCGCCTGATCTTCGGCCGCTCCATGTCGAACCTGTCGCCATTGCAGATCGCCCAGCTTGCGGAAGCGGCGGCCCAGCTTGCCGGTGTCGGCGGCTCGACCTCGCTGCTGCAGAACCTGCGCAACGCCATCGGCGTCGACGATCTCGACGTCGTCACCGACGACAAGGGCGGCACCTCCGTGCAGGCCGGCAAATATCTGAACGACCGCACCTATGTGACGATCCAGAAGGGCGAGAAGCCGGGATCCGGCAAGGCGCGCATCGACCTCAATGTCGGGCGCGGCGTGAAGCTGCGCGGCGAGGCGAGCGATGCCGGCGAGGCCAAGGGCGGCATTTTCTACGAAAAGGAATATTAGGCGCAGGTTCTAACCGCCGCGTCATCCTGGACTATCCGGCAGAGTGACCGGGACGGTTCCGGCATGGATTCCCGAGACTTGCGCTCCCTGTGGTCGCTGCAAGGTCGGGAATCCATGCAGTGGCGTTACTGGGTAGCCGCCAACCGGCCGGAATGGAACCCCGCCTCCCGCTGCCCTCGGCCGGGATGGCGAAGCGGGGCAAAAAGTCTACAGGCGGCCGCAGCTTTGCATCTGCTGGGCGTAGCGGCGGGCCATGGTATCGGTCTCGCGGGCATAGTTGCGGATGCCCGCATTGCTCTTGTAGGCGCCGCGCCTGTAGCCGTTCCAGCCGGAATAATAGGCGAGATAGAGATTGTAGGTGTCGTTGCGGGCGATGCCCAGCGTGCTGGCGCTCTTGGCGTGATACCAGCCGACGAAGTCGATGGCGTCTGCGAAGCTGGTCCGTCGCGCGGTAAAATTGCCGCTTTCGGCGCGGTATTGCGCCCAGGTGCCGTTCAGCGCCTGCGAATAGCCGGCTGCGGTGGACGGGCGTTTCCACGGGATGAAGCCGAGCAGCTTGGCGCGCGGCGGCTTGGCGTTGGCCTTGAAGCCGGATTCCTTGCGCACCGTCGCCATCAGCACCGGCACCGGGATGCCGTGCTTCGCCTCGGCGCGCTTGGCGGCGGAATGCCAGTTGTCGATCCAGCCGTCGCGCTGGTCGAAGACCGCGCAGACATTGTTGATCTGGCTCGGCGGCGTGGCACAGGCCGAAAGGCCGAGCAGCGCCACAACCGGTAAAACTCGACTAAAATTGTACCCGGACATGGGCCGAGCTTTAGGCGCAAATGATAAAGGGAGTCTTGACGGGATTTTAACGATTGCGGCGAGGCTGCGGCAGTTCCCGTCCTGATTCCGGAACCGGCTGTAAGGCGATGAAAACAAAGGCTGCTCCGCTGTTGCAGGAACAGCGGAGCGGCGACCGGCGATCTGTCAGCGGGCAGGGGCGACGAGGCCGAAATGGGCACCCTGAGGGTCGGTGCAGGTGACGACCCACTGGCCGCCGGGCACCTGTTCCGGCCCGAACGTCACCGTGCCGCCATTGTCGGTAACGCGCCTGGTGGCTGCGTCGATGGCCGGCACGTTGAAATAGAACTGCCAGAAGGCCACCGGCACCTGGGGCGGGCGGTTCATCATGCCGCCGTTCTGTTCGCCATTGACGGCGAAAAGCTGGTAGGTGCCCATTTCTCCCATGTCGATGCCGGCATCCCTGGTCCAGCCGAACTGGCCGGAATAGAACTCCAGCGCACTTTCCCAGTCATCGGTGTAGAGTTCGCGCCAGCCGATGTGGCCGGGCGCATCCATGGGCACCGGCGGCAGTTCCGGTCCGTCCGCGTGCAGCAGCATGAAGACCGCGCCTTGGGGATCGGCCACCACGGAAAAGCGCCCGACATCGGGAATGTCCGACGGCTCGCGATGCACGGCTCCGCCTGCCGCCTTCACCGAGGCGGTGGTGGCGTCGACGTCGTCGGCCTCGATATAGCCCATCCATGCCGGCGGCATGCCGCTTTCACGAATCTCCTCGGGAAAGGCCATAAGGCCGCCGACGCCGCGGTCTCCGACCTTGACGACGATGTAGGGCAGAATGCCGGGCGCATCGAAGGGCTCCGCCGTCCAGCCGACAACCCTGGTGTAGAAGGCCTCGGCGGCTTCGAGGTCGTTGGTCATCAATTCGTACCAGAAGAAGGATTTCGCGCGATCCGGCATGAGATTTCTCCCTGTTTGGCGGCTGTCTCGCACAGCCGAACCCATAGGACGGCCGATGCCGGCCGTTTCCGACATGGCAAAACGAGGTAGGCGTTGTCCGGTTGCAGCAGGATGCTTGAATAAAACATGATAAAATAAATCATGTTTATTGTGGATTTTCAGCGGCTTGGGTGAAAATTGACCAATTGATAAAAATTTTGGATGTGCTAGCTTTTCCCCAACGATAAAAAAGGGGAATGTGAAATGGCGACAGGTCATTTCAAGGAAGGCATCGCCGCCGGACGGCTGCCGGCCGACGCTTACGCGGACAATTTTGCCGATCTTCACCCGCCGCTCGATCATCACGAGGCGCTGGTCGAGGCCGATCGCTGCTATTTCTGCTACGACGCGCCCTGCATGCAGGCGTGTCCGACATCGATCGACATCCCGATGTTCATCCGCCAGATCGCCACCGGCAACGCGCTGGGGGCGGCGAAGACGATCTTCGACCAGAACATATTGGGTGGCATGTGCGCCCGGGTGTGCCCCACCGAGACCTTATGCGAGGAAGCCTGCGTGCGCGAGGCGGCCGAGGGCAAACCGGTGCAGATCGGCCGCTTGCAGCGCTATGCGACCGATGTGGCCATGGAGGAACAGCGTCAGTTCTACCACCGGCCGGACCGCAGCGGCAAAAAGGTGGCGGTGGTCGGCGCCGGGCCGGCCGGGCTCGCCTGCGCTCACCGCCTTGCCCTTCACGGCCATGACGTCACCATATTCGAGGCGCGGCCCAAGGCCGGCGGCCTCAACGAGTACGGCATCGCCGCCTACAAGAGCACCGACGATTTCGCCCAGGCCGAGGTCGACTACGTCACCGGGATCGGCGGCATCGAGATCAAGAACGGCATGGCGCTGGGGCGCGATGTCCAGCTTGCCGATCTGGCCGGCGCCCATGATGCCGTGTTCCTCGGTATGGGGCTTGGCGGCATCAACGCGCTGCGCGCCGAGGGCGAGGACGTGGCGGGCGTCGAGAACGCCGTCGATTTCATCTCCATCCTGCGCCAGACGTCCGACCTGGCGGCATTGCCGGTCGGCCGGCGTGTCATCGTCATCGGCGGCGGCATGACGGCGATCGACGCGGCCGTGCAGTCGAAGCTGCTCGGCGCGGAGGAGGTCACCATCTGCTACCGGCGCGGCAAGGAGGACATGAACGCCTCGCTCTTCGAGCAGGACCTTGCCGCCGCCAACGGCGTCGTCATCCGCCATTGGCTGCAGCCGAAACGGGTGATCTCGCACAATGGCAGGGCGACCGCGCTGGAACTGGAATACACGTCCATGGAAGGCGACCGGCTGACCGGCACCGGCGAGTTGCTGACGCTGCCGGCCGACCAGATCTTCAAGGCCATCGGCCAGACTTTCGTCGCCGCCGGCCTCAACGGCGCGGGCGCCGGCATCGAGCTGGAGGGCGGCCGCATCAAGGTGGACGCGGAAGGGCGCACGACCATGGCGCGGGTGTGGGCCGGCGGCGATTGCATCCATGCCGGCGAGGACCTGACCGTGACCTCGGTGGCGCAAGGCCGCGATGCCGCCGAAAGCATCCATCGCGCACTTGCTTCCAACCCTGTGACCGCGAACGGGAGGGCATGAGCATGGCAGACATCCGCAGCACATTCGTCGGCATCAAGTCGCCCAATCCGTTCTGGCTGGCGTCCGCGCCGCCGACCGACAAGGCCTACAATGTCGAGCGCGCCTTCAAGGCGGGCTGGGGCGGCGTGGTCTGGAAGACGCTCGGCTCCGAAGGCCCGCCGGTGGTCAATGTCAACGGCCCGCGCTACGGCGCGATCTGGGGCGCCGACCGGCGCCTGCTCGGCCTCAACAATATCGAGCTGATCACCGACCGCGACCTGCAGACCAACCTGCGCGAGATGAAGCAGGTGAAGATGAACTGGCCGGACCGGGCGCTGGTCGCCTCGATCATGGTGCCGTGCGTGGAAGAGGAGTGGAAGGCGATCCTGCCGCTGGTCGAGGAGACCGGGGCGGACGGCATCGAGCTGAATTTCGGCTGCCCGCACGGCATGAGCGAGCGCGGCATGGGGTCGGCCGTCGGCCAGGTGCCGGAATATATCGAGATGGTGGTGCGCTGGTGCAAGCAATATTCGCGCATGCCCGTCATCACCAAGCTGACGCCCAACATCACCGATATCCGCAAGCCGGCGCGTGCGGCGCATGCGGGCGGAACCGACGCGGTGTCGCTGATCAACACCATCAACTCGATCACCTCGGTCAACCTCGACAGCTTTGCGCCGGAGCCGACCATCGACGGCAAGGGCAGCCATGGCGGCTATTGCGGACCGGCGGTGAAGCCGATCGCGCTCAACATGGTGGCCGAGATCGCCCGCGATCCCGAGACGCAGGGGCTGCCGATCTCCGGCATCGGCGGCGTGACGACCTGGCGCGACGCGGCCGAGTTCCTGGCGCTGGGGGCCGGCAACGTGCAGGTGTGCACGGCGGCCATGACCTACGGCTTCAAGGTCGTGCAGGAGATGATCGCCGGCCTCGAGAACTGGATGGACGAGAAGGGCCATCGCTCGCTCGACGACATCATCGGGCGGGCGACGCCGAACGTCACCGACTGGAAGTATCTCAACCTGAACTATATCGCCAAGGCGCATATCGACCAGGAACTCTGCATCAAGTGCGGCCGCTGCCACATCGCCTGCGAGGATACCTCGCACCAGGCGATCACCTCCATGGTCGACGGCGTGCGCCATTTCGAGGTGATGGACGACGAGTGCGTCGGCTGCAATCTGTGCGTCAATGTCTGCCCGGTCGAGGGTTGCATCACCATGCAGCCGCTGGCCGTCGGCGAGATCGACCAGCGCACCGGCCAGCCGGTGTCGCCGGTCTATGCCAACTGGACCACGCACCCGAACAACCCCATGGCGCGAACGGCGGCCGAGTAGTTCCTCCCGGGCCGGGCGGAGCCGCGACCGGGGGGGAAGCGGCTCCGCCTGCGCTTCGCTTCATGAAAAAGGCCCGCGCCGGTGTCTCCGGCGCGGGCCTTTCGGTTTTGGATGCCGGGTTTATGCCGGCTGCATTTTCTGGCTGCGCAGGCTGGCAAGGTGGCGCAGCAGAACCGGTATCACCAGCACGACGCCGAGCAGCGTCGAATAAATCTCCGGCGCGATCATCAGGAAGGCCGCAACCACCAGCAGGACGTTTTCCCAGGCCTTTGTCGGCACCAGCATGAAGCGCGACAGGGCGGCGCCCAGGCAGACGATGCCGAACGAGCAGCCGAAGAAGGCGAGCAGGAAGTCCGGAACGGTGAAGTCCCTGGTGACCAGCAGCAGCGAGGGCGAGAACACGAAGACGAAAGGCACCAGTGCCTTGCCGAGCCCCAGCCGGAAAGCGGTGTTGCCGGTTCTGAACGGATCGGCGCCCGCCATGCCCGCCGCCGCATAGGCGGCGAGCGCCACCGGCGGCGTGATGTCGGCCAGCAGCCCGTAATAGAAGACGAAGAAGTGGGCGACGATGGGTTCGACGCCGAGCAGCACGAGGGCAGGGGCGGCGATGGTGACCATGATGATGTAGTTGGCGGTGGTGGGGATGCCGCAACCCATGAGGATGCACACCACGCCGGTCATGATCAGGGTGAACAGCAGCGTCAGCGTGGTCGGCGAGAAGATCATCTCGGGAATGATCGAGCCCGACATGGTGGCCAGTTGGGCGGCCGTCGAGGTGACGATGTAGGACAGCTTGAAGCCGACGCCTGTGAGCGTGACCACGCCGACGACGATGCCGACCGTGGCGGCCGCGGCGCCGACGGCCAGCGCGTATTTGGCGCCGTCGCGCAGGCCGATGACGATGTCGGCGAGGGACATGCGCCGGCGCGGATTGAGCAGGCCGACGACGACGCACAGCGTGATGCCCCAGAACGCCGCCAGATAGGGCGTGTAGCCGGAAAGCAGGACGCCGATGAGCACGATGAGCGGGATGATGGTGGGCCAGTCGCGCTTCAGCGCTTCCTTCACGTCCGGCATCTCATCGGGGCGCAGGCCGCGCAGGCCGGTGCGCTTGGCCTCGAAATGGACCTGCATGAGCACGCCGAAGAAGTGCATGAAGGCCGGCACGATGGCGGCGAGGATGATGGTCGTATAGGGCAGTTGCAGGAACTCGATCATCAGGAAGGCGGCCGCACCCATGATCGGCGGCGTCACCTGGCCGCCGGTCGAGGAGGCGGCTTCGACGGCGGCGGCGAAATTGCGCTTGTAGCCGAGCTTGATCATGGCCGGGATGGTGAGCGAGCCGACGGTGACGGTGTTGGCAACCGACGAGCCGGAGATCATGCCGAACAGGGCCGAGCCGAAGATCGAGACCTTGGCCGGGCCGCCGGCGAACCGCCCCGCCACCCAGGCCGCGCAATCGAGGAAGAGCTGGCCGAGCCCGATGCGCGTGGCGAAGACGCCGAACAGCACGAAGTGGAAGACGTAGGTCGCCACCACGCCCAGCGCGATGCCGTAGATGCCCTGCGTGGTGAGATACAGGTGGTTGACGAGCTGCGCGACGGAATTGCCGGGATGGACGAGGATGCTCGGCATGTACTGGCCGAACAGCGCATAGGCCATGAACAGCATGGAGATGATCGACAGCGGCCAGCCGACGGAACGGCGCGTGGCGTCGAGCAGCAGCACGATGAGCAGCACGCCGAGGATGACGTCGGTCTGGGTCGGGTTGCCGACGCGGAAGGCCAGGTCGTCGAGCGGAATGAGCGGAACATGGGCGACGGCGACGACGGCGCCGATGGCCAGCAGCCAGTCATAGAGCGGAATGCCCAGCGGCCGCAGCCAGGTGGAATCGGACGGCTTGTCGTAGCCGCGCTTGGTGATGGGGAACACCAGGAACACCAGCGCCAGCACCAGCGAGAGGTGGATGCCGCGATGGGTCATTTCCTGCAGCAGGCCGAAGCCGGCGGTGTAGTAGTGGAATATGGACAGCACCACCAGCAGGAAGCCGACCAGATAGCCGGCGGCCGGCCCCAGCGTGCGGAAGCGGATTTCGGAATCGAACTTCTCTTCCAGTTCGCGCGCCTTTTCCTCGTCCAGTTCGACGCCTGCGAGGCTGATCTTCTGATCGTCCTTGTCGCTCATCGGGGCTGTTTCCTCTTGTGTTCACGGCCCCTGAATTTTCGGGCCGATACGAAATCGACCAGGGGAAGGGCGATGCCTCCACCTGGCCGATCGCGAAGTTGTGCCGTGCGCCCTTATTTGAGGACGCCGGCTTCCTTGTAGAATCGCTCCGCACCGGGGTGGAACGGGATGCCCGCGCTCTTCACCGCGTTGTCGAGCGTGATCATCTTGCCCTTGGCGTGGCCGGCCTGAAGCGCCTTCTGGCTGGCCTCGCTGTAGAGCGACTTGACGATGTTGTAGATGAGGTCGTCGGGCTGCTTGGCGCTCGACACCATCTGGGCGGCCACGGAGATGGTCTGCGTCTCACCGACGTTCTTGTAGGTGTCGGCCGGCACCGTGTCAGTCTGGAAGAAGCCCTGTTCCGCGAGCAGCTTGTCCGCTTCCGGCCCGTGGATCGGGACAAGGGTGATGTTGTTGGTGGCAGCCAGCTCGACGATGGCGCCGGTCGGATAGCCGCCGACGAAGAAGTAGGCGTCCAGCGAATTGTCCTGCACCTTCTCGCCGGAGGGGCCGGGCTTCAGGTATTCGGCGTGCAGGTCCTTCTCGGACAGGCCATAGGCGGCCAGGACGAGGCGGGCGTCGACGATGGTGCCGGAGCCCGGCTCGTCGAGCGAGACGCGCTTGCCCTTGAGGTCGGCGACCGACTTGATGCCGGCATCGGCCCGCGCGACGAGGTGGATCGTCTCGGGATAGAGGGTGGCGACGAGGCGCAGGTCCTCGACCTTCGGCTTGCCTTCGTAGAGGCCGGTGCCGCTGTAGGCCCAGTAGGCCACGTCCGACTGGGTGAAGCCGGCCTCACCGGCGCCCGACTGGATGGCGCTGATGTTGGCCACGGAGCCGTTGGAGGCGACGGCCGTCGCCACGAGACCTTCCACCCCGGCCTCGCCGGTGGCCGAGATCGCGTTGGCGATCAGGCCGCCGATCGGGTAGTAGGTGCCGGAGGTGCCGCCCGTGCCGATGCGGAAGAATGCCTGCTGCGCGAACGACATGCCCGTGCCGGCGAGAACCGCGGCTGCGCCCACGCCTGCGGAAAATGCGCGCCGTGTGATTGAAAAAGCCATTTTGAACTCCCGTCCTCAATCTAAAGGCGCAAACATGGGCGAGCCTTTAAAAGCTTGTCAATACTGTGGCCAGCGCGTTTTCCCGGCTGCCCCAACGTCATGCTTCATCATCCTGTGGATTGTGCAGGGTCGAATTCATTTCTCTTTATTGTAGATAAAAAATATCCATGATAAAAGATATCCAGATTGAAGGAGTCGGCGATGAAACTCGGCGAAGGCGTGGAAGCGGCCATCCACTGCGCAGCCCTGCTGGCGGGGCTGGACGACGATGCCACCATTCCCGGCTCTGCGATGGCGGCCCAGTTCGGCCTTTCGCCGAGCTATCTGCTCAAGCACCTGAAGGCGCTGACGGCGGCCGGCCTGCTGGAATCGGTGCCGGGCCCCGCCGGGGGCTACCGGCTGGCGCGGCCGGCCGACAGCATCTCGCTGCTCGATATCGTGCTGGCGGTGGAGGGGCCGCAACCGGCGTTCCGCTGCTGCGAGATTCGCCAGCGCGGTCCGGTCAGGCTGCCGGCATCGGCCTACGCCAGGCCGTGCGGCATCAATGCCGCCATGTTGCGGGCCGAGCGGGCCTATCGCGCCGCGCTCGCCGCGGAGCGGCTGTCCGATATCGTGTCGGAATTTCTGGCCGAGGCCGACCCGCGTTCGGTCGCCGCCAGCCGCGCCTTCGTCGCGGAAAACCGGCGGCCGCAAAAACACACTGTCGATCCACAAGGCTGAAAGGCCACAGGCTGAAAGGAAAGAACATGGAACAGAGACTGGATTTCTTTGCCGCCGCACCGGAGCTGATGAAGAGCGTGATCGCCCTGAACCAGGCGGTGGAGAAATGCGGGCTGGAAAGGAGCCTGCTGCATCTCATCAAGCTGAGGGCCTCCCAGATCAACGGCTGCTCCTTCTGCGTCGACATGCACAGCCGCGAGGCGCCGCAGGACGGCGAGAGCGAGCAGCGGCTCTATCTGGTGGCGGCCTGGAAGGAATCGGCGCTGTTCACTGCGCGTGAGCGTGCGGCGCTGGCCTGGGTGGAAACCGTGACGCAGGTTGCCGATGCAGGCGTTCCCGACGACCTCTATGCCGCGACGCTCGAGCATTTCTCCGAGCAGGAACTGGTCAAGCTCACCGTCGCCACCGGCATGATCAACACCTGGAACCGGCTGTGCGTCTCGTTCCACGCGTTGCATCCGGTCGAGGTGGCCAAGGCGGCGTAGGCTCGCCGCCTCGTTCAGGGGCGTAGGCTGCCGATGAAAAGTTGTTCGAGGAGGCGTGCCGCGTCCTCGAACCGGCCTTCCCCGCTGCGGTCGGGGCCGAGCACGGCGCGCACCTGAACGTCGAAATCGGCATAGTGCTGGGTGGTGGCCCAGATGGCGAAGATGAGGTGGTAGGGGTCGGTCTTTGCGATCTTTCCGGCGCGCATCCAGCTTTCGATGATGCGCGCCTTCTCGTCCACCAACTCCTTCAGCTCGCCTTCCAGCATGGGCATGATGCGCGGCGCGCCTTGCAAGATCTCGTTGGCGAACAGCCGACTTTCGCGCGGATAGTCGCGCGCCATCTCCAGCTTGCGGCGGATATAGCTGCGGATCTCGACGACCGGATCGTCGGCATCGTCGAATTCGCGCAGCGGCGCCAGCCATGTGTGCAGCAGGCGCTGCATCAGCGTGGCGTGGATGTCTTCCTTGCTGCGGAAATAGTAGAGCAGGTTGGGCTTCGACATGCCCGCCGCCTCGGCCACCTGGTCGATGGTCGAGCCGCGGAAACCGTGGACCGAGAACACGTCGAGCGCGGCTTCCAGGATAAGCTCGCGCTTTTCCTGCTGGATGCGGGTGAGCGGCCGTGCGGCGGATTCCATGATCGCTCTTTCCCTCCCGACTTCATTCCTTCTGGACCAAGAGTCTGGACCAGTGGTTCCCGACCCTGTGGAGCGCTCGGCCCGCGGGGCTTTTCGTCTAGTAATGGCTTGACCGCTCATTTGGCGGTGCTAACGTTTGTCCAATCGGTCAAAAATTGCGTAGCATGAATTGACGCAAGGGACCAAGCGTTGGCCGCGAGACATCAACCATCAGGAGGCTTGGTCATGTCCAACAGGCTCAAGGTAACGCCCAACGATCTTTCCGCATTCTGGATGCCGTTCACGGCAAACCGGCAGTTCAAGCAGGCGCCGCGCATGCTGGTGTCGGCCAAGGACATGCACTACACCGCCGCCGACGGCCGCAAGATCCTGGACGGCACCGCCGGCCTGTGGTGCGTGAACGCCGGCCACTGCCGTCCCAAGATCACCGAGGCGATCCAGAATCAGGCGGCCGAGCTCGATTACGCGCCGGCCTTCCAGATGGGCCACCCGATCGTGTTCGAACTGGCCAACCGGCTGGTCGACATCGCGCCGAAGGGCATGGAGCATGTGTTCTTCACCAATTCCGGTTCGGAATCGGTCGACACCGCGCTCAAGATGGCCATCGCCTACCATCGCGCCAAGGGCGACGGCGCGCGTTTCCGCCTGATCGGCCGCGAGCGCGGCTATCACGGCGTCAATTTCGGCGGCATTTCGGTCGGCGGCATCGTTTCCAACCGCAAGATGTTCGGGACGCTGCTGACCGGCGTCGATCACCTGCCGCACACCCATCTGCCGGGCAAGAACACCTTCACCAAGGGCGAGCCGGAGCACGGCGCGGACCTGGCCGACGAGCTGGAGCGCATCGTGGCGCTGCACGACGCCTCGACCGTCGCGGCGGTGATCGTGGAGCCGGTGGCCGGCTCGACCGGCGTGCTTATCCCGCCGAAGGGCTATCTCAAGCGTCTGCGCGAAATCTGCACCAAGCACGGCATCCTTCTGATCTTCGACGAGGTCATCACCGGATTCGGCCGTCTCGGCACGCCGTTCGCGGCCGATTATTTCGACGTGGTGCCGGACATCATCACCACGGCCAAGGGCGTGTCCAACGGCGTGATCCCGATGGGCGCGGTGTTCGTGACCAAGGAGGTGCACGACGCCTTCATGAACGGCCCCGAGCACATGATCGAGTTCTTCCACGGCTACACCTATTCGGGCAACCCGATCGCCTCGGCGGCGGCGCTGGCCACGCTGGAAACCTACAAGGAAGAGGGCCTGCTGACGCGCGGCGCCGAACTCGCGCCCTATTGGGAAGAGGCGCTGCATTCGCTCAAGGGCGAGCCGCATGTCATCGACATCCGCAATATCGGCCTGATCGGCGCCATCGAACTGGAGCCGATCGCCGGCGCACCGACCAAGCGCGCCTTCCAGGCCTTCGTCACGGCATTCGAGCGTGGAGCGCTGATCCGCACCACGGGCGACATTATCGCGCTGTCGCCGCCGCTCATCATCAGCAAGGGCCAGATCGACGAGTTGATCGACCATGTGCGCGAGGTTCTGAGGATGGTCGACTGATCATCCGCAACCGTCATGGGCGAGGGGCGGCGACGGGAGAACCGCCGCCCCCGCTCTGAAAAATGAGAGGGAACGGAATGGCCGCGCCAGGCGAAAATCTGCGAATCAATCCAGACCGTTTGTGGGATTCGCTGATGGAAATGGCGAAGATCGGACCCGGCGTCGCCGGCGGCAACAACCGCCAGACGCTGACCGATGCGGACAATGAAGGCCGCCATCTTTTCAAGCGCTGGTGCGACGAGGCCGGCCTTGCCATGGGCGTCGACCGGATGGGCACCATGTTCGCCCGCCGCGAGGGCACCGACCCCGACGCGCTGCCGGTCTATGTCGGCTCGCATCTCGACACCCAGCCCACGGGCGGCAAGTTCGACGGGGTGCTCGGCGTCCTCTCCGGGCTGGAGGTGGTGCGCACCCTCAACGATCTCGGCATCAGGACGAAGCACCCGATCGTCGTCACCAACTGGACCAACGAGGAGGGCGCGCGGTTCGCGCCCGCCATGCTGGCCTCGGGCGTCTTTGCCGGGGCGCACACGCTCGACTACGCCTATGCAAGGCAGGACGGCGAGGGCAAGAGCTTCGGCGACGAGTTGGAGCGCATCGGCTGGGTGGGTGACGAGGAGGTCGGCGCGCGCAAGATGCACGCCTATTTCGAATATCACATCGAGCAGGGGCCGATCTTGGAGGCCGAGGACAAGCAGATCGGCGTCGTCACCCATTGCCAGGGCCTGTGGTGGCTGGAGTTCACGCTGACCGGCAAGGAGGCGCATACCGGCTCGACGCCTATGACCATGCGCGTCAATGCCGGGCTCGCCATGGCCCGCATCCTCGAAATGGTGCAGAAGGTCGCCATGGAGAACCAGCCGGGCGCGGTGGGCGGCGTCGGGCAGATGCGGTTCTCGCCGAATTCGCGCAACGTGCTGCCGGGGCAGGTGGTGTTCACCGTCGATATCCGCTCGCCCGACCAGGCCAAACTCGACGCCATGCGCACCCGCATCGAAGCCGAAGCAGCCAGGATCGCCGCCGAGCTCGGCGTTGGCTGCGCGGTCGATCCGGTCGGCCATTTCGATCCCATCACCTTCGATCCCGTTCTGGTCGGGCGCGTGCGGGCGGCGGCCGAGAAGCTCGGGCTTTCGAACATGAACATCATTTCGGGTGCCGGGCATGACGCCTGCTGGGCCGCCAAGGTCGCGCCCGCGACCATGGTCATGTGCCCGTGCGTGGACGGTCTGTCGCACAACGAGGCCGAGGACATTTCCAGGGAATGGGCGGCGGCGGGCGCCGACGTGCTGTTCCATGCCGTGGTGGAGACGGCGGAGATTATAGAGTGAAGATTTTTTGCAAAAAAACAGGGCGTTCTGCAGAGCTAATACAAGGCCCGCTTGATCCTGTTCCGGTATTTAAATGTTTTAAGAAAGGGCGGCCGAGTAATTCCGATGCTTACGCACATAAGTTCGAGAGGATAGAAGATGCAGCAAAATTTCTAATCGATAATCCAGGTTCTGGAATACGCGTGGCTGCCATGGGGCGAGGCAAGGGCAACGCTATTCTTAATCAAACTATAATAATAGAGCTGGGTATCTAGAATTTTTTGATGGCTAGGGTAGAGACGGCCGAGATCGTGGAGTGATCGGAATCACTTGAACCGGAAAGCTCAAGCCGCTCGCGAAGAAGCGGCAGCGCAAGGGGAATGACAGATGACCAGAGTAATCCGCAACGGCACCGTCGTCACAGCCGACCGCACGTGGAAGGCGGACGTGCTGTTTCAGCACGGCAAGATCGTGGCGATCGGGCCGGACCTGCATGGCGACCATGAGTTCGACGCCACCGGCTGCTATGTGATGCCGGGCGGCATCGATCCGCATACCCATCTGGAAATGCCCTTCATGGGCACCTATTCCTCCGACGATTTCGAGAGCGGCACGCGCGCGGCCCTTGCCGGCGGCACCACCATGGTGGTCGATTTCTGCCTGCCGGCGCCGCAGCAATCGCTGCTTGAAGCCTTGCAGATGTGGGACAACAAGACGTCGAAAGCGGCTTGCGACTATTCCTTCCACATGGCCATCACCTGGTGGGGCAAGCAGGTGTTCGACGAGATGGCCACGGTGGTGGAGAAGGGCATCCCGACCTTCAAGCACTTCATGGCCTACAAGGGCGCGCTGATGGTGGACGACGACGAGATGTATGCCTCGTTCCAGCGCTGCGCCGAGCTGGGCGCGCTGCCGCTCGTCCATGCCGAGAACGGCGACGTGGTGGCCGCGCTTTCGCAGAAGCTGCTGGCCGAGGGCAACAACGGACCGGAAGGCCACGCCTATTCTCGCCCTCCGGAAGTGGAGGGCGAGGCCACCAACCGCGCCATCATGATCGCCGACATGGCGGGCGTGCCGCTCTATGTCGTGCATGTCTCGTGCGAGCAGAGCCACGAGGCGATCCGGCGGGCGCGCCAGAAGGGCATGCGCGTCTATGGCGAGCCGCTGATCCAGCACCTGACGCTGGACGAGAGCGAGTATTTCGACAAGGACTGGGACCATGCCGCGCGCCGGGTGATGAGCCCGCCCTTCCGCAACAGGCTGCATCAGGATTCGCTGTGGGCCGGCCTGCAGGCGGGGTCGCTGCAGGTGGTGGCCACCGACCACTGCGCCTTCACCACCGAGCAGAAGCGCTTCGGCGTCGGCGACTTCACCAAGATTCCCAACGGCACCGGCGGCCTGGAAGACCGCATGCCGGTGCTGTGGACGAAGGGCGTCAACACCGGCCGCCTGACCATGAACGAGTTCGTGGCGGTGACCTCCACCAACATTGCCAAGATCCTCAACATGTATCCGCGGAAGGGCGCCATCGTGGAGGGGGCCGACGCCGACATCGTCGTGTGGGACCCTAAGCGCAAGAAGACGATCAGCGCCGGGCGCCAGCAATCCGTGATCGACTACAATGTGTTCGAGGGCGTCGAGGTGACGGGCCTGCCGCGCTTCGTCTTCTCGCGCGGCGAACTGGTGATCCAGGAGACGGAGGTGAAGACCAGGCCGGGCCACGGCGAGTTCGTGGCGCGCGAGCCGAATTCGGCGCCCAACCGGGCGCTGTCGACCTGGAAGGAGATCACCGCGCCGCGCAAGGTGGAGCGCAGCGGCATTCCGGCCACGGGGGTGTAAGCTTGGCACAAACCCCTGTGGAACGGCCCGATGTGAGCGGCCCGATGCGAACGGCAAGCTGAAAGACCTGCAATCATGAATGCGATCGCCAGCCACCAGCCAGCCACCGCAACCCCTACCGCCTCGCCCGGCACCGCGAATGTTGTTGCGGCCAACAGGCTCGGCCTCACCTTCCAGACCAATGACGGGCCGGTGCAGGCGCTCAGCAATGTCGACCTTACCATCGGCAAGGGCGAGTTCGTGTCCTTCATCGGCCCTTCCGGCTGTGGCAAGACCACGTTGCTCAGGGTCATCGCCGATCTGGAGAAGCCCACGTCCGGCACCATTTCGGTGAACGGCATGACGCCGGAACAGGCCCGCCAGCACCGTGCCTACGGCTATGTCTTCCAGGCGGCAGCGCTGTTTCCGTGGCGCACCATCGCCGATAATGTGGCGCTGCCGCTGGAAATCATGGGCGTGGCGAAGGCCGAGCGGGCCGAACGCATCCGCCGCACGCTCGAACTGGTCAACCTCACCGGCTTCGAGAAGAAATATCCCTGGCAACTGTCCGGCGGCATGCAGCAGCGCGCCTCCATCGCCCGGGCGCTGGCCTTCGACGCCGACCTTTTGTTGATGGACGAGCCGTTCGGCGCACTGGACGAGATCGTGCGCGACCACCTCAACCAGCAATTGCTGGAACTGTGGGCAAGGACGCAAAAGACGATCTGCTTCGTCACCCATTCCATTCCCGAAGCCGTCTATCTCTCGACCCGCATCGTGGTGATGTCGCCGCGGCCCGGCCGCGTCACCGATGTCATCGACACCAACCTGCCGAAGGAGCGCCCGCTCGATATCCGCGAAATGCCGGAATTCCTCGCCATCGCCGCGCGCGTGCGCGAGGGCCTGAGGGCAGGGCACAGCTATGAGGACTGAGGTGGGAAGGGTGTGGCCTATAGCTATGGGGCTGGCCCCCACCCCTAACCTCTCCCCACAAGGGGGATTGGGTCGTGCTGACCTTTCCCCTGCCGGAGCCAGGCAGGAAAGCCTTGCAAAGGGAGGCGGATGCGGTGGTGCTAGCATTCCCCTCTCCCTTGTGGGGAGGGGTTAGGGGTGGGGGTGCTCATGCCGACGGAAATCGATCCGGCCGCCATCTCCCGCGCGCGGAAACTACGGCATGCAATGACCGATGGCGAACGGAAGCTGTGGGCGGAACTGCGTCAGTTCCGGCGCTGGTATGGCGTTCATGTTCGCAGGCGAGCGCCTATCGGAGCCTATGTCGTCGACTTCATGATCCATGCGCACCGTCTGGCCATCGAAGTGGATGGCCAACATCATTTCGAACCGGAGAGGCTTTGTCGGGACAAGAAGCGCGATGACTGGCTTGCGAGCCAGGGATACCGGGTGCTTCGCTCCAACACCGGCGAGATTTTCGAAAGCTTTGATGGATGCATTGAGCAGATCCTGTGCGAACTCGATGTGACGGCCGCCCGCCCCGCTCCCCCCACCCTTGACCCCTCCCCACAAGGGGGAGAGGAAGAAGGCAGGTGCTGATGGACTCCTTCCGCTCCAAGATCGTTCCCGTCACCACGCTGCTGGCCTTGCTGGTGGTAGCCTGGTACGGGTTCGCGGTGGTGCTGAACGGCCCGTTCCAGCGCGATCTGGACCGCCGCGCGGGCGAGGCGCCGGGCACGGTCGAGTTTCTCATGCGCACATGGTCGCAGCCCAAGCCGACGCTGCCGGCGCCGCACCAAGTGGCGCAGAACTTCTATAAATCCACCTTCACGGTGAAGCCGTGGAGCAACCGCAGCCTGATCTACCATTCGTGGGTGACGCTGTCCTCGACCTTCGTCGGCTTCGTGTTCGGGGCGGGGCTGGGCATCTTGATCGCCGTCGGCATCGTGCATTTCGCCTCGCTCGACCGCAGCCTGATGCCGTGGATCATCACCTCGCAGACCATTCCCATCCTTGCCATTGCGCCGATGGTGGTGGTGGTGTTCGCCGCAGTCGGCATCACGGGCCTGTTTCCCAAGGCGCTGATCTCAACCTACCTGTCGTTCTTTCCCGTCGCAGTCGGCATGGTGAAGGGGCTGCGCTCGCCCGAAACCATGCATCTCGACCTGATGCGCACCTATAACGCCACCCGGCCGCAGGTATTCTGGAAGCTTCGGGTGCCGGCCTCGCTGCCCTTCCTGTTCGCCTCGATGAAGGTGGCGGTGGCTGCGAGCCTCGTCGGCGCCATCGTCGCCGAACTGCCGACAGGCGCGGTTGCCGGCATCGGCGCCAGGCTGCTCAACGGCTCCTATTACAGCCAGACCATCGAGATCTGGGCGGCGCTGGTGGCCGGTTCGCTGGTCGCGGTCATGCTGGTGGCGCTGGTGGGCGCGGCCGGCCGCATCACCGAGCGCGCCATGGGCGGGAGGCCGGCATGAGCGCATCCCCCGCCATCTCGCCTTCTACCTTGCCCCGTTCTTTGCCCCCCTGGCAGATCGCGCTGGCCTTGCTGGCCGTCGTGGCCGGCCTTGCCTTGCAATCGGGGGGCGTGGCCGGCGAGGGGCCCGCCAACATCTGGGCGGCGCTCGGGCTCGTCGCGTTGGCGGCGGCAGGCGCATGGGCGCTGGCCGGCAGGCCGTTGGCGGAGGCCGCCATCCTGTTTCTCGGCGCGCATGGGGCGGCGTGGCTCCTGCTCTCCGGCATCGCCGGCCATGAAGGGCAAGCGCGAGCGTCCTTCTATCTGGCGCTTGGCGGCGCGTGGCTGCTCGCCTGGCGCTGCGTGACGGTGCTGTCGCTGGAAAAACCGGCCTCGCTGTCCGGGCGCCGGATGCTCGGCCTGCTCATCCCGGTCATCTTCGGGGCCTGGGTGCTGATCCTGTGGGAAGCGGTGGTTCGCGGCGCCGGCATTCCCTTCCTGCTGTTGCCGCCGCCCAGCGCCATCGCGGCGCGGATCGCGGCGTCGAGCGCCGTGCTGGCCGCCGATGTGCGCCAGACCGTGTTCAAGGCGGTGGTGGCCGGCTATGTCATCGGCTGCGCGGCGGGCTTCGTCGCGGCGATCGCGGCCGACCGCTTCGTGTTCCTGCGGCGCGGGCTGCTGCCCATCGGCAACATGGCGGCGGCCTTGCCGATCATCGGCGTAGCGCCGATCATGGTCATGTGGTTCGGCTTCGACTGGCCGTCCAAGGCGGCTGTGGTGGTCATCATGACCTTCTTTCCCATGCTGGTGAACACGGTGGTGGGCCTTTCCGCCTCCGGGCATATGGAGCGCGACCTGATGCGCACCTATGCCTCCGGCTACTGGCCGACGCTGTTCAAGCTGCGCCTGCCGGCGGCCATGCCCTTCATCTTCAACGCGCTGAAGATCAATTCCACGCTGGCGCTGATCGGGGCTATCGTGGCCGAGTTCTTCGGCACGCCGGTGGTGGGCATGGGCTTCCGCATCTCCACCGAGGTCGGGCGCATGAACATCGACATGGTGTGGGCCGAGATCGCGGTGGCGGCGCTGGCCGGCACGCTGTTCTACGGGGCGGTGGCGCTGGCCGAGCGGGCCGTCACATTTTGGCATCCGTCTATCCGTGGTGGCTAGGCGGCTCTTCAGAGGGTGAGAACAATGAGAAAAATGCTCGTATCATTGCTTGCCGGGGCGATGTCGCTGGCGGCCGCGCAGGCCATGGCCGCCGACAAGGTGGTGCTCCAGCTCAAATGGGTGGCGCAGGGCCAATTCGCCGGCTACTTCGTGGCCAAGGAGCAGGGCTTCTACGAGGAGGAAGGGCTCGACGTCGAGATCAAGAACGGCGGGCCGGACATCGCGCCCGAGCAGGTGATCGCCGGCGGCGGCGCCGATGTGATCGTGACGTGGATGGCGGCGGGCCTCGCCGCGCGCGACAAGGGCGTCAATCTCGTCAACATCGCCCAGCCTTTCGCCAAATCGGGCCTCCAACTGATCTGCCCGAAGGACGGGCCGGTGCAGACCGAAGCCGATTTCAAGGGTCATACGCTGGGCGTGTGGTTCTTCGGCAACGAATATCCGTTCTATGCCTGGATGAACAAGCTCGGCATCCCCACGGAAGGCGGGCCGGATGGCGTGACGGTGCTGAAGCAGAGCTTCGACGTGCAGCCGCTGATCCAGAAGCAGGCGGATTGCATTTCGGTGATGACCTACAATGAATATTGGCAGGCCATCGATGCCGGCTTCAAGCCGGAGGACCTCGTGGTCTTCAACTACACGGAACTCGGCAACGACCTGCTCGAGGACGGGCTCTATGTGCTTGAGGACAATCTCAAGGACCCAGCCTTCGAGGACAAGATGGTGCGCTTCGTGCGCGCCTCGATGAAGGGCTGGAAATATGCGGTCGAGAACCCGGACGAGGCGGCCGAGGCGGTGATGGAGGCCGGCGGGCAGGACGAGAACCACCAGAAGCGCATGGTGGGCGAGGTGGCCAAGCTGATCGGTGACGGCAAGCTCGATCCGGTCGTCTATGAGCGCACGGCCAAGGCGCTGCTCGACCAGAAGATCGTCTCCAAGGAGCCCGAGGGCGCCTTTACGACCGCGATTACCGACAAGGCGTTGCAGTAGGCGCCTGCCTGGCAGCTTATGCTTCTGGATTGGGGCGGGCAACCGCCCCTTTCCCACAAGACAAGCCGCGCTCAGATGCGCCGCTCCTTGATCGTGCTCATGATGAAGCTGGTTTCGATCGAGGCGACGCATTTGAGGCGCGCGATCTTCTCCTTGATGAAGCGCTCATAGTTGCCGAGGTCCGAGGCGGCGACTTTCAGCAGATAGTCGCGCGAGCCGGTGACGAGATGGCATTCCAGAACCTCGTCCCATTCCCGCACCGCCTGTTCGAACATGATGATATCGTCTTCGTTCTGGTGGCCGAGGCGGATGGTGGCGATGGCCGTCATGGTCCAGCCGAAGGCGGCGAGGTCGACCAGCGTGGTATAGCCGCGAATGACGCCGCTTTCCTCCAGCCGCCGCACGCGGCGCAGGCAGGGCGAGGGCGACAGCCCGATCCGCTCGGCCAGTTCGATGTTCGGCAGGCGGGCGTCGGCCTGCAACTCGCTCAGGATCCTGCGGTCGAATTCATCGGCAATTTTCTGCGTCATTATCCGCCTTTCGTGGGCTGGAATTGCGTGACTCCAGCCATGATTGGTCGGAAATAGCAAGGACTGCACCGCAATCTTTGGCTAGATTGCGCAGAGGCACCGGCCGAAGGGAAAAAATCGTTTTCCGGCGGAACCCGGTGCGAGAACATCGACACGTCAGGCCGCAAGGCCGCCGGGGGATCGCCATGACCGCGCCAAAACCTTCCAGAACCCATATCGGCAATCACAAGCTGCATCCCGAAACGATGATGCTGAGCTACGGTTACGATCCGCTGCTTTCGGAAGGCTCGGTGAAGCCGCCGGTGTTCCTCACCTCGACCTTCGTGTTCCACTCGGCCGAGGAGGGGCGCGACTTCTTCGACTACACCTCCGGGCGCAAGGAGCCGCCGCAGGGGGCCGCGGCGGGGTTGGTCTATTCGCGCTTCAACCATCCCAACAGCGAGATCGTCGAGGACCGGCTGGCGGTGTACGAGAACGCGCAAAGCTGCGTGCTGTTCTCCTCCGGCATGTCGGCCATCGCCACCGCGGTGCTCGCCTATGCGCGGCCGGGCGACGTGATCCTGCATTCGCAGCCGCTCTATGGCGGCACGGAGACGCTTCTGTCGCGCACGCTGGCCGGGCTCGACATCGGCGCGGTCGGCTTCTCCGACGGCGTCGACGGCGATGCGGTGCGCAGGGCGGCGAAGGAAGCGGCGGCCAAGGGCAAGGTGTCGATCATCCTGGTGGAAACACCGTCCAACCCGATCAACAGCGTCATCGACCTGGCGCTGATGAAGGCGGTGGCCGATGAGCTGGGGCAATCGCAGGGCCACCGGCCGATAGTGATGTGCGACAACACGATGCTCGGGCCGGTGTTCCAGCGCCCGGTGGAACTGGGCGCGGACGTGTCGCTTTACTCGCTCACCAAATATGTCGGCGGCCATTCCGACCTGATCGCCGGTGCGGCGATGGGCGCGAAGGAGGTCATCAAGCCGATCAAGGCGCTGCGCGGCGCCATCGGCACGCAGCTCGATCCGCATTCCTGCTGGATGCTCGGCCGCTCGCTGGAAACGCTGGCGCTGCGCATGGAGAAGGCCGACGCCAATGCGCATGTCGTGGCGCAGTTCCTGCGCGACCATGCCAAGGTGGACAAGGTGCATTATCTGCCGTTCCTCGACCCCGAGACGCCGGCCGCAAGGGTGTTCAAGGCCCAGTGCAGCGGCGCCGGCTCGACCTTTTCCTTCGACATTCGCGGCGGCGAGAAGGCGGCTTTCGCGTTCCTCAATGCATTGCAGGTGTTCAAGCTGGCCGTCAGCCTCGGCGGCACGGAGTCGCTTGCCAGCCATCCGGCGGCGATGACCCATTCAGGGGTGCCGGTGGAGGTTCGCCAGCGCATCGGCGTGCTCGACACCACCATCCGCCTGTCGATCGGCGTGGAGCATCCCGACGATCTGGTCGCCGATCTGGCGCAGGCGCTGGCGGCGGTCTGACCAGCCGCCGATTTTTTGGGCCGGTGGCGAGTAGCGCCGAGACGGATGAGGGGCTTCGACCGGATGCCGGCAAGAAACCCCTCATCCGCCTTCGCTGCGCTCAGGCACTTTCCCACAAGGGAAGAAGGAGGGTCGGCTACCGCTTCTCGCGAATGTCGGTCAGCGTACGGGCCGGCGTGATCGCCTCGGGGTCGAGCCTGACCTCGATGATTGCCGGCTTGCCGCTTGCCCGTGCCCGCTCGAAGGCGGCGGCGAAGTCTTCGGTCTTCTCTACCGTCTCGCCGTGGCCGCCAAAGGCGCGCGCATAGGCGGCGAAATCCGGGTTTTTCAGGCTGGTGCCGGAAACGCGGCCGGGATATTCGCGCTCCTGATGCATGCGGATGGTACCGTATATGCCGTTGTTCAGGATGACGACGATCACCGGCAGATCATACTGGACGGCCGTCGCAAATTCCTGCCCGTGCATCAGGAAATCACCGTCGCCGGCCCATACGATCACTTCGCGTTCCGGAAACACGCTTTTCGCGCCGACGCCGGCCGGAACGCCATAGCCCATCGAGCCGGAGGTGGGGGCCGCCTGCGTGTTGAAGCGGCGGAAGCGGTGGAAGCGGTGCATCCATGTGGCGAAGTTGCCGGCACCGTTGCAGATGATAGCATCTTCCGGCAGCACGCCTTCGAGATAATCCATGATCGGGCCCATCCACACCGCGCCGGGGCCGGTCGTCGGAGGAGTGGACCAGGCGAGGTAGTCGGCATGGGCCTGCTCCGTTTCTCCGGCCCAGCCGGGCGATGCCGGTCCCTTTCGCTTCGAAAATGCTTCGACGAAGGCGGCGGGCGAGGCGTTGATCGCCAATGTCGGGCGGTAGACGCGGCCAAGCTCGTTGGCGTCGACATGGACATGCACCAGCTTCTGGTCCGGGTAGGGGCTTTTCATCAGCGTGTAGTCGGATGACGGCATTTCGCCGAAGCGCCCGCCGATCAGCAGGATCAGGTCTGCCTCCTTCACGCGCGCGGCAAGCTTCGGGTTGAGCCCGATGCCGACATCGCCGGCATAGTTCCCGTGCAGATGATCGAACAGCATCTGGCGGCGGAAGGAGACGCCGACCGGCAGCGCCCAGCTTTCCGAGATTTCCTGCATATGGCCGACTGCGTCTTCGCTCCAGCGCGTGCCGCCGAGAATGACGAAGGGGCGCCTGGCTTCGCCGAGCAGCTTTTCCAGTTCGTCCAGCTCCGCTTCGCCCGGCCGGGTCTCGACCGGCGTGAACGGCCGCGCAACCGGGGCTTCGACCTCGCTCGCCAGCATGTCTTCCGGCAGCGAGACGATGACCGGGCCGGGGCGTCCCGAGGTGGCGACGGCGAAGGCGCGGGTGACCAGTTCGGGAATGCGCGCGGCATCGTCGATCTCGACCACCCATTTGGCGATGTCGCCGAAGAAGGCGTGATAGTCGACTTCCTGGAATGCCTCGCGATATTTGGCGTGGCCGGCGATCTGGCCGATGAACAGGATCATGGGAATGGAATCCTGCATGGCGATGTGCACGCCGGCAGAGGCGTTTGTGGCACCGGGACCGCGCGTGACGAAGCAGATGCCGGGGCGGCCGGTCAGGCGGCCCTGACAGTCGGCCATCATGGCGGCGCCGCCTTCCTGACGGCACACGAAGGTGCGGATGCTGGAATCGTGCAGCGCATCGAGCACGGCGAGATAGCTCTCGCCCGGCACGCAGAATATGCGGTCGGCGCCGTTGGCCTCCAGCGCCTCGACGATCAGTTGTCCACCCGTCTTCATCGCGTCTTCCGCTCCAGTTCGGCCAGGATTTCCTGTGTATGCTCGCCAAGGCGCGGCGAGGAACGCTCATAGGCGAGCGGCGTGGCCGACATCACCATCGGCGCCCGCACAGACGGCAGGCTGTTGCCGTGGCCGTCGTCGAGGTCGAGGCGCATGCCGCGTGCCACCACCTGCGGATCGGCGAAGATCTGGCCGATGTCGTTGATGGGGCTGGCGGGAACGCCGGCCTTTTCCAGCGCCGCGAGGATATCGGCGCGTGCGAAGGCGGCCAGCGCCGGAACCATATGTTCCCGCAGGTCCTTGCGATTGGCCACGCGCGCCGCGTTGGTGGCGAAGGCCGGGTCGGCGGCCAGTTCG
This sequence comes from Aquamicrobium terrae, assembly GCF_040545735.1. GTDB lineage: Bacteria > Pseudomonadota > Alphaproteobacteria > Rhizobiales > Rhizobiaceae > Mesorhizobium > Mesorhizobium terrae_A. The sequence goes on from NZ_JBEPML010000001.1 coordinate 108,871, forward strand.
GCGCGGCCGATCACGGCGCAGAACTTGGCGAACTGGCTGTCATTGCCGACGGCGAGGATAAAATGCCCGTCCTTGACCGGCAGCACCTCGTAGGGGGCGATGTTGGGATGGGCATTGCCCATGCGGTTCGGCGCGTTGCCGGATACCAGATAGTTGAGGTTCTGGTTCGCCAGCACCGACACCTGCGTGTCGAGCAAGGCCATGTCGATATGCTGGCCTTCGCCGGTCTTTTCCGCATGGCGAAGGGCGGCCTGGATGGCGATGACCGAATAGAGGCCGGTGAAGATGTCGGTGACGGCGACGCCCACCTTCTGCGGTTCGCGATCCGGCTCGCCGGTGATCGACATCAGGCCCGACATGCCCTGCACGATGAAGTCGTAGCCGGCGCGCGGCGCGTAGGGGCCGTCCTGGCCGAAGCCGGTGATCGAGCAATAGATCAGCTTCGGGTTGACGGTCTTCAGGCTCTCGTAGTCGAGGCCGTATTTCTTCAGGCCGCCGAGCTTGAAATTCTCGATGAGGACGTCCGCGTCGGCCACCAGCCTGCGCACCGTCTCCGCGCCTTCCGGCGTGGAGAAATCGATCGTCACGGAGCGCTTGCCGCGATTGCAGGAATGGTAGTAGGCGGCCGAAAGGTTCTCACCGTCCGCGCCCATGACGAAGGGCGGTCCCCATTTGCGGGTATCGTCGCCCTGCGGGCTTTCCACCTTGATGACGTCGGCACCGAGATCGGCCAGCACCTGCCCGGCCCACGGTCCGGCCAGGATGCGGGCCAGTTCGATGACACGGACGCCTTTCAGCGGAGGAGGGGCCATGGACTACTCACTGCATCGGGAGGGTTTGCGCATGTCATTGTCCCGAAACCGGTTCCCGCCTTCGGGTGCCATGCTCTAGCAAGCCTTGCCGATCCTGTCACGTGCCATGCAATGGGCCAGCCTGACGGGCGCGCGGGCCTGCCGAGCCGGCTTCGTCGCGGGGGCAAACCCGTTCGAGCCAGGAGGCGAAGTCGTCCATGACCAACTCGCGGTTGACCTCGTTGAGGCTCTCATGGCGGGTGTCGGGATAGATGGTCGCGGCCACGTCGGAGAAGCCCATGCGCCGCAGGCGGCCGGCAAGGCGGTTGACGCTCTTGCCGCCATCGGTGGCTGGGTCGTGCGCGCCGCCGACCAGATGGAAGGGCAGGTCCTTGCGCACGTCGCCGAAATTCGCGTCGGCCGCCCCGTTGCCGGCAAGGCGGAACAGGTCCAGCCACAGCGAGACCGAGCCGTTCCAGCCGCAGAGCGGGTCGGCGATATAGGCATCCACCTGTTTCGGATCGCGCGACAGCCAGTCGAAGAGGGTGCGATGCCCGGGGATGGCCTTGCCCCACGCCTCGAAGGTGAGCTTCGGCAACAGGCGCGAGGGCACGTCGGAGCCGAGGCGGAAGCGTTCCCATGCCAGAATCGCCCTTGCGGCCAGTGCCGGCAGGCCGGCCTGGAAATTGGAGTTCCACACCGCCGCCGCCTGGATGCGGCGCGAATGGCGCAGCACATAGTTGAGCGCGATCATGCCGCCCATGGAGTGGCCGAAGACGACAACGGGCAGGCCGGCATGGTCCTGGGCGATGAGGTCGTGAACGGCATCGACGTCGGCCACCAGCGCTTCGACCCCATCCTGTCCGGCGAAGCGGCCGGGCGGTGCATCGGGCGCGCGGGTGAAGCCGTGGCCGCGATGGTCATGCGCATAGACATGATAGCCGCGCTGGCTGAGGAAATCGGCGAACGGCGCATAGCGCGCGGCATGTTCGGCAAGACCGTGATTGATCTGCACGACGCCACGGGCAGGCGCCGTTGCGTGCTCGACATAAAGGTTCAGCGCCGCTCCCGTCGGGGAGGTGAGGGTGCGTCTTCCGTCGAAAGTCATATCCTGTTTCCGCCTTTTCCACTGGCGCTTTCTTGCCGATGCGGAGCAGTCGCCCGCCTTTCGCCGGCGACGGCGGCAGGTGGCGAATTCCGCATGATGGGTTTAACATGCAAATAACATGATATATCGATGTGTCGTTCAGAGGAGGAAATCGGGATGAAATTCAAGATCGGTGCGGTGCTCGTCATGGCAATCCTGTCCGCTATCGCTGTCGTCGGCCATGCTGGCGCGGCGGAAAAATACGGCAAGCAGAAAGTGGTCTACCATATCAATGGCGATGGCGGGCCGGAGAGCAAGGCTTACAAGGCGGCGCTGGTCAATGTACAGAACCATGTCAATGCGGTGGGCAAGGACAATATCGACGTGAAGGTCGTGCTGCATGGCGACGGCGTGAAGCTTTTGATGGCGGCGCAGGACGATTTGTCCCTGCAATCGGCCGTCACCAGCCTCAAGACGCAGAACGTGTCGTTCCTGGTGTGCAACAACACGCTCACCAGCCGCAAGATCGACTATGAAAACGACCTGTTCGAGGTGTTCGAGGACGATATCGTGCCTTCCGGCGTGGCCGAGCTCAGCTATCTGGAACAGCAGGGCTATACCTACATAAAACCCTGACGCGGCGGCCGGCATCTGCCGCAGCAAGGGTCGCGGGACGAGCTTGGGCATTGCCCCGCGGCGGTCTTTCGCCTACATAGCGCGCGACCCCCAATCACCCTTATTCAAGGAATAGCGCGCGTGGCACGCCAGTTCATCTATCACATGGCCGGCCTCAACAAGGCCTACGGCACCAAGAAGGTGCTGGAGAACATCCATCTTTCCTTCTACCCGGATGCCAAGATCGGCATCCTGGGCCCGAACGGCGCCGGCAAGTCGACCATCCTCAAGATCATGGCCGGGCTCGACAAGGAGTACACCGGCGAGGCCTGGCTGGCCGAGGGCGCGACCGTCGGCTACCTCGCGCAGGAGCCGCAGCTCGATCCGTCCAAGACTGTGTTCGAGAACGTCATGGACGGTGTTGCGAAGAAGACGGCCATCATCGAGCGCTACAACGAGCTGATGATGAACTATTCCGACGAGACGGCGGAAGAATCGGCCAGGCTTCAGGACGAGATGGACCGCCTGAACCTGTGGGACCTCGAGCAGCAGGTCGAGATGGCGATGGACGCGCTGGCCTGTCCGCCCAAGGACGCCGACGTGACCAAGCTTTCGGGCGGCGAGCGCCGCCGCGTGGCGCTGTGCCGCCTGCTGCTGGAAGAGCCGGACCTGCTGCTGCTCGACGAACCGACCAACCACCTCGACGCCGAGACCACGGCGTGGCTGGAAAAGCACCTGCGCGCCTACAAGGGCTCGGTGCTGCTCATCACCCACGACCGCTACTTCCTCGACAACGTCACCGGCTGGATTCTTGAGCTCGACCGTGGCCGCGGCATCCCCTATGAGGGCAACTACACCAAATATCTGGAAGCCAAGGCCAAGCGTCTCAAGCAGGAGGGCCGCGAGGACGACGCGCGCCAGCGCGCCATCGGCCGCGAGCGCGAGTGGATCCAGTCGAGCCCCAAGGCCCGCCAGACCAAGTCCAAGGCGCGTATCAAGGCGTTCGAGGAACTTCTGGAACAGGCCAACAACCGCCGTCCGAGCGACACCCAGATCGTCATCCCCTATGGCGAGCGGCTGGGCAATGTCGTCATCGAGGTCGAGGGCCTGTCGAAGGGCTTCGGCGACGAGCTTCTGATCGAGGACCTGTCGTTCAAGCTGCCGCCCGGCGGCATCGTCGGCGTCATCGGCCCCAACGGTGCTGGCAAGACCACGCTGTTCAAGATGATCACCGGACAGGAAAAGCCGGATGCCGGCACGGTCCGTATCGGCGAGACGGTCAAGCTCGGCTATGTCGACCAGAGCCGCGATGCGCTCGACCCCAACAAGACCGTGTGGGAAGAGATTTCCGGCGGCGCCGAAGTGGTCAAGCTCGGCAAGTTCGACGCCAACACCCGCGCCTACTGCTCGTCCTTCAACTTCCGGGGGCAGGACCAGCAGCAGAAGGTGGGCAACCTGTCGGGCGGCCAGCGCAACCGTGTGCACCTGGCCAAGATGCTGCGCAACGGCGGCAACGTCCTGCTGCTCGACGAGCCGACCAACGACCTCGACACCGAGACGCTGGCGGCGCTGGAGGACGCGCTGGAGAACTATGCCGGCTGCGCCGTCATCATCTCGCACGACCGCATGTTCCTCGACCGTCTGGCGACGCACATCCTCGCCTTCGAGGGCGACAGCCATGTCGAATGGTTCGAGGGCAACTTCGAGGACTACGAACAGGACAAGATCCGCAGGCTCGGCCCCGAGGCGGTCAACCCGCATCGCATGACCTACAAGCGCCTGACGCGCTGATCTTTGCTCCGAACGCCCCGCCAGAAGCGGGGCGTTTTTGCTTTTGCCCGGGAGGGAAACCATGCAGGACTGGTCGGCGACGCAATATCTGAAGTTCGAGGACGAGCGCACCCGCCCCTCTCGCGATCTGCTGGCGCAGGTGCCGGCGGTCGAGCCCGGGCGTGTGGTCGACATAGGCTGCGGGCCGGGCAATTCCACTGAACTGCTGGTCGAGCGCTGGCCGCAGGCCGAGATTTCCGGCATCGACACCTCGCCGGACATGCTGGAAAAAGCCCGCAAGCGCTTGTCGGGTGTCAGCTTCGAGCTGGCGGATGCCGAAAGCTGGACGCCGGCGGAAAAGGTGGACGTGCTGTTCGCCAACGCCGTGTTCCAGTGGCTGCCCAACCATCCGCAGGTTCTGGTGCGGCTGATGGACCAGCTTGCGCCCGGCGGCACGCTGGCCGTGCAGATGCCGGACAATCTGGGCGAGCCCTCGCACCGGCTGATGCGCGAGACGGCCGCCGAAATGCCGTTTGCCGCCAAGATGGCCGGCGCCGGTCGGGCGCCCCTGCCGCCGGTCGGCTATTACTACGACCTGCTGAAGCCGCTGTGCGGCCGGCTGGATATCTGGCACACCCACTACAACCATCCGCTTGCCGGGCCGGAAGCGATCATGGAATGGGTGAAGTCGACCGGGCTGAAGCCCTATCTGGATGTGCTCGACGAGGGCGAGCGGCAGGCGTTCCTGGCGCGCTATCTGGAACGGGTAAGCGAAGCTTATGCCGTGCAGGCCGACGGCAAGGTGCTGCTCGGGTTCAAGCGGCTGTTCATCGTGGCCGTGCGCAAGGGCTGACGCGGGAGCTCAAACGTCGTCGTCGTCCGGGTCGAGCAGCCGCGTGGCGCGCCACTTCGTCAGCCATGAATTGATTTCGTCGACGACGAAGAAGCGGGCCGAATCGCGGTCGTAGCCTTCGGCCAGAAGCTTCTCGTAGTCGGTGTGGGCATGGCGGATATGGGCGACCGTCGCCAGCCATACGGCGATCGAAGCGGGCAGGGACTTGAGATGCGGAGCGCCCGCTTCCGCGCGGATCTTCTCGATATCGGCATAGGGCGCCGTCGGCAGCAGCGCGGTCAGCGCCTTGGCGATGGCTTTTTGCCGCCCGGTGGCGCGATTCATGCAGGGTCCCTGCTGGGGATTGCCGCTTCGGCGATGGCATCGACAGAGGGGAAATAGGGCTTGATATCGAGCACCGGCGTGCCGTCCAGCGCGTCGATGGCGTCGAGTTCCACCGTGCCTGTCCCGGCATCGATATGGACGATCCTCGCCGTATGCAATCCGATCGGGTTCGGCCGCGCCGGCGAGCGCAGAGCGAAAACACCTTTGGCATCAGGTGCATGGCGCGGTTTCTGGACAATCAGATTCCGCGGCGCATGGTGCAGCCAGGTCAGGATATGGACGTGGCTGTAGCCTTCGAGCCCGGCAAGGCCTTCCCGATAGGCGGGGTCCAGCACAAGAGTCGCCGTCGCATTGCGCTCGCGCGCCTGGCGCATGTTCTTCGGGCAGTCCGCGCGCTCCGTCCACGGGGAGGCAATGCGGCCGATGAAGACGACATGGCCGTCCGGCTCCATCCGCGCGGGATCGTCAGCCAGGGTCCGTTCGTCCGTGCGTGGCTCGAACATGGCTAGCGCCTCCCGCCCGTCCACAGGGCAGAGCAAATCACCCATTGCACTTTTGCCGAAAATGACATAAACATATCTTTATATCTTTCTTGAGTGGCTTTCCGGATGGGCAAGGACATGAACGTCGCGCTCGATACGATGGTAGATACATTGAAGGCGGCTGCCGAATCCAGCCGGCTGCGCATCCTCGTGCTGCTGGCGCAGGGCGACCTCACCGTCTCCGACCTTACCGAAATCCTCAGCCAGTCGCAGCCGCGCGTCTCGCGCCATCTCAAGCTGCTCATGGAAGCGGGACTGATCGGCCGCTACCAGGAGGGCTCGTGGGCGTTCTTCCGCCTTTCCGACCAGGATATGGCGCGCGCCTTCGTGCTGCGGCTGATCGCCGGCATCGATACCGCCGATCCGCAGGTCGAGCGCGACATGGAGCGGCTCGCCACGGTGAAGCGCCGGCGGCAGGAGAGGGCGACGGAGTATTTTTCGCAGAATGCCGCGAGCTGGGACGAGATCCGCTCCCTGCATGTGCCCGACAGGGCCGTGGAGGCGGCGCTGCTGGAGCTGGTCGGGAAGCGACCGTTCCAGTCCATGCTCGACCTCGGCACCGGCACCGGGCGGCTGCTCGAGATTCTCGCCCCGCTCTACCGGCGCGGCGTCGGCATCGACATGTCGCGCGAGATGCTGGCCGTGGCGCGCGCCAATCTGGACCACGCCGGCATCACCAATGCGCAGGTGCGGCAGGGCGATATCTTCGCGCCGCCGGTCGAGCGCGATGCCTATGACCTCGTCACCATCCACCAGGTGCTGCACTATCTCGACGATCCCGCCCGCGCCATCGCCGAGGCGGCGCGGCTGCTGCGTCCGTCCGGCCGGCTGATCATCGTCGATTTCGCGCCGCACACGCTGGAATTCCTGCGTGAGGAGCACGCCCACCAGCGGCTCGGCTTCTCGGACAAGCAGATCGAGGAATGGTTCGCTGAAGCCGGGCTCGACCTTGAAAGCAGCCAGGAGTTCGAGCCGCGCGGCAACAACGGCGCCAAGCTCATCGTCAAGCTGTGGCTCGGCCGCGATCGGCGCCTGCTGATCGCCGATCCCGCACAAACCCTACATGCAGCCCAGATCGGGGAAGTTGCCTGATGAGTCAGTTCCGTTTCTCGCGTCGCCCCGATCTCGGCGACAGCATCCGCGTTTCCTTCGAATTCTTCCCGCCGAAGACGGACGAGATGGAAGCGCGCCTGTGGGAGACCGTCACCCGCCTGAAGCCGCTGCACCCGGATTTCGTGTCGGTGACCTATGGCGCCGGCGGCTCGACGCGCGAGCGCACGGCGCGCACCGTCGCCCGCATCCTGCATCAGACGCATCTTGCGCCCGCCGCGCACCTGACCTGCATCGACGCGTCGCGCGACGAGGTCGATGCGGTGATCCGCCAGTTCGCGGAACTCGGCGTGAAGCGCTTCGTGGCGCTGCGCGGCGACCCGGCCTCCGGCGTCGGCACCGGCTACCAGCCGCATCCGCAAGGCTATGCCAACGGCGCGGAAATGGTGGCGGCGCTGCGCCGCCAGGGCGATTTCGACATTTCCGTTTCCGCCTATCCGGAAAAGCATCCCGAGAGCCCGGATTTCGCCACCGACATCGACATGCTCAAGCGCAAGGTCGACAATGGCGCCACGCGGGCGATCACCCAGTTCTTCTTCGACAACGACATCTATGAGCGGTATGTCGAGCGGGTACGCCGGGCGGGCATCTATATCCCCATCGTGCCGGGCATATTGCCGGTGCACAACATTGTGCAGGTCGCCAATTTCTCGGCGCGGGCCGGCGCGCACGTGCCGGCGTGGCTACGCGAGCGCTTCGACGGGCTGGAGGCCGACCCGCAGACCCACGCGCTCGTCGCCGCCGCTGTGGCCGCCGAGCAGGTGCAGGACCTGATCGAGCGCGGGGTGGGGGATTTCCACTTCTACACCATGAACCGGGCCGACCTCGCCTATGCCGTGTGCCATATGATCGGCATCCGCCCGCGCCCGAACGAGGGTGCCAGTGCGAAGTCCGCTGCCGCCTGAAAGGCCGTTTCGAACCTTTGATAAGGCAGAATCAAGAAAGGCCGGGGGTGGAGCCCGGCCTTTCGCTTGATCCATGTTTTCAGGTACTGGGTCTTTTTAACTGGCCTACCGGCTTATGCGGGTCAAGGAAGAACGCCTATGATCAGAGCGCCGACGAAAGCGAAAGCGGCGCAAACTATCAATGCGTTTAGCGGCCTTGTAAGTCCCATGGATAGCCTCCTTCTGAAAAGCTATTCATGGAATCTAGAAATATTCGGCCAACAGACAAGCGAAAATTTTGCTGCATTGCGGCGGATTTGTGGATCGTTTTCCGTACATGCGTTGAAATTGCTGGCGAAAATGCCCTTAAGCTTTGTGCATAAATTGTGACGGGGTGCGGCTGGAATCCGTAAATCCGGCATTTCGCCGCCCGGTTGCCTGTTACCGCTTTCGGCGGATGCGGCCTGCGGCGGCAACCCGGATTCGGTCCCGGCAGCCGGCCTACAGCTTCATCAGAAGGTCGGGGGTCGGCCATCCGTCGACGGCGAAGCCGAGGCGCATCTGCTCCTGGCGCACCGCATCGCGGGTGTTGGTGCCGAGGATGCCGTCCACGGTCCCGACATCGTGGCCCCTGGCCTCCAGCTTGCGCTGCAATTCCTTCATCTGCTCCATGCTGAGGCCCGGCTCCGGCGAACGCGGATCGTAGGGCGGCGCACCGTCGAGGCGCGTGGCAAGCACGGCCGCCGTCAGCGCGTAGGTGAAGGACTGGTTCCACTTCAGGTAGACTTCGAAATTATCATAGGTGAGGAAGGCGGGACCCTTGCGGCCCATGGGCAGGGCGAGGCCGGCGGTCAGGCCGTTGTCCTCCAGCGGGCTGCCGTCGCGATGGGTCACGCCCCATTCGTTCCAGCGCGAAATGGGCAGCTTGTTGGTGCGGCTGGTCTCTTCCCAGGGCAGGTCGTCGGGGAGGCGAACCTCCTCGATCCACGGCTGGCCGGGGACCCAGCCGCGCGACTGGATCTTCTTGGCCGTCGTCATGATGGCGTCGGGGGCGCTGTTGCGCAGGTCGACGATGCCGTCATTGTCGCCATCGACACCGTTGTTGAGATAATCCGCCGGAAGGATCTGGGTCTGGCCGATCTCGCCGGCCCAGGCGCCCTTGACATCGGCGGGCAGCACGCCCCGGTCGATCAGGGTCAGCAGCGGCACCAGATGCGGGCGGAACAGTTGCGGGCGGCGGCAATCATGGGCCAGCGTCACCAGCGCGTTGAGCGTCGGGAATTCGCCCTGCACGGCGCCGAAATCGGTTTCCAGCGCCCAGAAGGCGGTGATGACCGGCGCCGGCGCGCCGTATTCCTGCTCGGCCCGGTCGAAGACGGAGGCGTATTTGCGCATGTTGGCCGCGCCGTGCTTGAGGCGGTAGTCCGAGATCATGCGGCCGGAGAACTCGACGAAGGTCTGCGAGAACACGCCTTGCGAGCGGTCGCGGGCCAGAACGCGGGTGTCGATGTCGGCCCCCTGCAGCGCCCCCAGGCCGGCTTCGCCGACGCCGGCGGCACGGGCTTCTTCGGCCACGCCCTGCTTCCAAGCCTCGAAATCGATGCCGCATTCCTGGGCGGCGGCAACTCCGGAAAATGCCGTCAGCAGCGTGGCGATGGCAAGAATAGGCGGTCGCATGGGTGTCCTTCCTGCTCGACGGTTTTGGGCAGTGCCTCTTTGGAGCATTTCCGCATTTCTCCGAATCGCAGAAACGCTCCAATCCTTTAATTTTGACGCAATTCCGAACGCAAAACCGCTTCGCACTTTTGCTGGAATTGCTCTCAAGGCGTGCTCTATGGCCGCCGCTTATGTCGAAAAGCGGGCATGAGCCATGGCCGGAACCATGAATGCGATTGGCTTTACGCTGTCAACGGGTGTTCTGCCGCAGCCATTTCTGCCAGGCGGCCTGGGTGCCGTTGAAGACGTTGATGTCGGCATTGCCCCTGATGCCTGGCACGATGCCGGTGCCCGTATATTGCCAGAAGGTGAAGGGGTGCGAGCCATAGCGCATGGAAGGGTGGCCGGCGACCGAACGCAGCCAGTAGGGATAGCCGTGGAAGGTCGAAAGCTTGTTGTCGTCGAAGAAGTCGATCGAGGTGTAGATGATAGGCTTCTTGCCGTAGTGCTTCTCGACGATGGACAGGAAGATGGACATTTCGCGGCGGACCGTTTCATGCGGCGGGCGCAGCCTGCAGGTCGGCGAATGCGGGTTCCACTCCATGTCGAGCACCGGCGGCAGCGCGGCGGGGTCCTTCGGCACATTGGCGATGAACCAGCGCGCCTGCTCGGCCGCCGGCCGGCAGAAATAGTAGAAATGATAGGCGCCGCGCGGCACGCCGGCCGCCTTGGCGTCGCGCCAGTGCTGCTTGAAATAGTCGTCCAGCCGGTCGCCGCCCTCCGTCGCCTTGATGAAGGCAAAGGAGATGCCGGCCGCCTTGGCCTGATTCCAGTCGACCGAGGTCTGGTATTTGGAGACGTCGGTTCCGTGCACGGCATAGTGCCAAGGTGCTGCGCCCTGCCAGTCGTGGGGGTCGCTGTCTCCGAAGCGGGGCGCCTTGCCGGCGGTGCCGGCCGGCGTCGATGCGGAGGGCGCACCTGTCGGAGCCATGTCCTCGAGCGTGGCGGAGCAGGCGCCGAGCAGAGCCAGTGCAAGAAGCGGTGCAAGTCGGCGCATCGTGTTCCCCAAACCCGTTGATGGCTGCGGTGGATGCCCGAGCCGCTTCGGAGCGCTTCCGTTTTCTGGAATTGCCCTGTCCCGGTGATTGCCGAACATGGTTGATATTCGGTTGATGGCCACCGGCAGAACCGCAAATATGAGGGGAAATGCGCGGCGAATCGAGGGGCGGGAAGCGATGCGGCTGATCTTCAGACTGTTGCGGACGCTGGTGCTGCTCCTTCTCGTCGCCATTGCAGGGCTGTTCGCGTGGCTTTATGCGGCGCCGCCGGAACTGATCCGCGTCGGTTCCGGCTATGCCGCCAAGATCGTCTGCTCCAATGTCTTCCTTGCCGGCCGCGACCCGCAACAGGTGCTGGAAGTGGATGTGCAGGCGCCGGGCCACCCGCTGCTGAAGCTGATGCGGGTTTCGGTGGACCGGGACGAAAAGGTCGTGCGCGCCGGGCTGCTCGGCTTTCTGGGCGAGAGCGTGGCTGTGGCGCGCGGCGGGCTCGGCTGCGCCAATGTGCCGGACGGCGACCTGGCGCGGGCCAGCGCTGCGCAATTGCCGGATATGCCGATGCCGTCGCCGCCGCCGGATGCGGCGTGGCCTGAGGGTGAACGGGTCGAGCCGGCCACGGCGGAGGTTGCCGCCGTTCTGGCCGACGACAACCTTGCGGGCGAGGGCCTGCGGGCCATCGTGGTGGTGCGTGACGGGCGCATCGCCGGCGAACGCTATGGCGAGGGTTTTTCAGCAGATACGCCCCTGCTCGGCTGGTCCATGTCCAAGACGGTGAATGCCGCGATCATCGGCACGCTGCTGCGCGACGGCAGGATGTCGCTGGAGAAGGATCGCCTGCTTCCAGGCTGGGAGGCGGACGGGCGCGCGGCGATCACCCTTGCCGACCTGATGGCCATGTCGAGCGGCCTCGAGTTCAACGAGGATTATGGCGATGTCACCGATGTGACCCGCATGCTCTATCTGGAACCGGATATGGCGGGCTTCGCCGGCGCCAAGCCGCTGGCGGCGCCGGTGGGCGAGGTGTTTTCCTATTCGAGCGGAACCGCCGTGCTGCTTTCGCGGCTGTGGCAGGAGGCTCTGGGCGATGCCGGCGAGGCGCTGCAATGGCCGCGCCGGGCGCTGTTTTCGCCGCTCGGCATGGACAGCGCGGTGATCGAGGCAGATGAGAGCGGCACTTTCGTCGGTTCCTCCTACATTTATGCCACCGCCCGCGACTGGGCACGCCTCGGCCAGTTCCTGTTGCAGGGCGGCGTGTGGAGCGGCGAGCAGATATTGCCGCCGGGCTTCGTGTCCTGGATGCGCGAGCCGGCGCCGGCCTCGGATGGCGTCTATGGCCGGGGCCAGGTCTGGCTGGAGGTGCCGGGCGGCAATGGCAGCCGGATGGGCGTGCCGGCAGATACGTTCTGGCTGAAGGGCCATGACGGGCAGACGGTTGCCGTTATCCCTTCACAACGCATGGTGGTGGTGCGCATGGGGCTGACGCCGAAGAAGCTCGGCTACGGGCCGGAGCTTCTGGTGTCGGCCTTGGTGGCGGCGCTCAACCCGCCGGGCGGGCAAGAATAGAAGATCATTGCCGATAATAATGCAAAAGCAAAGGCTTGCGCCGTACTGCACAGATTTGGAGTCTGGAAGCTCATGCGATGATTCAAGGCGGCTTCGAGGCGGGTGAAATACGTTCCGTCGAATAGGCAGGAGTGGCCGCCGCAAGAAGCTGTTACAGGCCGAAACGCAACGTTATGAAACAGATAGCGTCTTTCGGCATTACATTTGCAACCGTCCATGAGGGGGGGGTGTGAATGTTTGTAAGGAGACATAAAATGAAGAAGCTCGTTCTTGCATCGGTTTCCGCTCTGGCATTGTTCGGCATCGCCGCGTGCAGCGACAGCGGTTCCGACGCCACTACGACGCAGAGCACCACGCCGCCGGCGGGCGAGCAGCCGATGACTCCCGATTCCACGGCTCCCGCCACGCCTCCGGCCACGGATGGCTCGACCACGCAGAGCATCACGCCGGCGCCGAGCGACGGCGGCTCGCAGCCCGATGCAACGCCTCAGCCTGCGGAATAAGCTCTGTTGCCATCCTCCCGAAGGGGCCGGCCTTGCCGGCCCTTTTTCATGCCGGCCTTTTTCGCGCCGGCTTTTTTTGTGGGAGTGATTCCCCTTTTCGATTCGATGCTCTAAACAGCCCCCATGTCCATCTGGAACCGCATTGGCGATTTCATCCAGCGTCTTTCCTCCTCTACGGCCGCCGGAGTGGCCGACATGGTGGAGGCGGTGCGCACCCTGTTTGCAGGCGACCCCGAACTGCGCCGGAAAGTGGCGTTTTCAGTCGCCATGATCGCGCTTTCCGCCAAGATGGCCAAGGCCGACGGCGTCGTCACGCAGGACGAGGTGCGGGCCTTCCAGGCGATTTTCGAGGTGCCGCCGCAGGAGGCGCACAATGTCGCCCGCCTCTATGACCTCGCCAAGCGCGATACGGCCGGTTTCGAAGCCTATGCGCGGCAGATGGCGGGGCTCTGCGGCAATGGCGGCCCCAATTGCATGATGCTGGAGGACATACTCGACGGGTTGTTCTACATCGCAACCGCCGACGGCGTCCTGCATGAACGCGAGGAAGGCTTCCTGCATCGGGTGGCCGAGATCTTCAGCATCGCGGAAGACCACTACCAGACGATACTTGCGCGCCATGTCCAGCTTGGCGTCGCCGATCCCTATGTCGTGCTCGGCATCGAACGCGGCCGGCCGCTGGCCGAAGTGAAGAAGCACTATCGCCGGCTGGTGGCGGAAAACCATCCTGACAAGCTGATGGGGCGCGGGCTGCCGCAGGAATTCATCGCCATCGCCACCACGCGGCTGGCGGCCATCAATGCCGCCTACGAGATCATCGAGCGGAGCCTGCAGGCGGCATGAGCGGCTTCGCCCCCGACCATCCAGGAGCGGAAGTCAGGGTCTCGCCCAATTTCGGGCCGAGGCGCGACGGGCAGCGCCCGGACATGATCATCCTGCACTACACCGGCATGGCGAGCGGCCATGCGGCCGAGGAGCGGCTGTGCGATCCCGAAAGCGAGGTCTCGTCGCACTACCTGGTGCATGAGGACGGCCGCATCGTGCAGATGGTGCGCGAGAGCGATCGCGCCTGGCATGCCGGCAAGAGCTCGTGGCGGGGCGTGAACGACATAAACTCCTGTTCGGTCGGCATCGAGATCGTCAATCCGGGCCATGAACTGGGCTACGCCCCTTTTCCGGAACGGCAGATCGAGGCCGTCATCGCGCTGTGCCGGGGCATCGTCGAGCGGCATCGGGTGCCGCCGGTGCAGGTGCTTGCCCATTCCGACGTCGCCCCGGGGCGCAAGGTCGATCCGGGCGAGAAGTTTCCCTGGCAGAGCCTGTTCGAGGCGGGTGTCGGCCATCTGGTCGAGCCGTCGCCGATCTCTTCGGGGCCGTGCCTTGGCGAGGGCGACAGCGGGCCGGACGTGGAAAAACTGCAGTCCATGCTGGCGCTCTACGGCTATGGCGTGGAGATCACCGGCGCCTACGATGCGCAGACGCGCATCGTTGTCGAGGCGTTCCAGCGCCATTTTCGGCCCCGCCGGGTGGATGGAATCGCCGACGGTTCCACATTTCGTACCCTCGAGCGACTTCTGGCTTCCGTCGCGCAAGATCTTGAATAAGCAGCACAATCGTTTTCGTTGTAATATAATTTAACTCAAATTGAACGGCGCTGCCATTTTTGGCCCGGCATCTCACTCCAGAGGAATGCCCGAGCCGGCCGGACATGCCCCCAAGTAACTCCCGGTCGCGTCGAAGCCCCCGGCGCGCACTTTTCCTTGCGCGCCTGATACAGAACAGGACCAAATGAAGAAGTTGACCGTTTTTACGGCAGCTGTTGCTGCCGCTATGCTCACTGTTGCCTCAGGCTCTGCCATGGCAGACCGTTTCGACCCGCAACTCGGCGGGCGCGGCCTCGTCGTGAAGAAGGCGGCCGAAACCGAAAAGGCCGAGGCAAAGCCCGAGCAGGCAGTTGCGAAGAAGGCGGCACCCACGAAAAAGGCGGCATCCAGGAAGGTGGTTTCCAAAAAGGCGGTTTCCAAGAAGCCTGCGGTTTCCAAGAAGGCAGCGAAGTCGACGAAGGTCGTGAAGCGGTCTTCGCGCACGGCCAGCGTGGCAGTCGAAACCACCGGCACCACCTATTCCAAGATCATCGACCACTATGCCGTGGCCTATGGCGTTCCGGTTTCGCTCGCCCATGCCGTGGTCAAGGTGGAAAGCAATTATCGTCCGAACGTGGTCGGCAGTGCCGGCGAGATCGGCCTCATGCAGATCAAGCCGTCCACGGCCCGCATGATGGGCTACAGCGGTACCGCGAAGGGCCTTTTCAACCCCGATACCAATATAAAGTACGGCATGAAGTACCTGGCGAAGGCTCACAATCTGGGCGGCGGCACGACCTGCGGCACGATTCTCAAATACAATGCCGGCCATGCCGCCAAACGGATGAACCCGGTTTCTTCCGCCTATTGCAGCAAGGTGAAGGTGCATATCGCCTCGCTCGCCCCTTCAAGCTGAGGGTGGCGGCAGCTTTTCTGTTGCCTTTTGGCTGCGGAATACCTTTATACGCATCTGCCAGCCGGCCGGGCGGCCGCACCCCATGATGCCGAAAGGCTGCGGGTGAGGAAAGTCCGGGCTCCATGGAAACACGGTGCCGGCTAACAGCCGGCGGGGGTAACCCTAGGGAAAGTGCCACAGAAAGCAAACCGCCGCGCATTTTGTGCGGCAAGGGTGAAAGGGTGGGGTAAGAGCCCACCGCGCGACCGGTAACGGAAGCGGCACGGTAAACCCCACCGGGAGCAAGACCGAATAGGGGCGGCGCGAGGGGCGACCCTCGGGGGCTGTTTCCAGCCCGCCGTCCGGGTAGGTTGCGTGAGGCGTCCGGCAACGGGCGCCCAAGATGAATGGCCGCCACGTTTCCGCGCCGCAAGGCGCGGAGGCCATACAGAACCCGGCTTACAGGCCGGCTGGCACCTTGTCTCCTTACTTGCGCATTGTGCATCGCTCCGGCCTTCGCGGCCGGGGCGCGCATGCGGGCGCGGCGGGAAAATCTAAACACTTCGTTAGGCTTAATGGAAGATAAAGGAGGATACCGCAGGTGTCCGCCGAGGTGGGGCCGGGCGGTGTGATCGTGCATGTTGTTCCCGTTGACGCCCATAAACCCCCATGTTATCCCATTTGCAGTTTCAAGCTTTCGTTTCGTGTCAGGGTGAAGCGTATGCCGGATGGGCGGCCGCGGCGGCCGTTCGTGCGATGGCGCGCGCCTGCGCGACGGATGGCTGGAACGTGGACGAGGGACCGCACCGCGGCGGCGCGGGTGCGACGATGGAAAGGGGTGCGGCGGCAAAAGCGGCTGTAGCGCGTCATGGACCGTTTTCTGTCAAGCTCTGTGAACCGGATCGACGCCAAGGGACGGGTGTCGGTGCCGGCCCATTTCCGCTCCGTGGTGCTCAAGCGGGGCTATGCGGAACTCTATGCGCTGCGGTGCCTGGATCAGCCGGCCATGGATGTCGGCGGGCTCGACCTGCTCGACCGCTACGAGCAGCGCATCGCGCAGGAAGACCCTTTCCGGCAGGCGGCGGACGACATGTCCTTCTTCTGCCATGGCGACGGCGCCTTCCTGAAGCTGGATCAGGACGGGCGCATCACGGTGACGGACTTCATTCGCGAGCATACGGGTATCGGCCAGGAGGTGGCTTTCGTTGGGCGAGGCCGGTTCTTCCAGATCTGGGAGCCGGAGCGGCTGGCTGCGCATGGCGCGAAGGTGCGCGAGCGGCTTCTGAAACTCAGGCAGGCGGCAAGCGGAGGGCAGGCGTGATGACGACCGGTTCCGACGCCGAAGCGCCGCACCTTCCGGTCCTGCTCGACGAAGTCATCGCGGCGCTTGCGCCGAAGCCGGGCGAGGTGATCGTCGACGGCACGTTCGGGGCCGGCGGCTACACGCGCGCCATCCTCGCCACCGGCGCATCCGTCGTCGCCATCGATCGCGATCCCGACGCCATCGCCGCGGGCAGGGCGCTGGAAGCCGGGCATGAGGGCCGGCTGCGGCTGGTGCAGGCGCCGTTCTCCTCGCTCGACGAACATGTGGAGCAGGTCGACGGCGTGGTGCTCGACATCGGCGTTTCGTCCATGCAACTCGATCAGGCCGAGCGCGGCTTTTCCTTCCGCGCCGACGGGCCGCTCGACATGCGCATGGCGCAGGCAGGGCCGACTGCCGCCGATATCGTCAACACTTATAAGGCTTCGGACCTCACCCGCATCTTCGGGCTGCTGGGCGAGGAGCGCCATGCCGGGCGCATCGCCCGCATGATCGAGGCGCGGCGGGAGAAGCGACCCTTCACCCGCACGCTGGAACTGGCCGACGCCATCGAGACGCTGGTCGGGCGCTCGCCCAAGGACAAGATCCATCCCGCCACGCGCGTGTTCCAGGCGCTGCGCATCTATGTCAACGACGAACTGGGCGAGCTGTCGCGCGCGCTGGTCGCGGCCGAAAGGGCGCTGAAGCCCGCCGGGCGGCTGGTGGTGGTGACCTTCCATTCGCTGGAGGACCGCATCGTCAAGCGCTTCCTTGCCGACCGCGACGAGACGGTCGCCGGCTCGCGCCATCTGCCGCAGGTCGTGGTGAAGGCGGCGACCTTCAGGCGCAAGGGCGGCGGCATCGCCCCCGGCGAGGCGGAAGTCGAGCGCAATCCGCGCGCCCGCTCGGCAAGGCTGCGGGCGGCGGTGCGCACAGACGCATCGCCACGCGGCGACGATCCTTCGGTTTTCGGGCTTCCAAAGCTTCCCGCCATTTCGGGAGAGAGGTGAGATCATGTTCCGCACCAGCGATATCGTCCTGATAGGCGTCATGGTGGCCGCGGCAGCCATGACCTACACGATCAAGCGCGATGCCGGCGAGCAGCTTGCCACGGTGCGCAAGATTCAGGCGCAGATCCGCACCGAGGAAGAAACCATCGACTTGCTGAAGGCTGACTGGAGCCTGCTTACCCAGCCGGGGCGGCTGCAAAGGCTGGTCGAGCGCTATCAGGACCAGCTCGGGCTGGAACCGGCCACGCCGCATCAGTTCGCCCGCGTGGACAGCCTGCCGCAGCGGCCGCTGACCATCGAGGACATCACCGCCGCCGATGCCGCAGGCAAGCTTATCGATCCAACCCAGACCGGAGCCGTCGAATGATCGGCAAGCTCAATCCCTTCCGGCGCACGCGCCAGCCGGCCGACGACACCTCCATCGTGATGGATTCGGCCCGCAAGTCGACCGGCGGGCGCACGCGCAACCGCGTGGTCATGACCATGGCGGTGTTCTTCGGCATCTATGCCATCATCGGCGGACGCCTCGTCTATCTCGGCTTCCAGGACCCGATGCCCTCCGGTGCGCCCGCAAGCCGGGTGACGGCGGCGCGCCCCGATATCGTCGATCGCAACGGCGAGGTGCTGGCGACCGACATCAAGACGTCTTCGCTGTTCGCCGAGCCGCGCCACATCGTCGATGCCGACGAGGCGATCGAGAAGCTGTCCACGGTGCTGCCGGAGATCGACTACGAGCAGACCTACAACAAGCTGAAAAGCGGCGCCGGCTTCGTCTGGCTCCAGCGCCAGCTCACGCCGCGCCAGCAGAGCGAGATCATGCAGCTCGGCATTCCCGGCGTCGGTTTCCGCACAGAGACGCGGCGTTTCTACCCGGCCGGCCCGACCACCGCCTATATCGTCGGTCTCACCAATATCGACAACCAGGGCATTTCCGGCCTCGAGAAGTACATAGACGGGCAGGGGCTGGCCGACCTGCAGCAGAGCGGCCTTGCGCTGCCGAAGGACCTGGCCCCGGTGCGCCTGTCGATCGACCTGCGCGTGCAGCACATCGTGCATGACGAGATCACCGCCGCCATGGAGCGTTACAAGGCGATCGCCGCCGGCGCCGTGGTGCTGAACGCCAAGACCGGCGAGGTCGTCGCCATGGCCTCGGTGCCGGATTTCGACCCCAACAATCCGATCCATGCGCAGGACAAGGACCGCCTCAACCGCATGTCGGCGGGCCTCTACGAGATGGGCTCGACGGTGAAGAGCTTCACCACCGCCATGGCGCTGGATTCCGGCAAGGCAACGCTGAATTCGACCTTCGACGCGACGCGGCCCATCACCATCGGCCGCCAGACCATCCGCGACTTCCACGGCAAGGGCCGGGTGCTGACGCTGCCGGAGGTGTTCATCTACTCCTCCAACATCGGCTCTGCCCGCGAGGCCGATATCGTCGGCATCGAGGGACACCGCGAATTCCTGCACCGCCTCGGAATCCTGGAGCGGATGCAGACCGAGCTGCCGGAAGTGGCGCGGCCGGTCGAGCCGAAGGTTTGGAAGAAGGTTCATTCGATAACCGCTTCTTTCGGCCATGGTTTTACCACCACGCCCTTGCAGACGGCGGTGGGCGCAGCGGCGCTGATGAACGGCGGCTACCTGATGAACCCGACCTTCCTGATGCGCAGCGCCGAGGAGGCGATGGCGAACGCTAAGCGCGTCATCAACGAGAAGACCAGCGCCGACATGCGCTATCTCTATCGCCTCAACGCCGAAAAGGGCTCCGGCAAGCGCGCCGAGGTGCCCGGCTACCGCGTCGGCGGCAAGACCGGCACGGCCGAGAAGGTGGTGAACGGACGCTATGTCAGCGGCAAGCGCTTCAACGCCTTCCTCGCCGCGTTCCCGATGGATGATCCGCAATATATCGTGCTGTCGGTCATCGACGAGCCGCAATCGGAGAAGCCGGGCATGGGCGCGACCGCCGGCCTCAACGCCGCTCCGATCGTCGCCAACATCATCCGCCGCTCGGCCGCGATGCTTGGCGTGGAGCCGGATTTCGGCCATGAAAATACGGCAACGCTTGCGTCCTATTAAGTGATTCTGCGGCGGATGCGCCGCTTTCAAGAGGTGACCAGAACCAGATGAAACTCGATGATCTGACCGGCATAGTGCCTCTCCACGAGGCGTTTCCCTCCGATACGGAGATTGCCGGCCTGTCGTCGGATTCGCGCACCGTCCAGCCGGGCATGCTGTTCTTCGCGCTCGCCGGCACCAAGGCGGACGGCGCCGACTATGTCGCCGATGCGGCGGCCCGGGGTGCGCTCGCGGTTGTTGCCGCGATAGGGCGCACGAACGGGGCGGTTTCCGTGCCGGTGATCGAGGTCGAGGACCCGCGCCGGGCGCTGGCGCTGGCCGCCGCCAAATTCTACGGCGCCCAGCCCGATACGATGGTGGCGGTGACCGGCACCAGCGGCAAGACCTCGGTGGCCGCCTTCACCCGCCAGATCTGGGAACATGCCGGCTTTGCCGCCGCTTCCATCGGCACCACCGGCGTCGTCGCGCCGGGGCGCAATGAATATGGTTCGCTGACCACGCCCGATCCGGTCGCACTGCACAAGCTGCTGGCCGAACTGGCCGGGGCCGGCGTCACCCACGCCTCCATGGAAGCCTCCAGCCACGGGCTCGACCAGCACCGGCTGGACGGCGTGCGGCTCGCCGCCGGCGCCTTCACCAATCTCGGCCGCGACCATATGGATTATCATCCGACGGTCGAGGAATACCACGCCGCCAAGATGCGCCTGTTCCGCGATCTGCTGCCCAGGGGCATGCCGGCAATCGTCTTCGCCGACGATCCCTGGTCGCAGGCCACCATCGATGCGGCGACCGTTGCCGGCATCGAGGTGCTGACCGTTGGCCGCAAGGGCACGTTCCTCAAGCTCAACCGCGTCGAGCACGAGCGAGCCAAGCAGCGCGCCGAAATCGTGCATGACGGGGAGATCTACGAGATCGACCTGCCGCTGGCCGGCGATTTCCAGATCGCCAATGCGCTGGTTTCCGCCGGCCTTGCCATCGCCACGGGCACTTCCGCCCCCACTGTCATGGCGGCGCTGGAGAAACTGAAAGGCGCGCCGGGGCGGCTCGATCTGGTCGGTGTCACGCCCGCCGGCGCGCCGGTCTATGTCGACTACGCCCACAAGCCCGATGCGCTGGAGAATGTGCTGGCCTCGGTCCGCCCGTTCACCACAGGCCGCGTCGTGGTGGTGTTCGGCTGCGGCGGCGACCGCGACCGCGGCAAGCGTCCGATCATGGGTGAGATCGCCACGCGGCTCGCCGATGTCACCATCGTCACCGACGACAATCCGCGCACGGAAGTGCCGGCCGAAATCCGTGCCGCCATTCTTGCGGCGGCTCCGGGCGCCATCGAGATCGGCGACCGCCGCAAGGCGATCCACGAGGCGGTGGCCATGCTGCGCGCCGGCGACACGCTGATCGTGGCCGGCAAGGGCCATGAGGAAGGCCAGACCATCGGCGCCGAGACGTTCCCCTTCTCCGATCATGAGGAGGTGCGCGCGGCGCTGAAGGAGGTGGCCGGATGAGCTATCTCTGGACAATCGAGGCGCTGGTCGAGGCGATGGGCGGACGCCCGCTCGGCCAGATGCCGGACGGGGTGCACGGCATTTCCATCGATACCCGGACCCTTGAGCCGGGCGATGCCTTCTTCGCCATCAAGGGCGAGACCATGGACGGGCACGACTTCGCCACCGCTGCCGTCAAGGCGGGAGCGGCGGTGCTGGTCGTCGCCGAGGGCAAGCTGCCGGCGCTGGGGCGCCTGACGGCGCCGAAGATCGTCGTGCCGGACGTTCTGACGGCCATGGAAAAGCTGGCCGTCGCCGCGCGGGCGCGGGCGAAGGGCCGGGTCATCGCGGTGACGGGCTCGGCCGGCAAGACGACCACCAAGGAGGCGCTGCGCCATGTCCTTGGCTCGGTCGGTTCCGTCCATGCTTCCGACAAGTCGTTCAACAACCATTGGGGCGTGCCGCTGACGCTGGCGCGCCTGCCGGAAGACACCGAATATGCCGTCTTCGAGATCGGCATGAACCATCCGGACGAAATCCGCCCACTGGTGAAGATGGTGCGCCCGCATGTCGCCATCGTCACGCTGGTGGCCGCCGCGCATCTCGGTTTCTTCCGCGACCTCGACGAGATCGCCGCCGCCAAGGCGGAGATTTTCGAGGGCATCGAGGCGGGCGGCACCGCGCTGCTCAACCGCGACGATCCGCGCGCCAACTTGTTGGGCAAGATGGCGCGGCAGGCAGGCGTCGAGCATGTGCTGGGCTTCGGCGAGCACCAGCGCTCGACCTACCGGCTCATCGATTGCGTGCTCAACGCCGATCATTCGACGATGACGGCCCGCATCGGCCGTCGCGAGCTGGTGGCGCGCATCGGCGCGCCCGGCCGCCACATGGTGCAGAATGCGCTGGCGGTCCTGGGCGCGGCCGATCTGGTCGGCGCCGACATCGACCGGGTGGCGATGGCGCTGGGCACCTTGCCCACACAGCAGGGGCGCGGCCGACGCCACGTGCTGTCCCATGCGGGCGGGCCTTTCACGCTGATCGACGAAAGCTACAACGCCAATCCGGCCTCGATGAAGGCGGCGCTCGACCTGCTCGACGCCACGCCCGTTGCCGGCGACGGCCGCCGCATCGCCGTGCTGGGCGACATGCTGGAGCTGGGCGAGCACTCCGAGAAGCTGCATGCGGACCTGTCCGAGCTGATCGTCGGCACGGGCATCAGCCATGTGCTGCTGGGCGGACCGCATATGAAGGCGCTGGCCGAGGTTCTGCCGAGCGATATCGCCGTCGTCCACCGCGATGCGGCCGACGATCTCAGCCGGCTGCTCCTCGATACGGTGCAGCCGGGCGACGTGATCATGGTGAAGTCATCGAAGGGGATCGGCTTTTCCGGGATCGTCGAGGCGCTGGTGAACAGGTTTCCGGCATACGCCGAGAGTTGATGAAGGGGCCAGGTCGGCCCAGGGGACGAAAAACGCATGCTGACGCTGCTCGTGGAATTCGCGGACCGGATCACGGTCTTCAACGTGTTCCGGTACATCACCTTCCGCACGGGCGGCGCGCTGATCACGGCGGCGCTGATCGTCTTCATCTTCGGCCCGGCCATCATCGATTCGCTGCGCCTGCGGCAGGGCAAGGGCCAGCCGATCCGCGCGGACGGCCCGCAGACCCACTTCAAGAAGGCCGGCACGCCGACCATGGGCGGGCTGATGATCATGACCGGCATCATCATCTCGTCGCTGCTGTGGGCCAATCTTTCCAGCGTCTACGTCTGGGTCGTGCTTCTGGTGACGCTTGGCTTCGGCGCCATCGGCTTCTACGACGATTATCTGAAGGTGACCAAGCAGTCGCATCTCGGCTTTTCCGGCAAGGCGCGGCTGGCCTTCGAGTTCCTGATCGCCGGCATCGCCGCCTGGGTCATCATGCATAACGGGCAGGAGCCGTTCTCCTCCTCGCTGACCTTCCCCTTCGCCAAGGAATTCATCATCAATCTCGGCTGGTTCTTCATCCCCTTCGCCGCCTTCGTGGTGGTGGGGGCGGGCAACGCCGTCAACATCACCGACGGGCTCGACGGGCTTGCCATCGTGCCAATCATGATCGCGGCCGCGTCCTTCGGCGTCATCGCCTATCTGTCTGGCAACGCCATCTTCGCCGACTACCTGCAAATCCACTTCGTGCCCGGCACGGGTGAACTGGCCGTCATCCTCGGCGCGGTGATCGGGGCGGGGCTCGGCTTCCTGTGGTTCAACGCGCCGCCGGCCGCCATCTTCATGGGCGACACCGGCTCGCTGGCGCTGGGCGGGCTGATCGGCACCATCGCGGTGGCCACCAAGCACGAGATCGTGCTGGCCATCATCGGCGGCCTGTTCGTGGTCGAAATCCTGTCGGTCATCATCCAGGTCGGCTATTTCAAGATGACCGGCAAGCGGGTCTTCCTGATGGCGCCGATCCATCACCATTTCGAGAAGCTCGGCTGGACCGAGAGCCAGGTGGTGATCCGCTTCTGGATCATCGCCGTCATCCTCGCCCTGATCGGGCTTTCCACCCTGAAGCTGCGGTAGGCGCCAGATGATCCCGGCCAGTTCCTTCGCAGGCAGGCAGGTGGTGCTCTTCGGGCTCGGCGGCTCGGGGCTGGCGACGGCGCATGCGCTGGTCGAAGGCGGTGCCGAGGTGCTGGCGTGGGACGACAATCCGCAAAGCGTGGAGAAGGCGGGTGCCGAGGGCATCGCCACCGGCGATTTGCGCGAGGCCGACTGGTCGCGCTTCGCCGCCTTCGTGCTGTCCCCCGGCGTGCCGCTGACCCATCCCAAGCCGCACTGGACGGTGGAACTGGCGCGGGCCGCCGGCGTCGAGGTGATCGGCGATGTCGAACTGTTCGTGCGCGAGCGCAATGCCCGCGCGCCCGGCGCCCCCTTCATCGCCATCACCGGCACCAACGGCAAGTCCACGACCACGGCGCTGATCGCGCATATCCTGCAAGCGACCGGCCGCGACACCCAGATGGGCGGCAATATCGGCCGCGCGGTGATGACGCTCGATCCGCCCGCGCCGCAGCGCCACTATGTGGTGGAATGCTCGTCCTACCAGATCGACCTCGCCCCCTCGATCAACCCGACGGCGGGCGTGCTGCTCAACCTGACGCCCGACCATCTCGACCGCCATGGCACCATGCAGCACTATGCCGAAATCAAGGAGCGGCTGGTGGCGGGCTCCGACACGGCCATCATCGGGGTGGACGACAGCTGGTGCGCGCAGATCGCCGAGCGGCTGGAGCGCGCCGGCCGCAAGGTGGTGCGCATCTCCAAGCGCCTGCCACTCAAGGACGGCTATTTCGCCGAAGGAACCGATCTGCTCGAGGCGGTGGACGGCCGCCACACCCGCGTCGCCTCGCTGGACGGCATCGGCTCGCTGCGTGGCCAGCACAATGCCCAGAACGCGCTGGCCGCGCTTGCCGCCTGCCGCAGCGTGGGGCTGACGGTGGAGGAGATACAGGCCGGGCTCGAGAGCTTCCCCGGACTGGCGCACCGCATGGAGCAGGTGGGCCGCAAGGGGCATGTGCTGTTCGTCAACGATTCCAAGGCGACCAATGCCGATGCGGCCGCACCGGCCCTGTCGAGCTTCGAACGCATCTACTGGATCGCCGGGGGGCTGCCCAAGGAAGGCGGCATCGAGCCGCTGCGCGGGCTCTTCCCCCACATCGCCAAGGCCTATCTGATCGGCGAGGCGGCGCCCGCCTTTTCGGTGACGCTGGGCGAGGCGGTGCCTTACGAGATTTCCGGCACGCTGGCGGCCGCCGTGGAACATGCCGCCGCAGATGCCGGGCGCGAGGGCGGCAGCGAAGGCGTGGTGCTTCTGTCGCCGGCCTGTGCCAGCTTCGACCAGTTCAGGAATTTCGAGGTGCGCGGCGAAGCCTTCAGGCAAGCCGTCCATGCCATTGATGGGATCGAACCCATCGGAGGGACACGATAATGCAGAGCCGTCTCGACACCAGCCCCGTTTCCAATTGGTGGTGGACCATCGACCGATGGTTCCTGGCAGCGTTCCTGTCGCTGCTGGGCCTCGGCATCGTGCTGTCCTTCGCCGCGAGCCCGGCCGTGGCCGAGCGTATCGGGCTCGATTCCTTCCACTTCGCCACGAGGCAGATCATCTTCACCATTCCCGCGCTGTGCGTGATGCTGGCCGTGTCGTTCCTCAACACGCGCCAGATCAGGCGCCTGGCGCTCGGCATGCTGTGCGTGATGCTGGTGATGATGGTGGCCGTGCTCTATGTCGGCGTCGAGGTGAAGGGCGCGCGGCGGTGGCTGTCGCTGGCCGGGTTGTCGATCCAGCCTTCGGAATTCCTCAAGCCGGCCTTCGTCGTCATCTGCGCCTGGCTGTTCGCCGAGCACAAGCGGCAGCCCGAAATCCCGGGAAACCTCTTCGCCATGATCCTGCTCGGCCTCGTTCTTGCGCTGCTGCTGGCGCAGCCGGACATGGGTCAGACCCTTCTGGTGGTCGGCACCTGGGGCGTGATGTTCTTCATGGCCGGGCTGTCGTGGATATGGATCGTCGCGCTTGGCGGGCTGGGCGTCGTCGGGCTGTTCGCCGCCTATGAGATATTCCCACACGTTGCCGGCCGCATCGACCGCTTCCTGACCGGCGAGGGCGACACCTTCCAGGTCGACATGGGCCATGAGGCGCTGGTCAATGGCGGCTGGTTCGGCCTCGGGCCGGGCGAGGGCAGCATCAAGCGCCTGATCCCCGACAGCCATGCCGACTTCGTCTTCGCCGTGGCCGGCGAGGAGTTCGGCCTGATCACCTGCATGGTCATCATGCTGATCTTTGCCTTCATCGTGCTGCGCGGCCTGTCCGTCTCGCTGAAGGAGCATGACGACTTCACCCGCTATGCCATCGGCGGGCTGGTCACCATCTTCGGCTTCCAGTCGGTCATCAACATGTGCGTGAACCTGCAACTGATGCCGGCCAAGGGCATGACGCTGCCGTTCATTTCCTATGGCGGCTCCTCGCAGATCGCCATCGCCATCTCCATGGGCATGGTGCTGGCGCTGACCCGCCGCAAGCCGCAGAAGCGCAAGCCGCTCGCCTACGGTTTTTCCAGTTCCATCCTTCCGGCGGAATAAATGGCGAAGGGCACCATTCTGTTGGCCGCCGGCGGTACCGGCGGCCATCTGTTTCCGGCCGAGGCGCTGGCGCATGAGCTGAAGGCGCGCGGCTGGAGCGTGCATCTGGCCACCGACGACCGGGCCGAGCGCTTTGCCGGGCAGTTTCCGGCCGATGCCATCCACCCGATCCCGTCCGCCACCATCGGCTCGAAGAACCCGCTGGCACTGGCGAGGACGTTCTGGAAACTGTGGAAGGGTGTGCGGCAGGCCTCGACGGTCATCGCGAGGATCAGGCCGGCGGCTGTCGTCGGCTTCGGCGGCTATCCGACCCTGCCGCCGCTCTATGCCGCGACGCGGCGTGGCCGCCCGACGCTGGTCCATGAGCAGAACGCGGTGATGGGCCGCGCCAACCGGGCGCTGGCGGCCCGGGTGACGGCGATCGCCGGCGGCTTCCTGCCGGAGGATGCGAGTGCCGCCGGGCGCAAGACGGTCACCACCGGCAATCCGGTGCGGCCGGCGGTGATCGAAGCCGCCGCGCAGCCTTATCAGGTTTCGCAGGAAGGCGAGCCCTTCCGGCTTCTGGTGTTCGGCGGCAGCCAGGGCGCGCAGTTCTTTTCCGATGCCATGCCTGCGGCCGTGAGGCAGCTTCCCGACGCCTTGCGCAACCGGCTCGTCGTGACCCAGCAGGCGCGCAAGGAGGATGTGGACCGGGTGGCGGCCGCCTATGCGGAACTCGGGCTTCCCGCCGAAATATCGCCCTTCTTCACCGACATGGCCGAGCGCATGGTCAATGCCCAACTCGTCATTTCGCGCTCGGGCGCTTCGACCGTCTCCGAAATCGCGGTGATCGGCCGGCCGGCGCTGCTGGTTCCCTATCCGCATGCGCTGGACCACGATCAGGCCGCCAACGCCGCGGCGCTTGCCGCGGCCGGCGGGGCGGAGGTTCACGTTCAATCGTCGCTCGACGCGGCGAAGCTGGCGGGGCTGATCGGTGCGCTGATGGCCGCGCCCGAACGGTTGCGGACGATGGCCGGGGCGGCGCGCTCGGTCGGCCGCCCCAATGCCGCCGGCTTGCTCGCCGATCTGACAGAGGCTATTGCGTCGGGCCAATCGCTCGACCAGTTCAGGAAGGAACACAACGCATGAAGATGCCGCAGACGATAGGCCTCGTGCACTTCATCGGCATAGGCGGCATCGGCATGAGCGGCATTGCCGAGGCGCTGCACAATCTCGGCTACAAGGTGCAGGGTTCCGACCAGAACGACAGCGCCAATGTGCAGCGGCTGCGTGACAAGGGCATCGAATGCTTCGTCGGCCACCGGGCCGAAAACATCGGCGATTCCGAGGTGGTCGTGGTGTCGACCGCCATCCGCGGCAACAATCCCGAACTGGTGGCGGCGCGCGAGAAGCTGCTGCCGGTGGTGCGCCGGGCCGAGATGCTGGCCGAGCTGATGCGCTTCCGCAACGCCATCGCCATCGGCGGCACCCATGGCAAGACCACCACCACCTCGATGGTGGCGACGCTGCTGGAAGCGGGCGGGCTCGACCCGACCGTCATCAATGGCGGCATCATCAACGCCTATGGCACCAATGCGCGCATGGGCGACGGCGAATGGATGGTGGTCGAGGCGGACGAGAGCGACGGCACGTTCCTGAAGCTGCCCGCCGATATCGCCGTGGTCACCAATATCGACCCCGAGCATCTCGACCACTACGGCTCCTTCGACAAGGTGCGCGAGGCGTTCCGCCAATTCGTGGAGAACGTGCCGTTCTATGGCTTCGGCGTCATGTGCATCGACCATCCCGAGGTGCAAGCGCTGGTCAGCCGAATCGGCGACCGCCGCGTCATCACCTATGGCGAGAACGCGCAGGCCGACGTGCGCTTCGCCAACCATCGCATGGACGGCGCCGTCTCGGTGTTCGACGTGGTCATCCGCAACCGCAAGACCGGCGCGGAGAAATCGATCGCCGACCTGCGCCTGCCGATGCCGGGCCGCCACAACGTCTCCAACGCCACGGCGGCGATTGCCGTCGCCAGCGAGCTTGGCCTGACCGACGAGGCGATCCGCAAGGGCCTGTCCTCCTTCGGCGGCGTGAAGCGGCGCTTCACCCACACCGGTTCGTGGAACGGCGTCGAGATCTTCGACGACTACGGACACCATCCGGTCGAGATCAAGGCGGTGCTGAAGGCGGCGCGCGACGCCACCAAGGGCCGCGTCATCGCCGTTGCCCAACCGCATCGCTTCACCCGGCTTCGCGACCTGTTCGACGACTTCGCCGTCTGCTTCAACGATGCCGACACGGTGATGGTGGCTCCGGTCTATGCGGCGGGCGAGGACCCCATCGACGGTATTTCCAGCGATACGCTGGTGGCGCGCATGCGTGCCGGCGGTCACCGCGATGCCCGCCATATCGCGGATGCGGCAGCCGTCGCGCCGCTGGTGCGCGAACTGGCGCAGCCGGGCGACTTCGTCGTGTTCCTGGGGGCCGGCAACATCACCCAATGGGCCTATGCCCTGCCGAAGGAACTGAACGGAGCGGTGAATTGACCCGGGGCCAGGCATTGCTCGACAGTCTGGGCGACAGGCTTTCCGGCCTGCGCGGCCGTGTCACGCCCGATGCGGAAATGGACAAGATCACCTGGTTCCGTGCCGGCGGCCTTGCCGCCGCGCTGTTCCAGCCGGCGGATGAGGACGACCTTTCGGCATTCCTCAAGGCGGTGCCGGAAGAAGTGCCGGTGATGGTCGTGGGCATCGGCTCCAACCTTCTGGTGCGCGACGGCGGCATTCCGGGCTTCGTGGTGCGGCTCTCGGCCAAGGGTTTCGGGGCGGTCGAGGCGATTTCGGAAACCCGGCTTCGCGCCGGAACGGCCGTGCCGGACAAGCGCGTGGCCGCCGCGGCGCTGGAAGCAGGCATCGGCGGCTTCCATTTCTATCACGGCATTCCCGGAGCCATCGGCGGGGCGCTGCGCATGAATGCCGGCGCCAATGGCGTGGAGACGCGCGAGCGGGTGGTCGAGGTGAGGGCGCTCGACCGCAAGGGCGAACTGCATGTCCTCACCAATGCCGATATGGGCTATGCTTATCGCCATTGCTCGGCACCGAAAGACCTGATCTTCACGTCCGTTGTCATGGAAGGCTATGCCGAGGACAAGGATGTGATCCGCGCGGCGATGGACGAGGTCCAGCACCATCGCGAGACGGTGCAGCCGATCAAGGAGAAGACCGGCGGCTCGACCTTCAAGAATCCCGAAGGCACGTCCGCCTGGAAGGAGATCGACAAGGCCGGCTGCCGTGGACTGATGATCGGCGGGGCGCAGATGTCGCCCATGCATTGCAACTTCATGATCAACACCGGCTCGGCCACCGGCTATGACCTCGAAACGCTGGGCGAGACGGTGCGCGCACGCGTGCTGGAGAATTCCGGCATCCGCCTGCATTGGGAGATCAGGCGCATCGGCGAATTCCGTCCCGGCCAGACGGTCCAGGAGTTCCTCGGACAGTTGCTTTGAGGACTCACGAAGCGCAAATTTTCATTCAAATTTGCAGAAAGTGAATCTCTCGGAATCCTAAGGGCTTGTCACGGAATCAACTCTCTGATTCTTTGGGTTCAAGCGTTTCCTGATTGAGTCGTTCGGCGCGTAGGTCGCGGTCCCCGACGGGGCTGTGGCCATGGACTCAGACTCTGACTCGGGAAACTAGGATGAGTGCCCGCCAAGGGGATGACGGGATATGACCAAGAAGCACGTTGCTGTCCTGATGGGAGGGTTCTCGTCCGAAAGGCCGGTCTCCCTTTCCTCGGGCAATGCGTGCGCCGACACTCTCGAGGCCGAGGGTTTCAGGGTCACCCGCGTCGATGTGGATCGCAATGTCGGCGCCGTGCTTGCCGAGTTGAAGCCCGATGTGGCCTTCAATGCGCTGCACGGCCCGTTCGGCGAGGATGGCACCATCCAGGGCATCCTTGAATATCTGGCCATCCCCTATACGCATTCGGGCGTGCTTTCTTCGGCGCTTGCCATGAACAAGGAGCAGGCCAAGAAGGTTGCGCGCGCGGCCGGCATTCCCGTGGCGGACTCGAAGATCGTCAACCGCTTTGCCGTCGAGGGCGAGCATCCGATGGCGCCGCCCTATGTGGTCAAGCCGATCGCCGAGGGGTCCAGCTTCGGCGTGGTCATCGTGAAGGAAGACCAGTCGCATCCGCCGCAGATCATCTCGTCGCCGGACTGGAGCTACGGCGAGCAGGTGATGGTGGAGCGCTACGTCCACGGGCGTGAGCTGACCTGCGCGGTGATGGGCGATGTGGCGCTTGGCGTGTGCGAGATCGTTCCGACCGGGCACGCCTTCTACGATTACGATTCGAAATATGTTCCGGGTGGCTCAAAACACGAAACCCCCGCGAAAGTTTCACCGAATATTTACCAAAAAATACAGACACTGGCGCTTAAGGCTCATCAAGCGATCGGCTGCCGGGGCGTGTCCCGGTCTGACTTCCGCTACGACGACCGCCATTCCGAAAATGGCGAGGTCGTGTGGCTGGAGGTCAATACCCAGCCGGGCATGACGCCGACGTCCCTGGTGCCTGAGATCGCCGCGCATGCAGGACATTCCTTCGGCGATCTGTTGAGTTGGATGGTGGAGGACGCTTCGTGTCTTCGTTGAGGTCGGGCCGAATGGGTGAAGGAGGGCTGGCAGGGCTGCTGCCTGCCATGCATCCCGTCATGCCGCGCTGGCTGCGCCGTCCCCTGCGCATGGTTTCCCGGCTGGGCGAGGGCGCCTATCGGGCGCCGCCCTTCGCTGCGACGATCCTGTCGGCTGCGCTCCTGTCTTCAAGCGCCACTTACGGCGCCTATCTCGGCGGCCAGCTCGAAGGCTTCGTGCAGGGCGTGACGGCGCGGACAGGCTTCGCCGTCGACCAGATCAAGGTGGTCGGCAACCAATACACGTCCGAGATCGATATTCTCGACAGGCTGGAGCTGAATGGATGGACTGCGCTGGTCGGCCTTGATGTGGGCGATGCGCGCGACCGGATCGCGTCGCTGCCCTGGGTCGAGCATGCGACGGTTCGCAAGATCTATCCCGACACGCTGGAAGTGCGCGTCGATGAGCGCGAGCCCTTTGCCATCTGGCAGCAGGGGCGGGTGCTGAGCGTCATCGAGAAATCGGGCCGGATCATTGCGCCGTACACTGGCGGCCGGCTGGCTTCCTTGCCGCTGATCGTGGGCAGTGGCGCGCCCGAAAACGCGCCCGTGCTGCTGGCCCGCATCGCGCAGGTTCCGGAACTGGCCGGGCGGGTCAAGGGCTATGTGCGCGTCGGCGACCGCCGCTGGGACCTGCATCTCGACAATGGCGTGACGGTCAAGCTTCCAGAGCATGGCATTGATGCCGCCCTCGAGCGGCTGGCCAGCATGGACCGCGAGCAGGATTTGCTGGGGCGCGACATCGTCGCGGTTGATCTGCGCATTCCGGACCGGGTGGCGGTGGCGTTGTCGCCGGATGCTTCCGAGGCACGAATGGCGGCGCTCAAGAAAGCAGCGCGCAAACCGGGGAGCCGCATATGAACTGGCTGCGTAGAAACGGCGACGCATCGGCCAGGCGCTCCGGCATCCTCACCGTGCTCGATGTCGGGTCGAGCAAGGTATGCTGCGTGGTTGCCAGGCTGAAGCCCTGCGAGGACGGCAATCTGCTGCGCGGGCGTACCCACCGCATCCAGGTGATCGGCATCGGCCACCAGAAGTCGCAGGGCATGAAGTCCGGCGTGGTCATCGACCTGGAGCGCGCCGAGCACGCGATCCGGCTGGCCGTGGACTCGGCCGAGCGCATGGCCGGGCTGACCGTCGATTCCCTGATCGTCAACATGACGGCGGGCCGCCTGAAGAGCGAGACCTTCTCCGCCACCGTCAACCTCGGCGGTCACGAGGTGGACGAAAGCGACATCAAGCGCGTCCTGGCGGCCGGCGCGCGGCAGGCGCTGAAGTCGGAGCGCGAGGTGATCCATTCGCTGCCCGTGGGCTTCTCGCTGGACGCCGAACGCGGGGTACGAGACCCGCGCGGCATGGTGGGCGACACGCTGGGCGTCGACATGCATGTGCTGACCGGCGATGCCGCGCCGCTGCGCAACATCGAACTGGCCATCAACCGTTCGCATCTGTCGGTCGAGCGCATGGTGGCCACCCCTTACGCCAGCGGTCTTGCGGCGCTGGTCGACGACGAGCTGGAGATGGGCGCGGCCTGCATCGACATGGGTGGCGGCACGACGACCATATCCATCTTCTCCGAAGGCAATTTCGTGCATGGCGACGCGATTCCGGTCGGCGGCAACCATGTGACGCTGGACCTCGCCAAGGGCCTGTCCACCACCATCGAGGCGGCGGAGAGGCTGAAGGTCATGCACGGTTCGGCGCTGCCCGGCAGCGCCGACGACCGCGACTTGGTCACCATCCATCCGATCGGCGACGACCATGGCGCGCCGATGCAGATTCCGCGTGCGGTGATGACGCGCATCATCCGCGCCCGCGTCGAGGAAACGCTGGAAATGCTGCGCGACCGGATCGGCAAATCAGGTTATGGCAGCGCGATCGGCAAGCGAATCGTGCTGACGGGCGGCGCCAGCCAGCTCGCCGGCCTTCCGGAAGCGGCGCGCCGCATTTTCGGACGTAACGTGCGCGCCGGGCGGCCGCTCGGCGTCGCAGGGCTGCCCGAGGCAGCCAAGGGGCCCGCGTTCTCGACGGTGGTCGGGCTCCTGATCTATCCGCAAGTGGCGAATTTCGAGAGTCGCCCTGCAAAAGGGGGTTCCGGGTTCAGGATGACCGGAACGGACGGGCGACTGTATCGCGTAAGTCAGTGGTTGAGAGACAGTTTCTAGAGTTAACGGGGACAGCCCCCAGGCGGCCGCTTTGGCGAAGCGGCGGGAAAGGCAAAGGACGAGGACAATGGCAATCAATCTGCAAAAGCCGGACATCACCGAGCTGAAGCCGCGCATCACCGTTTTCGGTGTCGGCGGCAGCGGCGGCAATGCCGTCAACAACATGATCACCGCCGGTCTGCGCGGCGTCGAGTTCGTGGTGGCGAACACCGACGCCCAGGCGCTGACCATGTCGAAGTCCGAGCGGCTCATCCAGCTCGGCGCGCACGTGACCGAGGGTCTGGGCGCCGGCTCGCAGCCTGAAGTCGGCCGCGCCGCCGCCGAGGAGTGCATCGACGAGATCAACGATCACCTGTCCAACACCCACATGTGCTTCGTCACCGCCGGCATGGGCGGCGGCACCGGCACGGGTGCTGCTCCGGTCGTCGCCCGCGCCGCCCGCGAGAAGGGCATCCTGACCGTCGGCGTCGTCACCAAGCCGTTCCACTTCGAGGGCCAGCGCCGCATGAAGACGGCGGACCTCGGCATCGAGGAACTGCAGAAGTGCGTCGATACGCTGATCGTCATTCCGAACCAGAACCTGTTCCGCCTGGCCAACGACAAGACGACCTTTGCCGACGCCTTCGCCATGGCCGATCAGGTGCTCTATTCGGGCGTTGCCTGCATCACCGACCTGATGGTCAAGGAAGGCCTCATCAACCTCGACTTCGCCGACGTGCGTTCGGTGATGCGGGAGATGGGCAAGGCCATGATGGGCACCGGCGAGGCTTCCGGCGAGGGCCGCGCGATGGCCGCCGCCGAGGCCGCGATCGCCAACCCGCTGCTCGACGAGACCTCGATGAAGGGGGCCAAGGGCCTGCTGATCTCGATCACCGGCGGCCGGGACCTCACCCTGTTCGAGGTGGACGAGGCGGCGACCCGCATTCGCGAGGAAGTCGACCAGGACGCCAACATCATCCTGGGCGCCACCTTCGACGAGGAACTGGAAGGCGTCATCCGCGTGTCGGTCGTAGCGACCGGTATCGACAAGTCGGCCGAGGACATCGCGGCCGCTCCGATCGCCATCCGTCCGGCCCAGACCAAGCCGGCCGTGCGCCCGGCGGCTCCCGCCGCCGAAGCCCGTCCGGTCCAGCCGGCGCCGCAGCCGGCCCCGGTGCAGGAGCCGCGCGCTGCCGATCCGGTTGCCGAAGCCTTCCAGATGGCAGAGCAGAACGCCGCCGCCATGGCCCATCGTCCGGCTCCCGCCGCAGACGGCTTCCACCCGCAGAGCAAGCTGTTCCAGCAGCCGCAGCCGCATCAGCCCGCCCAGCAGTTCCAGCAGCCGGTGGTGATGCAGCAGGCCGCCGTGCAGATGCAGCCGGCTCCGCAGCCCGCGCCGCAGCAGCGTGAAATGCACCAGCCGGCCGCGCCCCAGCGCATGCCGCGCGTGGAGGATTTCCCGCCAGTGGTGCGCGCCGAGGTCGAGGCCAAGAACAATCCAGCCAGCCACGAAGAGCGGGGCCCCATGGGCCTGCTCAAGCGCCTCACTAATGGCCTGACGCGCCGCGAGGAGGAGCCTGCCCGTCTCCAGCCGGCCCAGCCGCGCGAGCCGAAGCTTCGCCAGGCCGGTCCGGAAGTGCGCCGCATGCCGGCCCATGACTCGCAGCTCTACGCGCCGCGCCGCGGCCAGCTCGACGATCAGGGCCGTCTCGTCGCCCAGCCGCGCGCGACTCACGAGGACGACCAGCTCGAGATCCCGGCCTTCCTGCGCCGCCAGGCCAACTGATCGCCGCAGAAGCGTCACAAATCCGAAAAGGGCAGCCGGGAAACCGGCTGCCCTTTCTCGTTGAAAGCTTTGGAAAACAAGGATTTACCAGGCATTTTCCGGTGACGCGCGCAATTACATCGGGTAAGAAAGCGTGATTTGGAGGAAGTTGGGCGCGTCACTATCTTCGCCGGCAGCATTCTTGAAGCGGCCTGCAGGTTGGGGGAGATGCCTTCTTGCCGTAGCTGTACAAGCCGGGCGACCGGCGCGCATGAAGCCGACGGGCAGTCGGGCATATGGGCGGGCATACGGGGATCGTTTTGAACGATTATCAGACGACGATAAAATCGCGCGTGACGCTGGCCGGAACCGGCGTGCACAGCGGCAAGCCTGTGTCGGTTACCTTCGTCCCGTCCGACGTGGACACCGGCATCGTCTTTCATTTCATCGGCGGCAAGGAGCCGGGCAAGGAATTGCGCGCCCTTGTCTCGGAGGTTGGCGCGACCGACCTTTCGACGCTGCTGGGCGACCCGGCCGGCGTGCATGTCTCGACCGTCGAACATCTGATGGCGGCCGTTCTGGGCGTCGGCATCGACAATCTCGTCATCGAGATCGAGGGCAACGAAATCCCGATCCTGGACGGAAGCGCGGCCATGTTCGTCGAGGCGATCGACCAGGCCGGCCTCGACGTCCAGCCGCTCAAGCGCCGTTTCATCCGGGTTCTCAAGGACGTGCGCATCGAGAGCGGGGCTTCCTGGGCGGAGTTCCGTCCGTATTCCGGCACGAGGTTCGAGATCGAGATCGATTTCGAGAGCCGGGCCATCGGGCGCCAGCAATTCGCCATGGACCTGACCGGCGATTCGTTCCGCAACGAGGTGGCGCGGGCGCGCACCTTCGGCTTCCTCAAGGATGTGGAACGGTTGTGGGCGGCAGGCTACGCGCTGGGCTCGTCGCTGGAGAATTCCGTCGTCATCGGCCATGACAACCGCGTCATCAACATGGGTGGCCTGCGCTACCCGGATGAATTCGTGCGCCACAAGACGCTCGACGCCATGGGCGATCTGGCGCTGGCCGGCGCGCGCTTCATCGGCTGCTTCCGCTCCTATCGCGGCGGCCACCGGCTCAATGCGGCGGCCCTGCGCCGGCTGCTTTCGGACCGCAGCGCCTTCGAGATCGTCGAGACGACGCGCCGCGATCGTGGCCGGTCCGCCGAAATCAGCGCCGTGAGCGGGCCGGTGTTCGCGCCCTGGGCGATTTGAGCGCTTGATCTGCAAGGGTTTACAGTTTTTGCGGGGATGGATGCGCAAAGTCCACGCCTGCCACAAAAATGTGCGATTGCCGGACGATAGCGTTGCCGCGCGTGGCGGTTATGGTTTATGGCTGCACGCTGACCGAGGAAACGGTGCCGAAAGGGCGAATCCCAATCATGTTGTTCAAACGGGCTGATCGATCGATGGCACCAGTGAAGAGCCCGATGAGGGGCGTTGTCCTGGCCGTTTCGGTCGTCGCGGCGCCGCTGCTGCTGACAGGCTGCATGTCCTCGGAGAAGGACCTCGACCTGTCGACCTATGTCGACCAGACCGAGCCGGCCGACGTGCTCTACAACCAGGGCCTCGCCAACCTCAATGCCGGCCGCCTCGGCGAAGCGTCGAAGAAGTTCGCCGCCGTGGACCGCCAGCACCCCTATTCGGAATATGCCCGCAAGGCCATGGTGATGGGCGCCTTCACCAATTATCGGCAGGGCAATTACGAAGACGCCATCAGCATGTCCCAGCGCTATCTGAACCTCTATCCGTCTTCGGAAGACGCCGACTACGCGGTTTATATCGCCGGCCTCAGCTATTTCCGCCAGATCCGCGACGTGACGCAGGACCAGAAGGAAGCCCGCCAGACCATCCAGGCCATGCAGGAGCTGGTGAACCGCTGGCCGGACTCGCAATATGCCGAGGATGCGCGGACCAAGATCCGGTTCGCCAACGACCAGCTCGCCGGCAAGGAGATGCAGGTCGGCCGCTACTATCTGGAGCGGCGCGAATACCTGGCATCGATCAAGCGCTTCCGCACCGTGGTCGAGCAGTATTCCAACACCCGCCACATCGAGGAGGCGCTGGCGCGCCTGGTCGAAGCCTATTACGCGATGGGCCTGACCGACGAGGCGCAGACGGCTGCCGCGGTGCTGGGCCACAACTATCCCGACAGCCAGTGGTACAAGGATTCCTACAAGCTGCTGCAGAGCGGCGGGCTGACGCCGCGTGAGAATGCCGGCTCGTGGATATCGAAGGCCGGGAAGCTGATTACCGGCTGACGGCTGCCATGCTCGCCAGACTGTCGATCCGCGATATCGTACTGATCGAGAAGCTGGACATAGACTTTGCTCCGGGTCTCTCCGTGCTGACCGGCGAAACCGGGGCGGGCAAGTCGATCCTGCTCGATTCACTATCCCTTGCGCTCGGCGCGCGCGGCGATGCCTCGCTGGTGCGCCACGGCGCGGTCCAGGGGCAGGTGACGGCCGTGTTCGACGTGCCGCGCGGCCATCCGGCCCGGGATATCCTTGCCGAGAACGCCATAGACGACGATGGCGACATCATCCTGCGCCGCATCCAGACGGCGGACGGGCGCACGCGCGTCTTCGTCAACGACCAGCCGGCGAGCGTGGCCCTGATGCGCGCCATCGGCCATGCGCTGGTGGAGATCCACGGCCAGCACGACGAGCGGGCGCTTGTCGACGCCAGCGCCCATCGTGAAGTTCTGGATGCCTTCGGCGGCCATTCCGGCGCGGTGCGCGAGACGGCGGAGGCATGGCGGGGCTGGCGCACCGCCGAGCAGGAACTTTCCCGCCACAAGGCGCGGGTGGAAGCGGCGGCGCGCGAGGCCGATTATCTCAGGGCCGCGGTGGCCGAACTCGTGCAGCTCGATCCGCAGCCGGGCGAGGAAAGCGAGCTTGCCGAACTGCGCGCCACCATGATGCGCGCCGAAAAGATCGCCTCCGAGATCAGCGACGCGCAGGACGTGCTGTCCGGCCCGTCCTCGCCCCTGCCGCAACTGGCGAGCCTGCTCAGGCGCCTGCAACGCAAGGCGGCGGAAGTGCCCGGCCTGCTCGACGAGGTGGTTACATCGCTGGACGAGGCGATGCTGTCGCTCGATGCAGCGCAATCCGGCGTCGAGGCGGCCCTGCGCGCCACCGAATACGACCCACAGCGGCTGGAGCAGGCCGAGGAGCGGCTGTTTGCGCTGCGCGCCGCCGGCCGCAAGCACAATGTGCAGGTCGACGACCTTGCCCGTTTGCGCGACACCATGGCGGCCGACCTGGCCGATCTCGATGCCGGCGAGGAGCGGCTCGGAGTGCTGGAGCAACAGGCGCGGCAGGCGCGCGACCTCTACGACCAGCTTGCCGGGCATCTTTCCGCGCTGCGCCTGTCCGCTGCCCGGGGCCTGCGCGATGCGGTGATGGCCGAACTGCCGGAACTGAAGCTGGAACGCGCCGAATTCATCGTGGAAATGTCGAGCGAGCCCGACAGCCGCATGGAGGAGGGCATCGATCAGGTCGAGTTCTGGGTGCGCACCAATCCCGGCACCCGTCCCGGCCCGATGATGAAGGTGGCTTCCGGCGGCGAGCTGTCGCGTTTCCTGCTGGCGCTGAAAGTGGCGCTGGCCGATCGCGGCTCGGCCCCGACGCTGGTTTTCGACGAAATTGACACGGGCGTCGGCGGCGCGGTGGCGGACGCCATCGGCCAGCGGCTTGCCCGGCTGGCGCGGCGCGTGCAGGTGCTGTCCGTCACCCATGCGCCGCAGGTGGCGGCGCGCGCCTCGATGCATTTCCTGATCTCGAAATCCGGTGGTGCGGATCGCGTGGCCACCGGCATCGTGGCCATGGACAGCGATGCCCGCCAGGAAGAGATCGCCCGCATGCTGGCCGGCGCCACCATCACCGACGAGGCGCGGGCGGCGGCCGAACGGCTGCTGCGGGAAAACACCGTTCCGGCTTCCTGATCCCAAAAGTCCGCGACTTGCGGGACCATGCTCTATCCACAACTGACAAGATGATTCAGGAGCCGGGCATAGGCACGTGTTTCCCAATGGCTTTGCGCGCGCTACATACTTCTCTCCAGTTCCGGCCCGTGTGCCGAGGTGAGAGATTTCATCATGTCCGAGAAACCCGTTGACGCCCTGACCCAGAGCGAGGCCGCCGCAGAACTGGAGCGGCTGGCAAAGGAAATCGCGGACCATGACCGGCGCTACTATGCAGAAGATGCGCCGACCGTCTCGGATGCCGACTATGATGCGCTGCGCATCCGCAATGCCGAGATCGAGGCGCGCTTTCCCGAACTGGTGCGCGAGGATTCGCCGTCGCTGAAGGTGGGTACCGCGCCGTCCGGCGCCTTCGGCAAGGTGGTCCATGCCGTGCCGATGCTGTCGCTGGACAACACCTTCTCCGACGGGGACGTGCGCGATTTCGTGGCTAGCGTGCGGCGCTTCCTGGCCCTGCCGGCGGACCGGTCGCTGGTGTTCACCGCCGAGCCGAAGATCGACGGGCTTTCCATGTCGCTGCGCTACGAGAACCGGCGGCTGGTGACGGCGGCGACGCGTGGCGACGGCACCACCGGTGAGAACGTGACGGCCAATATCCGCACCATCGGCGAGATACCCGAGACCCTGCCAAAGGACGCGCCGGACGTGGTGGAGGTGCGCGGCGAGGTCTATATGCGCCGCGACGACTTCTTCGAGCTGAACCAGCGCATGGCCGAAACCGGCCGCGTCTTCGCCAATCCGCGCAATTCGGCGGCCGGCAGCCTGCGCCAGCTCGACCCGGAAGTGACGCGCCAGCGCCCGTTGCGCTTCTTCGCCTATGCATGGGGGGACACGTCCGCGCGGCTGGGCGAGACGCAATATGAGGTGGTGAGGCGGTTCGGCGACTGGGGGTTCCGGGTCAACGACCTCATGGCGCGCTGCGACACGGTTGAGGCGATGCTGGAGCATTATCACCGCATCGAGGCGGAACGTGCCGAAATTCCCTATGACATAGACGGCGTCGTCTACAAGGTGGACCGACTCGACCTTCAGGAGCGGCTGGGTTTCCGCTCGCGCAGCCCGCGCTGGGCGACGGCGCACAAATTCGCCGCCGAGAAGGCGATGACGGTGCTGAACGGCATCGACATCCAGGTCGGCCGCACCGGTGCGATGACGCCGGTGGCGCGGCTGGAGCCGGTGACGGTGGGCGGCGTGGTCGTCACCAACGCCACGTTGCATAATGAGGATTACATCAAGGGCATCGGCAACAGCGGCCAGCCGATCCGCGAGGGGCGCGATATCCGCATCGGCGATACGGTGGTTATCCAGCGCGCCGGCGACGTCATTCCGCAAATCCTCGATGTGGTGCTGGAGAAGCGCCCCGAACATGCCGTGCCTTACGAGTTCCCGCATACCTGTCCTGCCTGCGGCAGCCATGCCGTGCGCGAGGAGGGCGAGGCGGTGCGCCGCTGCACCGGCGGGCTGATCTGCCCGGCGCAGGCGGTGGAGCGGCTGCGCCATTTCGTGTCGCGCAATGCCTTCGACATCGAGGGGCTCGGCGAAAAGCAGATCGAATTCTTCTTCCAGTCGGACGATCGGGCCCTTCAGGTGCGCTCGCCGGCCGATATTTTCACGCTGAAGGAGCGCCAGCGCGATTCGCTGACCAAGCTGGAGAATGTCGAAGGGTTCGGCGCTGTCTCGGTGAAGAAGCTGTTTGCGGCCATCGACGAGCGCCGTGAGGTCGAATTCTCGCGCTTTCTGTTCGCGCTCGGCATCCGCCATGTCGGCGAAACCAACGCCAAGCGCTTCGCCCGCCATTTCCTGTCGTTCGAGGCGTTCCGCAAGGTGGCCGAAGAAGCGGATATGCCCGAGGGCAAGGGCGATCCCGGCAATGCCGCATGGCAGGAGCTGAACAACATCAACGGCATCGGCTCCATCGTCGCCGGCGCGGTGGTGGAGTTCTTCGAGGAGGATCACAACCGGCAGGTGCTCGACGCGCTGCTGGCGCAGGTGACGCCGCTCGACGAGGAGCCGGTCGGTGCCACCGATTCGCCGGTGGCCGGCAAGACGGTGGTGTTCACCGGGGCGCTGGAGAAGATGTCGCGCGACGAGGCCAAGGCCATGGCCGAGAAGCTGGGCGCCAAGGTTTCCGGTTCCGTGTCGAAGAAGACCGATCTGGTGGTGGCCGGGCCGGGCGCCGGCTCGAAGCTCAAGCAGGCGACGGAACTCGGCATCGAGGTGATCGACGAGGACGCCTGGT
The DNA here is from genome assembly GCF_040545735.1 of Aquamicrobium terrae. GTDB lineage: Bacteria > Pseudomonadota > Alphaproteobacteria > Rhizobiales > Rhizobiaceae > Mesorhizobium > Mesorhizobium terrae_A. The sequence goes on from NZ_JBEPML010000001.1 coordinate 149,944, forward strand.
TCGCACGCGTGGGCAAGGGTTAGAGCATTTGTGCAACGCCAGACGGAATCGCCTGGCGTTGCACAAATGCGGCTGGAAGAAACAAGTTGAAGCAGCGAGGCCGTTCAGAACACCTGCTGCTCCCGCATCTCGCCGGCGCATAGATCACTAGTTCTGATCGCTTGGTTCAATCGATTTCGTATGACAGGCCGCAGCGCAATGCCTACATACGGGCGCTTGAAAGGGATTTCCGTGAGCGCACAGGCCATCACCGCATCGCCGACGAGGAGTGAATTCCTGGACGGGGTGCGCGTCAGCGTGCCCGTTTTCGTGGCTTCCGCTCCCTTCGCCATGCTGTTCGGGGCGCTGGCGGTCGACAACGGCTTTTCTGTCTTCGAAGCCGTGCTGATGAGCGCCATGGTGTTCGGCGGCGCCAGCCAGCTCGTCGGCATCGAGCTGTTCGGCCATCATGCGGCCGGCTGGCTGATCGTGCTGTCGATCTTCGCCGTCAACTTCCGCCACGTGCTCTATTCGGCCGCCGTCGGCAGGTATCTGGCGCCATGGACGAAGCCGCAGCAGGGGGTCGCCTATTTCCTGCTGACCGATCCACAATATGCGCTCACCGAGACGCGGGCCCTTCGCCACCAGCCGAGCTTCGCCTGGTATATGGGACTGGCCCTGCCGATGTATGCGCTGTGGGTGGTCAATACGGGGATCGGCGCGTGGTTCGGCACGCTCATTCCGGATATGACGGCGCTCGGCATCGACTTCCTGCTGCCGATCTATTTCCTCGGGCTGGTCATGGATTTCCGCCAGCGGCCGCTGTGGTTGCCCATCGTGGCGATCAGCGCCGTGGCGTCGGTGGTGGCCTACAGGACGGTGGGCTCGCCCTGGCATGTCACCATCGGCGGGCTGGCCGGAGTGGCGCTGGCCGTCATCATGCCGCCGCGCTTCAGCGGGGTCGGCGTGGCGGAGGCCAAGGCGTGAGCAGCACCGTCTGGATCATAATCGCGGCTGCCGTCGCGACCTATTTCACGCGCATCGGCGGCTATCTGGTGCTGTCGCGCTTCGACCGTATCCATCCCCGCGTCGAAGCGGGCCTCAATGCCGTACCGGCGGCGGTGCTGACCACCCTGGTTGCCCCTGCCGTCATGCAGGGCGGGCCGGCCGAATGGGCGGCCATCATCGTAGCCGGCGTCGTGGCCCTGCGCGGCGGGCTGATGTCGATGTTCCTGGCGGGTGCCGCCGTGCTCGTCATAGCCCGGCATTTCATGACCTGACCCTTACGCTTCGGGCGTAAGTGGCGCGCAGGCCTTTTCCAGCCATTTCAGCACTTCGCCGTCGACCATCGGGCCGATTTCGGCAAGAACGCGCGCGTGGTAGGCGTCGAGCCAGTCCCGTTCTTCGGGCAAGAGCAACTCCGGCACGATCATGCGCCGGTCGAAAGGGGCCAGCGTCAGCGTCTCGAAGCCGTGCATGGCGATTTCGCCGCCGTCGATCGGCTCGGCAGGGGTGACGACGATGAGGTTCTCGACCCTGATGCCGTAGTGGCCTTCCTTGTAGTAGCCCGGCTCGTTGGAAAGGATCATGCCTTCGCGCAGCCGTTCCATGCCGGTCTTGGCGATGCGCTGGGGGCCCTCGTGCACGGCGAGATAGGAACCCACGCCGTGCCCGGTGCCGTGGGCATAGTCGAGCCCGTGCCGCCACAGGGCCACGCGGGCGAGGGCGTCGATGTCGCTGCCGCGCGTGCCAGCGGGGAAGCGCAGGATGGAGATGTCGATCAGGCCCTTGAGAACCAGCGTGTAGCGCTGGCGCATTTCCCCGCTCGGCTTGCCGATGGGGATGGTGCGGGTGATGTCGGTGGTGCCGTCCTGATACTGCGCGCCCGAATCGAGCAGGAACAGCTCGCCGTCGCCCAGCTTGCGGTTGGTGGCGCGCGAGACGCGATAATGGATGACGGCGCCATTCGGTCCCGATCCGGAAATGGTCTCGAAGGAGACGTCGCGCAGCGGCATCTGGGTTTCCTCGCCGGCGCGGCGGCGGAAATCCTCCAGGGCCTCGACCGCGCGGATCTCGTCGGTGCCGCCCGGCCGGTGCCGGTCGAGCCAGCACAGCATGGCGGCCACCGCGGCCCCGTCACGGCGATGCGCAGCGCGGCTGCCGTCAAGCTCGGCCTTGTTCTTGGCGGCGCGCGGGATGCGGGCGGGGTCGGGTGCGGAAACCACGGTGCCGCCATTGTCCTCGACCAGCATGCGCAGCTTTTCCGCCGCCAGGACAGGATCCAGCGCAATGCGCGCGCCTTTCCTGGCCAGCGCCGCCACTGCCGCCTCGAATTCATCCGGCTGATGCGGCTCGGCAAGCTGGGTGAGATAGGCCTCAACCTCGCGCGAGAACTTAGCCTTGTCCATGAACAGGAGGTGCGAGCCGTCGGCGGCGAGGATGGCGAAGCCGAGCGCCAGCGGCGTGTGCGGCACGTCGTTGCCGCGGATGTTGAAGGCCCAGGCGATGGAGGAGGGGTCGGTCAGCACCGCATGGGTGGCGCCCTCCGCCTCGATCGCCGCCGCCAGCCTGGCCAGCTTGTCCCTGGCCAGTTCGCCGGCAAAGGCGAGGGGATGGAGTTCCACCGGGGTGACGGGCGGGGCGGGCTGGTCTTCCCAGACGGCATCCACCGGGTTCCTGTCCAGCGGCACAAGGTCGACACCGGCCTTCTTTGCGGCTTTCTTCAGCGTGTCGGTCTCGCCTGTCGTGTGCAGCCATGGATCGAAGCCGAGGCGCGTGCCGGATTCGAGATTGTCGCCGATCCAGACCGACGGCGGGTTCTCGACAAGGTTGTCATAGGTGAAAATGGCGGGGTCGGTTTCCTGGCGCACCTGCAAGGTGTAGCGGCCATCGACGAAGATGACGGCACGGTCGGCCAATACCAGCGCCACGCCGGCCGAGCCGGAAAAGCCGGTCAGCCACTTCAGCCGGGCGGCGCGCGCCGGCACATATTCGCCCTGATGCTCGTCGGCGCGCGGCACGAAAAAGCCGTCGAGGCCGTTTGCGGCCAGCCACGCGCGCAGGGCAGCGATGCGCGGCGAGGCAAGCGAGGGATCGCTGGTCGAATCGAACGACTGGAACATGTCAGGATTTTCCCGGAATGAATCTCGCGGAAACCTAGCCTTCCGGCGCGGGCCTGACAATTGAATTACGGCCGGTGAATTGCGGCTGGAAGCCGGTTTCAGGCGGCCGGCTTGAAATGGATGGTGACCCAGCCTTCGCGGTGCAGCGTGGCGATGTGCGAGAAGCCCTGCGCGACATAGGCTTCCACCACGGCGTCGTGCTGGCGGTCCAGAATGCCGGACAGGACGAGCGACCCACGGGGCCTGACATGTGCGGCCATCTGCGGCGAGATCTCGATCAGCGGTCCCGCCAATATGTTGGCGACGATCAGCGCGAAGGGGCCGCGCTCGGCAAAGACGGGATGATCGAAGCCGGTGGCCGTGACGGCCTCGACATGGCCGGCGACGCCGTTCAACCGGACATTGCCGGCGGCGACTTCCGTGGCAACCGGGTCGATGTCGGTGGCCAGGACCGGGATGCCGGAAAGTTTCGCGAGCGCGATGGCGAGCACCGCGCTTCCCGTTCCGAGGTCGAGGGCGTTGGCCGGGTGCTCGGCCTCCACCACCTGCTCCAGCATTTCGAGGCAGCCGGCGGTGGTGCCGTGATGGCCGGTGCCGAAGGCCAGCCCCGCCTCGATCTCGATGGCGATGTCGCCGTCCCTGCGCTGGTCGCGGTCATGCGAGCCATGGACGAAGAAACGGCCGGCGCGTACCGGCTGCAATCCCTCCAGCGAGCGGGCAACCCAGTCGATGTCCGGCAGTTCTTCCCGCTCCACCGGGCGATCCGTGGACAGGGAGCGCAGCACCTCGCGCAACCGGCCTTCCGCCTCGTCGATATCGCCGTCGGCGTAGAGCGAGACTTCGTGGATATCGCGATCCTCGTCGACTTCCAGCACGGCAATCGGCCAGCCGTCGTCCTCGAAGGCCGCTTCAAGGCCCGCGAAGATGCGCTCGGCCTCTTCCTTCGAGGTGATGAAGTGGAGGCGCGTCTGGGTCATGGGGTGAGAGCCTGTTGGTGTCAGCTTCCCGCAGCCAGCCGCTTCAGCTTGGCCTTGGCGGCATCGGGGCTCTCGCCATAGGCGATGGTGCCGAAAAAGTCACCTTGCGAATTGAGCAGCAGCACGGAGGCCGTGTGGTCGAGCGTGTAGTCGCCGTCGTCGGTCGGCACCTTTTTCCAGAAGATGCCGAAGGACTTGGCCATGGCGAAGACCTTTTCGGGGTCGCCGGTGATGCCGGTGATACGGTCGGAGAAATTGCTGATGTAGGTGTCCATGATCTCCGGCGTGTCGCGCTCGGGGTCCACCGAAACGAAATAGGCGCGGATATTCTTGCCTTCGTCGCCAAGCTCGTTCAGCCAGCCCGCCAGTTCGTAGAGCGTGGTCGGGCACACTTCCGGACAATGGGTGAAGCCGAAGAACACGGCGCTCGGCTGTCCGCGCAGGGCCTGTTCGGTGATCGGCTCGCCTTTCTGGTCGGTGAGCGCGAAGGCGGCGCCGAAGGGTTCGCCGCCATAGTGCTGGCCGTACCAGTTGTAGGTGAGCCAGCCGATGCCGGCCGCGATGAGGACGAGAATGCCGACGAGGATCTTACGCATGGCAGGACATTCCGGTTTTCAGGCGGCATCGGCCGCAAGGATGAACAGATGCGCCAGTTCTAGTGGCCCGGCGGGGGCAGGCAAAGAGGTCCCTTTGCCGCAATGCGGGTGCTTCACATTATTGTGCTTGCAATGCGCGCAGGCTCAACCCACTTGCTTGGCGACGAATGCAAAGCATGGAGATCCTCTTGCGCAAGACGATTGCCAGCCTGATGGCCGCTGCGGCCGTCGCCGGAACCCTCGCTCCGGCTCATGCGGAACAAGTGGGCAAGATCGGCGTCGACTGGTTCGGCAACGACATCAAGATCGAGGCCGTGACCGATCCCAAGGTGGAGGGCGTGACCTGCCATCTCGCCTATTTCGACCGCGGCGTCATCGACCGGCTCCAGAAAGGCAACTGGTTCGAGGACCCGTCCAATGCGGCGCTTTCCTGCCAGCAGACGGGGCCGATCAGGATCGGCGACATCGATCTCGGGCAGAGCGGCGAGGAGGTGTTCCGGCAGTCGATCAGCCTGATCTGGAAGAAGCAGGTGGTGCGGCGCATCTACGACAAGGCCAATGACACGCTGGTCTATGTCGCCCATTCGCAGCAGGTGCAGGACGGATCGGCCAAGATGGCGATCACCACCGTTCCGCTTTATGGCCAACAGGTGGAGTGGGCCAAGGGCAAGCCCCAATAGGCTTGGACCTCGCGAGGCTTGCCGAAGGGCAGGGCACGTCGTACAGCGGCCTGATGGACGAGCCGCAACAGCCAGAACCGCGCGAGCCACAACCGCGCATCCATCCGACGGCGGAGCTGAAGGGCTGCCGGCTGGAGCCTTACGTGGCGATCGGCGAGCGGGTTGTGCTGCGCGAGGTGGCGGTCGGCGCCTTCACCTATTTCGAGCGCCACGCCGAAGCCATCTACGCCACGCTCGGCAAGTTCTGCTCGGTGGCGGCCAATGCCCGCATCAATGCGCTGGAGCATCCCATCGAGCGCATCACGCAGCACAAGGTCAGCTACCGGGCGAACGAGTATTTCCGCTATCTCGGCGTCGATGCCGGCTTTCGCGAGCGCAGGCAGGCAAAGCGCGTGACCATCGGCCACGATGTCTGGATCGGCCACGGAGCCGTCGTGCTTCCGGGCGTAAGCGTGGGCAACGGTACGGTGATCGGCGCCAATGCCGTGGTGACGCGCGACGTGGAACCCTATGCGATCGTGGCGGGATCCCCGGCGCGCCTGCTGCGCCGGCGCTTTGCGCCGGAAACAGCCGGGCGCATCGAACGACTGGCCTGGTGGGACTGGCCGGTGGAGAAGATCGGCCGCGCCATCGGCGACATGCAGAACCTGTCGATCGAAGATTTCCTGGACCGGTGGGAAGTCGAGCGCGGCTGATTTCAGGTCAGCACTGCTAACCATATCCCTTAACGTAAAACATTAGCGTTAAAATTCTGTTTATAGGTTGAAGAACTAAAATATAGCAATCTTTAGTTGCAACCAGATCGGGATTCCGTATCCTGACATCGGAGGTATTTATCTGAAGCGCAAGGACAAACGGAAGCAACAGAGGAGAGTGTCATGAACAAGTTCACCGTTATTCTTGCAGGCGCAGCTATTTCTTTTGCAACTTTCAGTGCACATGCCGGCGGTTGGGGCACCAATGGCAACAGCAACAATTCCAGTGGCGGCCTGCTCAATATTGCACCTGCCATAGCGCTGGGCGACGTCAAGCTGCTCAACGGCCTTTCGATCCTGAACAAGTCGCCGATCCTGTCCGGCAACAACACCGTGCTCGGCAACGGCATCCTGAGCGGCATCGGGCTCGGCGTTCTCGGCATCGGCAACGGTTCGGCCAAGTCGTCGGTGGGCATTGGCGGCGGCGGCAACAGCTACACCGACAACAGCGGCAACACCTACGACAGCGGGAACTCCTACTCGACCTATTCGGTCAAGTCCTACGCGGTGAAGAAGCGCCGCTAAGCCGATAAGTCGGATGTCCGGGTCCGGCTGCGGGCAGGAAGGTTCGCGTCCCTCCTGCCCGCACTCGTGAGCAGGTACAGTTCAAATCCGGGCGCGAAGGCCGATAAAGGCGTCGGTGGTGCGTTCCCGGATGTCGAGGATGGTCTTGAACGTCTTCGACACATCCACCCGGAATATTGCGCTGAGCGGTTTGCCGAAGGCATAGGTGGCCTGCGCATAGAAGCCCCGGCCACGCTCCTCGTTTTCCATAAGCAGGTTCTGCTTCACTTCGCGATAGACGCCGGCGGAAAAAGCGAGGCGTTCCGTCGCCTTCCAGCCCAGCTCGATCTCGGTCCGGTCGAGCCAGGAGGCCAGCGGATCATCGCTGTCGGCGGTCTCGAAGCGGCCGAACCAGGCGCCGCGCAGTTCGAAATCGCGTGGCAGCGGCATGGATGCCTTCACATGCCAGGCGGGGCGGACCTCATCATAGATGCCATGCGCCCCGCGCAAGTTCTCCGCACCCAGCGCCATGCCGAAGGCGATGCCGGCGGCTGTGCGCAGCTCCAGTTCGCCCTGCGCGCCGTAGAGCGTATAGGAGAGGGCGACAGGCGGCGAGCCGAGCTTTTCCACCGTTGCGAACAGGGCGGAGAGCGATCCGCCGGCGGCGAGCGGGCCGAGGGTGCGCATGAGGCGCGCCGCGGCCCTGAACTTGTTCACATCGGGATCGAGCCGCACCGGATCGAGGAGGTCCTGCTCGAAATGCGTGCGCCCCGTCGTCTCGAAGGCATTCGACATATCGAGGACGAGGGCAGTGGCTCCGCCCAGCGCCAAGCCCATCTGCACCTGCGCGCTCGCCACCTGCTTGAGGGCGCGCGTGCCGATGACCAGCGGGCCGATTTCGAGATGGTCGCCCTTGCTGATGGCGGAATAGGCGAGCGTTCCGCGCAACTCCAGCGCAGGCGACAGACGGCGGAAGGCGTGGGCCGAGACGGCAAGGCTGCGATCGTCCTCGATGGCGATGCGATCATGGCGGGCAAGCTGGAACTCGGCGTCGATGCCGGCATTGGCGTCGTCGTCACCCACCTGGTGGCGCATGCCGCCGCGCAGTAGCGTGTACCAGTCCGCCACGGCGATCTCGCTGTCCAACGCGTTGCTGGTCCAGTGACGCTCGATGGAAGCCGATAGCTGCGGTTCGGCAGCCCCGGCGGCAACAGGACCGATGAGGGGCGACAGGAGGGCAGGGGCTGCGAGAAGGAGCGCTCGGCCGGACGATGCATTGCCTGCTCGCCGCCGCTCCGGCTTTCGCGCCATGTCGTCTCCCTCCCGAGGCCGGTACCCCTTCCGCCGTGCGGGGGTGGCGAGGCGGAAGGGGCCGGAGGTTCCGCTGAAGCGGAAAGAACAGGCACCATCGCCTGCATGAAAACTGTGGCCGATCATCCATAAGATGCAGTATATGGGTTTTACAATTAAAAGTTGTATAAAGTTGTAGTCGTTTGGCGGGATGGAACCGGTTGCCATGCCTCGCTGTTCTGTATGGGTCCGAGGACAGTCCGATGCTCGAGAAGCCCTTCACCAAAGCTGCCAATGCCGTCGCCTATATCGCCGGCATGCCGTTCACCTTCATCGCCTGCGTGGCGGTGGTGGTGATATGGGCGGTGACGGGGCCGCTGTTCGGCTTCTCCGATACGTGGCAGCTCATCATCAACACCGGCACGACCATCGTTACCTTCCTGATGGTGTTCCTGATCCAGAACACGCAAAACCGCGACGGCGTGGCGATACAGGCGAAACTGGACGAACTCATCCGCATCTCCAAGGCGAACAACCGTTTCATCGGCATCGAGCATCTGACCGAGACGGAGGTAGAGAACATCCGCAAGACCTGCGAGCGCGCGGTTCGGCGGCAGGCGCGCAATGCCGGGAAAAAGGAGCAGCCCACGACCGGAGATTGACCTTTGCGCCCAAGCGGTCATGGTTGCCGGAACAGAAACGAGGATATCGTGGCGGATTGGGTCGAAATCCTGCGCAAGCAGACCGAGACGGGCGAGAAGATGGCGCGCGAGGTGCCCGCGATCCTTGAGAATCCGCATGTGACGGAGGAGCAGGTGCGGGCGCTGTTCGGGGAACTCGACCGTCAGGCCGAATTCGTCGAGGACCTGCGCGCCACGCTGGAGAAATTCGACCACGACTTTTCCGTCATCGAAGCGGCCGAGCGGCTGGAGGAACGATTCGGAGACCTTGCCGCCGCGGCCGCCGAAAAACTGAAAGCCATGCGCTCGGGCGGGTAAGCCCGCCTGTCAGGCCGCGGTCACGAAACTGTCCAGCACCTTCTTCTGGCCGGCGCGGTCGAAATCGATGGTTAGCTTGTTCCCATCGATGGCGGCGACATTGCCGTTGCCGAACTTCATATGGAACACCCGGTCGCCGACCTTGAAGGCCGACGGGGCATCCGCCACCGATTTCGCGACCAGTTCGCCCTCGATGGTGCGGCCCTTCACCGAGCCACGGCCGGCGCCATAGCCGGAATCGGCCTCGCCATAGCCGATGCGTTCGACGGCATGGCCGGACCGGGTGCCCCAGTTGCGGCTGGTCGCTTCGGTGCGGTTCTGGCGGGCTCGCTGCCAGCCGGGGGTGGCGTAGGTGTTGGAAAAGGCCTGGTCCCCTCTCTGGGCATAACCGCCCGACGGCGAGCCCAGATTGTCGAAGCGCGAGGCGCCATAGGGGTTGCCGTAGCCGCCATAGCTCGATCCGCTTTCGCTGACCTCCACATGCGCCTCGGGCAACTCGTCGAGGAAGCGCGAGGGAATGGTGGATTGCCACAGGCCGTGGATGCGCCGGTTGGAGACGAACCAGATGTGCAGGTTCTTCTTGGCCCGCGTCAGCCCGACATAGGCGAGCCGGCGCTCTTCCTCGAGGCCCGAGCGGCCGCCTTCGTCCAGCGCGCGCTGGTGGGGGAACAGGCCTTCCTCCCAGCCGGGCAGGAACACCGTCTCGAACTCCAGCCCCTTGGCCGAATGCAGCGTCATCAGCGAAACGGCGTCGAGGTCCTCGTTCTGCTCCGCATCCATGACCAGCGCGACATGTTCGAGGAAGGCGCGCAGCGATTCGTACTCCTCCATGGAGCGGATCAGCTCCTTGAGGTTGTCGAGCCGGCCCGGGGCCTCGGCCGAGCGGTCGTTCTTCCACATGTCGGTATAGCCGCTTTCCTCCAGGATCGTCTCGGCCAGCTCGGTATGCGGCGTCGATTCCAGAAGGTCCTGCCAGCGGGCGAAATTGGCGGCGACCTCGCGCAGGGCGGCGCGCGGCTTGGGCTTCAGTTCGTCGCTCTCCGCCAGGTTGGCGGCAGCCTGAAGCATCGGCACGCCGAGCGCGCGGGCCGTGTCGTGGATCTGGCGGATGGTGGCCTCGCCGAGGCCGCGCTTCGGCACGTTGACGATGCGCTCGAAGGCGAGATCGTCGCCCGGATTGGCCACGACGCGCAGATAGGCCATGGCGTCGCGGATTTCCTGCCGCTCGTAGAAGCGGGGGCCGCCGATGACGCGGTAGTTCAGGCCGATCTCGATGAAGCGGTCCTCGAAGGCGCGCATCTGGAACGAGGCCCGCACCAGAATGGCGATGTCGTTGAGCGCATGCCTCCTGCGCTGCAACGCCTCGATCTCCTCGCCGACGGCGCGCGCTTCCTCGTCCGAATCCCAGGCGGCATGGACATTGACCTTGGGGTCTTCCGGGTCCGGCCTGTCGGTGAACAGGGTCTTGCCGAGCCGGCCTTCATTGTGGGCGATGAGATGCGCTGCGGCGCCGAGGATATGGGCGGTGGAGCGGTAGTTGCGCTCCAGTCGGATCACCGTCGCGCCCGGAAAATCCTTCTCGAATCGCAGGATGTTGTCCACCTCCGCTCCACGCCAGCCATAGATCGACTGGTCGTCATCGCCGACGCAGCAGATATTGACTTTGTTTTCGCTCACGGGCCGCATCGCCGCCTGCGGCGGCTGGCCCTCCGCGGGGGCGGACGAAACGTCGCCCGGCGCGCCGTCGCGCGCTCGGCCTTCGGCCGTTTGCAATGAGCCGGTATGGGTGCTCTTGGGGCGCTGGGCCAGAAGGCGCAGCCACATATATTGGGCGGTGTTGGTGTCCTGGTACTCGTCCACCAATATGTATCTGAAGCGCTTGTGATACTCGGCCAGAATATCGTGGTGGGCGCGGAAGATGCGGATCGGATGCAGCAGAAGATCGCCGAAGTCGCAAGCGTTCAGCGTGGTCAGCCGCTCCTGATAGGCGCGATAGAGCTCGCGGCCGCGACCGTTGCCGAAGGCACGCGCATCGCCTTCCGGAATCTCCTCGGGGCCGAGGCCCTTGTTCTTCCAGCCGTCGATCATCTGGGCGAAAGTACGCGGCGCCCAGCGCTTGTCGTCCAGACCTTCGGCCTGGATGAGTTGCTTGATGAGGCGGATGACGTCGTCGGTGTCGAGGATGCTGAAATCGGAGCGCAGGCCGGCCAGTTCGGCATGGCGGCGCAATATCTTGACGCCGATGGAGTGGAAGGTGCCGAGCCACGGCATGCCTTCGATCGCTTCGCCGACCAGCAGGCCGATGCGCTGCTTCATCTCGCGCGCGGCCTTGTTGGTGAAGGTCACCGCCAGGATCTGCGAGGGGTAGGCGCGGCCGGTGGCCAGGATATGGGCGATGCGGGTGGTGAGCACCCGCGTCTTGCCGGTGCCGGCCCCGGCCAGGACCAGTACAGGGCCTTCCGTGGTCTCGACGGCCTGCCGCTGCTCGGGATTGAGCCCCTTCAGATAGTCGGGCGGGCCGCTCTGCGCCTGACGCGCGGCCATGGCGCGTGCGGCGATGCCGGACGGCGCGTGAGCGTCGCCGGAGGCGGCCGGAGGCCTGGCGCCCGGTTCGTCAAAGAAGGGCATATCGTCGGAAAAGCCGGACATTGTTCCCGAATGTAGTGATTCGGTCCCGAAAGACCAGAAGTGTCGCCGTTTTGTTCCGGCAACCGCTCTCGATTACCCCGGCAGGCGGGCGGCTGGCAAGCAAAGCCTCCGGCGCGGGTGCTCATCGCCCCACTTCCGGCCCATGCCGCAATGGCCGACCGTCTCCTGAAATCCACACCGATCCGGCTTCCGGGGCGGTGAATACCAGTTTGGTCTTGCTCCCGCCGTCTGCTCGGTTAAGTCTGCTTCACCGGTCCGCCTCGGAATTCCCCCGGGGACAGCGGACCGGTTGCAAGGGATGAGGCATGGACGACAATTTCGACAAGGCCGGCATTGCGGTCATCATCGTGTTCGGGGCGCTGATCCTCGGCGGACTGATGGCGGCCAATCTGGTGGCGGGCGACCGCAACGGCTTCCTTCTGGCGCTGGGCTCGGCCTTCACGGCCTATGTCGCAGGCTATGCGGTGCTGTTCGACCTGCCGCGCCTCTATGCGATCCTGATCGGCGTGGCGCTTCTGCTGGGCGTGGCCTCGACCGCCGCCTATGCGTTCTGAGGCATGGAGTCCAAGGACGGTCGTAAACCTTTGACAGATAAGGGTTTTGTGGTGCGGACCGTCAGGCGTGCCCGCGCCGCGAGCGCGCCTGCTTGAGGATGGCGCGCCAGCGCACCATGTCGAAGGGAATGGGCTGGCCCCTGGCCGCGATCTCGAAGATGCAATTGTCGACATTGCGCAGCGTGCGCCAGAAATCGTAGTCCGTCACGCGCGGATCGGCGGCCAGCCGCTCGGCTTCCATTTTGACGCTGCGTATGGGGCCGGCCGTCGCGGACGAAGGCGGCAGGTTGTTCTGCGTAGCCATGCCAATGGATTGGCCGTTGCCGCGATTCGTTGCAACGGCATCGTCGGGCCTATCCCCCGTTTATCCTTTCTTAGGGTTAACGGGGCGCTTGGGCGCCCCTTTCAGGCCGTCGCCTTGCGGCGGATGCCGATGGCGCGTCCGGCCTGTTCGGGCATCGGCAGGCGGCTGTGCGCCGCGCGCATCGCCTCGATATTGGCCGCGACATCTTCGGGGAAGGCGGCAACCTTCGGGCCGGACATGTCGACATGCAAGGAGAGGCTTTCGGAGGTGGCCGCCAGCCAGCCATCGACATGGCGGATTTCCTGATAGGCGCGCAGGCGCTTCTCGTCGCTGTCCAGCAGATGGAAGCTCACCGTCACCTTGTCGTCCTGGTGCAGTTCCTGCACGTAGCAGACATGCACCTCGGCCGTGTAGATGGTGAGATTGCGCTCCCTGGCATAGGCCGCGCCGATGCCGAGCAGGTTCAGCACCTCGTCGGCGCCGCGATCGAACAGCACATTGTAGTAGGCCATGTTCATGTGGCCGTTGTAGTCGATCCAGTCCTTCTCGACCTCCATGACGCGCGAGACGAAGGGTGCGGAAACAGTCATGCAGGGTCCTTCCAAAGCTGGACAAAGCTGCCGGAAAGGCAGATCAGGAAACATATTCGCGGGCCGAGCTTAATCGCAAGCAGGAGGCCCGCCTGTCCTGTTGGCGGAGGAAGCATGGCTCTCAGCGACCTGATCGCGGTGGAACGCAACGAGGAAGGCATCGCGGCGGTTCTGCAAACGCTGCGCGATGCGTTCGGGGAGAGGTTCCAGACCGGCCATTCCATTCGCGAGCAGCATGCCCACACGACCACCTACCTGCCGAACCAGATGCCGGATGGCGTGGTCTTTCCCGAAAGCATCGAAGAGGTGCAGCAGGTGGTGCGGGCCTGTGCCGCGCATCGCGTGCCGCTGATCCCGTTCGGAACGGGAACCTCGCTCGAAGGCCATGTCAACGCGCCGGGTGGCGGCATTTCGCTCGACACTTCGCGCATGAACCGCATTCTCGCGGTCAATGCCGAGGATCTCGACTGCACGGTCGAGCCGGGGGTGACGCGCGAGGACCTCAACCGGCACCTGCGCGACACCGGCCTGTTCTTCCCGATCGACCCCGGCGCCAACGCCTCGCTCGGCGGCATGGCGGCGACGCGGGCATCGGGCACCAATGCGGTGCGCTACGGCACCATGCGCGAAAGCGTGATCGCGCTGACGGCGGTGATGGCCGATGGCGAGGTCGTGACGACCGCGAGCCGGGCGAAGAAGAGTGCCGCCGGCTACGACCTCACCCGCCTGCTGGTGGGATCGGAAGGCACGCTTGGCGTCATCACCAGCCTGACCCTGCGCCTGCACGGCATTCCGCAGGCGATTTCGGGCGGGGTGTGCCCGTTCCCGACCCTGGAGGCAGCCTGCCAGGCGGTCATCGCGACCATCCAGATGGGCATTCCGGTCGCCCGCATCGAACTCGTCAACGCCCTTCAGATGAAGGCCATCAACCTGCATTCGAAGCTCGACTATCCCGAGAGCCCATGCCTGTTCCTCGAGTTCCACGGCAGCGAGGCCGGCGTTGCCGAACAGGCCGATCTGTTCGGCATGATCGCCGAGGAGCAGGGCGGCGGGCCGTTCCTGTGGACGAGCGTGGCCGAGGAGCGCAGCAAGCTGTGGAAGGCGCGCCATGACGCCTATTGGGCTTCCTTCACGCTGCGGCCCGGCGCCAAGGGTCTTTCCACCGATGTGTGCGTGCCGATCTCGCGGCTGGCCGAATGCGTGGCCGAAAGCGAGGTCGATATCGCCGAGAACGGTCTGGTCGCGCCGATCGTCGGCCATGCCGGCGACGGCAATTTCCACACGCTGGTGCTGATGGACCCTGACGATCCGGCCGAGATCGCCAGGGTGGAGGGGTTCGTCGCCCGGCTCAACATGCGCGCCATCGCCATGGGCGGCACCTGTACCGGCGAGCATGGCATAGGGCAGGGCAAGGCCGGTTTCCTGCGCCGCGAACTCGGCCATGGCGTCGATATCATGCGCGCGATCAAGCAGGCGCTCGACCCGCAGGGCATCCTCAACCCGGGCAAGACCATCACCGGCTAGAGCATTTTGCAGCGGGCAACCGGCATTGCCTCTTTATCGTCATCGATATCCGGATAGGATCGGGCTGCTTCCTGGGCAATTCCAGCAAAAGTGCGAAGCGGTTTTGCGATCGGAATTGCGTCAAACAAAGGGTTGGGGTGTTTTCGCGATTCACAGAAAGCGGAAATGCTCCAGGGCTCAAGTGAGGACATGCTCGCACGCCTGTTCGTGATCGTCGGCGGATTGCTGGTTCTGGTGCTGCTTGCGGCGCTGGCCGTGCCGCCGTTCATCGACTGGACCGGCTACCGCGCCGATTTCGAGCGTGAGGCGAGCGCCATCCTCGGCCGCAACGTCACGGTGCGCGGCGATGCCACGGCCCGGCTGTTGCCGTTTCCATCCGTCACCTTCACCGATGTCGTGGTGTCCGGCGGCGCCGAAGGCCAGCCGGCCATGACCGTCGATACATTCTCCATGGATGCCGAACTGGCGCCGTTCCTGCGCGGCGAGGTGCTGATCTTCGACATGCGGCTGGAGCGGCCGCGCGCCACCATCGCCATAGGCGAGGACGGCACGGTCGACTGGGCGATGCGGCCGTCCTCGCCCTTCGATCCGGCCCAGATCGCCGTCGAAAAGCTCACCATTTCCGATGGCGAGGTGGAAGTGCGGCACGGCGCGGGCGGGCGCGTTCACACGCTGTCGGGCGTCGATGCCACGGTTTCGGCGAGGTCGCTGCTGGGACCATGGCGGGTGGACGGCGCCATGCTGTTCGACGGGCTGCGCACCGAGATTTCCGCCTCCACCGGCCGGGTCGGCGACGACGGCCACATGCGGCTGAGGCTGCGGGCCCGGCCCCACGGCCTTGCCGCGACCATGGAAAGCGACGGCAATGCGCGTATTGAAAAGGGCGCGCTGTTCTATGCCGGCCAGTTCAGGCTGACGGAGGACGAGGCGAGCCCGGTGCAATTGCGCGGCAGCGACGGCGAGGCTGTGGCGGTCGCGCCGGTGAAGGCCGTGCCCGGCTATCGGGCCAGCGGCAAGTTCCAGCTCGATCACCGCAGGCTTTCCCTCGACGAATTCCGTTTCGAGACGGGGCCGCTCGACAATCCCTATGCCGCGGACGGCACCGCCTCGCTCGATCTGGGGCCGGAGCCGCGCTTCCGCATCGAGGCGTCGGGGGCGCAGGTGCAATTCGACGAAGCGGTCTCGGGCGAAGGCGGGCCGGCGCTCAGCGCCGAAGCGCGTATCGCCGCGCTGGAGACGGCATTGCGGCGGCTGCCGCGCCCGACGATCCCCGGCTCCGTCGATGTGCAACTGCCGGCCGTGGTGGCCGGCGACACCACCATTCGCGACGTGCACCTCTCGGCCGAACCGGCGGAAGCCGGCTGGATGGTGCATTCGCTGGGCGCGACCTTGCCCGGACGCACGACGCTGGATGCCGACGGCCTGCTGAGCACCGGCGAGTCCTTCGGCTTCAAGGGCAAGATGCTGCTTGCCGTGGCGCAGCCTTCCGGGTTCGCGGCATGGCTGGCGAGGGACGTCGACGAGGCGGTGCGCCGCCTGCCGGGCGCCGGTTTCAGCGCCGAGGTGGACCTGACGCGTTCGCGCCAGAAGTTCAGCAATCTGGAACTGATGCTGGGCGGCGCCAAGTTCGGCGGCCGTATCGAGGCCGTGCAGACCGGTGATGCGAGGCCGGCGGTGGCGCTGACGCTCGATGGCGGGGCGCTCGACCTGGAAGGGCTTTCCGCCTTTGCCTCGATCTTCGTCAGCACGGAGGGCGCCAACCGCTTCACCGGGCAGGATCTCGATTTCGATATCAAGGCCGGCCCGGTCGAGGCATGGGGTCTTTCCGCCGAGCGGGTGGATACGGCGCTGCGGCTGCGCGAGGGTGTGCTGGAAGTCGACCGGCTGGCGCTGACCGGACTGGCCGGCGCTGCCGTCAGCGCCACCGGGCGCATTTCCGGTTTTCCCGACAGTCCCGCCGGAAATCTCGATGCCTCGCTGGTCGCCGTCGATCTGGCGCCGCTGGTCGAGGCTCTGGATGGCCGACAAGGCGACAGCGGGCCGATCGTCGGGGCACTGGTTAAGGGGCTGGCGGCGCGTGCGCGCGCCTATCCCGGGTTGCTGGAGGATGCGCGTATCGATGCGGTGATGAGCGTGGCGGCCGAGGACGGCAGCGGCGGCAGCTTCGCCCTTTCGGCGCAAGGCAGCGCCGGCGGTTCCGCCTTTTCAGCCAGCCTTTCGGGCCAGCGCGATGCCGGCGATATGCTGGACACGCCCTTGTCCGTCACCCTGGGCATCCGCAACGACGATGCGACGACGCTGATGGCGCTGGCCGGCCTGCCGGCGCTGCCGCTCGGGCTGACGGGTCCCGGCGTGGCGGATATCTCCGCCAAGGGCAGCCTGCGCGACGGCATGGCCACCATGGCGGTGCTGACCGGCGACGATTTCAAGGCTTCGTTCGACGGCACGGTTTCGGCGGCCGGACAGGGCGCGGCGCTGAAGGGCAGGGCAAGCCTGGAGGCGGCCGATATCGAGCCTTGGCTGATGACGGCCGGCGTCGCCATCCCCGGCATGGGCACGGGAACCTCGATGTCTTTCAGCGCCGATGCCGATTATGGCAGCGGCCTGCTGATCCTCAACGGCCTCTCCGGCGCAGTGAATGAAAGCGCCTTTTCAGGCGACATCAATGCCGAGGTGAAGGACGGCAAGCCGCATCTTACCGGCGAGCTGGTCCTCGACGAACTCAACCTCGACCCGCTGGCGGCGATGCTGATGGGCGATGCCGCCTTTGCGTCCGTCACCGAGGGCTGGCCGACAGTGCCCTTCGCGGCCACCTCCACCGCACCGGTCAGCGCCGAGCTGGACGTTTCCACGGCCGCCCTTCTGGCCGGGCATTTCGCCACCGCATACGATGCCTCCCTGTCGCTGAAACTGGACGGCGAGGGGCTGCGGGTTTCCGATCTCACGGGCAGGCTGTTCGGCGGGGCGCTGTCCGGCCTGTTCGAGCTCAAGAATTCCGGCGGGACTGGCTTGCTGAGCGCACAGATGAGCGTGGGGGGCGCGGACCTTGCCGCGCTCCTGCCGGACAGCGGCCTGTCCGGAAAGACCGATCTCTCCGCCGCCCTGTCGACCAGCGGCAAGTCGGTCGACGGCATGGTGACCTCGCTGTCGGGCTCCGGTACGGCCTCGCTCAGGGGGCTGCAGGTCGCCAACCTCAACGCCGATGCGCTGCCTGCCTTCCTGGCGGCGGCCGATGCCGCGGGCCGCGACATCGATGCACGCCGGACGGCCGAGTTCGCGCCGGCGATTGCAACGAAAGGCAGCTTCGCCGTGCAGGACGCGGACATTGCCTTCACGCTCGCGAACGGGGTGCTGCGGGCGCCGCCGGTCAAGCTGTCTGGCAAGGCAGCGGATATTTCGGCCGATCTTGGCGCCGATCTGGCTGCCGGCACCGCGCAGGTCCAGGGCGCAGTTGCCTACCGTGCCGGAAACGAGGCGCTGGTCGGCTCGGAGCCGGTGCTCAACTTCTCGGTCGGCGGCCCCCTTGCTTCCATGACGGTCAGCCTCGACAGCGCGCCCTTGGCGCAATTCCTGACCCAGCGGGCGCTGGAGCGGGAGCAGCAGCGGGTGGAAGCCATGCAGGCGGCCCTGCTCGAAAAGCAGCGGCTGCGGCGCGAAGTGCGCTATTACGCGGCCTTGCAGGTGCAGCGCGAGCGCGCGGCCGAGGAGGAACGGCGCCGGCAGGAAGAGGCACGGCTGAAGGCCGAACAGGAAGCGCGGGCAAGGGCCGAGGCGGAACGCCTTGCGCGTGAAGAGCAGTTGCGGGCCGAGCAGGCTGCTCGCGCAACGGAAGCCGAGGAGCGTGCGCGCCGCGAGGCGGAGGCCGCCCGTTCGCCGGAACCGCCGGCGCTGGAGCGCGCGCCGCTGCCGCCGCCCGCCACTGACAACGGCACCGTGCCCCCGGCAACCGAACCGTTCACCTTGCAGAACCTGTTGCGGTCGCTCGAAGGCGGATGAATCGCGCTGCGGCCGTCACTCCCGAGGAGGAGGCGAAGTGATCGTGAGTTGGAAGCGATTCAGGAATCTTGAAGCGTTCCGGCATGGATTCCCGACACTCTCCATTCGCTTCGCTCATTGCGAGGCCGGGAATGACGGAAAAGTATAAGCACATCCGTCATTCCCGACCTTTAAGCGACCGCAGGGAGCGCAAAGTGTCGGGAATCCATGCCCGAACTTGGACAAGTTCTCGCGGGCTGCGGGTGCGGGGATGACGATGCGTAGGCCGGAGGGCATCAGCCCCGCTTGCCCTTGGCCCAGTCGAGCACATAGAGCCGCAGGGCTGACGACAGGTTGGACTCCCTCGGGCGGCTTGCGTCGATCTCGGCCACGAGCGCCGCAAGCGGCATGTCGCGGGTGACGGCGATGGCGACGAGATCGTCGTAGAACGGCTCTTCAAGGGAATAGCTGGTACGGTGGCCGCGAATGGTGACCGAACGTTTTTTCACCAGGCCCATGGCACTGTCCGCAGGCTCACTCAGGCATCGTCGGAAGAGGGCGGCGGCGAACGCCTGTGCCCATCGAGGAAGCTGACCGCCTTTTCATCGGCCTTGCGGTCGCGTTCCCGCTCGGCCTTCGACCGGCCGTGAAGGGCGCGGTTCCCGGCTGCCACGCGCTCCCGATCTTCCCGCGCCTTCCGCTTGCGGGCCTGGCGCAGGTTGACGATCTCGGCCACGGCGGTGCCCGCCCTATTTCTTGCGGAAGGCGTCGAGCGATACGACTTCGGCGCCCTTGCCGGCCGCCGGCTCGGCGGCGGCCGCTTCCTTCTTGGCTTCGGCCGGCTTCTTCTTGGTGGCGGGTTTCACCTCGGCCGGCGGCTGCGCGGCCGGTTCCTGCGGTTCCTGCAAGGCGGCCTCCGACGGTTCGGTCCTGACATCGAACTCCAGTTCGAAATTCACCGAAGGATCGTAGAAGCCGCGAACCGCCGAGAACGGAATCTCCAGCTTCTCGGGAATGTCGGAGAAGGAAAGGCCGACCTCGAACCCGGTATCGGAGACCTTCAGGTCCCAATACTGGAACTGGATGACGATGGTCATCTGCTCGGGATAGCGCTCGCGCAGGCGGCTGGAAATACGCACGCCCGGCGCGCCGGTCAGGAAGGTGATGAAGAAGTGATGGTTGCCGGGCAGGCCCGTGCGCGAAACCTCCGCCAGCACCTTGCGCATGACGCCGCGCAGGGCTTCCTGAGCCAGAATGTCGTATCTGATATGGTCGTCGGCCATGAACAGTTCCGTTGAATCGTCAGCCTAGCTGTAATCAAGCTTGGCGACGGCGTAAACCGCATATAGAGGGGCAACGCCCCCTCCAGGGCCCAGGCCGTGCAAATTTGATCGGCGACCCCTGCCAGAGGCTATGTTTGGGGCGGTTGGCCGACGGCCTCGGCCACGAAGCGGACACGCTCGTCGACCGGCGCAAGCGGCAGGTGCAGCAGCTCGTAGCCGAGTTCCTCATAGACCGTCCGCATGGCGTCGAAGGTGCGCTCCGCCTCGGCCGCCGTCTGCCGCCGCTCGGCGTCCTGCTCGAAGATTTCCGGCCAGAACGGCGCGATGAAAACCCGGCGGTTGTAGCGCATGGTTCTGGCGGCGCTCATCATATGGTCCGGCACCGCCAGGCCGGTGAGGCGCAGATAGCCGATGGTGTCGGGAATGCCGCGATCGAAGAACAGCGGGCCTTCCAGCGGGCCTTCCATGTCCCGCGCGGCGGCATGGGAGCGCATTTCCCAGGACAGCATCAGTTCGGCAAACAGGGCCGGGCTTCGCCACGGCAGGGCGGGACCGTCGATCGCCTGCTGGGCGCGGATGATGCCGCGTCCCGCTTCGGGCATGGCCGAATGGCCTTTTGCACCCAGCGCCTCGATCAGCGTCGTCTTGCCGGAGCCGGGACCGCCGGTGATGACGAAGAAGCGTTCGGAACCCATCGGATACTCCTTGGAAATGTCAGGGTGGAAAACCGGCACGCCAACGCGCGCGGCGGCGCGTCGCAGCGGCCTTGGAGAGGAGGAGATGAAAGAGGAGAGGGAGAAAGTGGAGGTTTCTGTTGCCAGGTACCTCCGAACCCCGCCTAGAGGTGCGAACCCCTAGGAGTTTATTTGAAGCTGTCGCACCGCATTACGCAGCGAGACGTGCTTCCGCATAGTTGTCGTTGGCAACTATAAGTTTAGCCCGATAACGGTGGTACAATGCCGGGCGAAAGTACGATCTTTACACCTTCGTCGATCCTGTTTCGCCCCCAGCAAAAGCCGCCCGTAACGGCGGTTTTTGGTGGAGGCGCCGGGTACCGCCCCCGGGTCCGAACGGTTTATTTCATCGCCCGTTTATCGCCATAGTCGGACAAGCCGACGGTGCGAATATAGGCAGTCCCGCCGGCAAATGGAAGAGTGCGCAGGCAGGCAATTATCGGTGTCGGCACGGATTTCTTTGGCTTGACTTGGCCGCGCGATATCTTGCAGGCTCGCAATCGGTACGGGAATCCTGCCCGGCGACAGGTTGCAGCGGCGGATCACCGTGGAAGTGGGGATTTCTAACTCCGAGAGGGGATGTCGATGAGCGACTATCTGGCTGATGTGAAGAAATACGATGCCGGCGCGGATGCCGCGGTGGTGGACAAGATCGTGAAGCATCTGGGCATAGCCCTGCGCAATCGCGATTCCTCGCTTGTCGCCACCAGCGACCAGAAGGAACTGGACCGCGTACGCGACAGCTGGTGCATCAAGAAGCTCGGCGCCGAGCCGCAGGCCGCCGAGGCTGCCATCGCCAAGGTCGCCAAGGCCATGGCCGGCGACAACACCAAGGAACGGGTGACGTTCTACTATCTGGTCGCCAAGGAACTCGGCGAGCTGGGCTCGCTCTAAGAGATCGTCAGGCGCCTGCCGCTGGCGGGGTTTCTGAAGATCCGGCACTTCTGAAGACAGGGCAGGCGGGTCGCATCGCCCGCCGGCTGTCATCCTCTGCAGTCCGGCCATGTCTCGTGACCGGTCGGCGCATGTCGTCTCGGCTGTGGAGCGACTGCACCGACGGCTGTGCGGGAATGACCGCCGTGTCTATAGTGCGGACCGTGAAAACTCGTCGGAACGGAGCCGATGCGGCAATATCTCGATCTTCTGCGGCATGTCCTTGAAACCGGTGTCGATCGCGGCGACCGCACCGGTACCGGCACGCGCTCTGTGTTCGGCTATCAGATGCGGTTCGATCTGGCGGACGGCTTCCCCGTCACCACGACCAAGAAGCTGCATCTGAAGTCGATCATCCATGAACTGCTGTGGTTCCTGGCCGGCGACACCAACATCAAATATCTCAACGACAACGGCGTCACGATCTGGGACGAATGGGCCGACGGGAACGGCGATCTCGGCCCCGTCTACGGCCGCCAGTGGCGGTCTTGGCCGGCGCTGGGGTCCGATGGTGGCGAGATCGACCAGATCGCCAACCTGCTGATCGAGCTGCGCCGCAACCCGCAATCGCGGCGCCTCATCGTTTCCGCCTGGAACCCGGCGCAGGTGGACACCATGGCGCTGCCGCCCTGCCATTGCCTGTTCCAGTTCTATGTCGCGGAAGGGCGGCTTTCCTGCCAGCTCTACCAGCGCTCGGCCGACATCTTCCTCGGCGTGCCGTTCAACATCGCCTCCTATGCGCTGCTGACGATGATGATCGCGCAGGTGACCGGGCTGAAGCCCGGCGAGTTCATACACACGCTGGGTGACGCCCATCTCTACGCCAACCATTTCGAGCAGGCGCGCGAGCAACTCGCGCGCACGCCGAAACCGCTGCCCACCATGTGGATCAATCCGGCGGTGGACGACCTGTTCGCCTTCCGATTCGAGGATTTCAGGCTGGAAAACTACGTTGCCGATCCCAGCATCAGGGCGCCGATCGCGGTTTGACGCCTGTCAGTCCACGGCCACCATCACGTCGGATGCCTTGATGACGGCATAGGCGTCGCCGCCTTCCTTCAGTCCCAGCTCGTCCACGGCCTCGTTGGTGATCGAGGCGGTGACGACGGCGCCGCCGATGTCGATTCGCACATGGGCGGTAGTGGCGCCCTTCGACACTTCCACGATCCGGCCCTTGATCTGGTTGCGGGCGCTGATTTTCATGGTCTGATCCTTTCCAGATCCGGTTTTCAATGGAGTGACTGAAGCACGCTTGCGGCGCAAGCAAAAGGCTTCCCTTGTTATATCCATCCGTATATATCGACTATGAAGCCGCACGCCGCGGCGTTCGATCAAAAGTCATCTGACAGGGAGAAGCGCGATGGCCAGGGCCACGAGGACGGGTTTGAAGGCAATGATGGCGGCGGGAGCGCTTTCGGCGCTGCTGATGGCCCCCGTTTCGACGGCGCAGGCCGACGACAGCCAGGTCGTCGTTTTTGCCGCCGCCAGTCTGAAGAATGCGCTCGACGCCATCAACACCGCCTGCGAGGCCGATGTCGGCGAGGCCGCCAAGATTTCCTATGCCTCGTCCTCGGCGCTGGCCAAGCAGATCGAGGAAGGCGCGCCGGCCGACGTGTTCATCTCGGCCGATCTCGACTGGATGAAGTATCTTTCCGACAAGAACCTCATCAACGCCGCAACTGAAGAGCAACTGCTCGGCAACCGCATCGTGCTCGTCGCCCCCAAGGATTCGACCGCCGAAGCCAAGCTCGAGAAGGGTTTCGACCTCGCCGGCCTGATCGGCGAGGGCAGGCTCGCCATGGGCGACGTGCAGGCGGTTCCGGCCGGCAAATACGGCAAGGCGGCGCTTGAGGCGCTCGACATGTGGGGCTCGGTCGAAGGCAAGCTGGCGCAGGCGGAGAACGTGCGTGCGGCGCTGAAGCTGGTGGCCACCGGCGAGGCAGCGGCCGGTATCGTCTATGCCACGGATGCGGTGGCCGAGCCGGAGGTCAAGGTCATCGGCACCTTCCCGGAAGAGACCCATGCGCCGATCATCTATCCGGTGGCGCAGACGGCCGAGTCCAAGGATGCCGACACGCCGGCCTTCCTGAAGTGCCTGCACACGGAGAAGGCCCGCAAGCTGTTCGAGGAGCAGGGCTTCACCGTCCTGGCGCCGGTCTCCAACTAAGCCTGCCCGCCGTCCATGAACTGGTTGCTTGATCTCACGCCTGACGAGTGGACGGCCGTCAGGCTGTCGATCCGGGTGGCGACGGTGGCGATGCTCGCCTCCATCCCGCCCGGAATCCTGATCGCCTATGTGCTGGCGCGCGGCCGCTTCTGGGGCAAGACGCTGCTCAACGGCATCGTTCACCTGCCGCTGGTGCTGCCGCCGGTGGTGACGGGCTATCTGCTGCTGCTCGCCTTTGGCCGGCGCGGCCCGGCGGGCGCCTTTCTGGCCGAGCATTTCGGCATCGTCTTCTCGTTCCGCTGGACGGGCGCGGCGCTGGCCTGCGGGGTAATGGGCTTTCCGCTGATGGTGCGCGCGATCCGGCTGTCCATCGAATCCGTCGACCGCAAGCTGGAGGCGGCCGCCGGAACGCTGGGCGCCAGTCCGCTATGGGTGTTTTCCACGGTGACGCTGCCGCTCATCCTGCCCGGCATCATTGCCGGCGCCATCCTGTCCTTCGCCAAGGCGATGGGCGAGTTCGGCGCCACCATCACCTTCGTTTCCAACATACCGGGCGAGACCCAGACGCTGCCTTCGGCCATCTACACCTTCACGCAGGTGCCGGGCGGCGACGAGGGCGCGCTTCGGCTCACTCTCATCAGCATCGTCATTTCCATGCTGGCGCTGGTCGCCTCCGAAGTGCTGGCGCGCCGGCTGGGCAAGCGGATGGAGGTGGAATGACGCTCTCCGTCGCTATCCGCCACCTCCAGGGCGACTTCCGGATCGAGGCGCAATTTGCCGGATCCGGCCGTCTGACGGCGCTGTTCGGACCCTCCGGTTCGGGCAAAAGCTCGCTCATCAACCTGATCGCCGGGCTGATCCGGCCGGACGAGGGGCGCATCGAGGTCGACGGCAAGGTGCTGGTCGACACCAAAGCCCGAATATTCGTGCCGCGTCACAAGCGCCGTATCGGCATGGTCTTTCAGGATGCGCGGCTGTTCCCGCATATGAGCGTGCGCTCCAACCTGCTCTATGGCCGCTGGTTCACGCCCGCTGCCGAGCGCTATCTGGAAATGGGTGCGATCGTCGACCTGCTCGGTATCGGCGCGCTGCTGGAGCGCAAGCCGGCAACGCTGTCGGGCGGTGAGAAACAGCGCGTGGCGATCGGGCGGGCGCTGCTGTCCAGCCCCCGGCTGTTGCTGATGGACGAGCCGCTGGCCTCGCTGGACGAGGCGCGCAAGGCCGAGATCCTGCCCTATATCGAGCGCCTGCGCGACCAGATGAAAATCCCCATCGTCTATGTCAGCCATTCCGTTGCCGAGGTGGCACGGCTGGCGAGCGACGTGGTGGTGCTGGCGCAGGGCAAGGTGACTGCCTCCGGCCCGGTGGCCGACATATTGCAGCGGCTCGACCTGCTGCCTGCGGGCGAGCGCGGCGAGGGCGGCGCACTGGTCGAGACGGTGGTGGCGCGCCATGACGACGCCTTTTCCATGTCGGTGCTGCACTCGGCCGCCGGCGAGATCCGGGTGCCGCGCATCGGCATTCCCGTCGGCCAGCCGGTGCGGCTGCGCATCCGCGCCCGCGACGTGATGATCGCCACGGAGCGGCCAACCGGCCTCAGCGCGCTCAACATCCTGCCGGGAAAGGTCGCGGCCATCGCCCATGGCACGGGCGCGGAGAGCGAGGTGCGCATCGACTGCAACGGCGTGCCCATCGTGTCGCGCATCACCGAACAGTCGCGCCAGGCTCTGGATCTGAAGCCCGGCCTGCCGGTGTTCGCGGTGGTCAAGACTGTCACCTTCGACGAGGCCAATACGGGTGCGGGAATACAGGAGGCGGATATGTGAAGCGCCGCACCATCGTTATTCTATTTTAGAATAGCGGTACGGCCTCAAAGGCGCTATGGGTGAAGGAGACCGGATTGCGGGAAGAGAAGATGCCGTCGCTGACCTTACGGATAAATCTCGATCCTGACGGGCGCATCGGGCCCGGTAAGATCGAGCTTCTGGAGCACATCGCCTCCTTTGGTTCCATATCGGCTGCCGCTCGCACCATGCAGATGTCCTACAAGCATGCCTGGGATCTGGTGGAGGACATGAACCGCGTCTTCGGCAAGCCGCTGGTAAGTGCCCAGACCGGCGGCAAACGCGGAGGCGGAGCCCAACTCACCCCGGTCGGACTTGCCGTGGTCAGCCGTTACCGGGCCATCGAGCGCGCCGCCGCCTCGGCCGCCGAGACGCATATGATGGCGCTGCAGGCCGAGATCGACGCCGGATAGAATCACGTGTGAGGGCACGCCCTGACGTGGAACCGGCGATAGGGTTATTCTTCCGCTTCGCCCGGCTTGCGCAGCAGGTAGGTGTCCATGATCCAGCCCTTGGCGGCGCGGGCCTCGGCGCGTGTCGCGACGATCCGATCCTCGACGTCGCCGAGGCGGCCGGCAATGACGATCTCGTCCGGCGTGCCCAGATAGGCGCCCCAATGGATGATGGCGTCCTTGTCCTTCACGGTGCGGAAGGCGCAGTTGCCGTCCAGCATGACCACGACGGTGCCGGCATTGTCCGGCATGCCTTCGGCGGCCAGCCGGCGGCCGGTGGTGATGAGCACCGGGTCGCCGATGCGGTTGAGCGCGATGCGATGGCTGGCGCACAGCGACTGGATGGCCGTGATGCCGGGAATGACCTCGACCGCGAAATCGACATTGCCGCGTTGGCGCACTCTTTCGAGGATGCGCAGGGCGCTGTCGTAGAGCATCGGGTCGCCCCAGATGAGAAGCGCGCCGCAACCGTTGTCGCCGAGTTCGTCGAGGATCAGCGCCTCATAGATACCGGCGATGTCCTCGTGCCAGTCGTCCACCGTGCTGCGATAGGAGGACGTCGGCTCGGCCCGCTTCGGCACGCCGAACCCGACGCGGCGCGTGGCCGCATTGGTGACGAAACGGTCGCAGATTTCATGCCGCAGCGCCGCAAGATCGCTCTTTTCGGAGCCTTTGTCGGGAATGAACAGGACATCCGCCCGGTTCAGCGCCGCGATGGCCTGAACGGTCAGATGTTCGGGATTGCCGGCGCCGATGCCGATGACGAGAAGCGTGCGCATGGCGCAATTTCCTGCCCGATCCGCCTCGTCCTGTCCAGC
The DNA here is from genome assembly GCF_040545735.1 of Aquamicrobium terrae. Classification (GTDB taxonomy): domain Bacteria; phylum Pseudomonadota; class Alphaproteobacteria; order Rhizobiales; family Rhizobiaceae; genus Mesorhizobium; species Mesorhizobium terrae_A. The sequence continues at coordinate 176,672 of NZ_JBEPML010000001.1, forward strand.
GGAGCGCAGGGCGGAATCGAGGGGGCCTTCGACCGGTTCGGGGGCTTTCGACCTGGGAAACCTGGCTGAAACTCTCTGGAGCCTTTCCGCTTTTCCCTGAATCGCGAAAACGCTCTAACCTTTTGTTTTGACGCAATTCCGGACGCAAAACCGCTTCGCACTTTTGCTGGAATTGCTCTAGTGTCGCGTCGTCGCCCGACGAGGAGGGAATCACCCATGCTGCGCCTGTGCCTGTCTTCGCTTGCGATGCTGGCTGCCCTGCCGGCTTTCGCCAACGATTCCATGGCCGAACTGGGCACCGGCGGGCTCATCCTGTCGCGCAGCGACCTGATCGAGATGAAGAGCGAGGACCTGTTCATTTCGCGGAAGCAGGTGCGGGTCGACTATGTGTTCGCCAACCGCTCGGACGAGGATATTTCCACCATCGTCGCTTTCCCGATGCCGGATATCTCCGGCGGGCCGGACATGATGGTGGCCGTGCCGGACAATGCCTCCGACAATTTCCTCGACTTCCGTGTGACCAGCGACGGCACCGAGATCACGCCCCAACTGGAGCAGAAGGCGTTTGCCGTGGGGCTCGACGTCACCGGCGAACTGCAGGCCGCAGGCATTCCGCTCAATCCCTATGCCGAGGATGCCTATGCGAAACTGGCCGGGCTGCCCGACGATGTGGCGCGGGACTGGCAGGAGCGCGGCATCCTCATGCTCAACGAATATGACGACGGGTCCGGCTGGAAGACCGAGCGCACGCCGTTGTGGAGCCTGCGCTCGACCTATTGGTGGAAAGCGACGTTTGCCGCCGGCAAGGATGTGCGCGTCTCGCACAGCTATGTGCCGAGCGTCGGTGCGACGGCGGGCATCGGCTTCTTCTATGACGGCAAGTTCCAGGGCGATTATCAGGACTACAAGCACCGCTATTGCATGGATCCTGCCTTTGAAAATGCAGTGCGCAAGGCGGCGAGCCGAAACGCCAACGGCGTTCCGGCCCTCTCCGAGTACCGCATGTCCTATGTCCTGACCACCGGCTCGAACTGGGCGCTGGGCACCATCGGCGATTTCAGGCTGACCATCGACAAGGGCGATGCGGCGGCGCTGGTTTCCTTCTGCGGCACGGGCGTGAAGAAGACCGGCCCGACCACTTTCGAGATGCGGGCGAAGAATTTCTATCCCGAGCGCGACATCGACATATTGATCCTCGCTCCGGCCGGCGGCGAGGCGGAGTAAGGAAAAGGCATGAAAACTGCGATCTATGTGGCGATCGCCGAGAACGGCGTCATCGGGCGCGATGGCGGCCTGCCGTGGCGGCTTTCGACCGACCTGAAGCGCTTCAAGGCGGATACCATGGGCAAGCCGGTGATCATGGGGCGCAAGACCTATGAAAGCATCGGCCGGCTGCTTCCGGGCCGGCTCAACATCATCGTGACGCGGGACACCGGCTACAGGGTCGAGGGCGCCGAAATCGCGCATTCTCTCGATGAGGCGATCCACGTCGCCGAGCGCCATGTTGGGCAGGACGGGGAAGCCTGCATCATCGGCGGCGCGGATATCTATGCACAGGCCCTGCCGCTGGCCGACCGGCTGCACATTACCCATGTGCTGGGCGAGGTGGACGGCGATGCCCGCTTCCCCGCCATCGACCCCGAACTATGGCAGCCGGTATTGCAGCAGGAGGTGCCTGCCGGCGAAAAGGACAGCCACGCCACCCGTTATGTCGTTTATGAAAGGCGGGGTTGAGAGGCGCAACTTCGCCCGATGACATAAAGTTGCGTAATGCCGCAGGGGCAAAGGGCTTTTTAGGCGTTCTACGCGTTGAAAGCCGGCTTTGGCCTCCCTATAGAAGGTCAAGGCTTGTGCGCCATGGATGGCGTGTGAGGGACTGCGGACGAAAGGACATTTATGCCCTGGAACGACAAGAGTGGCGGCGGCCCGTGGGGTGGCGGCGGAGGCAACGGCGGCGGCCCGTGGGGCCAGGGACCGAGAGGGCCGAGCGGCCCGCAAGGCACGCCACCCGATCTGGAGGATATCATCCGGCTGGGGCAGGACAAGCTGCGCCGCGCCCTGCCGGGCGGAAACGGCGGCAACCGCGCCATGTTCGCGGTCTTTGCGCTGCTTTTGCTGGGCATGTGGGTGTTCAAGGCCGTCTACACCGTGCAGCCGGATGAAGTGGCCGTCGAACTGCGCTTCGGCAAGCCCAAGGAGGAACTCTCCGAGCCTGGCCTGCACTTCCACTGGTGGCCGATCGAAACGGTCGAGACCGCGAAGATTTCCGAACAGCTCGTCAACATCGGCGGCTCGGCACGCGCCAACGACACGTCCGGCCTGATGCTCTCGGGCGACCAGAACATCGTCAACGTTCAGTTCTCCGTCGCCTATCAGGTTTCCGATCCGCGCGCCTATCTGTTCGCAGTCTCCGATCCCGACGGCATGCTGACCCAGGTTGCCGAAAGCGCCATGCGCGAGGCCGTCGGCCGCCGTCCGGCGCAGGATATCTTCCGCGACGACCGTCAGGGCATCGCCGAATCCGTGCGACAGATCCTGCAAACCACGCTCGACGGCTATGATGCCGGCCTCAACGTCAATGCCATCTCAATCGAGGATGCCGCGCCGCCGCGCGAAGTGGCCGACGCGTTCGACGAGGTGCAGCGCGCCGAGCAGGACGAGGACAGGTTCGTCGAGCAGGCCAACCAGTATTCGAACCAGAAGCTCGGCCAGGCCCGCGGTCAGGCCGCACAGCTTCGCGAAGAAGCTGCCGCCTACAAGAACCGCGTCGTGCAGGAGGCGCAGGGTGAGGCGCAGCGCTTCATATCGGTCCACGAGGAATACGCCAAGGCGCCGGACGTGACGCGCAAGCGTCTCTATCTCGAGACCATGGAGAAGGTCCTGAAGGATTCCAACAAGGTGGTCGTGGAGCAGGGCGGCGGCCCGGGCGTCGTGCCGTATCTGCCGCTGCCTGAATTGCAAAAAAGGTCGCCAGCGACCGGGGCGACCACGACGACCGGAGGAACGCAATAATGGCGAACCGTCTTCCAGCCATTGCCGTTGCCGGCATCGTCATCCTGTTCCTGATCTACTCGTCGATCTTCGTGGTCAACGCGCGCCAGCAGGCGATCGTGCTGCGCTTCGGCGAGATCGTCGAGGTCAAGAGCGAACCGGGCATCTACTTCAAGATGCCGTTTTCCTTCTTCTCCGCCGACAATGTGCAGATGATCGAGAACCGCGTGCTGCGTTTCGACCTCGACAACATCCGCGTGCAGGTTTCGGGCGGCAAGTTCTATGAGGTCGATGCCTTCATCGCCTACCGCATTTCGGACCCGCGCGTCTTCCGTTCGGCGGTTTCGGGCAGCATCGAACTGGCCGAGCAGCGGCTTCGGACCCGTCTCGATGCGGCACTGCGTCGTGTCTACGGTCTGCGCGGCTTCGAGGCGGCGCTTTCGGAAGAGCGTGCCGACATGATGCGCGAGGTGCGCGACCAGCTTCGTCCCGATGCGACGTCGCTGGGTCTGGAAATCGTGGACGTGCGCATCCGCCGTACCGATCTGACGCAGGAAGTGTCGCAGCAGACCTTTGAGCGCATGAAGGCCGAACGCCTGGCCGAAGCCGAAAGGCTGAGGGCCCGCGGTAACGAGGCGGCCCAGCGCATTCGCGCCCGTGCCGATCGTGAGGTGGTGGAAATCGTCGCCGAGGCGCAGAGGGAATCCGAGATCCTGCGCGGTGAGGGCGATGCCGAACGAAGCGCCATTTACGCCAACGCCTACCTGCGTGATCCCCAGTTCTTCGACTTCTACCGGTCGATGAGCGCCTATGGGATCGCCCTCAACGGCGATGGCACCACAATGGTCCTTTCGCCGGAATCGGAGTTCTTCCGCTTCTTCCGCGATCCGGCGCGGGGCGACGCGGCTGTGGCCGCTCCGTCTGCTCAGGCGCCTGCGCCGGCCGCCAACGGCCAGTAATCCGTGCAGGATTTCCTGGCGGCCCTGGGCCTGGTCCTCGTCATCGAGGGCCTGGTCTATGGGGGCTTTCCCCGGCTGGCACGGCGGTTGGCGGTGGAGGTTCAATCCATGCCAGAGGGTGCCCTGCGCATGGCGGGCCTGCTGGCCATAGCCTTCGGCGTCGGCATCGTATGGCTGGTGCGCGGCTGAATTCGAGAGGGGCGGAGCGGTATCGTTCCGCCCCTTTCCATTACGCAGGATTTACCTGACGATGGCACTTTGCGTCGCAAACGTGCCGTATTTCATGCCATCATGACACACGCAACTTCGAGATGCCCGGAGCCCGTTCCATGACACCCCAGTTTCTCCTGCGCGCAACGCGGACCACCTTGTTAGCGGCCAGCGCGCTGGCCGTGGCCGCAACGGGCACCCTATCGCCGGCGATGACGCAGAGCCTGCCGGCTCCCGCCACTCCGGCCCCCGGTACCCCGGCCCCCGTTACTCCGGCCCCCGTTACTCCGGCCCCCGTTACTCCGGCTCCGGGCAATCCGGCTCCCGTCGGCCCGGAGGCAGGCCCTGCCTCGGTGGCGGACCTTGCCGAAGGGCTGCTCGGCGCGGTCGTCAACATTTCCACCTCGCAGACGGTGAAGGGCACCGAAGGCCCCGGCGCGGTGCCGATGCCGCAGCTTCCCGAAGGCTCGCCCTTCCAGGACTTCTTCGACGAGTTCTTCAAGGATCGCGGCGGGCAGCGCGGTGGCGGTTCGCAGAAGGTGCAGTCGCTGGGCTCCGGCTTCGTCATCGATGCCAAGGAAGGTTTTGTCGTCACCAACAACCACGTCATCGCCGATGCCGATGACATCGAGGTCAATTTCTCCGACGGGCTGACGCTGAAGGCCGAACTGGTCGGCACCGACACCAAGACCGATATCGCGATCCTGAAGGTCGATCCGGCCGGCCACAAGCTGACCGAGGTGAAGTTCGGCGATTCCGACAAGATGCGTATCGGCGACTGGGTGATGGCCATCGGCAATCCGTTCGGGCTCGGCGGCACGGTCACGGTCGGCATCATCTCGGCCCGCAACCGCGACATCAATGCCGGCCCCTATGACGACTTCATCCAGACGGACGCCGCCATCAACCGCGGCAATTCGGGCGGCCCGCTGTTCAACATGCATGGCGAGGTCATCGGCATCAACACGGCCATCATCTCGCCGACCGGCGGTTCGATCGGCATCGGCTTCTCCATCCCCACGCAACTGGCGAAAGGGGTCGTCGACCAGTTGCGCGAGTTCGGCGAGACGCGGCGCGGCTGGCTCGGCGTGCGCATCCAGCCGGTGACCGAGGACATTGCCGAAAGCCTCGGCATGAAGGACGCCAAGGGCGCGCTCATCGCCGGCATCATCAAGGGCGGGCCGGTGGATAACGGCTCGATCCAGGCGGGAGACGTCGTCACCAAGTTCGACGGCAAGGAGATCGACGAGATGCGGGACCTGCCGCGCATCGTCGCCGAAAGCCCGGTCGGCAAGGCAGTGGACGTGGTCGTGGTGCGCAAGGGCAAGGAGATGACCGTCAAGGTCACGCTCGGCCGTCTCGAGGATGGCGAGCAGATGGCCGAGGGCCAGGATGACGAAAGCGCCGAGCAGGGCGAGGAGGTGGTGACCGCCTCCGTGCTCGGCATGACCATCGGCGAACTCAACGACGCCACCCGTGAGAAGTTCGGCGTCGCCGCCGGCGTCAACGGCGTGGTCGTCACCGAGGTCGAGCCGGATTCGGCGGCGGCCGAGCGGGGTGTTCAGGCGGGCGAAGTCATCACCGAGATCGCGCAGGAATCGGTGTCGAGCCCCAAGGACGTGATGGACCGCATCGCGGCGCTGAAGGAACAGGGCCGCAAGAATGCGCTGCTGATGCTGGCTTCCAAGAGCGGCGAACTGCGCTTCGTGACGATCCGCATGGATTGAGAAATGAAAAAGGCGGTCAGGAGGCCGCCTTTTTCTTCGCCCACTCTTCGCGCGTGAGCCGGTAGAAGCTGTGGCGCTTCAGGTGGGGGTGGCTGTCCGGAACGCCGGGGTGGTCGAAGTCGCGAGCCGGATCGGCGACCATGCCGATGCGCTCCATGACCGCCGTCGAGCGCCGGTTGGCGGTCACCGCGAAGGACACGATTTCGTCGAGCCCAAGCATCTCGAAGCCGTAGTCGAGCCAGGCCCGTGCGGCTTCCGAGACATAGCCCTTGCCCCAGAACTCGGGCGCGAGGCGCCAGCCGATCTCGACGGTGCCTTCGGGCATGAAGGGGGTGTCCTCGGTGCGGCTCAGGCCGACGAAACCGATGCATTCGCCGGTCGCGGCGATTTCCGCTGCCGTCCAGCCGAAGCCTTGCCGGGCGATCGTCTCCCGAAACTCATCCATCTTGGCGTCGGCAGCCGCCCGGTCGCGCCGAAACGGAAAAAACTCCATCACCTGTTCGTCGCAGTTGATGCGGTGGAACAGGTCGCGGTCGCGCTCCTCCCAGTTGCGCAGGATAAGGCGTTCGGTGCGGAGCGGCGTCACAGGCTGAACTCCTCCTGCCGGTAGCCTTGCAGATAGAGCAGGGCGGTAAGGTCGCCGTGGTCGATGCGAACCCTCGCCTCGGCCGCGACCGAAGGCTTGGCGTGCAGGGCGACTCCGGTGCCGGAAAGGCGGATCATGTCGAGGTCATTGGCGCCGTCGCCGACGGCGATGGCATCGGCGGGCGTCAGCTTCAGGCGGGCGGAAATGTCATGCAGCGCCTCGGCCTTGGCGGCGCGGCCGAGGATCGGCTCGGCCACCTCGCCGGTCAGGCGCCCGTCGTGCTCGATGAGGCGGTTGGCGCGGTTTTCGTCGAAGCCAAGCATGGTGGCGATACGCGAGGTGAACACGTCGAAACCGCCCGATACCAGCGCCGTCCAGGCGCCTTTGGCGCGCATGGTGGCGACCAGGGCGGGGCCGCCGGAGGCAAGGGTGAGGCGGTTTTCGACGATCCGGTCCACGACGCCGATATCGAGATCGCGCAGCAACGCCACGCGCTCGCGCAGGGCCGGTTCGAAGGCGATCTCGCCGTTCATGGAGCGCGCGGTGATTTCGGCGACATGCTCCTTCAAGCCGACCTCGTCGGCCAGTTCGTCGATGCATTCCTGGTCGATCATGGTGGAATCCATGTCGGCGATCAGGATTTTCTTGCGCCGGTGGCCGGCTTCCTGCACGGCAATGTCCACCGGTGCGCCGCCGATGGTTTCGCGCAGCAGGGCGGTCGCGGCCTGCGGCTCCAGCGCACCGGAAAGCGCGATGTCGCACGCCACCTCCTCGGCCAGCCAGTCCACGGCACTTGCGCCGACGGCCTTCGACGCCTTATGCGCTAGGTCTGCCGACAAGGAGCGGCTGGCTGGATTGGAAATGAGCGTGGCGATGAGCGGCATCGGGGCTTCCGGTGAAGGAGGAAAGGAAGGGCGCGTCAGGGACGCGATCCTGATAGCCGGGCCGACTGCCAGCGGCAAGTCGAAGCTCGCCCTCGAACTGGCCGAAAGGTTGGGCGGTGCCATCGTCAACACCGATTCCATACAGGTCTATGGCGTGCTCGATGTGCTGACGGCGCGGCCGGAGGCTGACGATTTGCGCCGGGCGCCGCATCATCTCTATGGCCATGTGCCGCCTTCGGTCGCCTATTCGACCGGGGCCTGGCTGCGCGATGTCACGCGGCTGGTGGATGAGGGCATGCCTGGAGGGCTGCGGCCGATCTTCGTGGGCGGCACCGGCCTCTATTTCCGGGCGCTGACCGAAGGCATGTCCGAAATGCCGGACATTCCGGCACATATCCGCGACCGCTGGCGCAGCGCCTTGCTGGAGGAGGGCGCCGAAGCCCTGCATCGAAGGCTGGCGCAGCAGGATGCGGCGGCGGCCGCGCGGCTGAAGCCGGCCGATGGCCAGCGCATCGTGCGCGCGCTGGAGGTTTGGGACGCTTCCGGCCGCTCGATCCTCGATTGGCAGGGCCAGCGAGGACAACCGCTGGTAGAACGGGCGAGCGCGCAATGCCTGGTGATCGAACCGGACCGGGACGAGCTTGGCGCGCGCATCGGCCTGCGTTTCGATGCCATGCTGGAACGTGGCGCCTTGGACGAGGTGCGTGAGCTTGCCCGGCTGGATCTCGATCCGGCCTTGCCTGCGATGAAGGCGATCGGCGTGCGGGAATTGCAGACCGCGCTGGCTGGCGAGATGTCCTTTGCGGAAGCGATCGAGCGGGCCAAGACCGCCACCCGCCAATATGCCAAGCGTCAGTCGACATGGTTCCGCAACCAGCTCGGGCCGGAATGGAAGCGGGTCGGGCCTGGATATGGCGGGCTCGGAGATGCAGCCGGCCCGGCAATTTCATAATCATCGGTATGCAATTGTTTGGATGAAAATCCGCCGATATTCGCGTTCTGGTTGCCGAAATCAGCTTTTTATTAAGCGGGACCATGAGACAAGCAGGTGGGCATGTTTCAAGCGGGCAATGATGCGCTTCCACAAGGCGGAATCGGCATTCTTCGTCTTCATAACGGTGATCTTCGGCGCCGGTATGCTGATGCTGTTCGCCCATGGCGTCATGGAGAACATCATGGAGGTGACGCGCCCCGAGCGTGTCGCCAAGGTATCCTATCTGAAGGATTTGCTTTTCTTCACCAGCGTGCTTCTGACCACGGCGCTGTTTTTCGGCATGTTCTTCATCTATCCGCTGATCCGCCGGCAGGTGCGGGAGGAAAACAAGCTGCGCCAGATGACGGCCTCGCTCAGTGCCCGCTCCGAGACGCTGGAGGTGGCGGCGCTGACGGACGGGCTGACCGGCACGCAGAACCGCCGCTATTTCGACGACGCGCTGCGGGAATACATTCTGGAGTTCCGGCGGATCGACAAGCCGGTGGGCCTGATGATCCTCGATCTCGACCACTTCAAGCAGGTGAACGACAATCACGGCCACGATGTCGGGGACGACGTGCTGCGGTCGGTCGGCCGGTGCCTTCTGGACCTGACCCGTTATCACGATGTGGTGGCCCGCCTCGGAGGCGAGGAATTCGCCATCGTCGCGCCGAACATGAACCTCGAAGGGCTGGAGAAGCTCGCCGAACGCATTCGTGAGGCCATTGCCGCCCTGTCGATACCGATCGCCCGTGGCAGGCTCAAGGTGACGACCAGCGTCGGGCTGGCCATATGGGACGGCAAGGAAACGGCGGAAGAGCTCTATCGCCGGGCCGACCGGCAACTCTACGAAGCCAAGCGACAGGGCCGCAACCGGGTCTGCGCGTAGACTTGGGGGCAGGGTGGTGAGGGACCCTTTGCTTTCCCGACGCGTCATCCCGGCCGAGCGGAGCGAGACCCGGGATCCATGCCGGAACTTTGAAACATCACGGAATGGATCCCGGACAGCCGTCGCCTTGCTCCGGCTTCGGGGATGACGGAAGCATAAGGCTGTAAGATATCAGCCGGTCTCTCAGCCGTTATGCGGCCGCATGCCGAAGGTGGTCGGCTTCAGGCCGTAGCGCTGCTCCGCCTCTTCCGTGACGGGGCGGCGCAACAATGAGGACGGCCTGCGATAGTCGGGATCGCCCGGCTGGCTGGCCGCATCGGCCGGATCGGCGAACACCAGCGAGGTTTCGGGTGAGAGCGTTTGCTGGGCGGAGCCGTTGCGCAGCCGGTTGACGATGGCCGCCAGGTCGACCTCGCGGCCGGAAGCGTCGGCGGTCGGATTGTTGCCCTTGTTCTGGCCGGGCAGCAGGCTTTTGTCCAGCTTCTCGAACTTCAGCCGCATGGTGGTGGCTACGCCTTCGCCGAAGGCGATGGCCTCGCGCTGGCCCATGGACGAGAGGAAGGACAGGGTGGAAGCCGACGAGTCGGAAATGGCGGAGCGGATGATCGCCTTGTCCTGCTCGTTGGCAAGCCGCATGGCGAAGACCGTCGAGCACTGCGACAGGATCGTGGGGTCGAGTTCGCCGGGGCGCTGGGTGACGATGCCGAGGAAGCAGCCATATTTGCGGCCTTCCTTGGCGATGCGGGCCAGCGCCTCGCGCGTCGGGGCAAAGCCGAGCCGCGAATCCGCAGGCATGTAGCGATGCGCTTCCTCGCACATGACCAGGAGCTTCAGCCGCCCCTCGCTCCACAATGCGAGGTCGAAGGCGAGACGGGCCAGCACCGAGCACACGGCATTGACGACCTCCGAGGGCAGGCCGGCCATCTCGAAACAGGTGACCGGGCGCCCGTCATGCGGCACGCGGAAGATGTTGCCGATAGTCTGGTGGATCGTGTCCTCGATGAGGTGTGAGTTGAACATGAAGCGATAGCGCGGATCGGCCGCCGCCTGCTCGATGCGCACCCTCAGCGACCTCAGCACGGGGCGCTCGGCCTTGCCGTCCAGCAGGCCGATGCGCTCGTCGATCTGCTTGAGCAGGTCCGCGATGCGGTAGGGCACAGGCGTGTCGGCGGTCAGCGTGTCGGCGCCGCGCCGCGTATAGCTGCCGGCGCTGCCGCTGCGGTACATCTGCTTGGCGAGCGGGATGAGGTCGCGCAGCAGGTCGATTTCCTCGGGAATGGTTTCACGGCCGCGGAACAGGACCTCGGCGAATTCCTCCAGCCGGAACATCCAGAACGGCAGGTCGAGCGTCGAACTGTCGATGCGCACGGCGTGCTGAGGCAGGGAGGCGGCGAACTCGTTGTGCGGGTCGAGGATCAGGATGCGCAGGTCGGGACAGGCGGCGATGGCCTTGCGCATCAGCAGCGACACGGCCGTGGACTTGCCGACGCCGGTGGTGCCGACAACCGCGAAGTGCCGCGACAGCGTGTCCTCGATGGCGATGTTGGCGGCAATCTGCTCGTCCTGCGACAGATGGCCGATGGTGATGCCGCGCCGTCCGGCGAGATCGTAGACGGCCTCCAGGTCGCGCGCGCGGATGCGATGGGCGTGGGCGCCGACATGGGGATAGCGGGTAATGCCGCGGTCGAACACCGGCTTGCCGCCCGGCGCGGCGCTGTCCTGCACCTCGCCGACCAGTTCCACCTCCACCTCGATCGGGTTGAGTTCGCCCGGCCGCCACGCGTGATCGGGCTTGCCGACGCCGTAGACCAGCCCGACCGTGCGGGTCGAGCCGAGATTGATGGAGATCATCCGCCCCACGGTCCAGCGCTCCGCCGCATCGCCTGCCTCGTCGTCGGCGGCAAAAGCGCTGAGCACGGCGCGCGATCCATCGCACCGGACCACATGCCCCAAAATGCGATGCCCGGCCTGCTGTGTGTCGCGTCGTTCCTGCGACGTGGTTTCTCCGGGCGGATTTCCGCGCTCGACAAACATGCTAGAGACCCCCGTGCCCTGCCTGGCTTGTCATAGCAGGCTCCGGTTAAAGGGGGGTGAGGGGGCATGGTTGCGGCAGTCTTAACAATCCACTTTGCCGCAAAGGTATTTTCCGTCGCGATTGGGCGTTGACACGGCGCGAAAATCGCTTCTATTGTCGCGCCCCATGGAAAAGGCACTCATTCTCGTAGTAGGACGGCGCGTGGGCAAGGTGGTGTAACCACCGGGCGAAATCCTCCCATGCGCTACACACAGGCTCCCTCGGGGGCCTTTTTTATTATCCGAAATGGCACTAAACGACGGCAGATTGCCCCTGCGGAAGCAGAAACAGGACGGGACCAGATCGATGACCAACGGACAGAACGAGCGGCGCGAAATGACCGGCGCCGAGATGGTGGTGCAGGCGCTGAAGGACAACGGCGTCGAGCACATCTTCGGCTATCCGGGCGGCGCGGTGCTTCCGATCTATGACGAGCTTTTCCAGCAGGACGACATCGAGCACATTCTGGTGCGCCACGAGCAGGGTGCAGGACATGCCGCCGAAGGCTATGCCCGCTCCACCGGCAAGGCCGGTGTCATGCTGGTCACCTCCGGCCCCGGCGCCACCAATGCGGTGACGCCGTTGCAGGACGCGCTGATGGATTCCATCCCGCTCGTCTGCATCACCGGGCAGGTGCCGACCAGCCTGATCGGCTCCGACGCCTTCCAGGAGTGCGATACCGTCGGCATCACCCGGCCCTGCACCAAGCACAACTGGCTGGTGAAGGACGTCAACGAGCTGGCCGCCATCATCCATGAAGCCTTCCATGTCGCCACCACCGGCCGGCCGGGTCCGGTCGTCGTCGACATCCCGAAGGACGTCCAGTTCGCCAGGGGAACCTATGTTTCCCCGCAGACGGCGCCGCGCACCAGCTACACGCCGCGGCTGCAGGGCGATCTCAACCAGATCAAGGCGGCCGTCGAGCTGATGGCCAAGGCCAGGAAGCCGATCCTCTACACCGGCGGCGGGGTGGTGAATTCCGGGCCGGAAGCCAGCCATCTGCTGCGCGAACTGGTCGACCTCACCGGATTCCCGATCACCTCGACGCTGATGGGGCTGGGCTGCTATCCGGCTTCCGGCAAGAACTGGCTCGGCATGCTGGGCATGCACGGCACCTACGAAGCCAATATGGCCATGCACGATTGCGACGTCATGGTGTGCATCGGCGCGCGCTTCGACGACCGCATCACCGGGCGGCTCGATGCCTTCTCGCCCAACTCCAAGAGAATACACATCGACGTCGATCCGTCCTCGATCAACAAGAACGTGCATGTCGACATCGGCATTCTCGGCGACGTCGCCACGGTGCTGGAGGACATGGTGCGCCTGTGGAGGGCGACCGGGAAGACCGACAAGAAGGCGCTGCATCCGTGGTGGGAGCAGATCGCCAAATGGCGCGCGCGCGACTCCCTGGCCTACAAGCCCAACGCTGACGTCATCATGCCGCAATATGCGATCTCGCGGCTCTACGAGCTGACCAAAGATCGTGACACCTACATCACCACCGAGGTCGGCCAGCACCAGATGTGGGCGGCGCAGCATTTCCACTTCGACAAGCCCAACCACTGGATGACGAGCGGCGGCCTCGGCACCATGGGCTACGGCCTGCCGGCCGCGCTCGGCGTGCAGATCGCGCATCGTGACGCGCTGGTCATCGACATTGCCGGCGACGCCTCGATCCAGATGTGCATTCAGGAGATGTCGTGCGCGGTACAGTATGAAGCGCCGATCAAGATCTTCATCCTGAACAACCAGTACATGGGCATGGTGCGCCAGTGGCAGCAGCTTCTGCACGGCAACCGGTTGTCGCACTCCTACACCGAGGCGATGCCGGACTTCGTCAAGCTGGCCGAGGCCTATGGCGCCCATGGCATACGCTGCGACAAGCCGGACGAGCTTGACGACGCGATCCGCGAGATGATCTCGGTGAACAAGCCGGTGATCTTCGATTGTCGTGTCGCAACGCTCGCCAATTGCTTCCCGATGATCCCCTCCGGCAAGGCGCATAACGAGATGCTGCTCCCCGACGAGGCCACGGACGAGGCCGTCGCCAACGCCATCGACGCCAAGGGCAGGGAACTGGTGTAAAGGCGGGCGCGTGGGTGAAAACTGCGCGAAAACAGTGAATTGTTGCAGATTTTGAAGATCGGGATTCAACCATGAACGCACAGCTTCAGCCCACCGGCTCCGCCTATTTCATCGCCAGGGAGACGGAGAAGCCGGAAACGCACACGCTTTCGGTGCTGGTGGCGAACGAGCCGGGCGTGCTGGCGCGGGTGATCGGCCTGTTTTCCGGGCGCGGCTACAATATCGAGAGCCTGACCGTCTCGGAGACGGAGCACGAAACGCACCTGTCGCGCATCACCATCGTGACGCGCGGCACGCCGCATGTGCTCCAGCAGATCAAGCACCAGCTTGAGCGCATCGTGCCGGTGCACCGGGTGGTGGACCTGACCGTGCGCGCACTGGAGCTGGGGCAGGAGCGGCCGCTGGAGCGGGAACTGGCGCTGATCAAGGTGGCCGGCACGGGCACCGACCGGGTGGAGGCGCTGCGTCTGGCCGATGCCTTCCGCGCCCATGTGGTCGATGCCAATACCGAGCACTTCATCTTCCAGATCACCGGCAAGAGCACGAAGATCGACCAGTTCATCGCCATCATGCGCCCGCTTGGGCTGGTCGAGATCTGCCGCACCGGCGTGGCGGCCATGAATCGCGGCCAGCAGGGAATGTAGTCCCGTCGCCGCCGGCGTGAGGCATACTTCACGTGGACGCGGTGTTCGGCCCGGCCGATGTGCGCCGGCGGGAAACGTTCGAACTGGCCCAAACGCCGGCCTGTGGCTGGAGCGCATCTCCAGCCGCTTTTTCTGATATGGGTCAGTATAACTGACGTAATGAGCCGCCCATGACCTCGGACGTCCTTCTTGCCCTGGTAGCCTACGCCTTCGTGACCTCGATCACGCCCGGCCCGAACAATTTCATGCTGTTGTCGTCCGGCGTGAACTTCGGCTTCGTGCGCAGCATCCCGCATATGCTGGGCATCGGCATCGGCTTCGTCGTGCTGCTGCTGGCCGTCGGTTTTGGACTGGGAGCGGTGCTGACAACGTTTCCGGTCCTGCACACGGTGCTCAAGATCGTCGGCGGCGCCTACTTGCTTTACCTGGCATGGAAGATCGCCATGTCGCGCTCGGTCGAGAGCGGAGGAGACGGCACCGCGCAGCCGATGACATTCCTGCAAGCTGCCGCCTTCCAGTGGGTCAATCCCAAGGCGTGGGTGATGGCCGTCACCGCCATGGCGGTGTTTTCGAGCCCGGCGAACCCGTTCCTGTCGGTCGTCCTGATCGCGGCGGTATTCGGCGTCATCAATCTCCCCTGCGTTTCGAGCTGGGCCGGATTCGGCATGGCGCTGCGCGGTTTCCTGTCCGATCCTGTGCGGCTGAAGTGGTTCAACATCGCCATGGGTGTGCTGCTCGCCGCCACGCTGTGGCCGATGGTGCGGTAGGGGCAGGGACAGTTCAGGCGTATCGAGCTTGCCCGGCAGGGCCGAATCGGGTCTGACCGTCTCATGCAATTCTCACCGCAGCAGGACGAGGCCCTTCAGGCCGTCGCCAAGTGGCTGAAGGCCGGCCGGCCGCAACTGTTTCGCCTGTTCGGCTATGCCGGCACCGGCAAGACGACGCTGGCGCGCTATTTCGCCGAGCATGTCGACGGGCAGGTTCAGTTCGCCGCCTTCACCGGCAAGGCCGCGCAGGTGCTGCGCTCCAAGGGCGCGACCAACGCCCGCACCATCCATTCGCTGATCTACCGTCCGCGCGGCGAGGAGGCGGTCGAGGACGAGACGACCGGCAAGACCTCCATGTCTCCGACCTTCTCGCTCAATCGCCAGAGCCCCATCGCCAGGGCGGCGCTTGTGGTGATCGATGAATGCTCGATGGTGGATGAGCAACTCGGCCGCGACCTGATGAGCTTCGGCACGCCGATCCTTGTGCTCGGCGATCCGGGCCAGTTGCCGCCCATTTCCGGTGGCGGGTTCTTCACCGAGCAGGAGCCGGATTTCCTGCTCACCGAAATCCACCGGCAGGCGCGCGACAATCCCATCATCCGCATGGCGCTCGATGTGCGCGAGGGGCGGGATCTGGTGCGCGGCGACTATGGCACCGCGCGGGTGATCGGCAAGGAGGAGGTGACGCAGGATCTGGTTCTCGACGCCGATCAGGTGCTGGTCGGCACCAACCGTACGCGCCGCCGCTACAACCGCCGGCTGCGCGAGCTGAAGGGCTTCACAGCGGACTATCCGCAGGCCGGCGACAAGCTGGTGTGCCTGCGCAACGACCCGGCCAAGGGCCTGCTCAACGGTTCCTTGTGGAAGGTGATGACCGCCTCGCGCGAGACGGTGAAGCCGGGCATCAATTTGCTCGTCTCGCCCGAGGAAGACGACCCGGATCGCGGCGTGGCCAAGATCAAGCTGCTCAAGGCGGCTTTCGAGGATACGGAAGCCGAGATTCCGTGGCAGCAGAAGCGGCGTTTCGACGATTTCGACTATGGCTATGCGCTCACCGTCCACAAGGCGCAGGGCTCGCAGTGGAACGATGTGGTGCTGTTCGACGAAAGCTGGGCCTTCAAGGATACGCGCGAGCGCTGGCTCTATACGGCCATCACGCGCGCTGCCGAAAGGCTGACCATCGTCAGGTGAGTGGTTTCAGGCGGTGTCGCGCGGTTGCGCGCCGAGCCAATGCCAGGCCTCCGCTTCCTCGCCGGCAGGAAAGTGCCTTATCTCCGCGCCCTCGGGCAATTCCGAACCCAGCAGACCGGTCCAGTCCGGCCCACCGACGCTGGCGCAGCGTTTCACATGCCGCAGCGCCGTTTCCCGACCCTGTTCGAATGTCTGGGGTGAAATTTCCGCCCATTGGGCGCCCTCGAAGTCGGTCAGCCGGACCAGCACGTCGATATGCGGATGCAGCGCATAGGCGGCCTCGAGCAGGCCATAGAGGTTCTCGGCGTCGGCCGGGGTGACCTCGCCCACGATGTCGACGGCGAACAGGTCGTCCCTGTTCGTCTCGAGGCGGCGGATGGCCGGGACTTCTTCGAGGAAATTCATGTGCGCTCCTTCCGGAAAATCCATTTCCAGACTGGAACACACAAATCTCCTGTCTGTTCCCGACAAAGCGGCTATAGATGCCATCCCAAACGCATCGGGAGGTGAGGAAATGCCGGTCAAGCTGTCGGTCAATCTCAATGCCGTGGCCATGCTGCGCAACCGTCGCGACCTGCCCTGGCCGAGCGTGACCGGGTTGGGCCGCCTCGCGCTGGCGGCCGGCGCGCACGGGCTGACCGTGCATCCGCGCCCCGACCAGCGGCATACCCGCAATTCCGACCTGCCGGAGCTGCGCGCGCTGATCGATGACGAATTTCCGCAGGCCGAGTTCAACATCGAGGGCTATCCGACCGAAGATTTCCTGCAGCTTGTCGAGAAGAGCCAGCCCGAGCAGGTGACCTTGGTGCCCGACGATCCGGCACAGGCTACCTCCGACCATGGGTGGAACTTCATAGAGCAGTCCGCGTTCCTCATTCCGATCGTGAAACGATTGAAGCAAGGGGGAGCAAGGGTATCCCTGTTTTCGAATCCAGAAACGGAAGGCCTGTCGGCCGCGCGCGATACCGGCGCCGACAGGGTCGAGTTCTACACGGGCCCTTATGCGAGTTGCTACGCCCATCCCGAACGCATGGCACGCGAACTGGAAAAGCTTGGTCAGGCAGCGGATGCGGCGCTGGAACTGGGGCTGGAGGTGAATGCCGGCCACGACCTGGTGGTGGCCAATCTGCCGGCGCTGGTGCAGCGGATTCCGCGGCTGGCGGAGGTTTCCATCGGTCACGGATTGACGGCCGATGCGCTGGAATTCGGCATGGCAACAACGGTCAAACGCTTCCTGAAAGCCTGCGGCTGGCCGTGACGCGCCGCGTGCAGTCGCGGTGCAAAGGGGAGAGAAGCACTTGATATTGCGCCGCGGCAAGAGTAGAGCACCGCGCGCTTAACGGAGTTCTTTCCATGGCCGTTGCCGATAGCGGTAGCGAGGTCGAGTCCGCCATCCAGGCCGGTCACCCCGAACACAAGCCCCACAGCACGCCCTACATGATGCTCGCCGCGCTGGGCGTGGTCTATGGCGATATCGGCACCAGTCCGATCTATGCTTTCCGTGTGGCGCTGGGCGCGGCTTCGGCCGCGGAAACCGCATCGCGCAACGACATCCTCGGCGTGCTTTCGCTTATCATCTGGGTGCTCACCATCGTCGTGGCGGTGAAGTACATGATGTTCGTGCTGCGCGCCGACAACAAGGGCGAGGGCGGCACGCTGTCGCTGATGGCGCTGGGCCGCTCCGCCTTCCCGACGCGCCCCGCGGTCATCCTCGGCATCGGCATGGTGGGTTCCGCGCTGTTCTATGGCGACGCGGTCATCACGCCCGCCATCTCCGTGCTTTCGGCGACGGAGGGGCTCACCATCATCGGCGATGGTTTCGGTCCCTATATCGTGCCGCTCACCGTCGTCATCCTGTTGATCCTGTTTTCGGTGCAGCGCTTCGGCAGCGGCGGCGTGGCCATCATCTTCGGACCGATCACGCTGATCTGGTTCCTCGCCATCGGTTTTGCCGGGCTTCGCCACATCATCCATGATCCCGAGATCCTGCTCGCGATCAATCCGCTCTACATGCTGCGCTTCCTCGGCCATGAGCCGGTGGTGTCGCTGGCGATCATCGGCGGCGTGTTCCTGGCCGTCACCGGCGCGGAGTCGGTCTATGCGGACCTTGGCCATTTCGGCCGCAAGCCGATCGTGCTTGCCTGGTTCTGGGTGGTGTTCCCTTGCCTGCTGCTGAACTATCTGGGGCAGGGAGCTTTCGTGCTGGCCCATGAAGGCCATGTCGGCCACCCATTCTTCCAGATGAACGACGGATGGCTGCTTTACGTGATGGTGGCCTTGGCGACGGCGGCGACCGTCATCGCCAGCCAGGCCGTCATTACCGGCGCATTCTCGCTGACGCGCCAGGCGGTGCAGCTCAACATGCTGCCGCGCATGGAAATCCGCCACACCTCGGAGCGCCAGTCGGGCCAGATCTACATGCCGCGGGTGAATTTCCTGATGGCCGTCGTGGTTCTTCTTCTGGTTCTGGGCTTCCGTGAATCGGAAGGCCTTGCGTCCGCCTACGGCATCGCGGTCACCGGCGTCATGCTGGTCACCACCACGCTGTTCTCCATCGTCATGATCCGCATCTGGAAATGGCCGCTTTGGGCCTCGCTCAGCCTGACGGCGCTGTTCGGCCTGATCGAATTCGGGTTCCTCGTCACCAATGCTATGAAGGTGAGGGACGGCGGCTGGGCTTCGCTGGTGGTGGCGTTCATGGTCGTCGTCGTCATGGTGACATGGGTGCGGGGATCGCGCCTTTTGTTCGAGAAGACACGCAAGAACGAGGTGCCGCTGGAATTCCTGGCCGGCAATCTGGCCAAGAAGCAGCCGCAACTGGTGCCCGGCACCGCCATCTTCCTGACCAGCGATCCGCTCAGCGCGCCCACCGCCCTCATGCACAGCCTCAAGCACTACAAGGTGCTGCACGAGCAGAACATCATCCTGTCGGTGGTGACCGCGCCGCAGCCGAAGGTGCCCGACAGCGAACGGGTGAAGCTGGAAGCGATCAACGACCTGTTCATGCGCATCACACTGACCTTCGGCTACATGGAGCAGCCGAACATTCCGCGCGCGCTGGCTTCCTGCCGCAAGCAGGGCTGGAAGTTCGACATTATGACCACGTCGTTCTTCCTGTCGCGGCGTTCGCTCAAGGCCGCTGCCGGTTCCGGCATGCCGATGTGGCAGGACAGGCTGTTCATCGGGCTGGCGCGCTCGGCGGCGGACGCGACGGAATATTTCCAGATTCCCACCGGCCGCGTGGTGGAAATCGGCACGCAGGTGGCGATCTAGGCCCGGGTAGCGGCCGTCAGTCGGTTACCGTCATCTTGAAGAAATCGCCCTGGATCTCGAATTCCTCGACACCGGTGGCCGTCGCCGTGAAGACGATGGCGCGGGCCGGGGTGAGACCCTGGCAGAACTTGCTGAAGCGGCGGGCCAGCCCGCCATCGGAGAAGGTGCCTGTACGCAGAACGGGCAGGTCCGATTCCACCAGCTCCCAGTCGCGGGGCAGTTTTCCGCAATCGCTGCGCTCGGCATAGATCGGCCGCGATTCGCCGAGCTTCATCGCCACCACCGGCCTGAACGGGATGATCGGCGCATCGTCGGCCGGACCGGCCCATGGCCGCCAGCCGGACGCGGTGACGAGCGAACCGGCCGTGGCGCCGATTGCCAGGAGGACAATGCCACCCAATGCGGCCTGCAGCGCCGAGAAGCGCTTGCGGCCGAACCGTTCGGAGCCGAGAAGCGCAGGCTGACGGAACGGGGCCGGCATGGGATGAACGATGGCCGGCAGCAATACGCCACGCGGGGCAGGGTAAGGCGCGACCGGCGCCGGCAGGCCTGACCGGACCTTGTGGTCGATGTCGCCGGCTTCCCTGTAGAGCCTGTTCCAGAGGTCCTGGGTTGCGGGATCGTCGGCCACGTTGAGCAGCTTCGCCAGCACTCGCAGATTGCCGGGGCGTGGCAGATGGCGGCCGGAACGCCAGTTGTTGAGGTTGCGCATCGCCGTTTCGAACTGGCGCTGCCCCTTGCTGGCGGTCAGCGCGCAATAGGCGCTGGCAAGCGTGGCATCGTCATAATAGCCGGCGCGGTTGCACAACTCGTCGAACAGCAGGTGCCAATACGGAAATGCGGTGCCGTCGAGTTCCCCCATTCTTCCCCTCGCTCCTCATCTGCTCAGGCTGGCCGGATCGGTGACGAAGATCTTGACGAAATCGTCGAGCAGGCGAACCTCCTCGACGCCGGCCGTCTTGGCAGTGAAACGAACGGCCCGCACCGGCACCACGCCATTGCAGAAATTGCTCATCTTGCGGGCAAGGCCGCCGTCTGAAAAAGCGCCGAGGCTGCTGACCGGCACGCGCGGCATGGTGTAGGTCCAGTCCGGAACATTGCCGCCGTCGCAATCGCCACGGTCGCCATGGATGAGGCGGCTTTCGCCGACCAGCATCCGGACCCGCGCGTCGTAGCCGATGACCGGCAAGTCCCGGTAGGGATCGACCGACAGCCAGCGGAAGCCGGTGACGGCCACCACGGCCGTGGCTACCACCGCCCCGGTCCACAGCAGCCGGCGGCGGGTCGCGGGTGCCCTGTCCGGTTTTGCGTCGGCCGCGTTCTCCTGCTGGTCCGGCAGGGTGCGGCCACGGGCGGCGGCATAGAGAAGGTTCCATTGCCGCAGGAGCCCGGGATCGTCAGCCACCCGCAGCAGTTCGGCAAGGATCATGAAATTGCGGCGCAGCGGCAGATGCCGTCCGAGCCGCCAGTTGCGCAGGTTCTTCTCCGCCGCGTTGAAATCCTCCTGCGCGGCCTTGCCGGCGCGGCGGCAAAGCTGGCTCGCCAGCCTGGCGTTGTCGACATAACCACGGCTGTTGCACAACTCGTCGAGCAACATATGCCACTGGTTGTAAGTGCTCCATTCCTGGCGCTGCATGCCTTGTGCACCCCGCGCTGCCCATAAGGCGATTTAAGAAGCGATTCATGGAGATAGCAACCGAGATTGCTCTCGTTTTTCCGTATTTTCCGGCGATTGGCGGACTTTTCGTTTTGCTCGCGCAGATTGATTTGGCACGCCTGAAGGGCCACCGCCGATGTTTGCCTGGCTCCGGTGGACCAACTTCCAGGCGTAAAAGAGGGGCTTACCGAGATGCGAAACGCGATTGTTGTTGGAGCCATGCTGATCCTGTCGGGGTGCGTGACGCCGACCAATGCCGACAAGACCGTCGAGATGCGGGTGGGGGAAACCAGGCACCTGACCGCCTATCGCGGCAATTCCTGCGGCGCCGGAGCGCCCAGCTATGCGGAAATCGTGGGCCGCCTGCCGAAGTCCTCGATCGTCAGATATTCCGATGGGGGGCTTTCGAGCCGCGTCAGCCGGGATTGCGGCAAGCGCGTGCCGACGCGGGCGGTGAACGGCACCGCCATCGCGCCCGGGTCCGAAGGCCATCGCTATCAGTCCGGGACCGTCGCGATCGTCGTGAAATAGGCTTAGGCGCGCGGCGAAGGTGAAAAGGGGGAAGTGCGGGGGACGACCGGGCGGCGCGGCAATGCGCCGCCCGGTTTCGTTTCCGGTGCGGTTGTGGCGACGCAGGGCTTCGTTGTATCCCGCTTGCAACACGCATCCGAAGGACATGATCCGGCAACCGGCGGTGCGGAAGTGGCATCGCCGGGCAGGGCAGGTTTAACGTGCGGGCAGGATTGTCTATCGCCATTGCGGGGGCGGGGCCGGCGGGCCTTGCGGCCGCGCTCTACCTGCACCGGGCCGGACACAAGGTCACCCTGTTCGAGCGGTTCGAGAAGCCGGTCCCGGTCGGTTCCGGGCTGATCCTGCAGCCGACCGGGCTCACGATCCTGCACGACCTCGGATTGTTCGGAGAAATCGCCGCGCTGGGCAGCCGGATCGACCGACTGCATGGCACGGACGCGCGCTCGGGCCGCACCGTGCTCGACGTGCGCTACCGGGCCTTGCCCGGCGGTCGCTTCGGGGTGGCGGTGCACCGCGCCGCGCTTTTCGGCGTGCTTTATCGCGCCGTGCTGCGCGAAGGCATCCCGATCGAGACGGGCATCGAGATCGAAACGCTCGATGTCGGCGAGGTTGCGGCGCTGGAGGACGACGGCGGGCGCCGGATCGGGTCGTTCGACCTGGTTGTGGATGCCAGCGGCACGCGCTCTAAATTGCGGCGTCATGCGGATGTGCCGGTCGAGCCGAAGCCGCTGGCCTATGGCGCCTTCTGGGCGTCGCTGGACTGGTGTGACGAGGGCTTCGACGCGCGTGCCCTGCTGCAACGCTACGACAGGGCGCGGGTGATGATCGGCGTGCTGCCGATCGGTCGGGCTGAGCCGGGCGGTGACAGGATGGCCGCCTTTTTCTGGAGCCTCAAGCCGGACGATGCCGAGCGTGTGCGCGCTGCCGGCCTCGAGGCGTGGAAGGCGCGGGTGATCGACCATTGGCCGGAATGCACGGCCTATGTCAACCAGATCGCCAGTTTCGACCAGCTTTCGCTGGCGCGCTACGGCCACCACACCCTGCCCATTCCGGCGGGGCGGCGGCTGGCCGTGATCGGCGACGCCGCCCATTCGACCAGCCCGCAACTGGGGCAGGGGGCCAACATGGCGCTGCTCGATGCGGCGGCACTTGCCCATGCCCTAAGGGAGAAAGCCTCCATCGAGGATGCGCTGGCCACCTATGCGCGGGCGCGGCGCTGGCACATACGCAGCTTCCAGATGCTGTCGCGGCTGTTCACACCGTTCTACCAGTCGGATTCGCGGCTGCTGCCGTTCATGCGCGACAGCGTGGTGGCGACGGCTGCGAGGATACCGCCGGCGCCGCGCATCCTCGCCGCGCTGGTGGCCGGCACGATTGTCGATCCGTTGCGCGGGATCGGGCTTGCCGAAGCGGACTGGAACCGGGTTGCGGAGGCACCGGCCGGACCTGTGACCGCCGTGGCGGACTGAACCGGTTGCAGGCTTATGAGCGGCTGTGGCGTTTCAAGCCCGGAAAGATCGATCCGCACGCCATCACCCTCTTGCCTTCCCGCCGGCGATGGGGCATAGCAGGAACCGTAACGTACGGTACTGGTCTGCATGCTGGCTGTGCGGGTCGGGAGAAGGGCATCGGCGGGATCCCCTGGGCACCGGCACCGAATGTGGAAAGAGGCGTGAAGCAAGTCGACGGGCAGGAAGAAGGGCAGAAGCTGACGGAGCGCCAGAAGGACGTTCTGGACACGGCTCTGCGCCTGCTGGTCGAGGACGGCGACAATCTCACCATGGCCGCCGTGGCGCGCCGGGCGAGATGCTCCAAGGAAAGCCTCTACAAATGGTTCGGCGACCGCGACGGGCTGCTGACGGCCACGGTGCGCTGGCAGGCTTCGAAGGTGCGGGTGGTGCCGGTGGACCAGGGCCGCCTGGATCTCATCTCGCTCACGGAAAGCCTGGAGGGCTATGCCCGCGACTGGCTCAAGGTGATCTCCAGCGACACCTCCATCGCGCTCAACCGGGTGGCGATCAGCCATGCCGGATCGGGGCGCGACAGCCTGGGCGAGATCGTGTTGCAGAACGGCCGCTTCGCGCTGGCGGCGCGGCTGAAGCCAATTCTCGATGCCGGCAAGCGGGCCGGCCTTCTTGTGTTCGAGGATGCCGAGACGGCGTTCAGGACGTTTTTCGGGCTGGTCGCGCGCGATGTGCAGATCCGGCTCCTGCTCGGCGACTGGCCGGGCATGACGGAAGCCGCGATCGGGGAAGACGCGGCGCGCGCCACCAAACAGTTTCTTGCCCTGCACGGGGCCGGGAAGGGTCAATAGGCCAAGCAACCCATCAACAGGCGAATCCATAAACGGGAAGGATTTCTACAATGCGTGTCTATTACGATCGCGACGCCGATCTGAACCTCATCAAGGGCAAGAAGGTTGCCATCGTCGGCTACGGCTCGCAGGGCCGCGCCCATGCGCTCAACCTCAAGGATTCCGGCGTCAAGGAAATCGCCATCGGCCTGAAGGCCGGCTCGGCGACCGCCAAGAAGGTCGAGGCCGACGGGCTCAAGGTGATGACGGTTGCCGATGTGGCCAAGTGGGCAGACCTGATCATGATGGCCGCGCCGGACGAGTTGCAGGCCGACATCTACAACGGCGAGATCGCCGCCAACATCCGCGATGGCGCTGCGATCGCCTTCGCCCACGGCCTCAACGTGCATTTCGGCCTCATCGAGCCGAAGTCGACGGTCGACGTGCTGATGGTCGCCCCGAAGGGCCCCGGCCACACCGTGCGCGGTGAATACCAGAAGGGCGGCGGCGTGCCGTGCCTGGTCGCGGTGCATCAGGATGCCTCCGGCAACGCGCTCGACCTTGGCCTGTCCTACGCCTGCGGCGTCGGCGGCGGCCGTTCGGGCATCATCGAGACCACGTTCAAGGAAGAGTGCGAAACCGACCTGTTCGGCGAGCAGGCGGTTCTGTGCGGCGGTCTGGTCGAACTGATCCGCGCCGGTTTCGAGACGCTGGTGGAAGGCGGCTACGCCCCCGAGATGGCCTATTTCGAGTGCCTGCACGAAGTGAAGCTGATCGTCGACCTGATCTACGAGGGCGGCATCGCCAACATGAACTACTCGATCTCCAACACCGCGGAGTGGGGCGAGTATGTGTCGGGCCCGCGCGTCATCACCGCCGAGACCAAGGCTGAGATGAAGCGCATCCTCAACGACATCCAGACCGGCCGCTTCACCTCGGAGTGGATGCAGGAGTACCGTTCGGGCGCTGCGCGCTTCAAGGGCATCCGTCGCATGAACGACGCCCACCAGATCGAGGAGGTCGGCGCCAAGCTGCGCGGCATGATGCCGTGGATCTCCAAGAACAAGCTGGTCGACAAGGCCAAGAACTAAGTCGTTCTGCTCCATAAAAAGCGAAGGCCGGCGATAACCATCGCCGGCCTTTTTCATGGGCGGACAGGGAAGGCTCAGCCGTAGGGCGACCTGCACTGGCGGCGCGGCCCGTAATAGGGCTGGAAGGTGTTGTCCCAGGCCCGGTAGGAGCGGTAGCGGTTGTAGCACCAGCGCACATGGGCATTGCCGGCCGGGCGATAGTAGCGGCGCGGCTCGACGTAACGGTAAGCCGGTACGCCAAGGCCGAGGCCCAGGTAGAAGCCCGAGCCACGATAATGAGGCCGGTGATAGTAGGGTCGGTAGTGATGCCGGCGCCAGCGTCGGTTTTCACGATAATGATGACGGCTCCAGTGACGCGGTGGTGCTCTGCGCCAGCGGTGGTCCCGCACCTGGATCAGGTCGTTGGCCACGCTGGCGGCAGGCACGGCAGGCGCGTTGACAGGCGCCGGGCCGGCAACGGCCGGAACCGACAGCATGCCGGCCAGGCACAGGGCGGCAAGGCCGGCCTTCAGAGGAGAGGAAAGAAGCGTTTTCATGTGCCACTCCAAATGATCGAGCAGCCCCCGCGCCGGATCGATCGGGTGATGGGCCGCAGGATGACGTTTGGTCAATGAACGCAGGATGAACGGCGACGGTTCCGCACCGGGCCTATTTCAGCCCTTGTGTTCCCCGCCGCTTGCGGGCAATTGTCGCTGCCATGTCGCTGCGCCTTGCCACCTTCAATGTCGAGAACCTGATGAACAGGTTCGATTTCTCCGGTTTCCGCAATCAGCTCAATCAGGATCGGACGCTGGCCTTGTTCGACATCAGGAGCGAGGCGGAATATCGCGCGCTGGAGCAGGCCCGCGCCATCGCCCATTCCGACGATACGCGCCAGCTTACGGCCCTGGCGATCGCGGCCGCGCGGGCCGACATCATATGCATGCAGGAAGTCGACAATGTCGAGGCGCTGAAGGCGTTCGAATACGGCTATCTGTTCAAGATGGTGGGGCAGGGCTACCGGCAGAAATACACCACGGCGGGCAACGATTCGCGCGGCATCGATGTGGCGCTGATGATGCGTGACGAGACCGCGCACGGCCAGCCGATCGAGTTCGTGCGCATGACCAGCCACGCGCATCTGACCTTCGGCGAACTCGGCCTCCACACGCCCGAACTGGCGGCCCTTGGTCAGGAGCCCCATGAGCGCATCTTCCGGCGCGATTGCCTGGAGATCGACCTCAAGATCGGCGGCAAGCCGTTCACACTCTATCTCGTTCATTTCAAATCGATGGGCAGCCCGCGCAACGGGCTCGACGGCCGACAGGCCACCATGCCGATCCGCTTTGCCGAGGCCCGCGCGGTGCGCCACATCATCGAGCAGCGCTTCGGCCGGGAGCACGCGCCGAACAGGCGCTGGGCGATCTGCGGCGACATGAACGACTACCGCCAAAGGATCGTGATCGACGGCGAGGGGCCGTCCGACTACCGCTTCGAAGTGCGCGACGAGCCCGTGTCCTGCCTCGACGTTCTGCTGCAGGACGGGTTCTGCGAGAATGTCGTCGAGCGGCGGCCGGAGATGGACCGCTGGACGCTCTACCACACCCGCGGCCCGCTGGAGCGGCACCTGTGCCAGCTCGACTACATTCTGGTGTCGCGGTCCTTGGCCGAGGACAATGCCGGCGCGATACCCGACATCATCCGCAACGGCCAGCCATGGCGCACGCCCTTTCCACCCGGGCAGGAGGTCGACCGCTTTCCGCGCGCCGGCTGGGACCGGCCCAAGGCCTCCGACCATTGCCCGGTCGCGGTGACGCTGGACATCGTGTGAGGCTTTGGCCGTGAGCTTCAACCTGCCGCCGAACGTGATCCTGCCGGTCGACGAGATCGACGTGCGGCTCGATCCGGCTCCGCATCCTTTCCAGCGCGACAATGCCGAGGCCATCGCCGCCGGCTGGGCGGAGCAGAGCGCTGGCAATCCGGCCCTTTTCGACGGCACGATGGTGCTGCTTTCGACGCTGACCTACGACAAGGGGCGGCTTTCCGGCATCTGCCATGCGGTGCGCTACTCCACTTTCCTGCACTGGCGGCGCCATAGCGATACGCATGGCGCCCACCATGCTTTCGCCCATGCCATGCCGGTGTCGGGCGACGGGGTGCTGGTGGCGATCCGCATGGCGCCGCATACGCTCAACGCCCATAGGGTCTACTTCGCGGCCGGATCGTTCGAGCCGGAGGATTTTGTCGGCGGCCAGGTCGACATGCACCGCAACATGGCGCGCGAGGTGGCGGAGGAAACCGGCCTTGACCTTGATGCGGCGCAAGCCGAGCGCCGCCACCATCTGATCTCGACCCCGGGCGGGGTGGTGATCTTTCGCCGCTACCGGTTCGCACAAACGGCGCAGGCGCTCGCCGCTCATATCCGGGGGCACATCGCGGCCGATCCCGATCCCGAGATCAGCGAGCCGATCGTCATTGCCGATGCGGCGGCGCGGCCTGCCGGGCTGATGCCCTATATGCCGGCCCTGATCGACTGGCATTTTTCGAACATGTAGGAGCGGGCGGATTCCGCCTCATTCGTGCCGGAGCGCGTCGATCGGATCGAGCCGCGCGCCGCGAAGCGCGGGGAAAAAGCCGAACACCATGCCGATCAGCGCCGAGAAGCCGACGGCGAGCAGGATCACGGCTGGGCTCGGTGCAAAGGGGATGACAAGGGCGAATGCCGCCGCTCCCGCCAGCGACAGGCCGAGCAGGATGCCAATGATGCCGCCGAGCAGCGACAGCACCGTCGCCTCGACGAGGAACTGGATCAGGATGTGCTTTTCCTGCGCGCCGATGGCGAGCCTTATGCCGATCTCGCGCGTGCGCTCGGTGACCGACACCAGCATGATGTTCATGATGCCGATGCCGCCGACCAGCAAGCTGACGCCGGCGACGGCGCCCAGCATGCCGGTCATGGTGGCCGTGGCGCTGGCCATGGTGTCGGCGATCTGGGTCATGTCGCGGATGCCGAAATCGTCCTCGCCGTCGGGCGGGATGCGGCGCACGTCGCGCAGGATGTTCTCCATGCGCGCTTGCAGTTCGGTAGTGGGCACCGCTTCATCGGCCGACACATAGATGTTGTCGACGTTGCGGTTGCCGGCGATGCGGCGCTGGTAGGTCAGGAGCGGCATCAGCACCACATTGTCCTGATCCTGCCCGAAGCCGGTGTAGCCCTTGGGTTCCAGAAGGCCGATCACCTTGCAGGTGCTGCGGTTGACGCGGATCAGCTCCCCGTCCGGGTCGCCGGCGCCGAAGAACTGCTGGCGCACCGTCTCGCCGATCAGGCACACGCCGGCGCCGCCGCGCGTTTCCTGCTCGGTGAAGGGGCGGCCCGAGGCCAGCGTCCAGTTGCGCGCCTCGAGGAAGGCACTGTCGGTCCCGGTCACCGAGGCGGTCAGGCTTTCGGTGCCGTAGATGACGCGCACCTGCTTCTGCGAGGCGGCCGAGATGGCGCGCGCGCCGGTGAGCCGCGTGGACAGCGCCTGGAACTCCTTGTCGCCGAGCCTGCGGCGCTGGCTCCAGTCCGCGCCGCCGGGCCCGCCCGGGCCGGCGGGGCGGCCGGGATGAACGACCAGCAGGTTCGAGCCGAGCTGGGCAATGTCCGACTTGACCTTCTCGGTGGTGCCGGAGCCGATGGTGAGCATGGCGATGACCGCCGCCACGCCGATGACGATGCCGAGCAGGGTGAGGAAGGAGCGCAGCGCGTTGCGGCGCACCGAACGCAGGGCGAGGCGGACGGTCTCCCAGATCATGACGCCATCCTCCGCGCCGCGTTGCGCAAGTCGGATTCCACCTTGCCGTCAAGGAAGTGAATGGTGCGCTGGGCATAGGCGGCGATGTCGGCCTCATGCGTGACCATGACGATGGTCAGCCCGTGCTCCTCGTTGAGGCGCGTCACCAGTTCCATGATCTCATGGCTGCGCGCGGTATCCAGGTTACCTGTCGGCTCGTCGGCCACCAGCAGGGTGGGGCGGGTGACGATGGCGCGGGCGATGGCGACGCGCTGCTGCTGCCCGCCGGACAGTTCGGCCGGCGTGTGATGTTCGCGGCCCTGCAAGCCGACTTCGGCCAGCGCCTGCATGGCGAGCGCGCGCCGCTCGCCGGCTGCAACGCCGCGATAGATCAGCGGCAGCTCGACATTCTCGGCCGCCGTGGTGCGCGCCAGCAGATTGTAGCCCTGGAAGACGAAGCCGATATAGAGGTTGCGCAAAAGGGCGCGCCGGTTGCGGTCCAGCCGGCCGGCATCGACGCCCATGAAGGAATAGGTTCCGGCAGTGGGCGTGTCGAGGCAGCCGATGATGTTCATCGAGGTGGACTTGCCCGACCCCGAAGGCCCCATTATCGAGACGAATTCGCCCCGGTCGATGGCGAGGTCCACGCCGGCCAGGGCATGGACGCGCGCCTCGCCTTCGCCATAGGTCTTCCAGACCTTGTCGAAGCGGATGAGCGGTGAGGAGGACATGGCCTATCCCCGCTGCTGCTGGGCGGTGATGACCAGATCGCCTTCCGACAGTCCTGACAGGATTTCGGTCAGTTCGCCATTGGTGGAGCCCATGCGCACCCGAACCGGCTGCGGCTCGCCGCCCTTCAGCACATAGAGCATGCGGGTGCCGTCGGCCTCGCCCTGACGGCTCTGCTGGCTGCGGCGTTCGCGCGGCCCCATGCGGCCGGTGAACATGGAAAGCACGCTCCAGCCTCTTTCACGCTGCTCTGCCATGGGCCGGTAGCGGAAGGCGGCGGTGGGCACGGTGAGCGCATCCGTCGCGTGCTTGGTGACGACGGTCACCGTTGCGGTCATGCCGGGGCGCAGCAGGAGTTCGTCGTTCTCGACCTCCAGCCGCGCGTCGTAGGTCACGACGCCGTCGGTGGTGACCGAGGCATAGGAGATGTCGCGGATGGTCGCGTCGAAGCGGCGGTCGGGGAAGGCATCCACGGTGAAGCGCGCCTGCTGGCCGTCCTTGACGGTGCCGATGTCTGCCTCGTCGATGGCCGCCTTCAGCTCCATCTTCTTCAGGTCGGCGGCAAGCACGAACAGGACCGGGGCCTGGAGCGAGGAGGCGACGGTCTGGCCGGGGTCCACCGAACGGGTGAGCACGACGCCGTCGATGGGTGCGTAGATGGTGCTCTTGGCAAGGTCTGTCTGCTGGGCCTTCAGGTCGGCCTCGGCAATCGCCAGATTGGCCTCGGCGCTGTCGAGCGCGCTGCGGGCGCGGTCGCGCGTGGCGGTGGCGGCTTCCAGCGCCTGCGCGGTCGCCATGCCGCGCTTGGTCAGCGCGTCGGTGCGCACCAGCGCCTGCTCGTTTTCCTTGAGCGTCACCGCCGCGTCGTCCACCTTGGCCTCGGCGGCCTTGGCGGAAGCCTTGGCCCGCTCGATCTGCACCTCAAGCTTCGAGGTGTCGAGGGTCGCCAGCACGTCGCCCTGCTTCACTTCCTGGTTCTCGACCGCGGAAACCGAGCGCACGATGCCGGAAAGCTCGCTGGAAATGTCCACCTGGGTCAGCGGCTGCAAGGTGCCGGTGGCCGAGACTTCGATGACGAGGTCGGACCGGGTGGCGGGTTGCGTGACATATTCGATGCGGGCCGTGCCCGCGGAAAAATAAGAGTAGCCGGCAAAAGCCGCCGCGGCGGCCGCCAGCGCCAGCACCGCATAGACAAGCGGCCGCCGGTTGCGTTTCGTCACGCCCTTGCCGTCGAGCCCGAGGCTGGCCTCGATGGCGGTCTCCGATTCCGCTTTCGGCGGATTGACAAACTGGTCCACGCCGGACCCCTATATTAGCCGTGACGTCCCTTACAAAAACACACATCAGGTGTTGGGGACTGAAATTCAAATTAATTTTCGCTCATGTTCCGTCGGTGCGGCGGGTGGAAACTGACAATGCAGGGTCGAAAATACCTCATCTACGATGTGTTTGCCGATACGGCGCTGAGCGGCAACCCGCTGGCCATCGTGCTCGATGGCGAGGGGCTGGAAGCGCAGGCGATGCAACGGATCGCGCGCGAATTCAACCTTTCCGAAACGGTGTTCGTGCTGCCGGCAGAGCAGCCGCAGCACCGGGCGCGGCTGCGGATATTCACGCCAGACTACGAAATGCCGTTCGCCGGCCACCCGACGGTGGGGGCGGCGGTGGCGCTGGCCGAGCAGGCAGGCAACGGCGCCAGCATCCTGATGCTGGAGGAGAATATCGGGCCGGTGCGCTGCGCGGTGCCGTCAGGCGGCGGCTTTGCCGAGTTCGATCTGGCGAAGCTGCCGGAACGGCTGCAATTCTCGCTCGAATCGGAGGCCGTGGGCGCCGCCCTCGGGCTCGGGCCGCATGAGGTGGGTTTCGAAAATCATCGTGTTTCGTTCTGGTCGGCCGGCGTCGGCTATGTGCTGGTGCCGCTGGCGGACCTGCAGGCGGCGGCGAAGATCGAGTTCGACAACGCCGCCTGGCTGGATATCGCGCCGACCGACGAAAGCGGCCAGCCCGCCAGCCTCTATGCCTATTCGCGCGAGACGAAATACAGGGACAGCGCTTTCCACGCGCGCATGTTCGTGCCCGGCACGCCCTGCTGGGAGGACCCCGCCACCGGTTCGGCCGCGGCCGCCTTCGCCGGGGCGATCATGCATTTCGACAAGCCGGGCGAGGGCATGTCGCGGCTGTGGATCGAGCAGGGGCTGGAGATGGCGCGCCCGTCGCGAATCCGTCTCGAACTCGATGTCGAAAACGGCAGTCTCGCGGCCGCCCGCATCGGCGGCCATGCGGTGAAGGTTGCGGAAGGACATATTTTCGTCTGACGGGTCCCTGCGCCGGTGCGAGGAAGTAAAATCCCTTGTAGCCTATTGTTTTTGCACATTTCCATAGGCCAAATCCGATTTGAACCGGCCATGGAAGTAGGCTGGCGGCCTGTCCGTCCCCATCTTCCTTGAATGTTTTCTCAGCGAAATATCAGGACAGGGGTAGACAGGCTCCATGGCGACGGTTATATGCGCGCCAACGTTGGTTTTACCAACGCCCGTGGGTGATTAGCTCAGTCGGTAGAGCAGCTGACTCTTAATCAGCGGGTCGTAGGTTCGATCCCTACATCACCCACCATTTCAATCACTTAGAGCCAGAAGTTCCTGCTGCGGTTGGCCACGGCCGTCACGTCGCGCTCGTCAGCACCGGCGCGCTCTTTCCGCGATCAGCGTGTTTCCTTGCCCTTGCAGGCGCTCGATCTTTGTCGTCTGCCTGCCCTTGATCGCGTCCACGCCTCTTTCCACGCCCGGCACCCAGAATGGCGGCTTCCAGTTGGCCACCTTTCCGCGCCGGACAGCCGTTGCGGTTATGTCCTTGGAATTGGCGCCGATGGCGTCGTCCAGTTCGGGGCAGGACGCAGCCTGGTATTGTGCCGGGTCCACGGAACCTCGCGCACACCCGCTGACAAGGGCAATGGCAAGCAGCAAGGCAGGCAGGATCGGGCAGGGCGATTTCATGTATCTGGCCTCTCAACACTCATGAAAGCCCACAAAGGCGCGAAGGTTCCCTCTTGCGGCCTGTCGGGCAGCCCGCGTGCAAACAGCCTGAAGTCGAATTGTGGCGGCGAGACGGCCCTGAACCAGCCGGTGGCGACGCTCGGCTGCATCTGCCGGCCGGGCGTGGGGCACGGCGGCTTTTGGCGCAGGGCTTAAAACAGTTTCAACCCCCGCCATGGTTGTGCGGCCCCTGCGACAGCCTGTCTTATGGAAAGGCTTGATCGTGGCCCCCATGGGTCCCATGATGACCGGTATTCGCAGGCAGGTGAACATGGCCCAGAACGCAATCGCAGCAATCGTCGGTGCCGAAACCGCGGCGATCCAGGCCCTTCTGTTGAACGCGGTGGCGGGTTGGCGTGCCGCAGGCCTCAAGGTTTGCGGTCTCATCGAAGAGGCGGACGGTCCCGCCGAAAGCCGTTGCAGCGCCGGCACGCTGCGCAACCTCGTCACCGGCGACCGTTTCCCCATGTATCTCGACGAGCCGCCGGCCCACACATCCTGCCACCTCGACGAGATGGGCGTGACCAATGCCGGCGAGAGCGCCCTCGACCAGATCGCCGGCAGCGATGTCGTGGTGCTGAGCAAGTTCGGCAAGGTGGAAGCGGTGGGCGGCGGCCTGTTCTGCGCCTTCGAGGCGGCGGGTGCGCTCGGCAAGCCGGTGATCACCTCGGTCGCGCCCAAGCATCACTATGCCTGGCAGCGTTTCGCCCCGGAAGCCTCGATCATCAAGCCGCAGCAGGGCGAGATCGACAATTGGTGGCAAGCGAGCAGCGCGGCCGCCGTGGCCTTGCGCGGTGCCGCCTCCAACGGGCGGTAAGGCAGATCGCCCCTTTCACATTCGCTTCTGCCGCTCAGCCTCCCGAGACACCGGCTTCGGCAAAGCTTGCCATGCGGGCATGGCACTCCAGCGCCGAGCGCACGATGTTCACGGCAAGGCAGGCGCCCGAGCCTTCCCCGAGCCGCATGCCGAGGTCGAGCAAGGGCTTCAGCTCCAGTGCCTCGAGCAGGCAGCGATGGCCGGCCTCGGCCGAGACATGGGCGGAAAGCGCATGCGCGAGGCCCTGCGGATGGAGCCTGGCCAGCGGCGCGACAGCGGCGGTGCATACGAAACCATCGAGCAGCACCGGCACGCCGCGATGACGCGCGGCCAGCGTGGCGCCGAAGATGGCGGCGAGTTCGCGTCCGCCGAGGCTGGCCGCCACTTGCAGCGGGTCGGCGAGCGCGGCCGAATGGCGTTTCAGCCCGGCCTCGATGGCCGCGACCTTGCGCTTCAGCCCGGCATCGTCGACGCCGGTACCGCGCCCGGTCCAGCCCTGCACCTCGCCCCCGAACAGGGCGGCGGCGATGGCAGCGGCCGGCGTGGTGTTGCCTATGCCCATCTCGCCGAAGCAGACGAGATCGAGATTTTCCTCGACCGTATCATAGCCGACCGAGACGGCGGCAAGGAAATCGGTCTCATCCATGGCCGGCTCCTGCGTGAAGTCGCCGGTCGGCCGGTCGAGGTCGAGCGGGATGACGTCAAGCTCCGCGCCGGCCGCGCGGGCGAGCTGGTTGATGGCCGCGCCGCCATGGGCGAAATTCGCCACCATCTGCACGGTGACTTCCGCCGGGAAGGCGGAAACGCCTTGTGCGGTGACGCCATGATTGCCAGCGAAGACGATCACCTTCACCCGCTCCAGCTTCGGCATGTCTTGGCCCTGCCAGCGCGCCAGCCAGCCGGCAATCTCCTCCAGCCGGCCGAGGCTGCCCTGCGGCTTGGTCAGTGTGTCCTGACGGCGCGCGACGGCCGCCTGCGCCGCCTCGTTTCCGGCCGGCAGATCGAGGCAAGCGCTGCGCAGTTCTTCAAGCGATTTGAAGGGCATGGAAAGGGAAGCTCCGGAAATGAGTCAGATGAAGGCGGTTGAAGCGGCCAGCAGGATGGCGATCTCGCCCAGTTGCTGGAGGGCGCCGGCGGTGTCGCCGGTCTGGCCGCCGATCTGGCGGCGGCACAGTGCGGCGAAGCCGACAATCAGCAGGACAAGCAGGATAAGCGCAGCGAGCGCGGCGCCGAGCCCGAGGACCAGAAGCGACACGGCTCCGATACCAGCGCCGAGCAAGGCACTCTCCTGCGAAACCGTGCCGGCGCTGGCCGAAAGCCCATCCGCGCGGGCCGGCGGCAGGACATGCATCAGCGCGGCGGGCAGGGCGCGCGAGGCGCAATGGGCGGCGATGAGGGCGGCGAACACCTGCGCTGGGCCGGCGAGAGCAGCCAGTGCGCTCCAGCGCAGCAGCAGGGAGACGACCAGCGCGGCCGTGCCGTAGGAGCCGATGCGGCTATCGCGCATGATCTCCAGCTTGCGCTCGCGCGTCGAGCCGCCGCCGAAACCATCCGCCACGTCGGACAGACCGTCCTCATGCAGGCATCCGGTCATCAGCATGGCGACGGCCAGCGCGAGGGCGGCGGCCGGGCCCGAGGGCAGGCCGAGCCACCCGCCAAGCGCATAGGCGGCGGAAGCAAAGATAGCGACTGCCAGTCCGGCAATGGGGGCGGCCCAGATCGCATCCGCCAGCGTGCGGTCGCGGAAATCGAGGTGCGGCAGCGGCAGCCGCGTGAAGAAGGCGAGGCAAAGCGCGATATCGAGCGGGTTGAGCCGGTCCCTCATGCGCCCGCCCGCGCTATGGCATGGAAGAAGGTGCCGCTGACATGGCCGCGCCGACCGCCGGACGGGCCAAGCGGGTTGCCCTGGCCATCGGCAAGGTCGGCAATGGGGCTGTCGTTGCCGGGGTCGGTGACCCGCGCATAGTGGAATTCGTGGCCCCGGATGGGGTCGTCGGCGCGGCCCAGCGGACAGTCGGCCAGAAGGTGCGCCTGCCGGTAGCCGAGGTTCATCTTGCGTTTGGCGAAGCTGGTGGTGTGGCCGAGCAGGCCGAGCATCCTGTGGGTGACGCCATCCGCATCTTCCAGAGCCTCGCCCAGCACCATGTAGCCGCCGCACTCGCCATGCACGGGTTTTTCCGCCGCGAACACTGCCATTCCGGCGCGGAAATTTTCGGCCGAGGCCAGCGTTCCGGCGTGCAGTTCGGGATAGCCGCCGGGCAGCCAGCACACGTCGCAATCGGGTCCTGGCGACTCGTCGGCCAGCGGCGAGAAGGGCACGATCTCGGCGCCTTCATCGCGCCAATGGCGGGCGACGTGCGGGTAGAGGAAGGTGAAGGCGCGGTCCTGCGCCAGCGCGATGCGCTGTCCCGGCGGGGGCAGGGCGCAGGCGAAATCTCCATCTTGCGGGCTTAGCGGGGCGGCCAGTTCGATAACCGCGTCAAGGTCGATGGAGCGTTCGGCCATGTCGGCCATGCGGTCGATGAAGGCCATCAGGTCGTCATGCTCGCCCGCCTGCACCAGCCCCAGATGGCGTTCCGGCATGGTAAGCGTCGGGTCGCGCTCGATGGCGCCGACCACCGGCAGGCCGAGCGCTTCCACCGCCTCGGCGCACAGGCGGCGATGCCGTTCGCTGCCCAGCCGGTTCAGCACCACGCCGGCAATGCGCACCTCCGGCCGGTAGGTGGCGAACCCCTTGGCAACCGCCGCGACCGTGGTGGACTGGCCGGACACGTCGAGCACCAGCAGCGTGGGGATGCCGTATAGCGCGGCGAGATCGGAAGCAGCGCCGGAACGGCCGGGCGTGCCCGGAATGCCGTCGAACAGGCCCATGGCGCTTTCCAGAACGACGATGTCGGCATCTTCAGCGGCGCGCCGTGCCAGCCCATTGAGCAGCGAGGGGGCCATGGCCCAACTGTCGAGATTGACGCCGGCAAGGCCAGTGGCGGCCTCATGGAAGCCGGGATCGATATAATCGGGGCCGGATTTTGCGCCACGTACGCGCAGGCCGCGCCGGGCCAGCGCCCGCAGCAGGCCGATGGTGACGCTGGTCTTGCCCGCGCCCGAGCGCGGCGCGCCGATGATGATCGCACGCGCTGTCATGGCTTGCCCGCCAGTTTGTCGCGCAGCGCCACGATGCCGCCGACCACGATGAGAGCCGGCGAGACGATCTGCGCGCGTTCCGCTGCTTCAACCAGCGTGCCGAGGGTGGCCACCACTGTGCGCTCTTGCGCCAGAGTGGCGTTTTCGATGAGCGCGGCCGGCGTGTCGGGCGAAAGCCCGCCGGACAGCAGGTCGGCCACGGTCGCCACCATGTGGGTAAGGCCCATATAGATGACGATGGGCTGGCCGGTGCGGGCAAGGGCCGCCCAGTCCGGCCGGTCATCCGAAACGGCTGCGAAACCGGTGGCAAGGATCACGGCGCCGTTGACGCCGCGCATGGTGGCGGGAATGCCGGCCGAAGTGAGACCGCCGAAAGCGGAGGTGACGCCCGGCAGCACCCGATAGGGAATGCCGGCTTCGGACAGCGCGCGGGCTTCCTCGCCGCCGCGCCCGAACACATAGGGGTGGCCGCCCTTCAGCCGTACCACCTTGCGGCCTTCCCGGCCGAGCTTCACCAGCAGCGCATTGATCTCCTCCTGCGGGATGGAGAGCCGGCC
Source organism: Aquamicrobium terrae (assembly GCF_040545735.1). Taxonomy (GTDB): domain Bacteria; phylum Pseudomonadota; class Alphaproteobacteria; order Rhizobiales; family Rhizobiaceae; genus Mesorhizobium; species Mesorhizobium terrae_A. The sequence goes on from NZ_JBEPML010000001.1 coordinate 213,528, forward strand.
GCCGCGCTTGCCGACATAGAATTTCTCCGCCTGCGCGGCGACGGCGACGATCTCGGGCGACACCAGCGCGTCATGGACGAGGGCGTCGGCCTGCGCCAGCGCGCCCAGCACGTCGAGGGTCAGCAGGCGCGGGTCTCCGGGGCCGGCTCCCGCCAGCCAGACATGGCCGGGTTCCAGTACGCGCGGCTCGAAATCGAGACGGGCAAGCGCTTCGGCAAGCGCCGCCTTTGGCGTGTCGACGCTCATGCGCCCTCCCGGCCGCGGAAGCGGCGCTGATAAGTGGCATCGTAGAGCGCGCTTTCGGAGAAATCCTCGGCGGCCAGCGAGCGGCCGACGAAGATGATGGCCGAACGCTCGATGGGATCCTTGCCAAGTTCCTGCTCGATGGTCGCCAGCGTGGCCCTGACCACGCGCTGTTCCGGCCAGGAGGCGCGGAACACGACGGCCACCGGGCAATCCGTGCCATAAAGCGGGGTCAGTTCCGCGACCACCTGTTCGATGGCGTGGATGGCGAGGTGGATGGCGAGGGTGGACCCCGTGCGGCCGAAGGCGGCGAGCGTTTCGCTGGGCGGCATCTTCGAGGCGCGGCCGGAAATGCGGGTCAGCACGAGGCTCTGCGCGACTTCCGGAATGGTGAGTTCACGCCCGAGCGCGGCGGCGGCGGCCGCGAAGGAAGGCACGCCGGGAGTGAGTGTGTAAGGAATGCCGGCGCGTTCCAGCCGGCGAATCTGCTCTGCCACCGCGCTCCACACCGAAAGGTCGCCCGAATGCAGCCGCGCCACGTCCTGCCCGGCCGCGTGGGCGGCGCGATACTCGGCCTCGATCTCGTCGAGCGACATCGGAGCGGTGTCGATCAGCTTCGTTCCCGGTCCGCAATGCCGAAGCAGTTCGGGCGAAACGATGGAACCGGCATAAAGGCACACCGGGCAGGAGGCGAGCAGGTTCGCGCCGCGCAGGGTGATGAGGTCGGCCGCACCGGGCCCGGCGCCGATGAAATGGACGGTCACGGCTCTTCTCCGTTGACGGCGATGGCGCAGGTCACCGATCCATGCACGGAGCGGGGGCCGAGCAGCCGCGATTTCTGGCCTGCGGCCGCAAGGGCCGCCGTTTCAGAGACGGACGGCGTGCCGGCCGCGGACAGCGATGCGGCCGAGCGGGTCAGGCCGCGCAGCGAAACCAGTTGCAGGGCGGGCCCGTCGACAAGGAAGACGGGAAGGCGCAGCTTGTTTCCGGCTTCGATGATCGCCTGTTCACCGGCTTTAAGCTTGGCCGTGGCGAGGCCCGACAGCGAATCGGGCGACAGGTCGTAGGGCTCGAGTGCGGATTCCACCGCCGCCAGAACCTCCTGAAGCGAGACGCCCTTGCGGCATCCTATGCCGGCGACGATCATGACTTTTCCCAGCTCCACTGCGTGATCGGCATGGCCGGCTTCCATCCGGCCATGGTGCCGACCGGGGCCGCGCGCGCGACGGAAATGCGGGTGAGCGTGCCGCCCAAGCCGGCATGGCGGGCGATCAGCAGCGCTTCCAGTTCGAGCGTGACGGCATTGGCGACGAGGCGCCCGCCGGGTCGCAGCGCCTGAATAGCCGCGTCGAGAACGCCGGGATCGCTGCCCCCGCCGCCGATGAAGATGGCATCCGGCGTGTGGAAACCGGCCAATGCCTCGGGGGCAGCGCCGTGGATGACGGTCAGGTCTGGCACGCCGCAGGCGGCGGCGTTGCGGCCGATGCGTGCGGCGCGGGCCGGCTCGGCCTCGATGGCGATGGCGCGCAACGAGGGGTGCGCCAGCATCCATTCTATAGCGACGGAGCCGGAGCCCGCGCCGATGTCCCACAACAATTCGCCGCGCCTCGGGGCGAGCGCCGAGAGCGTCAGTGCCCGCACCTCGCGCTTGGTGATCTGGCCGTCATGCTCGAACAGATCGTCGGCGATGCCGGGCGTCAGCGGCAGGATGCGCGCTTGGGATTCCGATTCAATTTCCAGCGCCAGCACATTGAGCGGGTTGATTTTTTCGAGTTTGAAGGCGTCGGCGCGGGCGCTGCGGATGCGTTCGTTCGGGCCACCCAGCGCCTCCAGCACGGTGATGCGCGAGGGGCCGAAGCCGAGTTCGGCAAGCAGCGCTGCGATTGCCGCCGGGGCTTCGCCGTCCGAGGTCAGCGCGAGGAGGCGCGCGCGCGGATGCAGCAGCGGGCGGATCAGGTTGATGGGGCGGCCGTGCAGCGAGACGGTTTCCACTTCCTGCAAGGCCCAGCCCATGCGGGCGGCGGCGAGCGAGGTGGCGGAAGGCGCGGGGATGGCGCGCATCTCTTCCGCCGGTATTTTCCGCGCCAACGTGACGCCGACGCCGTGGAAGAACGGGTCGCCTGAAGCCAGCACGCAGACCTTGCGGCCGGCAAGCGCAGCCACCTCGGTCATGGCCGTATCGAACGGTTTTGGCCATTGGCGCGCTTCGCCCTTGATGAGAGGAGCGGCGAGTTCCAGATGCCGGGCGCCGCCGAACACGAATTCGGCGGCTTTGATCGCCTGCTTGGCCTCTTCGCCGAGACCGGATATGCCGTCCTCACCAATGCCGACGATGGTGAGCCACGGGCGGGAAGGAGCCTCAGCCGACATGCGCATCCTCATTCTGGGCGGAACGACGGAAGCGCGGCAGGCAGCGGAAAAGCTCGCGGCCCTGCCCGAACTCGATGTGGCGCTTTCGCTGGCCGGTCGCACCGAAAACCCGGTTCGCCAGCCGGTGCCAGTGCGCGTCGGCGGCTTCGGCGGCGCGGAGGGGCTGGCGCGACATCTGGCGGAACAGCGGGTCGATCTGCTGATCGACGCCACGCACCCTTATGCCGCGCGCATTTCCGCCAATGCGGCCAAGGCCGCGCAACAGGCGGGTGTCGCGATACTGGCGCTGCGTCGTCCGGGCTGGGAGCGGCGGGAAGGTGATCGCTGGACGTTTGCGGAAGATGTGACGGATGCGGTGGGAGCGCTCGGACACGCGCCGCGCCGCGTGTTCCTGAGCATCGGCCGGCAGGAGGCAGGCGCCTTCGCGGCTGCCCCGCAGCATTTCTATCTCGTCCGCAGCGTCGATCCGGTCGAACCGCCGCTGGCGGCTCCCGATGTGCGCTACATTCTGGCGCGCGGGCCGTTCGCGGAGGAGGCCGAGCTCGCATTGCTGGGGGAAAACCGCATCGATGCCGTCGTCTCGAAGGACAGCGGCGGGGCGGCCAGCTATGGCAAGATCGCGGCGGCGCGGGCGCTCGGTATCGAGGTGATCATGATCCGCCGGCCGGTGCTGCCGCAGGTGCCTTCCGCTTCCACCGTTGCCGAACTGGTCGAGATGGCGGTGGCTCATTTCGGCCTCGTCGCGGCGCGCGGCGTGTAGACCAGAGCGGGCTTTTCACCACGTTTTATGATGCGCGTCTCGGTCGAGCCGACGATGATGCAGGTGGCCATGTCGGCCATTTCCGGCTTCGCATCGGCCAGCAGACAGACCTGCATGCGCTCGTCCGGACGGCCGGCGGCGCGACCGAACACTACCGGCACCGTGCCGGGCAGGATGGCAGACAGTGTCTCGAAAGCGCGGCCGAGTTGCCAGGGGCGCGACTTGCTGATCGGGTTGTAGAGCGCGACGACGAAGCCCGCGCCGGCTGCCGCCAGCAGGCGCAGCTCGATCAGGTCCCAAGGCTTCAGGTTGTCCGACAACGAGATGGCGCAGAAATCGTGACCGAGCGGCGCGCCGATGCGCGCCGCCACCGCCAGCATGGCGGTGATGCCCGGCACGATCTCGATGTCGAGCGCCTTCCATTCTTCCGGACCGGATTCGATCGCTTCGCACACGGCCGCCGCCATGGCGAAGACACCCGGGTCGCCGCCGGACACGACGGCGACGCTGTGCCCCTCGACGGCCTTTTCCAGCGCTTCCTTCGCCCGCGCCAGCTCCTCGCGATTGTCGGAGGCGATGCGGGTCTGGTCGGGCCGCAGGTCGAGCCGGTCGACATAGGGCTTGTAGCCGTAGAAGAAGGCGGCTTGCTCGACGGCGCGGCTGGCTTCCGGCGTCACCTGCGCTTCATTGCCGGGGCCGAGCCCGATGATAGCGAGGCGGCCGCTCATACCACCACTCCCGAAGCGCGCTCGCCGGGCCGGCTTTCCCAGCCGGCGACGAGGATGATGCTGAAATAGGGGGCACTGTCGTCGGGCTTTTCGGCAAGGCGCATCGACGCGCCATTGGCCATGGTGCCGCGCTCGACATAGACGGCCTTTTCCAGCCGGTTCGAGGCGGTCAGCGCGCGCCTGATCTTGGGCAGGTTGCGGCCCACCTTCATAATGACGGCGGCGTCGGTGTCGGCAAGGCGGCGCACAAGCTCGGCCTCGCCCATGGTGCCGGGCAGGACGGTCAGCACGTCGTCGCCCTGCACGATGGGCTGGCCGGTGGCCGACCAGCAGCCCGACATGGCGGTGACGCCGGGGATGACCTCGGTGGGGAAGCGATGGGCGAGGCGCACATGCAGGTGCATGTAGGAGCCGTAGAACAGCGGATCGCCCTCCGACAGCACGGCGACGGTGCGGCCGGCTGCAAGGTGCTCGGCCACTTTTGCCGCCGACTCCTCGTAGAAGGCGAGGATCTGCGCCTTGTAGTCGGCATGATCCTTGTCGATCTCGGTGGTGACCGGATAGTGCAGGGGCAGTTCCACGGCGCCCGGCCTGATATGGCCCTGCACGATGGCGCGCGCGTTGCCGTTGGAATTGCGCTTGGCGAAATGCGCCACGACATCGGCTTCACCCAGCGCGCGCACGGCCTTCAGCGTCAGCAGTTCGGGGTCGCCGGGGCCTGTGCCGACGCCGATCAGCCGGCCGGTGGTTGCTTGCGCGCTCACAGGCCGGGCCTCGCCAGTGCGTTGAGAGCGGCGGCGGTCATGGCGCTGCCGCCCAGCCTGCCGCGCACGATTGCATAAGGCACGCCCCAGGAATTTTCCGCCAGCGCCTCCTTGGATTCGGCCGCGCCGACGAAGCCGACCGGCATGCCGATGACGGCGGCCGGTTTCGGCGCGCCGTCGCGCAGTTTTTCCAGCAGGTAGAAGAGGGCGGTGGGCGCATTGCCGATGGCCACGACCGCGCCCGCCATACGCTCGCCCCACAGGTCGAGCGCAGCGGCGGAGCGGGTGTTGCCGATGGCTTGGGCCATTTCGGCCGTGCGTGGATCGCGCAGCGTGCAGACCACCTCGTTGTCGGCGAGCAGGCGGGTGCGGGTGACGCCGCGCGCCACCATTTCGGCATCGCAGAAGATGGGCGCTCCGGCCTGAAGTGCCGCGCGCGCCGCCTCCACGAAGCCGGGACCGAAGGCGAAATGCCTTGCCGCTTCGACATCGCCGCAGGCATGGATCATGCGGATGGCGATCTCGGCTTCCTTTGGTGAGAAGCGCGACAGGTCCGCCTCGGCGCGAATGATGGCGAAGGAGCGCTCATAGATGGCGTTGCCGTCGCGTATGTAATCGTAGGCGGTCATTCTCATTCCTGCATGAAGGCGGTTGTCACGGTTGTAGCACCCAGCCGGGCGAGGCAGGCGGCAACGGTTTCGTCAGCATGGCGCATGTCCTGCACCAGCGAAGCGATGTGGGCGATGCCGGCTTGCGCGTCAGCGACAACATGCGCTTCGGCGGCTGGGGCCCGGGCGGTTGCGTCCAGCGCGATTCCCGCGCCGCCGTCATGGTCATCAAGGTCATGGCCGACGAGGGTGAGGGTGGTTGGAGCCGGATGCGCGCAGCCCTTTGCACAGCCCGAAACGTGGAGCGTGAAGGAACCGTCGAGCAAATCTGCATGGTGGGCGGCCATGCGCTCGGCCAGGCTCCGCGTGGCGATCTTGCCCGAGGCGCAGGCCGGGGCGCCGGGACAGGCGACGATCGAAAGGCGTGGGTCGGCAGCATCGGTGACGAAGCCGAGGGAGGCTGCGGCTTGCCGGAGTGTCCCGCAGGCGTCGGCGCTCATGCCGGGAAACAGCAGGGATCGCGCCAGCGCGGGGCGGATTTCGGCCGCACCGAGGGCAATCGCGCCTTGCGCCAGCGCGATGATGCTTTCGGCCGGCATCGAGCCGAAGGGCAGCGCGAGGCCGAGGGCGAGCGTGCCATCTGCCAGCGGGAACATGGAGACGGGAGTGCTTGTTGGCCCGGCTTGAAGATTACCCCTCTCTGGCCTGCCGGCCATCTCCCCCACAAGGGGGAAGAGCAGCAGTTTTGGCGTCAGTTCCGCATCTGCCACGACGGAGATTGGCGAAAGCGTTTCTCCCAATCCATTCTCCCCTCTTGTGGGGGAGATGGCCGGCAGGCCAGAGAGGGGTATTTCCGCAACGATACGCTGCGCATCCAGATCGCGCGCCCTTGCCTCGCGGCCCAGGGCGGCAATGGCTTCGAGGATGGCGATGGTTGCGGCGCAGGCTTGTGCCTCTTCGACGAAGCCAAGTGGCCGGGCGCTCGCCGCAGTTCCGCCGATGGCGAGATGCCATGTTGCCGGGTTGCCGCAGGCGGCAAGCCGCACATCGGCCAGCACGGCGTCCATGGGCAGGCGACCGCCGCCATCCACCACCACGGAAACTTTTGGGCCGAGCCGCGCGCCAAGGCCGGCCTTTTCGATGGCGGCCCGGATTTCATTTGCCAGCGGGCGCGGGTCGGCGATCTCCTGGGCGTCGATGCCGGCCAGCGGGCCGGTCTCGACCGGCACGCCGGTGCGCACGTCGATCTCCAGCACAGCGACCTCGCGGGCCAGTTCACGCGCAGACGACGGCGTGAGGCCGCGAATCTGGATCGAGCCGCGCGCCGTCACGTCGATGATGCCGTTGCCGTGACGGAGGGCCGATTCGCAGAGTCCGATCAACGCCTTGGGCGGTAAACCTCCAGCAACGGTGTGGAGGCGGGCGAGCAGGCCGTCACCGGTCTGCATCGGTGTGGAAAGGGCGGGGCAGGCGCCGCGTCTGGCGAAGGCGTTCATGCCGCCACCTGCCTTGCCTCGGCGATCAGCGCTGCGAGGTCGTCGTCCACGGAGTTGCGCAGCGGGTGCCACAGGCCGCGCCGGCGGGCAGACAGGAAGCGCTCGGCGATGAGCGCCGCCGCCTCGCGGTTCTCGCGCAGCAGGAAGGCGCGCACTTTCTCATCGCCGAGATAGGCGTCATGAACGGCCTCGATCAGCGCGCCCGGAATGGCGTGCGTGGTTTCGGCGAAGCCGACCAGCCGGTCCACGGTTTCGGCGAATTCGGAAGCGCCGCGCGGGCCGTGGCGCATCTGGCCGGCGATGAAGCGGGGGTTGACGGCGCGGGCGCGCACCACGCGGGAAACGGCTTCGGATACCGAGCGCGGTTTCGGCCTTGCCGGGTCGGTGGTGTCGAGCACGATGACGTCGGCGTTGCGGCCGAGCGTTGCGAGAGCGGCCGAAAACCCGCCGATGAAGGCGACATCGGCGGAGCCTTCGAGAATGTCGCGGCCGGGATCGTCGCCGGTATGGACGAGCAGATCGGCCTCCGACAGCCGGTCCGCGAAAGCGCCGGGCGCGGCGACGCCTTCGCCCTCCGCGCCGCCATAGGCATGGGAGGCGCTGTCCAGATAGGCGCGGCCGATCTCCTCGCGGCTTTCCCAGTCGCCGCTGGCAAGCAGGCTTTCGATGCCGGCGCCATAGGTGCCGGGCGAGGAGCCGAAGATGCGCGGGCCGATGCGGCCTTCGGAGCGGGCGAGGGCGGCCAGCGGGTTTTCGTCGTCGGCCTCGTCGCGTGCCGCGACCGCGCGCGCGGCGGCATCGATCAGCGCGATCTGGGTCGGGAACATGTCGCGGAATAGGCCGGAGATGCGCCAGGTGACATCGACGCGCGGGCGGCCGAGCACGGCCGGCGGCAGCACCTCGATGCCGGTGACGCGGCCGGTGGCGGCATCCCATTGCGGGCGGCAGCCCATCAGCGCCAGCCCCTGCGCGATTTCCTCGCCGCCGGTGCGCAGCGAGGCCGAGCCCCACAGGTCGATGACCAGCGCGCGCGGCCAGTCGCCATGGGTTTGCATATAGGCAGTTACCACCTCGCTGGCCGCCGCCTTGCCGAGGTCGAAGGCGGTCGGCGTCGGCATGGTGCGCGGATCGGCGGTGAACAGGTTGCGGCCGGTGGGCAGCACATCGGTGCGGCCGCGCGCCGGTGCGCCGGACGGGCCGGCGGCGACGTGGCGGCCATCGAGTGCGGCGAGAAGGCCGGATTTTTCCGCTTTCGCGCTTTGCACGCGCAGCGGATCGCTCTCGTCCGGTTGCGCGCGGCCATAGATGTGCAGCCCATCCTTGACGGCGAAATCCTTGAGGTCGCACAGCCAGGCGTCGATGCGGCGCAGCGCCTCGTCGGGCGCGTCGGTGGTTGTCACGCCGGCCTCGACTGCGAGGCCGGTCTCGGCGGCCGTCTCCACGATCAGCTTCGCCAGCCGGTCGCGGCGGCGGCGGTCGAGCCCGTCTGCCTGCGCATATTCATCCACCAGCCGTTCCAGCTTTTGCTGGTGCTCGTCCAGTTCGGCGCCGATCAGCGGCGGCGGCAGATGGCCGAGCGTGACGGCTGAAATGCGCCGCTTGGCCTGCGCCGCCTCGCCGGGATTGGAGACGATGAACGGATAGACGATCGGCAGCGGGCCGGCGACGATCTCGGGGAAGCAGGTTTCGCTCAGCGCCACCGTCTTGCCCGGCAGCCATTCCAGCGTGCCGTGCGCGCCGACATGGACGATGGCGTGGGCATCGAGCGCCTTGCGCAGCCACAGGCCGAAGGCGACCAGTTCATGGCGCGGGGGCAGGGTGGGATCGTGGTAGTCGGCGCGGCGGTCCTCGGAGCGACCGCGATCGGGCGTGAGCGCGACCGTGACGTTGCCGAAGGTGGCGGCGCGGAAGGTGAAGCGCGTCGTGGCGGGTTCACCCCTCTCTGGCCTGCCGGCCATCTCCCCCACAAGGTGGGAGGCCGGATTTGGAGAAACGCTTTCGCCAATCTTCGACGCCGCAAATGGGGAGCCGGCATCCAAGCTGCTTTTCTCCCCCCTTGTGGGGGAGATGGCCGGCAGGCCAGAGAGGGGTATCCCGCAAGGCCCCCAAGCCTGCGCCACGGCCTCGCGCGCCTCAACCGGCAATTCCGCGAAGTAGGTCTTGTAGTCATCGACGCTGAAATCCTCGCCACCATGATCCAGCATGTCGAGCAGGGCGCGCGGCGATTGCGGAATCCGGTCAACCACATAGCCGGCATCTTTCAGGTCATGCAGCATGGCGAGCACGCTGTTCGGCACGTCGAGCCCCACGGCATAGCCGGTGCGGCCGGGCGCGCTCGGATAGTCGGGGATCATGACGACCACGCGCCGTTCGGCCGGCGGCGTGGCGCGCAGGCGCAGGAAGGCGGAAAGCCGCCTCGCCACCTGCGCGATACGGTCGGGTACCGGCTGGTTTATGTTGGCGCGCAGGCCAAGGGCCGGATCGGCCTCCGCCTCGGCCTTGAAGGAGATGGCGCCGGCCATGATGCGCCCGTCGAGTTCGGGCAGCACGGCGTGCATGGCGAGGTCGGCGGGCGCAAGGCCGCGCTGGCCGCTTGCCCATGCCTCGCGTTTCGTCGTGGCGACCACCACCTGAAACACCGGAATGCCGGTGCGGTCGAACAGCGTTTCCGCGCCCGGCTCCGCGCCCGAAGCGAAGGCCGTGGCGGTGACGATGGCCGCCGGTTGCAGAACTGCAATCGCCTTTTCGACGAAGCCGAGCGAGGCGACGTCTTTCAGGCTGGAGACGAAGACCGGCACCGCCGCGATGCCGGTGCGGCGCAGTTCCGCCGTCAGCGCATCGATGGGGGCGATGTCGTCCGCCAGCAGCATGGAACGGTAGAAGAGAATCGGCACGACGGAAGCAGATTTGTCGTCCGCCAGCAGCGGTGTTTCGACAACGCCTGTTCCGGGTTCGTAATAGCCGGCCCGCGGCACCGGCGTGGGAGCCGCAGCATCGGCCTCATGGCCGGCCAGCCTTGCCAGACGGCGCACCAGCGCCTGCATGTTGGCCGGGCCGCCCTCGCGGAAATAGCCCAGCAGCAGGGAAAGTTCCTCGCGGGGCAGGGTGGAAGCCTGCGCCAGCCGCTCGTCCTCGTCGCGGCATTCGCCGGGCAGCAGCGCCAGCCTGATGCCTTTTGCGCGCGCCGTGGCGGCAAGCTGGTCGCAGCCGTAGCGCCACCAGTCGTAGCCGCCCAGAAGACGTACCAGAATGACCTTTGCATGCTGTGCGACGCTGTCCACCCACAGGTCGACCGACATGGGGTGACGCAGGTCGCGCAGCGCCGCCAGCCGCATGGAGGGCAGGCGGTCGGCTTCGGCCTTCCATGCCGAGGCCAGCGCCGCGAGATCGCTGTCCGTGAAGGACAGCGCCACCACCTCGCCCGGCGTCTGGCGCAGGTCGACCGGCTCGATGACATCATCGAGCGAGGCGGAGGTGGTGGTCAGGATATGCATCGTTCAATCCTGATGAGCGGCGCGCTTGCCTAGTTCAGCCCGCCAGAATCTTCTCGATGGCCGGGCGGTCGAGACCCTTGAGGCCGATCACCACCAGCCGCGAGCGGCGGTCGTCATTGGCCGTCCATGCGCGATCATAATAATGATTGACGCGCGGACCGACAGCCTGAACCAGCAGGCGCATCGGCTTGCCGGAAACCTCCACGAACCCCTTCACCCGCAGCACGTCCTCCTGCTCGGCGGCGGCGGCGATGCGGCGCGCCAGTTCCTCGGGGTCGGTGACGGACGGGACGTCGATGACGAAGGTGTCGAAGTCGTCGTGTTCATGGTCGCCGGCGCCGTCGTGATGCGACTTGCGGTTTTCGATGTCGTCCTCGACGGCGAGGCCGAGGCCGAGCAGGATCGACGGATCGACCTTGCCGTGCTCGGACGGGACCACCTTCACGGCCGGCGTGATATGGGCATCGACGATCTTGCGGGCGCGGATGGCAGCGGCCTTGTCCAGCAAATCGTTCTTAGAAAGGATGATGAGATCGGCGCAGGCCACCTGATCCTCGAACACCTCCTCGATCGGATCGTCATGGTCGAGCGACTCGTCTTCGGCGCGCTGGGCGGCGAGCGCATCCATGTCGGAAGCGACCTTGCCCTCGGCAAGCGCGGGACCATCGACCACGGCGACCACGCCATCGACGGTGACGCGGCTTTTCACCGTCGGCCACTGGAACGCCTGCACCAGCGGCTTCGGCAGGGCGAGGCCCGAAGTCTCGATCAGGATATGATCGACCCTGGGCGTGCGCGACAGGATCTGGTCCAGCGCCGGCACGAAATCGTCGGCCACGGTGCAGCAGATGCAGCCATTGGCGAGCTCGACGATGTTCTCCTCCGGGCAGGCGTCGATGCCGCAGCCTTTCAATATCTCGCCGTCGACGCCGACGTCGCCGAACTCGTTGACGATGAGGGCGAGGCGCTTGCCTTTGCTGTTCTCCAGCAGGTTGCGGATCAGCGTGGTCTTGCCGGCGCCGAGGAAGCCGGTGACGACGGTGCAGGGCACGCGGGCGGGGGTTGCGGTCATGGTCGATCCTTCAGGATGGCAGGAGGAGGAATGCGCGCGACGAGGCCGCGCTTGAGCGAATCGGGGCGGCCGCGCCACGGCATCAGGCCGTCGTCGGCTCCAGAGAGCAGGCGGGCACCGGCGACCAGATCGGCGCCGCAATCTTCGGCGAGGTCGCCGAACACATAGCTCCAGGCGCCGTCGGAGAGGATGGAGGCGCTGAGCCGGCGCTTGCAGTTGCCGAGGCATTCTACGGTGCGTATCTCGACCGGCGCGCCGGCGGCGGCCCGGCGCGTGTCCTCCGCCAGCTTTTCGCCGGCGCGCGGATGTGCATCCGAGCCGCTGGCGTCGCGGCAGGACACGCACACGATGATCGTCGCGCGGGTTTCCCGGTCGCTGACGGGTGGCGTCGCCTGATGGGCTGGGCTTGAGTCCAAAATATGCTCCTTGCCCGGGACACCCGCCAGGCTTTCGGCTCGGTTTCGTCGACGGCAGGTCTCCTGGCTCGCGGGTTGTCGCCTTTTCGCCGCCTTCCCGGGCTTTTCGACCCAGTGGTGTTCGGCAAGGCTCGCCGCCTACAGTTGCGGGGACAGCCGCGGCGTTGGGATGAACATCCCGCACCGCATTCCCTCTTAGCTCCCCTCCTTTGGAAGGGGAGACCGTCTTGGCGGATTTAGGCTTTGGCGGGGCGCGCTGTCAACGCGCGGCTACGACGCGGCCATGTCTGCCAGCGCCGGGCCGAGATCGCCGGCGGGCGTGACCTCGATGCGGTCGAGTTCCAGCCAGCCGCGCATCTGTTCCAGCTCATCGAAAAGCGCCGCAGCGGTTTCGGCCGGGGCGTGCGGTTCGGCATAGGCGGCATGAACGCGTAGCACCTTGGCCGGCCGGTCTGCCCTGAGGTCGACGCGGGCGACGATCCTGTCGCCCAGCAGGAAGGGCAGGACATAATAGCCGTACTGCCGTTTCTCGGCCGGCGTGTAGATTTCGATGCGATAGCGGAAGCCGAACAGGTTCTCCGTGCGGTCGCGCTCGAACACCAGCGGATCGAAGGGGGCAAGCAGGGCGCGGGCGTCGATCCTGCGCGGCAGGCGCGCGTCCCGATGCAGATAGGCCTGCCGCGACCAGCCCTTGATGCGCACGGGAATCAGTTCGCCTTCCTCGACCAGTTCGGCGATGCGCGGCACGGTTTCCGTTGCGGAAAGGCGGAAATAGTCGCGCAGGCAGGCGACGGTGGCGATGCCGTGGGCGCGGGCGGAAATACGCAACAGTTCGCGCTGGGCGTCCTGCGTCGCGGGAACGGGCAGGTCGAGGATGTTGCGCGGCAGAACCCGCTCGGGAAGATCGTAGACGCGCTCGAAGCCGCGGCGAAAGGCGGTGGTGATGCGGCCGGCCCAGAACAGCCATTCGAAGGCGGCCTTGGCGTCGCTCCAGCCCCACCAGCCGCCGGACCCCTTGTGGCCATCCATGTCGGATGCCGCGATCGGGCCGCGCGTCTCCACCTCGCGATAAATCTCCTCGATGAAGTCCGAACGCTCGCGGCCGAATTTCGCCAGCCCCCGATACATTTCCTCGCCGCGCGCCGCGCGCTCCATGCGCCAGCGCAGCAGGGGCCATGTCTCCAGAGGCAGGAACGAGGCCTCGTGCGCCCAGTATTCGAACAGCAGGCGCCGGCGCGGCCGGGCGGCGTCATCGACCAGCGAAAGCGGGTAGGGCCCGAGGCGCGAATAGAGCGGCATGTAATGCGCCCGCACGACGGCGCTGACCGAGTCGATCTGCAAAAGGCCGGTGCGTGCGAGGAAACGCGAAAGGTGCCGCCGGTCGATGGCGCCGGGCGACGGACGCCGCGCGCCGAAGCCCTGGGCGGCCAGTGCAATGCGTCGTGCCAGGGTGGGCGAAATGGTTTCCGTCATGCGTTTGCAGCCTATCTGCCATGCGTTTGCAACCTAGCAGCGGACCGGCTTTGCGGCAGCCCGATTCCCGCAGGCTAGCAGGCAAAAGGCGGGAACGCTGTCAGGAGTAAAAGTGGAGTAAAAAGTGAAGGAAATCAAAGATGATCAGTTTTGTCGCATATAGTGGAGGGTGCGGCGTTTCGGGCAAGGTTTGACTTGCTTCGTCCATCCGCCTGCGCTAACCCTCGCCGCGTTGCAGCATGGGGCCGAACGGGTTCCGGGGCAAATCTGTCACGCTTCCGTAACAGGGCCGGCTGCGCTAGTTTCAGGCGGATCCGCCGCCAACGGAAAGTTGCAGCATGAACGAATTGCTGAGTTCGTATCTGCCGATCGTCATTTTCATCGGCGTGGCACTGGTGATCGGGCTGGCGCTTATCGTGGCGCCGTTCCTGGTGGCCTATCGCGATCCCGATCCCGAAAAGCTGTCCGCCTATGAGTGCGGTTTCAATTCGTTCGACGACGCGCGCATGAAGTTCGACATCCGCTTCTACCTGGTGTCGATCCTGTTCATCATCTTCGATCTGGAAGTGGCCTTCCTGTTCCCCTGGGCGGTTTCCTTCGGAGACATGGGCATGCTCGGCTTCTGGTCGATGATGGTGTTCCTCGGCGTGCTGACGATCGGCTTCATCTATGAGTGGAAGAAAGGGGCGCTGGAATGGGATTGAGCAGCAATTCCGGCACGCTGATCGCGCCGCAGCCCAAGGGCATTCTCGATCCGCGCACCGGCAAGCCGGTCGGGTCGGACGATCCGTTCTTCATCGGCATCAATGACGAGCTGGCCGACAAGGGCTTCCTCGTCACCTCCGCCGACGCGCTCATCACCTGGGCGCGCACCGGCTCGCTGATGTACATGACGTTCGGGCTGGCGTGTTGCGCCGTGGAAATGATCCACTCGGCCATGCCGCGCTACGACAGCGAGCGCTTCGGAATCGCGCCGCGCGCCTCGCCGCGCCAGTCGGATGTCATGATCGTGGCGGGCACGCTGACCAACAAGATGGCGCCGGCGCTGCGCAAGGTCTACGACCAGATGCCGGAACCGCGCTACGTCATTTCCATGGGCTCGTGCGCCAATGGCGGCGGCTATTACCACTATTCCTATTCGGTGGTGCGCGGCTGCGACCGCATCGTGCCCGTCGATATCTATGTGCCCGGGTGTCCGCCAAGCGCCGAGGCGCTGATGTACGGCCTTCTCCTGTTGCAGAAGAAAATCCGCCGTACCGGCACCATCGAACGGTGACATGACATGAGTGAAGCACTCAGTGAACTGGCCGCCCATATCGAAGCGAAAGGCGGCGTCGAGATTCTGCGGAGCGAGCTTGCCTATGGCGAGCTGACGATCACCGTGGCGCCCAAGGACATCGTCACGATTTCCCGCTTCGTGCGCGACGACGAAAAGTGCGGCTTCGTTTCGATGATCGACGTGTCCGGTGCAGATTATCCGGCCCGTTTCGACCGTTTCGACGTCGTCTATCACCTGCTGTCGCCGAAGCGGAACCTGCGGCTGCGCCTCAAGGTCCAGGCAGGCGAGGAGACGGTGGTGCCGTCGGTCACGGGCGTGTGGCCGGGTGCGCTGTGGTACGAGCGCGAGACCTACGATCTCTACGGCGTGCTGTTCTCCGGCCATCCGGACCTGCGCCGCATCCTTACCGACTACGGCTTCGAGGGGCATCCGCTGCGCAAGGACTTCCCCCTGACCGGTTTCGTGGAGGTCCGCTACGACGACGAGGCCAAGCGCGTCGTCTACGAGCCCGTCGAGCTGAAGCAGGAATTCCGCAATTTCGACTTCCTCTCGCCGTGGGAAGGCACCGACTACGTGCTGCCCGGCGATGAAAAGGTGAAGCAGTAAATGGCTGAAACCTCCGTCCGCAATTTCAACATCAACTTCGGCCCGCAGCATCCGGCCGCGCACGGCGTTCTGCGCCTGGTTCTGGAGCTGGACGGCGAAGTGGTCGACCGCGTCGATCCGCATATCGGCCTGCTTCATCGCGGCACCGAGAAGCTGATGGAGCACAAGACCTATCTTCAGGCCGTGCCCTATCTCGACCGCCTCGACTATTGCGCGCCGATGAACCAGGAGCACGCCTTCGCGCTCGCCGCCGAGCGCCTGCTCGGCATCGAGGTGCCGAAACGCGGCCAGCTCATCCGCGTGCTCTATTCCGAGATCGGCCGCATCATGTCGCACATCCTGAATGTGACGACGCAGGCCATGGACGTCGGCGCGCTCACCCCGCCGCTGTGGGGCTTCGTCGAGCGCGAAAAGCTGATGGTGTTCTACGAGCGCGCTTCCGGTTCGCGCATGCATGCGGCCTATTTCCGGCCGGGCGGCGTGCACCAGGACCTGCCGCAGAAGCTGATCGAGGACATCGGCAAGTGGATCGATCCGTTCCTCAAGACGATCGACGACCTCGATGACCTTCTGACCCCCAACCGCATCTTCAAGCAGCGCAACGTCGATATCGGCGTGGTGTCGCTGGAGGATGCCTGGGCATGGGGCTTCTCCGGCGTCATGGTGCGCGGCTCGGGCGCTCCGTGGGACCTGCGCAAGTCGCAGCCCTACGAGTGCTATGACGAGATGGAATTCGACATTCCGATCGGCAAGAACGGCGACTGCTTCGACCGCTACCTGATCCGCATGGAGGAGATGCGCCAGTCGGCGAAGATCATGCGCCAGTGCATCGACCTCCTGCTCGGCAAGGAGAGCACCGGGCCGGTTTCCAATCTCGACGGCAAGGTGGTGCCGCCGAAGCGTGGCGAGATGAAGCGCTCGATGGAAGCGCTGATCCACCACTTCAAGCTCTACACCGAGGGCTACAAGGTGCCGGCCGGCGAGGTCTATGCCGCCGTCGAGGCGCCGAAGGGCGAGTTCGGCGTCTATCTGGTGTCGGACGGGACCAACAAGCCCTATCGCTGCAAGCTTCGTGCGCCGGGCTTTGCCCATCTGCAGGCCATGGATTTCCTGTGCAAGGGGCACATGCTTGCCGACGTCGCCGCCATCCTCGGCTCCCTCGACATCGTGTTTGGTGAGGTCGACCGCTAATGAGTGTCCGCCGTCTCGCAGATGCCAGCATCCAGCCAGCAGCATTCGCCTTCAACAGGGAGAATGCGTCGGCTGCGAAGAAGTGGATCGCAAAATATCCGAAGGGTCGCCAGCAGTCGGCCATCATCCCGCTGCTCATGCTGGCGCAGGAGCAGGATGGCTGGGTGACCAAGGCCGCGATCGAATCGATCTGCGACATGCTGGAAATGCCCTATATTCGTGGCCTCGAGGTCGCGACGTTCTACACCCAGTTCCAGCTCAAGCCGGTCGGCACGCGCGCCCATGTCCAGGTGTGCGGCACCACGCCCTGCATGCTGCGCGGCGCCGGCGAACTGATGGATGTGTGCCGGTCCAAGATCAACCACGAGCAGTTCCACACCAACGAGGACGGAACGCTGTCGTGGGAAGAGGTGGAGTGCCAGGGCACCTGCGTGAACGCGCCGATGGTCATGATCTTCAAGGACACCTATGAGGACCTGACGCCCGAGCGCCTGGCCGAGATCATCGACGAGTTCGAGGCGGGCAGGGGCGACAGCGTGCCCACCGGCCCGCAGATCGACCGCTTCCTCTCCGCTCCGGCCGGCGGCTTCACCAGCCTGACCGACGAGAAGGCGGTGCTGAAATCGACCCGCGACCGCGCGGCAAAGGCGGCCACGCCGGCCAAGGCCGAGGAGGCTGCACCGGTGCCGCCGTCCAACGCCGGCAAGCCGAAGACGGATGCGCCCGAAACCAGCCCCGCGCTGAAGACGCCCTCCACGGTCAAGGCCGCGCCGGAAGCCGAGAAGGCCGTCAGCGTCGCCGCGCCTAAGAAGGCAGCCCCGGCCAAGGCGGCGAAGCCGTCGCTCGACGATAGGAACCGCCCGGCCGGCATCGCCCGTCCGGCGAGCGTCGACGATCTCAAGCTGATCTCGGGCGTCGGGCCGAAGAACGAGAAGATCCTGCACGAGCTTGGCATCTTCACCTATGCGCAGGTCGCTTCGTGGAAGAAGGCCGAGCGCGAATGGGTGGACGGCTATCTCAATTTCCATGGCCGTATCGAGCGCGAGGACTGGGTCAAGCAGGCCAAGGCGCTCGCCAAGGGTGGCGTGGACGAATATGTCCGCGTCTTCGGCAAGAAGCCGGTTTGAGGGAAGAACGATGCTTCAGGACAAGGATCGCATCTTTACCAACATCTACGGCCGCTTCGACAAGTCGCTGGCGGGCGCCATGTCGCGCGGCTGCTGGGACGGCACCAAAGGCATCGTCGAGAAGGGCCGCGACTGGATCATCAACGAGATGAAGGCGTCGGGCCTGCGCGGCCGTGGCGGCGCCGGCTTCCCGACCGGTCTCAAATGGTCGTTCATGCCCAAGGTGAGCGACGGCCGCCCGAGCTATCTCGTGGTCAATGCCGACGAATCCGAGCCCGGCACCTGCAAGGACCGCGACATCCTGCGCAACGATCCGCACACGCTGGTCGAAGGCTGCCTGCTGGCCGGCTTCGCCATGGGTGCGGTGGCCGCCTACATCTATGTGCGCGGCGAGTTCATCCGCGAGCGCGAGGCGCTGCAACGGGCCATCGACGAGGCCTATGACGCCAAGCTGATCGGCAAGAACAACAAGAACGGCTACGACTTCGACATTTACGTCCATCACGGCGCCGGCGCCTATATCTGCGGCGAGGAAACCGCGCTGCTGGAAAGCCTCGAAGGCAAGAAGGGCCAGCCGCGCCTCAAGCCGCCGTTCCCGGCCAATATGGGCCTCTATGGCTGCCCGACCACGGTCAATAACGTCGAATCCATCGCCGTTGCGCCGACCATCCTGCGCCGGGGCGCTGCCTGGTTCTCGTCCTTCGGGCGTCCGAACAATGTCGGCACCAAGCTCTACATGCTGGTCGGCCACGTGAACACGCCCTGCACGGTCGAGGAAGAGATGGGCACCACCTTCCGCGAACTGGTGGAGAAGCACGGCGGCGGCATCATCGGCGGCTGGGACAATCTGCTGGCGGTCATTCCCGGCGGCGCCTCCTGCCCGGTGGTGAAGGCCGAGGACATCATCGACTGCCCGATGGACTTCGACGGCTTGCGCGAGCGCAAGTCTTCGTTCGGCACGGCTGCCATGATCATCATGGACAAGTCGACCGACATCGTGAAGGCGATCGCGCGGCTCTCCTACTTCTTCAAGCATGAGAGCTGCGGCCAGTGCACGCCGTGCCGCGAGGGCACGGGCTGGATGTGGCGCGTGATGGAGCGGCTGGTGCGCGGCGAGGCGCAGAAGCGCGAGATCGACATGCTGCTCGACGTCAGCAAGCAGATCGAGGGCCACACCATCTGCGCGCTGGGCGACGCCGCCGCGTGGCCGGTGCAGGGCCTGATCCGCAACTTCCGCCCGGAGATCGAGCGGCGCATCGACGAATTCACCCGCAACGCCCACCGGGTCGAGCCGGTGCTGGCCGCTGCCGAGTAGGCGCGGCCGGAACGGCACTGACACGCAGGATTAACGGTTTCGAGACCATGCAGAACCACGCGACAGAAATGATGCCGAAGGAGATGGCCAGCGCCGTCAACCTGTTCGTGCATCCGGCCGCCGGGATGGCGGCCGCGTCGGCGCTCGGCTTCGGCCTGGCCAGCCAGGCGTTCGGCATGTGGCTGGGCGCGCTCAGCGGCATGGGCGAGGCTTCGCAGCGCATGCTCCAGTCGCTGGACGACAAGCCGCCTCAGGAAGCGGGCTCGCCGCGTTCGGCGCCGGCGCTGCATCTGGTGAGCACGGCTGTGGCAGGCGATGCCGCGAAGGATCGCGGCCAGCCGCATGGTATCGAGAAGCCGGTCGCGCCGGACGATCTCAAGGCGATTTCGGGCATCGGGCCGAAGCTTGAGGCGGTGCTCAACGGTTACGGCGTCTGGACATATGGCCAGATCGCGGACTGGTCGGACGCCGAGATCGCCTGGATGGACGACACGCTCGGATTTCGCGGCCGCATCCGGCGCGATGACTGGGCCGGGCAGGCGGCGGCGCTGCGGGACGGGCAACGGGTAAAGTGAAAATCAGGCCGGGCGCCGTTTCGATGGCGCCCGCAATGGAGATCGCGGCACGGCTGCGGGGTTGAGGCAAGATGGCAAAGCTGAAGGTCGACGGGAAAGAGATCGAGGTACCCGACCACTACACGCTGCTGCAGGCGGCGGAGGTGGCCGGCGCGGAAGTGCCGCGCTTCTGTTTCCATGAGCGGCTGTCGATCGCCGGCAACTGCCGCATGTGCCTTGTCGAGGTGAAGGGCGGCCCGCCCAAGCCGCAGGCATCCTGCGCCATGGGCGTGCGCGACCTGCGCCCCGGCCCGGAAGGCGAGCTGCCAGAAGTGTTCACCAACACGCCGATGGTCAAGAAGGCCCGCGAAGGCGTGATGGAGTTCCTGCTCATCAACCACCCGCTGGATTGCCCGATCTGCGACCAGGGCGGCGAGTGCGACCTGCAGGACCAGGCCATGGCGTTCGGCATGGATTCCTCGCGCTTCCATGAGAACAAGCGCGCGGTCGAGGACAAGTATATCGGCCCGCTTGTCAAGACGATCATGACGCGCTGCATCCATTGCACGCGTTGCGTCCGCTTCACCACGGAAGTGGCCGGCATTTCCGAACTCGGCCTGATCGGCCGCGGCGAGGATGCCGAGATCACCACCTATCTCGAGCAGGCGATGACCTCCGAACTGCAGGGCAACGTCATCGACCTGTGCCCGGTCGGCGCGCTCACCGCGCGGCCGTACGCCTTCCAGGCGCGGCCGTGGGAACTGACCAAGACCGAATCCATCGACGTCATGGATGCCGTGGGTTCCGCGATCCGCGTCGACACGCGCGGCCGCGAGGTCATGCGCATCCTGCCGCGCAACAACGACGCGGTGAACGAGGAATGGATTTCCGACAAGACCCGCTTCATCTGGGACGGGCTGCGCACCCAGCGCCTCGACCGGCCCTATGTGCGCCGTGACGGCAAGCTGAAGCCGGCAAGCTGGGGCGAGGCCTTCGCCGCCATCCAGGACGCGATTGCCGCGGCCTCGCCGGAGCGGATCGGCGCCATCGCCGGCGATCTTTCCGCGGTCGAGGAAATGTATGCGCTGAAGCGCCTGATGGCTTCGCTGGGCTCGGCCAATATCGACTGCCGCCAGGACGGAGCCGCGCTCGACCCGGCGCTGGGCCGCGCGAGCTACATCTTCAACCCGACCATCGAGGGCATCGAGGACGCCGATGCGATCCTCATCGTCGGTGCCAATCCGCGTTTCGAGGCGTCGGTGCTCAACGCCCGCATCCGCAAGCGCTTCCGCGCCGGGCCGCTGCCGATCGGCGTGATCGGCGACTTCGGCGACCTGCGCTACGATTATGAAGCTCTTGGCGCCGGTCCCGAGACGCTGAAGGACCTGGCCGACGGCAACGGCAAGTTCTTCCAGGCGCTGAAGAAGGCCGAGCGCCCGCTGATCATCGTGGGGCAGGGCGCTCTGGCGCGTGCCGACGGTGCGGCCGTGCTTGGTCAGGCGGCGAAGCTTGCCATGGCGGTCGGCGCCGTCGGGGCGGAATGGAACGGCTTTGCCGTGCTGCACAATGCGGCGGCGCGTGTCGGCGGTCTCGACATCGGTTTCGCGCCGGGCGAGGGCGGCAAGGATGCCGCCGCCATGCTGGAAGGCACCGACGTGCTGTTCCTGCTCGGCGCCGACGAGATCGACATGAGCAGGGTCAAGAGCGGCTTCGTGGTCTATATCGGCACCCATGGCGATGCCGGCGCCCACCGCGCCGACGTCATCCTGCCGTCGGCCACCTACACCGAGAAATCCGGCACCTATGTCAACACGGAAGGCCGCGTGCAGCAGACCAGCCGCGCCGGCTTCGCGCCGGGCGATGCGCGCGAGGACTGGGCGATCCTGCGCGCCCTTTCCGATGTGCTCGGCCACAGGCTGCCCTTCGATTCGCTGGTGCAGCTTCGCGCCGCGCTCTATGGCGAATATCCGCATCTTGCCCGCATCGACGAAATCGAGGCGGGATCGGCCGAGGAGGTTGCCGGCGTGGCCACGCTCGGCGGCAAGCTCGACAAGGCCGGCTTCGTGTCGCCGGTGCGCGACTTCTACCTGACCAACCCGATCGCCCGCGCCTCGGCCGTGATGGCCGAATGCTCGGCGCTGGCGCAGGGCGGCTTCCAGCAGGCGGCGGAATAGGACATGGACGACAGCTTCTTCTCCTTCTATGTGCTGCCGGCACTGATCATCCTGGTGAAATCCCTCGCACTGCTCGTGGTGCTGCTGATCTTCGTCGCCTACATCCTCTATGCCGACCGCAAGATCTGGGCGGCCGCGCAGATGCGTCGCGGCCCCAACGTGGTCGGGCCCTGGGGCCTGTTCCAGGCCTTCGCCGACCTGTTCAAGTTCGTGTTCAAGGAGCCGGTCATTCCCTCCGGCGCCAACAAGGGCGTGTTCCTGCTGGCCCCGCTGGTTTCGTCGGTGCTGGCGATGACGGCCTGGGCGGTTATTCCGGTCAATGAAGGCTGGGCCATCGCCAACATCAATGTCGGCATCCTCTTCGTGCTCGCCATCTCCTCGCTGGAGGTCTACGGCGTGATCATGGGCGGCTGGGCCTCGAACTCGAAATATCCGTTCCTCGGCGCGCTGCGCTCGGCGGCGCAGATGGTGTCCTACGAGGTCTCTATCGGCTTCGTCATCATCACCGTGCTCCTGTGCGTCGGTTCGCTGAACCTGACCGACATCGTGCTGGCGCAGAGGGACGGGCTCGGCACCATGTTCGGCATGCCCAACAGCTTCCTCGACTGGCACTGGCTCGGCCTGTTCCCGATGTTCATCATCTTCATGATCTCGGCGCTGGCCGAGACCAACAGGCCGCCCTTCGACCTCGTCGAGGCCGAGTCGGAGCTGGTCGCCGGCCACATGGTCGAATATTCGTCGACGGCGTTCCTGCTCTTCTTCCTCGGCGAATATGTCGCCATCGTGCTGATGTGCGCGCTGACGACCATCCTGTTCCTCGGCGGCTGGCTGCCGCCGCTCGATATCGCGCCGCTCACCTGGGTTCCGGGCATCATCTGGTTCGTGCTCAAGGTGTGCTTCGTGTTCTTCATCTTCTCGATGGCCAAGGCGGTGCTGCCGCGCTATCGCTACGACCAGCTCATGCGGCTGGGCTGGAAAGTGTTCCTGCCGATCTCGCTGTTCATGGTCGTGGCCACGGCAGCCTTCCTCAAGTTGACGGGGCTTGCCTGATGTCCGCATTTGCTCAAGCGGCGAAGTCGCTGATCCTGAAAGATATCGTTGCCGGCTACCTGCTCGGCATCAAGAAGATGGTCCAGCCCAAGGAAACCATCAACTATCCGCACGAGAAGGGGCCGATCAGCCCTCGTTTCCGCGGCGAGCATGCGCTGCGCCGCTACCCCAACGGGGAAGAGCGCTGCATCGCGTGCAAGCTGTGCGAGGCGATCTGCCCGGCGCAGGCCATCACCATCGAGGCCGGTCCGCGCCGCAACGACGGCACGCGCCGCACCGTGCGCTACGACATCGACATGGTGAAGTGCATCTATTGCGGCTTCTGCCAGGAAGCCTGCCCGGTCGACGCCATCGTCGAGGGACCGAATTTCGAATTCGCGACCGAGACGCGCGAGGAGCTTTACTACGACAAGGACAAGCTTCTGGCCAACGGCGACCGCTGGGAGCGCGAAATTGCGCGCAGCATGGCGATGGACGCACCGTATCGCTGAGCGCGGATGCCGGGCGCGCGGCCCGGACATCGGCATTTGAAACATGGACTGGCCGCAACGGCTCGTCTAAGGAACACGCGGTTTCGTGACCGGAGGCGGCACGGAATCAGGATTTGGAAACCCGGGGGATCCCCATGCTTGAAGGACTAGAGGCGGCTTTCTTCTACCTCTTCGCCCTTGTCGCGGTCGCGTCGGCCTTGATGGTCATCTCGTCGCGCAATCCCGTGCACTCGGTGCTGTTCCTGATCCTCGCCTTCTTCAACGCGGCGGGGCTGTTCCTGCTGGCGGGAGCCGAGTTCCTGGCGCTGATCCTGCTCATCGTCTATGTCGGCGCGGTCATGGTCCTGTTCCTGTTCGTGGTCATGATGCTCGACGTCGATTTCGCCGAGTTCAAGCAGGGAGCGCTGCACTATGCGCCCATCGGCGCGATTGTCGGGCTGATCCTGGCCGCCGAGCTGATCATCGTGACCGGCGGCTACGTACTGGCGCCCGAACTGAGCTCGTCGGTTGCGAGGCCGATCCCGGACCTGGCAGAGCGCACCAACACCGCCGCGCTGGGCGACATCCTCTACACGGATTACATCCATTTCTTCCAGATGGCCGGCATCGTGCTTCTGGTGGCCATGGTCGGCGCCATCGTGCTGACGCTGCGCCACAAGCAGGGCGTCAGGCGTCAGTCGATCTCCGAACAGGTCGGCCGCACGCCCGAGAGCGCCATCGAAGTGCGCAAGGTCGAGACGGGGAAGGGCATCTGACATGACCGTCGGCATCGGACATTATCTGACACTTTCGGCGATCCTGTTCACGATCGGCGTGTTCGGCATCTTCCTGAACCGCAAGAACGTCATCGTCATCATGATGTCGATCGAGCTTCTGCTTCTGGCGGCCAACATCAACCTGGTCGCCTTCTCCTCGGTGCTCAACGACCTTGTGGGGCAGGTCTTCGTGCTGTTCGTGCTGACGGTCGCGGCGGCCGAGGCGGCGATCGGCCTGTCCATCCTCGTGGTCTTCTTCCGCAACCGCGGCTCCATCGCGGTGGAAGACGTGAATATGATGAAGGGTTGAGGCGCAGCCATGTACCAAGCCATCGTCTTCCTGCCCCTCATCGGGTTCCTGATCGTCGGCCTGTTCGGCACCTCGCTCGGTGCCAAGGCATCCGAATACATCACCTCCGGCCTGGTGGTGGTTTCGGCCGCGCTGTCGTGGGTCGCCTTCTTCTCGGTCGGCTTCTCGGAAACCGAGACCTTCACCGTGCCGGTGCTGCGCTGGCTGCAATCGGGCGGGCTCGATGCCGCCTGGGCGCTGCGCATCGATACGCTGACCGTCGTCATGCTGGTTGTGGTCAATACCGTCTCGGCGCTGGTCCACATCTACTCGATCGGCTACATGCACCACGATCCGCACCGGCCGCGCTTCTTCGCCTATCTGTCGCTGTTCACCTTCGCCATGCTGATGCTGGTGACTGCCGACAACCTGTTGCAGATGTTCTTCGGCTGGGAAGGCGTTGGCCTCGCCTCCTATCTGCTGATTGGCTTCTGGTACAAGAAGCCCTCTGCAAGCGCTGCGGCGATGAAGGCCTTCATCGTCAACCGCGTCGGCGACTTCGGCTTCCTGCTCGGCCTGTTCGGCGTGTTCGTGCTGTTCGGCTCGATCAACCTGTCGACCATCTTCGCCAGCGCCGCCACCTATCTGCCGGCCGAAGGTGCCGCGGACGGCAGCGCGGTGCTGACCTTCCTCGGCTATTCGCTGGACAAGACGGCGGCGATCACCGTGGTGTGCCTGCTGCTGTTCATGGGCGCCATGGGCAAGTCGGCGCAGGTGCCGCTGCACACCTGGCTGCCGGACGCCATGGAAGGCCCGACCCCGGTTTCGGCGCTGATCCATGCCGCCACCATGGTCACCGCCGGCGTGTTCATGCTGGCGCGCCTGTCGCCGCTGTTCGAGCTGTCGCACAGCGCGCTGACCGTGGTGACCTTCATCGGCGCCACCACCGCCTTCTTCGCGGCGACCGTCGGCCTGGTGCAGAACGACATCAAGCGCGTCATCGCCTATTCGACCTGCTCGCAGCTCGGCTACATGTTCGTGGCGCTGGGCGTCGGCGCCTATGGCGCGGCGATCTTCCACCTGTTCACGCACGCCTTTTTCAAGGCCCTGCTGTTCCTCGGCTCCGGGTCAGTCATCCACGCCATGTCGGACGAGCAGGACATGCGCAACATGGGCGGCATCCGCAAGCTGATCCCGGCGACCTACTGGATGATGATTATCGGCACCATCGCGCTGACCGGCGTCGGCATCCCGGCCACGGTCATCGGCACCGCCGGCTTCTTCTCCAAGGACGCCATCATCGAAAGCGCCTTCGTCGGCCACAATGCGGTGGCGGGCTTCGCCTTCACGCTGTTGGTGATCGCCGCCTGCTTCACCTCCTTCTATTCCTGGCGGCTGATCTTCATGACCTTCCACGGCAAGTCGCGCGCCAGCGAGGAGGTTCTGCACCACGTGCATGAATCGCCGCCGGTGATGCTGGTGCCGCTCTACATCCTCGCGGTCGGCGCGCTGTTCGCGGGCTTCCTGTTCCACGACCAGTTCATCGGCGACGCCTACGAGGCATTCTGGAAGACGGCGCTGTTCACCTCGGCCGACAACCACGTCCTGCACGAGATGCACGGCGTGCCGATGTGGGTGAAGCTGTCGCCGTTCGTGGCGATGGTGATCGGCTTCCTCGTTTCGTACCAGTTCTACATCCGCTCGCCGGAGACGCCGAAGCGGCTCGCAGCGCAGCATCGCGGGCTCTACGCCTTCCTGCTCAACAAGTGGTATTTCGACGAGCTTTACGACTTCCTGTTCGTGCGCTCCGCCAAGGCGCTCGGCCGCTTCCTGTGGAAGACCGGTGACGGGAAGATCATCGACGGGCTCGGGCCGGACGGCGTTTCGGCGCGCGTCATCGACGTCACCCAGCGTGTCGTCAAGCTGCAGTCCGGCTACCTCTATCACTACGCCTTCGCAATGCTGATCGGCGTTGCCGCACTTGCCACCTGGATGATGCTATGACCGACTGGCCCATTCTCTCTACGGTCACGTTCCTGCCGCTGGTCGGCGCCCTTCTGGTGCTGCTGATCAACGACGACAACGAGAACGGTCGCCGCAACATCCGCTCGATCACGCTGCTGACGACGGTGTTCACCTTCGTGGTGTCGCTGTTCGTGTGGATCGGCTTCGACAATTCGCAGGCCGGCTTCCAGATGGTGGAAAAGGCGGAGTGGCTGGACAGCGGCATCTCCTACCATATGGGCGTCGACGGCATTTCCATGCTGTTCGTCATCCTCACCACCTTCCTGATGCCGCTGTGCATCCTGGCGTCGTGGGAATCGGTGCAGAAGCGCGTGAAGGCGTATATGATCGCCTTCCTGCTGCTCGAGACGCTGATGATCGGCGTGTTCTGCGCGCTCGACATCGTGCTGTTCTACGTCTTCTTCGAGGCGGGCCTGATCCCGATGTTCATCATCATCGGCGTGTGGGGCGGCAAGCGGCGCGTCTATGCCTCGTTCAAGTTCTTCCTCTACACGTTGCTCGGCTCGGTGCTGATGCTGCTCGCCATCATGGCGATGTTCTGGCAGGCCGGCACCACGGATATCCCGACGCTGCTGGCGCATGATTTTCCGGCCAATATGCAGACATGGCTATGGCTCGCCTTCTTCGCCTCCTTTGCGGTGAAGATGCCGATGTGGCCGGTGCACACCTGGCTGCCGGACGCGCACGTGGAGGCGCCGACGGCGGGCTCGGTCATCCTGGCCGGCATCCTGCTGAAGATGGGCGGCTACGGCTTCCTGCGCTTCTCTTTGCCGATGTTCCCGATCGCCTCGGAGATGTTCGCGCCCTTCGTCTTCACCCTGTCGGTCGTCGCCATCGTCTACACCTCGCTGGTGGCGCTGATGCAGGAGGACATGAAGAAGCTGATCGCCTATTCCTCGGTCGCCCACATGGGCTACGTGACCATGGGCATCTTCGCCATGAACGCCGAGGGCATCCAGGGCGCCATCTTCCAGATGCTGTCGCACGGTCTGGTGTCTTCGGCGCTGTTCCTGTGCGTCGGCGTCATCTACGACCGCATGCACACGCGTGAGATCGACGCCTATGGCGGCCTCGTCAACAACATGCCGAAATATGCGGTGGCCTTCCTGATCTTCACCATGGCCAATGTCGGCCTACCCGGCACCAGCGGCTTCATCGGCGAGTTCCTGACGCTGCTCGGCGTGTTCCGGGTCAACACCTGGGTGGCGCTGTTCGCCACCACCGGCGTGATCCTGTCGGCCGGCTATGCGCTATGGCTCTACCGCCGCGTCGTGTTCGGCGCGCTGACCAAGGACAGCCTCAAGGGCATGCTCGACCTTTCGGGCCGCGAGAAGGCGGTGCTCTATCCGCTGGTGGTGCTGACGATCTTCTTCGGCGTCTACCCGGCGCCGGTGCTGGACGTGACCGCCCAGTCGGTGAAGACGCTGGTGAGCAACGTCACCGCATCGATCAATGCCGCGCAGACCGCGGCCGCAAACTGACCGGAGACTTAGGGAACAATGACGCCGGAACTCTCCACCAGTCTCGCGCTCGTCACGCCCGAGCTCATCATGGCCGCAGGCGCCATGGTGCTCCTGATGATCGGCGTGTTCTCAAGCGGCCGTCCGAGCACGCTCGTCTCCACGCTTGCCGTTCTGGTCATGGCCGCGGCCGGCGCCTGGCTGATGTTCGCCACGGGCGAGGGCAGGGCGTTCGGGGATTCCTTCGTGCTCGATCCCTTCGCGCGCTTCATGAAGCTGCTCACCCTCGGCGGCTCGGCGGTCGCGCTCGTCATGTCGATCGGTTACAGCCGCGCCCAGAAGTTCGATTCCTTCGAATATCCGGTGCTGGTCATGCTCTCGACCGTCGGCATGCTGCTGATGGCCTCGGCCAACGACATGATCGCGCTCTACCTCAGCTTCGAGCTGCAATCGCTGGCGCTCTACATCGTCGCGGCCATCAACCGCGACAGCCTGCGCTCCAGCGAGGCGGGCCTGAAATATTTCGTGCTCGGCGCGCTCGGCACCGGCATGATGCTCTACGGCATCTCGCTGGTCTACGGCTACACCGGCTCCATCGACTTCGAGGTCATCGCCTCGACCCTGTCGGGCAAGGAGCGGCAGGTGGGCGTGCTGTTCGGCGTGGTCTTCATCCTCGCCGGCCTCGTCTTCAAGATTTCGGCGGCACCGTTCCACATGTGGACGCCCGACGTCTACGAAGGCGCGCCGACGCCGGTCACGGCCTTCTTCGCCGTGGCCCCGAAGGTCGCCACCATGGCGCTGATCCTGCGCCTGGTCATGGAGGCATTCCAGCCGTCGGCCGCCGACTGGCAGCAGATCATCGTGTTCGTCTCCATCGCCTCGATGGCGCTCGGCTCGTTCGCGGCCATCGGCCAGCGCAATTTCAAGCGCCTGATGGCCTACTCCTCCATCGGCCATATGGGCTTCGCGCTGGTCGGCCTCGCTGCCAACAGCGAGGCGGGCGTGCGCGGCGTCATCATCTACATGCTGATCTATGTCGCCATGACGCTCGGCATGTTCGCCTTCATCATCGCCATGCGGCGCAATGACGAGAATGTCGAGGAGATCGGCGATCTGGCCGGCCTGTCGCAGACCAATCCGGTGATGGCGACGCTGCTAACCATCCTGCTGTTCTCGCTGGCCGGCATTCCGTGGCTGGCCGGGTTCTGGGCGAAGTGGTACGTCTTCCTGGCGGCCATCGATGCCGGCCTCTACGCGCTGGCCATCATCGGCGTGCTGACCTCGGTCGTGGCCGCCTTCTACTACCTGCGCATCATCAAGATCATGTGGTTCGACGAGCCGGCCGGCGGCTTCCAGCCGATGGCCGCCGAGCTGCGGGTGATCCTCGGCCTGTCCGGCGCCTTCGTGGTGTTCTACGTGCTCATCGGCGGCCCGATCAGCACCATGGCGCAGGCCGCCGCCAAGACGTTCTTCTGATGGCGTTTGCGCTGGCGCCGACGGCGGCATCCGAAGGCTATCGCCTCGAGGCGCTCGACACGGTCGGCTCCACCAACGCGCAGGCGCTCGAGCACGCCCGTGCCGGCGATCCCGGCAAGCTGTGGGTGGTCTCGAAGAACCAGCAGAGCGGGCGCGGCCGTCGCGGCCGGGCCTGGCAGTCGCCGCCGGGGAATCTTGCGGCAACGCTGCTTGTCGTTGCCGACTACGAGCTGAAGCTTGCCTCGACGCTCGGCTTCGTCGCCGGGCTGGCGCTGGCCGATGCGCTGGATGCGGTGACGCCGAAGGGTAGCATCGCAGTCGGCATCGACGCCGGCAGCGGGGCGGGCGAAGGGGCGCGCAACCGTTTCGCGCTGAAATGGCCGAACGATGTGCTGGCCTCCGGCGCAAAGCTTGCCGGCATCCTGCTGGAATCGACCGTGCTGGGTGAAAACCGGTTCGCGGTCGCCGTGGGCATCGGCGTCAATGTCGTCGCCCATCCCGACGGCCTGCCTTATCCCGCTACGTCCCTGCACAAGCTCGGCGCGACCTGCGATGCCGAAACGCTGTTCCTGGCCCTGTCCGATGCCTGGGCCGACAATGCACGGCTGTGGAGCGAGGGGCGGGGCCTTTCGGCCATCCGCAAGCGCTGGCTGGAGCGCGCCGCCGGGATCGGCAGCGAGGTCGCGGTGCGGGTCGACAACAGGATCGTGCGCGGTATTTTCGAAACCATCGACGAGGATTGCCGCTTCGTGATCCGCGACCATGACGGCGGCGTGGTGACGATCGCGGCGGGCGACGTGCATTTCGGCGCGGTCGCCAGCGCCGGCGCCGTGTAGCGATTTCAGGACGGCGGGAGCCGGTTTGCAGCCGGAATCGCGCAGAACAGGAAGATTGGGCGTTTACTGAATTCCAGAAGAAGCCGAAATGCTCTACCTGGAATTGAACGCCGTATAGTTTGGAGACGGGAATGGCTGCGACGGAAAATGCCGAACTGGTTTTCGTGCCGCTTGGCGGCGTGGGCGAGATCGGCATGAACTTCGGCCTCTACGGCTATGGGCCGGCGAACGCGCGCGAATGGCTGATCGTCGATGTCGGGGTGACCTTTCCCGATCCGGCACATCCCGGCGTCGACCTCATCCTGCCGGACACGCGCTTCATCGAGGACAAGCTGGAGAAGGTGCGCGGCATCGTCATCACCCACGCGCATGAAGACCATTATGGCGCGCTGCACGACATCTGGCCGCGCCTGCAGGCGCCGGTGTGGATGACGCCGTTCGCCGCCGGTCTGCTCGAAGCCAAGCGGCAGTCGGAGCAGGGCGCGCCGAAGATCCCGGTCACCATCTATCGTGGCGGCGAGAAGTTCACCGTCGGGCCGTTCGAGATCGAGGCCATTCCGGTTGCCCATTCCATTCCCGAACCGATGTCGCTGGCCATCACCACGCCGGCCGGCACGGTGATCCACACCGGCGACTGGAAGATCGATCCCGCGCCGACGCTGGGGCCCAAGACCGACGAGGCACGCTTCCGGGCCTATGGCGACAAGGGCGTCCTGGCGCTGGTCTGCGATTCTACCAATGCGCTGCGCGATGGCGATTCGCCTTCGGAAGAGGAAGTCGGCGCCAGCCTCAAGGTGCTGATCGAGCAGGCGCAGGGCCGGGTGGCCATAACGACATTTTCATCCAATGTCGGGCGCATCCTTTCGATCGCCCGCGCCGCCCGCGATGCAGGCCGCAAATGCCTCGTGCTCGGCCGTTCGCTGAAGCGCGTCATCGAGGTGGCGGACGACCTCGGCTACATGGACGGCTTGCCGGAGTTCGTCCTGGAGGAGGACTACGGCTTCATCGACCGTCGCGAACTGGTCATCATCTGCACCGGCAGCCAGGGCGAGCCGCTTGCGGCGCTCGCCAAGCTGTCCCGCGACGAGATGAAGACGGTTTCGCTGACGGCCGGCGACACGGTGATCTTCTCCTCGCGCACCATTCCCGGCAACGAGAAGGCCATCCTGGAGATCAAGAACCGCCTGATCGACCTTGGCATGAAGATCATCGAGGACGGCGATGCGCTGGTGCATGTCTCCGGCCATCCGCGTCGCAGCGAGCTGAGGCGCATGTATGAATGGGTGCGCCCTCAGATCGGCGTGCCGGTGCACGGCGAGGCGGCGCATCTGGTCGCGCAGGGCTCGCTGATGGCCATGTCCGGCATCGGCCAAGTGGCGCAGGTGCGCGACGGCGACATGCTGCGCCTGTGGCCGGGTGCGGCCACCATCGTCGATCAGG
The DNA here is from genome assembly GCF_040545735.1 of Aquamicrobium terrae. GTDB lineage: Bacteria > Pseudomonadota > Alphaproteobacteria > Rhizobiales > Rhizobiaceae > Mesorhizobium > Mesorhizobium terrae_A. The sequence continues at coordinate 245,020 of NZ_JBEPML010000001.1, forward strand.
TGCCGTTCGGCCGCCTCTACAAGGACGGCAAGCTGGTCGGCACGGACGAGGCGATGGGCATCCGTGACAGGCGCAAGCTGTCCTATGCCGGCCATGTCGCGGTCAATGTGGTGCTGGACGACCGTTATGAGCTGTCCGGCGATCCCGATGTCGTCGCCATCGGCGTGGCGGAAGCCGATGCCGGCGGCGAGCCGCTGGAAGAGCTGATGCTCGATGCGGCAATAGGCGCGGTGGACTCTATCCCGCGCCAGCGCCGAAAAGACCTCGATCTGGTGCAGGAATCCGTGCGTCGCGCGGTGCGCGCCGCCGCCAACGAGGCCTGGGGCAAGAAGCCGCTGGTCACGGTGTTCGTGACGCGGTGACCGTAAGCCGTTTATCGGGCAGGCATTGGGGAGTGAGGCAATGAAGCTCGGACGTCTCAATCATGTCGCCATCGCGGTGCCCGACCTTGCGAAGGCGACCGAGACCTATCGCGACACCCTGGGCGGCGCGGTCACCGAGCCGCAGGCGCTGCCCGAGCACGGCGTGACGGTGGTGTTTGTCGATCTCGGCAACACCAAGGTCGAATTGCTGGAGCCGCTGGGCGAAGGTTCGCCGATCGCCGCCTTCCTCGAAAAGAACCCGGCCGGCGGCATGCATCATGTCTGCTACGAAGTCGACGACATCCTCGCCGCGCGCGACCGGCTCAAGACCGGGGGCGCGCGGGTGCTTGGCGATGGCGAGCCGAAGATCGGCGCGCACGGCAAGCCGGTCCTGTTCCTGCATCCGAAGGATTTCTGCGGAACGCTGGTCGAACTGGAACAGTCATGAGTTGGGTTTCTCTCGTCGCCATCTATTTCGTCATGTGGTGGCTGGTGCTGTTCGCCATCCTGCCGTTCGGCGTGACGACGCAGGACGAGGACGACAATGTCACGCTGGGCACCGTCTCCAGCGCGCCGCGCGGCCCGCATATGCTGCGCGCCGTGATCTGGACGACCATCATCACCACGCTCATCGTCGGCACTTACTTCGGCGTCACCTGGGGGATGGGCTACAGCTTCGACGACATTCCGCGCATGGTGCCGGATTTCGACTGAGCATTTTGCAGCCAGACGGAATCGTCTGGCGTTGCACAAATTCGGCTATAAATCATTGCTGAGCAGCGGGTGGCGTTCATCAGAACGCCCGCTGTGCTAAGCATCACTTCCGGAATACTAGCCTGAAACAAAAGGATCGGAGGCTGTGTTGATCTTATGGATCAACTCGGTGACGGCCTTGTGCGGGCCGCAGTTGCTCAAATCTGAACAAAAAAAATGCAAGGCTGGAAGCCTTGCAAATTAAACGCGTCCGATCTGTTTCCGGTATTCGGCGGCTGCGAGTAACCGCGCCTAGATCGCATCCTCCCAAGACTTTAGACCGCGTAGGAGAACAGATTTCTCTCTGCTCTCTCGATTATGCAGGGAACACTAGACCAACAGAGCCGGCAAAGTCACTATAAATTTTGCGCAGAAGAGGACTTAAATGTGCTGCAATGCACAATAAGTCGGCATGAATTGCCCGCTCGGTAGTCACCTCCGCAATCCTCGACGATGAAGGCGCCTTGCGTCGATACGCCCGCGGCGGCTGCGGGTTTCCAACTTGCCATGAAATGGCTATGAAGCCGAAGCAAACAGGCCTCGGCGCGCCGATTCCGGTGGCGCCCTTTCTCTCACGGAACAGCTTATGCGTTTGTCGCGCTACTTTCTGCCCATTCTCAAGGAAAACCCGCGCGAGGCCGAAATCGTCTCGCACCGGCTGATGCTGCGTGCCGGCATGATCCGTCAGCAGGGGGCCGGCAGCTTTTCCTGGCTGCCGCTCGGAAAGCGCGTCCTGGACAAGGTCTGCCGGATCATTCGCGAGGAGCAGGATCGTTCCGGCGCGCTGGAGATCATGATGCCGACCATCCAGTCGGCCGACCTGTGGCGCGAGAGCGGCCGCTACGACGCCTATGGCAAGGAGATGCTGCGCATCAAGGACCGGCACGAGCGCGACATGCTCTACGGGCCGACCAATGAGGAAATGGTGACGGACATCTTCCGCGCCTATGTGAAGTCCTACAAGGATCTTCCGCTCAATCTCTACCACATCCAGTGGAAGTTCCGCGACGAGGTGCGGCCGCGCTTCGGCGTCATGCGCTCGCGCGAGTTCCTGATGAAGGACGCCTATTCCTTCGATCTCGACTACGAGGGCGCCAAGGCCGCCTACTACCGCATGTTCGTGGCCTATCTGCGCACCTTCACGCGCATGGGCCTGCAGGCGATCCCGATGCGCGCCGACACGGGTCCGATCGGCGGCGACCTCAGCCACGAATTCATCATCCTGGCCGACACCGGTGAAAGCCAGGTCTATTGCCACAAGGATTACCTGGGCTTCGAAGTGCCCGGCGAGGATGTCGACTTCGCCAATGACGGGGAAATCGCCGGCATCGTCGAGAAGTGGACGACGCCCTATGCCGCAACCGACGAGATGCACGACGAAACCGCATGGGCGGCGATTGCCGAGAGCGAGCAGGTTTCGGCCCGGGGCATCGAGGTGGGGCATATCTTCCATTTCGGCGAGAAATACTCCAAGCCGATGGACGCCAAGGTTACCGGGCCGGACGGCAAGGAGCATTTCGTCTCGATGGGCTCCTATGGCATCGGCCCCTCGCGGCTGATCGCGGCCATCATCGAGGCCAGCCACGATGAGAACGGCATCATCTGGCCCGAGAGTGTCGCCCCGTTCCACGTGGCGCTGATCAACATGAAGCCGGGCGATGCCGGCTGCGACGCGCTGTGCGAGCAGCTTCTCGCCGCCTATGAGAACGCCGGCAAAGAGGTTCTCTACGACGACACCGACCAGCGGCCGGGCGCCAAGTTCGCCACCGCCGATCTCATCGGCCTGCCGTGGCAGGTCATCGTCGGCCCGCGCGGCGTTGCCGAAGGGACCGTCGAGGTCAAGAACCGCAGGACCGGCGAGCGCGACGTGAAGAAGATCGAAGACCTCTTGGCCATGGTGGAGAAAGCCGCGTGAACCAGACCGCCGCCGTGACGCAGAAGGCCGGAACCCGGAAGGCTGCGGCCGGGCCGTTTTCCGGCTTCGAGCGCATGGTGGCGTGGCGCTACCTGCGTTCGCGCCGCAAGGAGACGGTGATTTCGGTCATCGCCTCGATTTCGTTCCTCGGCATCATGCTGGGGGTGGCGACGCTGATCGTGGTCATGGCGGTGATGAACGGCTTCCGGGCCGAATTGCTGACCCGGATCCTCGGCGTCAACGGCCATCTCATCGTCACGCCCACCGATCTGCCGCTGGAGGACTATGCCCAGGTGGCAGACCGCATCAACGGCGTGCCGGGCGTGAAATACGCCTTGCCGCTGATCGACGGGCAGGTGCTGGCACAAGGCAATATCGGTTCCGGTACCGGCGCGCTGGTACGCGGCATCAGGGGCGAGGACCTCGCCAAGGTCAACATCGTCTCCGACAACATCCGCTTCGGCTCGCTGGAGGATTTCGACACGTCGGAAGGCGTGGCCATCGGCTCGCGCATGGCGGACAATCTCGGGCTCGCGCTGGGCGACACCATCACGCTGGTTTCCCCCGATGGCGACGTGACGCCGCTCGGCACCATGCCGCGGCTGAAGGGCTACCACGTGTCCGCCATCTTCGAGGTCGGCATGTCGGAATATGACAGCTCGATCGTCTACATGCCGCTTGGCGAGGCGCAGCTCTATTTCAACATGGAGAACCTGGCGCAGAGCATCGAGGTCTATGTCGACAATCCTGACGCCGTCGATGCCCTGAAACCGAGGGTGGAGGAGGCGGCGCAGCGGCCGATCCTGATGAGCGACTGGCGCCAGCGCAACCAGACCTTCTTCTCCGCCCTCCAGGTGGAGCGCAACGTCATGTTCATGATCCTGACGCTGATCGTGCTGGTGGCGGCGCTCAACATCATTTCCGGCCTCGTCATGCTGGTGAAGGACAAGGGGCACGACATCGCCATCCTGCGCACCATGGGCGCGACGCGCGGGGCGATCCTGCGCATCTTCCTGATGACCGGGGCGGCCATCGGCGTGGTCGGCACGCTGGCCGGCTTCGTGCTGGGGGTTCTCATCTGCCTCAATGTGGAGCGCATCAGGCAGTTCTTCTCTTGGATTTCCGGCACGGTGCTGTTCAACCCGGAACTCTATTTCCTGAGCCAGCTTCCAGCCAAGATGGACTTCAGCGAGACCTTCTCGGTCATCCTGATGGCGCTGGTCCTGTCGTTCCTGGCGACGCTGTTTCCGGCATGGCGGGCCGCGCGGCTCGATCCGGTCGAAGCGCTGAGGTATGAGTGATGGTGCGCGCCGTTCTGCAACTGAAGGGCGTCGAGCGCCACTATGAGCAGGCGGAGCGCCGGCTCACCATCCTCAACGGTGCGGATTTTTCGCTGCATGCGGGCGAGATGGTGGCGCTGGTGGCGCCTTCCGGAACCGGCAAGTCCACGCTGCTGCACACCGCCGGCCTGCTGGAGCGGCCCGATGGCGGCGACGTGGTGCTGGCAGGGCGCGCCTGCGGGCGGCTGTCTGACGACAATCGCACCGCGATCCGCCGCAACGATATCGGCTTCGTCTATCAATTCCATCATCTGCTGCCCGAGTTCTCCGCGCTGGAGAACGTGATGATGCCGCAGCTCATCAAGGGGTTGTCGCGCGGCGAGGCGGCCGAACGGGCCGCGCAACTGCTCGACTATATGCAGATCGGCAAGCGCGCCACGCACCGGCCGTCCGAACTGTCGGGCGGCGAGCAGCAGCGCGTGGCAATCGCCCGCGCGGTGGCCAATGCGCCGCTGGTGCTTCTGGCCGACGAGCCGACCGGCAACCTCGACCCCGTCACCGCCTCCTATGTCTTCCAGGCGCTGGAGGCGCTGGTGCGGCAGTCGGGCTTGGCGGCGCTGATCGCCACCCACAACCACGAGCTTGCCTCGCGCATGGACCGGCGCGTGACGCTGGCCGAGGGCAGGGTGGTTCCGCTCTGAGGCTTTGTCCGCCGCCGGCCGTGCCGGGCGGTGGTTTCTGAGTCGTTGGCAGGGGGCAGGCATTGCCTGTTCGGTCGAGCACGACGCTCAGGCCAGGCCGCTGTATGTTTCCATTTCTGGAGCGAGGGCGCCTGAAAATCGGGCAGCCCTCTGTTTCGCGTAGTTGCGCCACGCCAAGTGTCGGCAACTGGCTGGTGAAAATAAACCGGGCTGACCGCTGCCCCGGACGGCCTTCTATCCAGCGCCTGAAAACCTTTCCTTAACCCTGAAAACCGGGCGCTGCCCGATTCGGGTGAGGGCCGCAATCCGTCGATTGACATTTGAACAAAATTAGAACAAATTAAGAACATATAAAAAACAGGAGCAAGCCATGACCGATCTCGTTCAGGATGTTGTCTCGATGGTGTGTATGGGCACCTTCCTCATTTCGATGGCGATGTGGATCGGCGCGCTCTGACCGACGCCGGTTCTTCTGGTGAAACATGGAGCAATCAGACGATATCCGCCGGTGATGCCCGCTTTCGGGGGCATGTTTCAGCGCTGATACCGGGGTGGCCCATCAGGGCGTAGTTGCCTGGCCGTTGGGCCTCAGCCGGCAAGTCTTTGGATTGCCGGCTCCAGGGACCGGGCCGACCCGGTGGTGGTCGCCGGTCCGAAGACATCCTCGAATGCCGCCTTCAGCGCCACGTCCAGATCCGGCATCGTCACCGGCAGGCCGAGATCGACCAGGCTGGTGACGCCATATTCCTGAATCCCGCAGGGCACGATGCCGCCAAAATGCGACAGGTCCGGCTCCACATTGATGGCGATGCCGTGGAAGCTGACCCATTTGCGCAGGCGAATGCCGATGGCGGCAATCTTGTCCTCGGCCATCGAGCCGCTGGAGAGGGGCGGGCGGTCCGGCCGCTGCACCCATACGCCGACGCGATCCTCGCGACGTTCGCCCTTCACGTTGAAGGTGTCCAGCGTGCGGACGATCCATTCCTCGAGCGCTGTGACGAAGGCGCGAACGTCCTCGCGCCGGCGCTTGAGGTCGAGCATGACATAGGCCACGCGCTGGCCGGGGCCGTGATAGGTGTATTCGCCGCCGCGGCCGGCCGCGAACACCGGGAAGCGGTCGGGGTCGATGAGGTCCTCGGTGCGGGCGCTGGTGCCGGCCGTGTAGAGGGGCGGATGCTCGACCAGCCAGACCAGCTCCCCGGCCTCGCCGTTGCGAATCGATTCGGCCCGCGATTCCATGAATGCCAGCGCGTCCGGATAGGCGAGAAGGCCCGGCTCGATGCGCCATTCGACAGGCGCCGAACCCGGGGTGGCGAAAAACGACGTGGCGGTCTGGCTGCGTTCAGGCATGGCTTGTTCCGGATTTTCATCCAATCATATGGCGAGAAACAAGCCCAAGGTCCAGCCGCGAAGGCGCGGATGCGGGTATGTCGGCGCGGCTGTGATTTAAAGCGCGATTATTCCCACGCATCCACTTGTTTCGGGGTAAGCGATTTGCTACACGCCGCGTGCCGGATGCGTCCGGCTCCTACCACGGGCGGTCGTGGCGGAATTGGTAGACGCGCAGCGTTGAGGTCGCTGTGGGGCAACCCGTGGAAGTTCGAGTCTTCTCGACCGCACCATTCCCCCTTCCGGGGTCGATTGCATCTCCCTGTCCTTTATTCGGTCATGCGCGCATCCTGCGCCGCATGTGGGAGTCACAGGTCTGCATGTCCTGTCGCAAGCGGCGCAACGCTTACGGCAGGTCGTAGGTCGTGATGACCGGCAAAGCCCCGTATCTGGCCCGAAAACGGGCATGCTCGAGCGCCAGCCGCTTGGCGGATATGGAATGGGCCGAAGCGGCCTGACTGAAAGATTCCGACGCCAGGAAGCGACCGCAATCCGGGCAGTCGATCTGGTTGTGGTCTCCCGTCGGCGTTGCCGTCTGTTTCGCCGGCTTCTTGCAGACCGGGCATCGTGCAATCGACCTTGCCATGCGTTCCCTCCCTCTGTTGCACGCGTAAAAGGAACCACACCTGACGCGGGTCGACAAGTCGCCGGGGACGCATGGACAGGCCGTTAGACGAGGGATGGCTGCTCAGGTCATGACGCGGGAACCCTGTATCGTTCCTGAAGCATCCGGCAGCCCGGCCAGTCCCGTTTTGAACCAGCCCAACTGCTTGCTTGCCTGATTGCCTGCCCATTTCGTTCCAATTCAATACGGAACCGCATGGCACGGGAAATGCATTGGATGAGATGTCGGCTGTGCCGGCGACCTGATGGAAGTCAGGCGGGCTGTCGGGGTGGGGTGGGGCTTGGGCGCCCCGACAGTCACGTTACCGGGCACATTACCGGGCGAGAGGCGAAATCGCCCTGCACCGGGCGAGGGGCGAAATCGCCCTGCGGCAATCATTTGTTAACCATAGCGCCCTAACCAATTCAGAGACATAAACTGAATTTGGGCGGGCACATGCCAATTTCGCGCAGAGGCTTCATCATTGGGCTGCCATTGGTTCTGGCAGGTTGCGCAACCTCCGAATATGCCAATTACGCGGCGATACCGGATGAGCGCTTTCCGCTTCCGGCGGTGCCGGCCTCCCAGATCAGGCCGGAGCTGCGGCGCACCGAGGTCGCATTCGGCACGGAGCACCCCGCCGGCACCATCGTGGTGAACACGCCCGAACGCCGTCTCTACTATGTTCTGGGTGACGGGCGAGCCATCCGCTACGGCATCGGCGTCGGCCGCGAGGGTCTGGTGTTGCGCGGCAACGCGGTGGTGGGCCGCAAGGCTCAGTGGCCGAGCTGGACGCCGACGGCGAACATGATGCGACGCGATCCGCGCAATCGGCGGTATGCGGGTGGCCTGCCTGGCGGGCCGAACAACCCGTTGGGTGCCCGGGCGCTGTATCTTTACCGGAACGGGCGCGACACCATGTTCCGCATCCATGGCACGAACCAGCCCAATTCGATCGGCAGGGCCGTTTCCAGCGGCTGCATCCGCATGCTCAACCATGACGTGATCGACCTCTACGAGAGGGCCACGCCGGGCAGCCGAGTAGTCGTGATCCAGGCCTGACCGGGGGGCAAGCCCTATCTCATCTGGCCGACCATTTTGGTCAGTTGCGAGAAGGGCGGCAGCTCCGCCTCCGGCTGGCACTGGTTCGCCAGTTGCAGCAGCCGGATAGGAAACGCAATCGCCTCCCGATAGGACGGCGGCAGTTCGTCGGACCTGTTTTCGCTGGCTTCCGCGGCTTGAAGGGCGGCGTCGATCTCCTGCATGGATACGACGCCTTTCTGAACAAGCAGATGATTGACGGCGGCAATCGCCATCAAAAGCCCTTCCAGTTGCAAGTTGGCTACGTTCATGGCCTTCGCTCCCTTTGGGGAAGCATACAATGAAATGCCAAGGCTGCCGATACCGGTTCCTTGCTTTGCGATTGCGGGGTTTAGTTCCGGTCGGTGTCGTGGAACATCATCAGGTCGACGGTGTCTATCTGCACAGGTTCCACCGGATCGCCTTTCGGCTTCGCGAAGATGAACACGCCGATGCAGTAGACGATGAACAGGGCGACCCCGAGCCCGAACAGGGCGATCAGTACCAGCGGCCAGTCGATCAAGAAATTGAGCCTCGCGCGTGTTTGCGGGTGCGGCGGATCAATCGCCCATGGCCAGCCACACGGCAATGCCTATCGCCAGCAGGACATAGACGATCATGCGCCCCTTTCGCGAGCGAGAGGCTTTATCGTCTGGCAATCTTCCGGGTTCGGTCATGCTGTATCTTAGCCGCCGCCCGCCACCTGGCAACGTGAAAAAAACGGGCCGGCGCACCCGGTTAAGGGCGGGAGGACGCGCCGGCCCGCGGCCCCCTCAGAAGCCGCGAGAACACAATAGCGCGAATCCGCGCCAGCTTCTGTGAAGGAGCTCACACCGCCTGCCGGATAGAAGCGCGCGGTGGCTCTGCCCTTCTGCCGCGACTGCCCTATGTCATGACTGTCCGGAAATCTTCATCCACGCGGACGATAGTGCCGGCGTATTCGTCTCTCTTGTTAATTCCGCCGGAATTGCGCTACGGAGACCCAGTCCGCAAATCGAAGCAGCGCGAGGCAGTCTTGGAAGGTAAGAACGAACAAGCTGCCGATGATGCTCCGCCCAAGGTGGAGCACAGCGACATTTACGGCGAGGACGGCGCCATCCTCGCCTCGTTTCTTGCTCATATCGGTGCGGCGATAGCCGACCGCGATACGCTGACGCTCAAGCAGGACGTCGCCGCCCTTCACGAATCGGAGCTCGGCGACCTTCTGGAAGCCTTGCAGCCGGACCAGCGCCGCTCGCTGGTCGAATTGCTGGGCGCGGACTTCGACTTCTCGGCGCTGACCGAGGTGGACGAGGCCATCCGCCTCGACATCGTCGAAAACCTGCCCAACGCGCAGATCGCGCAGGCGGTGCAGGAACTCGATTCCGACGACGCGGTCTACATTCTCGAAGACCTCGACCAGGAGGACCAGGACGAGATTCTCGCCCAGCTCCCGTTCACCGAACGGATCAGGCTGAGGCGTTCGCTGGACTATCCGGAAGAGAGCGCCGGCCGTCGTATGCAGACGGAGTTCGTCGCCGTGCCCCCGTTCTGGACCGTCGGCCAGACCATCGACTACATGCGCGAGGACAAGGACCTTCCCGACAGCTTCAGCCAGATCTTCGTCATCGATCCGACCTTCAAGCTGCTCGGGGCCGTCCATCTCGACCAGATCCTGCGCACAAAGCGCGCGGTCAAGGTCGAGGACATCATGCACGAGACGCGCCACGCCATCCCGGCCACCATGGACCAGGAAGAGGCGGCGCGCGAATTCGAGCAATACGACCTTCTGTCGGCCGCCGTGGTCGACGAGAACGAGCGGCTGGTCGGCGTGCTGACCATCGACGACGTGGTCGACGTCATCCAGCAGGAGGCCGAGGAGGACCTGCTGCGAATGGGCGGCGTCGGCGACGAGGAGCTTTCCGACACCATCTTGGCGGCCTCGCGCTCGCGCGTGCCCTGGCTGCTGGTCAATCTGTTCACCGCCTTTCTCGCCGCCTCGGTCATCGGCCTGTTCGACCAGACGATCGAGCGGGTGGTGGCGCTGGCCGTGCTGATGCCGATCGTGGCCGGCATGGGCGGCAACGCGGCCTCGCAGACGATGACGGTGACGGTGCGCGCGCTCGCCACCAGGGACCTCGACATCTACAATGCCTGGCGCATCATTCGCCGCGAAATGGGCGTGGGCTTCATCAACGGCATCGTGTTCGCCCTGCTGATCGGGGTGGTGGCCGCGACGTGGTTTTCCGACCCCTATCTCGGCGGCATCATCGCGAGCGCCATGGTCATCAACATGTTCGTGGCGGCGGTGGCCGGCATCCTGATCCCGCTGCTGCTCGACCGCTACGGCGTCGATCCCGCGGTGGCCTCGGCGGTCTTCGTCACCGCAGTCACCGATGTGGTCGGCTTCTTTGCTTTCCTTGGCCTCGCATCCTTGTGGTTCGGCTTCGGCTAAACGGATTTAATTGACTTTTACGTAAGTGCTGTGCGAATCTCGTGGTCTTGCTCGACCGCAGCGATTCAGCGGTTCCGCGTCGGAAAAGGGTGTTCGAACAAGAATCTGGATCGCGAATGGTCGTCCCTCCGGGACCGGACGATCCGGTGCGGACGGGCGCCTTTCAATGCAGGATGACGATGCGGGAATATTACACCATCACCGAACTGACCCGTGAATTCGGCGTCTCCACCCGCACCCTGCGCTTCTACGAGGACGAGGGGCTGGTGCAGCCGGTCCGGCGCGGACGGACGCGGCTGTTTCGGCCGTCCGACCGTCATCTCATCCGCCAGATATTGCGGGGCAAGCGGCTGGGCTTCTCGATCAACGAGATCCGCGAGATCATCAAGATGTACAAGGAGCCGCCGGGGGAGGTGGGCCAGCTTCAACTGATGATCAAGCGCATCGAGGAAAAGCGCGAGGAACTGCGCCAGAAGCGCCGCGACCTCGAAGACACGCTGGCCGAACTCGACCAGGCCGAGGAGGCCTGCGTGGAGCGCATGGCCGAACTGGGCGTCAACACCTGACGCTCCCTACGTAGAGGCTGCGGCGGCTAAAGCGTATCGCCCGGATGGGTTTTCGCAATCGCGGCGCGCTTCAGGCGATTTTCAGCGTTATGATGCCGCCGGCGATGAGGGCCACCCCCAGGAAGCGCAACAGGTTGGCGCTGTCGCCGAAGGCATAGACCCCGACCAGAAATGTGCCGATGGCGCCGATGCCGGTCCATACCGCATAGGCGGTGCCGATAGGGATCGTCCTTTGCGCCACGAGCAGCAGCGCGCCGCTGACCGTCATGCAGACGATGGCCAGGAGAATCCATCTCGGTTGCGCACCTGCACCGGTCCAGCCGAGCTTCAGGCCGATCGGCCAGCCGATCTCGAACAGGCCGGCGAGGATCAGGTAGAGCCATGCCATGGTTTTCTCCGGTGCTTGTTGGAACGAGATGCAGCCCCATGCCTCTCGCAAGGATAGGGCCGCAACCGTCGGTTTCAAGCAAGCATGGCCGGCCAGCAAAATGCCGTCAGATCCAGCGGCGCACCTTCTTGGTGTAGTCGCGATATTTGCGGCCGAATTTCTCGGCCAGCACCTTCTCCTCGAACTTGATGGCGATCTTCTGGGTGAGAATGGCGGCGACGATGCCCAGCAGGACGAACCACCAGTTTCCGGCAATGAAGCCGACGCCGAACAGCAGAAGCGTGTTGGCAAGGTAGATCGGGTTGCGGGTGATGGAGAAGGGACCGCCGGTGAGCAGATGGCTCGGCTCGCCCGAGGGATCGAGCGTGGTTCCGGCCCGTCTCATGGCCCGGAAGGATGTTGCCCACAAGGCGATCACGGCGATGATGACGAGCCAGCCGATGGCATAGAGCACGTTGCCGAACGGCCCGGTGATGCGGGGCAGCGGCACGAGCAGGCCCAGAACCACGCTGGCGGCGATGGCCGCAAGATAGATGAGCGGCGGCCAGGGAATCCTGCGCCACGCGGGAACTGCTTTCATTATTCCTCTCTCCCCATCAGGCTCATGTCGGTCTCGACCGTGCAGGTGGAAGCGAGCCCGCTGACACGGCTGCTTAGCTCGGCAGTCTGCTCACCCCGCAGCACCTTGTCGAGGGCACCGTCCTTGTCCAGCGCGTCCAGCATGCAGGCGCAGTAGGCGGTGCAGAACGCCTGCTCGCGCACTTCGCGGCAGGAGGCCTCGCAGGCCGGCACGAAGGCGGCTTGCGGGCTCTGCGCGGGCGCCGGCCAGACCTGTGCGAACAGCCACACGCAGGCGATGAGCACCGGCTGGTGGATGAGGTAGAAGGCGAGGCTGTGCTGCCCGATCAGTACCAGAGGGCGGGCCGCGGCCTGCGGCAGATGTCCGCCAAGGCGCGCGAGCAGGCCGGATGCTTTGGCGAATTTGGCTGCGGCCATGCCGGCCAGAACCGCCGCGAACCATGGAAACAGCGGCACATAGTCGTTGGAGCGGGGATTTATCGTCGAGAGGCCAAGCCACCACAAGGAGGGATGGTCGAATGCCGGCAGGCGCAGGAACTGCGGCGCTGCCGCTACCAGCACGGCGGCGAGCCCCAGCGCCCAGACCGGAAAGCGCAGGAAGGCGAGGCCAAGCACGCTGGCGAGGGCGATGTGGTGCAATATGCCGAAAAAGATGAAGGAGCCGGGCGTGGCGAACCAGGTGGCGACCGTGATGGCCAGTGCCGCCGCGACGATCATGGCAAGCCGCTTGCCGAATCCGTTCCAGCGAATGCCGTTGCCATGGGCGAGCATCAGGCTGACGCCGACCAGGAACAGGAAGCTGGAGGCGATGCCGCGGGCATAAATCTTCCAGCCGCCGAAGGCCGTCAGGCCGCGCGTGACATAGCCGAAGAATTCCAGATCCCAGGTGAAATGGTAGCTGACCATGGCCAGAAGGGCGATGCCGCGCGCTGCGTCGATGGCCTCGATACGGCGTGCCGGGGCTGGAATGCTGCCCGTGAGCGTGGATGTCTGCATGGAAACTCCGGCGGGGGTAAGCCTGCGGTTTCTAACATGCCCGTGGCGGTTGCGGCAGCGCAAATTTAAGCGCACCGGGTTGGTCCAGTCCGGGAAAGTCTTTGGACTATCTCGCGTTTCCGCCCCGGAAGGTCGGTTTCCCGCTACTGAAACCACCCGCAAAGGCTACACAATGCGGCCCGGCGAATCCGGCGGTGGGATTCGACGGGAGGACTTGATGGCAACGCATGTGCGGCATCCGATCTGGCTGCGGGAGGTTCGTCCAGCCGGAGCCCGCACCTTCGCCTCGCTCTATACGGTCGAGTCCTTCGCGCGCGCCACCATCTCGAGCGTGATCCCAATCCAGGCTTATGAAATCCTGCAAAGCGAGCAGTCGGTTTCCGTTCTCTATACGGTCGTTTCGCTGCTCGGGCTTTCGGTGACGCTGTTCATGCCCATGCTGATCAGGCGATTCGCCCGGCGCTGGGTCTACACCGCCGGGGCCTGCCTGCTGGCCATCGGCTCGCTGTTCTTCGTCACCGACACGCTTTTCGGCCAGGCGCTCGGCATGCTGTGCCGGGTGATGGGCGCCAGCGCGCTGTCGATCACGCTCAACCTCTACATCATGGACCATATCCGCAAGACGGAGTTCATCCGTTCCGAATCGCTGCGCATGGCATGGTCCACCTTCGCCTGGACCGGCGGGCCGACGCTCGGCATCCTGCTCTACACCCGCTACGGCATCTATGCCGCCCACGGCGCGGTGGCGGTGTTCGCGCTCATCCTGCTGGCGCTGTTCTGGTATTACCGGCTGAGCGACAACCAGATGATCGCCGCCGGCAGGAGCCGGGCCCTTAACCCGATCAGCAATATCGGCCGCTTCATCGCCCAGCCGCGGCTGCGGCTGGCATGGTTGATCGCCTTCGGCCGCTCCTGCTACTGGACGACCTTCTTCGTCTATGGCCCGCTGTTCATGGTTATTGCTGGCGAGGGCGAGGTGGCGGGCGGACTGCTGATCTCGGCCGGCAACGCGTTGCTGTTCACCGCCATCTACTGGGGCAGGGCGGGAAAGCGCTTCGGCGCGCGGGCCACCATTGCCTTCGCCTTCGCCGCCATGGGCGTGATCCTGTTTGCCGCCGGCTGGGTGAGCACGACGGCGCCACTCATCACCGGCGCGCTGCTTCTGTGCGGTGCGCTGTTCACCATCGCCATCGATGCGCTGGGCTCCACCGTATTCATGCGCTCCGTGCACCCTTACGAGCGCTCGCAGATGGCGGCGGTCTACCGCACCTATCTCGATTTCTCGGAACTGACGCCGCCCATGGTCTATTCGATCGTGCTGGCCTTCTTCGGCCTCGGCTCGGTGTTCGCCACGCTCGGCCTGCTGATGGTGGGTTGTGCGGTGGTAAGCTGGCGTTACGTGCCGAAGTCGATGTAAGAGTGCCGCCATGAACGGCCTGACATTCATCATTGGCGGCGCGCGCTCCGGCAAGAGCCGGCATGCGGAGGAGATGGTCACGGCGCTGCCGGGACCATGGACCTATATCGCGACGGCGCAAGCCTATGACGAGGAGATGCGCGAGCGGATCGCCGAGCATCGCGCCCGGCGCGGCGCGGGCTGGCACACGGTCGACGCGCCGCTCGACCTTGCCGGAGCCCTGGCCGCGCAGCCGCAAGGCCAGCCGGTGCTGCTCGACTGCCTGACGCTGTGGCTCACCAACCATATGCTCGCCGGGCATGACCTGGAGGCGGAAGCTGTGCGCCTTGCCACAGTGCTTTCGTCGCCACGCGGGCCATGGTTCGTGGTTTCCAACGAGGTGGGGCAGGGCATAGTGCCGGACAATGCGCTGGCCCGCCGTTTCCGCGACGAGGCCGGGCGGCTGAACCAGAAGGTCGCTTCCATAGCCGGCACCGTGCTTTTCATGGTAGCCGGGCTGCCGCTGAAGGTGAGATGAGATGACGGACGAACGCACGATCGACGAGGCGGAAGCCGAACGCCACCGCGCCAAGATGGCCAAGCGCAAGGCGGTGCAGGATGCCGAGGTGGCGGGCAAGACGGTCGAGAAGGGCCTGCTGATCGTCAACACCGGGCCGGGCAAGGGCAAGAGCACCGCTGCTTTCGGGCTGGCCCTGCGCATGCTGGGCTATGGCAGGCGGGTGGGCGTGGTGCAGTTCATCAAGGGCGCATGGCATTCGGGCGAACAGGACGCGCTTGCCCGATTCGGCGATCTGGTTTCCTGGCACACGATGGGCGAGGGCTTTACGTGGGAAACGCAGGATCTCAAGCGTGATATCGCCGCGGCGCAAGCGGCATGGGCCAGGGCGCTGGAACTGATGGCCGATCCGGCCATCGGCCTCGTCGTACTGGACGAGCTCAACATCGCGCTGCGCTACGACTATCTCGACCTCGACAAGGTGGTGGCCGCGCTGAAGGCGCGGCGTGAAGACCTGCATGTCGTGGTCACCGGCCGCAACGCCAAGCCGGCACTGGTCGAGGCGGCCGATCTTGTTACTGAAATGGGGGCGACCAAGCATCATTTCGCCGCCGGGGTGAAGGCGCAGAAGGGAATAGAGTTCTAGTGCAAAATCGTTATGCGACGCTGGCCGCCTGGGTCTACGAGCTGGACAAGCCGGTGGGGCGGTCTTTTGGTGACGTCGAGTTCTATCTGGAGCGGCTGAACGGCGTAAGCGGCCCGGTGCTCGAACCGGCTGTCGGCAACGGGCGCCTGTTCGTGCCGCTGCTGGAGGCAGGGCTGGACGTGAAAGGTTTCGACGCTTCCGACGAGATGCTGGCCTATTGCCGCGCGGCTTGCGAAAGCCGCTCCTTGTCCGCCAGCCTGAGCAGGCAGAGCTTCGAGGCTTTCTCCTATGACGAGCGCTTCGAGGCCATCCTCGTACCGCTCGGTTCCATCCAGCTCGTTACGGACTATGAAGCGGCATTTGGCGTGCTGAAGCGCTTTCACGACCACCTCGCTCCCGGCGGGCGGCTGATCCTCGACCTCGATGCCATCGACGGCTTTCTCGATGCACCGCATTCGGTGCGGACATGGAAGGCAGGCGATGACCTGTTGACGCTGACCGCCGACCGGATCGACACGGATTATGTGGGGCAGACCACCACGACCAGCCTGCGCTATGAGCACTGGCGCGCCGGCAAGCTGGTGGACAGCGAGATCGACCTGTTCGGCCTGCGCTGGTGGGGCGTGGCGGAATTCGAGTTGGCGCTGCGCGCGGCTGGCTTCGTCGAGGTGACGGCCTGTGGCGATTACCAGCATGGCGGCAGACCGCATAAGGGCGCCGGCATCATCACTTTCGAGGCGCGGCGGCCTAGCTCAGCCAGATCGCTGCCGCAACCAGCCCGAACAGGCCGATCAGCAGCGTGTCGGCTATGCGGTAGAGCTTCAGCGCGCGCCTGATGTCGGCGGCCTCGGCCTCGCGCCGGCCGCCTTCGCCCATGAAGGTGTCTTCGACCGTGACGCCGCCATAGACGCGCGGGCCGGCAAGGGCCAGCCCGAGCGCGCCGGCCATGGCCGCTTCCGGCCAGCCGGCATTGGGCGAACGGTGCTTCTTCGCATCGCGCCAGATCGCGCGCCAACTGGCGTCGGGATCGCCTTCCTTCATCAGGAAGGCGGCCGCCACGAGCGACAGGCCGGTCAGCCGCGAGGCGGGCAGGTTGACGAGATCGTCGAAGCGCGCCGCGGCCCAGCCGAAGGCTTCATGGCGCGGGGTGCGGTGGCCGATCATGGAATCGGCGGTGTTGACGGCCTTGTAGGCGACACCTCCGGCCAGCCCTCCCACGCCGAGCCACAGGGCAGGGGCCACGATGCCGTCGGAGAAATTCTCGGCAAGGCTTTCGATGGCCGCGCGGGAGACGCCTGCCTCGTCAAGCCGTTCGGGATCGCGGCCAACGATCATCGACACCGCCTTGCGGCCGGCTTCAAGACCCCCGGTTTCCAGCGCATTCGCCACGGCCTCGACATGCTCGCCGAGGCTGCGCTGCGAAATCAGGGCCGATGCCAGTATCGCGGTGGCGATGAGGCCGAAAGCGCTGCGGCCGAGCAGCGTCTCGACCGCAAAGGCGATGGCCACGGGCATCAGGACGATGACGAACAGCGCCAGCACGCCGCAAAGCCGCCTTGTGGTGTCGGCGTGGGAGGCGTGGTTGAGCATACGGTCGAGACAGGATATCAGCCTGCCGATCCAGGTGACGGGATGGCCGATGGCGCGAAAAAGCCAATCCGGATATCCGACGATACGTTCGACAACCAGCGAAATGAAGGCGATCAGGACCGACATGGATATTCCGGGCGAGGTTTTGGCGGCGGTCGATCATGGCGGGAGCCTCGGCCGGGCCCGGACGCTGTTTCCGCAGGCACCGGAACCGTTCGTCGATCTCTCAACCGGGATCAATCCGCACTCCTATCCGCTTTTCGACGTGCCCGCCACCGCCTTGACCCGCCTGCCCGAGCAGGCGCGGGCGGACGAACTGGCGGCCATCGCGGCCGCCGCCTATGGCGCACCGTCGCCGGCCAATGTGGCGGGCGCGCCGGGCACGCAGATATTGCTGCCGCGCGTCTATGCGCTGGCGAAGCTGGGCAGGGCCATGGTGCTGGCCCCCACCTATGCCGAGCACGCGCGCGCCGCCCGCATTACCGGCCACCACGTGACGGAGGTTTCGGATTTCGGCGCCCTTGGCGATGCCGACCTTGCCATTGTCGTCAACCCGAACAACCCTGACGGCCGCGTGGCTTCCCGCCGCGACCTGCTGGAACTGGCAACGCGCCTGAAAGCCAGGGGCGGGCTGCTGGTGGTGGACGAGGCCTTCATGGATGCCGGTCCGCGCGAGGAGAGCCTTGCCGGCGATGTGGAGCAGGGCGGGCTGGCCGTGCTGCGCTCGTTCGGCAAGTTCTTCGGCCTTGCCGGCTTGCGGCTGGGCTTCGCCCTTGCCGACAGGGCGACGGTTGCACGGCTTGCCGGCGACTTCGGGCCGTGGGCCGTGTCCGGCCCGGCGCTGGAATACGGCATCAAGGCGCTTGCCGATGTCCGCTGGCAGCAGGAGATGCGGAAAAGGATCGGGGAAGAAGCGGCGCGGCTCGACGGGCTGCTCGCGCGCCATGGCGTGGAGGTGACGGGCGGCACGCCGCTCTATCGCCACATGGATTTCCCGGAAGCCGGCGCGCTGTTCCGCGCACTGGGCCGGCAGGGTATAGTGTTGCGCCATTTCGAGGATCGGCCGAACGTGCTGCGCGCCGGCCTGCCGGGCAGCGACGACGAATGGCAGCGGCTGGAGGCGGCGCTGGCCGGATGGAAGAACGAGCCATGATCCATGTCTGCCCGCTTTCGAAGCTGGAGCAGACCGTTTCGCGGACCGGGGCGGGACGGCTGGTGACGCTGCTGTCTGCCGACATGGATATGGTCCGGCCGGATTCGATTGCGGTGCAGGATCATCTTTATCTGCGCATGAACGACATTGCCGAGTTGCGCGACGGGCTGACCATGCCGGGCGAGGAGCATGTGCGCCGCCTGCTCGGCTTCGCCTGCGAATGGGATCGCGCCCGGCCGATGGTCATCCATTGCTTTGCCGGTGTCAGCCGTTCGACGGCCGCCGCCTATATCGCCGCCGCCGCCCTCAATCCCGCGCGGGACGAGGGGGAACTTGCCGCAATGCTGCGCTGGCTGTCGCCGTCGGCGACGCCCAATCCGCGCCTGATCGCCGTGGCCGATGCGCTGCTCGGCCGCGAGGGACGCATGGTGGCGGCGATCAAGGGGATCGGGCGCGGTGCGGATGCCTTCGAGGGCGAGCCGTTCGAGCTCGACCCGTTCGGTTAGACCTTCAGCGTTTAACGGAAACGGCTCCTCACCTTGCCTCTGAAGCTGCCCCTCACCCTTACCCTCTCCCAGGCGGGGAGAGGGAGGACATCGACGTTGCGGACAGCATTCTTCTCCCGCCTGCGGGGAGAAGGTCCCGGCAGGGGGATGAGGGGCGATTCCACCTGAGCCGGAATGGCTCTAGCTCAGCCAGTCCGCCAGTTTCGCCTTGCGCAGGTCGTTCAGCAGGGTGACGAAGCCTTTGGCCTGCTGCTCGGCGGTGAGGCGGCCCTTTTCGGCCGTGGCGGCGGCGGCGTTGCCGACCACACCCTCAGGATTGAGGTCGCGGGCGATCCAGGCGAAGGCATGCGGGCTTTGCGCGTTGAGCAGGTCGAATGCCTTCTCGGCCTTGTCGGCGCTGGAGGCGAAATTCCGCGCCTTGTCCATGTCGACCAGACCGGGCCGGAAGTGCAGCATCAGCGAGGTTTCGACATCGCCGCCATGGACGCCGCGCCGCAGTTCATGAGGGGTGAACAGGGTGTCGGACCGCCCGAAGCGCTCCCAGCTCGTGCGCACCGCCATCATGTTGAAGCGGACGCGCAGATTGCGGGTGACGATGCCCATCACCTCCTCGTTGCCACCATGGGTGGTGACGATGATGAACTTGCGGATGCCGGTGCGCGCCACCGAAGCACCCAGTTCGCTCCATCCCTCGATCAGATTGGCGGCGGGCAAGGATAATGTGCCCGGCGCATAGACATGCTCGTCGGATTTCCCGACCGCCTGAACCGGGAGGATGCGCAGGTCGAGGTCATCGGGAAGGAGCGAGGCGACAGTCGACAGCATGCCGTTCATGATGTCGGTATCGGTGGAGAGCGGCAGGTGTGGCCCGTGCTGCTCGACCGCCGCCACCGGCAGCACGGCGATGGTCTGCTCCGGGTCGATATGGGCGAAATCGGATGCCTTGAAATCCCCCCACCAGATTTTCCGCCCTTGCGCCACCATCGAGGCCCTTTCGTTCGCTCCGGTTGTCTGGCCGGGTCCATCACTACCGTTTCCGAAGGATCGTGTCGACGCGGATGCGCCCAGCCAACGGTCAGGCGGCTTTCCTTCGATAGGTCGAGATGAAGCGGAGCAGCCGTGCCGCCGCCTCCTGCAAGACCGGTTCCGGCTTGCACAGGCTGATGCGGATGTGGCCGGCGGCCGATTCGCCGAAACTGGAGCCCGGCATGACGCTGACCTTCTCGCTTTCCAGAAATGCCCAGGCGAAGGCCTCGTCGTCCGGCTCGATGGCCGATATGTCGAGCATCACATACATGCCGCCTTCCGAGCCGCGCACCTGGATCTGGTTGGCGCCGCGTATGGCGTCGAGAAAGACGGTGCGCCGGCCGGCATAGCGGGCGGCGATTTCCGCCACGCCGTAATCGTTCTCCATGGCCTCGGCGGTGGCATGGGAAATGAAGTCCGGCAGGCCGTAGGTGGACACCAGGTTGAAGCCGGTCAGCAGGCCGACCAGTTGCTCCGGTGCGGTGAGCCAGCCGATGCGCCAGCCGGTCATGCCGTGGCTCTTCGACATGGAGTTGATGACGATGGTGCGTTCGGCCATGCCCGGCAGGGCGCGGGGCGACAGGTGCTCGCAAGCGCCGAGCGTCCAGTAGACCTCGTCCGAAAGCAGCCACAGATCGTGGCGCCTGCACAGGTCCGCGATGCCCTCCAGCGCCGCGCGGGTGTAGACGGCGCCGGTCGGATTGTTGGGCGTGTTGATGAGGATGGCGCGGGTGTTTGGGCGCACGGCAGCCTCTATTGCGCCGGCATCGGGCTGGAAACCGTCGGCAGCGCGGGTTTCGACCACGGTGAACTCGGCCCCGGCGGCGCGGAAGGTGCCCGGATAGGTAGCGTAATAGGGCGCAACGACAACGGCATGGCTGCCGGCGTCGAGTGTCGCCTGAACGGCGGCATAGAGCGCCGCCTGGCCGCCCGGCGTGGCGATGACCTGCCCGGCCGGCGTCTCGATGCCCGAGCTGCGGGTGGACAGGCGTGCCATGGCCGCGCGCAGGCGGGGAATGCCGGCAAGGTTCGTGTAATGGTGGCGGCCCTCGCGGACGGCGCGGACGCAGGCTTCGACGGTTTCGGCAGGCGTGTGGAAGTCATGGTCGCCGACCGAGAGCACGACGATGTCTTCGCCGGCATTGCGGCGGGTCATGGCCGCCACGTGGACTTCCCAGCCATCCTTGCCGGACGGCGAGATGCTGGTGATTCGCGATGAAGGTATGGGCATTTCTACTCTGCGGTGATCCTGTCGGCTGCGCCGCGATGGGCGGCCGGCCTGTTCGAATGATTGGGCCGCTTTTATCGCAAAGATGAAAATGCCGCCATTCCTGCGCTGCTTTTTGCAAATAGGGCTGCGGCCGGCCAAGGGGCCCGGCAGGCTGGTAACTTGCCGGTCGTGCCGCTGGTCTTTATCAATGGCCCGACTGCGCCGGCTGCAAGGCAGCCGCTGCTGACACACCAACGGGATCCGGACCGGACATGCTCTTGCAGATTGCCCGCTCTCTTCTGGCGCTGTTTCTCGTGCTGTGTGCGGTTCCCAATTCTGCCGTCGCGCAGGACATGGCGGCGGCAGCCTCGGCCCAACTGGTCGCGGATCAGCAAGGAACGCTCAATGCGCTGACGACCACGCTCGACGGGCTGGAGAAGGACATCGCCGCGCATGGCGACGACGATGCCTATCTGGTGCGCATCCGGCTCCAGCTCGAAACGGCCTCGGCCGATGCGCTGCAGAGTGCCTTGGCCTTCAAGCCGCGGCTGGCCGAGATCAATGCGCGCCTGGAGCAGTTGGGAGCGCCGCCGGCGGACGGTCAGCCGCCGGAAGCGGAAACGGTAACGCAGGAGCGGCAGGCGCTGTCCGCCGAGAAGACCGAGATCAACGGCGTCATCGCCACCGCCCAGAACCTGTCGCTGCGTTCCAACAGGCTGATCGAGCAGATCGCGGTCATCCGCAGGGACCTGTTCCGGAACATGCTGACCCGGCGCTACACGCTCAACGAGACGCTGAGCGGCAAGACGCTTTCGGATACCGGCGCCGAATTCTCCAGGTTCAACAGCGCGATCGCCTCCTGGGTATCCTTCGCCATCAAGTACAAGTTCAACGCCATGGTCGCGGCCACCTTCATGGCCTTCATCGCGGCCGTGGTGCTTCTGGTCGGTGGCCGGCGCCTCGTGGGCGGTCTCTACAGAGCCGATCCGGCGGTCGAGGAGCCGCCTTATCTCACCCGCCTGTCGGTGGCGTTCTGGTCCACCTTGCTGCCCACCACCGCACTCGCCGTGTTCCTGGCCGCCACCTATTTCTTCTTCAATTCCTATCAGGTGCTGCGCGGCGACATCGGCCTCTATCTGCGGGCGGCGATACAGATGGTGGTGGGCATCTTCCTGGTGAACCGGCTTGCCAATGCCGCGCTCGCGCCGAAATTGCCGCATTGGCGGCTGGTGCCGGTGGAATCGCGGGCCGCCCGCTGGCTGGTGCGCCTCGGCACGGCCATGGCGATTGCGGTCGCCTTGAACAACTTCCTGTCGCAGGTGGCCGACCAGATGTCGTCGCCGCTGTCGCTGACCATCGCGCGCAGCTTCCTTGCCGCCCTTGTCGTCGGCGTCATCCTCGTCCTGATCGGGCTGGTCAAGCCGTTTCGGGCGGAAGACGGAGGCTGGAAGCCGTGGCCGGCGTGGCTGCGCTATTCCCTGTTCGCGATCGGAGGGGTGACGATCGCGGCGGCCTTGCTCGGCTATATCGGCTTTTCCATCTTCGTGTCGCTGCAGGTGGTGATGACCGGCACAATTCTGGTGACCGCCTATATCGGTTTCCTGTGCGCCAGCGCCATCGGCGAGGAGGGCGGGCTCGGCGGCTCCTGGCTGGGCCGCTGGATGATGAGCAAGGGCTATGTCGACGAGACCACGGTGGATCAGATCGGGCTCGGTCTAAGTGTTCTTCTCAACATATTGATCCTACTTCTTTTCCTGCCCTTGACCCTGTTCATGTGGGGCTTCCAGCCCGGCGATATCCAGGCTTGGGCGCAGAAGCTGGCGACGGGCTTCAGCATCGGCTCGGTCACCATATCCCTCGTCGGCATCCTCAGCGGCGTGCTCGTCTTCGCCATCGGGTTTTTCCTCACCCGCTGGTTCCAGGGCTGGCTCGACGGCTCGGTCATGGCGCGCGGCAAGGTCGATGCCGGCGTGCGCAATTCGATCCGCCTTGCCGTCGGCTATGCGGGCATAGCGATCGCTGCGCTGGTCGGCATCTCCGCCGCCGGCATCGACCTTTCCAGCCTCGCACTGGTCGCCGGTGCCCTGTCGCTCGGCATCGGTTTCGGCTTGCAGAACGTGGTGTCGAACTTCGTCTCCGGCCTGATCTTGCTGGCCGAGCGGCCGTTCAAGGTGGGCGACTGGATCGTGGCCGGCGCCGTCAGCGGCACCGTCAAGAAGATCAGCGTGCGGGCCACCGAGATCGAAACCTTCCAGCGGCAATCGGTCATCATGCCGAATTCCGAGCTGATCAACAGCGCGGTCGGCAACTGGACCCATCGCAACAAGCTCGGGCGCGTCGAGATCAAGGTCGGCGTGGCTTATGGCAGCGATGCCAGGCGCGTGCAGGAAATCCTGCTCGAAATCGCGCGTGGGAATCCCGCCATCCTGAAGAACCCTGAACCCTTCGTGCAACTCACCAATTTCGGCCCGGCTGCACTCGAATTCGAGATACGGTTCTTCCTGGCCGACATCACCGCCAGCGGCAGCGTGCAGAACGACATCCGCTTCGCGATCCTCGACACCTTCGATCGCGAGGGGATCGAAATCCCGTCCACGCCACGGGCCGAATACAAGCCGCCGAAGCTGGACCCCTGGCCGCATGACGACGACAAGACGGAGGCGGAATTCGCCGAGCGCGAGCGGCTGAAGGCCGAGGAAGAGAAGGCGCAAAAAGGGCGCAGGCGGCCGCGCAAGCCCGATCCTGCATGAGCCGAAGCACCCCGGTACACCCGATTGCGACATGAATGAGGCATTCAGTTGCGGTTCAGCTTCGTTCTCCTATAAGCTGCCTGCAATGGCGGGAATGCCTTGCAAATGGCAAACAGGGGCGGTGGTGACACCGGAAACGCAATGTGGAAATCGCTGATCGCCGTGCCGGTCCTTCTTTCCATGGCCGGCAGCGCGCTGGCCGCCAGCGCCGTTAACAAGGACTCGGAACCGCGCACGCTGGTCGTGACCGAAGGCAGCAGCAAGCGTGAACTCACGCTTGGCGCCGGCGAAACGGTCGAATTCTGCGCCAGCGGCTGCTTCGTCACCCTGCCGAATGGCGATCTCGAAGCGCTGACCGGCTCCGAAACAGTCGAAATTTCGGGCGGCGTCGCCCGCGTCAAATAGGCCGAAGCGCCCTATCGCGACACGCCTGCTGAGAAATGACAAGGCCGGGCCCGCCCCGGCCTTTTTGCGGTCCGGGCGTTGTTGCCTCTCGGCAGGCCGCCCGGCCGGCCGCAACGGGCGAGGGCGTCGTCGCGCTGTATGCGGGGCGTGTCGCAAACAGGCTGCGGCCGGTCCCTGTCTCGCCCTATAGTCCCGTCGCAACAGCACTTTGTGGAGTCGCGGGCAATGGCAGGTTTTCCGGAAAAGGCGAAGGTCGTCATCATCGGTCTTGGCGGTATCGTGGGTGCGTCTGTCGCCCATCACCTGATCGAGCGCGGATGGGACGATATCGTCGGCATCGACAAGTCCGGCATCCCGACCGACATCGGCTCGACCGCGCATGCGTCCGACTTCTGCTACACGACCAGCCACGACTTCCTGTCCTGCTGGACGACCCTCTATTCCATCGAATTTTTCGACAAGATGGGCCACTATGCGCGTGTCGGCGGCCTTGAGGTCGCCCGTGTCGGCGACGACGCCCGCATGGACGAGATCAGGCGCAAGGTGGCTTCGGGCAAGGCCTTCGGCACCCGCGCCCGCCTCATCGAGCCGGCCGAAATCAAGGAAAAATTTCCGCTCATCGAAGAGGATATGGTTCAGGGCGGCCTCTGGGACCCCGATGCCGGCCTTGTCATCCCGCGTTCGCAGACGGTCGCCGGCAAGCTGGTCGACCAGGGCGTCGCTGCCGGCAAGTTGCAGGCCTTCGCCAACACCTCGGCGCGTTCGCTGGTCATCGAGGGCGGGCGCATAAAGGGCGTGGTGACCGACCGCGGCACGATCATGGCCGACCATGTGGTGGTCTGCGCCGGCCTGTGGGGCAGGCTGATCGCCGAGATGGCGGGCGAGGACCTGCCCGTCATGCCGATCGACCATCCGCTGACCTTCTTCGGCCCCTACAACGAGTTCGCCGGCACCGGCAAGGAGATCGGCTGGCCGCTGCTGCGCGACCAGGGCAACTCGGCCTATATGCGCGACACGGGCGACCCGAAGACCGCAGAGGGCGGCCAGATCGAGTGGGGCTACTACGAGGAGACCAACCCCCGCCTCGTTCATCCGCGCGACCTGCTCGAGAAGGAGGAGGCGCGGCTTTCGCCCTCGCAGCGCGACCTCGACATGGACCAGATCCTGGCGCCGCTGGAGCGGGCCATGGAACTGACGCCGATCCTCGGCGAACTGGGCTACAACGAAAGCCATTCCTTCAACGGCCTGCTTCAGGTCACTACCGATGGCGGCCCATCCATGGGCGAGAGCCAGAAGGTGAGGGGGCTGTGGTATGCCGTCGGCATCTGGGTCAAGGACGGCCCCGGCATGGGCAAGCTGATCGCCGACTGGATGACGGACGGCCGCACGCCCATCGACCATAACCGCATCGATTACAGCCGATTCCAGCCCTTCCAGCTTGAGGAAGACTTCATTGCCGCGCGTTGCACCGAAACGGCGATGAAGGTCTACAATCCGGCCGTTCATCCGCGCGAGCCGTTCTCCGGTGGCCGCAATATCCGCCGCTCGCCCTTCCATGAGCGGGAGAAGGAACTGGGCGGCTATTTCATGGAGTTGGGCGGCTGGGAGCGCGCCCATGGCTATGCTGCCAACGAGCATCTGCTCGAGAAGTATGGTGACCGCGTGCCGGTGCGCGCCAACGAATGGGACAACCGCCATTTCTGGCGCGTCTCCAATGCCGAGCATCTGGCGTTGAGCGAGGATTGCGGCATCATCAACCTCTCGCACTTCGCCATGTACGATGTCGAAGGCCCCGATCACGTGGCGCTGATGGAATGGCTGTGCGCGGCGAAGATCGGCGGCAACGCCAATATCGGCAAGGGCATCTACACCCACTTCCTCGATGAGGAAGGCATGGTGCGCGCCGATCTGACGGTGTTCCGCATGGCTGATCGCTGCCGTGTCGTCGATGGCGCCGACGCCGGGCCGCGCGACTTCAACTACATCAAGCGGGTGGCGCAGGATAAGGGTTTCGACGTCACCGTCACCGACGTGACCGAGACATACATCACGCTGGGCATCTGGGGGCCGAATGCCCGCGTGACTCTGCAAAAGGTGGTCGAGGATCCGGATGGGCTCTCGCAGGAGAATTTCCCCTTCGCCGCCATCAAGCCGATCCGCATCGCCGGCAAGGACGTGACCGCCTTCCGCATCTCCTATGTCGGCGAGCAGGGCTGGGAACTGCACATGGCCTATGAGGACGGGTTGGCCGTATGGGATGCGCTGCGCTCGACCGGCGTCATTGCCGTGGGCGTCGAAACCTATGCCAACACGCGGCGCATGGAGAAGAGCCTGCGCCTGCAGAATGCCGACCTGCTGACCGAATACAACCTGCTGGAGGCCGATCTTGCCCGCCCGAAAGTCAAGGAAGCGGATTTCTGCGGCAAGGCGAAACATCTTGAATACAAGGCGCGCGACCATCAGCCGGCGATGCTGTGCACGCTGGTGATGAGCGACAATGTCGATGCCAGGGGTGTCGCGCGCTATCCGGTCGGCAATATGCCGGTGATCGACCCGGCGAGCGGAGAGACGCTTGTCGACGAACTCGGCCGCCGCTCCTTCACCACCTCGGTGGCCTATGGCCCCACTCTGGCGAAGAACATCGCGCTCGCCTACCTGCCGTGGAGCTACTGCCAGGAAGGCCGCAAGCTGGCGGTCGAATATTTCGGCGAAACCTATCCGGTCGAGGTCGCCGCGGTCGGCTACAAGCCGCTCTACGACCCGGAAAACCTCAAGCCGCGAAGCTGATCGAGCAAGGGGTGGGCTGACGCCGCAGTCCATCCCACTCGCAAAAATGTGATGGGAGATACCGGGCGCCGGCAAGGGCCTTGCTTTTACCCGGATGCAATCTGGCGTAGTTTCAGGCCATGTCTGCCTTGTGGAACAATGCACGACATGCCTTGGCAGCCGGCGCGGCGCTGGCGGTCGCGGTCTTTTATGGCGCGGGAGCGGCCCAGGCGGAACCGGTCGATATCGAGTTGGTGCTGGCCGTCGACGTATCGCTGTCGATGTCGCCGGCGGAGCTGGAAATCCAGCGGCGCGGCTATGCCGCCGCTCTTACCCATGACAGTGTCCTTCAGGCCATCGCCGATGGCGCGCATGGCCGCATCGCCGTCTCCTACATGGAGTGGGCGGGCGTCACCACCCAGCATGTCGTCGTGCCCTGGACGGTGATCGCCAACAGGCAGGATGCGGAGCGGGTGGCGGCGCAGCTTTCCGTGCATCCGCCCAACAGCGCGCGGCGCACCTCCATATCGGCGGCGCTGGAATTCGGGGGCGACCTGTTCGCCGAAAGCGGTTTCGAAGGGGTGAAGCGGGTCATCGATATTTCCGGCGACGGCCCCAACAACCAGGGCGGGCCGGTAACGGAGATCCGCGACCGGCTGGTCAAGCAGGGCATCACCATCAACGGGCTGCCGCTGATGACCAATGGCGGTTTCGATTCCGGCTACGACATCGCCAATCTCGACCGCTACTATTCCAATTGCGTGATCGGCGGGCCGGGCGCCTTCATGATCCCGGTCAACGACTGGACCCAGTTCCCCGAGGCGGTGCGGCGCAAGCTGGTGCTGGAACTGGCGGCAACGCCGCCCCTGACCGAGCATGCCGAACTGTCCAACCCGCCGGTGATCCTGGCGCAGGCGATGTCGGACAGCGATTGCCTTGCCGGTGAGAAGATGTGGCGCAACCGCTACTGGATGATGGACGCGCAATAGGCTCCAGCCGGGAAGCCGCAGCTTCAGGCCGCGACCAGTTGCTTGCGGTCGACGCGCTCCTGCTGTGGCGAGCGTGCATAAAGCTCCCGGTAGCATTTGGAGAAATGCGAGGCCGAGACGAACCCGCAGGCGACGGCCACCTCCACCACGGGCATGGACGACTGGATCAGCAGATGGCGGGCGCGGTCGAGCCTGATCTCCAGATAGTACCGTGCCGGGGAACGGCCCATCTCGGAACGGAACAGACGCTCGATCTGCCGGCGCGACAGGTCGACATGATCGGCGATCTCGATCAGCGACAGCGGCTCGGAGAGGTTGGCTTCCATCAGTTCGATGATGGTCAGCACCTTGGAGTTCTGTACGCCGAGACGGGCGCGCAGCGGCAGGCGCTGGCGATCCGTGGGGCTGCGCACGCGGTCGGTCAGCACCTGCTCGCAGACCCGGTTGACGACGTTCTCGTCGAAATCCTCGCCGATCAGCTTGAGCATCATGTCGAGCGCGGCGGTGCCGCCGGCGCAGGTGTAGACGTTCTGGTCGACCTCGAACAGGTCGGCGAACACGTTCACCTTGGGAAAGGCTTCGGAGAAGCCCGGCAGGTTCTCCCAATGGATGGCGCAGCGCTTGTTCGACAGCAGGCCGGCGGCCGCCAGTATGTGGGCGCCGGTGCACAGGCCGCCGATGGCCACGCCGCGATTGTATTCCTCGCGCAGCCAGGCAAAGACCGACTTGTTGTAATATTTCTCGACGTCGAGGCCGCTGCACACGATGGCCATGGAGGGCCGGTCCGGCCCGGACATCTTCTTGCGCTCTTCCTCCAGCGAGGTGTCGACCGCGCATTCCACCCCGTTGGAGGCGCGCACCGGCTTGCCGTCGAGGCTGGCGAGGCGCCAGCTATAGGCTTCGTAGCCGAGCATGCGGTTGGCCGAACGCAGCGGGTCCAGCGCCGTCGCAAAGGCGATCATCGTGAAGTCGGGCACGAGAAAGAAGACGAAGGATCTTTTGATCGGCTGCTTTACGGCGTTCAAGGTACCCTCCCGGTGCCAAGGCGCGTGTGGAACGTCGCTTACAGCATAGCGTCATCAGGAAAATTATTTCCTGTCAATCGGGTAGGATGTCGGTAACAAGATATTTCGCCGGCTCGTCCCTGCTGGCGAGCCGGCGGAGGCCGCAAGTGCGGCAATAATGGCGTTCCAAGTATTGGCGGCAGCCATTCAGCCGTGCCTGGCCAAGATGCCGAGGCTGTTGGCGGAAGCAACCTCCATCGTGGTGATCCTTGAATCGGCGGCTTCCGGCCAACCGATGTCCTTCTGGATTTCCAATGGCAGGGCCCGCAACAGGCGCTCTGTCTTGTGGCGGGCGCGCGCCGTGGTGAAATTGTGCACGGTGCGGGTGATGAAGGGCAGTGCGAGCATGTCTGTCTCCTTTCTTCGCGTTTGGCGGCCCGTCTGCGGGAGGTGGCGAACCGCCGGCCCTGTCTTGATGGAGTTGACTATGAGGCGTGTTTGATGTTCAATCAAACGAAATGGAATGATCTTTGTGTTCAGAAATACTGAAGGTTGGATCGATGAACGCTCCCCTCAATCATCCCCTGCCGCTGCTCGATCTTGATGTGCTGCGCACCTTCGTGGCCATAGCCGAGACGGGAAGCTTCACCACCGCTGCAGGTTCGGTCTATCGGACGCCCTCAGCCGTTTCCATGCAGATCAAGAAGCTGGAAGACGTGCTGGGCCGTTCGGTGTTCTCGCGCGATGCGCGCTCGGTGAAGCTGACCACCGATGGCGAGATGCTGCTCGGCTATGCAAGGCGCATGCTGGCGATCAATCGCGAGGCGGTGTCCAAGTTCATCATCCCCGACATCGTCGGCGTGGTGCGGCTGGGTTCGCCGGACGACTACGGTGAGCGGGTGCTGCCGCATGTGCTGAAGCGTTTCGCCCAGTCGCACCCGGCCATCGCCGTCGATGTGACCATCGACCAGAGCGTCAACCTGCGCCGGCGCATGGACGACCGGGCGCTCGACCTGACCCTGCTGACGAATTCCTGCAAGGCGAGCGCCGACAGCGCTGAAGTGTTGCTCACCGAACCGATCGTGTGGGCCGGCGCCAAGGGCGGCTGCGCCCATATGCGCGAGCCGCTGCCGGTGTCGATCTGGGAAGAGGGCTGTGTGTGGCGGGCCGGTGCGCTCGAGGCGCTCGGCAGGGAAGGGCGCGATTACCGCGTCGCCTATATGAGTGCGCACACGGCCGGCCAGCGGGCCGCGATCATGGCCGATCTTGCGGTGGCGCCGCTGCCCAAGTCTTTCCTGGGCGAAGACATGGTCGAGCTCGGGCCTGCCGACGGCCTGCCGGACATCGGCAATTATTCACTGGCCATGGTGGTGGCGCCGGAGGCCAGCGCGCCGGTCAAGGCGGTTGCCGACCATATCAGGGCAACCTTCGAGGTGCTGCGCCAGACCGGTAAGCTCTAACCCCTGCGGCGGGCGGCGCGTTCCTCGCGCGAGCGGCGGCGCGGCGCGGCGCCTGCGGACATGTCGCCGTCACCCTCGCTCGGTGTCTTCCTCGGCGGCAGCTTCACCGCCTCGGAAAGCTTCGGGAATGGATCGACCTTGTTGGGCAGCGCCATGGCGTTGATGAAGAGCTGCTGGAAATGCGGCTCCAGCGCGGTCTCGATCTTCTCGATCTTCTTTACCTCGTCCTCGATCTCGCGCCGGTGGTCGCGGTTGAGCAGCGCCATCAGCGCCCCGGTGCCCGAAGCGTTGCCCACCGCCTTGACGTCGGCAAGGTCGCAATCGGGGATCAGGCCGAGCACCATGGCGTATTTCGGATCGATGAAGGAGCCGAATGCGCCGGCGAAGCGGATCAGGTCGACATGATCGATGCCCTGCTTTTCCATCAGCAGCTTGACGCCGGCATAGAGCGCGGCCTTGGCGAGCTGGATGGCGCGCACATCGTTCTGTGTGACGGCGATGCGGGGCTCGCCGTCGCGCAGCAGATAGGAGAAGGTGCGGCCGTTCTGGAAGATGCGCGGCGAGCGCGCGGCCATGTCGCCGTCGATCACGCCGTCCTCGGAAATGATGCCGGACAGATACATTTCCGCCACCACCTCGATGATGGCCGAGCCGCAGATGCCGGTGACGCCGACCGCGCCGGCGGCTTCCTCGAAGCCTGCCTCGTCGGACCATTTGTCGACGCCGATGACGCGGAATTTCGGTTCCAGCGTATCGGGATCGATGCGCACCCGCTCGATGGCGCCGGGGGCGGCGCGCTGGCCGGATGAAATCTCCGCGCCCTCGAAGGCCGGGCCGGTGGGCGAGGAGGCGGCGACGACGCGCGCGCGGTTGCCGAGGATGATCTCGGCATTGGTGCCGACATCGACCAGCAGCATCATCTTGTCCTGGCGATAGGGACCTTCCGACAGGGCCGCGCCCGCCGCGTCGGCCCCGACATGGCCGGCGATGCAGGGCAGGGTGTAAAGGCGCGCGCCACGGTTGATGTCGATGTCGAGTTCATGCGCCCAATAGTGCATGGCACCTGAAACGGCGAGCGCGAAGGGCGCCTGGCCGAGCTCGGTCGGGTCGATGCCGAGGAACAGGTGATGCATGATCGGGTTGGCCACGAACACGGCGTCGAGAATGTCGTGGCGGTCAACGCCGCCTTCCTCGCACACCTTGCCGATCAGGCCGTTGACGGCTTCGCGCACGGCCTTGGTCATGGCTTCGCGCCCGTCCGGGTTCATCATCACATAGGAGACGCGGCTCATGAGGTCTTCGCCGAAGCGGATCTGCGGATTGGGCGCGCCGGAGGAGGCGACGATGCGGCCCGAAAGCAGCGACACCAGATGCATGGCGATGGTGGTCGAGCCGATGTCGCAGGCGATGCCGTAGGCCTCGTTCTTCAACCCCGGCCACATGGCGATGATGAAGGGACGCGAAATGTCCATGTCGCGGTGGATGGCGACGGTGACGCCCCAGTTCTCCTTGCGCAATATGGCCTGCACCTGCGGCACGATATGGGCGGCGATCAGCGGGTCCTTCCAGCCCCAGTCCTTCTCCAGCACCAGCTTCATGCGGTCGAGGTCGCCCAGCGGCTTGTGCATGTCGGGCTCTTCCACCTCGACATAGCAGAGCTGGACCGCGGGGTTGCGGTCGATGTGCCGGTCGACGGCGGCCTTGCGCACCACCTGCGCGTTGATGACCGTGTCCTGCGGCACGTCCACCACCAGATCGCCCTGGATCGTGGCCGAGCAGGAGAGGCGCCTTCCTTCGGGCAGGCCGCGCACGCGCTCGTAGCGTTCTTCCTTGGGCCCCTTGGGCGATATGTGGTCGAGGGTCGAGACGATCTGGTGCTTGGCGAAATTGCCTTCCTGCACCTCGATCTGGCAGCGGCCGCAGGTGGCGCGACCGCCGCACACGCTTTCCACATAGACGCCGAGCTGGCGCGCGGCATCGAGGACTGGGGTTCCCACAGGAAAACGCCCGCGCTTGCCGGACGGCATGAACAGCACGAGTGGGTCGGTCTT
Source organism: Aquamicrobium terrae (assembly GCF_040545735.1). Lineage (GTDB taxonomy): Bacteria > Pseudomonadota > Alphaproteobacteria > Rhizobiales > Rhizobiaceae > Mesorhizobium > Mesorhizobium terrae_A. The sequence continues at coordinate 277,536 of NZ_JBEPML010000001.1, forward strand.
GTTGAGCGGTGCGTTCAATTCCTGCCTGCCTGCTACCTGAATTGCTCTCATCCGGACTTCTTGCGGACCGGTTCCGCGAGAGCCCGGACGAGCATTAAATTATTTCCTAGCCCGCCGCCCGGCGCGCGTCGCGCCCACCGCGCCGGCGTCCGCCATTGCCGGCCGATGCCGCGCCATCGGCCGACGGCGCGTTGACCGCCACAGGCGCGGGAGCGACGTGGACACCCGGCTTGTAGTCCTTGTAGGTCTTGATCCAGGTCATGCAGTCCTTGTCCGTCCCGGCCAGCACGTTGGCGCCGCGCACGGCCTCCATTTCCTGGGGACGGCAAGGGTTCATGATGGCCGAGGTCATGCCGGCGCCGATGACCATGGGGATGAAGGCGGCGTTGATGCCGTGGCGGTGCGGCAGGCCGAAGGAGATGTTGGAAAGACCGCAGGTGGTGTTGACCTTCAGTTCCTCGCGCAGACGGCGCAGCAGGGCGAACACCTGACGGCCGGCATCGCCCAGCGCGCCGATCGGCATCACCAGCGGATCGACCACCACGTCATGGGCGGGGATGCCGTGGTCGGCGCAGCGCTCGACGATCTTCTTCGCCACGGCGAAACGCACGTCGGGGTCCATGGAAATGCCGGTCTCGTCGTTGGAAATGGCGACCACCGGCACGTTGTATTTCTTCACCAGCGGCAGGATGGCTTCCAGCTTCTCCTCCTCGCCGGTTACGGAGTTGACCAGCGGCCGGCCCTTGGCGACCTTCAGCGCGGCCTCGATGGCCGCCGTCACGGAGGAATCGATGGACAGAGGCAGGTCGACGAGATTCTGCACGATCTCCAGCGTCTGCACCAGAAGGGCGGGTTCCGTGGCGTTCGGATCGACGGCGGTGACGCCTGCATTGACGTCGAGCATCGTGGCGCCGGCGGCTGCCTGCTCCAGCGCATCCTTCTTCACGGTCTCGAAATTGCCCTCGATCATCTCGGCGGCGAGCTTCTTGCGCCCGGTCGGGTTGATGCGTTCGCCGATGACGCAGAAGGGCTGGTCGAAGCCGATGACGATTTCCCTGGTCGCCGAGGCGACGATCGTGCGGGTCATGCAAATATCTCCATTGAGAGTGTCTTGTTGAGCCTCGTAACGGCGGGCGCGCAAGCCGCCGGTTTCAGTGCGCGCTCTTGACCATGTCCACCTGCTTTTCGGTCACGTCTTCGCCGAGAATATGTTCCAGCCGCTCCGCGACAAGCGCATCGTCGGCGCGGGCCTCGCGCTTCCAGGGCCGGCGGCCCTTCAGCACGCCCGATTCATCGACGATCTCGGCGACATATTCCTCCTGCCGGTAGGCCATGACGTGCACGCCGGAAACGCCGGGGATTTCCTTCACCTCGTTGATGATGTCGATGCACAGGCGCTTGCCTTCCGCCTTCTGGTCCTGCGCGCCTTCCAGCCGCTTGATGACGGAGTCGGGAATGTGAATGCCGGGCACGTTGGAGCGGATCCACTTGGCCGTCTTGGCCGAGGCGAGGGGGCCGACGCCGCACAGGATGAACACCTTCTCGGTCAGGCCGAGGTCGCGGGCGCGCTGCATGAACTCCCTGAACATCGGCACGTCGAAGCAATACTGGCTCTGTACGAATTGCGCGCCGGCGGCGATCTTCTTGCCCAGATGTATCGGGCGGAAGTCGAAGGGCGGGGCGAAGGGGTTGACGGCGGCGCCGAGGAAGACCTGCGGCGGCGTGGTCAGCTTGCGGCCGGACAGGAACTTGCCGTTGTCGCGCATGACGCGGATCGTTTCCAGCAGCGACATGGAATCGAGGTCGAAGACCGGCTTGGCTCCCGGCTGGTCACCGGCCTGCACACCGTCGCCGGTGAGGCACAGGATGTTGGCCACGCCCATGGCGGCCGCACCCAGCACGTCGCCCTGGATGGCGATGCGGTTCTTGTCGCGGCAGGCGATCTGCATGATCGGCGCATAGCCCATGCGGGTCAGCAGGGCGCAGATGCCGACCGACGACATGTGGCAGTTGGCGCCGGAGGCATCCACGGCGTTGATGCCGTCGACCCAGCCGTCGAAGATCTTTGCCCGGTTGTAGACGTCCTCCGGATCGGCACTGTCGGGCGGATTGAGTTCGGTGGTCACCGCGAATTCGCCGCGCCGCAGCACTCGCTCCAGCCTGCCGCGCGAGGAATGGCCGGTCTGTGGCTCCAGCGGCAGGTGGGCGCCGGCCGGGTTTTCGTCGGGATGGCGGGAGGGATCGCTCATGCCGTGGCTCCGGGAGGCGATGCGGAGCGGGCCTGCTCGCGGGCGGCGGCCGCCTGGGCGGTGACGCGCAGCCAGGCCGAGGTTTCGCGCAGCGACTGGTCGACCGGGTTCTGCACGTTGAGGATGGCGTCGCCCTTCACCATGTTGCGCGAGCCTTCCCACGCCTTGACCCAGACGCAGGGTATGTCCGGCTCGACTTCGCAATTGCCGTTGGCGCGCACGCCGCCGCAGGGCCCGTTCCGCAACTGCTTGGGGCAGTTCATCGGGCACGACATGCCGGTCGAGGAGAGGATGCACTGGCCGCACATGCGGCAATCGAACATGAAGCCCTTCACCCGCTTCTCGACGAACTTGACCGGGGCCTCGACGCGGCCATAGCCGATCGCCTTCCACAGCGGATGCAGGGTCAGGAAGGTATCGGCGAAGCGGGCATAGACCCACTCCAGCAGGCGCGAATGGCGGATCGACCACAGCCGCACCGAATAGGAACGCTGCACGCGCCGTTGCGGCGACACGTCGGCCGGCTTGTAGTCGCTCTTCGGCGCGGTTTTCTTCACCATGGTCGCCTGCGTCGTCGTGCCTGTCGCCGTCGGCGGAATCACTGGCGGGGCATCGGTGGCGGGACCGGTCGCCGTGGTCGAGGCGGGCTGGATCGGGGTATCAGACATTTTCCCTGCCGCCGGCCTTGGCAAGAGCGACCAGCCGCTCCCGGTCATATTGCGCCTCGAGTTCCGCCGCCGCCTTGTCGGCCTCCGCATCCAGGTCGTCGCCGACCGGGACAGGGTCGGCCTTGCGCCATTCGGCGAGATAGTCGCCGCTCTCCGCCGCCCCGGACCGCATCGCGGCCATGTCGATCGCTTCGGTGAAGCGCAGTGACAACTCGCGCTTGGCGTTCTGGCGCCCCTTGCGAACGATGACCTGGGCGGGGATATCGCGCCAGTAGAGGACGACCAGATCAGCCATGGGCAGCACTCTTGTGTTTCGGCACATGTCCTTGGCCCTGCATCGGGGAGACATGCTCTGGCTCCGAGCATTGCCGCAACCGGCATGATCCCGCTTCTCATGGGACGACGCGCGACCATTCAAAAACGACGCTGAATGCGACATCGCTGAGCGTGATGCCGCAAAAAGGAAAACGGCTTGCCGAACTGCACGATGTGGCCCCGAACGCACCGTGGTCATGCCCGGTACGAACGGCGGGCTCAGAAGCTCAGCGCCGCAGTTCGAGGATGTCGAGCAGGGATTCCCGCTGGGGCCGGGGGAATTCGATCCGCCACTGGTCGGCGCCGGTGCGGAACGCATAGCCGACCTGATCCATCTCGGGATCGGCGGCATAGTCCACGGCAGGATCGTCGTTATAGCGAAGCGAGCCGAGATAGATGGCGCGCTTTTCGCCATCGTCGTAGAGGCGGCCGCGTGTGCGCTGCGAGCCGCTGGTCTTGTCCAGCATCCAGCCGGAGCCGTCGTCGGTTACCCGGCAGCGGAACCAGCCATAGACGACCAGTGCGCCGAGGCCGCCCGCCTTGATGGTGCGGCACTGCCAGTCGCCGGTCAGTTCCTTGTCAGAGAAACTCACGGTCGGACGGGCAAGGAGTTCGTCCAGCACGGCGACATCGGTGGGGTTACCGCCGCGGGCCTCCTTCAGCGCCGCCTCGCGCGTGGTTTCATAATTTTCGAGCCGGGCCTTGTCGGCGGCGGTAATGAGCCTTTGCACCTCGCCATCGGCAAGGGCCGGGGTGGTGGCGAGCGCCGAAGCGAGCGTCAGAATGGCAAGTTTCATGGTTCGTCCTGTCCGGTGCGCCCATCCGCTACCGAAGAAGTAGCCTGCGCGAGGCCGGGGACAAGATCGCCATAGCCGGTGGAGCGCCGCTCATAGGCAAGGCCGAGCATTCTGGCGGCGTTCTCGGCCACCTTGTCGAGCGCCGGATCGTCTGTCTGGGCCAGATAGATCAGCTTCTCGTAGTTGCCGAAATAGTCGGCAACCAATTCCGGGTGGCGGTCGAGGCCCAGCGGCTTGATGAAGAACGCCTCGAACTGCCGGCACAGGAAGTCGGTCATGTAGAACGACATCATGTCCAGGTCCCCGACCTTCGCGTAGGCCTCCAGCCCCTGATAGAAGGCAAAGCAGTGCGGCCCCGCCATGCGCTCCACGCCATGTTTCTCGCAGATGCGGTCAAGCAGGCCGCCGGTGCCGCAATCGGCATAGCCGACGAAGATGTGCCGGTAGCCCTCGGACCTGGCCTGTTCGATGGCCTCGTCCATGGCCGGCGCGATGCGGTCGGGGTAGAAGTGGTATTCCGCCGGCAAACAGGTGAGATCGAGGTGGCCGAGGCCGAGCTGCTCCTTAACGGCCAGCACCTCGCGCGCGATCATGCCACAGGCGATGACGAGCACCCGCTCGGGGCGGGCCCCAGGCATTCTTTCCTGTTTTTGCGCGGTTGCCATGGAACCAGTACGACCGCTTTTCGTTGGATTCAGGCGAAACTACCGAACGAGGGAGACACCATTCATGTCACGTCTTGCGCCTGTTGCCGTCCTCATCTGCGCCCTTGCATTGGCCGCCTGCGCCAATACCGTTCGCGGAGTGGGACGGGACGTCCAGTCGACCGCCAATGCGGTCGAGGACACCGTCAACTGACCTTTTCCCTATCTGGGAACGGCAAGGCCGCGCCGCAAGGAGCGGCCTTTTCCGTATATGCGTCAGGCCGAAGCGCGCAGATTGTGCTTGCGGTTCATGAAGTCCTTGGCCGTCTCCACCGCCACGGCGGCATCGCGGCAATAGGCGTCGGCGCCCACGGCCTTGCCGAACTCCTCGTTCAGCGGCGCGCCGCCGACCAGGACCACGTAGTCGTCGCGGATGCCCTTTTCCTTCATCGTGTCGATGACCACCTTCATGTAGGGCATGGTGGTGGTGAGCAGGGCCGACATGCCGACGATATCGGGCTGATGCTCCTCGATCGCCTCAAGGTATTTCTCGACCGGATTGTTGATGCCGAGATCGATGACGTCGAAGCCGGCGCCTTCCATCATCATGCCGACGAGGTTCTTGCCGATGTCGTGGATGTCGCCCTTGACCGTGCCGATCACCAGCTTGCCCTGCTTGGGCGCGCCGGTGGCGGCCAGAAGCGGGCGCAGGATGGCCATGCCGGCCTTCATGGCATTGGCGGAGAGCAGCACTTCCGGCACGAACAGGATGCCGTCGCGGAAATCCTCGCCGACGATGCGCATGCCTTCCACCAGCGCCTCGGTCAGCACCTTGTAGGGCATCCAGCCGCGATCCAGGAGGATTTGGGTTCCTTCCTCGATCTCCTCCTTGAGTCCGTCATAAAGGTCGTCATGCATCTGCTGGACGAGTTCGTCGTCGGACAGTTCGGAAAGGATGATCTCGTCGTCGTCGGCCATAGTCCTACTCCAGGTTGCCGCGCCCCAGTTGCCGCCTTTGTCACGGGCAATGATCGCTTCCCAATACCTACAGCCGGCGTGGTTTCCGCCATGGCTGATTTGCGACTTCCGACAATGGGAAAGCGACCGGGAAATGGCCCGGGCTTGTGTCGATTTTGCGACAGTCCTTGGCGCTGTGTGGCCGTTTCGCGCACGGGCCATGACTACGATCCGGCAAGGAGCGGCGGCCTGCGCGGCCGGCGCAGCTTTCAAGGAACAGAACCATGAGCGATAGTGCGGCAGTCGATCAGGAAGCGGCAGGCGGGCGTCGGGGGCGTGGCGCCGGCCGCGGTGCCGGCGGCGGCGCGGCCGCCCGCCGGGCGGCGCGTTCAGGCGGAGGGCCGGGCACCCAGCTCACCTACATCACCCGCAAGATGGGCGTCTACGAGGTGCTGGACGAGGAAGGTCTGGCGCTGATCGAGAAAAATGCCGACACGGTGCTCGAGGAAACCGGCATCATCTTCCGCGACGATGCCGAGGCGCTGGAGATGTGGAAGCAAGCCGGCGCCGACGTGCGCGGCGAGCGCGTGCACTTCCCCAAGGGCCTGTGCCGGTCGCTGCTCAAGAGCGCGCCGTCCACCTATGTCCAGCATGCGCGCAACCCCGAGCGCTCGGTGCAGATCGGCGGCAAGGCCACCGTGTTCGCGCCGGTCTACGGCCCGCCCTTCGTGCGCGACCTCGACGGCAACCGCCGCTATGCGACGATCGAGGATTTCCGCAATTTCGTGAAGCTCGCCTATATGGCGCCGTCGATCCACCATTCGGGCGGCACGGTGTGCGAGCCGGTGGACGTGCCGGTCAACAAGCGCCATCTGGACATGGTCTATTCCCATATCCGCTACTCGGACAAGCCGTTCATGGGTTCCGTCACCGCGCCGGAACGGGCTGAGGACACGGTGGCCATGGCCAAGATCGTGTTCGGCGACGATTTCGTCGAGAACAACACGGTGCTCACCAGCCTCATCAACGCCAATTCGCCGATGGTGTTCGACGAGACCATGCTGGGCGCGGCCAAGGTCTATGCCCGCCACAACCAGGCCTGCATCGTCACGCCCTTCATCCTTGCCGGAGCGATGAGCCCGGTGACGGTTGCCGGTACGCTGACTCAAGTGCTCGCCGAAGTTCTGGCCGGCGCTTCCTTTACCCAGCTCGTGCGGCCCGGCGCGCCGGTGCTGTTCGGCACCTTCGCCTCGTCCATATCCATGCAGTCGGGTGCGCCGACCTTCGGTACGCCCGAACCGTCGCTGGTTTCCTATGGCGCGGCGCAACTCGCGCGGCGGCTCGGCCTGCCGTTCCGCACCGGCGGCTCGCTGTGCGCCTCCAAGGTTCCGGACGCGCAGGCGGCCTATGAAAGCGCCAATACGCTCAATTCCACGGTTCTGGCCGGCACCAACTTCGTGCTGCACGCGGCCGGCTGGCTGGAGGGCGGCCTGGCCTCCTGCTACGAGAAGTTCATGATGGATATCGACCAGCTCGGCATGCAGCAGAAGTTCTGCGAGGGCGTCGACCTGTCCGAGAACGGGCAGGCCATGGACGCGATCCGCCAGGTGGGGCCGGGCAGCCATTATCTCGGCTGTGACCACACGCAGGCCAATTTCCAGACCGCGTTCTACCGTTCGTCCATCGCCGACAACAATTCCTACGAGCAGTGGCTGGCGGAAGGCGAGAAGACCGCGCCGCAGCGCGCCAACCAGCTCGCACGGCACTGGCTGGAAAGCTACGAGGCGCCGTTCCTCGATCCGGGCATCGACGACGGCCTGAAGGACTTCATGGCCCGCAAGAAGGAGTCGATGCCGGACGCCTTCACTTGAAAGGAGCCCGAGACAGGCCGGGCTAAAGTGGCCAACATCATCCACAAGGAAGTCTGGCGGAGCGCTTTCTCCGATCCGGAACGGAAATAGCATGGGGCCGAAGGCGGCCGGGCAGGGCTGAAATTCCTGCTTGCAGGCGCGCGCGCCCGGTGATTTCTTCTCGGGGTTTCCGAGCATCGGGATGTGGAGAAACCGGTGTCCGGTTCGATGTCCGATCAAAGTGGTGGATCGCCTTTGTGCCGTGTCGAACGCATGGCGATCCGGAGGGTTTCAGCATGCAGCCGACCGTTGTCCTTGTCAGTGTCTTCGCCATCTTCATCCCAGCCCTCATCCTGCCGGGGCCGGATTTCATCGGCGTGGTGCGCTCTTCGATGACGCGCGGTGCAAGGGCCGGCCTGCTCACCGCCCTCGGCGTGTCGATCGGGCTCGGCTTCTATGCCACGCTGGGCCTTGCGGGGCTTTCGGCGGTTCTGGTGCGTTTCGAATGGCTGGCATGGCTGATCCGCGTCGCCGGCGGTGCCTATCTCGTCTATCTCGGAATCAAGCTGCTGTTCGCCAAACCGGAAACCGTCAAGCTTGACGGGCAGGCGAGGGGCGGCAACCCGCTGCTGTTCGGCCTCGGCGTGACGCTGACCAATCCCAAGGCCATCGTGCTGTTCGCCTCCGTGTTCGCCACCTCGGTGACGGCGGCGACGCCCGGCTGGCTGATGGCGACGATGATCGCGCTGGTCATGGCAAGCTCGCTGATCTGGTATTCCATCGTCAGCCTGTTCATGTCGTCGGCGCCGGTCATGCGCAGCTTCGGCCGTGCCCGGCACTGGATCGAAAGGATGGCTGGCGCGTGCTTCATCCTGATCGGCGGCCGCATCCTCGCCGACAGCCGCAACCCGCTGACGCCGTGACCTATGACGGGCTGATCAAGGACGCACTTGCCGCGCATGGGCTGTTGCTGCGCGGCGGCTTCAATTTCAGTGTCGGGGAAGATGCACCGCCCGGCCCGGAGGGCAGGCCGGCGCGTGCGGTGCTTCTTGTCGGGCAGGCGGGCGCGGAACCCTGGCCGCATTTCCTGCGCTGGCGGCAGGCACGGCCCGAGATTCGTGAAAATCCGCTCGATAGCTGGTCGCGCGAGGTCATCGGCGACGTTGCCGGGCGGTTCGGCGCACGCGCGGTTTCGCCCAATGACCGGCCGTTCCTGCCGTTCCAGCAATGGGCGATGCGGGCCGAAGGGTTGAAGCCGTCGCCGCTCGGCATCCTCATGCATCCTGAATACGGGCTCTGGCACGCCTATCGCGGGGCCCTGCTGTTCGACCATGAAATTCCGATCCGGCAGGCTGAGAAGGTGATTCACCTTTGTGACTTATGTATCGGAAAACCTTGCCTGAAAGCCTGTCCGGCGAATGCCTATTCGCCAGCCGGTTTCGACTATGCCGCCTGCCTCGCGCATGTGCGCGGCGCGCAGGGCGAGCGCTGCATGACCGGCGGTTGCCTCGACCGCAATGCCTGTCCGCACGGGCTGGCCTATCGCTATCCCGCCGAGGTCCAGGCCTTTCATATGGCCGCTTTTGCCCCGCCGGCTTGAGCACCGAGGCGGCGCTGTTTTGCCGGCGGCTTGCCGGCACAGTTTTGACGATTGACACCGGTCTGCGTCGCCATTAGGGAAAGTCATCTGATGATTTGATGATCCTATGAAACAGGCGATCCGAACCAATCTGGCCGACAGCGCGGCCGGCAATCTGCGTGCCGAGATTACGGGCGGCCGGTGGACTGTCGGCGAGCGCATCCCCAATGAAGCGACGCTCGTCGAGATGCTGGGCGTGAGCCGCGGAACCGTGCGCGAAGCCGTCCGGGCGCTGGTCTCGCAAGGCCTGCTCGAAACCCGGCAGGGTTCGGGCACCTATGTGCGGGCGACGGCCGACCCCGCCGCCGCGCTCGACCGCGTCCGCCAGACCTGCCTGCGCGACCAGTGGGAGGTCCGGGCCTTGCTGGATGTCGAGGCCGCCCGGCTGGCCGCGCTGCGGCATAAGCCCGAGGACATCGCGCGGCTGCGCAAGTTGCTGGCCGAGCGCCGGACGGTGGCGGAGGTCGGACGCGAGGTCTTCGTGCAGCGCGACATAGCCTTTCACCGTGCGGTGGTGCAGGCGTCCGGCAACGAGGCCATGGTGGAGATCTACGATTTCTTCACCGCCGCCATCACCGACGCCATAAAGTCCACGCTGCGCGGAGAAGTGCCTGAGCCCGATACGCAGGCCCACGCCGAGATCGTGGAGGCCATCGCCTCCGGCGACCCCGACCGAGCCGCCGCTTCTGTCCGCGTCTTCATGGCGCCCATCCTCCTCCAACTCGGGCGGCTTCTTTCTTCATGACCATAAGCACTTCGCTCCCCGGCGCGTCGGCCTCCCACGCAGCGGCCAACGCGCTCGATGAACAACTCGTCGATGCCGAGGCCGACAGCCTGCCGCCGCCGTCGCCGCCGAAATTCGCCAGCCGCGCGGCCAAGCTGCTGTTCGCCGCCAGCCTCGTGCTGATCGCCTTCAACCTCAGGCCGCTGTTTTCGTCGCTTTCAGTGGTGCTGCCGGAAGTCATCCGCGACACCGGCCTGTCGACGGTCGGGGCCAGCCTGCTGACCACCTTGCCGGTGCTGTGCCTCGGGGTGTTCGCGCCCTTCGCGCCCCGGCTGGCACAACGCTTCGGTGCCGAGCGTACCCTTGCAGGGGCGCTGGTCCTGCTGGCGCTCGGCACGGGATTGCGCGGATTCGATTCGGTATCCCTGCTGTTCTTCGGCACCTTTGCCGCCGGTGCCGCGATCGCCGTCTCGAATGTGCTCCTGCCCGGTGTGGTCAAGCGCGACTTTCCCGAAAGCGCGGCCATCATGACGGGTCTCTACACCATGGCCTTGTGTGCCGGTTCCGCGGCCGCGGCCGGCCTTACCCTGCCGATGGAGCATGTGCTGGGCTCCTGGCAGGCTGCCCTGGCCGCCTGGGCGGTGCCGGCGATCCTGATGCTGGCCCTCTTCGTGCCGCAGGCGCTGAGGGTGAAGCCGCAGGCCGCCCATACCGGCTTTCGGGTCGAGGGCCTGTGGCGCGACCGGCTGGCCTGGCAGGTGACGCTGTTCACCGGCCTGCAATCGGCGCTGGCCTATTGCGTGTTCGGCTGGCTGGCGCCGATGCTGCGCGAACGCGGCTTCGAACCGACGGTTGCCGGCGGCATCGTCTCCCTGTCGGTCATGGTGCAGGTGGTGACCTGCCTCGGGGTGCCGTCCTTCGCGGTGCGGCGCAGGAACCAGCGCGGCGTCAACATTGCCTTGGTGGCTTGTGCCACCATCGGCCTGATCGGGCTGATGTTCGCGCCCGCGTGGTCGGTGCTGTTCTGGGCCGTGCTGCAAGGCATCGGGCAGGGCGGGCTGATTGCGGCGGCGATGATTGTCATCGTGCTGCGGTCGTCGGATTCGCATGTCGCGGCGCATCTGTCGGGCATGGCGCAGGGCGTCGGCTATGTGCTGGCGGCGATAGGGCCGCTGTTCCTGGGGCTGATCAGGAGCTGGACCGGCAGTTTCGATGCGGCGGCCTTGCTCATCGTGGCGCTGGGGCTGGGCGCCGGGCTGGCCGGGGCCGGTGCGGGCCGGGCGCTGCATGTCGGTGCGCGGACGGTGAAGCTCGACGACCGCAAAACCTGATTTTCCGAAAAAATTTTCGCCGATACCCAAGGAATGGCCAAACGACGTCGTCCAAGGCACGATGATGGCGATGATGCTGGATGATGGCGATGCCTCCGACGCCGATCTGATCGGCCGGGCGAGGGACGGAGACAGGGCGGCTTTCGGCGCACTGGTCGAACGGCACTATGATTTCGTGCACCGGCTCGCCTGGCGCTGGAGCGGCGACCGTACGAATGCCGAGGATATCGCGCAGGATGTCTGCGTGCGCATGGGCCGCTCGATCCGCACCTATCGCGGCGACGGCAGCTTTACCACGTGGCTCTACGCGCTGACGCTCAACGCGGTGCGCGACATGGCCCGCAAGGCTGCCCGCGAGACGGTCAAGGCGCAGGCCTATGGCGTCGAGATGCTGGCCATGGCCGGGCCGGACAGCGCGGCGGACGAGCAGCTCGAAGCGCTGTGGCATGCCGTGCGCCGCCTGCCCGACAAGCAGCGCGACGCGGTTCTGCTCGTCTATGGCGAGGGGCTGGCCCATGGCGCCGCCGCCGAGGTCATGGCGATCTCGGAAGCGACGGTTTCCTGGCACATCCATGAAGCGAAGAAGCGGCTGAAGGTGCTCGTGCGCCAGGCCGGGGAAGTGTGACCATGGTCGACGACAAGGAACTCCGAAGGCTGGGCGGGATGGACGTCCCCAAGGCGAGCCCGCAAGCCAGGGTGCAGGCCCTGCACGCGGCCATGCAGGCCTTTGACGCGCAGGAAGAAATTTCGGCCGCCCCCCAAGGAATGGCCGCCAGGCATCGTCTCACCGGCCGAGCACGCAAGCTCTGGAGAGACATGATGCAGAAGAAACTGATTGCCGCGCCGGCCCTTGCCGGCCTCGTCGCCCTGCCGATCGCCGGCTACACCGCGCTTTACCTGGTGCAGGGCTCGCACTTCACCTCTGCCCGGCACGACACGCCGCCGGCCGAAGCGCCGGCGGGCGAGGTCGTCCGCGAACGTGCGGAGATGAAGACCGAAGCTTTGGAGAATGCCGTGCGCGAAGATGCGGCCGAGACCGAGATGGCCGCGCCCCAGGCCCCGTCCCCGGCATCGGCCGACATGCCGGCGGCGCGGCCTGCGCCGCACCTGCAAAAGCAGATGGGGCGGGAGGGCACCGTCTCGCTCCAGCAGCGCAGCATTATGGTCCACCCGGCTCCAGAACCCTTTGTGCCGGCGCAGCCCAACCGCGACAAGGTCGGCAGCTTCGACAGCAACCCCGTGCGCTCGGCGGCCGAGCAGCCGGTTTCGACCTTCTCCGTCGATGTCGATACGGCCTCCTATGCCTATGTGCGCCGTTCCCTGAACCAGGGCGTGCTGCCGCAGCCCGACACGGTGCGGGTCGAGGAGATGGTCAATTATTTCCCCTATGCCTGGAAGGGGCCCGAATCGGCGGAAACGCCGTTCAATGCCGATGTGACGGTGATGCCGGCGCCGTGGAACGGTGAGCACAGGCTGATGCATGTCGCCATCAAGGGCTATGACGTGCAGCCGGCGGAGAAGCCGAAGGCCAATCTGGTGTTCCTCGTCGATGTCTCGGGCTCGATGAACGAGCCGGACAAGCTGCCGCTGCTGCAATCGGCCTTCCGCATGCTGGTGAACCGGCTGGAGGCGGACGACACCGTCTCCATCGTCACCTATGCGGGCGAGGCGGGAACGGTGTTGGAGCCGACCAAGGCATCGGACAAGGCAAAGATCCTTGCCGCGATCGACGGCTTGCAGGCAGGTGGATCGACGGCCGGGGAGGCCGGTATCCGCGAGGCCTACCGGCTGGCGAAGCAGTCCTTCGTGGGGGGCGGCGTGAACCGCGTCATGCTCGCCACCGACGGCGACTTCAATGTCGGCCAGACCGACGATGGCGATCTCAAGCGCCTGATCGAGGGCGAGCGCAAGGCCGGCATCTTCCTGTCGGTGCTGGGTTTCGGGCGCGGCAACCTCAACGACAGCATGATGCAGACCATCGCCCAGAACGGCAACGGCACCGCCGCCTATATCGACACGCTGGCGGAAGCGGAGAAGGTGCTGGTACAGGAATCCGCCTCGACGCTGTTCCCCATCGCCAAGGACGTGAAGATCCAGGTCGAATTCAATCCGCAGAAGGTCTCGGAATATCGCCTGATCGGTTACGAGACGCGGGCCCTGGCGCGTGAGGATTTCAACAATGACCGCATCGATGCCGGCGATATCGGCTCCGGCCATTCGGTTACCGCCATCTATGAGATCACGCCGAAGGGTGCGGCCCAGCAGATCGACCCGCTGCGCTATGGCGAAGCCTCCACCGACAATGGTGGCGTCGCCAATGCGGATGAATACGCCTTCGTGAAGATCCGCTACAAGTTGCCGGATGAGGACACCTCGAAGCTCATCACCCGTCCGGTGACGGCGGCCGACGAGGTAACCTCGTTCGCGGCAGCCGGCGAGGATCAGCGCTTTTCGGTGGCGGTCGCGGCTTTCGGCCAGAAACTGCGGGAGGAGGGGGAACTGGCCGGGTTCGGCTATGACCGCATCCAGCAGATGGCCTCCGAGTCACGAGGGACCGACCCGTTCGGATATCGTGCGGAATTCCTGTCGCTGGTGCGGCTGGCGGAAGCCCTGTCCGGCCGCAACTGACGGCCTGCGGCGTCGAGAAAGCCGGCGGTCCGTCCGCCGGTTTTTTCTTGATCTCTAAAATGCGACCGATCCCGGCGACGGCATCGCAATGCCTCTCGTCCATGATGGAGACGGTTGAGATTGGGGGCCGGCGCGATGCGCGTTGACGGTAATGCGGGATTGGGCGCCTATGCGGCGCGCGAGGGGACTGCCGGGCCTCGGACAGCTTCCGGGGACGCGATGAGCGCGGTGCAGGCCGCGCGGCAGACGGCCCTGTCGGCGCTCAACAATCCGCGCTTCGGCGCCATGCTGGAGCGGATTTCCGATCCGCGGGCCAGCGAATCCGTGATGATGATGCAACGCGGGGAGAGCCCCGCGGCGGATCAGGCCTCGGTGCTTTCCAGCTACGCGGAGTTTTGATCAGGCGCGCGAACGGCGGCGTTCGCGCCGGCCTTCGCCGGTTCCGGCGCCGTTCGGGCTCGCGGCCTTGTTGCGCAGGGGGCCGATGCGCTCCACGATGGTTTCGAGGGTGGGGCGTGCAGCCTTGCTGTGGGCGTCCAGCGCCTGGCGCATGGCCGCCAGATGGGTGAAGGAGGTGCCGCAGCAGCCGCCGACGATCCGGGCGCCCGCATCGACCGCCAGCCGCACATAGTCGGCCATCAGTTCCGGCGTGCCGGAATAGCGGATCTCCGAGCCGTGGAATTCGGGAATGCCGCAATTGCCCTTGACGATGACGGTGGCTTCCGGCTTCGCCTCGGTCATGTCGAGCAGCGAGGCGAGGATGTCCGAAGCGCCGACGCCGCAATTGGCGCCGACGCCAAGCGGCGCCTGCGCCAGCCCGTCGGCAACGGCATGGATGTCCTTCGGTAACAGGCCCATCATGGTGCGGCCGGCAGTGTCGAAGGAACCGGTATAGACATAGGGCAGGCCGACACGGATGGCGGCTTCGGCGGCGGCGCGGATTTCATCGGGCGCAGACATGGTCTCGATCCAGGCGACTTCGGCGCCGCCCGCCTTCAGCCCCTCCATCTGTTCGGCGAAGGCCTCGACCGCCTCCTCATATGTGAGGGCGCCGAGCGGCACCAACAGCTCGCCGGTCGGGCCGACCGAGCCCGCGACGATGACCTTGCGGCCGGCCTCGTCGGCCACGGCGCGGGCGATTTCGGCCGCGCGCCTGTTCAGCTCGTGCACGCGGTCCTGCGCATGGTGCAGCTTCAGCCGGTGGCGGGTGCCGCCGAAGGAATTGGTGAGGATGATGTCGGCGCCGGCCTCGACGAAGTTCCGGTGCAGCGCGGCGATGGTGTCGGGCGCCGTCTCGTTGAGCAGTTCGGGCGCTTCGCCGGCGGCCAGCCCCATGGCGAACAGATTGGTGCCTGTCGCGCCATCGGCAAGCAGCACGCCCTTTTCGGCAATCAGGGCCTCGATCGGATTCGTCATGATTGTGCCTTCGGGAAATGTTTCACAAGACATAAGGATTTCTTTATGTCTCGTCAATGCGCTTGGGGTGGCGGAATACAGGGCGAACTGGCGTTTCCAAAAACGCTTTGTTAGGATCGATGCATGTGCTCGGGTGCGATCCATCCTGCTAAAAGGTCCGTCGCGGTGACGCCGTCTCCGCGCACGCGCCATGCCGAGCTTCTGCGCCTGTGCGCCCGTATCGGCTATTCTCCGCCCATCCCGGCCTGAAATCCGCCCCGGCCTTGTTGCCGGACAGATTCAGGAAACAGGGGTAACATCATGACCTATCAGAACTATTCGCTGAAGCAGCTTCAGCAGATCGATGCTTCGCATCACCTCCATCCGTTCACCGACCACAGGGAGTTGCGGGAAGCGGGATCGCGCATCATCACGCGGGCCGAAGGGCCCTATATCTACGATTCCGAAGGCCACGAGATCCTCGACGGCATGGCTGGCCTGTGGTGCGTCAATGTCGGTTACGGGCGCGACGAGCTGGCCGAGGCCGCCTACAAGCAGATGAAGGAGCTGCCTTACTACAACTCCTTCTTCAAGTGCTCGACCCCGACGCCGGTGCTTCTGGCCAAGCGGCTGGCCGAACTGGCGCCGAAGGGCGTCAACCAGGTGTTTTTCGGTTCGTCTGGCTCGGAGGCCAACGACACGGCGCTGCGCCTCGTGCGCCACTACTGGGCGCTGGAAGGCAAGCCGGAGAAGAACCGCATCATCTCGCGCAAGAATGCCTATCACGGCTCGACCGTGGCCGGCACCTCGCTCGGCGGCATGGAGCCGATGCACAAGCAGCTTGGCGGCGCAGTGCCCAACATCGTCCATGTGATGATGCCTTATTCCTATGAGCTGGCGCTGCCCGGCGAAAGCGACCATGAGTTCGGCCTGCGCGCCGCCAAGGCGATCGAGGACGCCATTCTCGAGGCGGGACCGGAGAATGTCGCGGCCTTCATCGGCGAGCCGATCATGGGGGCCGGCGGCGTCAAGATCCCGCCGATGAGCTACTGGCCGGAAGTCCAGCGCATCTGCCGCAAATACGATGTGCTGCTGATGCTGGACGAGGTCATCACCGGCTATGGACGCACCGGCGAATGGTTTGCGGCGCAATCCTTCGGCATCGAGCCCGACACCATCACCACTGCCAAGGCGCTGACCTCCGGCTACCAGCCGCTTTCTGCCCTGCTGGTCGGCGACCGCATCGCTTCGACACTGATCGAGAAGGGCGGCGAATTCTACCACGGCTATACCTATTCGGGGCACCCGGTGGCCTGCGCCGTGGCGCTCGCCAATCTCGACATCATCGAGCGGGAAGGGCTGGTCGAGCGGGTGAAGACCGATACCGGTCCTTATTTCGCCCAGGCGCTGCGCGAGCGCATTGCCGATCACCGGCTGGTGGGCGAGGTGCGTTCCTTCGGCCTGATGGGCGCTATCGAGATCGTCAAGGACAAGGCGACCAGGGAGCGCTTCGAGGGCGACGGCCGCGCGGCCGTCGTGGTGCGCGACCATGCCATCGCCAACGGCCTGATGCTGCGCGCCACCGGCGACACCATGATCCTGTCGCCGCCGCTGATCTGGACGCGCGACACGATCGACCTTGCCTGCGAGCGGATCGTCAAGGCGCTCGATCTGGCCGAGAAGGACCTGTTCGGCTGAGCCATCACGGACCTGCCGCTCCTTGTGCGGCAGGTTCTCCGCCCGGTGCCGGAAAGCAAAGACCTGTCCGGAAAGCAAAAACCGCGCTCCTTTCGGAACGCGGTCTTGCCGGATACGCAGGATGTTTCGCCACTCGAACGCTGCGAAACCACACTCGTTCACTCAAACTTCGCGCTCCGGTACGCACAACCTGATCCGGAGCGTAGGGCGGTCGCCCGCCTTCGGGTTATGGTTTTACAGCGACATCGTTACCGGTCGGTTAGCGAGAGCTTAAGCAAACCTAAATTTGCGATATTTCTTGTGAGCTTAGCGCCTATCGTCAGGCGTGCACGAGGTTGCCCGGATTGCAACCTCGGGGTGAAACGGCAGGGCCAGCGGAGTGCGGGGTGCTTCAGCCTTTTTGGCCGCGCAGGAACTCGATGATGCCGGAAAAATCGGTGCCCGCGCCGCCCTGCGCGTTGAACAGGCCGTAGAGTTGCGCGGCTTCGGCACCCAGCGGGGTCGCCGCGCCGGCGCCCTGGGCGGCCTCCTGCGCAAGCTTCAGGTCCTTCAGCATCAGCGCCGCGGCGAAGCCCGGCTTGTAGCCGTTGTTGGCGGGAGAGGTGGGCACCGGCCCCGGCACCGGGCAATAGGTGGTCAGCGACCAGCACTGGCCTGACGAGGTGGAAGCCACGTCGAACAGGGCCTGATGCGACAGGCCGAGTTTTTCAGCCAACACGAAGGCTTCGGCCACGCCGATCATCGAAATGCCGAGGATCATGTTGTTGCAGATCTTGGCCGCCTGGCCGGCGCCGGCACCGCCACAATGGACGATGCGGCCGGCCATGGGCTGCAGGATCGGCTCGGCGCGGGCGAATGCGCCTTCGGCGCCGCCGCACATGAAGGTCAGCGTGCCGGCCGTGGCGCCCCCGGTGCCGCCGGAAACGGGAGCATCGACCGAAACATGGCCATGGTCGGCCGCCAGCGCATGCGCCTTGCGCGCCGACTCGACGTCGATGGTGGAGGAATCGATGAACAGCGTGCCGGGCTTCGCGGCCGGCGCGATGTCCCCATAGACCGCGATCACATGCTTGCCGGCCGGCAGCATGGTAACCACCACCTCCGCTTCCCTGACGGCGGCGGCCGCATCCGCCGCGATGGTCACGCCGTGCTCGCGCGCGGTGGCCAGATTTTCGGCGACGAGATCGAAGCCGATGACGGTGTGACCTGCCTTGACCAGATTGGCGGCCATGGGGTTGCCCATATTGCCGAGACCGATGAAGGCGATGGTGGTCATGGTGAACTCCTTCGGAGTTAGGGGAATAGGGGAGTAGGGCAGTAGGGCAGTAGGGGGAGGCAGCTTTGACATACTGCCCTACTGCCTTACTCCCCTATTGCCTTCCAATGATATGCCTCGCGACAATCACGCGCATGATCTCGTTGGTGCCTTCGAGGATCTGATGCACGCGCAGGTCGCGGACCAGCTTCTCGATGCCGTAGTCGTGCAGGTAGCCATAGCCGCCCAGAAGTTGCAGCGCGTCATTCGCCACCTTGAAGCCGGTGTCGGTGACGAAGCGCTTGGCCATGGCCGACCATTTCGAGGCGTCATGGGCCTTGGCGTCCAGCTTTGAAGCGGCGGCGTAGAGGAAGATGCGGGCGGCCTGGAGTTCCGTCTCCATGTCGGCAAGGCGGAATTGCAGCGCCTGGAACTGGTCGATGCTCCTGCCGAATGCCTTGCGCTCGGCCGTATAAGTGAGGGCCTTGTCGAGGGCCGATTGCGCGCCGCCCAGCGAGCAGGCGGCAATGTTGAGCCGGCCGCCGTCGAGGCCCGACATGGCGATGGAGAAGCCCTTGCCCTCCTGCGCCAGCCGGTTCTGGGCCGGAACCCGGCAATCCTCGAAGATGACCTGCCGGGTGGACTGCATGTGCCAGCCCATCTTGTGCTCGTTGGCGCCGAAGGAAAGGCCGGGCGTATCCTTCTCGACCACGAAGGTCGAAATGCCCTTGGCACCATCCTCGCCGGTGCGCGCCATCACCACATAGAGGTCGTTGTCGCCGGCGCCGGAAATGAACTGCTTGACCCCGTTCAGCACATAGTCGTCGCCGTCGCGCACGGCCCGGGTGCGCAAGGCGGCTGCGTCGGAGCCGGAACCGGGCTCGGTCAGGCAATAGCTTGCCAGCCATTCCATGGTGGTGAGCTTCGGCAGGAAGCGCTGGCGCTGCTCCTCGTCGCCGTAGCGGTCGATCATCGAGGCGGCCATGTTGTGGATCGAGATGAAGGACGAGAAGGCCGGGCAGGCGTGGGACAGCGCCTCGAACACCAGAACCGCGTCCAGGCGCGAAAGGTCCGAACCGCCGACATCGTCGCGCACATAGATGCCGCCGAGGCCGAGCGGGCCTGTCTCGCGGATCACATCGGCGGGGAAACGCTTTTCCCTGTCCCATTCCAGTGCGTTCGGCGCGACGCGGTCTTCCGCGAAAGCGCGCCCCATGTCCTGGATCGCACGCTGGTCTTCGGTGAGTTCGAACTGGTTGCCATGCGTTGAAACAGCACCGTCCATCGCGTCCTCCCGTCCGCTCGGCGGGCCGTCATTTTGCTCGCCGGCAATGCTTGGCTATGGATGGCGGACACTCTAGACCAATGATAAGGCCGCGCAACCCGACCATAAGCGGAGCGGCTGTGCAAAATTTGAAGATCGAGATAGCGCATGTCAGCACAAATACATGACCGGGCTTGCGGCGGAGGATGTTGCTGATGGCGCGGGCGGTTATGTTGCAGGGCACCGGCTCGGACGTCGGCAAGACCGTGCTGGTGGCCGGGCTGTGCCGCGCTGCGCACCGGCGCGGGCTGAAGGTGCGGCCGTTCAAGCCGCAGAACATGTCGAACAACGCGGCCGTGGCCGATATTCCGGGCGAGGCGGCCGGCGGCGAGATCGGACGCGGACAATGGCTGCAGGCGCTGGCCTGCGGCGCGCCGCCCAGCGTGCACATGAACCCGGTTCTGCTCAAGCCGCAGACCGATATCGGCTCGCAGGTCGTGGTGCAGGGCAAGGTTCTGGGCGAAGCCCGGGCCCGCGACTATCAGGTGCTCAAGGGGCAGTTGATGGACGCCGTCATGGATTCCTGGGCGAAGGTGGGCGAGGGCGCCGATCTCGTCATCGTGGAAGGGGCCGGATCGCCGGCCGAGATCAACCTGCGCGCCCGCGACATCGCCAATATGGGCTTCGCCACCGGGGCCGGCGTGCCGGTGGTGATGGTGGGCGACATCGACCGCGGCGGCGTCATCGCCTCGCTGGCCGGCACCCATCTGATCCTGCCGGAGGAAGATCGGCGAATGGTGGCCGGCTACCTCATCAACAAGTTCCGGGGCGATGTCAGCCTTTTCAACGATGGCATTGAAGCGATTGGACAATTCACCGGCTGGCGGTGCTTCGGGGTGGTGCCGTGGCTGAAGGCTGCCGCAAGGCTCCCATCGGAGGATTCGGTGGTGCTGGAACGGCTCGCCGCCGGCGAGAGGCGGGCGCTCAAGGTGGCGGTGCCGATGCTGTCGCGCATCGCCAATTTCGACGATCTCGACCCGTTGCGCGCCGAGCCGCAGGTCGAGGTGGTGTTCGTGCCGCCCGGCCAGCACCTCCCGCAGGATGCCGGCCTGGTGGTCATCCCCGGCTCCAAGTCGACCATCGGCGACCTGTTGCAGTTTCGCGGGAACGGCTGGGACCGCGATCTGGAGGCGCACCGGAGGCGCGGGGGCCATGTCATCGGCATCTGCGGCGGCTACCAGATGCTTGGGCGCAAGGTGCGTGACCCAGACGGTATCGAGGGCGGGGTGAGGGAAGCGGACGGGCTCGGCCTGCTCGATGTCGAGACGGTGATGGAGCCTGAAAAGACCGTGCGCAATGTCGGCGCCCGCTCGGTTGCCTTCGACCTGCCGCTGTCGGGCTACGAAATCCATCTCGGACGCACGTCCGGTCCCGATTGCGGCCGTCCGGTCGCCATGATCGACGGTGTCGAGGATGGCGCGACCTCAGCGGACGGCAAGGTGTTCGGCACCTATCTGCACGGGCTGTTCGAAGCCGACGCGTTCCGGGCGCGGCTGCTTGAAAGCCTTGGGGTGAAGGGAGGCGGGCTCGACTACAGGGCGCAGGTGGAGCGGGCGCTGGACGACATTGCGGCTGAGCTGGAAACATGCCTCGACTGCGACGCCATTTTCGCGCTGGCTCGGTAGAATCTAAACCCCAAGGACCAGGCGCAGCGGGTTGGCCGGGTCGGCCAGCAGCTTCACCGCCAGCGCCAGGCATACCACCACCAGAAGCGGCTTGATGAGGCCGGCGCCGATGCGCATGGCCAGCGTGGCGCCGAGGCGCGCGCCGAGAAACTGGGCGACGCCCATCATCAGGCCGATCTTCCAGTGGATCACGCCGGCCATGGCGAAAACGGCGAAGGCGCCGATATTGGTGGCGAAGTTCAGCATTTTGGTGTGGGCCGTGGCCTTCAGCACGCCGTAGCCTGCCAGGGTGACGAAGGCCAGCATGTAGAACGAGCCGGTGCCCGGACCGAACAAGCCGTCATAGAAGCCGATCATCGGGACGATGGTGAGGCCGAACAGGAAGGGTGACAGGCGCTCGGCGCGGTCCACGTCGCCCATATTGGGCTTGAGGGCAAAATAGAGCGCGATCGCCACCAGCAGGACCGGCAGCGCCGCCTGCATGATTTCGGCCGGAACGACCGTTGCCGCCAGCGCGCCGAGGGCGCTGCCGAGGAAGGCGAAGCCGGCCGCCGGCAATTGCTTGCGCACATCGACATGGCCCTTGCTGGCATAGGCGAGCGTGGCGGAACCGGAGCCGAACAGGCCTTGCAGCTTGTTGGTGCCCAGCGTTTCCACCGGCGGCATGCCGGCCAGCAGCAAGGCGGGAATGGTGACGAGCCCGCCACCGCCGGCGATGGAATCGATGATGCCGGCGAGAAAGGCGGCCAGCGCCAGCATGGCGACGGTATCGGCGGTAAATTCGATCATGAGGCTGAACCGGCGGGAGGAAAAGTTTCGAGGCAGCTTCCACCACATGCAGCGCCATTGCGCAATGGCCACACTTCGCCTTGCTTCGATGCAAGACGACGAAAGCCGGATTCCCCTTTTCCTTGCGATGCTCTAACTATGGCCGGATTGGCGCATGAGGGGAATTTCATGGCGTTCGCGTTTCTGGACCACATACGAAACCTGTTCGAGGGCGACCCCGGCGTGCGCAAGGTCGCCGACGATCCGGTGCTTTCGGCGGAACTCTTGATGCTGTTTCGCATGATCCTGGCCGATGGTTCGGTCAGCGACAGCGAGATGGAAACTTTCCGCCGCATCTGCCGCGACGCGTTCGGCATTCCGGAGGCCAGCATCGACGGGGTGGTCGAATATCTCAACGAGGCCGGCTACGAGACCACGGGCGCGCAGGCGGTGGCGCTGTTCCGTGACCTGCCGCTGGAGCGCAGGCGCACCCTTGCCGGGCACATGGCCGAGATCGCCAAGGCGGATGCCAGCCTGGCAGAGAACGAGATCAGGCTGCTCAAGCGCACGCTGGAAGTGCTCGATATCGACCCGGCCGATGTGGTGAGGGGCAGGGGATAGAACTATCCCTGTTCCCGCAGCCTGCCGGCCAGCGCCCGCTTGAGGTCGGGCGCGGCCGAGACCAGTTCCTGCGCGGCATCCGACTGCGGGTTGTCCAGCACTTCGTGCGTGCGGCCGCGCTCGACGATCCGTCCCTCCTTCATCACCATCACCTCGTCGGTGATGGCCCGTGCCACCGTCAGGTCGTGGGTGATGAACAGGTAGGCGATGCCGAGCCTGGCGTTCAGTTCGGCGAACAGATCGAGGATCTGGGCGCGGATCGAGACATCGAGCGCCGACACCGGCTCATCCGCCACCACCAGTTGCGGCCTCGTGATGATGGCGCGCGCGATGGACAGGCGCTGACGCTGGCCGCCGGAGAACTCGTGCGGATATTTGTCGAGTGCATCCGGCCCCAGCCCGACTTCGGCCAGCGCGGCAGCCGCCATCTCGCGGCGTTCGGCCCGTGTCGGGGCCTTTTCCAGCAGGTGGAGCGGTTCCGTCACCAGCTTTCCGACTTTCTGGCGGGGATTGAAGGAACCGTAGGGGTCCTGGAACACCACCTGCATGTCGCGCCTTGCCGGCTTCAGCTCGGCCTCGCGCCTGCCGGTGAGGGTTTCGCCCCGGAAGCGGATTTCGCCGGCGGTCGGCCGGTCCAGCGCCAGCACCATGCGCGCCAGCGTGGACTTGCCGCATCCGGAGCGGCCGACCAGCGCCACCGAGCGGCCGGGCGCGATGGAAAACGACACATCGTCCACCGCGCGGGTCGGCGTGCCGCGCCGAAACAGCGACAGGCGGCGGCCGGGATAGTCGCGGGTGAGGTTCCGGACGGAAAGGAGGGGGCTGTCGGGGTCCTCGGGCTTCCGCGTGTTGCGTGCAGCCGCGGCGGCGCGGATTTCCGGCACATGGGCGGAGGCTTGCGCCAGTTGCCGCGTGTAGGGATGCGTTTGCGCCGAAAGCACCTGCGCCGTCTCGCCGTCCTCCATCACCCTGCCATTGCGCAGGATGGTGATGCGGTCGGCCATGTCGGCCACGACGGCGAGGTCGTGCGAGATCAGAAGCAGGCCCATGCGGTTTTCCGCCACCAGATCGCGCAGCAGATCGAGTACCTGTGCCTGCAACACCACATCGAGCGCCGTGGTCGGTTCGTCGGCGATCAGCAGTCGGGGTTTCAGCGCGCAGGCGATGGCGATGACGACGCGCTGGCGCTGGCCGCCGGAGAGTTCGTGCGGATAGCGCGACAGCGGGAATTTCGCCTCGGGCAGGCCGACGCGGTCGAGTATCCGGCGGGTGCGGTCCTCCGCTTCGGCCCGGCTGGAGCGGGTGTGCCAGCGTATGCCTTCGGCGACCTGCTCGCCGATGGTCTTGAGCGGGTTGAGCGCGGTCATCGGCTCCTGGAACACCATGCCGATGTCGTCGCCGCGCAGCGTGCACATATGCTCCTCGCTGGCGGTGGCGAGATCGTTGCCGTCGAACAGCACGCGGCCGGACGTGCGGGCGGCATGGGGCAGAAGCTGCATGACGGTCAGCGCCGTCATCGACTTGCCGGAGCCGGATTCGCCGACCAGCGCCATGATCTCGCCCTGACGCACCGACAGGTCGATGCCGTTCAAAACCGGGACCGTGCCGATGGAGAGCGACAGGTTTTCGATCTCGAGCAGGCTCATCGGCGCCGCCTCGATTTCGGATCGAGCAGGTCGGCGATGCCGTCGCCCAGAAGGTTCAGCCCCAGCACGGTGATGACGATGGCCATGCCGGGAAACAGCGCCATCCAGGGGGCGATCGTCATGCGCGTCTGGGCGTCGAACAGCATGCGCCCCCAGCTCGGCATGGGCGGCTGCGCGCCGAGCCCGAGATAGGAAAGGCCGGCTTCCGCCAATATGCCGAGCGCGAACTGGATGGTGCCCTGCACCAGCAACTGATTGGCGATGTTCGGCAATATGTGCTCGACGGTGATCAGCGTCTGGCCCTTGCCGGCGGCGCGGGCGGCCAGAATGAATTCGCGCGGCCACACCGACAGCGCGCCGGCACGCGCCACGCGGGCGAACACCGGCACGTTGAAGATGCCGATGGCGATGATGGCGTTGATGGCGCCGGGACCGAAAATGGCGGTAATCATGATCGCCGACAGCAGCGCCGGAAAGGCGAAGACGAGGTCGTTCAACCGCATCAGCGCCTCATCCAGCAGGCCGCCGCGCGCCGCCGCGAACAGGCCGAGCGGCACGCCGATCCCCATGCCGATGCCGACCGCCACCAGCGCCACCGCGATGGAATTGCGCGCGCCCACCATGATCATCGAGGCGATGTCACGGCCGAAATGATCGGTGCCGAACCAGTGGGTAAAGGAAGGGGCCTGCGTCCTGTCCGCCACGACGAGCTTCGTCACGTCATAGGGCGTCCACAGGAAGGAGGCGAGCGCCATCAGGGCGACGAGCCCGGTGATCAGGCAACCTGCAACCAGCGGCCGGTTGGCGAGCGCCCTCATGCCCGGCTCCTGAGCCGCGGATCGACCAGCGCGTAGGACAGGTCGACGATCAGGTTGACGGCGATGACGGTGGCGACCAGCAGCATGACCACGCTTTCGACCACGATCAGGTCACGCTGGGTGATCGCCTGGAAGATGAGGCGTCCGAGGCCCGGCAGGTAGAACACGTTCTCGATGATGATGGTGCCGGCCAGCAGGAAGGCGAATTGCAGGCCCATGATGGTGACGACCGGGATCAGCGCATTGCGCAGCGCATGCCCCCACAGCACCTTGCGCCACGGCATGCCTTTGGCGCGGGCGGTGCGGATGTAGTCTTCCGACAGCACATCGACCAGCGCCGAGCGGGTGACGCGGGCGAGGATCGCCGCCTGCGGCAGGGCGAGCGCCAGCGCCGGCAGCATCAGCGCCTTGAGGGCCGGCCAGACGCCGGCGCTCCAGCCCGGAAAACCGCCGGCGGGGAGCCAGCGCAGCCACACCGCGAACAGATAGACCAGCAGCAGCGCGAACCAGAAATTGGGCACCGCCACGCCAAGCTGCGCCGCGCCCATCGAGATCGCATCGCCGGCCTTGCCGCGCCGCGAGGCGGCGTAGAGCCCGACCGGAATGGCGATGGCGGTGGAGAGCGCCAGCGCGATCAGCGCCAGCGGCAGCGAGACGGCAAGCCGCTCCGCGATCAGGTCGATGACGGGCACCGAATAGGTGTAGGAGCGGCCGAAATCGAGCGACAGAAGGTTGCCCGCCCAGTGCAGGTAGCGCTGCACCGGCGAGCCATCGAGGCCCATCTGCTGGCGCAACTGCTCGACCTGCGCCTCGCTGGCGTTCATGCCGAGCATGACGCGCGCCGGATCGCCCGGCACGATCTCCAGCACCGAAAACACCACCACGGACGCCAGCGCCAGCGTGATGGCGGCGATGGCGAGGCGCTTCGCGAGATAGGCCGTCATGCGGCGGCGCTTTCGTT
Organism: Aquamicrobium terrae; assembly: GCF_040545735.1. Classification (GTDB taxonomy): domain Bacteria; phylum Pseudomonadota; class Alphaproteobacteria; order Rhizobiales; family Rhizobiaceae; genus Mesorhizobium; species Mesorhizobium terrae_A. The sequence goes on from NZ_JBEPML010000001.1 coordinate 303,449, forward strand.
CCGGCGGGGCAATACCCCCACCCCTGACCCCTCCCAACAAGGGGGAGGTGGATGATTTCGCCGTTGTCGTTGCCAAAATCTTTGACATTGGATGGGGGATGCTGGCGTTGCAAAATTCTCCTCCCCCTTGTGGGGAGGGGGCAGGGGTGGCGGCAATGCCAGATGCGACCGGCTTCCCGTAAACGGCAAGAAGGATGCTGTCCTCAACGCTGACGTCTCCCTCTCCCCGCGGGCGGGGAGAGGGTAAGGGTGAGGGGCCGTTTCAGCCGGAATCCGAAATGATTCGATAGCAGCGCTCTTGGATGTCCCACCAAAGACGATGGGGAGCAGGCCCGAGCGAGTCATCATATCCATTGGCCTGCTGCCGGATTACGGGCGAAGCATTCCCGCTACTCCGTCCACCGCACCCTGGTCACGTCGTTGGCCTGAATGGGAGCGTCCTTCCAGAAGCCTTCGAGTTTCGCGTCCCATACGCCCACCTTCGGCAGTTCGTAGAGGAAGCCGACCACGGCGTCGTCGGCGAGGATCTTCTGCGCCTGCCCGAGCAGCTCGTTGCGCTTGGCCTCGTCGGAGGTGAGGTTCAGTTCCTCGATCACCTTGTCGAAGGCCGGATTGTCGTAGTTGAAGTAATAATCCTTGCGCGCATAGATATCGATGTCGTTCGGCTCGGTGTGCGAGACGATGGTGAGGTCGAAATCCTTGCGGGTGAAGACCTGATCGAGCCATTGCGCCCATTCCACCGGAATGATCTCGGCCTCGATGCCGATCTCGCGCAGCTGCGAGGCGATGATCTCGCCGCCAAGACGCGCATAGGAGGGCGGCGGCAGTTTCAGCGTGGTCTTGAAGCCGTTTTCGAGGCCTGCCTCCTTCAGCAGCTCCTTGGCCTTGGCGATGTCATGCGAGTAGGTGCCGGTGAGGTCGACATAGGCCTTGGAGGCCGGCGACTGGTGCGAGCCGATGGGCGTTCCGAGCCCGGCCGAAGCGCCGTCGATGATCGCCTGCCGGTCGAGCGCATAGGAGATGGCCTGCCGCACCTGCAGCTTGTCGAAAGGCTCCTTCTTGTTGTTCATCGACAGCAGCGTCTCGCCTTCGGTGGCGCCTACCTCGATCTTGAAGCGCGGATCGCCCTCGATCTGCGAAACGCCATCCGGCTGGAAGAAGGGGAAGGCCTGCACGTCGCCCGAGAGCAATGCCGGCACGGCGGCGGCGGCATCGGGCACGATACGGAACTCGACCTTGTCGAGATAGGCCGGTTCGCCCCAGTAGCCGTCGGCCCTGGCGAGCCGGATGGAAGCGCCCTTGGCCCAGTTCTCGAAGCGGAAGGGGCCGGTGCCGATTGGCTTTTCCTTGTTGGTGCCGGCCGATTCCGGGGCCACGATCACCGCGTCGCCCCAGCCCATATTGTAGAGGAACGCGCCCTGCGGATGCTTGAGCGTGATCTTCACCGTGGCCGGATCGACGGCTTCGACGTTGTCGATGGCCTCGAACAGGATCTTCTGGGCGTTGACCGAATCGTCGGCACGGGCGCGGTCGAGCGAGAACTTCACGTCCCCGGCCTCGAAATCGCTGCCGTCATGGAATTTCACGCCGCTGCGCAGCTTGAAGGTGTAGACCTTGCCGTCCTCGGAAATTTCCCAGCTTTCGGCAAGCGCCGGCAGCACCTCTCCGGAGGGGCCGATGCGGGTGAGGCCTTCGAACACATTGGCGTAGAGCACTTCGTCGATGGCCGCGGCAGCGCCCGCCGTCGGGTCGAGATGCGGCGGCTCCAGCGGAATGCCGATGACGAGATCGGTACGCGCCGCCAGGGCCGGCAGGCTGATCGCCGTGGCCATCGCTGCCGCCACAAGGAAAGATATCCAGGATTTCATCGGCCTGCTCCCTGTCTCCCGATCGAGGCGGATCAAAGCGCGGAATGCCTAAAGAGTAAATCGCCTTTGTCGTGCTTCTTGTGCATTGCGGGAGGGGGCGGTCACCGCGCCCCGCCGCGCAGCAGCACGTTGAGGCCGATGGCCATCACCTTGGCCGCGTCCACCATGTCGTCGATGCCGACCCATTCGTCCGGGCGGTGGGCGAGGTCGAGGATGCCGGGGCCATAGGCGATGCAATCGTAGAGATGGCCGAGGCGGGCGACATGTTTCTGGTCGTAGGTGCCGGGTGAGATCACGTAGTCCGGCTCGTGGTCGAAGATCTCCATGATGCCTTTGGCGACGGCCTTCACCACCGGCGCGTCGCGCTCGGTCATGGTCGGCTGCACCTCCATCAGGTCGCGGATCTCGTAGTCGAATTTCCTGCGGTCGCGTTTCAGCCGGTCGAGGATCGACACGACCTCGCCCTTGACCTCGTCAATCTTCTCCTCGAGCAGGAAGCGGCGGTCGATGGTCAGCCGGCAGCGGTCCGGCACGTTGGGCGAGGGCAGGCCGGGGCGGAAGTCATCGGTCTGGCCGCCATGGATGGAGTTGATGTTCATGGTCGAGCGCCGTGCGCCCTCCGGCACCACCGGCATTGCCGTGCGCTTGGCGTCCAGCGCCGGGAAAAGCTCGTCCTCGAAGGCCTGCAGCACCGCGCCCATGTGGCGCACGGCGCAGTCACCGAGGAAAGGCATGGAGCCGTGCGCGATCTCGCCCTTCGTCTCGATCTCGGCCCACCACACGCCGCGATGGCCGAGGCAGATGCGCTCCTTGTTGAGCGGCTCGGGGATGATGACGTGATCGACCTTCGGCTTAGAGAAATAGCCGAGCCTCGCCAGATGGGCGACGCCGCCGAAGCCGCCGGATTCCTCGTCCACCGTGCCCGAAATCTCGATGGCGCCGGGAAAATCCGGATAGACCTGCATGAAGGCGAGCGCGGCGATGATGGAGGAGGCGAGGCCGCCCTTCATGTCGCAGGCGCCGCGTCCGTAGACGCGGCCATCCTTCACGACACCGGCGAAGGGATCGAGCGTCCAGCCGTCGCCAGCCTCGACCACGTCGATATGCGAGTTGAAATGCACGGTGGGGCCGGCCACGCGCCCGTCGAAGCGCGCCACCACATTGGTACGGGGGTAGCGGTCGGTGTCGCCGGGCGCGCCTTCGCCCCGGATATATTCGACCTCGAAGCCGTGCCGCTTCAGGTAATCGCCGACGAATTCGGCGCACGGCGTGTAGGCCTCACCGGGCGGGTTGACGGTGGGAAAGCGGATCAGCTCCGCCGTCAGCGCGATCACTTCCTCGCGCCGGGCCTCCACGGCCTCCAGCAGGCGGTCGTTCAGGGGGAGTCGATTGTCCATGGCGCCAGTTGAGCAAGCTTCGGGCCTGCTTGGCAAGATGTATGTCGTGCCAGGCAGAAAGCATTAATGCCGCGTCTCTCGTCAGTAAAATGTCAATCAATAGCGTGGATCATTCATGATCTGCTTTGGCAAGCCAAGAAAATCCGGAGATTGCATTGGCATAGGGCTGCAAAGGGGTTTGGATCGATGAAGAAGACCATGCTCATGACGGCTGCGCTGGCGGCGATGATACTGGGTTCGCCGGTCCAGAGTTTTGCCAATGTGCTTGAGGCGCGGGTGAGCCTCTCCACCCAGACCATGACGGTCAGGAAGCATGGGCGCGTGCTCTATCGCTGGAAGGTTTCGACCGCGCGCAAGGGCTATGTCACGCCGCGCGGCTCATGGCGGCCCAAGCGTATGCACAGGATGTGGTATTCGCGCAAATACGACATGTCGCCCATGCCCTATTCGGTTTTCTACCACGGCGGCTATGCCATCCACGGCACCGGGGCGGTGAAGCAGCTCGGTCGCCCGGCCTCGCATGGCTGCGTGCGGCTGCAAACGGCCAATGCGGCGGCCTTCTATGCGCTGGTGCGCGAGGTCGGCATGGGCAACACCCGCATCGTCGTCACCAATTGAGATCGTGCAACCCGAACCGCCTTCGCTTCATTTTGCTTTTGATGAACGCCGGCCGGCATTCCCTTTCCGGCCGCGCCCGGCTACCACTGGTGGCGAGGAGCATTGCCGATGAAACCCAGAGAGCGTGTCGCGCTTTCAAGGCCGGTCGCAGACGAGGTGCGCAAGACCACCTGCTACATGTGCGCGTGCCGCTGCGGCATCAATGTCCACATCAAGGACGGCAAGATCCGCTACATCGAGGGCAATCGCGATCATCCGGTGAACAAGGGCGTGCTGTGCGCCAAGGGCTCGGCCGGCATCATGCAGCATTATGCGCCGGCAAGGCTGCGGGCGCCGCTGAAGCGGGTAGGGCCGCGCGGGTCCGGCCAGTTCCAGGAGATTTCGTGGGAGGAGGCGCTGTCGCTTGCGGTCGAGTGGCTGGGAACGGTGCGCGCGGATGACCCTAAGAAGCTCGCCTTCTTCACCGGGCGCGACCAGTCTCAGTCGCTGACCGGTTTCTGGGCGCAGCAGTTCGGCACGCCCAACTATGCCGCCCATGGCGGCTTCTGCTCGGTCAACATGGCGGCGGCCGGCATCATGACCATCGGCGGGGCGTTCTGGGAGTTCGGTGCTCCGGACTGGGAGCGTACCAAGCTGTTCGTCATGTTCGGCGTGGCCGAGGACCATGATTCCAACCCGATCAAGATGGGCATCGCCAAGCTGAAGAAGCGGGGCGCGCGCTTCGTCTCGGTCAATCCGATCCGTACCGGCTATTCGGCGGTGGCCGACAACTGGATCGGCATCCGGCCGGGTACGGACGGGCTGCTGATCCTGTCGGTCGTGCATGAGCTGCTGAAGGCGCGCAGGATCGATGTCGACTATCTGGTGCGCTACACCAACGCCACCTGGCTGGTGATCGATGCGCCCGGAACGGCCGAGCACGGCCTGTTCGCGCGGGACGGCGAAGGCAAGCCGCTGGTGCATGAGACGGTGACGGAACAGATCGTGCCGCTCGGCACCAAGGGCGCGCGGGCGGCGCTGTCGGGCCGTGTGCAGCTCGACGACGGGCGCTTCGCCGTGCCGTCGTTCCAGCTTCTGGCCGAAAAATACCTGGACGAAAAATATGCGCCGGAGGCGGTGGCGGCCGAAACGGGCGTAAAGGCGGAGACCATCCGCGGACTGGCGGCCGAAATCGCCCGCGTGGCGTTCGAAGAGGAAATCTTTGTCGAGCAGCCGTGGACCGACATGAACGGCCAGCGCCATCAGGGTTATGTGGGGCGGCCGGTTTCCTTCCACGCCATGCGCGGCCTTTCGGCCCATTCCAACGGCTTCCAGACGACGCGCGCCCTGCACATGCTTCAGGTGCTGATCGGCGCCATCGATTGCCCCGGCGGCTTCCGTTTCGAGCCGCCTTACCCGAAGCCCTTGTCGGCGCACCCGACGCCGCACGGCAAGGCCGAGCATTTCGGCTCCAACACGCCGCTTTCCGGCCCGCATCTCGGCTTTCCACGCGGTCCGGAGGATCTGCTGGTCGATTCCCAGGGCAGGCCGACCCGCATAGACAAGGCTTTCTCCTGGGATGCGCCGATCGCCGCGCACGGCATGATGCATATGGTGATCGCCAATGCCCATGCCGGCGATCCGTATCCGGTGGATGTGCTGTTCATGTACATGGCCAACATGGCGTGGAACTCGTCCATGAACACGGCCGGCACCATCAAAATGCTGGAGGAAAAGGACGAGGCCACCGGCGAATACCGCATTCCGAAGATCATCTATGCCGATGCCTATGCCTCGGAGATGGTCGCCTATGCCGACCTCGTGCTGCCCGATACCACCTATCTGGAACGCTACGACTGCATTTCGCTGCTCGACCGGCCGATTTCCGAGCCGGATGCGGTGCAGGACGCCATCCGCTGGCCGGTTCTGGAACCGGACCGCGACGTGCGGGCGTTCCAGACCGTGCTGCTCGATCTCGGCGCGCGGCTCAATCTGCCGGGCTTTTCCGATGGTCACGGCAGGGCGCTCTACAAGGACTATGCGGACTATATCGTGCGCCATGAGCGGCGGCCGGGCATCGGTCCGCTCGCCGGATTCAGGGGCCTCAACGGCGAAAGAGCGGGCAGGGGCGCGGCGAACCGCCGGCAAATGGAGCGCTATATCGAGAATGGCTCGTTCTTTTCAGCGCATATCCCCATGGAAGCGCAGTTCTTCAAGCACGCGAACCAAGCCTATCAGGATTTTGCCGTGCGCATGGGCTTCTTCGATACGCCGCAGCCGGTGACTTTCCAGCTCTATCAGGAAGCCTTGCAGAAGTTCCGCCTGTCGGCCGAAGGGCTGCGCGAGCCGGTCGCGCCCGAGACGCACCGCGAGCGGATCATGCAGGCCTTCGATCCGCTGCCGGTGTGGTATCGGCCGCTCGGCGAGGCGATGGTCGACCGCTCCGCATATCCCTATCACGCCGTCACCCAGCGGCCGGCGGCCATGTATCATTCATGGGGCTCGATGAATGCATGGCTGCGGCAGATCCATACGCGCAATCCGCTCTATGTGCCGGGTCCGATCTGCGACGAGCTTGGTCTGAAGGATGGCGACTGGGCGTGGGTGAGTTCGCATCACGGCCGCATCAAGGTCGAGGTGGCGCGCATGGAGGCGGTGAACGCGTCCACCCTGTGGACGTGGAACGCCATCGGCAAGCGGGCAGGGACATGGGCGCTGGACCGGAATGTGCCGGAAGCCAGAAAAGGCTTCCTGTTGAATCACTTGATCCATGAACTTCTGCCGCCGCGCGAGGACGGATTGCGGCTTTCCAATTCCGATCCCGTTACCGGGCAGGCGGCGTGGTACGACCTTCGGGTGCACATCGAGAAGGCGGAGGTCGGGCCGGTCAGCGAGCCGCACCTGCCGCCGGTCGCGCAACCCGAGCCGGAACCGCATCCGACGGAACTGCGCTACGGGCAGGAGTGGGCGCAATGAATTCACTTACTTGCCGGATGACATGTGGTCCTACCCCTCTCTGGCCTGCCGGCCATCTCCCCTACAAGGGGGGAGACCGGCAGCTTCAATCTCTCCGTTATTCCTGCGACGCTGACGATTGGCGAAAGCCGGCGCGAAGGCTGCTCTCCCCCCTTGTAGGGGAGATGGCCGGCAGGCCAGAGAGGGGTAGATTGCGGGGGCAATCGAAATGACCAGCCTGCCCTCTCTCCCCACCCCGAAAAAGCTCGGCCTCGTCATCGATCTCGACACCTGCGTCGGCTGCCATGCCTGCGTGGTCAACTGCAAGGAGTGGAACACCGGCGGCTATGGTGCCGCGCTTTCCGACCAGGACCCTTATGGAGCCGACGTTTCGGGAGCCTGGCTCAACCGCGTCCATTCGTTCGAGGTGGTTCCGCAGGAAGGCGACGTGGTGGCCGAGGCGGGCGACGCGCGCATCGTGCATTTTCCCAAATCCTGCCTGCATTGCGAGAATGCGCCCTGCGTGACCGTGTGCCCCACCGGCGCCTCCTACAAGCGCGCCGATGACGGCATCGTCCTGGTGGACGAGGACATGTGCATCGGTTGCGGCCTGTGCGCCTGGGCCTGTCCCTATGGCGCGCGCGAAATGGACCTTGCCGCCGGCGTGATGAAGAAATGCACGCTGTGCATCGACCGCATCTACAACGAGACGCTGGAGGAGCGGGACCGCACCCCGGCCTGCGTGCGCACCTGCCCGGCCAATGCCCGCCATTTCGGCGATCTCGGCGATCCGCATTCGGAGGTCTCGAAGCTGGTGGCGGCACGCGGCGGCATCGACCTGATGCCGGAACAGGGCACGCGACCGGTCAACAAGTACCTGCCGCCGCGCCGGCGCACGCCGCTTTCGGCGAGCGCGGGCATGCTGGAAGAAGACACAAGCGACGCCACCGGCTTCTTCGGATGGCTGGACAAGATGCTGGACAGGATCTGAAATTTGCATCCGGCGCCGTCGATCATCCTGTTCACCACCTTGTCGGGCCTTGGCTACGGGCTGGCGGCGATGCTCGGCCTCGGCCTGCTTGATCCGGCCAACATCGCGACGAAGCTCGCCCATGTGCTTGCGCTGGCGCTCATTTCGGCCGGTTTGCTGTCGTCCACCGCGCATCTCGGCAATCCGCAGCGTGCCTGGCGGGCACTCAGCCAATGGCGAACGAGTTGGTTGTCGCGCGAGGGCGTGATGGCGCTCGCCACGTTCGTGCCGCTCACATGGTCGGCCTGGCTCGCCGTGATCGAAGGCCGCTATTACTGGCTGCCGGGGCTGCTCGGCACGGCGATGAGCTTCGTGACCGTATTCTGCACGGCGATGATCTATGCTTCGCTCAAATCGGTGCAGGCGTGGCACACGCGCCTGACGCCGGCCTGCTATGTGCTGTTCGCGGCCGCCGGCGGTCTGGTGGCGAGCGCGTTCTTCGCCGCCTGTTCGGCTGCGCTTTCGCCACTGTTGCCGCTTGCGGCCTTGGTCGTGCTGGCCGTGGCATGGTGGGTCAAGGCGCAATGGCGCGCACGCACGCGGGAACTTTCGCCCCTCTCGACACCGGAAAGCGCAACCGGCCTTGGTTATCTCGGTCGCGTCCGGCTGTTCGAGAAGCCGCACATGACCGAAAACTATCTCACCCGCGAGATGGGTTTTCGGGTCGGCCGCAAACATGCGGCCAAGCTGTGGAAGATCGCGCTGGCCGCAGGGGCGGTCGTGCCGGCGGTGCTGATGCTGCTCTTGTCGGCAATGGGGCCGGGCGGCGCCGGTGATGTCGCTGTGGCGGCCGGCGCGCTTCTGGCCTTCGTGGCGGGAGTGTTGACGGAGCGCTGGCTGTTCTTCGCGGAAGCCCGCCACGCGGTGATGAACTACTACGGTGGCGAATAGAGGCGATCAAAGGCCGGATCGTGCCTGTGTCGGCCTTGCCTGCCGATACATCGTCGGCAGGCCGTATCCGGACTTCAGGTCGCCGGTTGTTTTTCGCGCACGGGCTTGGGCTGGTGTGCCTTGCGTATCCTGAGCGCCAGCCGGCGCAGCGCGGCGAATTTCTCGCCAGGCTGGGTGATCTTCTGCTCGCCCCACGGCGTCCACAGCATCGGGGGGCGGTTCTTGTCGGTAACCGTTCTCATTCAAGCCTCCCTCACAAGCATCGTACACGCAGTGTAACACATCGCCGAAGAAGGTGAAGTGACGTGACGGAATGTCACGGTCAGGTCAGTTGCGGCCGCGAATGGTGCGGCGGCGACCGCTGAGCTGCCAACGCTTGTGGAACCACATCCACTGGCCCGGGTCCTCGCGCACCCAGCGCTCGATGACATCGGTCACGAGCTGCGTGGTCGCCTTGACGTCCACATTGCCGCGCGGCCCGCGCGGCAGGTCGAGCTTTTCCTCGATTTCCAGACGGAAACGGTTGCCCGGGAGGCGCACGCAGCGCGCGGGGTAGACGTCGCAGTCATAGTGGCGGGCGAGCATGCCGAGCAGCGGGTTGGTCTGGCAGGTGCGGCCGAAGAAGGTCGTCTCCAGCCCGCTGATGAATTTCTGGTCGACCAGCACGCCGACATTGCCGCCCTGGTCGAGAATGGAGGCCAGCGCAAAGGAGGCGCCGCTGAGCGACGGCAGCAGCCCGCCCATGTTCGATGAGCGCATCGACTGGATATATTCGGCGATGTAGGGGTTGTTGGGCGGGCGAAACAGCGCCGTCACCTTCATGCCGAAGGTCGCCGCCGCGACCGGCAGCAACTCGAAATTGCCGAGATGGCCGGTGAAGATGATGTGCGGACGATCATCGGCGGCGATGCGCTCGAATAGCGCGATGCTTTCCCGCGACACCTCGATGCGGCCGGGTGTGTCCGACCAGGGGTCGAGGTCGAACAGTTTGTCGAGAAAGATGTATTCGGCGCCGAGCCGCGCCATGTTGCCCCACATGTCGAGGGCGATGGTCTCGATCTCGGCTTCGCTCTTTTCGGGATAGGCTTGGCGCAGATTGTCCAGCGTTAGCCGATGGCGACCGGTCAGCGAACCGACACGGCGGGCGACACGGTCGGCGAAGTTCAGCGCGCTGTCCGGCGGTAGCAGGCGCAGCACCGACATGACGCCGATGGCGAGCTTCGCCACCAGCCAATGGCGCATCTTGCGGAAGCGCAGGGCGGTGCGGAACTTCAGCTCACGCCGCCAGTTGCCGGTCGAACCGGAGGCCAAGGCGAAAAATCCCTCAGCCGACGTTGAGGATGATCTTGCCGAACACGTCGCGGCCTTCCATGCGCTTCAGCGCCGCATCGATGCCGTCGAAATCGACAGCCGTGTCGATGACCGGATGGACCAGCCCCGCCGCCATCTTCTGCATGGCATCGGCCATGTTCTCCATGCGGCAGCCGAAGGAGCCGAGCAGCTTCAACTGCTGCTGGAACAGCATCATCAGGTTCATTTCGGTCGACACGCCGGAGGTCGACCCGCAGGTGACGAGGCGGCCGCCGCGCTTCAGGCTCAGCATGGAACCGGCCCAGGTGTCCTTGCCGACATGCTCGAACACCACGTCGACGCCCTTCTTCTTCGTCAGCTTGCGCACGACGCCCTCGAAGCGGTCCTCACGGTAGTTGATGACGTGATCGGCACCCAGCGCCTTGGCCTTCTCGATCTTGTCGTTCGAGCCGACCGTGGTGATGACCGTGCAGCCCATCTTCTTGGCAAGCTGGATGGCGGCCGAGCCGATGCCGGAGCCGCCGGCATGGACGAGGATCGTCTCGCCGGGCTCGAGCTTCGCATTGTCGAACAGCATATGCTCGACCGTGCCGAAGGTGACGGGCGCGACGGCGGCACCTATGGCATCCACGCCGGGCGGGGCAGGGACCAGCAGACGGGCGGGCAGGTTGATCTTTTCCTGCGCGAAGCCGTCGAGATGGAAACCGTGCACGCCCGAGACGTGCTCGCACAGATTGTCACGCTTTTCGCGGCAGGCGCGGCACAGGCCGCAGGTGCGCGCGCCATAGATGGAGACGAGCTGACCCGGAAGCAGGTTCGATACGCCGGGGCCGACCGCTTCCACTTCGCCGGAAGCCTCGGCGCCGACGGTGAGCGGCAGCTTGCGCTTGGCGAAGGCCATGCCGCGCCAGCCCCACACGTCGATATGGTTGAGAGCGACGGCCTTGATGCGCAGCGTCACCTCGCCCTGTGCGGGGGCGGGCGGCGGGGCGATGTCGACCGTCTCCAGACGGCGATCTTCGATGAGTTGCAGTGCGCGCATCGAACGACGCTCCATTTCAGCAAAGGCAACGGAACGGGCGGCGGCGCCGCCCCATTCGTGCATTCAGTTTCACTACAGGGGGATTAGACAGGTTCCCTTGCCATGACAAGGCAGGTGTTCTGGCCGCCGAAGCCGAAGGAATTGGACAGGACCGTGCCCACCCTGGCCTCGCGTTTCACGTTCGGCACCACGTCGAGCGCAATCGCCGGATCGGGATTGTCGTAGTTGATGGTCGGCGGGATGACGCCCTCGCGCATGGTCATCAGCGAGAAGGCGGCCTCGATGGCGCCGGCGGCGGACAACGTATGACCGATCATCGACTTGTTGGACGAAATCGGGATGCGGCTCATATGCTCGCCGAACACGGTCGACAGCGACAGGTGTTCCATCTTGTCGTTTTCCGGCGTCGAGGTGCCGTGGGCGTTGATGTAGTCGATGCCGTCCTCGCCGAGGCCGGCGTCGGCTAGGGCCGCACGCACCGCCGCGATGGCGGGCGAGCCGTCCGGCTTGGAGCGGGTGCGGTGAAAATCATCGGCCTTCTCGCCGCAACCGCGGATGATGCCGAGCACCGTCGCGCCGCGGGCGGTGGCGGACTCCAGCGATTCCAGCACGAGCGCAGCCGACCCTTCCGCCAGCACGAAGCCGTCGCGGTCCTTCGAGAAGGGCTTTGAAGCCTTTTCCGGCACGTCGTTGCTGGTTGAAAGCGCCGACAGCAGCGAAAAGCGGATCAGCGCTTCGGCGGTGGCCGAACCGTCGGCGCCGATGGCCAGCGCGCGCTGCGCTTCGCCGCGCCGGATCGCCTCGACGCCGAGCTGGATGGCGGTGGCGCCGGAGGCACAGGCGGTCGACAGCGTGATCGGCAGGCCGGTCGCGCCGAAACGGTCGGCCAGACGGTCGGCGATGGAGGCGAATTGCGAGGAGTCGAACATCTCCAGCGAATTGAGGTTTCGCGCGACCTCCAGCAGGCGGTCGGAGGCCGGCTCGCGCTCGCCGCCCTTGTAGAGCGCAAGGCGATCGTGCCAGTCGAGCTCGACCGGCGGGGAGGCGAGGAACAGCGGCCCGCCGAAATTGTCGATCGCAAGGCCCGCTTCCGCAACGGCTTCCCCGGCGGCGGTCTCGGCCAGCTCATAGGTCAGGGCGCTGGCGCCCCTGGAGCTGGAGGCGAGGAAATCCACGGTGCCGGCGATGCGGGTGTTGAGCTGGTCGACGGGGAAGCGGGTGATCGGGTGGATGCCGGACTTGCCGGCGGTCAGGGCTTCCCAGTTGTCCTTCTTGCCGACGCCGAGCGAGGTCACCACGCCGATGCCGGTGACGGCTACGACGGGCCTGCCGAGATGATCCTTGAACTTCGTCATGTCACGGGCTCCGGGCTTCAATCTGCTGCGCTGACCAGCGCCGCGCCCTCGAAATGGTGATAGCCGATGGTGGTTGCCAGTACGGATTTCAACGATCCGTCAAAAGCCTTTTCGCCGGCCTCGAAGGGCGGATAGGGGGCCTTGTTGCTGACCGCCAGCGCTGCCAGCGCCACGGCGAACGGAAACTGCGCTTCCTTGAGGTGGCCGGTCAGCGTCGAGAAGGCGCGCGCGGCGATGTCGGTCCTGGCGTCCAGTACGGCCTTTTCGGCCGCGGTCGCCTTGTGAGCGCCCGACGCGCCGGAAATGGCAAGCAATCCGGTTTCGGTGGCGTCGACCGTATCGAGCAGCCTATCGATGCCGGCCGCCAGTTCGTCCCTGCCGCGGCGGGCACGGCCGGAGGCAACGGGGCCTAGGGTCGCATAAATGCGCTGGCCGCGCTTCTCGGCATGTTCGCGGCTTTCCAGGACGAGGAACGCGCCGCCGGAACCGGAGACGATGCCGCCGCCTTCCGCGCCCTGCCGCTGCCAGACCGGCTTCCATTCGCCGCGATGCAGGTAGCCGGCAAGCTCGTAGCCCAGCAGCATGTCGGGATGCTCGGTCTGGAAGGCGCCGCCGACCAGTATGTGCGTGGACTGGCCGGAGCGGATACGCGCGGCCGCCGTCTCGATGGCCGAAACGCCGGCGCCTTCCTCGCCCATGAAGGTGCGCGAGGAACCGGTGACCTTGTGGACGATGGAGATGTTGCCGGCCAGCAGATTGGAAAGCTGGGCCAGGAACAGGGTGGGGCGCAACTCCGTGGTCAGCTTCTCGTTGAGCAGCACGTCGAAATCGTCGCGCTGCGCCGAGGCGGCCAGAATGTCGGAATCGACCGCCACGTCGCGCTCGCCGCCGCCTGCCGCCACCACCATGTCCATGGTGGCGCACAGTTCCTCATTGTCCTTGATGCCGGCATCGGCCAGGGCGAGGCCGGCGACATAGGTGCCGAGGCGCTGCCAGGTTTCCATCTGGCGCTGGTCGCCGCGCTTGGCGATCTGCAGGCTCCAGTCGATTTCAGGCAACGGGTGGATGGTGTAGGGCGCGAAGCGCTCCGCATCGAGCACCGGCAGGGTGCCGGGCGTCGACAATTTCTGCCAGTGCGCATCGGTGCCCTCTCCCAGCGAGGAGACGAGACCGATGCCGGTGATGACGACGTCGCGGGCGCTCATGTGCTGTTGCCGATCCTTCGGGCCGCTCTCTGGGTTCAGGCGCCCTTGGCGGCGATCAGCCCGTCGATCTTGGCGCAGAGGTTCTTCATGACGAAATATTCGTCGGTGGAGGCCTTGCCGTCATTGACTTCCTGCGTCCACTTCTCCAGCGGAACCTTGATGCCGAATTCCTTGTCGATGGCGAACACGATGTCGAGGAAGTCGAGGCTGTCGATGCCCAGATCGTCGATGGTGTGGCTGTCGGGCGTGATCGTGGCAAGGTCGATCTCGCTGGTATCGGCGATGATCTTGGCGACTTTATCGAACGTGGTGGACAAGGGATTTTCCTTCGATTCTGCGGCGAATGCTGAATTCAGACGTTTGGGCGCTGTCTAATCGGTTTTTGCCAGCAGGAAAAGGCCGAATGTGCCGCAAGCGCGGGCGGCGGCGCATATGCAGCGCATTTCATGGTAGCCTCGCAGCAGCTCAAATGAAGGAGATTGCGATGCCCGATCCGGATATGAACGAAGCCCATGGCGTCTGCCATTGCGGGGCGGTTCGGTTCCATGTGCGGTTGCGCGACGGGCTGCGCTCGGCGCGGCGCTGCACCTGCTCCTATTGCCGCATGCGCGGCGCGGTGGCGGTGACCGCCGAACTCGGCGACCTGCAAATTCTGGAGGGACAGGAGAAGCTGACGCTCTACCAGTTCAACACCGGCACGGCGAAGCACTATTTCTGCTCGGTCTGTGGCATCTATACCCATCACCAGAGGCGCTCCAACCCGAATGAATATGGCGTCAACGCCGCTTGCCTCGAAGGCGTAAGTCCCTTCGACTTCGAGGAAGTCCTGGTGACGGATGGCATCAACCATCCCTCGGACGGCAAGCGCAGCGGATCGGGCGTCGTCGGTGTGTTGAAATTCGTCGCCGTGGAGGCGTGAGGACAGCCCGCCAAATTCAGAACACCACGCGGCCCAGCACCCGCACGCCGTCGCCTTGCGGGGCGACGATCACCGCCTCGCCCTCGCGGGGCGATACGCCGGTGAGGTCCTGTATGTTTTCCAGATGGGTGACGAGAACCAGCAGGTCCGAGCCGGAATAGGTACGGATTTCCTCGAGGATTTCCCCGCGCTGGCGGTCACGGTCGGCAGGATCGTCGCTCAGCGGGTCGAGGGCGGGAAACGGGTCCGGCTGATTGCCGAAGGCGAGGCGGGCGGTTTCCAGGCAGCGGCAATAGCGGCTCGACTGAATTCGCTCGACGGGGGCGGCCCGCGCGCCGAACAGGGCACCGATCTTGCGCGCCTGCTGCCGACCGCGATCCGACAGGTTGCGCTGCGTGTTGCATTTCTCGATGTCGAAAGTGGCCGGCTCGGTAGTGCCGCTGATCATGGCGTGCCGCAGGAGCACGACATGCCCGCCCTCGCGCAGCGCCGCCCAGCCCGCATCCGTGGCGTGGGCGGGCAGAACCAGCAGCAGGAGCAGCAAGGCGGCGAAGGACCGGAGCATGAGCGTTCCTATTTCGATTCGAGGCATATAGGGATGCCAAAGCCCTCTGAAAAACAAGCGGGCCGGTTTCGCCGGCGAATCAACTATTCGTTGACCGGCACCTTGCGGTTGCGGCAAGGGACCACTTTTGCATGATGCCACGCGCTGGTCCTGGAACTCCATGTCGTCCCTGATCGAAACCATCCTTTTCGTGTTCGGCCTCGTGGCGCTCGGCTATATCGCCGCGGTGAGCGGCTATCTGAAGGCCGGCGCCGGCGAAGTGCTCGGCCAGTTCGCGGTCGGCGTGGCCATGCCGGTGCTGCTGTTCCGTACGCTGTCGAAAGTCGACTTTCACGGGGCCGCGCCCTGGTCGCTGTGGGCCGCCTATTTCAGCGCCATTGCGCTGAGCTGGGTGGCCGGCCATTTGCTGGTCACGCGCTGGCTGGGCCGGGATGCACGTGCCGGCGTGGTGGGCGGCGTGTCGTCGTCCTTCTCGAACCTGGTGCTGCTAGGCATCCCGCTCCTGCTCGGCGTTTTCGGCCAGCCGGGCGTCGACGTGCTCTCTCTGCTGATCTCGGTGCATCTGCCGATCATGATGATGGCCTCGATCATCCTGTTCGAGAGCTTCGCCAGCACCGACGGCGAGGTGCACCCGGCGCGCATCTTGGTCAATTTCCTCGGCAAGTTGTTCGCCAATCCGCTGATCGTCGGCATTCTGGCGGGGCTGGTCTGGCGTGCCACCGGCCTGCAACTGCCCTCCGTCGCGGCAAGGCTGGTGGACGCGCTGGCCGATGTTGCCGGGCCGGTGGCGCTGTTTTCCATGGGAGCGGGGCTGGCCGCCTTCGGCATTTCCGGCAATGTGCGCCCGGCCATGGTGCTTTCCGTCGTCAAGCTGGTGCTGATGCCGGCCTTCGCGCTGCTGTTCGCCTGGGGGCTCGGCTTGCCGCCGCTGACCGCCAAGGTCGTGGTGGTGGCGGCGTCGCTGCCGGCCGGCGTCAATTCCTACCTCATCGCCACTCAGTTCGGCACCGGACAGGGCCTGGCCTCCAACCAGATGACGCTTTCCACGCTGGCGGCGGTCGTCACCACGTCGCTGTGGCTGATCGTTGCCGGCGAGATCTTTGGCTGAGGCCCAATGCTCTGGACCAGCGTAAAGGTAGGCGGCGGCGGTTGATCGGTGTAGTTTGCCTGCGATAAGACCGGTGCGCATGCGCATCTCCCATGCGCAGGTTCCACGAATTTCCTGATAATGGCGCTTTGGAGAGCGCCCAGCGGAGGCAAAATCATGCTCCAGAAGACCAGCCACTTCATGAAGCAGGCCAATCTCATCAATGGCGAATGGGTGCAGGCCGATTCCGGCCAGACCGTCGACGTCATCAACCCGGCCACCAGCCTGAAGATCGGCACCGTGCCGAAGTCGGGCGCCGCCGAAACCCGCCGCGCCATCGAGGCGGCGGAAGAGGCGTTCCAGTCGTTCCGCAAGACCTCGGCGCTGGAGCGTTCCGCGCTGCTGCGCAAGCTGCACGACGCGATCATGGACAACCAGGACGCGCTTGCCGAACTGCTGACCATGGAGCAGGGCAAGTCGCTGACCGAGGCCAGGGGCGAGGTCGGTTCTTCCGCCGCCTATGTGCTGTGGTTCGCCGAGGAGGCGCGCCGCGCCTATGGCGACGTGGTGCCGTCTCCGTGGAGGGATCGCCGCGTGCTGGTGACCAAGGAGCCGGTCGGCGTCATCGCTGCCATCACGCCGTGGAACTTCCCGTCCTCGATGCTGTCGCGCAAGCTCGGGCCCGCTCTTGCGGCCGGCTGCACGGCCGTCGTCAAGCCGGCCTCGCAGACGCCCTATTCGGGCCTTGCCTGGGGCGCGCTGTGCGAGGAAGTGGGCTTCCCCAAGGGCGTGGTCAACATCGTGACCGGCTCGGCCGGCGCCATCGGCGACGAATTGTGCGCCAATCCTCTGGTCAAGAAGCTGACCTTCACCGGCTCGACCGAGGTCGGCAAGATGCTGATCGAGAAATGCGCCTCGACGGTGAAGAAGGTGTCGATGGAACTGGGCGGCAACGCGCCGTTCCTGGTGTTCGACGATGCCGACATCGACCGCGCCGTGCAGGGCGCCATCGCGGCCAAGTTCCGCAATTCCGGCCAGACCTGCGTGTGCACCAACCGCTTTTTCGTGCAGGCCGGCATCCACGATGCCTTCGTGGAGAAGCTGGCCGAGGCTTCCGCCAAGCTCAAGGTGGGGCCGGGACTGAACGAGGGCGTACAGCAGGGCCCGCTGATCGACGTCAATGCTGTCGAGAAGGTCGAGGAATTCATCGAGGACGCCGTGACCAAGGGCGGCAAGGTCGTCACCGGCGGCAAGCGCCACGAACTGGGCGGCTCCTTCTTCGAGCCCACCGTCATCGCCGGCGCCACCGCGCAGATGAAGTTCATGAAGGAGGAAATCTTCGGGCCGCTGGCACCGGTGTTCAAGTTCGAGACCGAGGAAGAGGCCGTCGCGCTCGCCAACGACACCGAGTTCGGCCTGGCCTGCTACTTCTATACGGGTGATCTGGGCCGCGCCTTCCGTGTCATGGAAGGCCTGAAATACGGCATGGTCGGCGTCAACGAAGGCATCATCACCACGCCGGAAGCGCCGTTCGGCGGCGTCAAGGAATCGGGCCTTGGGCGCGAGGGCGGCCATCAGGGCATGGACGACTATCTCGACACCAAATATGTGTGCATCGGCGGTCTCGGCCTCTGATGCAGCCGATGGGTTGAGTTCACGGGCGCGCTTCGGCGCGCCCGTTTCGTTTCGGGCTGTAGATTTGGGCTTCTGGATCGAGACGGCCCGGCTATAGTCTTGGCATTGTGATCCGGCCATTTTGCCGGGCGGTCGGTTTGTTCTTCGACCGAGGAGCGGGTTTGACATCCTTGGGGCGTTATTTTCTGGCCGCGACCGGCGTCGTGGCCGTGCTGATCGGCATCCTTGCCGCCGTCTACCTGTCGGGGCTGGGGCAGGATGAGGGCGGCCGGGAACTGGCGCGTGCCAAGCAGAGCGAAAACGGCCTGTTCAGCGTTTCCATGCAGCCCGAGAAGGGGGCGGTGCGGCGGGGCGAGACACAGTCCTGGCTGGTGACGATCAAGTCGACATCCGGAGAGCCGGTCGAAAACGCGGCGCTCCACATATCGGGCGGCATGCCCGAACAGGGCCATGGCCTGCCGACCAGCCCGCAGGCGACCGGCTATCTCGGAAACGGCCGCTACCGCATCGAGGGCGTGAAGTTCTCGGCATCCGGCTGGTGGCAGTTGCGCCTGTGGATCTTCGCGGCCTCGGGAACCGATACAGTGGTCTTCAACGTCGTCCTGTAACGGATTGAAAACTCAGGAATCTACCGGTCCTTGACCGTCTCCATGGCGACGAAGGTCGACGTCTGGGCGACGTGGGGCAGGGCCGAGATGCGCTCGCCGAGCACGCGACGATAGCTGGCGATGTCGCGGGTGCGGACCTTCAGGAGGTAATCGAAGCTCGCCGCCATCATGTGGCACTGCTCGATCTCCCGGACGCCCTGAACCGCCCGGTTGAACTCATCCAGCGCCGCCGAGCGCGTGTCCGACAGTTTCACCTGCACGAAGGCGACATGGCCTTCGCCCATGCGCTCGCGGTCGATGACGGCGCTGTAGCCGCGGATGAAGCCGTCGCGCTCCAGTTTCTTGACGCGCGCCTGCACCGGGGTTTTGGAAAGGCCGACCTTCGCCGCCAGTTCGGCCATGGAAAGCCGTCCGTCGCTGGCCAGCGCGGCGAGGATGTTGCGATCGATGCGGTCCGGATGGTCTTCCATAGTCTTTCATGCAGTTCGATTGGTCGGGGAATGAGCCATATCATAGCTTATCCGAACCATGTCGTCGAATTCTTTGGACCGGCCAAGCCGGAAGGCTCATGCTAGGTTTTTGTTCTCGGTCATGGCGGCCGCCGGACCGATGAGATTTGTCTTCGTTTCGACAGGATCGTCATGCCGACCCTTGCCTCCATCCGCCAGAAAATCCGCGCCAATTACCTGCCCGACGAGGATGCCGCCGTGAAGCGGCTGGTCGAGGCGGTTGCTCTTTCGCCCGAGGAGCGCGCCGCCATCACCCGCCGGGCGGTGGAACTGGTCAGGACGGTGCGCGGCTCGTCCGACCCGCGGCTGATGGAGGTCTTCCTCTCGGCCTATGGGCTCTCCACCAAGGAAGGCGTGGCGCTGATGTGCCTGGCCGAGGCGCTGCTGCGCGTGCCCGATGCCGAGACCATGGACGACCTGATCGCCGACAAGATCGCCCCGCAGGACTGGTCGGCCCATTCGGGCTCGTCGTCCTCCATCTTCGTCAACGCCTCGACCTGGGCGCTGATGCTGACCGGGCGCGTTCTGGACGAGGGCGAGGGCGGCATCGAGAAGACGCTGCGCTCCATGGTGCGGCGGCTGGGCGAGCCGGTCATCCGCAAGGCGGTGGCGGCGGCGATGCGCGAGATGGGCGAGCAGTTCGTGCTCGGCCGCACCATCGCCGAGGCGATGAAGCGCGGCAAGTCGATGACCGACAAGGGCTATCTCTATTCCTTCGACATGCTGGGCGAGGCGGCTCGCACCGAGGCCGATGCGCTGCGCTATCTCAAGGCCTATGCCGACGCCATCGCCGCGCTCGACACGCCCGCCAATGGCCCCGACATCCGCAAGAACCACGGTATTTCGGTGAAGCTCTCGGCCATCCATCCGCGCTACGAGGTGGCGCAGAAGGAAAAGATGCTGCCGGTGATGGCCGAGCGCCTGCTGTCGCTGGCCCTTGCGGCGAAGAAGGCCAATATGGGCCTCAACATCGACGCCGAGGAAGCCGACCGGCTCGACCTGTCTCTCGACGTCATCGAACAGGTGCTGGCCGACGAGCGCCTCGCGGGCTGGAACGGTTTCGGCGTCGTGGTGCAGGCTTACGGACCACGCTGCGCCTTCGCCATCGACTGGCTCTACGCGCTGGCCAGGAAGCTCGACCGCAACATCATGGTGCGGCTGGTCAAGGGTGCCTATTGGGACACCGAGATCAAGCGGGCGCAGGTGATGGGCCTTTCCGGCTATCCGGTCTTCACCCGCAAGGCCAACACGGACGTGTCCTATCTGGCCTGCGCGAAGAAGTTGCTGTCGATGACCGACCGCATCTATCCGCAGTTCGCCACGCACAACGCCCATACGGTTGCAGCGATCCTGTCCATGGCGCCTGACCGTGATTGCTTCGAGTTCCAGCGCCTGCACGGCATGGGCGAGCAGTTGCATGAAACGGTCCGCAAGGCCGAGGGCACGCGCTGCCGCATCTATGCGCCGGTGGGGGCGCATTCGGACCTGCTCGCCTATCTGGTGCGGCGGCTGCTGGAGAACGGCGCTAATTCCTCCTTCGTCCACCAGTTGACCGACGAGGCGGTGTCGCCGGACGTGATTGCCCGCGATCCGCTGGAAATCGTCGAGACGCAGGGGCCGGCGGCCAATCCGAATATCGCCAAGCCGTCCGCGATCTTCGGCGCCGGCCGGCGCAATGCGAAAGGCTGGGACATTACCGACGCCGTGACGCTGGCGGAAATCGAGAAGGCAAGGGCGGCTTTCGCACCGCCTCACACATGGCAGGCCAGGCCGCTGACCCGTGCCAAGGGCAAGGGAAGCGCGCGCGATATCGTCAATCCCGCCCGTATCGATGAAGTGGTCGGCACGGTGGTCGAGGCCACCGAAGCGCAGGTGAAGGAGGCCATGGGCATTGGCGTCAAGGCGCAGCCGGCATGGGCGGCGCGTCCGGTCGCCGAGCGGGCCGACATGCTGCGCAAGGCCGCCGACCTTTACGAGGCCAACGCGGCCGAGTTCTTCGCGCTGGCCACGCGCGAGGCCGGCAAGACGCTGGCCGACGGCGTGGCCGAGGTGCGCGAGGCGGTGGATTTCCTGCGCTACTACGCGTCGGAGGCCGCCAATGCCGAGGCAGGCACGGAGGCGCGCGGGGTGATCGCCTGCATCTCGCCGTGGAATTTCCCGCTCGCCATCTTCACCGGCCAGATCGCGGCCGCACTCGTCACCGGCAACGCGGTCATCGCCAAGCCGGCCGAGCAGACGCCGCTGATCGCCTGCCACGCTGTAGGCTTGCTGCATAAGGCCGGCATACCGGAGGACGTGCTGCAACTCCTGCCCGGCGACGGGCCTTCGGTCGGCGCGCCGCTGACCGCCGATCCGCGCATCGCCGGCGTCTGCTTCACCGGCTCGACCGAGGTCGCGAAGCTCATCGAAAAGCAACTGGCCGAGACGGCCGCGCCCGATGCCATGCTGATCGCCGAGACCGGCGGCCTGAACGCCATGGTGGTCGATTCCACCGCGCTGCCGGAACAGGCGGTGCGCGACATTCTCGCTTCCGCCTTCCAGAGCGCCGGCCAGCGCTGCTCGGCGCTGCGCATCCTCTACGTCCAGAAGGACGTGGAAAAGAAGGTGCAGGAGATGCTCACCGGCGCCATGAAGGAGCTGCAGCTCGGCAATCCGTGGTCGATCGCCACCGATGTCGGCCCGCTGATCGATGCCGAAGCGCAGGATGCCATCGGCGGCTATTGCCGCGAGATGGAAGCGCGCGGCAAGGTGGTGGCGAAGCTGGATGCGCCGGAGGGCGGCCGTTTCGTCGCGCCGCATGTCATTTCGGTGCGCGGCATGGAGGAGGTCGAACGCGAGGTCTTCGGTCCAGTGCTGCATGTCGCCACCTTCGCCGCCAACAAGATCGACGCGGTGATCGGCGCGATCAACGCGCGCGGCTACGGGCTGACCTTCGGTTTGCACACCCGTATCGAGGGCCGTGCCCAGCATTTTGTCGACGACATTCATGCCGGCAACATCTACGTCAACCGCAACCAGATCGGCGCCGTGGTCGGCTCGCAACCCTTCGGCGGCGAGGGGCTGTCGGGCACGGGCCCGAAGGCCGGCGGGCCGCATTATCTGCGCCGCTTCCGCAAGGGCGCCGAGGCCGGCACCGAACCGGTCGAGGCGCGCGCGGCCACGGCCAGGGAACTGAAGGACAATATGCCGGATCCGTCGCTCGGCGGCTGGGCGGCGCGGCCGGACCGTATCGCCATCCTGCGCAAGCACCTGCGCGGCAAGGGGGCGGCAGCGGTGGCCGCCGCGGCCGGGCTGGAATTCGGGCAGGTCGATCTGCCGGGCCCGACCGGCGAGGCGAATACGCTGGCGCTGGTGCCGCGCGGCCGGGTGCTGGCCCTCGGCCCGGATGCCGAGACGCTGCTTGCACAGGCGATCCAGGCGCTGGCGGCGGGTAATGCCGTGCTGGCGGTGGCGCCCGGTGCATCGGCGGCACTTTCGGCGCTGACGGGCAAGGGTCTGCCCCTGGCGGCGCTGGACGCACGGCTCGATGTGGCGGAACTCGGTTCGTTGGGCCTCGATGTCGTGGCGTTTTCAGGCACGGGGGAGGAAGCCCGGGCCATCCGCCGCGCGCTGGCGGGACGCGCCGGGCCGGTGGTGCCGCTGGTCACGGACGTGATCTATCCGGCGGCCTATGCGCATGAACGCGCCGTCTGCGTCGACACCACCGCCGCCGGCGGCAATGCCAGCCTTCTGGCGAGCGCGTGACGCAAAAAAGCTCCGGGGAACGCCCGGAGCCTTGCTTGTTGCCGTGATGCGGCGGATCAGGCGCCTTCGACCGGCGAGAAGCCTTCGAACTGCGGGTGCCCCATGGTCGTCACCTTGCCGGTGCCGGCGTTCTTGTGGGAATCGCGGAAGCTCTGCGACTTCGTCCAGGCGATGAAGTCGTCCTGGGTCTCCCAGACCGTGTGCGAGGCATAGAGCGTGTAGTTTTCGGCCTCGTTTTCCGGGCCGCGCAGCAGATGGAAGGTGCGGAAGCCCTGCATCTGGTCGAGCTTCGATTCGCGGTTCTTCCAGATGTCTTCGAAGTCCGACTCCATGCCCTTCTGGACCTTGAAGCGATTCATGGCGATGTACATGATTTTCCTTTCAAAAAAAGCGGAATGCGGTGTGGTGTCAGACGCCGAAGGCAATCTCGGCCTTGGTGCTGGGCCTGAGCGCCTTCATGCAGGCGGAGGGGTCGATGCCGTCGCCGGCGCAATCATTGGCGCCATTGACGAGCACGCGTGAAATCTTGCTGCAATCGGTCCCGGCAAGGTCGAAGCGGGTGACCTTGGTTTTGCCGGCCGGCAGTTCCTTGAAGTCGAGGACGGTCATGCGGTCGACCACGCCCGAATCGTTGAACAGCGCGATCTCGTAGGCCGCCTTGCTCAGGTCCGAGCCCAGCCTGTTGTTGACCACGAAGGTCAGCCGGCAGCCCTTGTCCGAAGGCTGGGCCGCGTTGAGTTCGAGCGAAAGGGCCGGCGTTTCCTGCGAGGCTGCTTCCTTCGGGGCGGCTTCCTGCGACAAAGCCGGCGAGGCCATGACGCAGGCCGAGGCCAGGATCGCGATGGAGAAGAGGGCGGGGCGTTTCACGGTCATCGTCACCTTTCTTGCCATTCATGGCGCCATGCCGCGGCGGGATGGCCGCATGTCGTGAAGTTCCGGATATGGATTCAGAACTGGAACCGGATCGTCAAGTATTTAAGTCCTGCCCGGTTCGGATTCGATTGTCGAGAGCACAGGCATGCGGGCATATGGCGCAGGCCGGAACGGGCCCTGCCGGCGCCAATCGCATGTTCGCACTCCAAACACTCGCGAATGCCGGCAGATGGGGGCTGGCCGGGCATTTTTTGGTGTGATAGGGACCTTTAATGTTGACTAATTTGGTCCTGTATTGCAGTGGTTATAAAACATGATCATTCAAGTCAAGAAATGAAGGATCGTGTTCGAGCAGCCTAAGCACCCAAGAGAGGGATCGAAATCGATGACTGCGCACACTCCCAACGATTTCCGCTATCGCTTCCGCCGCGCGGAACAGCCCGTTCCTGTCAGGGTCGAGCGTACGCCCTTTTCGGTCCGGACGCTGTCTTCCAACAGCCTGTTCCAGGGCGAGCACGAGATCGGCATCGAGCATCATGGTGCCCTCTACCGGCTGAAGATCACCCGGCAGGGCAAGCTGATCCTCAACAAGTAAGCGACTCCTGAACGGGATAGCCAAGGGACAGAGAATGGATCAGCGCGTGAAGCCGAGCCCGCATGAGATCAGGCGGGCTCGAACCGAAAATCCCAAGATGCGTGAACGCGACCTGTCGGCCCAGCTCGGCATTTCGGAGGCCGAACTGCTGGCCGCGCATTGCGGCCACGGCGTCGTGCGGATCGAGGCGCAGGTCCGCACGGTCCTGGAAGGCCTGAGGGGTGTCGGCGAGGTCATGGCGCTGACCCGCAACGAAAGCGCCGTGCACGAGAAGGTCGGCGTCTACGACAAGATCTCGATCGGGGAACACAGCGGCGTGGTCCTCAATCGCGATATCGATCTGCGGATTTTCCCGAAGGTCTGGGCGCATGGTTTCGCCGTCGAGAAGCGCAACGGCGACGAGGTGCGCCACAGCCTGCAATTCTTCGACAGCGCGGGATATGCGGTCCACAAGGTCCATCTGCGCAACGCCTCGAACCTCTATGCCTATCACAAGCTGGTGGAGGAACTGCAGGCCGCCGGGCAGGATCCGGCCATCGATATCGAGCCCGCCGCCGTGGCTGCCGCGGAACCCGCCGACGAGGCGTCGGTCGCCGTCGAGGATCTGCGCGAGCGCTGGGGCTCTCTTACCGACGTCCACCAGTTCTTCGGCATGTTGCGGTCATTGAAGATCGGCCGCCTGCAGGCCATGCGCATGGTCGGGCCCGACTATGCGTGGCGGGTCGACAACGATGCGGTCGCGGCGCTGATGCATCATGCGGCTGCCGAAACCTTGCCGATCATGTGCTTCGTCGGCAATCACGGCTGCATCCAGATCCATTCCGGGCCGATCAGCACGGTCAAGCCGATGGGGCCGTGGCTGAACGTCATGGACGAGACCTTCCACCTGCATCTGCGTCTGGACCAGATCGCGGAAGCATGGGGCGTGCGCAAGCCGACGCGCGACGGTTTTGTCACTTCCATCGAAGCCTACGATACCCAGGGCAGGATGATCATCCAGTTCTTCGGTGAGCGCCACGAGGGCGAAATGGAGCGCGACGACTGGCGCTTCCTTGCCGAGAATCTTCCCAAGGTGCCGGTTCCTGTTCCGGCGTGAAGGTGTTGCAATGACAGTTCTTTCCCGTTTCGCAGTGCGTGCGGCCATGCTGCTCGGCATGGCCGCATTCATTTCGTTTTCCGCTCAGGCCGGGGAGGCGGACGGGAGCTTCGACGATCCCTCGCGCATCGCCGCCATCGGCGGCTCGATCACCGAGATCGTCTTCGCGCTCGGCGAGCAGGATCGTCTGGTCGCGCGCGATTCCACGAGCGTCTTTCCACCGGAAGCCATGGAGTTGCCGGATGTCGGCTATATGCGCCAGCTTTCACCGGAAGGCGTGCTGTCGGTCAATCCCGGCGGCATCCTGGCGCTCGAGGGCAGCGGCCCGAAGGAAACGATCGACGTCCTGAAGAAGGCCAGCGTGCCCTATATCGAGGTGCCCGAGACCTTCGACCATGGGGGCATCCTCACCAAGATCCGGGCCGTGGGCAAGGCGCTGGGCGTGGACGGGAAGGCCGAGGCGCTCGCGGCGGACGTGGACGCCAAGCTGGGCCAGGCCGAAGCGCGCACCGCCTCCGTCAAGGAGCGCAAGCGGGTGCTGTTCATCCTGTCGATGCAGGGCGGAAAGATCATGGCGTCCGGCGTCGATACCGCGGCGAACGGCATCATCACCCTTGCCGGCGCGGTGAACGCGGTCGAGGGCTATTCCGGCTACAAGCAGCTTACCGAGGAGGCGATCGTCGAGGCGCGCCCCGACGTCATCCTGATGATGAGCCGTGCCGGCGACCATGCGGCGGCCGATGGCGAGATCCTGGCCCACCCGGCCATCGCTTCCACGCCGGCCGGGCAGGCCGGCAAGATCGTGCGGATGGACGGCGCCTATATGCTGGGCTTCGGCCCCCGCACCGCCGATGCGATCCATGATGTCTCGGTCGCCCTTTATGGCGACGCGCTCGCCGATTGAGCGCTGCCCTGACATGGCCGATCATGCTGTTGCCGGTCTGTCCGGCGTGAAAAACTCCGTTGCCGCGGGCGACCGTTCGGCGCTTGCCCGCCTGGTCATCGTGCTTCTGTTCATCCTGCTGGGGCTGACCGTCCTGTTCAGCCTGGCCTCCGGCGCCTCCGATGCGTCGGCCATGGCTGTCGTGCGCGGATGGCTGTTCGGCGGCGCCGAGGACGCGCTGAGCGTGCGCGACCGCATCATCATCAACGACATACGCCTGCCGCGCGTGGTGCTGGGGGCGCTGGTCGGGGCCTCGCTGGCCGTATCCGGCGCGGTCATGCAGGGTCTGTTCCGCAATCCGCTGGCCGATCCCGGCCTGATCGGCGTTTCGGCCGGCGCCAGCCTCGGCGCGGTGCTGATCATCGTGCTGGGCGGCACCATGCTTGTGCCGTTCACCCAGGTGCTGGGCACATTCTCGCTGCCTATCGCCGCCTTTTTCGGCGGCCTGGTGACGACGATGGTGCTCTACAAGGTGGCGACGCGGCAGGGCCGGACCTCGGTGGCGACCATGCTTCTGGCCGGCATCGCGCTGGCCGCGCTCGCCGGCGCCATCACCGGCATTCTGATCTTCGTGGCCGACGACCGGCAGTTGCGCGACCTGACCTTCTGGCAACTGGGATCGCTGGCCGGCGCCACCTGGCTCAAGATCGGCGCCGTCGCGCCGATCATGGTGGTGGCAATGGCGGCGACACCCTTTCTGGCGCGGGGCCTCAACGCATTGGCGCTGGGCGAGGCCACGGCCACCCATCTCGGCATCCCGATCCAGCAGCTGAAATACGTCGCCATCGTCAGCGTGGCGGCTGCCGTCGGCTCCTCGGTGGCGGTCAGCGGCGGCATCGGCTTCGTCGGCATCGTCGTGCCGCATCTGCTGCGTCTGGCCATGGGGCCTGACAATCGCTACCTCCTGCCGGCCTCGGCGCTGCTCGGGGCCTCGCTGCTGTTGCTGGCGGATGCCGTGGCGCGCACCATCGTGGCGCCTGCGGAACTGCCGATCGGCATCGTTACCGCCGTTGCCGGCGCGCCCTTCTTCCTGTGGATACTGCTGCGCAAGCGCGGCGTGATCGATCTGTGAGGCCGGTATGATCGAAGCGCAGGACGTATCCGTTCATATCGGGACGAAACGCATCTTCCACGGCGTCGACCTCGACGCGCGGCCGGGCGAACTGGTCGTCATTGTCGGCCCCAACGGTTCGGGCAAGACGACCCTGCTCAAGGCGCTGTGCGGCGAACTCGCCTATCAGGGGCGGATCATGCTGAACGGCCGCGATCTGGCGAGGCTCAAGCCCGTCGAGGCGGCCGGCCTGCGCGCCGTGCTGCCGCAGGCGACGTCGCTGTCGTTTCCCTTCACGGTGCACGAGATCGTCAAGATGGGCCTGACCGGCGGCCGCTCCGGCGTGGCGGCGCAGGAGGCGCAGCACCTGCCGGAGCGGGCGCTGGCGCGCGTCGACCTGGAGGGGTTCGCCGGACGTTTCTATCAGGAGCTGTCCGGTGGCGAGCAGCAGCGCGTGCAGCTTGCACGCGTGCTGTGCCAGGTGTGGATGCCGGTTCTGGACGGGCAGGCGCGTTATTTGTTCCTCGACGAGCCGGTGTCCAGCCTCGACATCCGGCATCAGCTCATCATCATGGATATCGCCCGCGATTTCGCCCGCAACGGGGGTGGGGTGGTGGCCATCCTGCACGACCTCAACCTTGCGGCCATGTATGCCGACCGCATCCATGTGATGCATCGCGGCACGCTCGACACGGCAGGCGCGCCGCAGGATGTGCTGAGCGACTCGATGATCGAGCGGGTGTTCGGCTGCCGCTTGCGGGTGGGGGCCGTGCCGGCCGGCAACGCGCCTTTCGTCCTCCCGCAATCGGCCGTGTAAAAAAGAACGACCGGCCAAAGCCGGTCGCTGATAATCAGATTGTTCGCTGCAATTGCCGCGCCCTTCAGGCCGCGGGTGCGCGGTGCTCCGCTGCCGGCTTGCGGGCTTCCACTTTGCGCGGCTCCGACTTGCGCGGTTCCAGATGATCGATGCCGAGCGCCTCGCGCATGTTCGGGCGGGCGGCGATCAGGTCGGCAATGGTGTGGCGCTGCAAGACCGTGAAGAAGGCACCCAGCGCCTCGCGCAGGGCCGCGTTGAGCCCGCAGCTGTCGATCAGCGGGCAGTCTGCCGTGTCGCTGTCGAAGCACTCCGCCATCGAGAAATTGTCCTCGGTGACGCGTACCACATCGAACAGGCTGATCTCGTCGGCCGGCTTGCCGAGACGCACGCCGCCATTGCGGCCGCGCACGGTTTCAACCAGTCCGTTCTCGACCAGCGGCTGCAGGATCTTGAACAGGAAGAGTTCCGATACGGTGTAGGCCGAGGCGATTTCCGGAATGCGGCTCAACTGGCCTTCGTTGGTCGCGCAATACATCAGGATGCGTATGGCGTAATTGGTCTGGCGCGTGAGTCGCATGATCCATCCTCGCAGGAAAGCTGTGCGGTATATATGGCGTATACCTTGGAATAATTCTAGACAAGCCCACAGAAAAAATTTTGAACCTTTTTCTCACCTTTAAACAAGCGCTTTTGTGGCGATGCGGCGGGGCATGCGCTTTTATTGCGGTATGGCCGGGAAAAACCCTCGGATCGAGCCATCCAAATTCGCATGGCAGCTTCCCGTTCTTGCCGGCCTGCAAGCCTCATCAAGCACTTGATATTTATGCTGCATTGCACAATATCAGGCATGTCGAAAGCGACTCAGGGAGGAACCCAGAGGAGTGCGACATGGAGCAGACCCTTTACAGCCCCGTTCGCCTGACGGGCACCATACGCCAGCTAAGACCCTCGGACCTGTCGAGGTTCCGCGAGCATCTTCTCAGGCTCGATGCGGAAAGCCGGCGTGACCGCTTCAACGGATTTGCCGACGACCGTTTCATTTCCACCTATGTCTATCGGTCCTTTGCCGCCGGCACCACGGTGATCGGCTATGTCGAGGGCGACAAGGTGCTGGGCGCTGCCGAATTGCACGAGCGCCCCGAGGAAAGCCAGCCGACCGCCGAGATCGCCTTCAGTGTCGAACGCCATCTCCAGCATCAGGGGCTTGGCGGCAAGCTGTTCGAGCGCCTGATCGAGCAGGCGAGGGGCTTCGGCTATACCAAGCTTCTGGTCACCACCCACCCGCAGAACAGGGCCATGCGGGCTCTGGCCCGGCGCTACAATGCCAAACTGGTGTTCGAGGACGGCGAGACGGTGGGAACCATCCGTCTCGACCCGCTGATGCCGGTGGGCTTGCTGGCGGCTGGCGCCGTGCCGGAGCATGGCGCGCTCCAGCCGGCCTGAGGTCCGACCCGCCTGATCCAGAATCAAAAAGGCCGCATCGTCACCGATGCGGCCTTTTCGTTTTCGGTTTTCCTGCCCGATCAGTTCTCGTTCGCCTTGACCTGGACGGCAAGTGTCTTGGTCAGGTTGACCGGATTGGACATGGCGTCGGCCATGATCATGGCGAAGGGTACCGGCGAGGTCGGGCTGGCCATGATTTCCAGGCTGCGGGGATCGTCCAGATACTGGTTCACGGCGGCCGAAGCCTGCGTCGTCAGGTCCGGATTGTTGAGCTGGGCAAGGCCGAAGGGCACGATCGCCTTGGCCTGGTTGGCGACATCCTTGCCGGACATGCCCTGCTGCTTGCCGACATAGTCGAGCACCTTGTTGGTCAGCGAATCGTCGGCGAAGCGGATCGAGGCGCTGTTGAAGCTCAACTGCTGCATGAGCCCGAGCATGGCCATGCCCTGGGCCGAATTGTCGGCGCCTTCCGGTGCCTCCGCCATCTTCTTCTGCAGTTCCTGCATCGACTTGACGAGCTCGGCCGTGTAGCCGCCGAGGCTGAACGTCATGCCGAAGGTGCCGGCGCCGTCGACCGTGATGTCATATTTGGAAAAGTCCATGCGGCCGTCTTCGGGGTTCCATAGGCCGGCCAGCGCGATGTTGCCGGAAATGTTCTGGTAGCCCAGCGCCTCGATGGCGTCCTTGAACTTGGGGTCCTTGACCAGCGTGAGATCGCCGGTGAACTTCGGCGCGGTGCCGGTGAAGGTCATCGGCTGGCCGCTTGCCGGCTCCGTCACCTCGATGGCTATGTCGTCGACGGAGAAGGCGGTCTTGCCCTCGGACTTGATGACGAGGTTGGCCAGTTCGGCGGAGCGGTAGAACATCAGGCCGCCCAGCGCGGTGTTGCTGCCTTCCGCCGGCAGAACCACGCCGTGCATGATGAAGGGGCTCATCTCGATGCCCAGATCGCCCTCGTTGCGCGAATAGGCCTGCGTGGAGACGGTCTCGATCTTGTAGCCGCCGTCGGCCTCGGTGATGCCTTCCAGCTTCACCTCGCCCACGGTGAAGCCCTCCTTGGTGCCGGCCGGCTTCATGGAGACGCCTTGCAGGGACATGGAGGAGGCGTCGCCCGAAATGCCGGTCCATTCCAGATCGAAGCCCTGCTCGGCGAGCGTGGCCTTCAGTCTTGCCGCCACATCGCCCGTGTCCTGTGCCGAAGCGGGCGCGAGGGCCATGCCGAACAGAATGGTCGAGACGGCGAGCTTGTGCCAGGTTCTGCTGTGAAGGCTCATCATAGGCTCCAGGATTCATGAGGGAGGATGCCCGCATCTGCCCGCACTAGAAAGGCGGGAGCAAGGCCAATTTTGACCCATTGGTAGAAATTCACGTCAAAATAGCAAGAGCGGTTGCATTTTTCGGTGATCGGAATGGCACTTGACGGTCGACTTGCCCTTGCCGCGAATCGGCGCCTCGGTTAGTCAACCCCCATGGGAAAGAGCCTTCTGCCGCCCGGTGATGGCGGCGATCACATCGAACCGGTCGACCTCAAGCAGGCGCTCGAGGAGCGCTATCTCGCTTATGCGCTGTCGACCATCATGCATCGTGCCCTGCCGGATGTGCGCGACGGGCTGAAGCCGGTCCACCGCCGCATCATGCACGCCATGCGGCTGCTGCGGCTGAACCCCGACCAGGGCTTCGCCAAATGCGCGCGCATCGTCGGCGAGGTGATGGGCAAGTTCCACCCGCATGGCGACCAGTCCATCTACGATGCGCTGGTGCGTCTGGCGCAGAGCTTTTCGATGCGCTACCCGCTGGTCGACGGGCAGGGCAATTTCGGCAATATCGACGGCGATAACGCCGCCGCCATGCGCTACACCGAAGCGCGCATGACCGATGTGGCGACCGAACTGCTCGCGGGCATCACCGAGGATGCGGTCGACTATCGCCCCACCTACAACGAGGAGGACGAGGAGCCGGTCGTCCTGCCGGGCGCGTTCCCCAATCTGCTGGCCAACGGCTCCTCCGGCATCGCGGTCGGCATGGCGACCTCGATACCGCCCCACAACGCGGCCGAATTGTGCGATGCCGCGCTCTGCCTGATCGACGGCATCAAGTCCGGACAGGAGGTCTCCGGCGACCGCCTGATGGATTTCGTGCAGGGGCCGGATTTCCCGACCGGCGGCATCGTCATCGACAGCCGCGCTTCGATCGCCGAGGCGTACCGCACGGGCCGGGGCTCATTCCGCGTGCGCTCGCGCTGGCATCAGGAAGACCAAGGCCGCGGCACCTGGGTGATCGCGGTCACCGAAATTCCCTACGGCGTCCAGAAATCGCGGCTGATCGAGAAGATCGCCGAACTGCTGATCGCCCGCAAGCTGCCGCTTTTGGAAGACATTCGCGACGAAAGTGCGGAAGACATCCGCATCGTGCTGGTGCCCAAGAGCCGAACCGTCGATCCGGGCATATTGATGGAATCGCTGTTCAAGCTGACCGAGCTTGAAAGCCGCTTCTCGCTCAACATGAACGTGCTGTCGCGCGGCAAGGTGCCGAACGTGCTGTCGCTGAAAAGCGTGCTGCGCGAATGGCTGGACCATCGCCGCGAAGTGCTGTTGCGCCGTTCGCGCCACAGGCTGGCCGAGATCGAGCGGCGGCTGGAAATCCTCGCCGGCTATCTCATCGCCTATCTCAACATCGACGAGGTGATCCGCATCATCCGCGAGGAGGATGAGCCCAAGCCCGTCATGATGGCGCGGTGGGAGCTTACCGACACGCAGGCGGAAGCCATCCTCAACATGCGGCTGCGCTCGCTGCGCAAGCTGGAGGAGTTCGAAATCCGCAAGGAATTCGACGCCCTCACCGAGGAGAAGCAGCAGATCGAGGCCTTGCTCGGCGACGAGCAGAAGCAGTGGAACACCATCGCCTGGGAAATCCAGACCATCCGCCGCGATTTCGGGCCGGAGGAGAACAAGGAACTCGGGCCGCGCCGCACCACCTTCGCCGAGGCGCCGGAGCACGACCTCACCGACATCGCGCAGGCGATGATCGAGAAGGAGCCGATCACCGTGGTCGTCTCCGAAAAAGGCTGGCTGCGCGCCATGAAGGGGCATCTCGGCGACTATTCGCAGCTCTCCTTCAAGGAGGGTGACAGCCTGAAGCTGGCCTTCCACGCCCAGACGACCGACAAGATCCTGGTCTTTACCACGGGCGGCAAGTTCTACACGATCGGCGCCGACCGGCTGCCGGGCGGGCGCGGCCATGGCGAGCCGATCCGCATCATGGTGGACATGGAAACCGACCAGGACATCGTCACTGCCTTCGTGCATGAGCCGAAGCGCAAGCTTCTGCTCGCCTCGCATCAGGGCAACGGTTTCCTCGTCTCGGAGGACGAGGCGGTCGCCAACACCCGCAAGGGCAGGCAGGTGATGAACGTCAAGAACCCCGATGAAGCCCGTTTCTGCATTCCGACAACGGGCGATCATGTCGCCATCGTGGGCGAGAACCGCAAGCTGCTGGTGTTTGCCCTGTCGGAAATTCCGGAGATGACGCGCGGCAAGGGCGTGCGGCTGCAAAAATACAAGTCCGGCGGTGTGCTCGACCTCAAGACCTTCGCCATGGAAGCCGGCCTGACCTGGCAGGATTCCGCCGACCGCACCTTCACCCGCACGCAGGCGGAGCTTTCCGAATGGATCGGCTCGCGAGCCACGGCCGGGCGCATGGTGCCCAAGGGATTCCCGCGCACCGGTAAGTTCGGCTAACGCATTTCGCAGCCGGACGGAATCGTCTGGCGTTGCACAAATGCGGCCGGAAAAACCAGGCTGGAGCAGCGGGTGCGTTCGTCGGGACGCCCGCTGCTCTAGGTTTCAGAAGCGTTGTCTGGTTCCAATGGCCTGCAGGGCAATCCTGCAGTCCGGAATCATGATCGGTTGTGGCGTTCCGGCTTGGGGGAACGTGTCGTGAACACGCTTCCGCCAATATCTTTCTCCACTTTCGTGGTTATTGGATTGTCGTAATGATTGCTGCACTATGCTGGTGCAGACTGGGGCTCGGGCAAGCCGACTCGGCTGGAGGCACGACGTTTGAAAGAACAGGACAGTCAGAAGAACGGTCGCGAGTTGCGCCTCATGGGCCGCGCCGCACCGGTCAGGGCGGCGGTCATCCAGCCGCTGTCGGCGGCGCGCTGGCTGCTCATCCTTATTGTCGCGGCTGGCGTCTATTTCTTCCACGGCTTCCTGGTTCCGGTTCTGGCCGCCCTCATCATCGCCTTCGCCAGTTGGCCGCTCTACCGGCGCCTGCTGGCGGCCGTCGGCGGCAACCGCACCGTGGCGGCGACCTGCGCGCTGCTGCTCATCCTCACCTTCCTGATCGTGCCGGTGGTGTTTGCCGGCATGTATGCGTTCAACGAGATCCATGAATGGGTGGCATGGGCCGTCGAGGCCAACCGGCACGGCGCCCCGGCGCCCGAATGGATCGCTGCGCTGCCGGTCATCGGCGAGTGGCTCGCCCAGCAATGGTCGACCACCATCGATCATCCGGGCGGCATCGGCGAACTGATCCAGCTCGTCAGCGGCGCCAATATCGGCAGCATCTACCGGGGCGTGGTGGCGGCCGGCGGCAGCGCCTTCAGCCTGTTGCTTGCCCTGCTGTTCATGCTGATCGCCCTGTTCTTCACCTATCGTGACGGCGAGGCCTTCGCGGCGCAGATCGACCGCATCGGCGAGCGCATCCTGCCGGCGCGGTGGGAACGCATATCGCGCGTCGTGCCGGCCACCATCAGCTCGACGGTCACCGGCATGACGCTGATCGCCATCGGCGAAGGCGTGGTGCTGGGCACGGCCTATTGGCTGGCCGGCGTGCCGTCTCCGGTGACGCTCGGTGCGCTGACCGGCCTGATGGCGCTCATCCCCGGCGGTGCGCCGCTCTCCTTCACGCTGGTATCGCTTTACCTGGTCGCCAGCGGTTCGCCCTTCGCCGGCGTGGCTCTGTTCTTGTGGGGGTCGGTCGAACTGTTCATCGTCGACAAGACGCTGCGGCCCAAGCTGGTCGGCGGGCCGATCAAGCTGCCTTTCCTGCCGACCTTCTTTGGCCTGGTCGGCGGGGTGAAGACGATGGGCTTTGTCGGTCTGTTCGTCGGTCCGGTGCTGATGGCGCTTCTGGTGGCCATCTGGCGCGAATGGCAGCACGAGGTCGACCTGACGGAGACGTCCGTGGTTCCGGTGGTGACGGCGGAGGCCATCGTGGAGGAAGAGGGGTCTTCCGCCGCCCAGCGCTACAGGACGGGTCGATCGGCGGCCGTGGAGAGCTGATTTCCCCGGTGAAGCCGCGCTTCAGGCCGGATGGCGGAGCGCCAGGGTGGCGCGGCGCCTGCGGCCTTCGTGCAATTGCCACAGAGAATGGGCGATGAGCGTGATGACGAGGATCGCGCCGCCGATCAGGCTGCTGCGGGTGGGTGTTTCGGAAAAGATCATCCACACCCAGACCGGCGCCAGAACCGTTTCCAGCAGGTAGAACATCGCGACTTCCGGGCCCGAGATATATTTCGGACCGTTGGCGAGGCAGAAGAACGAGATGGGCATGACCACCGCGCCGTTGAAGAGGATCCAGCCCGGCTCGGCGATGTAGAAGCCGTTTTTCCAGATCATGAAGCCGGCGAGGATGCAGGGCATGATCACCCCCACCAGCGCGGTGAAGCCCATGTCCTGCCCGCTGGAGCGGGAGATGGTGATGGCGCTGGCAACGCTGAAGGCCGACCCCATGGCCAGCAGGTTGCCGAGCAGCTTGCCGGTGCCGAGCGAGGACCCCACGATGATGACGATGCCGGCGAACATCAGCGCCATGGCGAGCAGCGTCTGCGGACGTGGCCGCTCCTTCAGGAACACCCATGACAACAGCGCCGCGAACATGGTGTTGAAGGCAAGGATGAAGACGAGATCGGCCGTCGAAGTGTTGAAGACGGCGGTGACGAAGAAAATTGTGCCGATGCCGTAGAGGCCGGCCACGATCAGGCCGGCGCGGCCGGGTACGAGCTTCGGCGCGTCGGCAGAGAAGAAGCGCCACACGGCCCACATGACGATGCCGGCGACGAAGGTCATGGCGCTGCGGACAAACAGGATCGACCATGTATCTCCGTCGGCCAGCCGGATCAGGGGAATGTCGACTGTCAGGGCCAGGCCGCCGAAAGCGGTGAGAAGCAGGCCTCTGGTGTGATGATCGCTGTTTGTGGGCAAGGCAAAAACTCCGGCGGGCGCTGTAAGTCTGTATTTTTACGCATGTCGTTACCCCGAAACCGGTTCCCACTTCGGGCGACATGCTCTAAAAATTTCTGGAATATTACGGCAGAGCGGCCCGTCATTCGGGCGTTTTGCGTGTCCGGCAGGCCGGAGGGACGGGCCCCGCTTATTTCACCTGGTAGCGGTCCCAGCCCTTGGGGCCGAGATGCTCCTGCGGTTGGAAGCGCATCTTATAGCTCATTTTGCGTGAGCCATTGACCCAATAGCCGAGATAGACATGGGGCAGGCCCATGGCGCGGGTACGCTCGATGTGATCGAGGATCATGAAGGTGCCGAGCGAGCGCTCCTCCATGTCAGGGTTGAAATAGGAATAGACCATGGACAGCCCGTCGGCCATGCGATCGGTGAGGGCGACGGCGATCAGCTCGCCTTCGCCCTTGCCGGTGATGAAACTGTCCGGCCCGCGCCGGCGGTATTCGATGATCTTGGTCTCGACATGGGTGTCCTCGACCATCATCGCATAGTCGAGCACGGTCATGTCGGACATGCCGCCAAGACGGTGGCGGGCGTCGAGATAGGAACGGAACAGGGAATATTGCTCGGTCGAGGGCTGGGCGTCGTGCATGGTGCCGACGAGGTCCTGATTCTGCTGCAGCACCCGGCGCATGTTGCGGCTGGGCGTGAATTCCTGTGCCAGGATGCGCACCGACACGCAGGCCCGGCAGGTTTCGCAGGCCGGGCGATAGGCGATGTTCTGCGAGCGCCGGAACCCGCCCTGCGTCAGCAGGTCGTTCATTTCCGCCGCCTTGTTGCCCACGAGATGGGTGAAGACCTTGCGTTCGAACTGGCCCTCCAGATAGGGGCAGGGCGAAGGCGCAGTCAGGAAGAACTGCGGCGATTGGGTCAGGTGCTGCGTCATCTGCAAGCGAACTCCAAGATATGAATAGCTTGGCCCGTTCTCCAAAAAATTCAAGACGTTTGCGCAGGTCCTGTTTCTTCCTCGATCGGCAGTTGAACGATGCGCACATCGCGGTTGAACCAGGTGGCGGCGAAATGGCCGACCGCGACCGCACCGACGCACAGCACGACCGAGGCGATGATGTTGATCGCCGCCCTGCCCATGGCGCCGGACCGCAGCAGGTCCAGCGTCTGGAGGCTGAAGGAGGAGAAGGTGGTGAAGCCGCCGCATACGCCGACCATGACCAGCAGGCGCACGTTCTCCGAAACGGGATAGCGGCCATGGGCCAGTGTCAGCGTTCCGAACAGGCCGATGATGAAGGAGCCGAGGATATTGATGAGGATCGTGCCCCAGGGCAGCGAGCCGCTGATCGGCTGGGCGGCGGCGGACAGCATGTAGCGAGCCAGGCTCCCGACAGCGCCCCCGAAGGCCACGGCGAGGCAGGATGTGAAAGACATCGGCGTCAATTCCTTCTGACCAGGCGGGCATAAAAAAAACCCGCCATGCGGCGGGGCTTCTTCAAGACGTACCCCTGCCGCGGTTTCGTTGCGACAGGAGCCATCAGCCGGGTCCGGCGGTTTCGGGGAGCTCCATCCCCATTTCCCTTTTAGCGTAAGCCGTATGGACGGCTCACGCAAGCCTGTCACCGGTCGGTGCGGATGACGACGGTGCCGAGCAGCAGGTCGTGCAGGGTGCGCTTGCGGTCGGCAAACAGCGTGACCAGCAGGATCAGCGGGGTCAGGATCACGTTGCCGGCCCAGAACAGCACGGAATGCACCACCGCGAAAATGCTGTCGACCGGGCGGCCATCCAGCCGTTCAAGGCGAAGGCTCATCAGCTTCATGCCGGTGGTGGCCTGGTCCTTGCTGCCCAGCGTGAACCACACATAGGTGAGCGCCACCAGCGGCACGAGAATGCCGAACAGCGCCCAGCCGAGCCCGAAGGTGAGCAGGCCGAGCAGCAGAACCAGAATGGCGAAGGGGATCGTGAGCAGGCCGACGATGATATAGTCGATGACGAAGGCCAGCACGCGGCGTGTGCGCACGCCGTCATAGGCGCGCACGTCGTCCTGCCTCGTGGTGATGATCTCGCCGTCGAGCACGCGAGCGTTCATGGGCGTTTCCGAGCCTTTCCGTTTGCACGTCGTTACAGGCTTCAGATGGTGGGTGGGCGCGCGTTTTCAAGATTTTCGCGTCAATCAGTGGGTTTGACGCCGCGAAGCGCTGCCAGGGCGACAGCCAGCCAGCCGGCGATGAGCAGCGTGCCGCCGGTCGGCGCGGCGAAGGGGAACAGCCGCGTGCCTAGGAAGTCGCGCGCCAGCAGATCGCCGCAGAAGATGGAAAGGCCGAGCAGAAGCAGCAGGCCGGCCGCGTGCAGGGTGCGGCTGGCGGTGAGCAGGCCGATGGCCAGCAGGGCAGGCGCATGCATGACGAGGAAGGAGGCGGCGGTGCCGGTGAAGGGGCCGCCGCCATGCGATGCGGCCGCCGAAAGGGCGACGCCGGCCGCGCCGCTGGTGCCGGCGGCAAAAACGAGGAGACGGTTGTTCATCGGCGTTTGCTCCTGCAAGAATCAGGTCGGCGGGATTTCCGATCCGCCGGCACCTTGTGCCTGGGGGCGGGCAAATCAATGCTGCAAATTGCCGTGCCGGGTTTGCGCCAGCCGGTTCCAGGCCGCGCCGCCGGCCAGAAGTGCCGCCGTGCCGAGGAAAACGGCCGGCATGCCGATATGGCCGCCGACGAAGCCGCCGAGCAGAGGCCCGACCACCTGTCCGGCATATTGGGCCGAGATCGAATAGCCGAGGACGTTGCCGCCGACGCCGTCGGGCACGTTATGGCGGATGACGCTGGTGATCGACGGCAGCAGGCCGCCGAGCGCCAGCCCCATCAGGAAGCGCAGCACGATGAGTTGCCAGCCCGCAGTGACGAAAGCCTGCGGGACCAGAAGCAGGGCGGCGACGGCCAGCGCGCCCACCACCACGTTCCAGTGCCCCACGCGGTCGGCGAGCTTGCCGAGCCAGGTTGCCGACACGATGCTGCCGAGCGCCGCCGCCGACATGACGACGCCGGCGACCAGCGTGACATGGGCCTGATCCTCGAGGAGTTGCGCGACATAGACGGTGATGATCGGTTCGATCGACATGTTGGCCAGCATCAGCAGCATGCCGGTTACCAGCATGGCGACAACCGGCCGCTTGTCCGGAATGGCGGCCCATGCGCCGGCCGGCCTTTCCGCGCTGCCTTGCTGCGGTCTGTGTTCTTCCTTCACCAACAGGGCCGTGGCCAGGAAGGCGAGGAAGATGACGCCGCCGGAAAGCAGGAAGGTGGCGCGGATGCCGATCAGCGGCGGCAGCAAGCCTCCGATCAGCGGACCGACGAGATTGCCGGCCATGATGCCGGCCGACAGGACGCCGAGCGCCCAGCCGGAACGCTCCTTCGGTGTCTGCATGGCGACGAGGATGGTGGAGCCCGATGCATAGCCGCCGGCCAGCCCGACAGCCAGGCGCAGCAGCACGAGCTGTTCCACGCTTTGCACCATGCCCATCAGCGACATGCACACCGCCATGCCGAAGCTGGCGCGCACCAGCATCAGCTTGCGGCCGTAGCGGTCGCCGAGCCTGCCCCAGAGCGGCGCCACCAGCGCCGCGGCCAGGAAAGTGGCGCCATAGGCGATGCCGGACCATTGCACGATGCTGGCATGGCCATGCGCGCCGAGCTGCTCGACATAGAGCGGCAGGAAGGGAAGCAGCAGGGTCATCGCCACGATGGTGGAGAAGGAACCGGCGAAGCAGACGGCGAGATTGCGCCGCCAGTGACGGTCATGTGCCGTCGCCGCGGTGTTGTCGGATGGCTCTGTGGCTGTCGCTGTGGCGGGTCCCGGGCCGCTCACCCTTTCAGCATCTCGGCCACGGTCGGCGCGAAATAGGTGAGGATGCCGTCGGCGCCGGCGCGCTTGAAGGCGAGGAGCGATTCCATCATTGCCCGGTCGCCGTCGATCCAGCCATTGGCGGCTGCCGCCTTGATCATCGAATATTCGCCCGACACCTGATAGGCGAAGGTGGGCAGGGCGAAGCTGTCCTTGATCTGGCGGATGATGTCGAGATAGGGCAGGCCGGGCTTGACCATCACCATATCCGTGCCCTCGAGGATGTCCTGCTCGGTTTCGCGCAGGGCCTCGGCGGAGTTGGCGGCGTTGATGTAATAGGTCTTCTTGTCGCCCTGCAGCAGGCCGGCGGTGCCGATGGCGTCGCGATAGGGACCATAGAAGGCGGAATCGAACTTGGTCGCATAGGACATGATGGCCACGTCCTGGAAGCCGTTCTCGTCCAGCGCCGAGCGGATGACGCCGATGCGGCCGTCCATCATGTCGGAAGGGGCGATGATGTCGGCCCCGGCCGCGGCCTGAAGCACCGCGCCGGCCGCGATCTGCTCGACGGTCTCGTCATTGACGATGATGCCGTCGCGCAGCACGCCGTCATGGCCGTGGCTGGTGAAGGGGTCGAGCGCGGCATCGGTGATGACGCCGATTTCCGGCACCGCCTCCTTGATGGCGCGGGTGGCGCGGTTGGTGAGGTTGTCGGGGTCGAGGATCAGCGAGCCGGTGGTGTCGCGAAGCGAGACATCCACCTTGGGAAAGGTGGCGATCGCCGGGATACCGAGCCTTGCCGCGCGCTCGGCCTCGCGCACCGCCACGTCTACGGAGAGGCGGAAGACGCCCGGCATGGCGGCGATCGG
Source organism: Aquamicrobium terrae (assembly GCF_040545735.1). Classification (GTDB taxonomy): domain Bacteria; phylum Pseudomonadota; class Alphaproteobacteria; order Rhizobiales; family Rhizobiaceae; genus Mesorhizobium; species Mesorhizobium terrae_A. Next base: position 343,883 of record NZ_JBEPML010000001.1, read on the forward strand.
CTCCTGCACGTTCTCGCCCTCGACCAGGAAGATCGGCCAGATCAGGTCGTCCACGGTGAGATGGTTCTCCTGCACCAGCCGCCGCGACCACGCGGCCTTGCGCATGCGCCTGAGCCTTCTGGAGCCGGTGACGTCGTCGACGGTGCGTGTACCTGCCGCTTTGGTGGGTGCGAACCTGTTCATGGCCAATCTCCCGGGAGCGGCTTCACATGCCAGTCCCGGTCCTTCTCTTGCGCAAACCGGTGGGCCTCCAGCGAGGCCGTTTTCCAGAAGCGTTCTAACATGGCTGCCGTCGCTGACCAATGCGACATCATTGTGCGACGGCGCAATCGTGCGCGCCCCTCATGGCCGGCCGGCATTGACGCGCCTGCATGTGGCCCTTAGCACTTTCGCCTGAGAGCGTTTGAGAGGGAATCTGTGACGATGGATTTTGGCGGCGGCGATGAAATCCGCTTCGAGACCATGGGGCAGGCCGGCGTGGTGACGCTCACGCGTCCCAAGGCCCTCAATGCCCTCACCGGACAGATGGTCCACGCGCTGGCGGCCGCCCTCAATGCCTGGGAAAAGGACGCTTCCGTCCGCCTCGTGCTGGTCCGGGGCGAAGGACGGGCCTTCTGCGCCGGCGGCGACATCATGGATGTCTATCGCGCCGGCAGGGCGGGTGAGCGCCATGTCGAATTCTTCGCGGACGAATACCGGATGAACGCCCAACTGGCGCGCTTTCCCAAACCCTATGTCGCATTGATCGACGGCATCGTCATGGGCGGCGGCGTCGGCATTTCCGCCCACGGCTCGCACCGGGTGATGACCGAGAACGCCATCGTCGCCATGCCCGAGGTCGGCATCGGCTTCTTTCCCGATGTCGGCGGCAGCCATGTCCTGTCGCGGCTTCCCGGCGCTTTCGGCATGTATATGGCGCTGACCGGAAACCGCGTGCGCCAGGGCGATGCGCTGGCCGTCGGGCTTGCCACGCAAACCATCAGATCGGAGAGCCAGCAGGAGTTTGTCGAAGCACTCACGGCCTCCGGCGAGGTGGAGGAGGTGTTGAGGCGGTTTCATGTCGCGGTGCCGGCCGAGACCGATGCCGCGACCTTCGCCGCCATCGAGCGCCATTTCTCGCAGGAGACGCTGGAAGCGGCCCTCGCCAGCCTGAAGGAGGAAGCGGGGGCGGGCGACGCGTTCGCGTCGAAGACGCTCGCGACCATATTGTCGCGCTCGCCGACCAGCCTCAAAGTGGCGTGGCGCGAGATCAGGCGAGGGGCGGACCTTTCCATGGACGATTGCATGCGCATGGAGTTCCGGGTGCTCAACCGCATGCTGGACGGCCATGACTTCTATGAGGGCATCCGGGCCGTGCTCGTCGACAAGGGCTCGACGCCTGTCTGGAACCCGCCGACGCTGGACGGTGTGAGCGATGCCGCGGCCGAAGCCTATTTCGCGCCGCTGGGAGACCGGGAACTGATCCTGTGAGGGAGGAGCTTCCAGGCCGCGCCGCTTTGGAGCCAGGGACGATCGAGATCGCCTTTGCCGTGTTCCTGCGCCTCATCGCCTGCCTGTGCCTTGTGTCCGGCGTTCTCTACTGGATCCGGCTGATCGGCTATTATCCGGGCGATCTGTACCGCTTCGACCTGATGCCGGTGCAATGGCAGATCGCCGCCTCGGTGCTGGCGGTGCTGTTTCCCTTCGCGGCCGCCGGCCTGTGGATGCTTGCGTCCTGGGGGCCGGTCATCTGGTTCCTGTGTGCGGCCGGCGAGATCGCCATGCATGCCGGCTTTCCGCAATATTTCGGCCACCGGCCTTCGGTCGTCGTCACGCATGCGGTGGTCGCCGCGATCTATTGCGGCTTCCGCGCGGCGATGCAGAGGCGCCGGCGCGCCGAAGCCGTGCAATAGGCGCGGGCCGGCCCTGCCGGGCCCGCCGAACCGTTAGCTCATTTTTTAGGTTAATTGTCCCGTGAGGCGTGACTATTCATTAAGCGTCTTCGACGGCTGTCGCTGGTAAGCTCTTGTTAGCCTTGGTGTTTAAGTCGAATTTTATGAGTATTCGATAGTGTCGCGATCAAGGTGAGAAAAACAAAAAATCACCAGGCGACAAACGAGAGGCAAAGACAATGAACAACCAGCGCTCGGCGGCGAAGCCCGCTAATGTATCGAATGAAAGCCAGGAAGGTATCCGTTCGCTGTACATGGAATCGCTTCAGCTTGTTGAACGGTTGCATCGCCGTCTTCTTGACGTGATCAAGGACGAGTTCGAACGGGCGGGCCGCTCCGACATCAATGCCATCCAGGCGCTGCTTCTGTTCAATATCGGCAATGCCGAACTGACTGCCGGCGAGCTTCGCTCCCGCGGTTACTATCTCGGCTCGAACGTTTCCTACAACGTCAAGAAGCTGGTCGATCTGGGCTTCATCAATCACCAGCGCTCCAAGCTCGACCGCCGTTCGGTGCGCATCAGCCTGACCGACAAGGGCATGGACGTGGCGGATGTGGTGGCGCGGCTCTACGAGCGGCACGTCGGCTCCATCGAGCAGGTCGGCGGCATCAACACCGACGAGTTCAAGCAGATGAACCGGGCCTTGCAGCGCCTGGACCGCTTCTGGAACGACACCATCGCCTATCGCATGTAGGATTTCGTCGCGCACACGGATCGCGTGATCCGTTGACTGGCCGGGCGGTGCCGGAAAGGCACAAGACCCGGCCTTTGTCATTTGCGGCGGGGCTGAAAGCAGGGCTGCGCCACGTTGCCGCCATATTCGGATGGAAGCGAGAATGTCAGCAGATCGGGCGCGAATGTCCGGCGATAAGGAACCCCGTTCAGGCGCGGCGCCTTCTCGGCGCCAAAGCGATGGCATGGTTGGCGAATTGTTAAGGTCGCAACCCTAGAGTGCCCGGCGGCATTGCCTGAACACTGACTGGAAGAATGTCTGGAACGCCCATGAAGACGAACCGTCGTTTGTTTCTGTCCGGGGCTTCGGCCCTTGCCGCCTCGATGATCGCGGGCGGCGCGCGCGCCCAGGATGCGGTCGGCGATATTCTCAGGGCCGCGGGGCAGGGCGGCTGGCGCGACACGTTCGACGCGCGTTCCAGCGGCAGCGCCAAGGTTCTGTCGACGCGCCCCATCTTCAGCCAGCAGACCATCGCCTATACCGAACAGGCCATCGCCCAATACAGCAACCTCGTTGCCCAGGGCGGCTGGCAGCCGGTGCCGGACACCAAGAAGCTCAAGATCGGCGTGATCGATCCGGACGTGGTGCCGCTGCGCCGGCGGCTGATGGTTTCGGGCGATCTTCCGCAGAATGCCGGCCTGTCGGAATCCTTCGATTCCTATGTCGACGCGGCGGTGAAGCGCTTCCAGATGCGCCACGGCCTGCCGGCTGACGGCGTGCTGGGCAAATACAGCTATCTGGCCATGAACATCAACGCCCAGACCCGGCTTGGCCAGCTCGAAACCAATCTCGTCCGTCTACGCGAGAAGGTCGGCACGCTCGGCAATCGCTATGTGCTGGTCAACATTCCCGCAGCCCAGATCGAGGCGGTGGAGAACGATCGCGTCGTGCTGCGTCATACGGCAATCGTCGGCAAGATCGACCGCCAGACGCCGATCGTGAACTCCAAGATCAACGAGATCATCGTCAATCCCTACTGGACGGCGCCCACCTCCATCGTGCGCAAGGACATCATTCCTCTGATGCGCAAGAACCCCAACTATCTCAAGGACAGCAAGATCCGCCTGTTCGCCCCCGATGGGAGCGAGGTCGATCCGATGATGGTGGACTGGTCGACCGAGGAGGCGGCGAAGTACCGTTTCCGGCAGGAGCCGGGAACCAACAACGCCATGGCCTCGGTGAAGATCAACTTCCCGAGCCCGGACGGCGTCTACATGCACGACACGCCGCAGCAGAGCCTGTTCGGCCAGATGATGCGTTTCGACTCCTCGGGCTGCGTGCGCGTCCAGAACGTGCGCGACCTGGTGACCTGGGTGCTGCGCGATACACCCGGCTGGAGCCGGCAGCAGTTCGAGGCGACCATCAAGAGTGGCGAGACCGTTCCGGTGGCCGTGACCAACCCGGTCCCCGTGCATTTCCTCTATGTCTCGGCCTGGTCGACCGGCGACGGCGTCGCGCAATTCCGTGACGACATCTATGGTTGGGACGGGGTCGATGAACTGAAGATTTCTTCGGCCCTGTAGCCGGGAAATACCAGAGCATATCGTAAAAGGGCTGTCCGTGTGGCGGCCCTTTTCTACAGGCGGGCCGGAATTGACCGCCTGGGCTATCGATAACCGGCGCAATAGGGCCAGGTAATTTCGCGGTGAAAGTGGCTAGGGCAGGGCAACTGTGCTAATGCGCCCCCGGGTCTACTCCAGTTAGGGAAACTTCCGGTAATGGCGATACAGTCGGCTGCATCCAGTTCGTTCAATTCCTTCTTCGAGACCACCCTCGCGGATGCCGATCCCGAGATTTTTGACGCTGTTCGCAACGAGCTTGGCCGTCAACGCCACGAGATCGAGCTGATCGCCTCGGAGAACATCGTCTCGCGCGCCGTGATGGAGGCGCAGGGCACCGTCCTGACCAACAAATACGCCGAAGGTTATCCGGGCAAGCGCTACTATGGCGGCTGCCAGTATGTGGACGTGGTGGAAGAACTGGCCATCGAGCGGGCGAAGAAGCTGTTCGACTGCAAGTTCGCCAACGTCCAGCCCAATTCGGGCAGCCAGATGAACCAGGCGGTCTTCCTCGCCCTGCTGCAGCCGGGCGACACCTTCATGGGGCTCGACCTGAATTCGGGCGGCCATCTCACCCACGGTTCGCCGGTCAACATGAGCGGCAAGTGGTTCAACGTCGTCTCCTATGGCGTGCGTGAGGGCGACCACCTGCTCGACATGGACGAGGTCGAGCGCAAGGCGCACGAGACGAAGCCGAAACTGATCCTGGCCGGCGGCACGGCCTATTCCCGTATCTGGGACTGGAAGCGCTTCCGCGAGATCGCCGATGCCGTCGGCGCTTATCTGATGGTCGACATGGCCCACATCGCCGGCCTCGTCGCGGGCGGCATGCACCCGTCTCCGCTGCCGCACGCGCATGTGGTGACGACCACCACGCACAAGTCGCTGCGCGGCCCGCGCGGCGGCATGATCCTCACCAATGAGGAGGACATCGCCAAGAAGATCAATTCGGCCGTCTTCCCGGGCTTGCAGGGCGGCCCGCTGATGCACGTCATCGCCGCCAAGGCCGTGGCCTTTGCAGAGGCGCTGAAGCCGGACTTCAAGGTCTATGCGCAGAATGTGGTGGCCAACGCCAAGGCGCTGGCTTCCAGCCTGCAGGAAACCGGCCTCGACATCGTCTCGGGCGGCACCGACAACCACCTGATGCTGGTCGACCTTCGCCCCAAGAACGCCACCGGCAAGCGGGCCGAGGCCGCGCTTGGCCGCGCCAACATAACCTGCAACAAGAACGGCATTCCCTTCGACCCCGAAAAGCCGTTCGTCACGTCGGGCGTGCGTCTGGGTACGCCGGCCGGCACCACGCGCGGCTTCGGCCAGGCCGAGTTCCGCGAGATCGGCAAGCTGATCGCCGAGGTTCTCGACGGGCTGAAGGCGGCCAACTCCGATGACGGCAACGCCGCCGTCGAAGCTGGCGTGAAGCAGAAGGTCGTGGACCTGACCGACCGCTTCCCGCTCTATTCCTATCTCGGATAAGCCTGTAATCACGCTTTTGGAGCGGCTGCTGCGCTGAACGCGTGGCAGCCGTTTCATTTGGGCGATCTCGCCGGTGTATGTACCCTGACGGCAGGTTTCCGCGCGAAGTCATATTGCGGACGCGACGACGTTGGATTTCTGCCTTCGCGCTTCCTACCTGAGCGGAAAGGCTTTAGCTTTCCCGGCACCGACAGAATCGCGAACAAGGCTTTCCATGCGTTGTCCTTATTGCCAATCCGAAGACACACAGGTGAAGGACTCGCGCCCCGCCGAAGACGGCTCGGCCATCCGCCGGCGGCGCGTCTGTCCCGATTGCGGCGGCCGTTTCACCACTTTCGAACGGGTGCAGTTGCGCGATCTGGTGGTGGTCAAGAAGTCGGGCCGCAAGGTTCCCTTCGACCGCGACAAGCTGCTGCGCTCGGTGGAGATCGCGGTGCGCAAGCGCAATGTCGATCCCGAGCGCATCGACCGGGCCGTGACCGGTATCGTGCGCCAGCTCGAAAGTTCGGGCGAGACTGAAATTCCTTCGGCGGAAGTCGGCCGTCTGGTGATGGAGGCGCTGAAGTCGCTGGACGACGTCGCCTATGTGCGCTTTGCCTCGGTGTATCGCAATTTCCGCGAGGCCAAGGATTTCCACGACGTGCTCGGCGAACTCAAGGTCGACGAGGATATCGACTGAGCGATGGCTGGCGCTGCTGACACCGCACAAGAGAAACTGGACCGCAGGTTCATGGCTGCGGCCCTGCGCCTGTCCCGCCGCCATTCCGGCCGTACGTCCACCAATCCCTCGGTCGGCACGATCATCGTGCGCGACGATGGGGCGGGGCCGATGATCGTCGGCACGGGCGTCACCGCCATCGGCGGTCGCCCTCATGCTGAGACGGAAGCTCTGGCCGAGGCCGGCGAGCTGACGCACGGCGCCACCGCCTATGTGACGCTGGAGCCGTGCGCGCATCACGGCCGCACGCCGCCCTGCGCCGAGGCGCTGGTGACGGCCGGCATCGCGCGGGTGGTGGGTGCCGCCAGCGACCCCGATCCGCGCGTTTCGGGCAAGGGTTACGCCATATTGCGCGAGGCGGGTGTCGAGGTCACCGAACGCGTGCTGGCCTCGGAAGCGGCGAACCAGCTGGCCGGCTATCTCATGCGTTCCTTGAAGAAACGGCCGGAGGTCATTCTCAAGATGGCGCTTTCCAGCGATGGAAAGATTGGCGTCAGGGGCGAGGGACAGGTTCCCATCACCGGAGAGGTGGCGCGCCGCGAGGTGCATCTGATGCGGACCGAGGCGGATGCGATCCTGATCGGCATCGGCACGGCGCTGGAGGACGATCCGGAACTGACGGTGCGGTTGCCGGGGCTGGAAAACCGCTCGCCGGCGCGCATCGTGCTCGACAGCGAGATGAGATTGCCGCCGGCCTCGCGCCTGGTTTCGGGCGTGGACCGGGTGCCACTTTACATCGCCTCCAACCCGCTGGTCGATGGACAGCGCCGCGCCTTACTGGAACGCCACGGCGTGCGCTTCATCGGCACGGAGGTGCACGAAGGCAAGATCGCGCTGCCTGAACTGCTGGAGGATCTGGCCGCGCTCGGCATGTCCAGCATCATCGTCGAGGGCGGAGCGTCGGTGGCGCAGTCATTCCTCGATGAGGGCCTCGTCGATCGCATCGTGCTGTTTCGGGGACCGACAGAGGTCGGCGGGCAAGGCATTGCCGCGCCCATCGGGCCGGATACCATCCCGGCAGGTTTCCGCAAGCTGCGCGAGATGCAATTCGACCAGGACGGCTTTGCAGAGTGGGTAAGGACCATCTGATGTTCACGGGTATCGTCACCGATGTCGGCAAGGTTGCCGCGGTCGAGCCGCTCAAGGAGGGGGTGCGGCTGCGCATCGACACCGCCTATGATCCGCAAACCATCGATATCGGCGCCTCGATTGCCTGCTCCGGCGTGTGCCTGACGGTGACCGCACTGCCTGAAAACGGCTCCAATGCGCGCTGGTTCGAGGTCGAGGCATGGGAAGAGGCCCTGCGCCTTACCACGGCCGCGCAGTGGAAGGCGGGAACGCACATCAATCTGGAGCGGGCGCTGAAGATCGGTGACGAACTGGGCGGGCACATCGTTTCGGGCCATATCGACGGCACGGCCGAGATCGTGGCGCGGCAGGACGAGGGCGATGCGGTGCGCTTCACGCTGGAGGCGCCGCCGGAATTCGCCCGCTTCATCGCGCCCAAGGGGTCGGTGGCGCTGGACGGCACCTCGCTCACCGTCAACAAGGCGGAAGGCAGGCGCTTCGACGTGCTGCTCATCCACCATTCGCTGCAGGTGACCACCTGGGGCGAGCGCCAGGTCGGCGATCGGGTAAACCTCGAAATCGATACCATGGCGCGCTATGCTGCACGCTTGTCGGAAGCGGCGGCGCAGGGATACTGACAAGGCGAAAGCCTGACCCAAAGCATCCTCTTCGCGTGAGGCTTGCGGACTCACGCGCTTCGGCCTAATTGACCGGCTCGGCCGGAGACGCAGGGACCATGACCCAGGACAAGAAGAAAAAACTGCTCATCATCGAGGCTCGTTTTTACGACGACCTCGCCGACGCCCTGCTGGAAGGTGCCAAGACGGCGCTCGATGAAGCCGGCGCCGCATATGAGGTGGTTACGGTGCCCGGCGCGCTCGAAATTCCGGCGGTGATTTCCTTCGCGCTCGACGCCGAGGACGATGAGGGCGAGGGCTATGATGGTTTCGTCGCCCTCGGCACCGTCATTCGCGGCGAGACCTACCATTTCGAGATCGTCGCCAATGAATCGGCGCGCGCTTTGATGGACCTGTCGGTGCAGGAATCGATCTGCATCGGCAACGGCATCCTCACCACCGAGAACGAGGAGCAGGCATGGGCGCGCGCGCGTCGCAGCGAAGGCGACAAGGGCGGCTTTGCCGCGCGCGCGGCACTGACCATGATCGCGGTTCGCGATCGGCTTGGAGCTGAACGTTCGTGACGGAACCTGCTGACAAGACCCCGCAGATGCGGCATGCCAACAAGCGCGGCGCGGCGCGCCTCGCCGCCGTGCAGGCGCTCTACCAGATGGATGTCGCCGGCAGCGGGCTGCTGGAAATCACGGCCGAATACGAGGCCTTCCGGCTCGGCAAGGAAGTCGATGGCGCGCTCTACCGCGAGGCGGACGCGCAATGGTTCCGGGCCATCCTGGCCGGCGTGGTGGAGAAGCAGAAGACGCTCGATCCGATCATCCGCCAGGCGCTGACCGAGGACTGGCCGCTGTCGCGGCTCGATTCCACGCTGCGCGCCATTCTGCGCGCCGGCACCTATGAGCTGATGATGCGCGCCGATGTTCCGGTCGCCGTGATCGTCTCGGAATATGTCGACATCGCCAAGGCATTCTATGAAGAAGACGAGCCCAAGCTCGTCAATGCAGTGCTCGACCGCATTTCCCGCCGCGTGCGCGGCGAAGGACGAGGCAAGGGCAAGGAGGCTTCATGAGCGCATCGGGACAGGCAGCCACCGGCGCGCAGACGCCCGCCATCGAGCGGGAGGCACGCCGGACAGCGCTGATCCTGGCCGCCGCTCAGGCCATCGTCGGTTCGGCAGCGCCGATCTGCTTCGCGCTCGGCGCGCTTGCCGGCCACTACCTTCTGGGTCTCGACAAGTCCCTCGCGACCGCCCCGCTGACGGGCTTCAATGTCGGTGTCGCGGTCGGTGCGCTGCCGGCAGCGGCGATCGTGCGCCGGCTCGGCCAGCGCGACGGCTTCCTGACCGGAACCGGCCTGACGGCGCTTGGCGGCCTGATCGCCACCATCGCATTGTTCCAGTCCAGCTTCTGGATATTCGCATTCGGCCTGCTCGTGGTCGGCTTCGGCAGCGCATTCGTGCAGCAGTTCCGCTTTGCCGCCGCCGACAACGCGCCGCCGGCCTTCAAGGCCCGCGCCATCTCCTTCGTGCTGGCGGGCGGCGTGTTCACCGCCATGATCGGCCCCCAGGTGGTGATCTTCACCAAGGACCTGCTCGAACCGGTGATGTTCGCGGGGGCCTTCGCCGCGCTGATCGTGCTTGCGGGCATCGGTGCGCTGGTTCTTGCCCAATTGCGCCCGCGTCCTCTCGTCGAGAAGGCGCATGAGGCCGTGTCGAGCGGACGGCCACTGACCGAGATCATCGCAAAGCCGCGTTTCATCACGGCCCTGACCTGCGCCGTCGGTTCCTATGCGATGATGACCTTCGTGATGACCGGCGCGCCGCTGGCCATGGTCGGCTGCGGTTTCACCTCGGACGAGGCGACGCTCGGCATTTCCTGGCACGTGATGGCGATGTTCGCGCCGAGCTTCTTCACCGGCAGACTCATCAGCCGGTTCGGCGCGCCGACCATCGTTGCCATCGGCTTTGCGCTGCTCATCGGTTGCGGCCTCGTGGCGCTGTCCGGCATCCAGCTCTGGCAGTTCTGGACGGCCCTGATTTTGCTCGGCCTTGGCTGGAACTTCGGTTTCATCGGCTCCACCGCCATCGTGGCCGAATGCTACACGCCGGAAGAGAAGGGCAAGGTGCAGGGCTTCCACGATTTCGTGCTGTTCACCAGCGTCGCCTTCGCTTCGCTGATGTCGGGCGCGGTCTACAATGCCTGGGGCTGGGACATGCTCGCCTGGATACTGTTCCCGCTTTCGGGCCTGTGTCTCGTCATGCTCGTCCTGCAAACCATTGCCGACCGTCGCCACCGCGCGGCGTGATCTGCCCGACCGGGATCTGAAAAAGGGCTGACGATTCCGTCCTTTTGCGGCGCGAAATGATACTTTCGGGCGAAACCGGGGCAAAAGCTCAACAATATCTTGACCTTGGCAGCCGGTTTCGCCTAAGCCGCTACATTAGGTCGCACTGCACAATGCAGTTCGGTCTGGTTGCAACGGCCCGGGGAGAGGGGTTCTTGCGGGCCATCATGTGAGGAAAATCCGGCAATGACCATGCTTTATGTCGTCATCGCCTGCGGCCTGCTTTCTGTCCTTTACGCCATCTGGGCGACTCAGTCGGTGCTTGCCGCCGACCAGGGCAACGCACGCATGCAGGAAATCTCCGCGGCCATCCGCGAGGGCGCGCAGGCTTACCTGACCCGCCAATACACCACCATCGCCATCGTCGGCGTCGTCGTCTTCGTGCTTGCGTGGTGGCTGTTATCCGCGACCGCCGCGTTCGGTTTCCTGATCGGTGCCGTGCTTTCGGGCGCCGCGGGCTTCATCGGCATGCATGTGTCGGTCCGGGCCAATGTGCGCACCGCGCAGGCGGCCTCCAACAGCCTGGCCGCCGGCCTCGACATCGCCTTCAAGTCCGGCGCGATCACCGGCCTTCTGGTTGCCGGCCTCGCGCTGCTCGGCGTGTCGGTCTACTACTGGATACTCACCGGGCCGCTCGGCCATGCCCCGGCCAGCCGCGATGTGGTCGATGCGCTGGTGGCGCTCGGCTTCGGCGCGTCGCTGATCTCCATCTTCGCCCGTCTCGGCGGCGGCATCTTCACCAAGGGGGCGGATGTCGGCGGCGATCTGGTCGGCAAGGTGGAAGCCGGTATTCCCGAGGACGATCCGCGCAACCCGGCCACCATCGCCGACAATGTCGGCGACAATGTCGGCGACTGCGCCGGCATGGCCGCCGACCTGTTCGAGACTTATGCCGTCACGGTCGTGGCGACCATGGTGCTCGCCGCCATCTTCTTCGGCAATGCGCCCAATCTCGGCGAGATGATGCTTTATCCGCTGGTCATCTGCGGCGCCTGCATCATCACCTCCATCGCCGGCACCTTCTTCGTCAAGCTGGGCTCCAACGGCTCGATCATGGGCGCGCTCTACAAGGGCCTGATCGTTACCGGCCTGCTGTCGATCGTCGGCCTGGCCATCGCCAACCAGCTGACCATCGGCTGGGGCGAGGTCGGCACCGTCAGCGGCATGGTCATTACCGGCGGCAATCTGTTCGCGTGCGGCCTGATCGGCCTGCTGGTGACGGCGCTGATCGTGGTGATCACCGAATACTACACCGGCACCAACAAGCGCCCGGTGAACTCCATCGCCCAGGCCTCGGTGACCGGCCACGGCACCAACGTCATCCAGGGCCTTGCGGTATCGCTGGAATCGACGGCGCTGCCGGCCATCGTCATCGTCGGCGGCATCATCGCCACCTTCCAGCTTGCCGGCCTCTTCGGCACGGCGATCGCGGTGACGACCATGCTCGGCCTTGCCGGCATGATCGTTGCGCTCGACGCCTTCGGCCCGGTGACCGACAATGCCGGCGGCATCGCCGAAATGTCGGGCCTGCCCAAGGAGGTGCGCCAGTCCACCGACGCCCTCGACGCCGTCGGCAACACCACCAAGGCGGTGACCAAGGGCTACGCCATCGGCTCGGCCGGCCTCGGCGCGCTGGTGCTGTTCGCGGCCTATTCGAACGACCTGCAATATTTCGCGGCCAATGCCGACCAGTATCCCTACTTCTCGGACCTCGGCACGGTTTCGTTCGACCTCTCGAACCCCTATGTGGTGGCCGGCCTCATCTTCGGCGGCCTGATCCCGTACCTGTTCGGCGGCATCGCCATGACGGCGGTCGGCCGTGCGGCGGGCTCGATCGTGGAGGAGGTGCGCAAGCAGTTCCGCGAGGATCCCGGCATCATGCAGGGCACCTCGAAGCCGAACTATGCGCGCGCCGTCGATCTGCTGACGAAGGCGGCGATCAAGGAAATGATCATTCCTTCGCTGCTGCCGGTGCTGGCGCCGCTGGTGGTTTATTTCGGCGTGCTGCTGATCTCGGGTTCCAAGGCTTCGGCCTTTGCCGCGCTCGGGGCCTCGCTGCTCGGCGTCATCGTCAACGGCCTGTTCGTGGCCGTGTCGATGACTTCCGGCGGCGGCGCCTGGGACAACGCCAAGAAGTCGTTCGAGGACGGCTTCACCGACAAGGACGGCGTCAAGCACCTCAAGGGTTCCGAAGCGCACAAGGCATCGGTGACCGGCGATACGGTCGGCGATCCCTACAAGGATACGGCCGGCCCGGCCGTCAATCCGGCGATCAAGATTACCAACATCGTCGCCCTGCTGCTGCTGGCGGTTCTGGCGCACGGCTGATTCGGCCTTCCGGCTGTCATCCCGGAAAAAAACCCGCGGGGAGCGATCTCCGCGGGTTTTTTGTGAAAGAACCGAAATCCGGCATCGGATCGTTCCGATGCCCGGGCGCAGCGGTCGCGTGCGATCAGTTGCCGGAGCCGCCGATCATGCTGCCGACCTGGCCGGGGTTGAGCTTGCCGGCGCCGCTGATGACCTGGGCGAGGAAGTTCTGGTCCTTGCCGGCGGTCGGGGTGGTGCGGCTGATGAAGTCGAACACCTTGCCGTCCTTCAAGCCGTAGTTGGCAATGTTGCTGACACGGCCGTCATCGCCGAAATAGACGGCAAGCACGCTCTGCTCCACCACCTTGGCGTTGGCGAAGGCGACCGGCCGCTTTCGGGTCTGGGAGATGTAGTAGAACACTTCATTGTCGAAGGTGGCGGTGGTGGAGGGCGTTCCCAGCGCCAGCAGCACCTGCTCGCGGCTGGAGCCGACCGGCACCATGTCCAGCGACTGCTGGTCGACGACATACCCCTGATGCAGCGTTTCGCCGGGGTTGAGGTCGCCGATCATCTTCGAACTGTTGCAGGCCGAAAGCACGGCGGCGACAGCCAGCAGCGATGCGAGCCCGGCAGGGCGCGACGAAAATGTCGACTTGAATCTCTTCACGCGCAACGACAACTCCATCCAATCAGCCTTGCACGCCCGCTTGCGCGAGGCCGCAAAAGCGGTAAACCAGCTTAGCCGCCGATGCAACAAGGCCATCCAAACAAGGGTCCCCGGGAGACCGTCTTTTCCATGTTCAAGCGTCTGTTCGGCGCCAAGCGCCAGGCAAATCGCGAAATCACCGACGCGCTCTACGGGGAAATCGTGGCAGCGGCGCGGCAGCCGCACTTCTATTCGCACTGGAACGTGCCGGATACGCCGCTTGGCCGCTTCGAGATGCTGTCCCTGCACATGTTCCTTCTCCAGCACCGCCTGCATGGCACGGAAGGGATGGCGCAGGAGGTCGCGCAGGTTCTCATCGACGAGTTCTTCCTCGATGTCGACCATTCGTTGCGTGAGCTTGGGATCAGCGATGTCGGGGTGCCGAAGCGCATGAAACGCCTGGCCAAGATGTATTACGGCCGCACCGCAGCCTATGCCGATGCACTGGAGAGGCGGGACGACGAGGCGCTGGTGGCCGCGCTGGGGCGCAACATCCGCCCGGATGAGGAATGGGCCGAATCGCGACGGCTCGCCGCCTATGTGAAAACGGCCGTCGCGGGCCTTGCCGCACAGCCCGCCGAGGCCATCTGCGCCGGCAAGCTGCAGTTCCCACGTGCGGGCGAGGAAGGACAATGAGATGAAAGACACAGAAGAAAAAAGCCCCGTTTCCTTCCCGGTGCATGTCGCGCGCCTGCCGCAGAAGGGCCTGCCGGTGGTCATCGAGGCCGACGAAGCACAGCGCAAGGCGCTGGCCGAGGCGCATGGGCTGCTTTCGGTCGACAGCTACAGGGCCGAAATGCTGGTCACGGCCTGGAAGCGCAATGGCGTGAAGGTTTCCGGACATGTCGCCGCCGATATCACGCAGGCATGCGTGGTGACCCTGGAGCCGCTCAAGGCTCATATTGACGAAGCGGTCGAAGGCCTTTTCCTGCCGCAGGATTCGAAACTCGCCCGGCTGGAGCAGCAGGGAGAAATGGTGCTGGATGCGGACGGGCCAGACAGCCCCGAGACGTTCACCGGCGACACCATCGATGCCGGCGCCCTGGCGGAAGAATTTTTCGGGCTGGCCATCGATCCCTATCCGCGCAAGCCGGGCGTCACGCTGGAGGCTTCCGGCTCGGACGAGCCGGAAGAAAACGAGTTCCGCAAAAAATTGCGTGGCCTTCTCGGAAAAGACTGAAAGCCGGGCCATATCGCAAAAGCCAGTTGTGTGGCCGAGCAAAAACGCTATTTTCGCCAAAAATTCCGGCCAGCGAACAAACCTGCCCGACAACCAATAGTGAGATAGGGACGGCGTGATCAGAATTTCGATCGATGCGATGGGCGGTGATCATGGCGCAAGCGTGGTGATCCCCGCCCTGGCGACTGTCGCGGCCCGGCGTCCGGACATCAAGTTCATCATCTATGGTCGTGAAGACGCGGTTCGCCCCGAACTCGCGAAATTTCCCACGCTGGCTGCGGCGAGCGAGTTCGTCCATTGCGAGGTTGCCGTCCAGATGGACGATAAGCCGAGCCAGGCGCTGCGCCACGGGCGCGGCACCTCGTCGATGTGGAACGCCATCGAGGCGGTGAAGAACGGGCAGGCGGATGCCTGCATCTCGGCCGGCAATACCGGTGCGCTGATGGCGATGGCCAAGTTCTGCCTGCGCACCATGGCCAATGTCGACCGTCCGGCCATTGCCGCGATCTGGCCCAATGTGCGGGCCGAAAGCGTGGTGCTGGACGTGGGCGCGACAATTGGCGGCGACGCCCAGCAATTGGTCGATTTCGCCATATTGGGCACCGGCATGGCGCGTGCCCTGTTCGGCATAGAACGCCCGACGGTCGGCCTGCTCAATGTCGGCGTCGAGGAGGTCAAGGGCCAGGAGGAGGTCAAGGAGGCCGGGCGCATGCTGCGCGAGGCCGGGCTCTCCTCGCTCGACTATCGCGGTTTCGTCGAGGGCGACGACATCGGCAAGGGCACGGTCGACGTGGTGGTCACCGAAGGCTTTTCCGGCAATATCGCGCTCAAGACGGCCGAAGGCACCGCGCGCCAGATTGCCGGCTATCTCAGGGCCGCCATGGGGCGCTCCCTGCTGTCGCGCATCGGTTATATTCTGGCCAAGGGCGCGTTCGACCAGTTGCGCGAGAAAATGGATGTCAGCCGTTCCAATGGCGGTGTGTTCCTGGGCCTCAACGGCATCGTGGTGAAAAGCCATGGCGGTGCCGATTCGGCCGGATTTGCAGCGGCCGTGGAGCTTGGTTATGACATGGTCCGCAACAGGCTGCTGGAGCGTGTCCAGGCCGACATAGATCTGTTCCATGCCCACAACCCGCAAAGCCAGGCGACCGAGACCAGCAAACCCGTCGTCGAGACCGACGAAGAAGGATAGGTAGACCTTGATCAGATCAGTCGTGCGCGGCATCGGTTCGGCCTTGCCCCGTCGCATCATGAAGAACGCCGAGTTCGAGGGCATGGTGGAAACCTCGGACGAATGGATCGTACAGCGCACCGGCATCCGTCAGCGCCATATCGCGGCCGAGGACGAAACCACTGCTTCGCTGGGCGAGGCTGCGGCGCGCGCCGCTCTTGCCCATGCCGGACTGACGCCGGACGACATCGATTTGATCGTGCTGGCCACCTCCACGCCCAACAACACCTTTCCCGCCACCGCCGTCGAGATCCAGAACCGGCTTGGCATGCATCACGGTTTCGCCTTCGACATGCAGGCGGTGTGCTCGGGCTTCGTCTACGCCGTCACCACGGCGGATACCTATATTCGCTGCGGGCTTTCCAGGCGGGCGCTGGTCATCGGCTCGGAAACCTTCTCGCGTCTGCTCGACTGGGACGACCGCTCGACCTGCGTCCTGTTCGGCGACGGTGCCGGCGCGATCGTCCTGGAGGCCGGCGAAGGCGAGGGCACGATTGCCGATCGCGGCGTGCTGGCCGCGGCGCTGCGCTCGGACGGGCAGCACAAGGAAAAGCTCTATGTCGACGGCGGCGTCTCGACCACCGGCACCGTCGGGCACCTGAAGATGGAGGGCCGCGAGGTCTTCAAGCATGCGGTCGGCATGATCACTGACGTGATCGAGGCGACCTTCGCGCAGGCTGGAATCACCGCCGAGGACCTCGACTGGTTCGTGCCGCACCAGGCCAACAAGCGCATTATCGACGCTTCCGCCAAGAAACTTGGCATTGCCGAGGAAAAGGTGGTGATCACCGTCGATCGGCACGGCAACACGTCGGCCGCCTCGGTGCCGCTGGCGCTTTCCGTCGCGGTGGCCGATGGCCGCATCAAGCGCGGCGACCTCGTGCTTCTGGAGGCGATGGGCGGGGGCTTCACCTGGGGCGCGGTGTTGCTGCGCTGGTAGCGGTCATGCAACCCTGTCCAAACGGTCTTGACCTTTACGGATCAATTACTTAGGCTCCGCCGTCGTTTCTTGTGATCATTGTTTTAACGGATTGGACGGACGCATGGGGGGAAAGACGCTTACGCGCGCCGATCTTGCCGAGGCTGTTTACCGCAAGGTGGGCCTGTCGAGGACGGAGTCTGCCGAACTGGTCGAGGCGGTCCTCAACGAGATCTGCGAAGCCATCGTGCGCGGCGAGACCGTGAAACTGTCCTCCTTCGCCACCTTCCAGGTGCGCTCGAAGAACGAGCGCATCGGGCGCAATCCCAAGACCGGCGAGGAAGTGCCGATCCTGCCGCGCCGGGTGATGACCTTCAAGGCCTCCAACGTGCTGAAGAACCGCATCCTGCGCTCCCACCAGAACCGGGAAAAGAGCGGCAAGTAGCTTTTTTGCCTGCAAAAGTTCCGGACAGATGCGCCCGTCTTTTCGTCGGGCTTGAATGTTGATCCATAAACGGTTGGAATGAAGTCCGGTTCAGGTGCCGGCCGGTGAATCGATTCGGGCCGGCCGCCTGACAGCGGGACACGCCGCCTTTGCCTTTGCGCCCCGCTTGCTTGACGCATTTTCGTGAGGATCGGCCATGGAAAAGAGCCCCGACGCCTTTCGCACCATCAGCGAAGTCGCGGAAGAACTCGACCTGCCGCAGCATGTGCTGCGTTTCTGGGAAACCCGCTTCACGCAGATCAAGCCGATGAAGCGCGGCGGCGGGCGTCGTTACTACCGGCCGCAGGATGTCGAGCTCATCAAGGGCATCCGGCACATGCTCTATGACCAGGGCTATACCATCAAGGGCGTTCAAAAGCTGCTGCGCGAGAACGGCAACCAGTTCCTGGTGGCGATCGGCAACGGCGATCTGGCCGCCGTCGAGGCCATCGCCCAGCGCAAGCAGACCGAGGCCGTGGAGCTCACGCCCGCCTCGCAGCCGCGCCCGGGCGAGGAGGAGCAGCTGGTCGGCCAGCCCAAGGCCAAGCCGAGCCGCCGGTTCTTCGGGCTCGGCAAGGCCGATGACGACGGGCCGGTGCAGGCCGATGGCGGCCGGCTTTCGCGCGACAACCGGGCGCTTTTGCAGGAGGCGCTGTTCGACCTTCTGGAATGCAAACGCCTGCTGGACCAGGTGCGCTGACAGCGGAAACAGCGGCCGCCGCTCCATCGGAACAAATCACGACGAGGGTCGTTGTCCTTCTTTCCAGTTTTCAGAAAGAAGGAAACAGCATGGCGTCTTTCTCGTCCCTTTCCGACATGGACCTCGAAAAGCAGGTTGCGCAGCTTTCGAAGGAGCTGACTTCGCTGAAGAAGCAGCTCTCGAAGCGCGGCAATCGCTATTACGATGAAGGCCGCGAGGCGCTTTCCGACTATCGCGACACGATCTCGGACTATTATGACGAGATTTCCGGCCGCATCGGCGAACATCTTCCCGATCTGCGCAAGAGGGCCCGGGCTATCGAGCACAGCGCCCGCGAGCATCCGGCGACCACGGCGGCCGTAGGCCTGATCGTGCTTGGGCTGGTCGCTTCGCTTTTGCTTTCCAGGCGATGAAATCATCGTTCCGGCCGCTTCGGCGGCCGGACCTGCCTTCTTCGATCATAAAGAGAAAAATGGTCGGAGTGGCGGGATTCGAACCCACGACCCCTTGACCCCCAGTCAAGTGCGCTACCGGGCTGCGCTACACTCCGAACCGGGGGAAGCCTTATATTCTGCGCACTTGCGGCGCAAGGGCTAAAACGCCTTTCACGAACACAAGCCCATCATTTGCGGTGAATTGTAGCTTTCCGTGGCGCCATGGCGCCGGGAAGCCCCAGCCTGTGCCTCTTGTCGCGAGAGGCCGGGAATCGGCTGCGTGCATATCTTGTGATTTTGTGGCTTTCCGGCACGAATTTATAGTGGCGGCAGGAGGGGCTTTGACTTCGGGAGGAATGTTATGGCGAGGAAATATATCGACTGCCGCGAATTCCCGAGTGAGATGAAGTGCACGGTTGCCATTTCGGCCGATGGTGAAGACGAATTGATAGAGGCCGCTGTGCAACATGCGATTTCGGTGCATGGGGAGCATGATACTCCTGAGTTCCGCTCCGAAATCAGAAAGGCGATCCACGAAGGCGCGCCTGCCGCCTGAAACTGGTCCCGTATTTGAGCCCTTCGCCCGGTTCCGGCCGGGCGAAGGGCTTTATGGCAGCCGCTTCCTGGTCCGCATCATCCCAGGCGGGACAGACTTTCTATTTCATGCCCATTTGCAGGCGTGGCGTGAAACGAATGTTGCGAATCTCGCTTTTCATCGTTTCGTCCCGGTGGTTCAGCAGCGCTATCACGCGAACGAAGCGGGTTCCCGGCTGGAACTGGCTGTGGACGTCGTTGCCTTCGCCGCCGACGGTTCCAGACAAGGGCGCCCAGCCTCGTGCGGCGACGAGGTAATAGTCGTCCGCCGCAACGTAGCGATTGGGAGTGGGCTTCGAGGACAGGCGCCTGCCGTCCTTGTCGTAGGCAACCACTCCCAGATAGGTCCTGGCGCCTTTCCGATCGTCGCCCTTGGCGGCAAGGCTGCGCACCTCGGCCGAAAGATCGTAGGTGAGGGAGGGGTCGACCGGTATCAGCTGCGAGGTGACGGTGGTGGGTCCGTTGCCGGACAGAGGCGCCGCTTCGCCGGTGACCGTAGGGACCTGCCCGGCATCATTGGTGTGGGCATCGGCATCCGCTGTCGCGACCAGCCAGCCCCCTTGCATGGCGCCGAGGCTGACCATGCCGATGACGGCAAGAACGGAAACTATGATGCGCCCGTAGATTTTGGCGGCGCTGATGAATGCTCTGTCTTGCATCAGGGGCTGGCTGCTTTCGGTCCGCTATAGGGGTTGGCGGCGTATGCGGGGTAAGATCGCCTTGCCGGGCAAAGACCTTGACCGGAAAATGTGGCGACTCTCCGGACATGGCCTTCAAAGGCCGGCTGGATGATCGCGGGCAGCAATCTCAATAGGCGTTCTCGGTGTTGAGCAGGCGGATCGGCGTCAGCAGCAGGATCCTCAGATCGAACAGCAACGACCAGTTCTCGATATAGTAGAGATCGTATTCGGTGCGCATGCGGATCTTCTCATTGGTGTCCATCTCGCCGCGCCAGCCATTGATCTGAGCCCAGCCGGTGACCCCCGGCTTGACCTTGTGGCGGGCGAAGTAGCCATCCACGACCTCGGCATAGAGCAGATTGTGGGACTGGGCGGCCACCGCATGCGGTCGCGGCCCCACCAGCGACAGTGATCCGAACAGGGCGTTGAAGAACTGCGGCAGCTCGTCGATCGAGGTTTTGCGGATGAAGCGGCCGACACGCGTCACCCGAGGATCGTCGCGGGTCACGGTTTTCTTCGCAGTCGGGTCCGACTGGTCCGCATACATGGAGCGGAACTTGTAGACCTCGATCTCCTCGTTGTTGAAGCCGTGACGCTTCTGCTTGAACAGGATCGGCCCCTTGGAATCCAGCTTGATGGCGATGGCCGTGGCGACCATGATCGGCGAGAACAGCACGATGCCGATGAGGCTGAAGACGATGTCGAAAGCTCGCTTGGCGACCGAATCCCAATCGTTGATGGGCTTGTCGAAGATGTCGAGCAGCGGTACCGAGCCGATATAGGAGTAGGCGCGTGGCCGGAACTGCAGGGAGCTGGAATGGGCGGACAGGCGGATGTCCACCGGCAGCACCCACAGCTTCTTGAGCAGTTGCAGCACCCGCTGTTCGGCGGTGATCGGCAGGGAGACGATCAGCATGTCGATGCGGGCGATGCGCGCGAATTCGATCAGTTCCGAGACGGTGCCGAGCTTGGGATAGCCGGCGACGAGAGGCGGAGAGCGCTTGTCGTCGCGGTCGTCGAAGATGCCGCAGATGCGGATATCGTTGTAGGGCTGCTGCTCGACGGCGCGGATCAGGTCCTCTGCCGCCTTGCCGCCGCCGACGATGACGGCGCGGCGTTCCATGCGGCCGTTGCGCGCCCATCTGCGGATCAGCCGGGCCATGACGAGGCGCAGCGCAAAGATGGCGACGAAGCCGGCCAGGAACCACATGCCGAACATCAGCCGCGAGAAATCGGCGCTGACCTTGAGCATGAAGCCGGTGAGCGCCATCAGGGCGAAGGTTGCGGCCCACACCAGCAGGATGCGCGAGAAGGTGGCGAAGGGCCGCATCAGCGCCGCTATCTGGTAGCAATCGCTGAATTCCATGAACGTCACGGCGGCCAGCGAGCCGGCGGCGATGACCAGCCAATAGTCGGTGGCCATCTGGTTCGGCGCGACAAGGAACCAGTAAAGCACAACGCCGGATGCCAGCAGAACGGCGAATTCCAGGATACGCAGCGTGCCGCTGACCATCACCGGCGTTATCGTTTCATGGCCGAGCTGGGCGGCAACCTGCCGTGCCATCTCGTTCAGCGCGGCCGGCCGGTCGCTCTCGGTGGAGTCCCTGAGTTTGCGCACGGCTTCCGGCGAGAAGCGGCGTGCCGGATCGATATCGTTCATAGGCAGCCTGTCCAGTCACGGGTTCCATAGCAGGGCGGAGCTAAGAAACCGTTGAGTGGCAGAGTCGAGTTGTCGCTATCGATCAGGCAACGTCAAGGGCCGGGAAGTCAGAACAGGCGCTCGCGCACGTAGACGGTGTCGCCCGGCAGGATCGGGTCGGATGTCGGGACCCGGCCGGTTATGACCTTGCCGTTGATGTCTCGGGTGACATCGACGCTTTCCTGGTTGGCGCGCGGCGAGTAGCCGCCGGCAATGGCAATGGCCTTCTGGACGGTCAGGCCCGGCACATAGGAATATTGGCCGGCCGCACCCACTTCGCCCATGACGAAGATCGGGCGGTAGCGGTCGATCTCGACAGACACGTCCGGGTCGCGCAGGAAGCCTTGCCGCAGCTTGTTCGCGATCTGCTTCTCGAGCTGTTGCGCGGTGTGGCCGCGAGCCGGAATGGCGCCGACAAGCGGGAATGAGATATAGCCGGACTGGTCCACGCTGTAAGTGTTGGTCAGGCCCTCCTGCTCGAACACGGTCACGCGCACCCGGTCTCCGGCGCCGAGCTGATAGGGCTGGTCGAGCATCTCGTGGAACGCCGCCGGGGTGGGCCTGTAGCTGGAGCAGCCGGACAGGATCGCGGAAGCGGCGATCAGGGCGCTCAGCAAGAGGGCGGGTTTGCTCATGAACGACTCGACAGTTTCGATTGCCCGTGTATGGGCAACCTTTGGAACCGGCTCCGTTATCCTCCCATTAGGGTTAATGGCCGGTAAAATTCGCAAAGTCCTTGCCCGGCCTTGGCTGCATGCGCTTCTGTTCCGGGAGGATGGAGACGGCGTTGTGCCGATCTTAACAGCAGGGTTACCGCGACTGTCTACAGTGACGTGTCCGTTACCGGAGCAGGGTGCATGTCAGGACCCCGGTCGGCCCCGGCCGATGTGAGCGATAGCAGGTGTCGGCCCGCCAATGCGATCCGCAGATGGCGCGCTGCCCTTTTGCCGGGTCTCGCGGTGCTGGCCTTCTTGCTTGCCGGAGCGCTCGGGCAGCAGGCCGAGGCGAGCTTGCCGGCGGATATACGTGCTCCCGCCATGGCCCAGGCCAGCGGTCCCGAGACTTCTGGGGCGGAAACCACGGCTGGTGGACAGGCTGCAAAACCGGAGGAGCCTTGCCCGCCGATGATGCCGCTGCTTGCCGGCGCCTTGGCCGGCATACTCGTTGCCGTCGCGTTCTTCGTACTGCGGCGACGCCGGGCCCGGCAACCGGAGCCGGAAGCGCCGGGTGCTCGTGAGCCAGCGCCTGAAGCTTCGGCAATCTTGGCAAACGATGATGCACCGAAAGCGGAAACGGCCGATTCTCCGTCTTCCGGCGAATCTATACCAAGGGATGAGTCCTCCGAACCTGTCCTTGCCGCCGAATCCCAAAAGGCCGGATTGGAGCCGCTTACCATCGAATCTGTCGTGCGCAAGCTGGTCGATGGCGGTGCGGCCTCTGCGGTTTTCATCTCGCCGGAGGGGGACGAGGCAGCAGCCAGCGCGATCATGGTGGCGCGCGAAACCGCCGATCTTGGCTTGCGCGTCGCCCTGGTCGACCTGACCGCGTCAGGGGCGGCATCGCGGCCCATGCTCGATGATGCCGCCATGCCGGGCATCACCGACCTGCTTGCCGACGAGGCCCGGTTCAGCGACGTCATCCATGCCGACCACTATTCGAACTGCCACATCCTGCCGGTCGGCACGGCCGACCCTGTGCGGGCCATGCGGGCGGCGAACCGTCTTCCGGCCATCCTGCACTCTTTGGCCAGGGCTTACGACCTCGTCGTGGTGGAGTGCGGTCCGGCCGATTTGCGGGGCGTGGGCCGGCTGGGCCTGGAGGGCGCCGAAGTGTTCGTGAGCGTCCTGCGGGCGGATGACATCCGGGTCGGCAAGGCCGCTGCCGCGTTCCGCAGCCACTTCCCCGATGCCGCGTTGGTTGGGCCGGGAAGGGCAGTATAACCCGGCTTGCCGTCAGCTTCCCAGGCTGACGGCAAGGTTGACGGCCGCCGCGACGATCACCGTGTTGAAGAAGAAGGATACGATGGAGTGCGCAAGCACGATGCGTCGCATATGCGGTGTGGTGACGTCGGTGTCGGAGGTCTGTGCCGTCATGCCGATGACGGTGGAAAAATAAAGGAAATCCCAGCCTTGCGGGCGTTTCGTGCCGGGAAACTCGAGGCCGCCGGCGGGCACTCTCTTCTCCTGATCGGAGCCGGCATCGTCCATCCAGTAGATATGTGCATAGTGCAGCGCCGTCATGGCGTGGATGGTGAACCAGCCGAGCGGGATCGAAGCCAGCGCGAAGACGAGGCTGGCCGGATCCGTTCCCTGGTTGTTGATGACCTGGAAAAGGGCGCCGACGGCCACGCCGACCACAACCAAGGTGACGATGAAGATGACGGCCACGGGCTGGTCCGTCTCGCGGGCCTTGCGGCTGAGATATCCGGCGCTGAGCAGCGGCATCTCGGCCAGCACCAATGCGCTGTAGACGGCGAAGAACGCGTTGGCGCCGATGGAATAGGCCAGGGAGGCCTTCAGGAACAGTGCGGCGGCAAGGGCGATGAAGCCGACCACCGCCGAAATGCCGAACAGCGCATGCCTGTGGATGGGCAGCCAGCCGGAGCCTGACGGCAGTCCGCTCATGGCCGTGATCCCGAATTCAGCGCCAGCCGCACGATGCGGTCAAGTTCGCCGAGAAACCGGGAGCGGTCGCGCGGCGAGAAGGCGGCATTGAGACCCCTGCTTTCGCCGGTTTCACGCAGATGCTGCTTGAGGTCGCGCATGGCAACCGCCATGCCGATGGTCTCCTGCGTGAAGGGGCGCCCCGTGGGGCCGAGCACATGCGCACCGAGGGCAACGGTGCGCGCGGCCAGCGGGATGTCGGCGGTGATGACGACGTCGTTCTGCTGCGCATGTTCGACGATCCAGTCATCGGCCGCATCGGCACCGGACGAAACCACGACATTGCGGATTTTCGGGTCGCGCGAGGGGCGCAATCCGCCATTGGCGACGAAGACGGTCTCGAGGTCGAAGCGTTCGGCGACCCGCACGACCTCGGCCTTGACGGGGCAGGCGTCGGCATCGACGTAGATCACCGGCGCCATGCCTCGCTCCTCAATATATCACGACGCTTCGGATGCTTTCGCCCCTGTGCATGAGGTCGAAGCCGGTGTTGATGTCGTCGAGCGGCATGGTGTGGGTGATCATCGGGTCGATCTGGATCTTGCCCTCCATGTACCAGTCGACGATCCGCGGCACGTCGGTGCGGCCCCGCGCGCCGCCGAAGGCGGTGCCCATCCAGCTGCGCCCGGTGACCAGCTGGAACGGCCGCGTCGCGATCTCCTGGCCCGCCCCCGCAACCCCGATGACCACCGACTTGCCCCAGCCGCGATGCGAGGCCTCCAGCGCCTGGCGCATCACCTTGACATTGCCGGTGCAGTCGAAGGTGTAGTCGGCCCCGCCGATCTGATCGGCCCCGCGCCTGGTCAGGTTGACGATCTCGGCCACCACGTCCTCGACCTCGCTCGGGTTGACGAAATGGGTCATGCCGAACCGCTCGCCCCAGGCCTTCTTGTCGTTGTTCAGATCGACGCCGACGATCATGTCGGCCCCGGCCAGCCGCAGCCCCTGGATGACGTTCAAACCGATGCCGCCCAGCCCGAACACCGCCGCCGTCGCCCCGATCTCCACCCTGGCGGTGTTGATCACCGCCCCGATGCCGGTCGTCACCCCGCAGCCGATGTAGCAGATCTTGTCGAAGGGCGCGTCCGGGTTGACCCTGGCCAGCGCGATCTCGGGCAGCACGGTGAAGTTGGAGAAGGTCGAGCAGCCCATATAGTGGTGGATCTTTTCGCCGCCCACCGAAAAGCGCGAGGTGCCGTCGGGCATCAAGCCTTGCCCCTGGGTGGCGCGGATGGCCGTGCACAGGTTGGTCTTGCGCGACAGGCACGACGGGCAGGACCGGCATTCGGGCGTGTAGAGCGGGATGACGTGGTCGCCCTTCCTCAGGCTGGTCACGCCCTTGCCGACATCGACCACCACGCCGGCCCCCTCATGGCCGAGGATGGCCGGGAAGATGCCTTCGGGATCGGCGCCCGACAGGGTGAACTCGTCGGTGTGGCAGATGCCCGTCGCCTTGACCTCGACCAGCACCTCGCCCTCGCGCGGGCCCTCAAGGTCAACCTCCATCACCTCCAGAGGCTTGCCCGCTCCAACGGCTACAGCGGCACGCGTTTTCATTGAGTTCCTCCCTGCAACGCAAATCTGGTTGCCGCCAAACTAGCAGCAAGAGGCAGGCGTGCAAGCCGCCGCATGACGCTGGGACACTCAGCCGCCTGCGGGACACAGGTTGTGAACAGGGACGGGCTGGACTCGCGCCGTCCCGATCCCGACTATAAAGCTCTGTGAACGAATCCCCGGTTTGCGACATATGAGCGACGATCAATCCGTGAGTGAAAAGATGATGGCCCTGCCGGCCGCGGTTTCCGGGCGGATGTTCATCCATCTGCGCGTGCACTCGGCCTATTCGCTGCTGGAAGGCGCATTGCAGCTCGGCGCCATCGTCGGCCATGCGCTGAAGGACAATTGCCCGGCGGTTGCCGTTACCGACACCAACAACCTGTTCGGTGCACTGGAATTCGCCCAGAAGGCGACCAAGGACGGCATCCAGCCGATCATGGGGTGCCAGGTCGACCTCAGCTTTTCGGGCGAGCCGGCGGACGGCCCGCGCGATCGGCGCCGGGCAGGGCCGGAAATGGCGCCGGTGGTGCTGATCGCCGCCAACGAGGAAGGCTATGCCAATCTGGTGCGGCTGGTCAGCCATGCCTATCTGGACACGCCTTCCGGCGAGCCGGTGCATGTCACCAGCGACATGCTGGCCCAATACTGCGAAGGCGTGATCTGCCTCACAGGCGGGCCGCGCGGGCCGATCGGCGGTGCGCTCAAGGCTGACCGGCACGAACTTGCCGAATCGCGGCTCCTGTTCCTGAAGGACATGTTCGGCGACCGGCTCTATGTCGAACTGGAGCGCGTGTCCGGCTATGATCGCGGCGTGGAACAGCGCACGATTGAGCTTGCCTACAGGCACGAACTGCCGCTGGTGGCCACCAACGAAGCCTTTTTCCTCGAGCGGGAAGACTACGAGGCGCATGATGCGCTGATTGCCATTGCCGAAGGTTCGGTGATCGCGGTCGACGACCGCCGCCGCCTTTCGCCCGACAACTATCTGAAATCGCAGGCCGAGATGGCGAAACTGTTCGCCGACCTGCCGGAGGCGCTCGACAATACCGTCGAGATTGCCATGCGCTGCTCCTATTATCCCAAGAATCGCAAGCCGATCCTGCCGCGCTTCGCCGGTGCCGATGTCGAGGACCCCGAGGCTGCCGAAAAGGCGGAATCGGAAGAGCTGAAACGTCAGGCGCGCGAGGGTCTTGCGCACCGCCTCGATGCGCATGGGCCGACCGCCGGCCACACGGTCGAGGACTACCAGGAACGGCTGGAGTTCGAGCTCGGCGTCATCGAGCGGATGAAGTTTCCCGGCTACTTCCTCATCGTCGCGGACTTCATCAAGTGGGCCAAGGCGCATGATATTCCGGTGGGGCCGGGCCGTGGCTCGGGTGCGGGCTCGCTGGTCGCCTATGCCCTGACCATCACCGACATCGATCCGCTGCGCTTCTCGCTGCTGTTCGAGCGATTCCTCAACCCCGACCGCGTGTCGATGCCGGACTTCGACATCGACTTCTGCCAGGATCGCCGCGAGGAAGTGATCCGCTATGTGCAGGGCAAATACGGCCGCGAGCAGGTGGGGCAGATCATCACCTTCGGAACGCTGCAGGCGCGCGCGGTGCTGCGCGATGTGGGGCGCGTGCTGCAGATGCCCTACGGTCTGGTCGACCGGCTGTGCAAGATGGTGCCGGCCAACCCCGCCAATCCGGTCAAGCTCAAGGACGCCATCGAGGCCGAGCCGCGCTTTGCCGAGGAGGTGGAGAAGGAGCCCATCGTCCAGACCCTGCTCGACATGGCGCAGAAGCTGGAAGGGCTCTACCGGCATGCTTCCACCCACGCTGCCGGCATCGTCATCGGCGACCGCCCCTTGTGGGAACTGGTGCCGATGTACCGCGATCCGCGCTCGGACATGCCGGTCACCCAGTTCAACATGAAGAAGGTGGAGGATGCCGGGCTGGTCAAGTTCGACTTCCTCGGCCTCAAGACGCTGACCGTGCTGGAGACGGCGGTGAAGCTGATCCGCCGGCGCGGGGTCGAGATCGACCTGTCCAAACTGCCGCTGGACGACCAGCAGACCTATGCCATGCTGTCGCGTGGCGAGACGGTCGGCGTGTTCCAGGTGGAATCGGCGGGCATGCGCAAGGCGCTGATCGGCATGCGCCCGGACTGCATCGAGGACATCATCGCGCTGGTGGCGCTCTATCGACCCGGCCCGATGGAGAACATTCCCACCTACAACGCCCGCAAGCACGGCGAGGAGGAAACGGCCTCCATCCACCCCAAAATCGACCATCTGGTGAAGGAGACGCAAGGCGTCATCGTCTACCAGGAGCAGGTCATGCAGATCGCGCAGGAGCTGGCCGGCTATTCGCTCGGCGAAGCCGACCTGCTGCGCCGCGCCATGGGCAAGAAAATCCGCGCCGAGATGGACAAGCAGCGCGAGCGCTTCGTCTCGGGTGCGGTCGAGCGGGGCGTGAGCAAGCCGCAGTCCAACTTCATCTTCGACCTGCTCGCCAAGTTCGCCGACTACGGCTTCAACAAGTCGCACGCCGCCGCCTATGCCGTGGTGTCCTACCAGACGGCCTACCTCAAGGCGCACTATCCGGTCGAGTTCCTGGCGGCGTCGATGACGCTCGACATGAACAACACCGACAAGCTCGCCGATTTCCGGCAGGACGCTTTGCGGCTCGGCATCGAGGTGGTGCCGCCTTCGGTGCTGACCAGCTATCGCGACTTCGAGGTGGGCGAGAACAGGATCTTCTATTCGCTGGCCGCGCTGAAGGGCGTGGGCGAGGCCGCCGTCGATCACATCGTGGAGAAGCGCAAGGAAGGCCAGTTCCGCAGCCTTGCCGATTTCTGCGAGCGCATCGACCCGAAGATCGTCGGCAAGCGGGTGTTCGAAAGCCTGATCATGGCCGGCGCCTTCGATTGCTTCGGCCACGAGCGCGCCGCCATGATGGCCGGCGTCGAGCGCATGATGGGGCTGGCCGCACTCGCCCAGCAGAATGCGACCTCGGGGCAGGGCGATATTTTCGGCGCCTCGCTCGGCGCGCAGTCGAATGCGCTGCACCTGCCGGTGGTCGAGCCATGGCTGCCGGCGGAGCGCCTGCATCGCGAATTCCAGGTGGTCGGCTTCTATCTCTCGGCGCATCCGCTGGACGAATACAAGCAGGTGCTGGAGAAGATGCGGGTGCAGAACTGGGCCGACTTCGCCGCGGCGGTGAAGCGCGGCGCATCGGCCGGGCGGCTTGCCGGCACGGTGACCTCCAAGCAGGAGCGCAAGACGCGCACCGGCAACAAGATGGGCGTGGTCAATTTCTCCGACACCACCGGCCAGTTCGAGGCGGTGATGTTCTCCGAAACGCTGGCGCAGTATCGCGACTTTCTGGAGGCCGGCAAATCGGTGGTCATCGAGGTGGGCGCGGAGGACCGGCCGGAAGGCGTCAATCTGCGCATCCAGGCCGTACGATCGCTGGACGATGCCGCCAGTCAGGTGCAGAAGCTGCTGCGCATCTTCGTGCGCGGGGCAGCGCCGGTGGATTCGGTGGCTGCGCGTCTTTCGCAAAGCGGCGAGGGGCAGGTCAGCATCGTGGTGCTGAAGGAGGAAGGGCAGGGCGAGGTCGAAGTGGCGCTGCCCAACCGCTACCGCATCGATCCGCGCATCGCCTCGGCCATCGGTGCCGTGCCCGGCGTGGTCGACGTCGAGCTGGTATAGGCGGCGTCACTGGACCGGCCCGCTGCGGCAGGCTGGAGCAACAGTCCGACTGTCCGATGTTGCTCTATCCGGTTGTTTTCGCCGGATTTGTGCAACGCCAGGTGATTCCACTTGATGGCAAAATGCTCTATCGCTTGGCGATGACCAAGCATGCCGAAGCAGAGCAGTTGACGGGGGGCGCAGGGCTTAGGGACCGCCTGCGCAAACTCTATCACGGAAGTTCGCCCGCCGCATTCCGCTTCCGGATCGCGACGATCCTGATCGATCTGGCGATCATCGTCTTCTTCATCCTGACGCCGGTGTTGCAGGAGACGCCGAGCTTCCTGTGGATCGACTATCTGGTCGCGGCCCTTGTTGCCGTGGATATGGC
Organism: Aquamicrobium terrae; assembly: GCF_040545735.1. Classification (GTDB taxonomy): domain Bacteria; phylum Pseudomonadota; class Alphaproteobacteria; order Rhizobiales; family Rhizobiaceae; genus Mesorhizobium; species Mesorhizobium terrae_A. Next base: position 373,565 of record NZ_JBEPML010000001.1, read on the forward strand.
GGGCAGGCTGCTCGCTTCCACGGACATGGTGCGGCTGATCCGCCAGCCCACGTCATGGATCGACATGTTCATCCTGCTCACGCTGCTGTTCCCGCAGGCGCTGGCCAATCTGGCGTTCCTGCGCATATTGCGGCTGTGGTCGCTGTCGCGCAGCGGCTCCCTGTGGCGTCACTTCGAGATGAAGCGGCTGCGGCCATGGCGTGAGGCCAGTCACGCGGTGGTCAATCTGGTGACGTTCCTGTTCGTCGTCACAGGCTTCGTCTACACCTTCTTCTTCCGCAACGGGTCCGGCTTCGAGGGCTATGTCGATGCCATGTATGTGACAGTGGCGACCGTCACCACGACAGGCTTCGGCGATATCGTGCTGCCGGGCGTCGCCGGCAAGCTGACAGCCATCGTCACCATGATCATCGGCATCACGCTGTTCGTGCGGCTGGCAAGGGCGCTGTTCCGGCCGAACAAGGTCTTTTTTCCCTGTCCGCGCTGCGGTTTGCAGCGGCACGAGCCCGATGCCGTGCATTGCAAGGCCTGCGGCCATATCCTCAATATTCCCGACGACAACGACTGACCCGGGACACCCGGTCTCAGATGCGTTCCCATGGGTGGCGGACTTCCGGCTCGTCTTCCTCGCCGGGGCGGGCGGGCTTGCCGCGATGGCCCTTGCCGAAGGTGTAGCCGGTTTCGACGGCGCTGCGGCCGAACTTGTCGCGCAGTGCATCCATCGCGCCCTCGGCCAAGGCGCGCTTGTGGGAGAGCGTATCGACCAGATCGGGCGGGTCGGCCTTTCCGGAATCGCACAGGTCGGCCACGCCGATGCCCAGCAGGCGATATCGCGTTCCGTCGATTTCCTTGCGCAGCAGTTCGAGGCCGGTGGTGAAGATGCGGTCGGCAAGACGGGTCGGATCGCCGAGCTGGCGGTTGCGGGTGCGGATCCTGAAATCGCTCGATTTCAGCTTGAGCACCACGGTACGGCCAGCGAGGCTCGCCTTCTTGAGGCGCGCGGAGACTTTCTCCGACAAGGCGCGCAACACCGGCACCAGATCGTCGAGCTGCGAATGGTCCATGTCGAAGGTGGTTTCGGCCGATACGCTCTTGGAATCGCGGTCGGCGCTGACCACGCGCTCGTCCTGGCCTCGCGACAGATGATAGAGCCTGCTGCCCATGCTGCCATAGCGGCGCATCAGTTCGGCCTGATCCATTTTCTGGAGCTGGCCGATCAGGCGGATCCCGTCGCGCTCCAGCACGGAAGCGAAGGCCCTGCCGACGCCCCAGATCAGCGTGACCGGCTGTTCGGCAAGGAAACCGGTGGCTTCGGCTTCGCCGATGATCGAAAAGCCGCGCGGCTTGCGGAAATCGGAGGCCACCTTGGCGAGGAACTTGCAATAGGACAGGCCGACCGAGGCGGTGATGCCGACTTCCTTCTCCAGCGCCTGTGAAAAACGCGCCAGAACCAGCGCCGGCGGCATGCCGTGCAGCCGCTCGGTGCCGGCGAGATCGAGGAATGCCTCATCGATAGAGATCGGCTCGACCAGCGGAGTGAGCGCCTGCATCATCGCCCGCACCTCGCGCCCGACGCGGGCGTACTTCTCCATGTTGGGCTTGATGACGACCGCCTCGGGGCAAGCCTCCAGCGCCTTGAACATCGGCATGGCCGAGCGTACGCCGTTGATGCGGGCGATGTAGCAGGCGGTCGAGACGACGCCGCGTTTTCCCCCGCCGATGATGACGGGTTTGTCCTTCAGGCTCGGGTTGTCGCGCTTTTCCACGGCGGCGTAGAAGGCGTCGCAATCGATATGGGCCAGATGCAGCTTGTACAGTTCGGGATGGCGCACGAGCCGCGGGCTGCCGCAATGCGCGCAGCGGCGCACGCCGCTCTGTTGCGGCGTCAGGCAGTCACGGCAGAAGCCGTGGTCGGGGTGATTGACGGCAGCGCGCATCGGTCGAACATACGAGGAACGTGTGGCATCCTACGCCAGCGGCGGCGGCGCTTCAACGGCCGGCGTTCGGCGTGAAGGTCACGGTGCCGACCAGTGCCTCGGCCAGCATGGTCTCATATTCGGCACGCGGGACGTCGATGGCGCCGAAGCGCTTCAGGTGCTCGGTGGTGAACTGGGTATCGAGAAGCTGGTAGCCCTGCTGGCGCAGGCGCTCGACCAGCGCGACGAGGCACACCTTGGAGGCATCGACTTCCTTGGAGAACATGCTTTCGCCGAAGAAGACACGCCCCAGCGAAACGCCGTAAAGGCCGCCGACCAACCTGCCTTCGCGCCAGGCCTCGACCGAATGGCAGTGGCCCATATAGTGGAGTTGCACATAGGCCTCGCGGATCGGCCCGTTGATCCATGTCGAGGGGCGGTCGTCGCGTTTCTCCGCGCAGGCGTCGATAACCGCCTCGAAATCGGTGTCGAAGCGCACATCGAACGGGTTGTGCCGCAGCTTCTTGGCGAGGCTTTTGGGAATATGGAAGGCGTTGAGAGGGATGATGCCGCGAATCTCGGGCCGCACCCAGAACACTTCCGGGTCCGTTTCGCTTTCCGCCATCGGAAACACGCCCGAGGCATAGGCCTTCAGCAGGAGATCGGTCGGGATGCGGAAGCCGGGTGCGAATGGGCGGATCATGGCCGCCCCCTCCGGCAGGTCGCTTGTTCGAAAACACCCCCCTCGGCGAGGGGGGTGGAATAGCGGGCCCTGTCTGGCGCCGTCGGCAAGCTACTCTCCCTTGGCCAGGTACTTTTCCAGCCAATGGATATCATAGTTGCCGTCGGCAATGTCGTGGTTGCCGACGAGGTCGCGGAACAGCGGCAGCGTCGTCTTGATGCCGTCCACGACGAATTCGTCCAGCGCGCGGCGCAGGCGCATCATGCATTCGACGCGGTTGCGGCCGTGCACGATCAGCTTGCCGATCAGGCTGTCGTAATAGGGCGGGATGCGATAGCCGGAATAGACGCCGGAATCGACGCGAATGCCGAGGCCGCCGGGCGTGTGGAAATGGGTGATTGTTCCCGGTGACGGCGTGAAGGTGCGCGGGTCCTCGGCGTTGATGCGGCACTCGATCGCGTGGCCGTGGAAGCGGATGTCCTTCTGCGTCACCGACAGTCCGCCGCCGGAGGCCACGCGAATCTGCTCGTGAACCAGGTCGATGCCGGTGATGGCTTCCGTCACCGGATGCTCCACCTGCAGGCGGGTGTTCATTTCGATGAAATAGAACTCGCCGTTCTCGTAGAGGAACTCGATGGTGCCGGCGCCCGAATAGCCAAGCTCGGCCACGGCGTTGGCGCAGATGGTTCCGATGCGCTCGCGCTGGGCCTCGTTGAGGGCAGGGGACAGCGCCTCTTCCCACACCTTCTGGTGGCGGCGTTGCAGCGAACAGTCGCGCTCGCCGAAATGCACGCCCTTGCCGGCGCCGTCACCGAACACCTGAAGCTCGATGTGACGCGGCTTTTCCAGGAATTTCTCGATGTAGACGGCATCGTCGCCGAAGGCGGCGCCCGCTTCCGAACGTGCGGTGGCCAGCGCCACTTCCAGTTCGTCCTCGGAACGCGCCACCTTCATGCCGCGCCCGCCGCCGCCGGCGGAAGCCTTGATGATGACCGGATAGCCGATGTCGGCAGCGATGCGCTTGGCCTCGCTCTCCTCGCTGACCGCGCCGTCCGAACCCGGAACGACAGGAATGCCGAGGCGCTTGGCGGTGCGCTTGGCCTCGATCTTGTCGCCCATGATGCGGATGTGGTCGCCCGAGGGGCCGATGAAGGTGATGTTGTGGGCGGCGAGGATGTCGGCGAACTTGGCGTTCTCCGACAGGAAGCCGTAGCCGGGATGCACGGCGTCGGCGCCGGTGATTTCACAGGCGGCGACGATCTGGTGGATGTTGAGGTAGCTGTCGCGCGAGGGCGGCGGGCCGATGCAAACGCTCTCGTCGGCAAGCCGCACATGCATGGCGTCGGAATCGGCGGTCGAATGGACGACGACGGTCTGGATGCCGAGCTCCTTGCAGGCCCTGAGCACCCGAAGCGCGATCTCGCCGCGATTGGCAATGAGGATTTTCTGGAACATGCCCAAGGGCCTACTCGATCACGACCAGAGGCTGGCCGAATTCGACCGGCTGCGCGTCCTCGATCAGGATTGCGGTGACGGTGCCGCCGCGCGGGGCGGGAATCTGGTTCATGGTCTTCATCGCCTCGATGATGAGCAGCGTCTGGCCTTCGCTCACCTTCTGGCCGACCTCGATGAACAGCTTGGCGCCGGGGGCCGGTGCCAGATAGGCGGTGCCGACCATGGGCGAAGGCACGGCGTTCTTCGAAAGGTCGGGCGCGGCGGGGGCAGCCGGCGCCGCCGGAGCCGCGGGCGCGGCCTGCGGGGCCGGGGCGGGCGCATAGGCCGGCGCGGCGACGGCGGCATGGACCGTCTGCGTGTGGCGCGAGATGCGCACCTTGAATTCCTCGTTCTCGACCTCGATCTCGGTCAGGTTGGTGTCGTTCAGGATTCCCGCCAGATCGCGGATCAGTTGCTGGTCAACACCGGTTTTCTTGTTTGTCATGGTCGAGCCTTCTTGTTGTGTGCCGGTTACAGTCGCGCAGCGAGCGCCTGCAACGCCAGCGTATAGCCGAGGGGGCCGAAGCCGCAGATCATTCCCACGGCGTTCGGCGCGATCATCGAGACGTGCCGGAACGGTTCGCGGGCGTGTATGTTGGAAAGATGCACCTCCACCACCGGCAGAGGCTGGATAGCCTTGACAGCGTCGAGGAGGGCGATCGAGGTGTGGGTATAGGCGGCGGCATTGATGACGATGCCGGCAGCCTTGTCGGCGGCCTCGTGGATCCAGTCCACCAATACGCCTTCATGGTTGGTCTGGCGGAAATCCACGTCGAGGCCGAGCGCGCGGCCCGCCTCGCGACACTGGTCGGCGATGCCGTCAAGCGTCTGCGTCCCATAAATGGACGGCTCCCGCTTTCCAAGCATGTTGAGATTGGGACCGTTCAGAATGAAAACAGTTTTCAATATGCCGACCTTGTCCTGTGGCGGAAGTCGATCACCCACGCCGGACCTTCTATAATGCGCTTAAACCGGTGCGAAAAGAGCGCAAGCCGCTTCTTTGCCTGTCCACAGCAGGCTCTGTCCGCAAAAGTCCCGTTCCGGGGTCAGAGCGCTTCCTTGGCGGCGGCGATCTTCTCGGCCAGCACTTCCTTGCCAAGCGCGCCGTAGATCACTTCCTCGCCCACCACATAGGAGGGCGTGCCGCTGACGGAGAGCTTGGTGGCCAGCTCGTAGGTCGCCGAAAGCGCCTGCGGAATGGAGGGATCCTTCATCTTGGCGCGCAGTTCGGCCTCGTCGGCACCTAGCGACAGCGCGACCTTGATGGCCTCCTCTTCCGTGGCGCGGCCTTCGCCGCTCATCAGGGCGCGGTGGAAATCGCCATATTTTTCCGGCTGCATGAGGTGGAAGGCCATGGAAACGATGCTGGCCTTCTGCGAGTCCGCGCTCAGGATCGGGAATTCCTTGAGCACGAAGCGCAGGTCGGGATCTTCCTTGGTCAGCGCTTCCATGTCGTCCATGGCGCGTTTGCAGTAGCCGCAATTGTAGTCGTAGAACTCGACGATGGTGACCTTGCCGTCCGGGTTGCCGACGACGCCGTCGAAGCTGGAATTGAAGATGGCGTCCTTGTTCTGTTTGATGGTGTCGAGATGGGCGAGGCGCTGCTGCTCCTGCTGCTTCGTCTCCAGCGCTTCCTGTGCTTCAAGCAGGACTTCCGGGTTGGCCAGCAGATAGTCGCGCACGATCTTCTCGACGGTCGCGCGATCCAGCGTTTCGGCATGGGCGGCGGGCGCGACGTCAAGGCCGCGATTGCCGGCCATGTAGCCGGTTGCAAGCAACGCAAGGCCCAGGGCCGTGGCGCCGAGCAGGCCTGTTCTCTTCATGGGGATCGTCCTTTCTGGTGCGCGGCGTGGCGCGGCATGGCGTTACTTGCGGGCAGACTTGCCCTGGTTGATGATGTCCTGCGCGCGCAGCCAGGCCGGGGAACCGGGCTTCAGCCGTGTCTGGGCACGGGCGGCGAACACGGCCGCGTCCCGATAGGCGCCGGAATAGTAGTGGCCCTCGGCCGTGGCAAGCTCGGCTTCCGCGACATTGCCGAGCATGCCCTGCGCCTGCGCGAGATAGCGATAGGCGGAGATGTTCTCGCGGTCGCGCTCCAGCCCCTTGTTGATCTGCGCCACGGCCTGCTTCACGGCATCGGGCGTGCCGATAGCCAGCAGCGCCTGCCCCTGCATGACCGGCAGCAGGCCGGACTTGGCCGGATCGAGCTGGATCGCCTTGCCATAGGCGGCGGCGGCTTCCTTCGGCCTGCCGGTCTTCATCAGGATATCGCCGCGCAACTCGTGGAAATAGGGATTGCCGGGCTGGGCCTTGACCAGCGCATCCGCCTTGCTCTGGGCGGAACGCAGGTTGCCATAGAGATAGGTGACCTGCGCGTCGCCATATTTGGCGGCCATAGTGCCGGGATTCTTGGCGATCATGCGCGAGGCCGCCGCCTGGCCCTGGGTGTAGGCCGCGATCTTGAAGCGCATCATGTCATGGCGCTGCTGCAAGGCGGCCGAATCGGCCTTGCCGTAATTCGGGCTGCGTTCGATCAGCGTTTGCAGGTTGGAGATGCGGTCCTGCGGCATGGGGTGGCTGACGCGATAGGGATCGACCCTTGCTCCCGACAGCGACAACGCGCTCTGGAAGCGCTTGAAGGTGGCGAGCATGCCCCTGCCGGACTGGCCGGTCGCATCGAGATAGGTGATGGCGGAGCGGTCGGCGGCCATTTCCTCGCCGCGCTGGTAGGACAACAGGCTGCGGCGCGCCACTTCGCTACCGCCGGTGGCAAGGCCGATGCCAGCGCCCGCCAGGCCGCGATTGTCCGAAGCGCCGCCGGCAACGATGGCGCCGGCGCCCAGGAGGCCGGCGATGATGGCCATGGTCTTGGCCCGTTCGAGCTGGTCGCGCAGCCTTTGCTGGTGGCCGCCGGCCAGATGCCCCGCTTCATGGGCGATGACGCCGATGATTTCGTTGGGCGTTTCGGCCTGCATCAGCGCGCCGGTGTTGATGAACATGCGCCGCCCGGCCACGAAGGCGTTGAAGCTCTTGTCGTTGACCAGAACGATCTGGATGCCGGCCTTGGAAAGCCCCGCGGCCTTGAAGATCGGCCGCGAATAGTCGCGCACCAGCGCCTCGATCTCGGCATCGCGGACGACCGGAACGCCCTGGGCAAAGCTCTGCGCAGTGGTCGAAGCCAGCATGGCGACGCCAAGCGTCATCGTGGCCAGCGCCTTGCCGGCCCGGACAAAAGGCCGGACGTTAATGGGCAGGTTCATCATTTCCGCTCCACTGGTAGCTGAGCCTTCGTGCGATGAAAAGGCGCCGCCGTAAAGTTCATGAACTTGTGATCCCCACAGCAATCGGGCAATTGTGCGGCGCTGCCTGCCGACCGGCGGGCCGGAACGGAACGAGGATTGGTACCAATGAATGTGTCGTCGTCGCGTCGCGGAGCGGTCGAGCCGTTCCATGCCATGGACGTTCTGGCCGGGGCGAACCGGCTGATAGCGCAGGGCATCGACGTCGTTTCGATGGCGGTCGGGCAGCCGTCCGATCCGGCTCCCGCCGCGGTTCGGCGCGCTGCCGCCGAGGCGCTGGAGCGCGGACGCATCGGCTATACGGATGCGCTCGGCCTGATGAGCTTGCGCGAAGCCATCGCGCGCCACTACGCGGAACACTATGACGTCGAGGTGTCGCCGGCCCGGATCGCTGTGACGACGGGGTCGTCGGCCGCCTTCAACCTCGCTTTCCTTGCCATGTTCGATGCCGGCGACCGCGTGGCGATCGCCGCGCCCGGCTATCCGGCCTATCGCAACATCATGGCGGCGCTTGGCATCGAGGTGGTCGAGATCGAACTGGACGGCGCTCCCTATCTGGACGCTGCCCATCTTCGAACGGCTCATGCGCAAAAGCCGCTCAAGGGCGTGCTGTTCGCCAGCCCGGCCAATCCTACCGGGGCCGTGATTCCCGAGCGCGAACTGGGCGAACTCGTCGCAACGGCCCGCGAGCTCGGCATCACCGTGATTTCCGACGAGATCTACCATCGGCTGGCCTATGGGGCGCCGGACAGGACCGCGCTTGCCTATGGCGGCGAGGTCACGGTCATCAATTCCGTCTCCAAATATTATTGCATGACCGGATGGCGCATCGGCTGGATGGTGCTTCCCGAAGAACTGGTGCGCCCGGTGGAGCGCATCGCCCAGAGCCTCTATATTTCTGCGCCGGAATTGTCGCAGATCGCGGCCATCGAGGCGTTTTCGGCCACCGAAGAGCTGGAGGCCGTCAAGGCGCGCTATGCGCAGAACCGTGAGCTGTTGATGCGCCGCCTGCCGGAACTCGGCTTTCCGCTGGCCGCGCCGATGGACGGGGCCTTCTACGCCTTCTGCGACGTCAGCCGCCACACAAACGACAGCATGGCGTTTGCCGGGCGCATGCTGGCTGAGGCGCATGTGGCGGCCACGCCGGGCAAGGATTTCGACCCGCAGCAGGGCCATCGCTACATCCGCTTTTCCTATGCCGGCAGCCATGCCGACATGATCGAGGCGCTGGCCCGCCTTGAGCGCTGGCTGAAATGACGGGGAGGCAGGGCGTGCCGGATCTTCAGGGCGTTCTGGATGAAATCGCCGCGGAAATGTCGGTGCGCACGGATCGCGGAGAGGTGGCCGCCTATATTCCGCAGCTCGCCAGGATCGATCCGGCCAAGTTCGGCATCGCGGTCGCGCTTGTCGACGGCCGGGTGTTGACGGCGGGGGATGCCGAGGAAAGCTTCTCGATCCAGAGCGTTTCCAAGGTGTTCACGCTCACGCTGGCGCTTGGCAAGGTGGGCGATGCGCTGTGGCGCAGGGTCGGGCGGGAACCCTCCGGCAATCCGTTCAATTCGATCGTGCAGCTCGAGCACGAAGCCGGCGTGCCGCGCAATCCCTTCATCAATCCGGGTGCCATCGTCGTCGCCGACATGTTGCTGGCCGGCCATCAGCCGCGCGAGGCCATCGGCGAAATCCTGCGCTTCGTCCAGTTCCTCGCCGACGATGACGGCATCGTCATCGACCATCAGGTGGCGGCATCGGAACGCGCCACCGGCTATCGCAATGTCGCGCTGGCCAATTACATGAAGTCGTTCGGCAATCTCGATCACGCGCCGGAACTGGCGCTGGGCGTCTATTTCCACCATTGCGCCATCGCCATGAACTGCCGGCAGCTTGCACTTGCCGGGCGCTTCCTTGCCGACCGGGGCCGTGGCGCCGGCGGCCATTCGGTCGTCTCGGCGGAGCGGGCGCGGCGCATCAGCGCCCTGATGCTGACCTGCGGCCACTATGACGGTTCAGGCGACTTTGCCTTCCGCGTCGGCATTCCGGCCAAGAGCGGCGTGGGCGGCGGCATTCTGGGCACGGTGCCGGGCGTCGGCTCGGTTGCGGTCTGGTCGCCGGGTCTCAACGCACACGGCAATTCGCGGCTGGGCACACTGGCATTGGAAAAGCTGGCGCGGGCGATGAACTGGTCGGTGTTCGGCGCCTGAAAAGCTCTTTGAAGCGAGATGATTTTCGGGATCATGTTCTAAACCAAAAGCCCGGCTGGAAAAGACCAGCCGGGCTTTTTTCTCAATAAAGATCAGAGTTTAGAAGAAACTCTTGCGCTGCCACCAGCCGCCGCGCTTCGGCTTTTCTTCCGCCGGGGCGGCATCCTCATTGGCAACGACGGACGAGACGACCGGTTCGGCCGGCACCTCGGCTGCGGCTACCTTGCGGCGGCTGCGGGTCGGCTTTGCCGGGGCTTCGGCGGGCTCTGCGTCCGCGGCGCCGTTCGGCAAGGGCGCATCCGCAGCCGCTTCGGCCTTGGCGGCGGGTTCTGCCGGGGCAGGCGCATCGGCTGCTTCCGCCGGAGCCTCTTCGGCCTTGGCCTTCTTGGCGCGGGTGGTGCGGCGTGCGCGCTTCGGCTTTTCCGCCGGAGCCTCTTCGGCCGGCGCGGGAGCTTCCTCTGCTTCGGCAACGGCTTCCGCTTCCGCCGGCGCTTCGGGTGCCGGGGCCTCGGCCACTTCCGGCTGGGTATCGGCGACAACCTCTTCCGTCACAGCGACCGCTTCTACGGCCTCGGCGGTCTCGCCGTCGGCCTGGGCGTCTTCGCCATTGCGGCTGCGGCGACCGCCACGCTTGCCGCGACGGCGCTTCTTGGACTGGGCATCGTCCGCCTTGGCCGCCTCGCTTTCGGAGGTGGCATCCTCCTCGTCGTCGTCGCTTCCGGTTTCGTCCGCGTCTTCCGACAGGCTGTCGGCGCCAGCTTCATGGGTCTGTTCGCCATGCTCGCGATCACGCCCGCCACGACGACGGCGGCGACGGCGGCGCTTGCGGTCGCGCTGGCTTTCGCCCTGGGCCTCGTCGCCTTGGGCGACGACGGCTTCCTCGACGTCCTCCTCTTCGACGATGATCTCGTCGTCGAGCTCGTCGTCATCGGCAAAGCCGGTCTGCGGCCGGATCTCGACAAAACCTTCCGGCTTTTCGGCGATCGCGCCGCGCGAGATGACATAGTGCTGCGAGGCGGTGCTTTCATCGGCCTCGACGGTAACCAGCACGCCGAAACGCTTCTCCAGCTCGATCAGCGTGCTGCGCTTGTGATTGAGCACATAGAGCGCCGTGGTGGCCGGGGTGCGCACGGTGATGTGGTGGCGTGAATCCTTGAGCAGGAATTCCTCGATGGCGCGAACCACCATCAGCGCAACGGAGGAATCCGAACGGACATGGCCGGTGCCGCCGCAGTGCGGGCAGGGCTTCATCGTCGATTCCAGAACGCTGGCGCGGATGCGCTGGCGCGACATTTCCAGGAGGCCGAAATGCGAGATGCGGCCGACCTGAATGCGGGCGCGGTCGTTCTTGAGATGCTCCTTGAGCCGCTTTTCGACGGCGCGGTTGTTGCGGCTCTCCTCCATGTCGATGAAGTCGATGACGATCAGGCCGGCCAGGTCGCGCAGGCGCAACTGGCGGGCGATCTCCTCGGCCGCTTCCAGATTGGTGTGCAGCGCCGTCTCCTCGATGGAGTGCTCCTTGGTGGAGCGGCCCGAGTTGACGTCGATGGAAACCAGCGCCTCGGTCTGGTTGATGATCAGGTAGCCGCCGCTCTTGAGCGTCACCTGCGGCTGCACCATGCGGTCGAGCTGACCCTCGATGCCGGAGCGTACGAAGATCGGCGTGGTGTCGCGGTAGGGCTGGACGACCTTGGCATGGCTGGGCATCAGCATGCGCATGAAGTCCTTCGCCTCGCGATAGCCCTCCTCGCCGGCGACCAGCACCTCGTTGATGTCCTTGTTGTAGAGGTCGCGCACCGAACGCTTGATGAGCGAGCCTTCCTCGTAGACGAGGGCAGGGGCCGTGGACTGGAGCGTCAGGTTGCGGACATTTTCCCACATCCGCATCAGATATTCGTAGTCGCGCTTGATCTCGGCCTTGGTGCGGCTTTCGCCGGCCGTGCGCAGGATGACGCCCATGCCTTCCGGCACCTCGAGATCGGTCATGATCTCCTTCAGGCGCTTGCGGTCCTGGGCATTGGTGATCTTGCGGGAAATGCCGCCGCCGCGTGCGGTATTGGGCATCAGCACCGAATAGCGGCCGGCCAGCGACAGATAGGTGGTGAGAGCCGCGCCCTTGTTGCCGCGCTCTTCCTTGACCACCTGGACCAGCAGAATCTGGCGGCGCTTGATGACTTCCTGGATCTTGTACTGGCGGCGCGGCGGCTTGCGGCGGTTGCGGGCCTCTTCCAGCGCGTCTTCGGCGCCGACCGATTCGACCTCATGGTCGTCGCCATTGGAGGAAACGACTTCCTCGACGGTGCCGCGGTCGCCGTTTTCATGCTCGGCCTCGGGCGCGGCGCCCTGCTCGGCAACCGGCTCCGATATCACGTCGGTTTCGATGGCGGCCGCGATGGAGGAAGGCTTGTCGCCGGAAGCTTCGGTTTCCTCGCCGGATTCCGCCTCGTCGGCTGCCTCTTGCGCTTCACCGGCCTCGGCTTCGCCCTGCGCATCTTCCTCGGCCTGGTCGGCCAGATCCGTCAGCTCGACGGAAACGGAAGCTTCTTCCTCGGTGCCAGCAGTGTCATCGGCTTCGGTCTCGTCAGCGTTTTCGTTGCTGGCGGCTTCGACGCGATTCGTTTCCTCGCCATGGTCGCGGGCCTTGCTGCCGCGCCGGCGGTTGCGCCGGGAGCGGTCGCGCTCCTTGCGTTCCTCGCCGCCATGGTCCTCGTCGTGATCGGCCTGGGCGTCCTCGGCCTCGGCGGCCAGCAGCGCCTGCCGGTCGGCGACCGGGATCTGGTAGTAATCGGGATGGATTTCGGAAAAGGCGAGGAAGCCGTGACGGTTCCCGCCATATTCGACAAAGGCCGCCTGAAGCGAAGGTTCGACCCGCGTCACGCGGGCGAGATAGATATTTCCTTTGAGCTGCTTCTTGTCCTGGGATTCGAAATCGAATTCTTCAATGCGGTTACCGCGAACGACGACGACCCGCGTTTCCTCCGGGTGGGAGGCATCTATAAGCATCTTGTTGTTGGGCATTACTGCGTTTCCTCCCGGCAGCCGCCCGCGCCGGGCAGCCGGGCCATGCCCGCCGCTGCCGGTTCGAATGGGTGAGGGTGCCGGATAATTGTATGTCCCTGTGCTGTCCTCGAAGCGCAATGGCGGAACCGCCCGCTGCCGTTATGGCGCGGTGGGGTGCGGACCTTTCCATGATGGCGCTCGAAGGCATTTTGAGCCAGTGGACCTCTTGAACCAAAGCCCGGAAACCGGACCAGCTTGTTTGCTCTTGACCAGAGCCGGCCGGGCAGACCCGAGCCGTTTTCCTGAACGCAGACAACTCCCCGCCACGGGTTCATGCCTGCGAAAACCTTTTGTGACCAACCGCGAACCCATCGTCTCCGCGCGGAGGCTGCCGACTTTCGCCGTAATGCAGCGCGCTACGATAGGACGGTTCCGAGATTGCGGTAGTCCACCGCTGCTTTTAAGATTTGGCGAGGTGGAAGGCAACCCTGTTTTCGGATGCCGGCAAATAGGCCTTACGTCGGGTAAGGTCGCTTCTGAAAAGGCTTGGTTAACCTTCTCTGGCTACGAACTGTTAATCGAATTGCGTCGTATCGGCGCAACGATCAACGACAGGCAAAGCCGCCGCAATGGAAGCCACGCGTTACGATATAGGGTCGAATGCGCCAGCCGGCAAGGTGGCGGGCCTGTGCCGCCGCTTTGGCGCCGCCCTCATGCTGCTGGTGTTCCTCGCCGGACTGCAATGCCTGCTGCCGGCGCCGGTGCTTGCCGCCGATGGCCTCACGGCGACGGAATACAAGATGGCCGGCGACGCGACGCGCATGCGCATCGTGCTCAATTTCGACGGCGAGCCGTCGCCGCACTGGTTTCTGCTGCGTGCGCCGCACCGGCTGGTCATCGACCTGCCTTCGACCGAGATGAAGATCGCCACCGCCGACCTCAAGGCGAGGGGGCTGGTGGCGGGCGTGCGCTACGGCAAGACGGGCGAGGGCAATTCCCGCCTGGTCATTTCCGGCAAGGGGCCCTTCCTCGTCGACCGGCTCGACGTGCTCGAGAACGAGGACGGCGCAGGCCATCGTCTCGCGGTGGAAATTTCGGCGGCATCCGACCGTCAGTTCGAGGAAGCCCTTGCCGAACAGGCCCTGACAACCGCCTCGACGGTGGCGGGCGACAAGGGCGACCGCAGGGCCAAAACACCGCTGCGCCGGTTCACCGTCGTGCTCGACCCCGGTCACGGCGGCGTCGATGGCGGTGCGGAAGGCATCAGCGGCACGCAGGAGAAAGAGGTTACGCTGGCCTTTGCGCGTGAACTCAAGGCGAAGCTCGACGCCACCCGCAAATATGACGTCATGCTGACGCGCGACAGCGACGTCTTCCTCAGGCTGGACGAGCGGGTACGCATCGCGCGCCAGAACGAGGCAGATCTGTTCATCTCCATCCATGCCGATACGATCCGGCTGAAGGGCATTCGCGGCGCCACCGTCTATACCGTGTCCGACAAGGCCTCGGACGCCGAGGCGCAGGCCTTGGCCGAGCGCGAGAACCTTGCGGACCAGTTGGGCGGCATCGAGGTGAAGGTGGACAGCCCCGAGGTGGCCGACATCCTCTTCGATCTCATCCGCCGCGAGACCCATTCCTTCTCGATGAGCTTCGCCAATACGCTGGTGGGGGAACTGTCCACCACCGTCGGCCTGATCAACAATCCGCACCGCTTCGCCGGCTTCAAGGTCCTGCGCGCGCCCGACGTTCCCTCGGTTCTGGTGGAGCTCGGCTACCTCTCCAACCCGGAAGACGAGGCGCAGCTCATCAACCCGGAATGGCGCGACAAGGCAGCCTCCAGCATCATCAACGCCATTGCCGCCTTCGCTTCGGCCAAGGCGGCGGCGGGCGGCTGATGCCGGTTTCCGTTGCAAGGCGGCGTTGCAAGCGCACAACACAGTGCGATATTGTGGGCCTCTTCGAGAATCGAGTTTGCCCGTTGCCGCATTTTACCCACATCAGGGCGACAATGGTTCCCGATCTAGGACCTCCCAGGAGCCTTGCGCGCACCGTCGCGCCCATTGGGGAGGCGGCGGACTCTCGGACGGAGCGGGCATGATTCGGCTTATCGGCTATTTTTTCGGCATCGGCACAGCGCTTGCCCTGCTGGTTGCGGGCGCCGTGGCCCTTTATGTCGGGAATCTGGCGAAGGACCTGCCCGACTATGAGGTTCTGGCCAAGTACGAGCCGCCGGTAACGACGCGAATCCACGCCTCGGACGGCTCGCTGATGGCCGAATATGCGCATGAGCGGCGCCTTTACCTACCGATCCAGGCCGTTCCGGACCGCGTCAAGGCCGCCTTCCTGTCGGCCGAGGACAAGAATTTCTACAATCACCCGGGCATCGACCCGACCGGCTTGGCCCGCGCCGTCGTTACCAATTTCCAGAACATGGGCTCGGGCCGCCGCCAGGTCGGCGCCTCGACCATTACCCAGCAGGTGGCGAAGAACTTCCTGCTCACCTCGGACCAGACCTACGAACGCAAGATCAAGGAAATGATCCTGTCGTTCCGCATCGAGCAGGCCTATCCGAAGGACCGCATCCTCGAACTCTATCTCAACGAGATCTTCTTCGGCCTCGGCGCCTATGGCGTGGCGGGCGCGGCGCTGACCTATTTCGACAAGTCGGTGAGCGAGCTGACCACGTCGGAAGCCGCCTATCTGGCGGCACTGCCCAAGGGGCCGTCCAACTATCATCCGTTCCGCCACACGGACCGGGCCATCGAGCGCCGCAACTGGGTGATCGACCAGATGGCCGAGAACAACTACATCTCGCGCGACGAGGCCGCCAAGGCCAAGGCCGAGGGGCTCGGCGTCAAGCCGCGCCGCAACGGCACCTATCTGTTCGCCGGCGAGTATTTCACCGAGGAAGTGCGCCGCGAGATCATCGCCCGCTACGGCCAGACCGCGCTCTACGAGGGCGGGCTTTCGGTGCGCACCACGCTCGACCCCGAGTTGCAGCGCGTCGCCCGCAAGGCGATGCAGACCGGCCTCATCAAATACGACACGCTGCGCGGCTATCGCGGGCCGGTAACGACCATCGACGTTTCCGGCGACTGGGGCGTGCCGCTGGGCGAGGTCAAGAACCTGGACGATGTTCCCGAGTGGACCCCGGCCGTGGTGCTGGAAAGCTCCGATTCCGGCCTGCGCATCGGCCTGAAGCCGGCGCGGCAGGTCTCCGGCGATCTGGTCAAGGAGCGTGTGGAGGCCACGGTCAGCAAGGAAGACATGTCGTTTGCCATGCGCCATGTCGTCGACGGCAAGCTCGTCAAGGCGAAGTCGCCGGCCGATGTGCTGAAGCCAGGCGACGTCATCTTCGTCGAAAAGCGCGAGGATTCCGAGAACGCCTACAGGCTGCGCCAGTTGCCCGAGGTCAGCGGCGGCATGATCGCCATGGACCCCCATACGGGCCGTGTGCTGGCCATGGTGGGCGGATTCTCCTACGCCCAGTCCGAGTTCAACCGCGCCACCCAGGCGATGCGCCAGCCCGGTTCCTCGTTCAAGCCGATCGTCTACGCGGCGGCGCTCGACAATGGCTATACGCCGGCTTCCGTGATCATGGACGGCCCGATCACCATCCAGAGCGGCAACACCACCTGGACGCCGAAGAACTATGACGGCCGCGCCGCCGGCCCGTCCACGCTGCGCTCCGGCATCGAGCGCTCGCGCAACCTGATGACGGTGCGGCTGGCCAACGACATGGGCATGAAGCTGGTGGCCGAATATGCCGAACGCTTCGGCGTCTACGACAAGCTGGCGCCCTATCTGCCGATGTCGCTTGGTTCGGGCGAGACGACGGTGATGCGCATGGTGTCCGCCTATGCGATCATGGCCAATGGCGGCCGCTCGATCAAACCGTCGCTCATCGACCGCATCCAGGACCGTTACGGCAAGACCGTGTTCCGCCATGACGATCGCGGTTGCGAAGGGTGCAATGCCAGCGAATGGCAGGACCAGCCCGAGCCCGAGCTGATCGACAATGCCGAGCAGGTGCTCGACCCGATGACCGCCTACCAGATCACCTCGATGATGGTGGGCACGGTGCAGCGCGGCACCGCCGCCACGGTCGCCGAGCTCGGCCGCCACATCGCCGGCAAGACCGGTACCACCAATGACGAGAAGGACGCCTGGTTCATCGGCTATACGCCGAACCTGGTTGTCGGCCTCTATATGGGCTTCGACAAGCCCAAGAGCCTTGGCCGCGGCACCACCGGCGGCGGTCTTGCCGCCCCGGTCTTCAAGGACTTCATGCGCGTGGCGCTGGAAGGCACGCCCAATGTCGACTTCAAGGTGCCGGACGGCATGAACCTCGTCTCCATCGACCGCAAGACCGGCATGCAGGCCAACCCCGGCCAGCCGGGCACGATCGTCGAGGCTTTCAAGCCCGGCACCGGCCCCGCCGATTCCTACTGGGTCATCGGCATGGGCGAGGACGGCTCCAACGGCTATGGGGAGGCACTGTCGCCGCAGGCCAACCAGGCCATCCAGTCCGGCGGCGGCGGCCTTTACTGACCGGCATCCCGGCAGCATCATGCGGTTGGGCAGGCCATGCGCCTGCCCATTTCGCTTTACAGGCGTGGCCCTGCTGCCTATGTATCGCGCCAACCAATCAAATCACCGTAACAGCCAAGGGAACAGCGCCCGCCATGCGCGCCGAAACGCAGAACATCGTCGATGAAATCAAGCAGGCCATAAGCCTGCTGAGGAGGCATCTTTGACTGGGATCAGGCCCTGAAACGACTGGAGTACCTGAATGTCCTGGCGGAAGATTCCAGTCTCTGGAACGATCCGCAGGAAGCCCAGAAACTGATGCGCGAGCGCCAGAGCCTCGAGGACGGCATCGGCGCGGTGAAAAGCCTGACCCAGGCGCTCGAAGACAATCTCGAACTCATCGCCATGGGTGAGGAAGAGGGTGACGACAGCATCGTCACGGAGGCGGAGGACGCCCTGCGTTCCATGCGCGGCGAGGTCAAGGCCAGGCAGGTCGAGACCCTGCTTTC
This sequence comes from Aquamicrobium terrae, assembly GCF_040545735.1. Taxonomy (GTDB): domain Bacteria; phylum Pseudomonadota; class Alphaproteobacteria; order Rhizobiales; family Rhizobiaceae; genus Mesorhizobium; species Mesorhizobium terrae_A. The sequence goes on from NZ_JBEPML010000001.1 coordinate 391,193, forward strand.
GGGCGAGGCGGACACCAACGACACCTATCTGGAAATCCATGCCGGCGCGGGCGGCACCGAGAGCCAGGACTGGGCCTCGATGCTGCTGCGCATGTACACGCGCTGGGCGGAACGCCGCCGTTTCAAGGTCGAGGTGCTGGAAGTCCACGAAGGCGAAGAGGCCGGCATCAAGTCCGCCACCGTGCTGATCAAGGGTCATAATGCTTATGGCTGGATGAAGACGGAATCGGGCGTGCACCGTCTCGTGCGCATCTCGCCCTATGACAGCAACGCGCGCCGCCACACCTCCTTCGCCAGCGTATGGGTCTATCCGGTGATCGACGATTCGATCGTCATCGAGATTCCGGAATCGGAAGTGCGCATCGACACTTATCGCTCGTCCGGTTCAGGCGGCCAGCACGTCAACACCACCGATTCGGCGGTGCGCATCACCCATATCCCGACCGGCATCGCGGTTGCCTGCCAGGCGGAACGCTCGCAGCACAAGAACCGCGCCAAGGCGTGGGAGATGCTGCGCTCGCGCCTTTACGAGGAAGAGCTGAAGAAGCGCGAGGCCGCGGCCAATGCGACCGAATCCTCCAAGAGCGACATCGGCTGGGGCCATCAGATCCGCTCCTACGTGCTGCAGCCCTACCAGCTTGTGAAGGACCTGCGCACCGGGGTGGAATCGACCAGCCCTTCGGACGTGCTGGACGGCGATCTGGACGAGTTCATGGAAGCGTCCCTGTCGCACCGCATCAGCGGCAGCGAGGGGGCGGTGGTAGCCGATCTGGACTGAGTGGATGGCGGCCCGAGTGGCCGCCGTTTTTGTCCGGGGAGGTTCCGTATTTCGCCGTATTTTGTGTTAGAAGGGGCCGGAAGGGGTCAAGAGGCGCTTCGCGCGTCGCAGCTTATGAGGGACAAATCCTGATGAAGACCAGAACCGTGATCGCCATGGCCGTCGTTGGCGCGCTTGCAGCAGCCTGCACGACGGATCCTTATACCGGCCAGCAGAAAATCTCCAACACGGCCGGCGGCGCGGGCATCGGTGCTTTGGCGGGTGCGGCACTCGGCACTTTGGCCGGCGGTGACGACCGCCGCAACGCGCTGATCGGCGCGGGCGTGGGTGCGCTCGCCGGTGGCCTGGTCGGCGCCAAGATGGACCAGAACGAGGCCGAGCTGCGGGCCCAGTTGCAGGGCACGGGCGTCAGCGTCACCCGCGTCGGCGACCAGATCATGCTCAACATGCCGTCCGACATCACCTTCGGTGTCGACCAGGACGCGGTGCGCGCCGACTTCTATCCGGTGCTGAACTCCGTGGCGCTGGTGCTGCGCAAGTACAACCAGACGCTGGTCGATGTTTACGGCCACACCGATTCGACGGGCAGCGACCAGCATAATTTCGACCTGTCGCAGCGCCGTGCGCTGTCGGTGGCAAACTATCTGGCCGGGCAGGGCGTCGACCAGCGCCGCTTCGCCGTCAGCGGCTTCGGCAAGACCCGGCCGATCGCCAGCAACGCGACCGCCGATGGCCGCGCCCAGAACCGCCGTGTCGAAATCCAGCTTTCGCCGCTCACCTGATCGCGGCACCGGAACCGGCAACAAAAATGGGCGGGTTTCCCCGCCCTTTTTGTTGCCTGGTCGGGTGGATTCGACCGCGCGCTGGATGTGCCTTCGCTTTTGGTTTTTACGGAAACGGCCCCCATCCTTATCCTCTGCCCGCAAGCGGGAAGAGGAAGGCATCAGCGTCGTGCCACTCTCCTCTCCATGAACTGGAAGGAGGTCCCGGCTGGAGAATGAGGGGGTGATTCTGGCTTCGGCCGTTTCATCCGAAAACCGCTCCTGCTGCTGATCTGCGAAGGTGATTCGAGGCGCGTACCCGGGAGGGCCTGCTGTTTGACGGGAGCAAAAGAAAAGGGCGGGAAATCCCCGCCCTTTCCGTTTTCCCTGATCCGTTGTCTTACCGCAGGCGGCCGCTGGCGTGGGCCAGCATGGTGTAGACCTTGCCGGTATCGGAGGTGAGATAGGTCTGGGTCATGATGTTGTCGCGGTCGGTGCGGGCAACATCCTTCAGCAGCTTCTCGAAGTCCTCGCAATAACGGTCGACGGCGGCGCGGAACTCGGCCTCCGCCTGATACTTGCGGCGGATGTCGTCGAAGGTCTGCTGGCCCTTGAGCGTATAGAGCCGGCGCGTGAACACGTCGCGTTCGCCACGGCGGTAGCGGTTCCACAACTCGATCGACGCTTCATGGTCGATGGCCCGGGCGATGTCGACCGACAGCGAGTTGAGCGATTCCACCACGTGCAGCGGTGAACGCTCGGCCGGCTTTGCCGCGCGCGCCGTATCGGCCGGCTTGGCTCCGTCATCCCGCGAAGCGCCGCTCAGCAGGTCGCGAACCCAGCCGCCCTGTTGCTGCGGGCGGGTTTCGCCTTCGCGCAGGGCCGTTTCCGAACGCTGGTCGGTGTCCAGGGCGCCACGCAGGGCGGTGCCGCCGAGCGGATTGGCCGGGGCTGCCGGCTGTGCGGGCGAAGCGGCCCGGCGCGGCGGTTCGGCCGGTTGCGGGGCAGGGGCCGGTGCGGGGCGCAGGTTGCCAGACTGCGGAGTGTCCACGCTGCGGCCGGACTTGGCCACGATGGCGGACAGTTCCTTGAGCGCGTTGATCTGCTCGGAAACGGCGCGGCGGATCGCCGTCGTCGATTCCTTGGCCTCGGCCGGCATCTCCACCACGCCGCGCTTCAGCTCGGCGCGGGTGAGGTCCAGCTCGCTCTTGATGGAGGAGGCCGTCTGCCGCATCTCCTCGGTGGCGTCGGCGAAGCGCTTGGTCGCGGCCTCCACCACGTCGCCGATGGAGGAGCGGATCTTGTCGGCCGATTCCAGCGTGCGGCTTTCGGCGGTCTGCAAGGTGCGTCCCACCAGCGCCTCGAAGGACTTCATGACCTTTTCCAGGTCCTCCGACTTCTTCACCAGACCGACGGCGAGGTCGTCCAGCGAGGTCTGGCGCTCCAGCGTGTGCTCCAGATTGCTCTGGGCCGAGCTGAGCAGTTCGGACGCGCTGGACAGCAGGCGGCTGTGCTCGTCGAACTTGGTGGCGATGGAGGCCACCTCACGCAGCGTGGTGGACGACAGTTCGGTCAGGCGCGAGGTGTTGGAGTCGACCAGGCGCGCCGAGCTTGCGAAGGTCTGCGCGGCCTTTTCGGTGGTCGCGGCGAAGCTCTGCGTGCTGCCGGCCAGCTTTTCGTCGATCTCGCCGAGATTGGCAGCGGCCTGCTCGATGAGCTGGCCAAGCCCCTGGCTCGACGCGCCGAGGCGGCCGATGAGGTCGTTGATGTTCTCCGCGAGGGTCGCCCGCGCGTTCTCCACCGCAGACAGCGTTTCCGCCGTGCGGTTGGCGAGCGCGTTGGACAGCCTTGCATTTTCCTGGCGCAGCTTCTCCGTCGCCCGCTCGGTCGCTTCCTCCATGCTCTTCTGCAGTTCGGAGCCGCCATCGGCGAAACGCTCGACCAGCGGACGCGCCGTTTCGTCAAGGATGCGGGTGATCTCGGCCGAACGCGTGGCCAGCATCTCGTTGAGCTCACGCGTGTTGGTGCCGATGGTCTTCGCCGCCTCGTTGGTGCTCTGGCCGATATGCTGGCCGACGGCGCTGAAGGTTTCGGCGATGGTGTTGGCGCGCGCCACCAGTTGGTTCTCTGCCTGGGCGACCTGCTCGTCGAGCTTCTCGCCCATCGCTTCGGCGGAGCGGGCGAGGCGGTTCTCGACGCTCTCCACCTTTTCGCCGATGCGGCTGGCGACCGTCTCGGCACCTGCGGCAAGACGCTCGTCGGCGCCGGCAAGGGCCGCTTCGATCGAACGGGCCTGATCGGCAAGCGCCTTGCCCGTTTCGCTGGCATGCGCGGCCACCTGCCGCTCCGTCTCGGCGAAGGCGCCGACGATGCTGTCGGCGTGCTGGCCGATGGTCGAAGCCGTCTCGGCGATGCGCGACACCATGCGGTTGTCGGCCTCGTCGAACACGCGGGCGATCTCGCCGGCGCGGCTGCTGAGGGTTTCCGAGCCTTCCGTGATGCGCTGCGTCAGCTTCTGGTCGGCCGCGTCGAAGATGCGGCCCATCTCGGACGCACGGTTGGTGAGGGCTTCCGAACCTTCGGCGATGCGGGCCACCAGCTTCTCGTCGGCGGCGTCGAAGATGCGGCCCATCTCGGCGGCACGGCCGGTGAGGGCTTCGGAACCTTCGGCGATGCGGGCGATCAGCTTCTCGTCGGCGGCATCGAAGATGCGGCCAAGGTCGGCGGCGCGGGCGGCCAGCGCCTCGGCGGAGTCGCCGATGCGGGTGCTGAGGCGGGCGTCGGCATCCTCGAAATTGCGCAGGATGTCGCCGGCGCGGGCGGCCAGCGATTGCGCCGTCTCGATGGCGCGCTGGGCAAGGCGCTGGTCGGCAACCTCGAAGCTCTCGACGATGGAGCCGGCCCGGGCGGCCAGGCTGTCGGCGGTTTCTTCGGCGCGGGCGATCAGCATGGAAGACGTGTCTTCCGCACGCGTGGCCAGACGGCCCTCGGCCTCCTCGAAGGCGCGGGAGATGTCCTGCGCCCGGGCGAGCAGGGCGGCGGACGTCTGTTCCGCGCGCTCGGCGATCTGGCGATCGGCATCGGAGAAGGCCATGCCGGCCTGCTCGTTGAGCGCCGCCGTGACCTCCAGCACCTTTTCGCGCAGGGCGCTGGCAACCGACACGGCGCTCTTTTCCAGCACGCCGCGGATGTTGTCGACGCCGAGCGACAGGGCCCGCTCCATGGTTCCCGTGCGTTCCTCGATCACGCCGGTCTGGCGCTGGAAGGCATCCTCGATGCGGGTGATGTCGCCGGTGATCGAGTCGGAAATGCGGGTGCTGGTCGAGGCGATGCGATCGATGTGGTCACTGACGGCGGCATCGATCTCGCGGCGGGCATCCGCCAGCTTGTCGACCTGGCCGGCCAGCGCGTCCTCGATCAGGCCGCGGCTCTGGAAGATCTTCTCCAGATCGGCCTCAAGGGTGCGCTGCAGGATGTTGCGGCCTTCGGCCAGCTTCTCGACCTGCGTGGCAACCAGCCCGTCGATGCCGGCGCGGCTTTCGGCCAGCTTGGCGAGGTCTTCTTCCAGCACGCGCGACAGGGCGCTGCGGTCGATGGCCAGCCGGCCGGCATGCTGCTCGATGAGGGTGTTGACGCGTGCCAGCTCGGCATCCAGCGCCTGCGAAAGCTTGGCGCGTTCCTCGGCCATCTTGTCGGCCTGGTCGGCGATGGCCTGCTGGATGGTGCCGAGGTCGCCTTCAAGCGCGCGCTTGAGGAGATCGCGACCCTCGGCCAGCTTCTCGACCTGTCCGGTGACGAGGCCATCGATGCTCGAGCGGCTGTCCGCCAGCTTGGCAAGGTCTGCCTCCAGCGCGCGCTTGAGGATATCGCGGCCCTCGGCCAGCTTCTCGACCTGGGCGGCGACGAGGCCGTCGATGCTCGACCGGCTTTCGGCCAGCTTGGCAAGGTCTTCTTCCAAAGCCTTGGCCAGTGCCGCGCGCTCCTGCACCAGCCGATCGGCATGGGCGCCGACAAGGCTGTTGACGTTGCGCAGGTCGTCCTCGAGCGAGGTCGAGAAGCGCTCGCGCTCGCCGACGAGCTGCTGCGACTGCTCGGCAATCACGTTGCGGATGGTGTCCAGATCGCGTTCGAGTGCGGCCTTGAGGATATCGCGGCCTTCGGCCAGCTTCTCCACCTGCCCGGCGACGAGGCCGTCGATGCCGGCGCGGCTCTCGGCCAGCTTGGCAAGGTCGTCTTCCAGCGTCTGCGACAGCAGGTTGCGATCTCCGGCCAGCTTTTCCGAATGATCGGCGATCATGCGGTTGATGTTGGTGAGGTCGGTTTCGAGGGCGCGCTTGAGGATATCGCGGCCTTCGGCCAGCTTCTCGACCTGGCTGGCGACCAGACCGTCGATGCCGGCGCGGCTTTCTTCCAGCTTGGCGATGTCGGCTTCCAGGGCCTGGGACAACAGGCTGCGGTCGCCGGCCAGCTTCTGGGAATGATCGGCGATCAACTGGTTGATATTGGAGAGGTCGGCCTCCAGCGCGGCCTTGAGGATATCGCGGCCCTCGGCCAGCTTTTCGATCTGCCCGGCGACGAGGCCGTCAATGCCGGCACGGCTCTCCTCCAGCCTGGCGATGTCGGCTTCGAGCGCCTGCGAGAGCTGGCCACGGTCGCCGGCCAGCTTTTGCGAATGATCGGCGACCATGCGGTTGATGTTGGCGAGATCGGCTTCCATGGCGCGGCGCAGGATGTCGCGGCCCTCGGCCAGCTTCTCGACCTGTCCGGCGACGAGGCCGTCGATGCTCGAGCGGCTTTCGGCCAGCTTGGTCAGGTCGGCTTCCAGCGCGCGCGACAGGATGGTGCGGCCCTCGGCCAGCTTGCCGACATGTCCGGCAACCATTTCATCAATGTTTGCACGAGCTTGCACGAGTTTCTGCGAGTCTTCATGCAGGGAATCGGCCAACCGCCTGCGGCCTACCTCCAGCGTTTCGAGGTGGGTGCCCAGCGAGGCGTCGATGGCGGCGCGGGATTCGTTGACCTTGCGCAGGTCTTCTTCGAGCGCCTTCGAGATGAGATTGCGGCCTTCGGCCAGCTTCTCGATCTGGTTCGACACCATGGTGTCGATCTCGGCGCGCCCTTCGGCGAACTTCGCAAGGTCGTCATGCAGGGCGGCGGCCATGCGTTCACGGCTCTCGGCCATCTCGATGCTGTGCTGGCGCACCGCTTCGTCGATGCCGGCGCGGGCATCGGCCAGTTTCTCGATGTCCGCGTCGAAGGCGGAGGAGACGGTGTCGCGAGCCGCCTCGAGGCGGCCGGCGAAGTCGCTGGCGCGGGCTTCCAGCATGGTCGAGGTCGAGGAGATCAGCTCGGCCATGTCGGTGCCGATCTGGCTGCGGCCCTGATCGATGAGCGAAGACAGCGAATCCTTGCCGGAGGTGAAGGCCTCGGCGATATCGCGGGTGCGCTCGGCCAGCGTCTCGTTGATCTGGCGGGCACGGGCCTCCAGCGCGGCATTGAGCTTCTGCGTTCCGGTGTCCAGCGCCTCGGCGCGGGTCTCGAACTCGCTGATGAGCGCCTGGCCGCGCTCGGCCAGCGTGCGCTCGATGCCGGAAAGGCTCGCCTCGAATTCGGAGGTGAGGGTGCGTGCGGCGCCGCCCAGCAGGGAGACCATGCCGGAGGTGCGGTCGTCCAGCAGTTCGGTCAGCGAACGGGTCAGGCCGTCGGCGCTGTCGGTCAGCTTGGCGATGCGGGTGTCGAGCAGGGAGGCAAAGGCCTCGCCCGAAGTCGACAGGCGGTCGGTGATGGAATCCAGGCGGCTCTCGACCGAGTCAAAGATCGTCATGGAGCTTTCGTTGATGCGATCGATCAGGCTGTCGCCCGAAGACGTGATCGTCATCGTAAGCTGGGTCGAGGCGCCCATGATGCTTTCGCGAATGGCGTCGCCCGCAGAATTGATCTCCTCGCGCAGCGTTTCATGCGCCCCGGCGATGGAGGCCCGAACGCGCTCGGCATGGCCGATGACGGCCTCGCGCTCGCTGCCCAGACCGTCGACGAGCGAGCGGATGCGCGCCTCGTTCTCGGAATAGGAGCGTTCGATCTGGTTGACCTCGCTGTGGACGAGCGTTTCCAGCTCGACAGCGCGCGCCAGCGTGCGCTCGATACCTTCGCCCATGGCGGCGACCTCGCGGCGCACCGCCTGGCCAAGCATCATGACGCGATCCTGGGCGAGGCTTTCGGGCTCGGCGAGGCGGAAGGCCATTTCGGTCATCGACTGTGCCGCGAGGCGCATGTCCTGCGCGCGGCGCACCATGGCGGCGAAGGCCCAGAACAGGACGATCGGCAGCACAGTCGCAACCAGGAAACCGATGAGCTGCGGGCGGGCCAGGAACTGCTCGAAGGAGCGGACCTGCCAGACGTCGGGGCCGAACACCAGATTGGCGAGCGCGGCCGCGCCGGCCACCCAGGCCAGCGACAGGAACGCCACGACCCAATAAATGGTGTTGGGCGCGCGGCGGTTCAGATTGTGGAGGAGGGACTTGTAGTCCTTCTGGCGATCGTCGTTGGCCGGGGCGAAGGCGGCCGGCTGCGTAGCCGGCGTTTCCACGGGGCGAAGATCGGCGGGTTGGGGCTGCGGCTCGGGTTCGGGCTCGGGCTCGGGGGCAGGCGGGGGCGCCGCGGCAACGACAGCGGCCGGCTGGGCTTCCTGTTCCTGCTTCTCCTGCGAGGTGCGGCTGGCCCGTGCCAGTTCGTCGGCCGCCTCCGCGATCTGCGCCTCCAGGTCTTCCATGGAGGCCGCGATATCGAGATCCTCGATATCCGCAGTGTCCAGATCAAGCTCCAGATCGAGGGCTTTTTCGAGTTCCTGGGCCACGTCCTTGTCGAGGGACTTCGCCGTCGTGGTTTTCTTCGCCATGCCTTCGCTACCCTGTACTAGCTGCGTGGAGCGTCTTGTTTTGGTTTTTCACGCCCTGCGGAGAGGCCAAATATGGAGCCTCGTATCGTAATGACACAGGGGGGTAAATAAAACATGCATTCGTGCTGATGCGTAAAACTTTAAATATAAGGTTAACGGCCATGTGAGGCCGAAACCGCGGAAACGGTCGTTTTTCCGGTAGGCGGGGGCATCGGTTCTTAACCTGCTGTCCATCGGTTCCTGTCACATTGCGCGCCACCGCGGCCATGCCGGTCGACGCAGATCGGGAGTTGGGAGCTTGAATAAAGGCGGCCATGTGGCCAGTTCGGGACAGCCCGACGAAAGCTGTGGGAAAGTCCCTTCCGGCCCCATCGATCTTGCCCATCTGGAGCGCCAGACGATGGGCGACAGGGACCTGCAACGCGAGGTGCTGGACCTGTTTGCCGGGCACCTGAGGATGGTGTGGTCCCGAATCGGTGATGCCTCGGCCGAAGACCGGGCCGCATTGGCGCACGGGCTCAAGGGCGCCGCGCGCGGCATCGGCGCCTTCGCGCTTGCCGATTGTGCCGATGCGATCGAACGCGAACCGGGATCGGCGCACAATCTGGCGCGGCTCGGCGAGCTCATGGAAGAAGTCCTGGCTTTCGTCTCGCGGCCCGGCTAGGCGAATTTGTCTCCTGGCGCCATGGAATGGCGGTCTTGCGCCGCAGTTGACTTGGGCGAAGGAGTGATTATCTCCGCGGTGTCTTCCCCCTCAGGTGACTAAATGACCAAGCTGACATTCATAGCCCATGACGGCACCCGCTTTGACGTCGAAGCCGAAAACGGCTCCACCGTCATGGAAAACGCCATCCGCAATTCCGTTCCGGGCATCGAGGCCGAATGCGGCGGCGCCTGCGCTTGCGCCACCTGCCATGTCTATGTCGACGAGGAATGGACGGACATCGTCGGCGAGCCCGAGGCCATGGAAGAAGACATGCTCGATTTCGCCTATGACGTGCGTCCGAACTCGCGGCTGTCGTGCCAGATCAGGATCAGGGACGAGCTCGACGGTCTCGTCGTGTCGGTTCCCGAGCGGCAAGGGTAACGGGTTTTTCTGCCGGACGGGATCGCCCGGCGTCGCACCAATGCGGCCGGCAGCTCATTCGGGCATGATCGGCGCCTGCGAGGCGTCATAGCCGCGCAGCGGCTTCTGCGGCATGAAAGCGAAGACCAACAGCCCTGCCGCCAGCATGGCCGCCGTGGCCAGGAAGATCACCGAAAACGAACCGTGAGGGCCGGCCAGTTCGGCCGCCATCGCGCCTTCGCCGGCCAGCGGCAGATCGTTGCCGAGGGCGATGGCGCCCAGCGCCGCCACGCCGATGGCGCCGCCCAGGGAACGCAGGAAGGTCAACAGGCCCGTTGCGACGCCGAGATGCTGCCTGTCGACCGCGTTCTGCACCGCGATGGTGGAGACCGGGAAGATGGTCCCGATGCCGGCGCCCACGATTGCCGTGGCGATCTCCACTTCCAGCAGCCCGGCGTGGTCAGCCAGATAACCCAGGATGCCCAGGCTCAGAATGGCACAGGCGATGCCGATATGGGCGATGCGCTTGTAATTGACCAGGCGCGGCACCAGGCGGCCGCTCATGCCGGCGCCGACGACTGTGCCAAGCAGCAGGCCCAGCATGGCGAGGCCGGTGTCGCCCGGTGACATGCCCAGCGTCGCCTGCATGTAGACCGGCAGATAGACGGCAAGGCCGATGCTGCCAGCCTGCAGCAGGAACATGGAGAAGGTTCCCGTCAGCACCACACGGTTGCCGAGCACGGCCAGCGAGACCAGCGGTTCGTTCGCCATCCGCAGCCGGAGGCCGAACAGGAACCAGATCCCGGCCGATCCCGCCAGCAGGCCGATGATCTGCGGATCGCTCCACGCATAGCGGTTTCCGCCCCAGTTGACGGCAAGCAGCAGCAGGGAAGTGGCGATGATGAGCAGAAGCGCGCCCCAGCCGTCGATGCTGTGCGTCGTGCCGGCTATGGCCAGCTTCTTCAACGGTTTGCTGGTTACGGCGATGGCGAGGATGCCGAGCGGCAGGTTGATCCAGAAGATCAGCGACCAGTGCAGATGCTCGGCGAAGCCGCCGCCCAGCAACGGTCCGGCGATGCTGGCCACCGCCCATGTGCCCGAAATCCAGGCGGCATAGCGCGCCCGCTCCAACGGCGGCACCAGGTCGCCGATCACGGTCTGGGTCAGCGCGAACAGGCCGCCGCCGCCCAGCCCCTGCACGGCACGCCCGGCAATCAGCACGAACATGTTCGGCGCCAGCCCGCATATGACGGAGCCGGCGAGGAAAATCAGGATCGCCGCGAAGATGACGGAGCGGCGGCCGTAGATATCGGAAAGCTTGCCGTAGAGCGGGGCCACGGCGGTCGCCGTCAGAAGATAGGCCGTCACGATCCACGACAGATATTCGGCATGGCCGAGCGAGGCCGCTATGGTGGGCAGAGCGGGAGCAACGATGGTCTGGTCGAGCGCGGCCAGAAGCATGGACAGGAGAACGCCGGCGATGATGACGTTCTTTTCGCGCTCGCTCAGCGAGAAGCTGGGCACGGCCCCTTTCGTTTGGCCACCGATCGGCTGGTCCATTGTTATTATTCTCCGATTTTTTGGTGCGGTGGTTCCTGGTGAACCCTAGCTCTGCCGGCCAGCTTTATCCATGCGCTCGATGCGGTAGCGCAGAAGGCGGAGCAGCCGGCTTTCGAAATTGATGGTTTCGACGCGGTCGAATTCGAGTTGCGCCTTGTCGTGGCGGTCAAGAATCCGGGTCGAGATTTCCTTAGCCCTGGCAGCGGCGGCTTCGCAAGACTTGAAACGCCCTGCCTTCCTCAGCGACTGCTCCATCTCGCGGGCATGCGCCTTGGCGATCTCGACATGGCGGTCCTCGTGCCGCTTGATGTCGGCAAAGAGCGTGTCCCAGAAGATGCGTACATCCCCATCCGCCCGGCTGCGCTGCCGCCATCTGGGCAGGACGACGCGGGCTTTCACCGTGGTGTCGGCCGAGACGATGCGGCAGTGCCGGCCATCATTGGCGTAGCCGATCTTGGTGGTGAAATTCATGCGCGTCGCGCCGGGATGACGAAGTCCGGTCGATTTCACATGCGGCCCGCGTTTCGACAGTTCACTTTCGATCTGGTCGTAGGTGGTGCCGCCGACGCCGAAATAGCTGTAGCTTTTGGCAACCGTCTCGGCTGCCGCCGGAGCCGCCATAGCGGCAAGGATCATCAGGGGAAGGAAAATTTTCTTCATAATGTTGTCTCTGGCCGCACCTTGCGTTACGGCGGCATTTGGCGCAACGGAAATCGGCTATTCGCCACAGACTGAGCGGCAAGCATGATGAGACGATGGCATCTGGCGCATGGACGCCATATCGATCTCGGCGCTCGTGCCGTGGTCATGGGCATATTGAACGTGACCCCGAACAGTTTTTCGGATGGCGGCCGCTACAACTCGTTGGACGACGCCGTGGCACAGGCGCGCCTGATGGTCGAGCAGGGCGCATCGATCATCGATGTGGGCGGCGAATCGACCGGACCCTCGGCCGCGCCGATCAGCGCGCGCGAGGAACAGGAGCGTGCCTTGCCGGTGATCGAGGCGTTGGCCCCGCTCCACGGCACGCTGATCTCCATCGACACCTATCGGGAAGAGACGGCACGGCTGGCCGTGGCGGCGGGCGCACATATCGTCAATGACGTCTGGGGCCTGCAGCGCGAGCCGGGCATCGCGCGGGTCGCCGCCGAAACCGGGGCCGGGCTGGTCATCATGCACACCGGGCGCGGGCGCGAGAAGCTTGCCGACCCGATCGAGGATCAGTTCCTGTTCCTGCGCCGGTCGCTGGAAATCGCCCATGAGGCCGGCATTGCCGACGAGCGCATCGTGCTCGACCCCGGATTCGGGTTCGCCAAGGAGACGCCGGAAGACAATCTCGACCTGATGGCGCGCTTCGAGGAACTGCATGCACTGGGTTTTCCGCTGATGGCGGGCACCTCGCGCAAGCGCTTCATCGGCGTGGTCACCGGCCGCGAGGCGCCGCATCGCGATGCCGGGACGGCAGCCACCAGCGTCATCCTTCGCCTCAAGGGCGCGCAGCTTTTTCGCGTCCACGATGTCGCAATCAACATGGATGCCCTGGCCGTCGCCGATGCTATGCTGACGCGTCAAGCTCATCTCTCCGCCCGGTCTGGACAATAGACATGTATGTCATCCGCATGAAGAATTGCGCCTTCTTCGCAAGGCATGGCCTCCTGGACGAGGAGGAAAGGCTCGGCCAGCGCTTCTATGTCGATGCGGTGCTGCATGTCGAGCCGAGCAAGCCGCTCGAAGCCGATTCCATGGACGCCACGGTCGACTATGGCGTGGCCTTCCAGGTGATCGAGGAGATCATCACCGGCCGCCGGCGCTTCCTGATCGAGGCCCTGGCGCATGAGGTCGCCAAGGCGCTCGCGGCGCGTTTCCCGCAAATCCAGCGCGCCGAAATCACCGTCCGCAAGCCGAACGCGCCGGTGCGCGGCGTGCTCGATCATGTCGAGGTGACCGTTGCCTGGCCCCAATAGCCGCGTCTTCCTCAGCCTCGGCGGCAATCTCGGCGATCCGGAAAAATCGATGAGAACGGCGCTCAGGCTGCTGGACGCGCATCAGCAGGTGGAGGTGAGGGCCGTCTCCTCGCTCTACCGCACGCCGCCGTGGGGAAAGCTGGACCAGCCGGATTTCCTGAACGCCGCCGCCGAGCTTTCCACCACCTTGCAGCCGCATGAATTGCTGGAACTGTGCCTGGAAACAGAGCGCAAGCTGAAGCGGGTGCGTGAGGAGCGCTGGGGTCCGCGCCTCATCGACATCGACATATTGGTGTTCGGCGACCGTATCATCCAGGAAACAGGGCTGGAGGTGCCGCATCCGCGCATGCTGGAGCGCGCCTTCGTGCTGGCGCCGCTCGCCGAGATCGCACCTGACCTCGACGTCGGCGGCCGGCGCATCGACGGGCGGCTGGCGGCTGTCGACACTGCCGGCATTGAGCGGCTTGCCTCCGGCCGGGAGTGGTGGCGGGCCTGAGCGGACCGGCCTTCCGGCTCAGCCGGCGAAACCGCCGCCGTCGAGAAAAGCTTGCTCCTCGGGCGTCGTCTCGCGGCCCAGCGGGCCATTCCTGTGCGGAAAGCGGCCGAAACGCTCGATGATGTCGCGATGGTCCACGGCATATTCGAGATAGCTCGCGGCGTTGGCCTTGTGGAGTTCCACCGACAGCTTCTGGTCGGCGAGATTTTCCGAATGCTCGAACGGCAGGTAGAAGAAGACGCGAATCTGCTCGTCCACCGCCAGGTCATGCCCGGCCGCCACGGCCTTTGCCGCGAAATGGCGGGCCAGCGGATCGGTCGCGAACATGTGGCCGGTGCCGCGGAAGCAGTTGCGGGGAAGCTGGTCGAGCAGGATCATCAGGGCGAGCGCGCCTTCCGGCTCCTCGATCCAGTGGTCGAGTTCGCGGCGCGCGGCGGCATAGTGCAACTCGAGGAAGCGCGCCCTGAAATTGGCGTCGAAGGCAACGTCCTTGCGGAACCATGCCTCGGGGCCGGATTTACGCCAGAAATCGGTCACCATATGCGGGTCGGCAGTCGAAATATCCATGTCGGCTCCTGTCTTTGATCGAACATCGGATATGGAAAGCGGATCCGATGCTCCCGTTCAATCGCGAAGGATCATGCGGTCGCCGCGCACGTCGAAGCCGGACAGCGAGCCGATGAAGTTCATGCCGAGCAGGCTTTGCCGCAGGGCGCCGGGCGCGGCGATCAGTATCGGCATGTCGCGCCGCACGATGTTGCCGACGGCGATCTCGTCCGCGCGCACGGCCGAGGCATTGGTGATGCCGTTGGCGGTGGAGACCGGAACGGTGTAGCGCAGCGATACGACGTCGAAGCCCGCCGCGCGCGCATCCTCGGCGCTGAGCACGGTGGTCGTGGCGCCGGTATCGACCACGGCGTGCACGGGTCTGCCGTTGATCTCCAGCCGGGCCTCGAAATGGCCGCTGCGGCCCTTGTCCAGCGTCACGGTGGGGCGGCCGTCCTCTACGCCTAGCATCAACGGGCTGCCGGGGATCAGCCCGGCGGTGACACGATTGCCGAAGTCCTGCAATTCATAGCGGTACTGGTAGCCGGCAATCAGGGCCAGCACGATCAGGACCCACAGGCCGAAGCTGCGGGCCATATCGCCGAAGCGGTGGCCGGAGCGCAGAATCCCGGCGCCGATCACCGCGGCGAGCACGCCAAGCCATATGAGATTGGCGAAATCCTCGTTGATGAAGCCGAGCGTGCTTCCCGAATCGTGGTTCAGCATCAAAAGCACCACGGCCACGCCGATGACGACGAGGATGATCCACAGGCCGCGGCTCATCGGGAGGCCTCCGCCCGTTCGCGCGCCATGCGGGTACGACGGGTTTCGCGGCGCGGCTTGCGTTCCACGGTTTCGAGCCGGGCGGGCAGCAGGGCCATGATGTCGCGTCGCTCTTGCGGGGTCATCGAGAGCCAGCCGGAAATCTCGTCGCGCGTGCGCCCGCAGCCGAAGCAGTAGCCGGTTTTCATGTCGATGGAGCAGACGAGAATACAGGGCGACTCAATTGCCGTCATGGTTGTTCCCTTGGGCACCGGACCGAAAATGGGAATCGGTTCTCGAAAAATATCCGATGTCCGGACAAAGAGCAGGCTTCCATTCCACATGGTGCACCCGGCCGGGCGATGCAAGCCTTTCCGCCGCCGTCACCTTTTGCCGTTTTTGGCGATCGCGGTTGTCAGTCGGGCATGACGGGGCTATGCGGACGGCAGTTTTGCAAGGAGCCGCGCCATGGTCAGCGCATTGCCGTTTGAAGATTTCCGAACCCTTTTGGACAAGCTGCCTGGGCCTGACGGCCAGGCCGGGGCGAGTGTCCGCGAGGTGTTCGCCAAGGCGGCGCTGGCACAGGGGCCGCTTGGCCGGATGGAGGATATCGCCGTCTGGTTCGCCGGCTGGACCGGCCGCGCGCGCCCGCAAGTGACGCGTCCGCTGGTCGCCATCTTTGCCGGCACCCACGGCGTCGCGGCGCAGGGCATCTCCCCGCGTCCGGTTTCGGCAACGGCCGAAGCGGTGGAATTGTGTGCGGCGGGCGGCGCTGCGATCAACCAGGTGTGCCTGACCTATGACCTCGGCCTCAAGGTGTTCGATCTCGCGCTCGATCTGCCGACGGGCGACATCACCCGCGAGCCGGCGCTGAACGAGCGTGGCTGCGCCGCCACCATGGCCTTCGGCATGGAGGCGATCGCCGGCGGTTCCGACCTGCTTTGCCTCGGCGAGTTGGGCGTGGGCAATTCCACCGTGGCCGCCGCGCTGCTGGCGGCGTTGTTCGGAGGCGAGGGCAGGGACTGGGTCGGTCCCGGCAGCGGCTCCGATGAGACGGGTGTGGCGCGCAAGGCCGCCATCGTGGATCAGGCGCTGGCCCTGCACGGGCCGCATCTCGACGATCCGCTGGAAGCGCTGGCGCGCGTCGGCGGACGGGAGTTCGCGGCCATCGCCGGGGCTATCCTTGCCGCCCGCATCGAGCGTGTGCCCGTCCTCATCGACGGCTTTGCCGCCACGGCGGCGGCCGCCGTCCTGCACAAGGCGAATCCCGGCGCGCTCGACCATTGCCTGCTGGCCAGCCTGTCGACCGAACCCGGCCATCGGCGGGCCGCCGAGTTCATCGGCCTGCAGCCGCTGCTCGATCTCGGCATCGGCCATGGAGAGGGCGTGGGCGCGGCGCTGGTTGCCGGTCTGGTGAAGGCCGCGGTGCAGATGACGTCGGGCATGGCGGTGGCGCAGCGCGGCTGAGCAGGAGCGCTGCGGGCCTACCAGCCGGCGTTGGCGGCGACCTTGGTCGGCAGCGCCGGCAGCTCTTCCATGACACGCGACGGCGGGAAGATGACGATGGCCTCGGTGCCTTCGCGCAGCCGCGAATGCAACTCGAATTCTCCACCGTGCATGGCGACGAGGCCCTGCACGATCGGCAGGCCGAGGCCGGTTCCCTGTTCGGCGCTCTTGATGGCGATGGCGCCCTGGCCGAACACAGACAGCACGACCGGGATTTCGTCCTGCGGGATGCCCGGGCCGTTGTCCTTCACCGAAATGTACTGTCCGCCACCGGCCGTCCAGCCGACGCGCACGCGCACTTCGCCGCCGGTCGGCGTGAACTTGATGGCGTTCGACAGGAGATTGAGCAGGATCTGGCGGATGGCGCGCTCGTCCGCAAACAGGCGCGGCAGCGTCGGCTCGAACTCCTGGACGATGCGGATATCCTTGTTGCGTGCCCGCAGTTCCATCATGTGGCAACTGTCTTCGGCCAGCAGGGCAAGGATCACCGGCTCTTCCTGAAGCTGGTAGCGGCCGGCCTCGATGCGCGACAGGTCGAGAATCTCGTTGATGAGGTTGAGCAGGTGCTGGCCCGAATCGTGGATATCGCCGGCATAGTCGCGATAGGTCTTGTTGCCGACGGGACCCAGCACCTCGTTGGCCATGACCTCCGAGAACCCCAGAATGGCGTTGAGCGGCGTGCGCAGTTCATGGCTCATCGAGGCCAGGAAGCGCGACTTGGCGAGATTGGCCTCCTCGGCGCGGTGGCGGGCCTCGTCCGACATGGCCTTCGCGGTTTCCAGCTCGGCAATCAGCGCATCCTTTTCCGAGCGGAAGGAAAGCAGCATGACCGACGAGCGGTTCAGATGCCGCGCGACGTAGGACAGGAAGGGCAGGGCAACGACCAGCAGGCCCAGCATCATCATCTCGACGGGCGCCAGCGGCCATGTGGCGCCGTAGGCATAGGCCGCGACGGGCAGGGCGAAGGTTGCGATCAGGGCGCCGCTGAGCGACGCGGTCATGATTGCCGTGGCGGCCATGGCCAGCAGGAGCGTCACCGCCTTGACGATATGGAACTGCTCGACCGCACAGGATGCGCATCCCAGCACGGCGAAATGCGCCCAGCCGAGGCCGGCAAGCAGGTGCGCGAGCAGGAAGTTGCGCTTTTCGGCCCTGGGCTTGACGAGGGCGGCGTCGGTCTTGTCGATCCTCTGTGCCGCCAGGATCAGCGCCGTGTTGAAGAGCAGCGCCAGCCCGCCCCACACCAGTATCTGGCTGCCGACGCCGGCTGCCACGCCGGCGAGCATGACGACCAGGATCAATACCGGGATGAACAGCGCGCCGCCCATCATGGCGCGGGCGTGCAGTTTCAGCATCTCGCGGTCGAAATCGGGATTGCCGGCCTGTTGCGCCAGACGGTCGCGGGTCTTGCGCACAGCGCGCGCCACATCGCTGTTGCGATGCGGTCGGCGGCGGTCCACAATATTCTTGTCCGCTGTGGTTGAGCGTTGCAACGGCATCAATGGGTTCAATCTATGCGGCCAGCAGGTTCAGCCGACACGCTACGATCCAATGCTTAAGACTTTGTTTTCCATATGAGCAGATCGCGTTGGCGTAACGGAGATCGGCGCCGGAGCCAGCGTCGGCGCAGCCCGGCACGGCGGTGGCTCGACTATGGGCTCACCATCGCCCTTTTCGCGTTGCTGGCGCTCCTCGTGGCGCGGCTGGACGCGGTCAACACCCGAACCGAGCAGGGCATGGCCAGGATCGTCGATGGCGATTCCATCGAGCTTGGCGGGCAGCGCGTGCGGCTGCGTGGGATCGACGCGCCGGAATATAGGCAGAACTGCACGCGCGAAGGCACGGAGTTTGCCTGCGGCCGGGAATCGCGGAATGCGCTCTTGCGGCTGACGCAGAACAAAACGGTGGTCTGCAGCGGCTGGCGCAACGATCAGTACGGCCGGCTTCTGGGGGACTGCACGGCGGATGGCATCGACCTCAACCGGGCCCAGGTGGAGGCCGGCTGGGCTGTCGCCTATGGCGATTTCGAACGGGAGGAGGCGGCCGCACGGGCTGCCGGACGCGGCGTCTGGGCCGGCGAGTTCGAGCGGCCCCGGCATTGGCGTGACCGGCAGGGCGGCCAGCCCGAGCCGGAGCATGATGTTCTGGCCGGCATCGGTGACTGGCTGCGGCAATTGTTTCGTTTCTGGTGAGGGCAGCCCTATATTGCGGGCATGCCGATGACAGGGAGAAGTCGATGAAGCTGTTCGATGGCGGGCGGGCGCCCAATCCGCGCCGGGTGCGCGTATTTCTCGCGGAAAAAGGCATGAAGGTGCCACTCGTTCCGGTCGACATGGGCGCGATGGGCCATCGCGCCGACGAGATACGCGTGCGCAATCCCTTGCAGCGCCTGCCGGTTCTGGAACTGGACGACGGCACCATCTTGACCGAATCCGTCGCCATCTGCCGCTATTTCGAGGAGCTTCAGCCTCAGCCGCCACTGTTTGGACAGGGTGCGCTCGGCAAGGCGCAGGTTGAGATGTGGCAGCGGCGCATGGAACTGGAACTGATGATGCGGGTGGCGCATGCCTTCCGCCACATCCATCCCGCCATGAAGGAGTGGGAGGTGCCGCAGGTGCCGGAATGGGGCGAAGCGAACAAGCCGAAGGTCATCGACTTCCTCCGGTTCATCGACGGTGAACTGGCGGGCCGGGAATTCATTGCCGGCGATGCCTATTCGATCGCCGATATCACCGGCCTGATCGCCGTCGATTTCATGAAGCCCGCCCGCATACAGGTGCCGGACGAGTGCGCGAATGTGCGGCGCTGGCATGAGGCTGTCTCGGCCCGGCCGAGCGCCGCTGCCTGACCATGGACATAAGCGAGCGGCCACCGGTCGTCGGCGACGATCTCGCCCGGCTGACGGCGCGGGTGCGGGCCTGCCGCATCTGCGTGGAACGGCCGCTCGGCAAGCCGCTTCCGCACGAGCCGCACCCGGTGCTGGTGCCGTCTTCCACGGCGCGCATCCTCATTGCCAGCCAGGCGCCCGGCACAAAGGTGCATCTGAGCGGCGTGCCGTTCACCGATGCTTCCGGCGACCGGTTGCGCTCCTGGCTGGGTGTCACCAGTTGCGAGTTCTACGATCCCGTAAAATTCGCCATCGTGCCGATGGGCTTCTGCTTCCCCGGCCAGGACGCCAAGGGTGGCGACCTGCCGCCGCGCCGCGAATGCGCGCCGGCATGGCGTGCGCCGCTGATGGAACTGATGCCGCAGCTCGACCTCATCCTCACCATCGGCATCTATGCACAGAACTGGCACATGGGCCCGTTGCGCAAGCCTTCGCTGACCGACACGGTGAAGGACTGGCGGGCGATCTGGCAGGCGGAAGGCAGGGTCAAGGTTCTGCCCTTGCCGCACCCTTCCTGGCGCAATACCGGCTGGCTTAAGCGCAATCCCTGGTTCGAAATGGAATTGCTGCCATTCCTCAAGACGGAAATCCGGCAACGGATTGGCTGAGGTTTTGAGAATTTATCACTCGTCTTTCGCCGATATATCGGAATTTCTTTCTTGTTTAACGGCGTGTTCTGGCGGAAAATTGGGCATCTTTTCTACAAGGAGCGCTCATGGACCGCCTCGACCGAAAAATTCTGCGCCTCTTGCAGGAGGATGCCACGCTTGCCGTGGCCGATGTCGCCAAGAAGGTCGGCCTGTCGACCACGCCGTGCTGGCGGCGTATCCAGAAACTGGAGGAGGAAGGGGTCATCAAGCGCCGCGTGGCGCTGCTCGATCCCGTGCGGGTGAATGTGCGGGTCAACGTCTTCGTCTCGATCCGCACCAATTCGCACAGCCATGAATGGCTGCGCCGCTTTTCCGAGGTGATCCAGGAATTTCCGGAAGTCGTCGAATTCTACCGCATGAGCGGTGATGTCGATTATCTGCTGCGGGTGGTGGTGCCTGATATCGCGGCCTATGACGCGTTCTACAAGCGCCTGATCGCCAAGATCGAAATCCGCGACGTGTCGTCGGCTTTTGCGATGGAGCAGATCAAGAACACCACCGAGCTGCCGCTCGATTACATGGTTCTCGACAAGGAATCGGGCGCCAACGCCGCTTAAAGCATGTTGCCCGAAAGTGGGAACCGGTTTCGGGATAACGATATGCGTAAAAACAGCAGCTTAAAGCGCAAGGAGCGAATCTGGAAGATCGCGACGCGCTTTAAGCGATCCTTGGCAGGCTCGTCAGTTCTTGGCGAGCTTGCCGACAGGTGCACCATCGACGCGCTTGAGGTTCATGCCGATCACCGGCACCACCTGCTTGTCCACCTTGACCGAAACGGTGACGACCATCGACTGGTCGTCGGGGATACGGGCCTGCATCACGCCGTTGAGCTGGTTGCGGTTGATGGCGAACACGACCTTGCGGGTGTCGACCACATTGCCGGCCACGATATCGAGGCCGTTGCCGGACGAGCCGCCCATGAACGAGCCCTTGTAGCCGCCACGGCCCTTGTGCTCGACCGTCGCCGTCATCTGCTGGGTGAAGACGCCGACGCGGCATGAGCCGTCGAGCGTCATGCCGACCTTCAGTTCAGGCGTCGATCCGGTGAAGGTGCAGGTGAACTTGGTGCCCTTGTACTTGCCGGCGACGATCTCGCCCGGGCCGACCCATTTGCCTTCGACCGACTGGAAGAACTGCTTGTCGCGCTCGCCTGCCGAAGCGGTTGCCGGGAGCATTGCGGTTGCCGACATGGCCAGGGCCAGCGGCAGCACGGAAGACACGATCACGCTTTTCATCGAGGATACCCGGCAACGAAATACTGAGAGGAACCTTGCTCGAACCATGAACAAGAATGGTTAACGGTTTCTCACCATATGCCGGACAATTCGAATTTTCGTCAGCTTCCGTGGCGTCACAAAGTGTGTCAGCGCTGCGCGTCTTCTTGCGGTTTCCCGCGGTTTTCCTTGCCGGCGAAGGAGGCCAGGGCCGACAGGAAATCGCTCATGCCGGGCCGCTTGAGCGCCTGGAAAGACAGGGGTCGGGTGGTGTCCATGGCGGCCAACCCGATGCGGGCGGTCAGCATGCCGTTGACCACGCCTTCGCCCAGCTTGGCCGACAGCCTCGCGGCGAGGCCGTGGCCCAGTATCTGCTGGACGAAGCCGTCGCCCAGCGCGATGGAGCCGGTGATGGCCAGATGGGCGAGCACGCCGCGCGCCAGCCGGAAGAAGCCCAGCGTGCCGGGGCGGCCGCCATACAGCTCGGAAAGCCGCCGGATCAGCCGCGCCGCCTCGAAGGCGACATAGGCGATGTCGACCACGGCGCGCGGGCTCACCGCCGTGACCAGCGAGACACGCTTGGCGGCGTCGAGGATCATGACCTTGGCGCGGGCATCGAGCGGGGCGAGGATCTCGGCTTCGGCCAGCCGCACGAGGTCGGCGCCGTCGATGACCTCGCTGCGCAGCGCATCCAGCGCACGGCGGCCCGCGGCGGTTTCCGGCTTGGAGGCCACGAAGGCGGACAGTTCATCCACCACGGCGCGCGCGGCCTTGGGGTCGTTGCGGGCGAGGGCGTCCAGCGCGCGGCGCTGCATCTTCTCGACCTCGGCCAGGCGGGCGATGGCCCAGAACTCGCGGGCGAGCACGATGACGAGGGCGATCGCGCCGATCGCGGCCACGCCCGCCGCCAGCCAGCCGAGCCATGGGGTGCGCTCGAAAAGGGTGCGGATCAGGCCATCGACCCACAGGCCGACCGCCAGCGACACCAATATGCCCAGCGCGCTGAGCAGGATGCGCGCGGCCAGCGAGCGCTTGCGCGGCGCTGTGGCAGGCGGCGGCTCGGCCACGGCGAGATCCGGCTCGTCGAAAACATCATGCTCGGCAGCCACGGCCACGGCGAGTTCGACTGGCGCGGCACGCGGCTTGCGCGGAGCGGTCATTGTCGGTGCCTGCCGGACCTTCGCCTTCTCTTCGGCGCTCTCCGCCGGCTCCGGCGCAATGGGAAATGCGGAGGGTTTGCGGGGCGTGCTGCTCATGCCAGCCTGTCTCCGATCAGGAACTGCAAGGCGCGGTCGAGCCGGATGTGCGGCAGGGACAGGGTAACGCCCTCGGCCGTGCGTTCCAGCTTCGGCGGACGGAAGCGGACGAAGCGGATCGCCGGATCGACATCGTCCTGCCTGTGGCCGTTCGACGTTTCAAAGACGGAATCAACTTTTTCCGGCAAGTCACCGGGAAATATGGCTGTTTCCGTCTTTCCGTCGAAGGCCTGGCCACCGATGGTTTCTCCGGCCAGCGGCGTGCCGAGAATGACGGGCAGGGTTTCGCGCCCCTGCTTGACGGTGCCTTCGCGGGTGGCGCGAACGGCGGCCATGGCGACCACGTCAACGTCGGCGCCGGTGAAATTGGCGCGTGCGATGGCCCTGTCCGCCAGCCGCCGCACGATGGCCTGCAAACGGTCGTGGCTTTCATGATGGAGATGGTCGGCCTTTGTGGCCGCGATGAGGATGCGGTCGATGCGCCTCGATACGAGGTCGGTCAGGAAATTGCCGCGGCCGGGGCGGAAGCAGGCGAGGATTTCCGTGACGGCGCGCTCCAGGTCGGCCATCGCGCCGGGGCCGGCGTTGAGCGCTTGCAGCGCATCGATCAGCACGATCTGGCGGTCGAGCCGGGTGATGTGCTCGCGGAAGAACGGCTTCACGACATGGGTCTTGTAGGCTTCGTAGCGGCGCTCCATCATGGCGCGCAGCGATCCGGGCCGTGCGCGGCGTTCTTCGCCGGGCGGCAGGGGCGCGAAGGTCAGCGCTGGCGACCCTTCGAGGTCGCCCGGCATCAGGAAGCGGCCCGGCGGCAGGGTGGACAGGGCGCGGTCATCGAGCTTGCAGGCCTTGAGATAAGCCGCGAAACCGTCGGCCAGCCGCCGCGCGGTGACCTCGTCGGCGTCGGCATCCGCATCGATGGCAGCGGAAAGCGTCCGCCAGTCCTTCGAAAGGTCCGTACGTACCGGAAGCTCTGCCATTTCAAAGGCTTCGCGGGAAAAGTCAGCGTAAGACTTTCCAAGCAGCGGCAGGTCGAGCAGCCATTCGCCGGGATAGTCGACGATGTCCAGCGACAGCTTGCCGGCGGAGAACATGCGGCCCCAGCCGGAAGCGGATTCATACTCGATGGTGAGCCGCAGCTCGGAGATCGCGCGGGTGGAATCCGGCCACAGGCGCTGTTCGACCAGCGTGGCGATATGATCCTCGTACTGGAAGCGGGGCACCGCGTCGTCCGGCTGCTCCTCCAGATAGGCCCGTGCGATGCGGCCGGATTTCTGCGCCTCGAACAGGGGCAGGCGGCCGCCATGGAGCAGATTGTGCACAAGAGCCGAGATGAAGACGGTCTTGCCGGCGCGCGAGAGGCCGGTGACGCCAAGGCGCAAGGTGGGCGAAAACAGCCCGGCGGCGCGGCCTGAAAGCGTGTCGAGCGCAATGCGCGCCTCGTCGGTGAATGTGGTCAGCGAGCTTGCCAATCCGGTTCCCGAACCTTGTCCAACTACTTGAGATTACGCGTTTCCCGACGGATCGCGATGAAGGGCCGCATTCGATATCCTGCCCGATATAGGGCGCCGTTGCCGGCTTTGTAATAGGGGCCGGCCTAGCAATAGGGCAAGGCCCGGTCAGATGGTGACGGGCGTCAGGAAGGCTTCCAGATAGCCCTTGCCGGGTGCTGCCTGCGCCAGACTGCCTTCGAAGCGCAACACGGCCAGTCCCGAGGTCGGGAAACCATAGTTCAGCATGTCGAGCGCGCCGGCCTCGCCATTGCCGGATATGGCGACGGTCAGATCCTCCATCATCGGGTTGTGGCCGATAACCAGCACCGAGCCCACATGACCGTGCGTTCTGACGGCATCGAGATAGAAGGCGGCGTCTTCCGTGTAGAGCGTGTCGAGGAAGACCACGCGGCCGGTGTCCACGCCGTTGGCTATTCCGGCCAGCGTTTCCCTGGCGCGGCGGGCGTTGGAGCACAGCGTCAGGTCGGGTTCATAGCCACAGTTGCGCATGATCGCGCCTGTGGCTGCCGCTTCCTCCATGCCGGTTGGATCGAGCGGACGGTCGAAATCACGCATTCCCGGCTGTGCCCAACCGGCTTTGGCGTGTCTCAGGAGATAGAGTCTGGCCACCAGCCCTCCCGTTTGTCCCTTATTCACAGGATTACCGATTGACGGAACCAAGCGCAACGCCGGGGAGAAGAGGGCGATCTTATACGATCGTGTGATGAGGGCAGACAAAGGCTTGTGCGGCCCTGCATGCGCGAATATATAGGCGCCAATTCTTGGGGCTGTCGGGTGAGTCGAATGAATCAAAACCTTGCTGCCGATTACGTACCCTCCGAAGACGAGCCGTTCATGAACGAACGGCAGAAGTCTTACTTCCGCAACAAGCTTATCGCCTGGAAGAACGATATCCTGCGCGAAGCGCGCGAAACGCTTGAAATCCTACAGCAGGAAAATGCCAACCTTCCCGATCTCGCGGATCGCGCCTCCTCGGAGACCGACCGTGCCATCGAGCTCAGGGCGCGCGACCGTCAGCGCAAGCTGATCTCGAAGATCGACTCGGCATTGCAGCGGATCGACGAGGGCACCTACGGCTATTGTGAAGAAACGGGCGAGCCGATTTCGTTGAAACGGCTCGATGCGCGGCCGATCGCGACCTTGTCCATCGAGGCGCAGGAACGCCACGAGCGTCGCGAAAAAGTCTATCGCGACGATTGAGCAACCTGTTCTCAGGCAAACAATGAAAAAGGCCGCCGGAAGGCGGCCTTTTTCATTGCGGTCATGGCATTGGGGGAGGCCGGGGCTAGCGCTTGCCGGTCGACAGTTCGCCGAGCAGCCTCGACATCTCGTCGTCCAGCGACGGCCCGGGCCTGGCGGGAGCCGGATCGTCAAGCGACAGGGCCAGTTCGCTGGCCAGCGAATCGTCGAGCGCGTCGTCGACCGACTGGACCGGCTGGCGCGGCTGTACGGGGATGTTCGCCCGTGGCGAAGGGTCCGCAACCGGCGGCGGGGCCGGCTCGACATGCCTTGCCGCGGGAGGTTGCGGCGCGATGGGAGCCGGGCGCGCGGGCGCTGAAACCGGTGCCTGCGGCGGCGCGGCGCGAGGCGGGGCAGGCGGCACCGGTGCTCTTGACGGCTGGTGGGGTACGGGCGCCGGTTCGCTGAGCGGCGCGGCGGCGCGCCTGGAAGCCGCCAGGCGGATGTCGCGCTCCACCACCACATCGGTCGGCCCGCCGATGAGAATCAGGTGTTCGACATCGTCCCGACGGACGAGGACAAGACGGCGATGGCTGTCGACGGCCGTGGCGTCCATGACTGCAAGCCGCGTCTTGCGGTTGCGTCCGCCGGCGACGAAGGTGCCGAAATTCATGCTGCGGATCGTCTTGACGATGAGCAGCACCACCGCGAACAGCACCAGCGCAGCCAGAACCCAGAAAATGGCAGTGCCATATCCGGCTCCTCCGGCACTATCGAGAAACTCAAACATCGGCACCCCCGAGAGCACGATCATGGAAACTGGCAGGACAGTAGAACGCTGCAACGCGGAACTGCAAGTTGCCGTTCCCGGCTTTCGGGCGGACTGCACCGCGATCTGCCCTTCCTGACCGCCAAACTGGCGTCATTTTCCGCTTACAGTTGCCCCTCGGGCCTTTTCCGGGCAAGGAGAATGTGATTCAACCGGTTCGGTTCGGCGAAGGGCAGGAATCGTAAGCAGGGGGCAAATGGCCAAGGACGCGCGCGCCGATTTCTATCCGATGCCGATGGTGGACCACAGCACGCGGCCGGGAACGGTCACGCGGCTCATCATCTTCATCCTGATCCTTATCGCCTCGGCGGTCGTCTTCGGCCTGTTCCGCGAGCGCTTCGGCGATCCCTTCCTGCTCGGCATGCTGGGCGTGCTGGCGATGATCGGCGTCGGCTTCCTGTTCGCCACCGCCATCGGTTTCATCCAGGTGGCGCCGCGCTCCACCGGTGACGAGCTTTCCAAGGCCTTCGTCGATTCGATGGCGCAGGGCCTCGTGGTCACGGATGCGAAGAACCGCATCATCTACGCCAACCGTGCCTATGCCGACATGACCGGGGCGGCCTCCGCGGCGGACATAAGGACCGTGGAAGGGCTGTTGTCGGATGCGCCGGAGGCATCTTCCGTCATCTATCGGCTGGCGTCCGGCCTGCGCGACGGCCAGCAGGGCGACGGCGAGTTCAGGCTCAACCAGTCGATCCGGCCCGGCGCCGAGCCCGGTGCGCGCTGGTATCGCGTCGAGGCCCGCCCGTTCCGGATTCCGGGCCAGCGCCAGCCTTTCAATGCGTGGAAACTGGCCGATATCTCGCGTGAGCGCGAGGAGCAGGAACGCTTCTTCCTCGACCTGCAAAAGGCCATCGATCATCTCGACAATGCCCCGGCCGGATTCTTCTCGACCGACGAGGACGGGCGCGTCACCTATGTCAACGCGACGCTGGCGGAATGGCTCGGCATCGACCTGGCCAGCTTCACGCCGGGTGCGGTGACGCTTTCGGATATCGTGGCCGGGGACGGCATGGCGCTGGTCCGCTCCGTGCGGCCCGATCCCGGCACGGCCCGCAATGCGGTGATCGACCTCGACCTCACCACCATGAAGGGCGAAGCCCTGCCGGTGCGCTTCCTGCACCGGGCAACTGCAAGCCGGGACGGCCACACCGGCCCGACACGCACCATCGTGCTGAACCGTACGGAAGGCGACGATTCTTCCGCCGATCTAAGAGCTTCCGAGGTTCGCTTCACCCGCTTTTTCAATTCGACGCCGATGGCCATTGCCGGTGTCGACCAGGCCGGGCGCATCCTGCGCACCAATGCGCCGTTCCTGTCGCTGTTCGCGTCGGCGGTGGACAGCGACGCGCTCGACCGGCGGGTGCGGCTGGATACCGTCATCCATGAGCGCGACCGGCCCGCCTTCGAGGCGGCGCTGGAGAAGGCGCGCCAGCGGCAGGCCGACATTGCGCCCATCGACACGGTGCTGCCGGACAACGAGGAGCGGCATATCCGCTTCTACGTCAATGCCGTGGCGGATGGCGACGGTGCCGAGGAGGCGGCGATCGTCTATGCCGTCGACACGACGGAGCAGAAGGCGCTGGAAGCGCAGATGGCGCAAAGCCAGAAGATGCAGGCCGTGGGCCAGCTTGCCGGCGGCATCGCGCACGACTTCAACAACGTGCTTACCGCCATCATCATGGCCTCGGACCTTCTGCTGACCAATCACAGGCCGTCCGACCCGTCCTTCCCGGACATCATGAACATCAAGCAGAACGCCAACCGCGCCGCCTCGCTGGTGCGGCAGTTGCTGGCCTTCTCGCGCAAGCAGACGCTGCGCCCGGAAGTGCTGACGCTGACCGATGTGCTGGCCGACCTGCGCATGCTGCTTGCCCGCCTCGTCGGCAACGACATAAAGCTTCGCATCGATCACGGCCGCGACCTGTGGCCGGTGAAAGTCGATATCGGCCAGTTCGAGCAGGTGGTGGTCAATCTGGCTGTCAACGCGCGCGACGCCATGCCGGGCGGCGGGGAACTGACCGTGCGCACCCGCAATGTGGCGACGGACGAGGCGAAGGCTTTCCCCTATCGCGAACTGGAAGCCGGCGACTATGTGCTGGTCGAGGTCGAGGATACCGGCAGCGGCATCCCGCCGGATGTGCTGAAGAAGATCTTCGAGCCGTTCTTCACCACCAAGGAAGTCGGCAAGGGCACCGGCCTCGGCCTTTCCATGGTCTATGGCATCATCAAGCAGACGGGCGGCTTCATCTTCTGCGATTCGGAAGTCGGCAAGGGCACCACCTTCCGCATCTTCCTGCCGCGCCACATTCCTGTCGCGGTCGCGCAGCCCGCGGGGGCGGCGGAGCAGAAGCCGGCGGCCAATGGCGCCGATGCCGCGGCGGCAGCGCCGGCCAAGCCCGCCGACACGGCGAAGGACCTTTCCGGGTCGGCGACCGTGCTGCTGGTGGAGGACGAGGATGCGGTGCGCATGGGGGGTGTGAGGGCGCTCACCTCGCGCGGCTATACGGTGCACGAAGCCTCCTCGGGCGTCGAGGCGCTGGAACTGTTCGAATCTCTCGAGGGCCGGGTCGACATCGTCGTGTCCGACGTGGTCATGCCCGAGATGGACGGACCGACCCTGCTCGGCGAACTGCGCAAGCGCCAGCCCGATGTCAAGTTCGTGTTCGTTTCGGGCTATGCCGAGGATGCCTTCGCCAAGAACCTGCCGGAAGACGCCCAGTTCGGCTTCCTGCCGAAACCGTTCTCGCTCAAGCAGTTGGCGACTGTCGTGAAGGAAGTTCTGGAAGCCTAGGGCGAGGCGGCTCAGGCCGCTTCGCGTTTCAGGGCTATCGCTTCTTCAGCCGTGGGCCGCGCCCCGCGCAGATAGAGCGCGCAGGTGGTACGCAGCATCGATGCGAAGTTCGGCACTTCGCCGCGAATTTCGATCGCTTCGTCATAGAGCTTCGAGATGAATTTGGGGGTCGTCAGCCCCTGGCTCTCGGCGATTTCGTCCAGCAATGTCCAGAAGGTCGCTTCGAGCTGGATGCTGGTGGAATGTCCGCCGATGCGAATCGACCTGTTGATCTGGCGATAACCCTCCGGATCCTGGCCGGCAAAAACCCTGCACATGATCAGGCCTCCCTGTCATTCCATCCTGGCCACCGGATTTTGTTTGGCACGGCCGCGCAGGATCAGTTCTCTGGTCTCTCAAAGGCACCATTTTGCCTTCTTGCGCCCATTCTGGGTCCAAAAATCCCAAACGGCAATCACACTTTCGAGTTTCATGCCCCGTGGTAACCCGCTGCCACCATCTTTGCCGGGGCGGTCGCATAATCCGTGCAACGACAAACGCAGGTGAAAGGCGGAGCGCGCTTTGGCGAAGGCAATCCACAGCATGATCCGGGTGCTCGACGAGGCCCGGTCGGTCGACTTCTACAACAAGGCCTTCGGGCTGGACGTCGCGGAGCGGCTCGATTTCGAGAGTTTCACCCTGATCTATCTCAGCAACACGGAGACCGGTTTCGAGCTCGAGCTCACCGTCAACAAGGGGCGCGAGGAGCCCTACCAGCTTGGCGACGGCTACGGCCATCTGGCCGTTTCGGTTGTCGACCTGGACAGCGAGCACGACCGGCTCGGCGCACTCGGCCTCAATCCGAAGAACATCGTCGAGTTCAACCGCGACGGCACGCTGCTAGCCCGGTTCTTCTTCATCGAGGACCCGGACGGCTACAAGATCGAGGTTTTGCAGCGGGGAGGCCGCTTCAAATAGGAGGTCGTGCCGCGCGGGAGACGCGGCGCCAGCCACAGCGCCTTTCCAAGGCGCTTCAGCAAGCAAGGGAGGAGAAAATGGTAACGGTTTACAGGCGCGAGCAGGGGCTTTCACGGCGTGAACTGCTCAAGCGCGGTGGCGTCGGTGCGCTGCTGGTCATCACCGGCAGCGCTGTCATCAGCCCCGAACATGCGTGGGGGCTGGAGACCTCGGCGCTCAAGCCGGAGACGATGGCGACGCTGATCCAGATGGCGCGCGACATCTACCCGCACGACCAGGTGCCGGACAGGTTCTACGCCATTGCCGTCAAGACCCATGACGAGCAGGCCGGCAAGGACACCGCGCACAAGGACCTCATCGAAAGCGGCATCGCCGATCTCGACAAGCGCGCCGGCGAGGGCGGCTATCGCAGGCTCGGCTGGGAGGAAGAGCGCGTCGAGGTGCTCAAGCAGATCGAGGAGACGCCATTCTTCCAGGCGATCCGGGGCGGGCTCGTGGTGGGCCTCTACAACCAGAAAGAGCTGTGGCCGATCTTCGGCTACGAGGGCGAGTCCTATTCGAAGGGCGGCTACATCACCCGCGGCTTCGACGACATCGAGTGGCTCTAGCGCCGCTCCGGTCCCTGAAGCTCGAATACGGATACATGGGAGGAAACCATGGCAGCACCTTATGATCTCAACGACGACAGCGTGGTCGTCATCATCGGCTCGGGCGCCGGCGGCGGAACGCTGGGCAACGAACTGGCACAGAAGGGCGTCGACGTCGTCATCCTGGAAGCCGGCAGCCGCATCGAATACGAGGATTTCATCAACGACGAATGGGACAGCTTCGCCCAGCTCTCATGGGGCGATCCGCGCACCGCATCGGGCGGCTGGCGGGTGGCGAAGGATTTTCCCGGCCTGCCGGCGTGGATCGTCAAGGCGGTGGGCGGCACCACCACCCACTGGGCCGGAGCCTCGCTGCGCTTTCAGGAGCATGAGTTCAAGACGCTGACCCATTACGGCAAGGTGGAAGGCGCCAACCTTCTCGACTGGCCGCTGACGCTTGCCGAGTTGGAGCCCTATTACGACAAGGCCGAGGACAAGATGGGGGTGACCCGCACCCACGGCATCGAAGGCCTGCCGGGCAACAACAATTTCAAGATCATGAAGGCCGGCGCCGACAAGCTTGGCTACAAGGAATGCCACACCGGCAACATGGCCATCAATTCGGCCGACCGCGACGACCGCATGGCCTGCCAGCAGACCGGGTTCTGCTTCCAGGGCTGCAAATGGGGTGCGAAATGGTCGACGCTCTACACCGAAATCCCCAAGGGCGAGGCGACGGGCAAGCTGGAGGTGCGCCCGAACAGCCATGTGGTGAAGATCGAGCATGACGACAGCGGCAAGGTCACCGGCGTCGTCTATGCCGACAAGGACGGCAAGTTGCAGGAGCAGAAGGCGCGCATCGTATGCGTGGCCGGCAACTCCATCGAAAGCCCGCGCCTGTTGCTGAACTCGGCCTCCGCGAAATTCCCGGACGGTCTGGCGAATTCATCTGGGCAGGTCGGCAAGAACTACATGCGCCACACCACCGGCTCGGTCTATGCCATCTTCGACAAGCCGGTGCATTTCTACCGTGGCACGACCATGGCCGGCATCGTCCGCGATGAGGCGCGCCACGATCCCTCGCGCGGTTTCGTCGGCGGCTATGAGTTGGAGACGCTGGCGCTCGGCATTCCGTTCATGGCGGCCTTCCTCAATCCGGGCTGCTGGGGCCGCGGTTTCACCACGGCGCTCGACCATTACGACCATATCGCCGGCATGTGGATCGTCGGCGAGGACATGCCGCAGGAGCAGAACGCCATCAAGCTGCATCCCACGCTCAAGGACCAGCACGGCATGCCGGTGGCGGATGTGTGGTTCACCGATCATGCGAACGACATCGCTATGCGCAATCATGCGTTCCGGCAGGGCGCGGCGATCTACGATGCCGTCGGCGCGACGCGCACCATGCCGACGCCGCCTTATCCCTCGACCCACAATCTCGGCACCAACCGCATGAGCGAGAAGGCATCCGACGGCGTGGTGAACAAGCATGGGCAGACCCACGACATCAAGAACCTGTTCGTTTCGGACGGCAGTCAGTTCACCACCGGCGGCGCGGAGAACCCGACGCTGACCATCGTGACGCTGGCGATCCGGCAGGCCGACTACATTGCCCAGGAGATGGCGGCGAACAACATCTGAAAACCCTCCCGCCGATTGACCCGGACACCCCAAGGTTCCGGGTCTCTTTTTGCTCAGCGGATCGTGCAGGTGGAGGCAGTGAAGGCGCCGTCCGGCTGGCGCATGATGATGTCGAAGGAGGCGCTGCGCGGGTCCCGCGAGGTCACCTGCGTCAGCGAAATGCTGTTGCCGCCCGACGTGAAGCCGCCAAGCGGGCCGAGCCAGGAAATCTCGTCGTTCGGCTCGATCTGGTAGTTGTAGCCCTGCTGCGGGACCGGAAAATAGCTCGGCCCGGTATAGACGTTGCCCTTGATGGTGATGTCGCCGAGGCTGAGGAACTGCCCGAGCAGATAGACCTCGCAATGATAGACGCCGTCCGGCAATCGCTCGACGGCGTCTGCCGGCGAGGCGATCGCGCAGGCCATTGCGAGGCTGGTTGCAAGCGGCAGAAAGATCTTCATTGCCTTTTCCGACTGTTCCTCCCTTCGATAGCAGCGCTGCCGCGCAAGGCCAATCGCGCCATTCGGTGCAACTGTGGCGTGTCGGCGAATGCATGCTATCCTTTTTCCAGCCACTGTGAGTCGGCTGATTTTCCGCGTCAACCGGGAATGGATTGGGGGAGGCGTTTCAGGCGCCTGCAAGTTCCGCGCAAGCAAGTCTGCCTAGGATTCGTTCCGTGTCTGGGAGTTGTTCATGGGGTTGGACAAACGGGCAGGGGAAAAGGGATGGATCGTTTTGTCGAGGATTATCAGAAACGCCGGCTGACGGACCGGTTCGATATACTCACAGCTATCAATATCTTGAAATCGCAGGGATATCAGGACGACGAGCTGATCAGGGAGATCATCCGCGTATTCTATGTCGATCTCGACACCTATCAGGAAGTGCTGGAACAGGCCCGCGCGGCCTGAACATTCCGGCAGGTTCCACGGGGTCGTGGCGCGTGCCGGCTTGAACGGCGCGCCGGAATGAGGCACACCGCCGGGAATGGCTCGCCCTCTCGATCACCTCGTTCTGCCGACCGCCGATCTGGAGATCGCGCGCGAGCGGCTGGGCCGTCTGGGCTTCACCGTGGCGCCGCGCGGCGTGCACCCCTTCGGCACCGAGAATTGCTGCGTCTATTTCGAGGGCGGCACTTTCATCGAGCCGCTGGCCGTGGCGGATGAAGCCGCCGCTGCTGCGGCAGCGAAGACCGGCAACGTCTTCGTCGCGCGCGACCGCTTCTATCGCGAGAGTTTCGGCCCTGAGGGGTTTTCCGCCGTCGTCTTCGGTAGCGAGGACGCGGACGACGATCACCGCCGCTATGTCGAGTCGGGTATTTCGGCGGGCGACCGACTGGATTTTTCCCGACCCTTCGTCGATGCGTCCGGCAAAAGCGACATCGCTTCCTTTCGGCTTGCCTTCGCGGCGGAGCCCGGGATGCGCGGCACCTTCGTCTTTGCCTGCCAGCGGGTCAATGCGCCGCGTGTCGATCGCGCGGCCCTTCAGGCTCATGCCAATGGCGCAACGGGGATCGCGGAAATCGTCGCGGTGAGCGGCGACCCGGCCGGGATGGCGGACTTCCTGCGCGTTGCCGCCGATGCGGATGGTTCGGCGGCTAACGGCAGCGGCATTCTGGAACTGCCGAATGCCCGTATCGCCACACTGACGCCCGATCGCTATAGCCAGCGTTTCGGCCTGCCATGCGATCCGCACGGCAGCCTTGCCTTTGCCGCCGTGGTGTTTTCGGTGCGCGACATCACCTTCCTGCGCACGCACCTTGCGTCGGGCAATATCGATCACGACATGCGGGGCAATCGCATCGTCGCTGCAGCCGCGCCGGGACAGGGCGCAGCCTTTATTTTCGAGGAGCATTCATGAGCACGCCAAACGCCGCGGTGAAAGCCGGAGCCGTCACCTTCGACAATCGCGCGCCGCTGGCGCTGATTGCCGGCCCCTGCCAGTTGGAGACGCGGCAGCATGCCTTCGACATGGCCGGCGCGCTCAAGGAAATGACCGGAAAGCTCGGCATCGGCCTCGTCTACAAGACGAGCTACGACAAGGCCAACCGCACCTCGCTTTCGGGCAAGCGTGGGGCCGGGCTGGAAGCCGCGCTGCCGATCTTCGACGACATCCGCAAGGAATTCGGACTGCCGGTGCTGACCGACATCCACACCGAGGAGCAATGCGCCATCGTCGCGCCGCATGTCGATATCCTGCAAATCCCGGCCTTCCTCAGCCGCCAGACCGACCTGCTGATCGCGGCGGCGCGCACCGGCAAGGTGGTGAACGTCAAGAAGGGCCAGTTCCTCGCGCCCTGGGACATGAAGAACGTGGTGGCCAAGATCGTGGCCTCCGGCAATCCCAACGTGCTGGTGACGGAACGCGGCGCCTCCTTCGGCTACAACACTTTGGTGTCGGACATGCGCGCCCTGCCGATCATGGCCGAACTCGGCGCGCCGGTGATCTTCGATGCGACCCATTCGGTGCAGCAGCCCGGCGGGCAGGGCGGTTCCTCCGGCGGCGAGCGGCGTTTCGTGGAAACGCTGGCGCGCGCGGCGGTGGCCGTGGGCGTCGCCGGCGTGTTCATCGAGACCCATCAGGACCCCGACAATGCGCCTTCCGACGGCCCGAACATGGTGCCGTTGAAGGACCTGCCGCCGCTCCTCGAAAAGCTGATGGCGTTCGACAGCATCGCCAAGGGTTGAACTGTTTCGCCCGAAAGCGGCGGGCAGTCCTTCAGGAAGCGATTGCCTTTTGGCCTCCTCATTGGCTATGACGTGGCCCATCTTTTCAACAGCCGGAACGGGGATTTCGAATGACCGCTATTGTCGACGTCGTAGGCCGCGAGATTCTCGATAGCCGGGGCAACCCGACCGTCGAAGTCGATGTCGTGCTCGAAGACGGCTCCATGGGCCGCGCCGCCGTCCCTTCCGGAGCCTCCACCGGCGCGCATGAGGCCGTCGAGCTGCGCGACGGCGGGCCGCGCTATCTCGGCAAGGGCGTCGAGAAGGCGGTCGAGGCCGTCAACGGCGAATTGTTCGAGGCCATCGGCGGACTGGAGGCCGAGGACCAGATCCACATCGACCGCACCATGATCGAGCTGGACGGCACGCCGAACAAGGGCCGCCTCGGCGCCAACGCCATTCTCGGCGTGTCGCTCGCCGTTGCCAAGGCCGCGGCCGAGTCCGCCGGCCTGCCGCTCTACCGCTATGTCGGCGGTGCGCAGGCGCATGTGCTGCCGGTGCCGATGATGAACATCATCAATGGCGGCGCCCATGCCGACAACCCGATCGATTTCCAGGAATTCATGATCATGCCGGTCGGCGCCTCGTCCGTCCGCGAGGCGGTGCGCTGGGGTTCGGAAGTCTTCCACACGCTCAAGAAGGGCCTCAAGGAAGCCGGCCACAACACGAATGTCGGCGACGAGGGCGGCTTCGCGCCGAACCTGAAGAGCGCCCAGGCCGCGCTGGACTTCGTCATGGCCTCCATCGAGAAGGCCGGCTTCAAGCCCGGCGAGGAAATGGCGCTGGCGCTCGACTGCGCCTCGACCGAGTTCTTCAAGGACGGCAACTACGTCTACGAGGGCGAGAAGAAGACCCGCGATCCCAAGGCGCAGGCCAAGTACCTGGCCAAGCTGGCGGCCGACTACCCGATCATCTCGATCGAGGACGGCATGGCCGAGGACGACTGGGAAGGCTGGAAGTACCTGACCGACCTGATCGGCAAGAAGGTGCAGCTCGTCGGCGACGATCTGTTCGTGACCAATTCGGCGCGCCTGCGCGACGGCATCCGCATGGGCGTCGCCAACTCGATCCTGGTCAAGGTCAACCAGATCGGCTCGCTGTCCGAGACGCTGGACGCGGTCGAGACGGCGCACAAGGCGGCCTACACCGCGGTCATGTCGCACCGCTCGGGCGAGACCGAGGATTCCACCATCGCCGACCTCGCCGTGGCGACCAATTGCGGGCAGATCAAGACCGGCTCGCTGGCGCGCTCCGACCGTACGGCCAAGTACAACCAGCTCATCCGCATCGAGGAAGAACTCGGCCGTCAGGCGCGTTACGCCGGCAGCTCGATCCTCAAGGGCTGAGCCAGACACACTTCCATAGCGACGGATCGAAAAGGGCGGGGCAACCCGCCCTTTTTCATTGCCCGTATGTGCTGCGGGCACGCGGCGTAACCGTCCATTAAGCACAATCGGCGACAAGAAGGTGAAAGGGACCTTGAGCCGAACCATGTGGACGCGTCAGTACAAGCAGAGAAAGACCGGACGGCTGATCATTCCCGTCCTGTGCGCGGCCTTTGTCGCCTATTTCGGCTTCCATGCCTATCACGGCCAGTACGGCATCAATTCTCGCGAGCGCATGGAGGAGCAGACCGCGCGCCTGCAGGCTCAACTCGGCAAGTTGCAGGCCGAGCGCGCGGAGCTTGAGAAGCGGGTGCGCCTGTTGCATGATGGGACCTTGGAAAAAGACATGCTGGACGAACTGGCGCGCAAGGCGCTGAATCTGTCCAACCCGGACGAAGTGATCATCATGCTGCGCTGAAAAGCCAGTTAACCGAATTTGGGTTAATCACTATAAATTTCAATAAATATAAATGCTTAGCTGCATGTCAGCCATGCATTTTCTACATGGCGAAATGCAGATATGCATGATAGCTTCCCGCTCTATCAGTGGGGAGGAAATCTCCCGCAAGTCCGACAAGAGACGCCCTTAGGGAGAAGTATATGGCCACCGCAGCCAGAAAAGCGCCTGCCAGATCGAAGGGCGACAGCAAGTCGCCGACCATAGCCGCGCCCAAGCCGGCGGAATTCAGCAAGGAACAGGAACTCTCCGCCTATCGCGAGATGCTGCTTATCCGGCGTTTCGAGGAGAAGGCCGGCCAGCTTTACGGCATGGGCTTCATCGGCGGCTTCTGCCATCTCTATATCGGTCAGGAAGCCGTCGTCACCGGCATGAAGATGGCGCTGATCGAGGGTGACCAGATGATCACCGCCTATCGCGACCACGGCCATATGCTGGCCATGGAGATGTCGCCGCGCGGGGTGATGGCCGAATTGACCGGACGCCAGGGCGGCTACTCCAAGGGCAAGGGCGGCTCCATGCACATGTTCTCCAAGGAGAAGCAGTTCTATGGCGGCCACGGCATCGTCGGCGCGCAGGTGCCGCTCGGCACCGGCCTTGCCTTCGCCAACCGCTATCGCGGCAACAAGAACGTGTCGCTGACCTTCTTCGGCGACGGCGCCTCCAACCAGGGCCAGGTCTACGAGAGCTTCAACATGGCCTCGCTGTGGAAGCTGCCGGTGGTCTACATCATCGAGAACAACCGCTACGCCATGGGCACGTCGGTGACGCGCTCCTCGGCCGAGACCGACTTCTCGCAACGCGGCGCCTCCTTCAAGATCCCCGGCGTCAAGGTCGACGGCATGGATGTGCGCGCGGTCAAGTCCGCCTCCGACATGGCGGTGGAATGGTGCCGCAACGGCAACGGCCCGATCATCCTGGAGATGAACACCTACCGTTATCGCGGCCACTCCATGTCCGATCCGGCCAAGTACCGCTCGAAGGAAGAAGTGCAGAAGATGCGCTCCGAGCACGACCCGATCGAGCAGGTGAAGGCGCGTCTCCTCGCCAAGAAGTGGGCGAGCGAGGACGAGTTGAAGCTTATCGACAAGGAGGTGCGCGACATCGTCGCCGACGCCGCCGAATTCGCACAGAACGATCCCGAGCCGGATGCCTCCGAGCTCTGGACGGACATCGTCCTTTAAGGGAGGGGGCACATGCCGATCGAAATTCTCATGCCAGCTCTCTCGCCGACGATGGAAGAGGGCAATCTGTCCAAATGGTTGAAAAACGAGGGTGACCAGGTCGTCGCCGGCGACGTGATCGCCGAGATCGAAACCGACAAGGCGACCATGGAGGTCGAGGCGGTCGACGAAGGCACGCTGGGCAAGATCCTGATCCCGGCCGGCGCCGAGGGCGTCAAGGTCAACACGCCGATCGCGGTCCTGTTGCAGGACGGCGAAAGCGCCGGCGATATCGGCAATGCGGCCGCTCCTGCCAAGGCCGAGGCGCCGAAGGCCGAAGAGAAGTCTGAGCCGGAAGCCGCGAAGCCGGCCCCGGTCGCCGCCGCGCCCAAGGTCGAAGTCGCCGCCGATCCCGATATCCCGGCCGGCACCGAGATGGTGTCGATGACGGTGCGCGAGGCACTGCGGGATGCCATGGCCGAGGAGATGCGCCGCGACGCGGACGTCTTCGTCATGGGCGAGGAGGTCGCGGAATATCAGGGCGCCTACAAGGTCACGCAGGGGCTGTTGCAGGAGTTCGGCGACCGCCGCGTGGTCGACACCCCGATCACCGAGCACGGCTTCGCCGGCGTCGGCGTCGGCGCCGCTTTCGCGGGCCTCAAGCCGATCGTCGAGTTCATGACCTTCAACTTCGCCATGCAGGCGATCGACCAGATCGTCAATTCGGCGGCCAAGACGCTCTACATGTCGGGCGGCCAGATGGGCGCGCCGATCGTCTTCCGCGGGCCGAACGGTGCCGCGGCCCGCGTCGCAGCCCAGCACAGCCAGGACTATGCCGCCTGGTACAGCCATATTCCCGGCCTCAGGGTCATCCAGCCCTACACGGCGGCCGACGCCAAGGGTCTGCTCAAGGCGGCGATCCGCGACCCCAACCCGGTCATTTTCCTCGAGAATGAAATCCTCTACGGCCATTCCTTCGATGTGCCGAAGCTGGATGATTTCGTGCTGCCGATCGGCAAGGCGCGTATCCACAAGGTCGGCAAGGATGTCACGATCGTCTCGTGGGGCATCGGCATGACCTATGCGATCAAGGCCGAGGCGGAACTCGCCAAGATGGGCATAGATGCCGAGATCATCGACCTCAGGACCATCCGGCCGATGGACCTCGATACCGTCATCGCATCGGTCAGGAAGACCAACAGGCTGGTGACGGTGGAGGAAGGCTATCCGCAGTCCTCGGTCGGCGATTTCATCGCCAATCAGGTGTCGCGCCAGGCTTTCGATTTCCTCGACGCGCCGGTCATCACCGTCGCAGGCAAGGATGTGCCGATGCCCTATGCGGCCAATCTCGAAAAGCTGGCCTTGCCGAACGTCGATGAGGTCGTCGAGGCGGTCAAAGCCGTCACCTACCGGTAAGGCGCGAGGGAGGACGATATGCCGATCAACATTACCATGCCGGCGCTCTCCCCGACGATGGAAGAGGGCAACCTGTCCAAGTGGCTGGTCAAGGAAGGCGACAAGGTCTCACCCGGCGACGTGATCGCCGAGATCGAGACCGACAAGGCGACCATGGAGGTCGAGGCGGTCGATGAGGGCACCGTGGCCAAGCTCGTCGTGCCTGCCGGAACCGAAGGCGTGAAGGTCAATGCACTGATCGCCGTTCTGGCCGAAGACGGCGAGGATGCGCAAGCGGCCGCCAAGGCCGCCGGCGGTGCGCCGGCCAAGGCCGATGCACCGAAGGCGGAAGCGGCCAAGACCGAAAGCGCGCCCGCTCCGGCCGAAGAACCCAAGGCGGCGGCTTCCGCGCCCGCCAAGCCGGAGGCGAAGGCCGCGGCCAAGGAGACGGATCGCGTGTTCGCCTCGCCCCTGGCCCGCCGCATCGCCAAGGATGCCGGCCTCGACCTTTCGGGGATTTCGGGTTCGGGTCCGCAGGGGCGGGTGGTCAAGGCCGACGTGGAAGCTGCGATTGCCGGCGGCGGGGTCAAGGCTGCCGCTCCGGCTGCGGAAGCCGGCGCGCCTGCCGCAGCCGCGCCGGCTGTCAAGCCGATGTCGGACGAGGCGGTGCTCAAGCTGTTCGAGGAAGGCTCCTACGAGCTGATCCCGCACGACAATATGCGCAGGACCATCGCACGGCGGCTGGTCGAGGCGAAGTCGACCGTGCCGCACTTCTACCTCACCTTGGACTGCGAGCTGGATGCGCTGCTTTCGCTGCGCAAGCAGCTCAACGACGCCGCCCCGGTGAAGAAGACCGAAAAGGGCGAGGAGCCGGCCTACAAGCTCTCCGTCAACGACCTGATCATCAAGGCGCTGGCGCTGGCGCTCAAGGAGGTGCCCGACGCCAACGTGTCGTGGACCGAGGGCGCGATGGTCAAGCACCGGCATGCCGATGTCGGCGTGGCCGTCTCCATCCCCGGCGGGCTGATCACGCCGATCGTGCGCAAGGCCGAGGAAAAGAGCCTGTCGTCGATCTCCAACGAGATGAAGGACCTGGCGGCGCGGGCGCGGACCCGCAAGCTGAAGCCGGAAGAGTATCAGGGTGGCACCACGGCGGTGTCGAACCTGGGCATGTTCGGCATCAAGGACTTCGCCGCCGTCATCAACCCGCCGCATGCGACGATCCTGGCGATCGGCGCGGGCGAGCAGCGGGCGGTGGTGAAGGGTGGCGAGGTCAAGGTCGCGACGGTGATGTCGGTGACCTTGTCGACCGACCACCGGGCGGTGGACGGGGCGCTCGGCGCCGAACTCGTCGGCGCCTTCAAGCGCCTCATCGAAAACCCGATGAGCCTGGTGGTGTAGCAACGCATGCGGACGGTCCTCTGCTATGGCGACTCGCTGACCTGGGGCTACAATGTCGAAGGTCCGTCGCGCCACGCACTGGAGGACCGTTGGCCGACCGTCTTGCAACGGGAACTCGGCGAGGGCGTTCATGTCGTCGCCGAGGGGCTGAACGGACGCACCACCGCGTTCGACGATCATCTGGCCGGCGCCGATCGCAACGGCGCCCGCTTCCTCCCGACGGTGCTGTCTTCGCATGCGCCGCTCGATCTGGTGATCTTCCTGCTTGGCACCAACGACATGAAGCCGTGGATCCATGGCCAGCCTTTCGCGGCCCGGCAGGGCATGCGCCGCCTGATCGGCATCGTGCGCGGCCATGACGACCCGCTGGGTCATCCCGAGCCGAAAATCCTCATCGTGGCCCCTCCCGTCGCCGCGCCGGGCGAAAAGGGCATGGGGGAACTCGCCGGCTACTACGAAAACCTAGCCGATGAAACGGGCTGCGGTTTTTTCGACGCTTCCGCCGCTGCCGGCGTGACGCCTCTCGACGGCGTGCATCTCGATGCCGAGAACACGCGCAAGCTCGGCGAGGCGCTGGCGCCCGTCGTGCGCGTCATGCTGGAGCTTTGAGCATGTCGCAGGACACCATCATCCGGCCGGCCGAGAAAAGCGATGCGGCTGAACTGGCCATACTGGTAGATATTTCCTCGCACGGCTTCGCCTCGTGGTTCTGGTATGGCGCGGTTCTGGACGGAACCAAGGAAACCGCCTTCGAGCAGGGCCGTTGCTTCATGCGCTCCGACACGCT
Source organism: Aquamicrobium terrae (assembly GCF_040545735.1). Lineage (GTDB taxonomy): Bacteria > Pseudomonadota > Alphaproteobacteria > Rhizobiales > Rhizobiaceae > Mesorhizobium > Mesorhizobium terrae_A. Next base: position 432,328 of record NZ_JBEPML010000001.1, read on the forward strand.
TGCGGCCGCCTGGAAGGACGCAAGCGTCGCGATGGTCGGAGACGAGATCGCCGGTGTGATCATCGGCCATCCGATCGAGCCGTCCATCATGGATGAGAAGGCCCCGCATCCGGTGGTGGAGCCGATCCTGGAATTGCAGAAGACGATCGCGGGCCACTGGTTCATCGACAGCCTCGGCGTCTATCGGCACCAGCGCGGCAAGGGGCTGGGCAAGCGGCTGCTTGCCCACGAGATCGCGCGTGGTGGGGAGAGGCCGGTCAGCCTCATAACCGAAAGCGACAATGAAACCGCGCTCGGACTTTACAAATCCAACGGATTTTCGGAGGTGATGCGGCGGCCGGCCGTGCCGCTCTCCGAAAACGGCAAGCAACATGATTGGGTGCTGCTGACGCGCAGCGCTGCTTGAGGAAAGGCAGATATCCATGGCCGACACTTACGACGTCATCATCATCGGTTCCGGTCCGGGCGGTTACGTCACGGCCGTGCGTGCTGCGCAACTCGGCCTCAAGACGGCGATCGTCGAGCGCGAGCATCTGGGAGGCATCTGCCTCAACTGGGGCTGCATTCCCACCAAGGCGCTGCTGCGCTCGGCCGAGATCAAGCACTATGCCGAAAATCCCGGCGCTTATGGCTTGAAGATCGATGGCAAGGTCAGCGCCGACATCGGTGCCGTGGTGGAGCGCTCGCGCGGCGTGTCGCGCCGGCTGAACGGCGGCGTCGCCTTCCTTATGAAGAAGAACAAGGTCGACGTGATCTGGGGCGAAGCGAAGCTTTCCAAGGCTCCCGCTGAAGGAAAAGCCGGCGAGATCGTGGTGTCAAAAAGCTCCAAGAAGCCCATGGAGCCGCAGCCGCCGGTTCCAAAAGGCGTCAAGGGCGAGGGCACGTACCAGGCTAAGCACATCATCGTCGCCACCGGTGCGAGGCCGCGCGCGCTGCCCGGCATCGAGCCGGACGGCAAGCTGATCTGGAGTTATTTCGAGGCCATGGTGCCGAAGGAAATGCCCAAATCGCTGCTGGTCATGGGCTCCGGCGCCATCGGCATCGAGTTCGCCTCGTTCTATCGCGCCATGGGTGCCGAGGTGACCGTGGTCGAGGTGCTGCCGCAGGTCATGCCCGTCGAGGATGCCGAAATCTCCAAATTCGCCCAGAAGCAGTTCGAAAAGCAGGGCATGAAGATCCTGCTCGAGGCCAAGGTCGCCAAGGTCGAGAAGGGCGCCAACTCCATCACCGCCCATGTCGAGACCAAGGAAGGCAAGGTCGAGAAGATCACCGCCGACCGCATGATTTCGGCCGTGGGCGTGGTCGGCAATATCGAGAATCTCGGGCTGGAAGCGCTCGGCGTGAAGACCGACCGCGGCTGCGTGGCGGTGGACGGCTATGGCCGCACCAATGTGGCGGGCATCTACGCCATCGGCGATGTCGCCGGCCCGCCCATGCTGGCGCACAAGGCCGAGCATGAAGGCGTGATCTGCGTGGAGAAGATCGCCGGCGTGCCGGGCGTGCATGCGCTCGACAAGTCGAAGATCCCCGGCTGCACCTATTGCAGCCCGCAAGTCGCTTCCGTCGGTCTCACCGAAGCCAAGGCCAAGGCGGAAGGCCGTGACATCCGTGTCGGCCGTTTCCAGTTCGCCGCCAACGGCAAGGCCATCGCGCTGGGCGAGGACCAGGGCCTGATCAAGACCATCTTCGACAAGAAGACCGGCGAGCTGCTCGGCACCCACATGGTCGGCGCGGAAGTGACCGAACTCATCCAGGGCTTCGTGGTGGCGATGAACCTCGAAACCACCGAGGAGGAGCTGATGCACACGGTGTTCCCGCATCCGACCCTGTCGGAGATGATGAAGGAAAGCGTGCTCGACGCCTATGGGCGTGCGTTGAACGCCTGAGCCGGCCTTCGAAGGGCATCGGAACGAGCCGAAAAGCGGACGCCACTTTTCAGCCCGATGCTCCGGCCGGCGGTGGAACAAGATGCGAGGCAAGACGTTGCATATGAATTCTAATCCTTTGCGGAAGGACCATTCATATGGACGTCAACGGTGTGGGCTGGATCGCGGCGATAGTGGTCGGCGGGGTCGCCGGCTGGCTGGCCGAAATGGTGATGAAAAGCAACATGGGCGTCCTCATGAACATCGTTCTGGGGATCGTCGGCGCGATAGTGCTGAACGCGATATTGCAGGCTCTGAACATCGGCTCCTTCGGCGTCGGCTGGCTGGCCTATCTCATCACAGGCTTCATCGGCGCGTGTATTCTCATTTTCGTGGGACGAATGGTGCGCCAGTAGCGCTTCCGTCCGATCTGCGTTCAGACGAGGCCATGGCGGCACCCTCCGCCATGGCCTTTCTTATTCCGGCAAAACGTCCTAGATGACAGTGGGCGCGGACGTTCTCCGCCCCGGTACAGAATTGGATCGGACATGGTCACCATTCTCGACAATATCGCAAATCCGCCGCGCGTAAGGCACCCCGAGAAGGCGCATCGCCCGGACCAGGAGGTTCTGCGCAAGCCGGAATGGATCCGCGTCAAGGCGCCGGTGTCCAAGGGCTATGCCGAAACCCGCGAGATCGTGAAGTCCAACAAGCTGGTGACGGTGTGTGAGGAGGCCGGCTGCCCCAATATCGGCGAGTGCTGGGACAAGAAGCACGCCACCTTCATGATCATGGGCGAGATCTGCACGCGCGCCTGCGCCTTCTGCAACGTCGCCACCGGCATCCCGACCGCGCTCGACGGAAACGAGCCCGAGCGGGTGGCCCATGCGGTGCGCCAGATGGGGCTCACGCATGTCGTCATCACCTCGGTAGACCGCGACGACCTGCCGGATGGCGGGGCGCAGCATTTTGCCGATGTGATCCATGCCATCCGTGCCGCATCGCCCGCCACGACCATCGAGATCCTGACGCCGGACTTCCTGCGCAAGGACGGAGCCAATGCGCTGGAGATCGTGGTTGCCGCCAAGCCCGACGTCTTCAATCACAACCTGGAAACCGTGCCGTCCAACTATCTGACGGTGCGCCCCGGCGCGCGCTATTTCCACTCCATCCGCCTGTTGCAGCGGGTGAAGGAACTCGATCCATCCATTTTCACCAAGTCCGGCATCATGGTGGGGCTCGGCGAGGAGCGCAACGAAGTGCTCCAACTCATGGACGACCTGCGCACCGCCAATGTCGATTTCATGACCATCGGCCAGTACCTCCAGCCGAGCCGCAAGCATCACCCGGTCAAGCGTTTCGTGACGCCGGAGGAGTTCAAATCCTACGAAACCGTCGGCAAGACCAAGGGCTTCCTTCTGGTGTCGTCGAGCCCGCTGACGCGTTCCTCTCACCACGCCGGCGAGGACTTCGCGCGGCTGAAGGCGGCCCGCGAAGCCGCGCTTCGGAAGTCGGCCTAAGCTTTCCGTTTCATGCCCAAGTTCGAGGCCACCCGCCAAGTCGCCCATTCGCCTGACGAGATGTTTGCACTCGTGGCCGATGTCGAGCGTTATCCGGAATTCCTGCCGCTGTGCGAGGCGCTGACTGTCCAGTCACGCCGCGAGCGCGACGGCAAGACGCTGCTCGTGGCTTCGATGAGCGTCGGCTACAAGGCGATCCGCGAGACGTTCACCACGCAGGTGCTGTTGAAGCCGGCCGAGCGGGCGATCGACGTCAAATATATCGACGGTCCATTCAAATACCTCAGCAATATCTGGATATTCGAGCCGGACGGCGCCGGCTGCCTGGTGCGCTTCTTCATCGATTACGAATTCAAGAGCCGCCTGCTCAGCGCGGTGATGGGCTCCATGTTCGACCGTGCCTTCCGCATGTTCGCGGAAGCCTTCGAAAAGCGCGCCGATGCGATTTACGGGCGCTCGGCGGAGACGGCCTGAAGGGTTGCGGCCCTCAAGGTTCGCCGGTCGCTCCAAAGTCGAGAATGACGAGGATAAAACCTTTCCGTCATTCCCGGCCTCGAAATGAGAGAAGCGAATGGAGAGTGTAGGGAATCCATGCCAGACCCTCGAAGGTTACGGAATGGATCCCGGCTCGCGGTCGCTATCGCTCCCTTGGCCGGGATGACGGATAGCAAGGAGTAGAAGGCAGGCAGTGCCACCCCCACCGGAATTGCTCTACCCCAACGCCTTGAGACCCATGTTCAGCGCATGCTTCACCGTCTCGCGGCGGATGAAGTCGCGGCCGTGATTGTCGAAGATGCGCTTTTCGACATGGACGGGACGATCCGTCATCGCCAGTCCGAACCACACAAGCCCGACCGGCTTTTCCGCGCTGCCGCCGTCCGGCCCGGCGATGCCGGTGACGGCAAGCGCGATGCCGGCGCGCGAATGGGCGAGGGCGCCTTCAGCCATTTCGGCGGCCGTTTCGGCCGACACCGCGCCATGGTCGCGCAACGTCTGTTCCGATACGCCCAGCATCTCCATCTTGGCTTCGTTGGAATAGGTGACGAAACCGCGGTCGACCATGGAGGAGGAGCCCGGGATATCGGTCATGGCGGCGATGATGAGGCCGCCGGTGCAACTCTCCGCGGTGGCAGCCAGTATGCCGCTGCGCTGGCACGCCTTCAGGAAGTGGTCGGCCAGTTCGCCGACATCAGCCTGCTTGACTTCTCCGACACCTGCCTCGGTCATGCGGGAACCTCCCCCGGATAGATGACGCTGGCCGTTGCGATCGCGGCGATGCCTTCCTCGCGGCCGACAAAACCCAGCTTCTCATTGGTAGTGGCCTTGATGGAGATGCGCTCACCCGCAATGCCCAGCATGGATGATAGTTCCGCCACCATCGCCTCGCGATGCGGACCGACCTTGGGGGCTTCGCAGATCAGCGTCACGTCGGCATTGGCGATGCGGCCGCCGCGTGCGCGCACCAGCGCCACGGCATGTTCCACGAACCGGCGTGAGGCCGCGCCTTTCCACTGGGGATCGGAGGGTGGGAAATGCGTGCCGATGTCGCCGGCCCCGCAGGTGGCCAACAGGGCGTCAGTGAGGGCATGGAGACCGACATCGGCGTCGGAATGGCCGGACAGCTTGCGATTGTGCGGGATGGAGACGCCGCAGAGCACCACATGGTCGCCGGCCTCGAAGGAGTGCACGTCGTAGCCATTTCCGGTGCGCACATCGGGAAAGCTTGAGCCGGTGCCTTTAAGCCTTTGGTCTGCCATTGAAATATCCCTTGCCCATGTGAGCTTTACATTGTCCGGCGAGCCCGGCACCAGCATGACCGGCAGGCGCGCCCATTCGGCGATGGCCGCGTCGTCGGTGAAGTCGTGGCGGCCGAGCGCATGTGCCTGTTCATGCGCCGCGACGATCGGCCCATAGGGAAAGCCCTGCGGTGTTTGCGCCCCGTGCAGGCCGGCGCGCGGCACCGTCTCGCCCACCATGCCGCCGAACGCTTCCCGCTTCAGCGTGTCGGCAACGGGAAGTGCGGGCAAGGCGCCCTGCTTCTCGGTGATCGTGTCGATGGTGCGGGTGATCAGTTCCAGATCGCAGAACGGGCGCACCGCGTCGTGAATCAAGACCTTGGCGGGTGCTTGCTCATGAAGGGCGAGAAGGCCGAGACGCACCGATTCCTGCCGCGTCGGCCCACCAATGACGATGGTGATGCGATCGTGGTAATCCTCCGCCGCCTTGCGCAGCAGTTCACCGTCGTCGGCGTGGATGGCGACGACCACCGTGTCCACCTGAGGGTGGGAGAGGAACGTTTCCAGCGTGTGGGCAATGACGGCGCGGCCGCCGATGAGACGGTATTGCTTGGGGCCATCGGCCTGTCCGGCCCGCTCACCGCGGCCGGCGGCGACGATAACCGCCGCGATCCGGCATTTTTCTTGTCCCACGGAAATGTCGGTTCCCTCAGCCATTGCGGAGGCTTAGTCGGGCGACGGCCGGAAGGCCAGTCTTTTCACGCGCCCGATGCGGAACAGGCGTGATTGTGCATTGCATCATTTCCGAGGATTGTTTAAACAATGGGCATCAAAATTATTTGCATGGTTTTTGTGCATGCCTGAGCGGGCAATCCTGTCCACGCCTTTGAATATTGGTGGTGTCGAAATTCGCAATCGCGTCTTTCTGGCGCCGATGTCGGGTGTCACGGACGAGCCTTTTCGCAAGCGGGCCTATGCCCATGGGGCGGGCCTCGTCGTTTCCGAAATGGTTGCCAGCGGTGAACTGGCCAGGGGGCGCGCCGGCTTCAACCTGCGTATCCGCCATTCCGGCCTGCCGGTGCATATGGTTCAGCTTGCCGGGCGCGAGGCGGCACATATGGCGGAGGCGGCGCGCATCGCCGTGGGCGAGGGCGCCGACATCGTCGACATCAATATGGGCTGCCCTGCCAAGAAGGTGACCGGCGGCTATGCCGGATCGGCCCTGATGCTCGATCTCGACCATGCGTTGTCGCTGATCGAAGCGGTTGTCGATGCCGTCGAGGTGCCGGTCACGGTCAAGATGCGGCTTGGCTGGGACGAGAACGTGCTGAATGCACCCATCCTGGCGCGCCGCGCCGAGGAGGCCGGCGTGCGGATGGTGACCGTGCACGGCCGCACCCGCTGCCAGTTCTACAACGGCAAGGCCGATTGGCGGGCGATCGCGCGCATCAAGGCTGCCGTTTCCATTCCCGTGGTGGCGAATGGCGATGTCGGATCGTCCAGCGATGCCGCCGCCATCCTTGAACAGTCCGGCGCCGATGCGATCATGGTCGGCCGCGCCCATTACGGCGCACCGTGGACGGCAGGCGAGATCTTGGCCGACGTCTCCGGCGCATCCATGTCCGGTATCCCCCACGCGCGCGACGAACTCGCGGACTACGTGACTGCGCATTACGAGGACATGCTGTCGCTCTACGGCACTGAAAGCGGCTTGCGGCAGGCGCGGAAGCACCTTGGCTGGTATCTCGACCGCCATGCGCCGACCGTCGCGCCGGAGCAGCGCAAGGCCTTGCTGACGTCCGGCGAGCCTGGGGCGGTCGTTACCCTGCTTCGCCATATTTTTTCCGGGCAGGACAGCAATATGAGGAGTGCGGCATGAGCGCGCTGCCGATCCAGCCGGGGGATATGGACGACGCCGCGCAGATCCTGCTCAACACCATCCGGCGGCCGGTGATCATGGTCGATCCGGAGGGCTACATCTCCTTCGCCAACGCAGATGCCGAGGATTTTTTCCGTTCCAGCGCCTCCGTTCTGGCGCGCAGCACGTTGTCGAAGCTCATTCCCTTCGGCAGCCCTTTGCTTGCCCTTGTCGATCAGGTGCGCGAGCGCCGCGCGCCGGTCAACGAATACCGCGTCGATATCTCCTCGCCGCGCCTCGGCATCGAGAAGATGGTGGACCTCTATGTCGCGCCGGTTCCGGAGTTCCAGGGGTCGGTGGTCGTGATGTTCCAGGAACGCTCGATGGCCGACAAGATCGACCGCCAGATGACCCATCGCGGGGCGGCGCGCTCGGTGACGGGCCTTGCCGCGATGCTGGCGCATGAGATCAAGAACCCGCTTTCGGGCATACGCGGCGCCGCGCAACTGCTCGAACAGTCGGCCTCGGACGAGGACAGGGCGCTGACGCGGCTGATCACCGAGGAGACCGACCGCATCGTGGCGCTGGTCGACCGCATGGAGGTGTTTTCCGACGAGCGGCCGATCGACCGCTATCCGGTCAACATCCATGTCGTGCTCGACCGGGTGAAGGCGATCGCCAGGAATGGCTTCGCAAGGGGCCTCACCATTGTCGAGGACTACGACCCGTCGCTTCCGCCGGTCTACGGCAATCGCGACCAGTTGATCCAGGTGTTCCTCAATCTGATCAAGAACGCGGCCGAGGCGGTGGGCAGCGATCCGCTGGGCGAGATCGTGCTGACGACCGCCTTTCGCCCGGGTATCCGCATGTCGGTGCCCGGCACGCAGGAGCGGGTGTCGCTGCCGCTGGAGTTCTGCGTGCGCGACAACGGGCCGGGCGTTGCCGAAGACCTGCTGCCGATCCTGTTCGACCCCTTCATCACCACGAAACCGAACGGCTCGGGGCTCGGCCTCGCACTGGTCGCCAAGATCGTGGGCGAGCATGGCGGCATCGTCGAATGCGAGTCGAACCCGCGCGGAACGACCTTTCGCGTGCTGATGCCGGCATGGAAGGAGACGGTGCCGGACGAACAGGACCTTGGCGAAGGAAGTAACAGATGAGCGTGCATGGCCAGATCCTTGTCGCTGACGACGATGCTGCGATCCGCACCGTTCTCAACCAGGCGCTGTCGCGGGTCGGGCACGAGGTGCGCGTCACGTCCAACGCCGCCACGCTGTGGCGCTGGGTGGCGGCGGGCGAGGGCGATCTGGTGATCACCGACGTGGTGATGCCGGACGAGAACGCCTTCGACATGCTGCCGCGCATCCGCAAGGCACGGCCGGAACTTCCCGTGGTGGTGATGAGTGCGCAGAACACCTTCATGACCGCGATCCGCGCCTCGGAAGCCGGCGCCTATGAATATCTGCCGAAACCCTTCGACCTGACCGAACTGCTCGGCATCGTGCAGCGCGCGCTGGCCGAGCCGCGCCGGCCGAAAGCCGAGCCGCGGCTGGAGGACCAGCCCGACACCATGCCGCTGGTCGGCCGCTCCGCCGCCATGCAGGACATCTACCGCATGCTGGCGCGCATGATGCAGACGGACCTCACGGTGATGATCACCGGCGAATCAGGCACCGGCAAGGAACTGGTGGCGCGGGCGCTGCATGAATATGGCCGCCGCCGCAACGGGCCTTTCGTGGCGATCAACATGGCCGCGATCCCGCGCGACCTGATCGAATCCGAACTGTTCGGCCACGAGAAGGGAGCTTTCACCGGCGCCCAGAACCGCTCGACCGGCCGTTTCGAGCAAGCCGAGGGCGGCACCCTGTTCCTCGACGAGATCGGCGACATGCCGATGGAGGCGCAGACACGGCTGCTGCGCGTTCTCCAGCAGGGCGAATACACGACCGTCGGCGGCCGCACGCCGATCCGCACGGATGTGCGCATCGTCGCCGCCACCAACAAGGATCTGCGCGCCCTGATCAATCAGGGCCTGTTCCGCGAGGACCTGTTCTACCGGCTCAATGTCGTGCCGCTGCGGCTGCCGGCGCTGCGCGAGCGGTCCGAGGATATTCCCGATCTGGTGCGGCATTTCTTCAAGCAGGGCGAGAAGGAGGGCTTGCAGGCCAAGCGCATTGCCCCGGCCGGGATCGAGGCGATGAAGCGCTATCCATGGCCGGGTAATGTGCGCGAACTGGAAAACCTGGTGCGCCGCCTTGCGGCGCTCTATGCGCAGGACGAGATTTCCGCCGATATCGTCGATGCCGAACTGAGCGCTGGCGAGAGGCCTGACCCTGTGGCGGGCGTTGCCCTTATCCCGGAAAACCTCTCCATCGGACAGGCGATGGAGCACTATCTGCAACGCTATTTCGCCTCCTACGGCCCGTCTCTGCCACCGGCCGGGCTCTATCAGCGCATTCTGGCGGAGGTGGAGCACCCGCTTGTGCTGGCGGCAATGACGGCGACACGCGGCAACCAGATCAAGGCGGCGGAACTGCTTGGCCTCAACCGCAACACGCTGCGCAAGAAGATCCGCGAACTGGGCATCAGCGTCTACAAATCGGCCGGCTGATCCGGCATTCGCCGCGCACGGATAGTATCCGGAGAGCGAGCCACAATGTCGCCTGTTTTGTTGCATAATCGCCACATTGTTGCATACATGTAACGCGATTCATGATGCCATAGGCGGTATGACGACTCACATACTCAGCACCGGCCGAGTGCGCCTGCCGAAAAGCCGTGCCCAGGAGGGACGGCGGCTGCTTGCGTTGCCGGGTATCCTCGCAATATTGGGTGCGCTGCTGACGGCCGGCGTATCGTTCGCGATCCTTGTCGGTGCGACGCCGATCGTGCCGGACAGCCAGATCACGCTCACGCTGATCGCCGCCAACGCCCTTTTCATCCTGGTTCTGACGGCGCTGATCGGCCGCGAGATCCACCGCATCGTGCTGGCAAGGCGGGTCGGCAAGGCGGCGTCGCGCCTGCATGTGCGCATCGTCACCATGTTCGCGCTGGTGGCGGCTATCCCGGCGATCATGGTCGCCATCGTTGCCTCGATCACGCTCAATGTCGGGCTCGACCGCTGGTTCGAGATCCGCACCAAGACCATCATCAATTCCTCGCTGTCGATCGCCGACGCCTATGTGCAGGAAAATGCCCGCAACCTGCAGGGCACCACGCTGTCCATGGCCTACGACCTCGACAATGCGCGCACGCTCTACGGGCTCGACCGCACCGGCTTTCTAGACCTCATGAACAAGGAGGCGGCCGGCCGGGGGCTTGCCCATGCGGCGCTGGTGCGCTCCGACGGCTCCTTCGTCATGAGCGCGCAGACCCGTGCCGATTTCGCCATGCCCGAGCCGCCCGAAGGCGCCATCCAGGAGGCGGAAAACGGGCCGCCGCTGCTGATCGCACCCGAAACCCGCAACATCATGGGCGCCATCGTCAAGCTCAGGGAACTGGAAGGGCTGTTCCTCTACACGATCCGGGTGATCGATCCCGAGGTCATCAAGGCCCGGCAGATCGTGCGGTCCAATGTCGATGAATATCGGGGGCTGGAATCCAACCGGCGTCCCTCGCAGATCGCCTTCGCGTTGCCTTACCTTTCGATGACGCTCATCATCATCCTGTCCGCCGTCTGGACCGGCATTGCCGTCGCCGACCGGCTGGTGCGGCCGATCCGCCAACTCATCGGCGCGGCCGATGAGGTGGCCACCGGCAATCTCGACGTCTCGGTTCCGGTGCGGCCTTCCGATGGCGATGTCGCCTCGCTCGGCGCCACCTTCAACAACATGCTGCTGGAACTGAAGTCACAGCGCAACGAACTGCTGACGGCCAAGGACCAGATCGATGAGCGCCGGCGCTTCTCCGAAGCGGTTCTGGAAGGCGTGACGGCCGGCGTCATCGGTGTGGATGCGGAAGGCATCGTCACCATCGTCAACCGTTCGGCCGAGACCATGCTGGCGATCGATGCGGAGACGGCCATCGGCCAGAACCTCTCCGTTCTGCTGCCGCTCGTCGGCCGGGCCTTCGAGATCGGGCGCAAGTCCGACAAGCCGGTCTACCGCGAGCAGGTGACCTTCTACCGGGCCGGGGCCGAGCGCACCTTCAACATCCAGGTCACCATGGAAGAGGAAGAGGAGGACGACGCCTCCAAGTCCTATGTGGTGACGATTGACGACATCACCGATCTTGTGCAGGCGCAGCGCTCCTCCGCCTGGGCGGACGTGGCGCGCCGCATCGCGCATGAGATCAAGAACCCGCTGACCCCGATCCAGCTATCGGCGGAGCGCATCAAGCGCCGCTATGGCAAGGTCATCACCGAGGACCGCGAGGTCTTCGACCAGTGCACCGACACCATCATCCGGCAGGTGGGGGATATCGGGCGCATGGTCGATGAATTCTCGTCCTTCGCCCGCATGCCCAAGCCGGACATGAAGCCGCTGGACCTGCGCGAGCCGCTGCGCGAAGCCTCGTTCCTTGTCGAGGTCAGCCGGTCTGACATCAGGTTCGAGCGCGATTTCGGCAGCGAGCCGCTTTACGGCACCTTCGACAGCCGGCTTCTATCGCAGGCCTTCGGCAATGTCATCAAGAACGCATCCGAGGCCATGGAGGGCGTCGAGCGCCCGGACGGCACGCCGAACACGATCCGGATACGCGCTGCCCGCCAGGGCGAGGGCATCCGGATCGACGTGATGGACAACGGCAAGGGCCTGCCGCGCGAGCATCGCCAAAGGCTGCTCGAGCCCTATATGACGACGCGCGACAAGGGCACCGGGCTCGGCCTCGCTATCGTCAAGAAGATCGTGGAAGACCATGGCGGGCGCCTGGAACTCCACGACGCACCACAGGAATTCCATGGCGGCAAGGGCGCCATGGTCTCCATCATTCTACCGGCCGCCGGAGATATCGCCCCCGCCTCCGGCAACCCACCCTCTGAAAAAGAAGCTGTAAAGGTCGAAAATGGCGTCTGATATTCTGATCGTCGACGACGAAGAAGACATTCGCGAGCTGGTTGCGGGCATCCTCAGCGACGAAGGCCACGAGACGCGCACGGCGCATGACGCCGACAGCGCGCTGGCGGCGATAGCGGAACGCGCGCCACGCCTGATCTTCCTCGATATCTGGCTACAAGGATCGCGGCTGGACGGCTTGGCGCTGCTCGACGAGATCAAGACGCTGCATCCCAACCTGCCGGTGGTGATGATTTCCGGCCACGGCAATATCGAAACCGCGGTTTCGGCCATCCGCCGCGGCGCCTATGATTTCATCGAAAAGCCGTTCAAGGCCGACCGCCTGATCCTGGTGGCGGAGCGGGCGCTGGAGACCTCGAAGCTGCGGCGCGAGGTTTCCGACCTCAAGCAGCGCAGCGGCGAGACGTTCGATCTCATCGGCATGTCGTCGGCCATGAGCCAGTTGCGCCAGACCATCGAGCGGGTGGCGCCGACCAACAGCCGCGTCATGATCATCGGCCCCTCCGGCTCCGGCAAGGAACTGACGGCCCGCGCCATCCATGCGCTGTCGTCGCGCAAGAGCGGTCCGTTCGTGACGCTGAGCGCCGCCACCATCACGCCCGAGCGCATGGAGATCGAGCTGTTCGGCACCGAGTCCAACGGCACCGAGCGCAAGGTCGGGGCGCTGGAGGAGGCGCATCGCGGCATCCTCTACATCGACGAGGTGGCGGACATGCCGCGCGAGACGCAGAACAAGATCCTGCGCGTTCTGGTCGAGCAGCAGTTCGAGCGCGTCGGCGGCACCAAGCGCGTCAAGGTCGATGTGCGTATCATCTCCTCCACTGCGCAGAACCTCGAGGCGATGATCGCCGACGGCCGCTTCCGCGAGGATCTCTACCACCGCCTTGCCGTGGTGCCGGTGATGGTGCCCGGCCTTGCCGAACGGCGCGAGGACATTCCCTATCTGGTCGATCACTTCATGAAGCAGGTGGCCCGGCAGGTGGGCATGAAGCCGCGCCGCATCGGTGACGATGCCATGGCGGTGCTTCAGGCCCACAACTGGCCCGGCAATGTGCGCCAGTTGCGCAACAACATCGAGCGGCTGATGATCCTCGTGCGCGGCGACGACATCGAGGCGCCGATCACCGCCGATCTCCTGCCGGCCGAGATCGGTGACGTGATGCCGCGCACGCCCGGCCAGTCGGATCAGCACATCATGGCGCTGCCGCTGCGGGAGGCCCGCGAGCAGTTCGAGAAGGACTATCTCATCGCCCAGATCAACCGGTTCGGCGGCAATATCTCGCGCACCGCCGAGTTCATCGGCATGGAGCGGTCTGCGCTGCATCGAAAGCTTAAATCGCTTGGTGTGTAATAGTTCCAAAGAATAACTTTCGGCGGATGGAAATACTGCCCCAGGGTGTTGGAAATATCGCATATTAATACTTGATTAATATCGCCAACTGCGGTGAGAGCCGATCTCGGCCGGCACCCTGACAAACTGTTTCGACCGGTCTCCAAAAGTGTGCCGACGCGGCGAATCAGGGGGTTGAACGCCTTATTTGCCGCCTCATTCCTTGTCTAGTGGCTCCACACGATTAATGGAGCAATTTTAATGACAAGAAGGAGAGGGCAGGCGCTGGCCTTGGCCGCCATTGCCGCGGGCATGATGATGGCTGCTTCCACGACTGATGCCTCGGCGGCGATGCAGTGTGGCCGCGCGTCGTGGTACGCCTTGCATTCCAAGACCGCTTCGGGCGAGCGGATGAACCCCTCGGCGCTGACCGCCGCCCACCGCACGCTGCCGTTCGGCACCCGCCTCAAGGTGACCAACAAGAAAAACGGCAAGAGCGTCGTCGTGCGCATCAACGACCGCGGCCCGTTCGTGAAGGGCAGGGTGCTTGATCTGTCCAAGGGAGCGGCAAGCCAGCTCGGCTTCATCCGTTCGGGCCATACATCCGTGTGCATGGCACGCGCCTGAACCGGCACCAACCGCATTCGAAGGCCGCTGTGAATGCAGCGGCCTTTTTTGTTACCAGCTTCCGGTGTTGGGCATCGAGGCCCAGGGTTCGGCCTTTTCCTTCGCCGCGCCCTTTTGCAGCAATTCGATCGAAATGCCGTCCGGCGACTTTATGAACGCCATGTAGCCATCGCGCGGCGGGCGGTTGATGGTCACGCCCTGATCCACCAGCCGCTGGCAGGTTTCATAGATGTCATCGACCTCATAGGCGAGATGGCCGAAATTCCTGCCGCCCGAATAGGCCTCGGAATCCCAATTATAGGTGAGTTCCAGCAGAGGCGCCTTGTCGGCGCGGCCGCTGGCTTCATCATGTGCGGCTGCCAGGAATATGAGGGTGAAGCGGCCCTGCTCGTTCTCCTGCCGGCGCACTTCCTTCATGCCCAGCTTGTTGCAGTAGAAATCGAGCGCGGCGTCGATGTCGGCGATACGGACCATGGTGTGCAGATAACGCATGAAAACCTCCTGAACGGAGCCGCAACATAGGGTCGCTCGCACCGGGCGGCAACCACGGGCGCTTGCGCCGCAACCGAATGATACGTGCAAAATGCATCTCGGCTCTTGCACAGATGCGAAGCGGCAATGCTATCCTTCCAAAGAAGAATCAGTTGCGCGTGCTAGATACAAAGGGGGCATTCTTATGGGGGAAAAGGCCTCTTTCACAGATCGGAGTCGAAGCGAGGTCGATACTGCCGCAGGGCAGGACGGCAGTGCGAATACCGATCTGACCGAGGTTTCCGGGGCCATAAAATGGTTCGACGTCGCCAAGGGCTATGGCTTCATCCTGCCGGATGACGCCCATCTCGGCGATATTCTTCTGCATGTCACCTGCCTGCGCCGCGACGGGTTCCAGACCGCGCAGGAAGGCGCGCGCGTGGTCTGCCTCGTCAAGCAGGGCGAGCGGGGGCTACAGGCGTTCCGGGTGCTGTCGATGGACATGTCCACCGCCGTGCACCCCACCGAGCTGCCGAGCCAGCGCACCCATGTGACGGTGACGCCGGAGAGCGGCCTTGAGCGCGCGCTGGTCAAATGGTTCAACCGCACCAAGGGATTCGGCTTTCTCACGCGCGGGGAAGGCACCGAGGACATCTTCGTCCACATGGAGACACTGCGCCGCTTCGGCGTGACCGAACTGCGGCCGGGTCAGGTGGTTCTGGTGCGTTTCGGGCGCGGGGACAAGGGCCTGATGGCGGCCGAGATCCACCCCGATGTAGGCACCCTGCCGGTATCGCACTGAAGCCGGTTGGCGCTTCTGCCGCTTCCTTGAGCAGGATGCGGTCAGGCTGGATCGGATAATCGCGCTAACCCTTTATTTGAGCCGCATTTATGCGATGCCGAGCCTGTCCCTTGGCTGTAAAAGTGCTTTAGAATGCGGCCGAGAGTTTGCGAGCGAGGCGTTTCATGACCGCAAGGCGTTGGAGTTCGGTGGCCGGCGCTCTGGCGTGGCTGGCGGTTCTGGTGAGCGCTCCGCCGCCCTCTTTTGCCCAGAATTCGGGCGATGCCGTTCAGCAACCCATGCTCCTGCCTGTCGATCCCGAACCGCTGGTGATCGCGACAAAGGCCGGCCCGCGTTCTTTCACCATCGAGGTGGCGGCGGATGCTTCCGAGCGCGCGGCGGGGCTGATGCATCGCCAGTCCATGCCGGACGACCGCGGCATGCTGTTCGTCTTCGAGGAAACCCGGCCGGTCAGTTTCTGGATGAAGAACACGCCGATGCCGCTCGATCTCGTGTTCATCGCGGAGAATGGCCGCATCGAGGCGGTCTTGCCGGGACAGCCCTATTCGATCGCTCCCATATCGCCGGGCAAACCCGCCCGTTATGTGCTTGAACTCAAGGCCGGAACGGCCGAAAGAGAAGGCATTGCCGAGGGTGATGTCGTCAACCATCCGAGGGTGATGGCGTCCGGGTCAGGACAGTCCTCGTCGGGCGGCTGAAGCAGAACGGGTGTAAGCATGCAGTTTTTCGCGCACGATGGTTTCGATCTGGCCTTTCTCGACCGCCAGCCGGCGAGGGGAAAGGGCGATCCCGTCCTGCTCATTCATGGCTTCGCTTCCAGCCACTATGTGAACTGGGTGTCGCCGGGCTGGTTCAAGACCCTGAACGATGCCGGCTACCGGGCAATCGCGCTGGACAATCGCGGCCATGGCGCATCGTCCAAGAGCTATGACGAGGCCGATTACACGCCGACGAAAATGGCCTCCGATGCGGTCGCCCTGCTCGATCATCTGGGCATCGATAAGGCCCATGTCATGGGCTATTCGATGGGCGCGCGCGTTTCCGCCTTCCTCGCACTGGAAGCGCCGGAAAGGGTCGCGACGCTGGTGTTCGGCGGGCTCGGCATCGGCATGATTGACGGTGTGGGCGACTGGGACCCGATTGCGGCGGCCCTGCTTGCGGAGGACCCTTCGAAGATCACCCATCCGCAGGGCCGGTCTTTCCGTGCCTTCGCCGACCAGACGCGCAGCGACCGCCGGGCGCTGGCCGCCTGCATCACCACCTCGCGCGAACTGCTCACCGAGGAAGACATGTCGCGCATCACCCAGCCGACGCTGGTCGCCGTCGGCACCAGGGACGATATCGGCGGTTCGGCGGAGGAACTCGCGGCGTTGATGCCGAATGCCACGCCGTTCCCCATCGAAGGGCGTGACCACATGCTGGCCGTGGGCGACAAGACGTTCAAGAAACGGGTGGTGGAGTTCTACGCCGAACACCCGCTGGATTGAAATCCGGGCTGCTTTCTGCGTTCAGAAACCGAGCGCCGTGGCGATCTTCGGCCTGGCGTCATGCCAGTCGTGCACGACCGTGATGTCGTCGGGCAGCGGGGGCAGGAACTCGCGCAGGCTGTTGTCGGCCATCAGGTGGAAAAGATTGGCATCTGACACGGACTCGCGCGCCGAAATCAGGTTTGGCGGCTGGTCGTCGACGAAGGCGATGGGCCGGTTGCTTGGCCCGCGTAGCCTTGCGACGGCGGGGCCCTTGGCCATTTCCGTGGTCAGCAGCGGATAGGACAGGCCAAGCGCATCGAGATGCGCCCGGCGCGCCTCGCGGTGCTTGTGCGGCATTGCCGTCAAAAGCACGATCTCGACGCGGTCCTCGAAACTGGCCAGCGCTTCCGGTGCTCCATCGGTGATGCTTTGCCAATCCGCCTGGCCGGTGAAGAAATCGTCGAGCAGGGCGGTGACCTCGGCCTGCTCGACCAGCCTGCCGGTCGTCCTCTCGGCGATATTGCCGGTGAGCCGGAAGGAAGCCATGGTCAGGTGCAGGCCGCGCTTTTCGAGAAAGCGGGGAAAGGGGCGGATGAACTCCAGCAGAACGTCATCCACGTCGAGGATCAGGAGAGGCCTGTCGTCGGAGGAGAGTTCTTCAATCTGGCGAAGGGTTTCGGGATCGACGCTCATATCGAACTTTCATAGTTGGTGTCGCCTAGTGGCAGGTGGCGAAGCGCCTGGCCTACCGCAGCGGGAGGTATTCCCGCTGCGTCGCAGAAACGCATCAGGGTGGGCTCATGCGCCAGTATGAACTGGAGGACTCCAGCCAGAAAGCCGGGTTCGCGGGCCGCGCGCCGGATCGAATCCGCGCCGATGCCGGTGATGGCAAGGAAACGTGGCAAAAGTTCGGGGTCGGCCGCAATGAAGCCAAGCGCTTCGATGGCCAACGCCTCCGCGTTCTGGTGCATTGACGCCTTGTCTGCCATTGTTACCCTTCTTCCTGCCGGGATGGTCGAATCGTTCCGGCAGGGTATGCCAATTGCCACGCACGGCAAGTTTTGCACGCCGCCTGTGGAAGGCTGGCCGATCCGACGCTTTTTCGACGGTTGATTTCCGTTTCATCAATCATCTTGGGATAGCGTGGCAGTCGGGTTTGGTGCGGTCCGGCTGGGCGCAGGGGCGACGTCATTCGAGGGAATGGCTGTCGGGACGGGAAGTCGATGCCGAAGAAAGTAATGATCGTCGAAGACAACGAGCTCAACATGAAGCTCTTCCGCGACCTCATCGAGGCCAGTGGCTACGAGACCGTGCGCACGCGCAACGGCCTCGAGGCGCTCGAACTGGCGCGCACCCACAAGCCCGATCTGATCCTGATGGATATCCAGCTTCCCGAAGTGTCGGGGCTGGAAGTGACCAAATGGCTGAAGGAGGATGACGAACTCCACGTCATTCCCGTCATCGCCGTCACCGCCTTCGCCATGAAGGGTGACGAGGAACGCATCCGCCAGGGCGGGTGCGAGGCCTATATTTCCAAGCCGATCTCGGTGCCGCGTTTCATCGAGACGATTAAATCCTATCTGGGGGATGCATGACCGCACGCATCCTTGTCGTCGACGACATTCCTGCCAATGTGCGGCTCCTGGAAGTCCGGCTGCTCGCCGAATATTTCGAGGTCGTAACCGCGAATTCGGGTCCCGAAGCGCTGGAGATCTGCGAGGCGAGCAAGGTCGATGTGGTCCTGCTCGACGTGATGATGCCGGGGATGGACGGTTTCGAGGTGTGCCGGCGCCTGAAGGCCGATCCCGCCACCGCGCATTTGCCCGTCGTGATGATCACCGCGCTCGACCATGTTGCCGACAGGGTGCGCGGGCTCGAGGCCGGCGCCGACGACTTCCTCACCAAGCCGGTGAACGATCTTCAACTGATGACGCGGGTGAAGAGCCTCGTGCGGCTCAAGATGCTCACCGACGAACTGCGGCTGCGCACCGTTACCGCCACCAATATCGGCCTCGACAGCCTGCTTTGGTCCGTGGACAAGGATGCGGAAGAGCCGGCGAGGGTGCTGCTCATCGACGAGCGCCGCGAAACTTTCGAACGCATACGCGCCAAGGTTGGCGGCGACGTCGAACTGGAGGTCGCGACCGATCCGCATGCCGGGTTTTTCCAGGCGGCGGAAGGCAACCATGAATGCGTGATCGTCTCGACGGCATTGTCGGATGTCGATCCCTTGCGCCTGTGTTCGCAATTGCGGTCGCTCGACCGCACGCGCTTCCTGCCGATCATATTGCTGGCCGACCGCGAGGACGATCACCGCATCATTCGTGGGCTGGAACTGGGTGTGAACGACTATCTGGTGCGCCCCATCGAGCCGCACGAACTGACGGCGCGGCTGCGCACGCAGATCAGGCGCAAGCGCTATAACGACCAGTTGCGGGCCAGCGTCACCCAGTCTCTGGAAATGGCGGTGACCGATGCGCTCACCGGACTGCACAACCGGCGCTATCTCGACAGCCATTTGCAGACGCTGTTCGATCGTGCCGTGGCGCGCCGGCGCCCGCTGTCGGTGATGATGGTCGATCTGGACCGCTTCAAAGCCATCAACGACACCTATGGCCACGATGGCGGCGACGACGTCCTGCGCGAATTCGCCCGCCGCCTGCGCCAGAACATGCGCGGCATCGATCTCATCTGCCGGTTCGGTGGCGAAGAGTTCGTCATCATCATGCCGGATACCGACGGGTCCGTCGCGGAGAAGGTGGCCGAGCGCATACGCGCCGAAATCGCCCGTGTTCCCTTCGCCATCGGCAAGCAGGGCCAGTCGGTCGAGGTGACCGTCAGCGTCGGCGTTTCTTCTGTGCAGGGGGTGGCGGACAGTGTCGCCGGCCTGTTGAAGCGCGCCGACATGGCGCTCTACGAGGCCAAGAGGAACGGCCGCAACCGGGTCGTGGCCCGCGCGGCGGCGTGAAAACCGGCCGCAACCGCGGCTCGCCAGGCAAATATGGTTTCTGATTTACCTTAATTCGGTCGCTTCCGTTGCCTTGGTTAAGAAACGGTTGATTTTCATGTTGCCTTGCGCGACGTTGCATCAGATGGGCGTCGGGGTAGTGTATTCCTTTGCGCCGCATGAATGCCCCATGTTTCTCAGGTCCGCCGCATCTCCTGGGTCCGTGGGGTCGGCCGGCCGGCCTTGGCGTTTAGTGGCCTCCTCGTACCGCTGCCATAGCCGACCGGCCCCCAATCCACCCGGATCAGGGCTGCCAAGCGGCAGGATCGTTTCCTTTAAAGCGAGAAGGCCAGGGTGACGATGTCGACCATCGGCCGGCGCACCATGCCCCAGGCCTCGAAGCGCGGCTTGTCGATGGGGGCGACGTCGAGTTCGACCACGCCGAAATGACGCTGGTCGCGCTGGATGGACTCGAACAGCTTTTCGACGGCTTCCTTCGGACCTTCCAGAATCTGGCAGACGCGCTCGCCCTCCACGGCAAGAATACCGGTTATGTGGTTCCTTTTGTTGAAATCCGCCGCCTTTTCGGTGAGTTCGCCTATGTCCGCTTCGGTGATGTGCGGCTTGAAGGTGGAGGTGTAGGCTAGGCGGATGAGCATGCGGGCAGGCCTTATGGTCGGGGACGCCGGAGGCAGTCTCCCTCAAACGCCGACGAAAGTCACCAGACCCTAACGGCACAAACAAAAATGCCGCCCGATGGGCGGCCTTTTTGCAGATCAGGGGACGAAGATTACTTGATCTTCGTTTCCTTGAACTCGACATGCTTCTTCACGACCGGGTCGTACTTGCGGAAGGACAGCTTGTCCGTCTTCGTGCGGCTGTTCTTGCTCGTCACGTAGAAGAAACCGGTGTCGGCGGTCGAAAGGAGCTTGATCTTGATGTTCGCGGCTTTTGCCATGATTTTCGTCCGTTTATGTTCCTGGGGTTAAGCCGCAACAGCACGGGGCGGCGCCCGGAAGCGGAAACTTGGCGCGACACATAATGAATGTGCCCGGAATGTCAAGTCTCCGCTCGCCTTTCGGTCGGTTCCGCCTCAACTCGTATGTGCGACCAGATCGCCGATGGTTTCGGGGAAGAAGGCCGGCGCGCCGTGATGCTTGCCGAACATCATGTCGTACTGGAGGTAGCGGAAATCGCGGATAGCCGGGTCGATTTCCTTCTGCCGGGCCCAGTCCAGGGTCGGCTCGCCGTTTGCGCTGAGCAGCAGGGAACGTTCGACGACGCTGTACTGCTGGCGCAGGTCACTGAGGAAGCCGGTGTAGTAGGGATGGCTGATGCCAGCGGTCTTGAAGACATGCAGCGGCAGGAAGGCGGGGCTTACCGCGCCGAGGTCCTTCGCCTGGCCCGAACGATTCGACCATACGACCAGCGGTGTCGTGCGATGCAGGCGCATGTTCTCCGGCGTGTCCCTGCGCGGCGCTACGTTCGTCTTGAGGAAGCCGGTCTCGACATAGACGGGGCCGAGCGGCGGCAGATGGTCGCCGAAGAAGGCGATGACGGTCGGCCGCTCGCGCTTGCTGGCCCAGTCGATCAGGCGCTGCAGTTCGCGGTCCGAATCGGCCATGCCCTCGGCGAAACTCTGGAGGGAGGAGCGCGCCCAGTCGCTGGTCAGGGCGTTCACGCTGTGGGTGGCGTTGCCGTAGCGGTTCGGCTCGTAGGGGCCGTGATTCTGCAGGCTGACGGCGAACAGGAACAGCGGGTTCTCGGCCGCATCGGCTGACGCGATGATCTCGTCGGTCATCGCCTCGTCGGAAATCAGCAGCCCGCGCTTGGCGTTGCTTGCCATGGTCTTTTCCGAGCGGAATTCGTCAAAGCCGAAGGCCTTGTAGACATTGGACCGGTTCCAGAACCATTCCGTGCCGGGATGGATGGCAAGCGTCTGGTAGCCCTCGGAACGCAGGAAGGTCGCCATCGAAGGCAGCGGCTTGCGCACATATTGCTGGTAGGGAATGCTGCCGGCGGGCAGGAAGGCGTTGGAGAAGCCGGTCAGCGCCTCGAACTCGACATTGGCGGTCATCCCGCCGAACTCGGGCGAGAACATTTCGCCGGACTGGAGCGCGCGGGTCGAGGGGATCGGGTCCGGTGAGATGGTGACGCCGGGGAGCTTGCCCGCATCCCAGAACGATTCGCTCATCACCATGATGATGTCGGGGCGCTCGTCCGGCAGGGCGGAATCGACGGCGGGCTTCGGCATGGCATCGATCGCCTTGTCCGAATAGCCATTCGGCGCCGCGACATGCGCCATCGGTACGTTGAGGGCGAAGGCGAGCGTGAAGCCGTTGCTGGCGTAGTTCTCCTTCTGGTCCCACATCATCGGGATGATCTGGAGGCGGTCGCGAGTCCAGGAAAACGTCGCATAGTCCATCAGCGAGACGAAGAAGGCGAGGGCGGGTAGCGCCAGCACGAGCCGCGCCGCGCGTCCCTTGTAGCTCATCCGCGACACCCGGCGCTGCACGAAGCGCCAAGCGTACATGAAGAGAGTGAGGGCCATGACGATGCCGAGTGCCATCCCGGCGCCCGTCCACGGCCGCTCGCGCAACAGCAGCGGCATCAGCTCGAAGATCTGGCGGGCGTACAGGAAATCCGTCGGGTAGAGCGGGTCGCCAAGATAGAGCGACTTCTGGTAGCCGACGAAGGCCAGCGTCAGGGTGAGCGGCGCGACAATGAGCAATCCCAGCCAGGCGCGCCCCAGCAGCGCGTCCAGCCCGAGCAAAATGAGGGCGAAGACGAGCACCGTCGTCCAGCCGGGCTTGTAGGGCTGGGTGAAGAAGGTGATGGCGCTGGCGAAATCGCCGCGGAATACGCATTCTATGGCAAATACCAGCAGGGCCGAAGCCAGAACCATGAACAGCGCATGGCGGAAGCTCGAAAACAGGACGGCACGACCCCTGCGGGTGGTTTTTCCACCTGCTGGCGGTGCCTTTTCAACAAAATCTGGTCTGCCGTTCGCCAACTCACAATTCCCCGGTAAACGCCACTGTCATGCAACTGTCATGCATATGTCACGAAAAGCTATGGCGTGTGGCGAAATTGGGAAGAGCCGGCGAAAGAATCGTGTTCCGTTTTAACGATACGTGATCCCTTGCAGGGCATGGGGATGCGGGTTTTGCGGGTGTTCCGGCGTCGCCGCCGGGGCGCCAAACAGTTCCTGAACTGCCGAGGCCGGACCATCGGCGAACGATGGCCCGGCCTCGGTGTTGATCGCGGTGAGAAGGCTTTGGCCTACTCGGCCAGCGCGGCCTTGATCCTCTCGGCATTGGCCGCCAGGACCTCGGCCTTTTCCATCTCGCCGCTGTGCTTGTTCAGGGGCACGCCGTCGAAGCGCGGAATGACGTGGACGTGCAGGTGGAAGACGGTCTGCCCGGCCGCAGGCTCGTTGAACTGCGAGACGACGACACCGTCCGCGGCGAACGCCTTCTTCACCGCCTTCGCCACCTTCTGCACGGTCTTGAAGAGAACGCCGAGCGATTCAGGGTCGGCATCGTACAGGTTGCGCGACGGGGCCTTGGGCAGCACCAGCGTGTGGCCGATGCCCTGCGGCATCACATCCATGATCGCAACCGTATGTTCGTCTTCATAGACGCGATAAGACGGAATTTCGTCGCGCAGAAGTCTGGCGAAAATATTGGTGGTGTCGTAGGCCATGCTTGTTTCTCGTCCTCTGCTCGGGGGCATAATCATCTCGCACCGGCGTGCGAATCAAGGGTGAGTGGCAGTGCTCCTGAACTATATTTACCTGCTCGTGGCGATCATGTTCGAGGTGGTCGCGACAACCGCGCTGAAGGAAACGCAAGGATTCACGCGCCTTGTCCCTTCGCTGGTCACCGTCGTCGGCTATGCATGCGCCTTCTTTTTCCTGGCGCTGCCCCTGCGCACCATGCCGGTCGGCATCGTCTACGCCATCTGGAGCGGCGCCGGCATCATCTTCATCACCACCATCGGCTGGGTGTGGTTCCGGCAGATGCTGGACCTGCCGGCGCTGGCCGGCATGGCCCTGATCCTCACCGGCGTGGTGATCATCAATCTGTTTTCGAAGACGCTCGTTCATTGAGCGGCACTTCGTCCTTGCGGAAGGGCGTATGTCCGGCCAGATATTCGCTCATCCTGGCTACGTCGCGCCGTTCCTGACGAAGATAGTCCGCCACCGCGCGCCGGAAGGCGGGATGGGCGATGTAGTGCGCGGAATGGGTGGTGACGGGGCGATAGCCGCGCGCCAGCTTGTGCTCGCCCTGGGCGCCCGCCTCGACCACCTTGAGCTTGTTGGCGATGGCGAAGTCGATGGCCTGATGGTAGCAGACCTCGAAATGCAGGAAGGGATGGTCCTCGACGCAGCCCCAGTTGCGGCCATAGAGCGTGTCCGAGCCGATGAAGTTGATGGCCCCGGCGATGTAGCGCCCGTGGCGTTTCGCCATCACCAGCAGGATATCCCGGGGCATGCGCTCGCCGATCAGCGAAAAGAACCGGCGGGTGAGATAGGGCCGGCCCCATTTGCGCCCGCCGGTATCCATGTAGAAGGCGAAGAAGTCGTCCCAGACCCGCTCGGTCAGGTCGCTGCCCGTCAGCCAGTCGATGGTGATGCCGTTGCCCAGCGCTTCGCGCCGTTCCCGCTTCAGGGCCTTGCGCTTGCGTGAAGCCAGCGTGGCAAGGAAATCGTCGTAGCTGGCAAAGCCGTCGTTGAAAAAGTGGAACTGCTGGTCGGTGCGGTGCAGGTAACCGGCGGCTTCCAGCACGTCGACGTCCTCTTCGGGCAGAAAGGAAACATGGGCCGAGGACACGCCCAGCCTGTCGGTGACGATCCTGAGCGCCTCGGCAAGCCCGGCCTTGACGGACAGGAGATCATGGCCTTCGGCCACCAGCAGGCGAGGGCCGGTGGCAGGGGTGAACGGCACCGCGCATTGCAGCTTGGGATAATAGCGCCCGCCGGCGCGCTCGAAGGCATCAGCCCAACCGTGGTCGAACACATATTCGCCCTGGCTGTGCGACTTGGCATAGCACGGCAGGGCGCCGAGCAGGTCTCCGCCGGAGGTTTCGAGGCGCAGATGATGCGGCTGCCAGCCGCTGTGCCCGCCGACACAGCCGGACTCCTCCAGCGCGCTCAGGAATGCAAACGAAACGAACGGGTTGTATGAATTTCCTGATTTTCCTTGGACACCTTGCAGCCTGTCCCATTCCTGCTGCGTGAAGGCGCCCATGCTGGTGGCGATGCGAACCGCATGCTCCGTCACCCTGCTTGTCGCCTGATCGTCGCCCTGATCCATGCGGTTTACTTAAGCCGCCGGCAGGCAGGTGCAAGCCCGCAACGGGTCAGGCGACCGCCAGCGGAGGCTCGAATCCTTCGAACGTCATCTGGTCGGCATATTTGAAGGTAAGGTCGACGGCCGGCTGGTCGCGGATCGTCCATGTGATGACCGGCATGGCGAGCTTTTCGCGCACGAAGGAGATAAAGCGGTTGGGCAGGTCGCCGGCGGCATAGGACACGAATGCGATGTCGTGCGCCAGCATGGTGAAATGCGCTTCGATCTCGTGCTCGCGGCGCCCGCAGGCGGTAAGCCCGCTCGGGATGCCTGGGGCGTGACGGCTGAAATCGCGGATCAGCCAATGATCGAAGGACATGATCGCCGCTTCGCCCTGGTAGCGTTTCAGGCGTTCCCCGACAGCTTCGACGAGTCCGCCGTCCCGGCCTGGCGTGCCCTTCAGTTCGATCACCAGCGGCACGCGCCCAGTGGTCAGATCGAGCAACTCGTCCAGGGTCGGCGCATGATCGTCGGTGCCGCCGATCCGCAGTGCCGCCATTTCGGCAGCGGTGCGCTGCCAGACGAACCCGTCCTCTCCCGCCAGCCGTCTCAGGTCATGGTCGTGGAAGACCACGGGAACGCCGTCGGCGGTGAGATGCACGTCGCACTCGATGGCGTAGCCGCGATCGGCGGCTGCCGAAAACGCCGAAAGCGTATTCTCCCAGCGCCTGTTGTTGAGGTCGTGCAGGCCGCGATGGGCGATCGGACGGGCGGTGAGCCAGGAGAGGTCGGCCATCTGGGCTTATTCGACTTCGAGGATCGCCTCGACCTCGACCGAGGCGTTGAGCGGCAGAGCCGCCATGCCGATGGCCACGCGGGCATGCTTGCCGCGTTCGCCAAGCACGGCGACGAAGAAGTCGGATGCGCCGTTGCCGACCAAGTGCTGTTCGGTGAAGGTCGGGGCGGAGGCGACATAGACGGTGATCTTCACCAGCCGCTTGATCTTCTCCAGATCGCCGAGCGCGGCCTTGGCCTGCGCCAGCACATTGACGGCGCACAGTTTCGCGGCTTCCTGCCCGGCGGCCAGATCGACATCCTTGCCGAGCAGGCCTGTGACGGCGAGCTTGCCGTCCTTGATCGGCAACTGGCCGGAAGGAAACAGCAGGTTTCCGCTTTGCACGAACGGAACATAGTTGGCGGCGGGCGCCGCAGCCACCGGCAAGGTCACGCCCAGATCATTCAGCCGCTTTTCGATTGTTTCGCTCATGGTAATTTCCTATTGCTGGATGCCCCGGTGGCGGTTCGGCCGAAAGTGCAATTTTTGCCTCGCTTCCGCCACGACTATTTTTATGCTTGGCCACATTCGCCGGCAGAACGGCTGGCCGCCACGATCGGAGCTTGTACATGCGCGCAACGCGCCTTGCCTATACCGTCCTCCTGCTTCCGATCACCTTTTCCACCGTTCCAGCCCTGGCCGGGCCGGTGTTGCAGCCGCACCGCGCCGTCTACGACATCTCTCTGAACAAGGCATCGGACCGCTCCGGCATCACCGGCATTTCTGGCCGCATGGTCTATGAGTTCAACGGCTCGCAATGCGACGGCTACACGGTCAAGTTCCGTCTGGTCACGCGCATCAGCACCGCCGACAGCATGCGCATGACCGACCAGCAGACGACGACCTTCGAGGATGGAGAGGGCAAGACCTTCTCCTTCGTCACCAAATCCTTCGTCGACCAGAACCTGGAAAAGGAAGTGAAGGGCACGGCCCGCCGCGAGCAGGATTCGATTCGCGTCGACATCGACAAGCCCGAGCCCAACACGGTGACGCTGGCTTCGACCCAGTTTCCGACCCAGCATCTGTTCGAACTGATCGACAAGGCCGAGAAGGGCGAGAATTTCTACGAGACCAGCCTGTTCGACGGCTCCGAGGATGCCGACCGGGTGATGTTGACCACGGTGGTGGTCGGCAAGCCGGCTGCCGCGGGCAACAACGATCCCGAGCTTCCGGCCCTGTCCAAGCTGGAAAAGGACAAGTTCTGGCCGGTCGATATCGCCTATTTCAACACCGAGGACGGTGACGGCGGCGAGGAGATGCCGGAATATCGCATCAGCTTCAAGCTGCATGAGAACGGCCTGACCCGCGACCTCATGATGGACTATGGCGACTTCACCATGACCGGCAAGCTGGTCGATCTGTCGCTGTTCGATCAGGCGCTGCAGAAGCCCTGCGGGAAATAGGGCGTTTTGCATGGCAGTCTATGTCGATGCGCCGATCTGGCACTTCGTGGGCCGGCGCTGGTGCCACCTGATGGCCGACGAGGAGGAGGAGCTGCATCGCTTCGCGGCCCGGCTCGGACTCAAGCGCTCCTCCTACCAGGGGCCGCCGAAAACCTCGGCAGCGCATTACGACATCACCGGCTTCGAACGCGACCGGGCCGTGAGGCTCGGCGCGGTCGAGTGCAGCCGCGAGGAGATCGTGGCGATCTTCCGGCGGGTGAGGGTGCCGGGCAGGGCATTCCGCAAGGCGGCGTAAGCCTGCGGCGGTCCGGGTTGCGTTTTGCGGCGCAAGCCTATATATGCGCGCACATTCCACACACGGACTTTGGTGTCTGCCGGGAGAAATCCGGCTGAAACCTCCGGTGGCATCGAGGGATGATCCGAGATGCCGGTGTCCGTGGAGGCTAACCGGAAAGGAAAATGAAGAATGGCATTGCCTGATTTCAGCATGCGCGAGCTTCTCGAAGCTGGCGTGCACTTCGGCCACCAGACCCATCGCTGGAACCCGAAAATGGCGCCCTACATCTATGGCGCCCGCAACAACGTCCACATCATCGACCTGTCGCAGACGGTTCCGCTGCTTCATCAGGCCCTGAAGCAGGTTTCCGACGTCGTTTCCCGCGGCGGCCGCGTCCTGTTCGTCGGCACCAAGCGCCAGGCTTCGGATATCGTCGCCGACGCCGCGCAGCGTTCCGCCCAGTACTACGTCAACTCCCGCTGGCTCGGCGGCATGCTGACCAACTGGAAGACCATCTCCAATTCGATCCAGCGCCTGCGCAAGCTCGACGAGCTGCTGGCCGGCGAGGCCCAGGGCTTCACCAAGAAGGAGCGCCTGAACCTCGAGCGCGAGCGCGAGAAGCTGGCCAAGGCCCTCGGCGGCATCAAGGACATGGGCTCCACCCCGGACCTGATGTTCGTCATCGACACCAACAAGGAAGCGATCGCGATCCAGGAGGCCAAGCGCCTCGGCATTCCGGTCGTCGCCATCATCGATTCGAACTGCGATCCGGACAAGGTCGACTTCCCGATCCCCGGCAATGACGACGCGGCCCGCGCGATCCAGCTTTACTGCGACCTGATCGCCAAGGCTGCCATCGACGGCATCGCCCGCCAGCAGGGCGCCCTCGGCGTCGATATCGGTGCCTCGGCCGAGGCTCCCGTCGAGCCGGCTCTGAACGAGACGCCCGCCGGCGAAGCTTCGCCGGAAGCCTGAGGCGCGGGGCCGTCCGGCCCTGCACTTTCCGCAATATGACGCGCTGAGCGTCCGGGCATTGGCGCATCGCTGACCTTACGGCGGTGCGCATTCCCGTTTCTGAACAAAGAGGCACACAATGAGCATTTCAGCAGCACAGGTCAAAGAACTCCGCGACCTGACCGGCGCGGGCATGATGGACTGCAAGGCCGCCCTTGCCGAAACCAATGGCGACATGGAAGCCGCGGTCGACTGGCTGCGCAAGAAGGGCATCGCCAAGGCCGACAAGAAGGCCGGCCGCACCGCCGCCGAGGGTTTGATCGGTGTCGATCAGGGCCTGCGCGAGGCCGCTCTGGTCGAGGTCAACTCCGAGACCGACTTCGTCGCCCGCAATGCCGCCTTCCAGGAAATCGTCGCCAATGTCGCCAAGGTCGCGCTGGCCTTTGGTGACACTGATTCCGTTGCCGCCGCCAAGTATCCGGGCTCCGAAAAGACCGTGACCGACACGATCAAGGACGCCGTCGGCACGATCGGCGAGAACCTCGGCTTCCGCCGCTCGGCCAAGCTCGGCGTTTCGCAGGGCGCGGTTGCCAGCTACGTCCACAATGCCGTTGCCGACAATCTCGGCAAGCTCGGCGTGCTGGTCGCCATCGAGACCGCCGGCGATGCCCACAAGGCTTCCGCCTTTGCCCGCCAGGTCGCCATGCACATCGCCGCGACCAACCCGCTGGCGCTGGACGTCGATGCGCTCGACCCGGCCGCGGCCGAGCGTGAGAAGACCATCTTCGCCGACCAGGCCCGCCAGTCCGGCAAGCCCGAGAACATCATCGAGAAGATGGTCGAAGGCCGCATGCGGAAGTTCTACGAGGAAGTCGTGCTGCTCAAGCAGGCCTTCGTGCTGAACCCCGACGTCACCGTCGAGCAGGCGCTGAAGGATGCCGAGAAGGAAATCGGCGCTCCGGCCAAGATTTCCGGCTATCTGCGCTTTGCGCTGGGCGAGGGCATCGAGAAGGAAGAGTCCGACTTCGCCGCCGAGGTTGCCGCGACGGTGAAGAAGTAAGCTTCACCCGCCTGTTATCTGCGAAGGGCGTCGCGTGACATCGCGGCGCCCTTCGTGTATCGGGTCGGCCCACTATGTGCGGGGCGGCATCGTCCGGCCCCGCCGTTCAACGCGTATATCGAGGATCATATGACGGCCAGGCTTCCTTACCGACGTGTATTGCTCAAGGCGTCGGGCGAAGCCCTGATGGGTGACCAGCATTTCGGCATCGACGTGTCCGTGGTCGACCGCATCGCTTCCGACATCGCCGAGGCCCGCGCGCTTGGCGTCGAGGTCGGCGTCGTCATCGGCGGCGGCAACATCTTCCGGGGCGTGGCCGTGGCCTCCAAGGGCGGCGACCGGGTGACCGGCGACCATATGGGCATGCTGGCGACGGTCATCAATTCGCTGGCGCTCCGCACGTCGCTGGTCAAGATCGGCGTCGACGCCGTGGTCCTTTCGGCCATCGCCATGCCGGAACTGTGCGAAAGCTTCTCGCAGCGCCAGGCCACCGCCTATATGGATCAGGGCAAGGTGGTGATCTTCGCCGGCGGCACCGGCAACCCCTTCTTCACCACCGATTCGGCTGCCGCGCTGCGCGCTGCCGAGATCGGCGCCGATGCGCTGTTCAAGGGCACGCAGGTCGACGGCGTCTATTCGGCCGATCCCAAGAAAGACCCTTCCGCGACGCGTTTCGACCGCATTACCCATGCCGAGGTCATCAATCGTGGCCTGTCCATCATGGATACGGCCGCAATTGCCCTTGCGCGGGAAAACAACATTCCGATAATCGTCTATTCCATCCACGAAAAAGGTGGGTTCGGCGATATTTTGAAAGGCGGGGGCCGTTGCACGGTCGTTGCCGACGATTGACCGGTTCGGGGCGGCGCTGGCCTGCCTACACCGGTCTACGCAAGTTACGAGCCTGACGAGAGGCCGAGGAGAAGATCATGAGCGGCAATTTCGAAGACCTGAAGCGGCGTATGGACGGGGCGATCAGCGCCTTCAAGCACGATCTGGCTTCGCTGCGCACCGGGCGCGCTTCCAGCAACCTGCTCGATGCCATCCAGGTGCAGGCCTATGGCTCTGCCATGCCGATCAACCAGGTGGCGACCGTGTCGGTGCCGGAGCCGCGCATGATTTCGGTTTCGGTGTGGGACAAGTCGATGGTGGGTGCGGTGGACCGCGCCATCCGCGAGTCCAATCTCGGCTTCAACCCGATCGTCGACGGCACCAATCTGCGCATCCCGCTGCCGGAACTCAACGAGCAGCGCCGCAAGGAACTGGTCAAGATTTCCCATACCTATGCGGAAAACGCGCGTGTGGCGGCTCGCCACGTCCGTCGCGACGGCATGGATTCGCTGAAGAAGGCGGAAAAGGACGGCGAGATCAGCGAGGACGATCTGCGCAAGCAGTCCGATCAGGTCCAGAAGCTGACGGACGACACCATTGCGTCCATCGACAGTCTGCTGGCCGAGAAAGAAACAGAGATCATGCAGGTCTGAGTTGGGCTTTGGAACAACCGGACCAGCCGATCTGAAGGCGGACGAATGACAAGCCCGGCGCATGTTGCGATCATCATGGACGGAAATGGCCGCTGGGCGAAAGCCCGGGGCCTGCCGCGCGTTGCCGGGCACCGGGCCGGGGTCGAGGCCCTGCGCAACGTGGTGCGCGCCGCGCCCGACCTCGGCATCAATGTTCTGACGGTCTATGCCTTCTCGTCCGAGAACTGGTCGCGGCCGAAGTCCGAGGTCAGCGACCTGATGGGTCTGCTGAAGCTGTTCATCCGCCGCGACCTGGCGGAACTGCACCGTCACGGCGTGCGCGTGCGGGTGATCGGCGACCGCGAGAGCCTCCAGCCCGATATACGCGGCCTGCTGGAAGAGGCCGAAACGCTGACCGTGGACAATGGCGGCCTCACCCTCGTCATCGCCTTCAACTACGGCAGCCGGGACGAGATCGTGCGGGCCGCGCGCAAGCTGGCCGAGGCCGCGCTTCGCGGCGAGATCCTGCCGCATCACATCGAGGCGGAAAACGTTGCCGGCGCGCTGGATACGGCCGGCATTCCCGACCCGGATCTCGTCATCCGCACCAGCGGAGAACTGCGCCTGTCGAATTTCCTGCTGTGGCAGGCCGCCTATAGCGAACTCGTGTTCGTGCCTTGCTACTGGCCTGATTTCAGCCGCGAACACCTTGCCGACGCGCTGCGCGACTTTGCCGGGCGCGAGCGCCGTTTCGGCGGGCTGTCGTCCGAGGAGGCCGTATCGCCGGCGCTGGCCAGATGAGCAATCTGCAATTGCGCATCATTTCCGGCCTTGTGCTGGCGGTCGTCGTGCTGAGCCTGACCTGGATCGGCGGCGTGCCGTTTCGGCTGCTTGCCGTGCTTATCGCCGGCGCCGTGTTCTATGAATGGACGCGCATGGCGCGGCACGCCTCTGTCCGGCGTATCGAGCTCGTGCCTGAAGCATTCATGGCGGTTCTTCTGGTGGCACTTGCCTTTGGCGTGCCGGCCATGAATTTTCTCCTTTTGACACTCGCGGGCACCGCCATCGTCGCCGGGATCAGCTTTGTGCGTGGCCTGGGGCAGTGGGACGCGGCCGGCCTGGCTTACGCGTCGCTTTCCGGCTTCGCGCTGGCCTATTTGCGCGGCGCCGACCAGGCCGGGCTGCTGGCCATCCTGTTCCTGTTCGCCGTCGTCTGGGCCACGGATACGCTCGCCTATTTCGTCGGCCGTGCGGTCGGGGGGCCGAAGCTTGCGCCGGCCATCTCCCCCGGAAAAACCTGGAGCGGCGCTATCGGCGGCACCGTGGCCGGTGTCGTGGCCGGCATCGTGGTGGCGGTTCTTGCCGGTGCGGGCAACGTGCTTTTGCTCGGGTTTGCCGCGCTGCTGCTGTCCATCGTCTCCCAGATCGGCGACCTGTTCGAATCCTGGGTGAAGCGCCGGCACGGCGCCAAGGATTCCAGCCAGCTCATTCCCGGCCATGGCGGCGTCATGGACCGTGTCGACGGTCTTGTCGTGGCAGCGCTCGCGCTTTACCTCATCGGCAGCCTGGCTGCCACGCCCGACACGCCGGCACTTGGCCTGTTCGGGGGATGAGCGTTGGAGCCGATGACATTCCGTCACGGATTTGCCGGGTTTGGCGCGTCAGTCGCAACCAGCGTCCTCGCCAGCAGGGCGTGGCCGGGCGAATCGAGGGCTTGATTTGAACGAACTTTTCCAGGCGCTGTTCAGCACCGAAGGCTTCCTCATCGGCACCGTGGTGCCGTTCCTGTTCGTGCTGACCGTCGTCGTGTTCGTGCATGAGATGGGGCACTATCTGGTCGGGCGGGCCTGCGGCATCGGCGTGCAGGCCTTCTCCATCGGTTTCGGGCCCGAATTGCTCGGCTTCAACGACCGGCGCGGCACGCGCTGGAAACTGTGCGCCATTCCGCTCGGCGGCTATGTGAAGTTCGTCGGGGACATGAGCGTCACGTCGAGCCCGACGGACGCCGACGACGGCCTCAACGAGGCCCAGCGCCGCATCGCCTTCCACACGCAGTCCGTATGGAAGCGCGCGGCGACGGTCTTTGCCGGGCCGCTGTTCAATTTCCTGCTTACCATCGCCGTGTTCGCGGTGATGTTTTCCATCTACGGCCGCTATGTGGCCGAGCCGATGGTGGCCACGGTCAATGCCGGCAGCCCGGCCCAAGCCGCCGGGATCATGCCGGGAGATCGATTCGTCAGCGTCAATGGCGAACGGGTGGAAACCTTTGCCGATGTGCAGCGGCTGGTCTCCGGCCGGGCCGGCGATGCGCTGACCTTCGTCATGCTGCGGGATGGGCGCGAAGTGAGCCTCACGGCGACCCCGCAGCTGATGGAGCAGGAAGATGCGCTCGGCAACAAGATCAAGGTCGCCGTCATCGGCGTGGTGAACAACCAGGAACTCGGCCAGCCGCGCCTGATCACCTACACCCCGCCGGAGGCGCTCGGCGCCGCCGTGCGCGAAACCGGCCATATCATCGAGCGGACCGGCCAGTTCATGAAGCGATTCGCGGTCGGGCGGGAGGACAAGTGCCAGCTCGGCGGGCCGGTGAAGATCGCCGGCATGTCGGCACAGGCCGCCAGGCTTGGCTTCGACTGGCTGGTGCAGTTGGTCGCGCTGCTGTCTGTCGGCATCGGCATATTGAATCTCCTGCCGATTCCGCCGCTGGACGGCGGTCACCTGCTGTTCTACGCCATGGAGGTGGTCATGCGGCGTCCGGTTTCGGAGCGCATGATGGAGGCCGTCTACCGGGTGGGAATGCTACTGGTCCTCGGCTTCATGGGCTTCGTGTTCTGGAACGACCTGTTCGGCTGTTGAAATCATGAACAAATTCTGGTCACGGGGGTGGGGCGTTGAGAAGCCATTTACCATGGCTGGGGATATGCGTGACGCGAAAGCAACGCTGGCGAGCCAAGTAAACACTAATTAACCAGAAGCCTTGCGTGTAGGGAAAATCCGGTTAATACGGTATGGAAATTCGACCGCGCGTCCGGTTTCTCGCCGTGGAATACGAGAAGGTAATATAGCCCGATGAAGGCAGCATCCAAGTTTTTGAGCGCCGCTTCCGCGGCGGCTTTGTCCGCCGCGCTGGTTGTTCCAGGCGCGTTCACCGTACAGTTGATGTCTGTTTCCGCCGCTGAGGCTGCCGTGGTCAACCGGATCGAGGTGCGCGGAAACTCGCGCGTCGATGCCGACACGATTCGCAACCAGATCGCGATCAAGCCCGGCCGCACCTTCTCCAGCGCCGATGTCGACGAGGCGGTGAAGACCCTGTTCGGAACCGGCATGTTCTCCGACGTGCGCATCAACCAGGTTGGTTCTTCGCTGGTCGTCACGGTTTCCGAGCACCAGATCGTCAACCAGGTGATCTTCCAGGGCAACAAGAAGGTCAAGGACGCCCAGCTCTCGGCTGCCGTCCAGCTGAAGCCGCGCAGCCCCTATTCGCAGGCGGCGGTGGATGCCGACATCGAGGCGATCAAGGATGCGTACCGGCGCGTCGGTCGTGAGGATGCCAACGTCACCAGCCAGATCATGGATCTGGGCGACAACCGCGTGAACGTCGTCTTCAACGTCAACGAAGGCGGCCGCACCAAGATCGCCGCCGTCAATTTCGTCGGCAACCAGGCATTCAGCAGCCGTCGTCTGGCCGACGTCATCAACACCAAGCGCTCGAACTTCCTGTCATTCATGCTGCGCGACGACGTTTACAGCGAGGACAAGCTGCGCGCGGACGAGGAGCTGCTGCGCCGCTTCTATTACAATCGCGGTTATGCCGACTTCCAGGTGGTGTCGTCGTTCGGCGAGCTGGACGAGGCTTCCAACCAGTATACGGTGACCATTACGGTCGATGAAGGCCAGCGTTACACCTTCGGCGATGTCAGCGTCGACAGCTCGATCCCGGAGATCGACGCCAATTCGCTGCAGTCGCAGGTGCAGACCCGCTCGGGCTCGGTCTACAGCGCCAAGGCCGTCGAGGACACGCTGATCGCGCTGACCGAGCGCGTTGCCGAGCGCGGCTATGCCTTCGCGCAGGTCACCCCGCGCGGCGACCGCAATTTCGAGAACCGCACCATCTCGGTGGTCTATACCATCGATCAGGGCGCCAAGGCCTATATCGAGCGCATCGATATCCGCGGCAACAGCCGCACCCGCGACTATGTCATCCGTCGCGAGTTCGACCTGAGCGAGGGCGATGCCTTCAATCAGGTTTTGGTGCAGCGCGCGAAGAAGCGCATCGAAGCCCTTGATTACTTTGAGCGCGTCGAGATTTCGACCGCGCCGGGATCGGAACCGGATCAGGTCGTGCTGGTGGTCGACGTCGTCGAGAAGTCGACCGGCGAGTTTTCGATCGGCGCCGGTTACTCGACCGGCGGCGACACCCCCGGCGCTTCGGTGCAGGGCTCGGTCACCGAGCGCAACTTCCTCGGCCGTGGCCAGTACATCCGCCTGTCGGCCGGCGGCGGCAAGGATTCGCGCGACTTCATGGTGTCGTTCACCGAGCCATATTTCCTCGGCCGCCGTATCGCAGCCGGCTTCGACATCTACAAGTCGACGCGCGAATACAAGAAGTATGAGAGCGAGGTCACCGGCGCGACGGTGCGCTTCGGCCTGCCGATCACCGACAACATCACGACGCAGCTCGCCTACAACTACTCGGAAGAGAAGTACGATTATCGTGATCGCTGCACGCTGGCCGATGGCAGCTATGATCTTCCCAATTGCGGCCCCTTGTCTCAGGCAATCCATGAAGCCGTTGCGGATGGAACCTGGGTCAAGTCATCGGTTAGTGCCAATCTGGTGTACAACACGATCGATGATATGAAGAACCCGCACTACGGCATCTATGCCAATTTCGGCACAGAAGTTGCCGGTGCCGGCGGCGATGCCAAGTTTGTGAAGTTCACGGCTCGCGGGACTGTCTATCAGACGCTGTCGGAAGAGATGGATATCGTCGGCCTCGTGACCGCCGGTGCCGGTCATGTGCAGAGCTATGGTGATCGCGAACTGCGTGTGTTCGACCATTTCAAGAGCAACGATCGCATTATTCGTGGCTTCGATTACAACGGCATCGGCCCGTATGATGATAGGACGGACGACCATCTGGGTGGAACGACCTATTTCCACGCTTCTGCCGAAGCGCAGTTCCCGCTGCCGGTCATTCCGGAGAGCTTCGGCCTGCGTGGTGCGGTGTTCGCGGATGCAGCCACGCTTTATGGCAACAAAACCACGTATGCCACTGATTCAACGGACATGAAGTGGCGGGCGTCGGTTGGCGTCGGCCTGATGTGGGCATCGCCCTTCGGTCCGCTTCGTATCGACTACGCGGTTCCGGTCGCCAAGGAATCCTCCGACGACGTGCAGGAATTCAATTTCGGCATGTCGACGCGGTTCTAAAACAGCGGGTGACGGCGGTTCCGGGCGATCGCGCCCGGAACGGACTGTCCGCGCCAGCGGGATAGTGCTCTGGAATGACCGATCCGGTGTTTTTCGTGCCGTCACGCCGCTATACGGCGGGTGAGGTCGCCACCTTGACCGGATCCACGCTGGCAAATCCGGCCTATGCCGATACGGTCATCGAAACCATAGCTTCCGCCATCGAAGGCGGTGACAATGCGTTGGTCTTCGTGGAAGGCAAGCGCCATGCGTCGCTGATGGCTGACCTGCGCGCCGCAGCCGTGCTTTGCCCGATAGAGCTTGCCGACAAGGCGCCCACCGGCGTGGCCGTGCTGGTCAATCCGCGCGCCCAGCAGGCGTTCGCCTTCGTCGGCCGGATGATGTTTCCGGCGGCTGCGACGCCGGCGCCATCGACCTCCGAGCGCGGCATTTCTCCTCAGGCTCATATCGATCCGACCGCCGCCATCGAGCCGGGCGCCATCATCGAGGCTGGCGCGGTCGTCGGCCCGGACGTTGCCATCGGCTCGGGCACGGTCGTCGCGCCCAATGCGGTGATCGGTGCCTCGTGCCGCATCGGCCGCGACAGCTATATCGGGCCGAATGTCGCCGTCCAATATGCCCTGATCGGCAATCGCGTCATCATCCATGGCGGTGCGCGCGTCG
The DNA here is from genome assembly GCF_040545735.1 of Aquamicrobium terrae. Taxonomy (GTDB): domain Bacteria; phylum Pseudomonadota; class Alphaproteobacteria; order Rhizobiales; family Rhizobiaceae; genus Mesorhizobium; species Mesorhizobium terrae_A. The sequence goes on from NZ_JBEPML010000001.1 coordinate 469,347, forward strand.
GCCAGGATGGGTTCGGCTTCGTTTCGGGTGCCAAGGGCCCGGAGCGCATGCCGCAGATCGGCCGTGTCATCATCCAGGACGATGTCGAGATCGGTTCCAACACCACCGTCGATCGCGGCGCCATGGCCGACACCATCATCGGCGAGGGCACCAAGATCGATAATCTCGTGCAGATCGCACACAATGTGCGCATCGGACGCGGCTGCGTGATTGCCGGCCAATGCGGCATTTCGGGCTCGGTCACGCTAGGCGACTTCGTCATGCTGGGCGGGCGGGTCGGCATCGCCGACCACATCACGGTGGGCGACCGGGTGCAGGTGGCGGCCTCCTCGGGCCTGATGTACGACATTCCCGCCGGCGAGCGCTGGGCGGGCATGCCGGCGCAGCCGATGCGCGACTTCTTCCGCGAGCTTTCGGCCATCCGTGCATTCACCAAGTCTTCGAAGGGGGATAAGAATGGCTGACGTTGCCGGTACCGTGCTTGAAGCGGTCGATATCCAGGAACTGCTCAAGCTTCTGCCGCATCGCTATCCATTCCTGATGATCGACCGCATCGTCGAGATCGACGGCGACGATTCCGCTGTCGGCGTCAAGAACGTCACCATCAACGAGCCGCATTTCCTCGGCCATTTCCCCGGCCAGCCGGTGATGCCGGGCGTGCTCATCATCGAGGCCATGGCACAGACGGCCGGTGCCATCTGCATTCGCCTTGCCAATGCCGACAAGCCGTCGCTGGTCTATTTCATGACCATCGACAACGCCAAGTTCCGCAAGCCGGTGGTGCCGGGGGATCAGCTTCGCATTCATGTGCGCAAGATCAAGAAACGCGGCAATATCCTGAAATTCGCTTGCGAAGGTCTCGTGGACGGCGCAAAGGTCGCCGAAGCCGAAGTCTCGGCGATGATGGTCGAGAACGACTGACGAGGTCCAATGGAAAACCAGACGATCATACATCCGTCCGCCGTCGTCGAGAGCGGTGCCCGGATCGGCGAGGGCGTGCGCATCGGCCCATTCTGCCATGTCAGCGCGGATGCGACGATCGGGGACAATGTCGAGCTTGTCGGCCATGTGTCCGTGCTCGGCGCCACCACCATCGGTGCGGGCAGCAAGGTGTTTCCCATGGCGACGCTGGGCGCTCCGCCGCAGAACGCCAAGCACAAGGGCGGGCGCACCACGCTCATCATCGGCGCCAACTGCACGATCCGTGAAGGCGTGACGATGCACACCGGCACCGACACCAGCCGTGGCGAGACCATCGTTGGCGAGAACGGTAATTTCCTCGCCTACGCTCATATCGCCCATGATTGCGTGGTCGGCAGCAATGTCACTTTCGCCAACGGTGCGACCCTGGGCGGCCATTGCGAGATCGGCGACAACGTCAATATTGGCGGCCTGACGGCCGTGCATCAGTTCGTGCGCATCGGCAACAACGCCTTCATCGGCGGCTGCTCGGCCGTGGTGGGCGATGTCATTCCCTTCGCCATTGCCGTGGGCAACCGTGCCAAGCTGCGCGGTCTCAACATCGTCGGTCTCAAGCGTTCCGGACTGCCGCGCTCGGAAATCCATCTGCTGCGCCATTGCTACCGCACGCTGTTCGATCCCAGCCGGCCGGTTGCGGAGAACATCGAAACCGCCAAGGCCGAATTCGGCGGTTCGCCGACCGCTCTCAAGATCATCGATTTCATCGACAGCCGGGGCAAGCGCCACTATACGGTGCCGCCGTTGAGGAGCGGTGGCGGCGATGACAGCGATGACGAGGACTGAGAGCCTATCCCGGGCGCCTGCCTACGGTCCTGACAGCAGGATTGGCATCATTGCCGGGGGCGGCAATCTGCCGGGCGCCATCGCGGAGGAACTGGAGCGGCATGGAAAACGGCCTTTCGTCCTCATGGTCGAGGGTGAGCCCGATCCGCAAGCCGGCCTCGAGCGTTACGACCACGAAATCATCGCACTGGAACAGGCCCCGTCGCTCGTCGCGCGCTTGCGCCGCCACGGTATCACCCATGTGGTGATGGCGGGCGAGATCAAGCGCCGCCCGCGCATCGCCGCGATGCGGCCGGGCCTTGGCCTGCTGCGCTTTGTTCCGGCGCTGATCCGGGCGATGGCCAAGGGTGACGACGGGCTGTTGCGGTTCGTCGTCGAATGGCTGGAAGGCAGCGGCTTCAAGGTGGTCGGCGCGCACCAGATCGTGCCCGATCTGGTGGCGGTAGAGGGGCAGTTCGGCAAGGTTGCTCCCACCGCCCAGGATTGGCGTGACCTTGAGGCCGCGCGCGTGGCGGCCGAGACCATCGGAGCGCTCGATATCGGGCAGGGCGCGGTGGCGATCGGCGGCCGTGCCATTGCGCTCGAAGGCATAGAAGGCACCGACGCCATGCTGGAGCGGGTCAGGGACCTGCGCGGCCACGGCCGCCTTGCGGGGAAGCAGCGCGGCGTGTTGGTCAAATGCGCCAAGCCCGGACAGGAGGCGCGTACCGACCTGCCGTCCATTGGCCCGCGTACGGTGGAGGGAGCGCATGCGGCCGGCCTCGCCGGGATCGCAGTCGAGGCCGGGCACTCGCTGGTGCTGGACGGGCCGGAAATGATCGCGCACGCCGATGCGCTCGGCCTCTTCGTCATTGGCCTGCCGCCGAAAGGCCCTGCCGCCCGAGGAGGCGCGGCATGAAGGTGGAACGCCCGCTGCGCATCGCCATTGTTGCCGGCGAGGAATCGGGCGATCTGCTTGGCGCCGATCTGGTCCGTGCCCTCGAACAGGCGACGGGACGCAAGGTCGAGCTGATCGGCGTCGGTGGACGCCATCTCGAAAGCCTGGGCTTGAAGTCGCTGTTCAATGCGGGCGAGGTGGCGCTGATGGGCATCAGTGCCATCGTGCGCGACCTGCCGCGCCTGATCCGCCGTATCGGCCAGACGGCGGCGGCGATTGCCGGCTCGGGGCCGGATTGCCTGATCACCATCGACAGCCCCGATTTCTCGCTGCGCGTGGCGAAGAAGGTCCGCGCGGCGGCGCCGTCCATCCCGATCGTCCACTATGTCTGCCCGAGCGTGTGGGCATGGCGGCAAGGGCGGGCGGCGGCGATGCGGCCCTATGTCGACCGCATCTTGTGCATTCTGCCGTTCGAAGTGGAGGAACTGGGCCGCCTCGGCGGTCCGCCGGGCACCTATGTCGGCCACAGGTTGACGCAGGACCCCGGCGTGGCCAGGGCGGCTGCCGGACAGGATGGGCCGCGCGACCTGTCGCCGGATCGCACCAAGACGCTTCTTCTGCTTCCCGGTTCACGTCGCGGGGAAGTCGGCCGGCTGCTGGAGCCGTTCGGCGAAACCGTAACGGAACTGCGCAAACGGGGGCACAGCCTGCGCCTGCTTCTGCCAACCGTGCCGCATGTGGCCGCCATGGTGGAAAAGACGGTTGCCGGTTGGCAGTTCAAGCCAGAGATTACCGCCGACCCCGAGGCCAAGTGGCGGGCCTTCGCGGAAGCGGATGCGGCGCTGATCGCGTCCGGCACCGTTTCGCTGGAACTGGCCTTGTCCGGCGTGCCGATGGTGTCGTGCTACAAACTGGATCCGATCATCAAGCCGGTCGCACCGCTGCTGCTCAAGATCTGGTCGGCCTCGCTGCCGAACCTGATTGCCGACCGGGCCATCGTGCCCGAATTCTACGACCGTTTCGTGCGGCCGCAATTGCTGGCGCGGCAGGTCGAGGCCCTCTTTATGGAAGGCGGCATGCGGACCTGGCAGAAGGACGGTTTTGCCGAGGTTCGCCGGCGAATGGTGACCGAGCGGCCGGCGGGAGCGATTGCCGCAAATGCCGTCCTCGAACTGGTCAAGCGCGCCAGCGCGATTTGACGGCGCTGGTCCAGCAACCTGTCCGCAACGACACGAAAAAAGGCCGCGGGATTTTTCCGCGGCCTTTTTTCAAGGAGTGCCGATATCAGCGCTTGGCGATCGGCACGTAGTCCCGTTCGGTGGCGCCGGTGTAGAGCTGGCGCGGGCGGCCGATCTTCTGGCGCGGGTCCTCGATCATTTCCTTCCACTGGGCGATCCAGCCGACGGTGCGGGCCACGGCGAACAGCACGGTGAACATGGTGGTGGGGAAGCCCAGCGCCTTGAGCGTGATGCCGGAATAGAAATCGACGTTCGGATAGAGCTTCTTCTCGATGAAATACTCGTCGGTGAGGGCGATCTTTTCCAGCTCCATGGCGATGTCGAGCAGCGGATCGTCCTTGATGCCGAGCTCACCGAGCACCTCATGCGCGGTCTTCTGCATGATCTTGGCGCGCGGATCATAATTCTTGTAGACGCGATGGCCGAAGCCCATCAGGCGGAACGGGTCGTTCTTGTCCTTAGCGCGGTTGATGAATTCGGGGATGTGATCGACATGGCCGATCTCGGCCAGCATGTTGAGCGCGGCTTCGTTGGCGCCGCCATGGGCCGGACCCCACAGGCAGGCGATGCCGGCGGCGATGCAGGCGAAGGGGTTGGCGCCGGAGGAGCCGGCCAGGCGCACGGTCGAGGTCGAGGCATTCTGCTCGTGATCGGCGTGCAGGATGAAGATGCGCTCCATGGCGCGGGCCAGCACCGGATTGATCTTGTACTCCTCGCACGGCACGGCAAAGCACATGTGCAGGAAGTTGGCCGCGAAGTTCAGGTCGTTCTTCGGATACATGAACGGCTGGCCGATATGGTACTTGTAGGCCATGGCCGCGATGGTCGGCATCTTGGCGATCAGGCGCATGGAAGCCACCATGCGCTGGTGCGGGTCGGAAATGTCGGTGGAGTCGTGGTAGAAGGCTGACAGCGCGCCGACCACGCCGCACATCACCGCCATCGGGTGAGCGTCGCGGCGGAAGCCGGTGAAGAACTTCGTCATCTGCTCATGCACCATGGTGTGGCGCGTGATGCGGTAGTCGAAATCCTCCTTCTGCGCCTTGGTCGGCAGATCCCCGTAAAGCAGCAGGTAGCAGACTTCGAGGAAATCGCCGTGCTCGGCGAGCTGGTCGATGGGGTAGCCGCGATGCAGAAGGATACCGGCGTCACCGTCGATGAAGGTGATCTGCGATTCGCAGCTTGCCGTGGAGGTGAAGCCGGGATCGTAGGTGAAGGCGCCGGTGGTGGAGTAGAGCGCACCTATGTCGATGACATCCGGCCCGATCGTCCCACTTCGCACATTGAGCTCGTGAGTTTTGCCGCCAAGTTCCAGTTTCGCAGTCGATCCGGTCATTGCAAACTCCTTGTCAAGTCTCATGCCCAAGCGGCAAAAAATCATCTTGCGATGCAAAATCCAACAGCACGGGAATGTTCGAAAATGCAGCCTTTATAAGGTGCCGGGCCGGTCGGCCCGCGCGCTAATGTTGCACCGCAAAACAAGCCTTTCAATGCCATTTTTTCGTCGTTGCGAACCCTAATCGATTTGATCCTGGATGCGCGCGAGACTCTCTCCACGTCCGAGCACCTCGAGCACGTCGAACACGCCGGGCGAGGTGCTGCGGCCGGTCAGGGCGGCCCGCAGCGGTTGCGCGATCTTGCCGAGCTTCAATCCAGAAGTTTGCGCATAGTCGCGAACCGCCGCCTCGGTCGACTGGGCATTCCACTCGCCAAGGCCCTGGAATCGTTCCGCAACCGCCTTGAGCACAGCCCTGGCGTCGGCGTCCAATATGGCGACCGCCTTCTCATCGAGCTGAAGGGGGCGGCTTGCCGTCAGGTAATAGGTGTTGTCAGCCAGTTCGACCAGCGTCTTGGCGCGTTCCTTCAAGCCCGGCATGGCCTTCACCAGCCGGTCTCTGGCCGGTTCGTCGAAGCGGGACGCCAGCTGCTCGCCTTCGGGCAGATAGGGCAGGGTGGCCAGCAAGGCGTCGGTCAGCCTGGCGTCATCCATGGCGCGCATGTGCACGCCGTTCAGCGCCTCCAGCTTGGCGAAATCGAAGCGCGCCGCACCCTTGTTGACGTCCTTGATGTCAAACCAGGAGATCATCTGCTCGATGGACATCACCTCGTCGTCGCCATGGCTCCAGCCGAGGCGGGCAAGATAGTTCAGCAGCGCCTCGGGCAGATAGCCCATGGCCCGATAGGCCTCGACGCCCAGCGCGCCATGGCGCTTGGACAGTTTCGCGCCGTCCGCGCCGTGGATCAGCGGTATATGCGCCATTTTCGGCACCTGCCAGCCCATGGCGTCATAGATGACGGTCTGGCGCGCCGCATTGGTCAGATGGTCGTCGCCACGGATGATATGGGTCACCTCCATGTCGTGGTCGTCCACCACCACGGCATGCATGTAGGTGGGGTTGCCATCGGAGCGCAGGATGATGAAATCGTCGAGATCCTTGTTCGGAAAGCGCACCTCGCCCTGCACGAGGTCATGCACCACGGTTTCGCCGTCGATGGGCGCCTTGATGCGGATCGCCCCCTTGGCACCTGCGGGCGCCTCGGACGGATCGCGGTCGCGCCAGCGGCCGTCATAGCGGGGTGGGCGGCCCTCGGCGCGGGCCTTCTCGCGCATCGCCTCCAGTTCCGCCGGGGTGGCATAGCAATAGTAGGCCTTGCCCAGGCGCACCAGTTCCTCGGCCACCTCGCGGTGGCGGGCAGCGCGCTGGTATTGCGAAACGGGCTCGCCCTCCCAGGTGAGGCCGAGCCAGGTCAGCCCCTCGAGGATGGCCGCGGTGGCAGCTTCGGTGGAGCGCTCCCGGTCGGTGTCCTCGATGCGCAGCAGCATCGTGCCGCCGGCGTGTTTGGCATAGAGCCAGTTGAACAACGCGGTGCGTGCGCCGCCGATATGCAGGAAACCCGTGGGCGAGGGAGCGAAGCGGGTGACGACCTTCTCAGACATTCATTTCTCGCGCGGTGGCGAAAGCCGCCCGGCGGGCTTTCGCAGTTTGCGCGTTCATGTACCATAGGAGGTCAGGGGTGCAAGGGGAGAGCCGGTGACTTTATCGTCGGCGGGCGGCAAAGACGCGGCAAACGCGCCGCTCGATGTCAGTGAGCGCAATCTTTTTGTCTTGCAGAACATGGCCCTGGCACCGGCTCCACAGGCGCCGGAACCCTCAAGCTATTCCACGCCGGCTTATTGTGATGACCCAGCATCGGCAAGCACGCCGGTGCCGCAAGTTGCGAAGCCGCTGCTCCATGGCTTTTCGGCGCGCGGGCTCTGGCAGGCTGCGATCCAGGCCTTGGTGCTGGAGCAGGAGCGGGGCGCCTGCTTCCTTCTCGTGCCGGTTTTTCTTTCCATCGGCGTGCTTGCCTATTTTTCGCTGGCCTTCGAGCCGGACTGGACGCCGCTGCTTGGCATCATTGCTGTTCTGGGGGCACTCGCCTGGGCTGCACGGCGACGCTACCTGCTTCACCTGTGCCTGCTGGCGCTGCTGCTGTGCCTTGCCGGGCTGGCTGTTTCGAAGCTGGAAACCTGGCGCATGGGAACGCGCATGCTGGGCACGGACATTACCGTGCGGCTGACGGGGCGGGTCGTGACCGTGGAGGACATGGCCAGCGGCTGCAAGCGGCTTACCATCGATGTCCTCTCCACCGAGCGCCCGAAACTGCGCTATCAGCCGCAACGCGTGCGCACTTCCGCCCGCAAGCTGCCGGCGGACATTGGCCCCGGCTCCGAAGTGACGGGGCTTGTGCGGCTTTTGCCGCCCAGCGGCCCAATTCGGCCCGACAGCTATGACACCTCCTTTGCCAGCTATTTCGGCGGCATCGGCGCCAGCGGCTTTTTCCTGTCGGGGCCTGAACTGTCGGCTGCCGCCGGCCCGGCTTCGACCGGTGCGCGTATCGGCGCGGCCATCGAGCAGGCGCGGCAATCGATCGCCGACCGGATCAGGCACAGCATCGGCGGGCCAGAGGGCGAAATCGCGGCGGCCCTGATCGTTGGCGTGCGCGCCGGCATCCCCGAAGAAATCAACGAGGCGATGCGCAAGACCGGCATCTATCACATCATTTCCATATCCGGCCTGCACATGGCGCTGGTGGCCGGCACGGTGATGGGGTTGATGCGTGGCCTGTTCGCGCTGTTTCCGGATTTCGCCTCGCGCCATCCGGTCAAGAAATATGCCGCGCTGGCGGCCCTGTTCGCCATTGTCGCCTATCTGCTGATTTCCGGCATGGTCGTTGCGGCGGTGCGTTCCTTCATCATGCTGGCGGTGATGCTGGTGGCGCTGTTGTTCGACCGAAGCGCGCTCACCATGCGCAATCTCGCCATTTCGGCAATCGTCGTCATTCTCGTCACGCCGCATGAGGTGGTGGGCCCCAGTTTCCAAATGTCGTTTGCGGCGACGGCGGCGCTGGTGGGCGCCTATGCGGCGTGGTCGGATTACCGCGCCAGCCGGCTTTCGTCCGGCATGCCGCCCAAACGCTCGCTCCCGGGTGCGCTGGCGCATCGCTTCGCGGTCATGATGGTGGGGCTGGCCGCGACCTCGGTGGTGGCGGGCGCGGCGACGACGCTTTATGCGGCGTGGCATTTCCAGCGCGTCGCACCGCTCAGCCTCGTGGCCAATCTCGCGGTCATGCCGATCGTTTCGATCATCGTCATGCCTTTTGCGGTGTTTGCCTCGCTCGCCATGCCTTTCGGCCTGGACGGCCCGCTGCTGCAGGTGATGGGCAAGGGATTGACCGTGGTGATCGTCCTGTCCGAGCGGATCGCCGACATGTCGCCGATCGATGCGGTCGGGCTGATATCCGCCGGGTCCGTGGCACTGGCGACGGTCGCGCTGGTGATTGCGACCATGACCACCACCTGGCTGCGGCTGGCCGCGTTGCCTTTCGCTGTGGCGAGCCTGGCGACATTGGGTGGGGCGCGCGCACCCGACGTGCTGATTTCGGAGGATGCGAGGCTGGTTGCCGTCGCCATGGGAAGCGACCGGATCGCGGCCAACCGGCCGCGACCGAACGCCTTTACCATCGACAATTGGAGACGGGCGCTGGACGCCGAGACTGTGTTTCGGCCGAGGCAACTGAAGGACAAGGATATAGGCGCCCTTCTTGGGGAAATCACTGCGAGTACCGACCGTTCGGGGAAAGAGGAGGGCTTCGCATGTGCCGAAAAGCTGTGTCTGGCACGTCATCCGTCAGGCGCGCTGGTCGTACAGGCCCCGGATATGGATACGGCGCGCCGGGCATGCGCTCATGCAAGTCTCATCGTGATCGAGGATGCCACGGCACGAAATCCGTGCCGCGACAGGCGGGTAGCCGTCGTCACGCGCCGCCAGTTGGCCCAAAAGGGCAGCGCCGAAGTGCTTTTCGTGACGAGCGACCCCGAGCTTAGCGGGCGGCCGGCCGAAGTGCGCTTTGCCATCGAAGGCAGCTACCGTCCCTGGCACGACCAGCGCCGGTACTCACGGGAGGCGAGGGGCCTGCCGCCCTACGAGCGGAAAGCATCCGGCACCAAAGCAACCGCCGTTGCGGAAGAGGAGCTTGGCAACGTCGCGGATAAACCTGCCGGCATGGCGGAAGACATCGGGGGAGAAGCGTTCTCCGAAGAACCGGCGGAATAGCCTCCTGGGATAGACCGGCTTCAAGCCGCCAATACCTCGGCGATAACGCCTATGGAGCCGGCCCTGGTCCGGTTGGTGCTTGCGCACAGGAAGACCGGCACCTCTCCAACTGGTTGCCGGCAATCGGATTTCGCCTCAATCGCTCGTTAGAAAAAGCATCTATCTAATTGTTAGAAAATGTTTTTCCAATAGTCCATGGATCGTCATCGAATGCATCATCATCCGACACTTCATCACCAGAACAATCCGGAAGGCGGTCCCGCTTCCCCTTAAGGCGAGGCGCAAGTTCTCAGCATTCGCCCGTCGTTTGGTTGCTGTGACCTTGTTCAGTAACGGCGGATGAGCCCGACCAGTCTGCCCTGCACCTTCACCCGGTCCGGCCCGAAAATCCGGGTTTCATAGGCCGGATTGGCGGCCTCCAGCGCGATCGATGCACCCTTGCGGCGGAAGCGCTTCAAGGTGGCTTCTTCGTCATCCACCAGCGCCACCACTATGTCGCCGGGCGTCGCCGTGTTGCCGTTACGGATGATGACGGTATCGCCGTCGAATATGCCGGCCTCGATCATCGAGTCGCCCTTGACCTCCAGCGCGTAATGCTCGCCGCCGGAGAGCATTTCCGGCGGAACGGAGATGGAGTGCGTCTTGTGCTGGATGGCGTCGATCGGCACACCGGCGGCGATCCGCCCCATGACCGGAATGGAGACCGCCGCCCCGGCATCGTCGTCATTGCTGGCCAACTGTGGCCGGCGCACGTCCTTCGGCGGTTGCCCCAGGCTGCCCTGGATGACGCTGGGCGAAAACTTCCTTGCCGTGTGGAGACCCGGCGCGATGGAATCGGGCAGGCGCAACACTTCAAGCGCTCGCGCACGATTGGGCAGGCGGCGGATGAAACCGCGCTCTTCCAACGCGGTGATGAGCCGATGGATGCCCGACTTGGAGGCAAGATCGAGCGCGTCCTTCATTTCGTCGAATGAAGGCGGAATGCCACTTTCCTTCATTCTCTCATGAATGAAGAGAAGCAGTTCATGTTGCTTGCGCGTCAGCATCGGCTCCCCCGGCAGCGGCGAATCCAGAATCGGAAAACAAACCCGGAACAAACACTATCTGTTCCATTTGTGTTCCGCAACCGTTTAAAGTTTAGTGAATGGATTCAGGGTTTATAAACCCTCGCCCCGCTGCGATCGCTTGCGGGTCAGCCGAGCATCAGCACCTGGCAGGCCTCGCCGGCGTCCGATGCGGGGGCGAAGGGCGCGCGCACGATGAGGCCGCCCGAGGCGGCCAGTACGCGCAGCATGGACGAGTCCTGCAGGTCGAAGGGCGTGGCGACGAGTTCGCCGTCCAACTCGTCGATGCGGGCGCGAACATAGTCCTGGCGGCGGTCGTTGGCGGGCATTCTGGCACCGAGCCGGGCCGTACGCATGTCCTGCCGGAACGGCCTTCCGCCGAGGCGGGCAAGCAGGGGTTTCAGGAAGAGCTGCGAGCATACGAGGCTGGCGACGGGATTTCCGGGCAGGCCGATGCACCTGATGTCGCCCATCCGGCCGAACATCAGTGGCTTTCCGGGGCGCATGGCGATCTTCCAGAAGTCGAGCGTCATGCCCTCGCCGGTCAGCACCTCGTGGACGAGGTCGTGATCGCCCACCGATGCGCCGCCGAGCGTGACGATGACGTCGGCACCGGCGGCAACGGCCTTCTTCACCAGCGCGGCGATTGCATCCCTGCTGTCGGGCGCGATGCCGAGATCGAGCACCTCGGCACCTGCGGCGCGCGCTAGGGCGGCGACACCATAGGCGTTGGAAGAAATGATCTGGCCGGGTCCGAGCGTGCTGCCGGGTGCGCGCAATTCATCTCCCGTAGCGATGATCGCGACCAGCGGCCGCTTCACCACGCATAGGCGCGGATGATTGGCGGAAGCCGCGAGCGACAGGGAACTGGGTCCAAGCAACTGGCCCTTGTCGATCAGCAGGTCGCCTTCCACGAAATCGAGCCCGGCGCCCCGGACATTGCGGCCGGCTCTCGTTGGTTCGCGCAATTCGACCATGCCGGGCGAGACGACGGTCACGTCCTCCTGGATCACGACCGTATCGGCACCGGCAGGCAGGGGCGCTCCGGTGAAGATGCGCACGCATTCGCCGGCCCCGACCGTGCCGGGGAAGGTGCCGCCGGCCGCGACTTCGCCGATCACCGAAAGCCGGTTTCCGGCCACGCCGGCGTCTGCTCCCCGGACGGCATAACCATCCATGGCGGAGGCGTCGAAAGGCGGCTGCGTGCGCAGCGCCGCCACCGGTTCGGCCAGCACCCGGCCGTAAGCCTCGTGCAGCGCCACGCTTTCGCTGGCCGACAGGGGGCGGGCGTCCTCCAGAAGACGCTCCAGCGCCGTCTCCAGCGGAACCAGCGTCATGTCATGCACCTGACTGATAGTCGCCTGATTTCCCGCCCGTCTTGGAAACCAGCCTTATCTCGGAAATCACCATGGCACGATCCACGGCCTTGGCCATGTCGTAGATGGTGAGGCAGGCGACGGAAGCCGCTGTCAACGCTTCCATTTCGACGCCGGTCTTGCCGGTCACGCGCGCCAGAGCCTGCACCCGCAGACCGGGCAGGTCAGGATCCGCCTCGATGTCCACGGACACCTTGGTCAGAAGCAGCGGATGGCAGAGCGGAATGAGTTCATGCGCCTTCTTGGCGGCCATGATGCCTGCGATGCGGGCCGTGCCCAGCACGTCGCCCTTCCTGGCATTGCCTTCGAGGATCATGGCAAGCGTGGCGGGCTGCATGCGCACGCTGCCTTCGGCGACGGCGGTGCGCACGGTTTCGGCCTTCTCCCCGACGTCGACCATATGGGCTTCGCCCGAAGCCCCGATATGGGTGAGGCGGGACCCCGCCGCAGATGGGGTGTCGCTCACGTCGTCAATGCCTCCTCGGCGTCGAGACCGAGCAGGACACGCGTTGCCGTGGCGACGTCCTCATGCCGCATCAGGCTTTCGCCCACCAGGAACGTGCCGATGCCGCTCGCGGCCAGCCGCTTGCAGTCCTCATTGGTGAAGATGCCGCTTTCGCCGACCAGCATCCGGTCGGACGGAACCATGGACGCCAGCCGCTCGCAGGTTTCCAGCGTCGTCTCGAAGGTACGCAAATTGCGGTTGTTGATGCCGATGAGGCGGGAGGAGAGGTGCAGGGCCCGCTCCATCTCTTCCTCGTCATGCACCTCGATCAGCGCGTCCATGCCGAGGGAGAAGGCCGTCTCCTCCAGCGCACGCGCCATGTCGTCGTCGACGCTGGCCATGATGACGAGGATGGCATCCGCGCCCCAGGCGCGCGCCTCATGCACCTGATAGGTGTCGAACAGGAAATCCTTGCGCAGTGCCGGAAGCGATACCGCATCGCGCGCCGCGGTCAGATATTCCGGCGCGCCCTGGAAGGACGGCGCATCGGTCAGCACGGAAAGGCAGGCTGCGCCGCCTGCCTCATAGGCGCGAGCGAGGGAGGGCGGGTCGAAATCGGGCCGGATCAGCCCCCGCGAGGGACTTGCCTTCTTGATCTCGGCGATCAGCGCAAACTGGCCGTCGTGGTTGCGGGCCTCCAGCGCGGCCAGAAAGCCGCGCGGCCTTTCCAGTCCGGCGGCGCGCGCCTTGAGCTCGTCCAGAGAAACCCGCGCTTTCGCGGCGGCGATCTCATCGCGTTTGTAGGCTTCGATCTTACGCAGAATATCGGACATGGCTAAGCGTTGGAAACCTCGACCAGTCTGTCAAGCACCACCATGGCGCGGCCGCTGTCGATGGCCTCTCTGGCCTTGGCGACGCCATCCGCCAGTGTCGTCACCTGATCGGCAACGACCAGGCCCGCGCCGGCATTCATCAGCACCGTATCGCGATAGGCGCCCGGCGCGCCGGACAGCACCTTGCGCAGGGCGGCCGCGTTGAACTCCGAATCGCCGCCTCGCAACGCTTCCTTGCTGTGGCGTTCAAAGCCCAGCGCCTCCGGAGTGAGGGTAAAGCTGCGGATTTCGCCGCCTGCCAGTTCCGCCACATGCGTTTCGCCGGTGGCGGTGATTTCGTCATAGCCGTCGCCATGCACCACCCAGACATGGGCGGAGCCGAGGGTTTTCAGAGCCTCGGCCACCGGCAAGACCCATTCCGGCGCGAACACGCCGACAAGCTGGCGTCCGACGCCGGCGGGATTGGTAAGCGGGCCGAGCAGGTTGAAGATGGTCCGGGTTCCCAGTTCCACGCGGATCGGACCGACATGCTTCATGGCCGGATGGTGGGAGGGGGCGAACATGAAGCCGATGCCGGCCTGCTCGACGCAGCGGCCGATCGCATCGGGCGCGAGCTCGATGTTGACGCCGAGCCTGGTCAAGACATCCGCCGTGCCGGTCAGGGACGACAGGCCGCGATTGCCATGCTTGGCGACCGGCACGCCGCAGGCGGCGGTGACGAAGGCGGAAGCGGTGGAGATGTTGACGCTGTGCGAGCCGTCGCCGCCGGTTCCCACGATGTCGATGGCAGCAGCGGGCGCCGAAACGCGCAGCATCTTGTCGCGCATGGTGGCGACCGCGCCGGAAATCTCGCTCACCGTTTCCCCGCGCACGCGCAACGCCATCAGGAAGCCGCCGATTTGGCCGGGCGTGGCATCGCCCGACATGATGATGTCGAACGCCTCGCGGGCCTCCTCGAAGCTCAGCGGCCTGCCTGCGGCGACACTGGCGATGAAAGGCTTCAATGCGCTCATCGGGTCAGCGCCTGCGATATGGCGACCTGATCGATCTCGACCTGGTACTGGGTCTGAAGCTGGGCCACGAGCTGGTCGAGCAGGTCGCCGGACAGGCCCGACGCGAACGAGTTGCGCACATCGTCCGGTACCGTGCTGGCATCCGCGCCGGCCGGCTCGACCACCTGCGCGACCTTGAACAGGATCTGCGCGTCGCCGGTGGGCGCGGCCACGATGCCCGATCCGCCTTCACCGACGTCGAACATCTCGGCGGCACCTTCGCGGCCGAAATCGGCGTCGTCGGCGGAGCGCTTCAGACCGCGCTTGGTCTGCTTTTCCAGAGAAAGCTCGGAGGCGATGGCTTCCAGTTCCGCGCCATCCTCCACGCGCTTCTTCAACTCTTCGGCCCTGGCCTGCAGCTTCTTTTCCGTTTCCTGGGCGGTCCAGTCGGCGACGACGCGATCGCGCACCTCATCGAGCGTGCGGTCACGGGCCGGAGTGACGGAATTGACCTCGTAGAAGAGGTAGCCGCCATTGGCGGTGGTGAGGCTGTCGTTCTCCATGCCGGTTTCCGCCTCGAAGACGGCGCGGATCAGATTGGCTGATTCAGGCAGGTCGCGCAGGACGTTTCCATCGGGGCCTCGGCCGGAGCGGTCGATCGCCTCGATCGACACCACCTTCAGGCGCTGCTTGGACGCGGCTTCCTCCATGGAATCGCCACCGGCGCGTGCGTCCTCGTAGGCGTCGTGCACGTCGAGCAGCACGCGGTTGGCCTCGCTGAGCGCAAGGTCCTTGCGGATCTGGTCGGTGACCTCGGCAAGCGGCTTCACAACTTCGGGGTTGATTTCGGTGACCCGCAGCAGCACCGGGCCGAACGTACCCTTGACCACATTGCTCACCTCGTTGAGGCCAAGCGCGAAGGCTTCCTCGGCCACTGCCTGGTCGGCAATCTTGTCCTTCGACAAGGTGCCGAGCTGGATATCGGCTTCGGTCTTGCCCTGCGCGGCATAGACCTTGTCGAAGGTTGCGCCGCTGTTGATCGAATCGCGCGCCGTCTGGGCATCCTGCTCTGAGGCGAACACGATCTGTTCGATCTTGCGCGTTTCGGGCGTGGTGAAGAGCGCCTTGTTCTTCTCGTAATCCTCGGCCACCTGCTGGTCGCTGATGGAGCTGACATCCATGATGTCTTCCGGCTCGAGCCGCACATAGGAGAACTTGCGGAATTCGGGCGCCGCATAGCTCTGCTTGTTTTCCTCGAAATACGCAGAAAGGTCGGCGTCGGACGGCGCGGCGATCGGCTCGACCAGCGATTTCGGCAGCACCAGATAGTCCACCGTGCGGTCCTCGCCCTGGTAGAGCGCAAAGGCCTTGAGGAAGGTGTCCGGCACTTTCAGGCCATCGGTCGCCGCCTCGATGATCTGCTGGCGCTTGGCCACCTGCGAGCGGTTGTGGAGATAATCTTCCGGCCGCATGCCGACCTGGCGCAGCACATAGTCGAACATCTGGCGGTCGAATTGTCCGCCGGGGCCGCGGAAGGCCGGGTCTTCGTGCGTCAGCGAGGCAAGCCGGTCCTGCGAGATGCCGAGGCCCATCTTGCGGGCCTGCTCGTCCAGAAGGGCGCCCGATACGAGCTGGGCCAGCACCTGCTGGTCGAGCCCCAGCGCATTGACCTGCTCCTGCGTCAGACGCTGGCCGAACTGCTGCGACAGCGCATTGATCTGGCGATCGTATGCCAGCCGGTATTCATTGACGGACACGGATGTGCCGCCGACCTTGACCACGGATTCGTGACCGCCGACGCCTGTAACCTGGCCGGAGATACCCCAAACGGCAAAGCTCAGCACCAGTATGAGGAGCAAAGTTTTGGCGACCCAGGTTCCCGCGGCTTTTCTCAGGCTGTCGAGCATGTTCACTTCCGGTTTCAGATAAGGCCCATGGGCAATAGCCTCCTTGGGCGTCACTGTCGATTGCTTTGTGGGCCGATTTTGCTACTGAAGGCGCGCATATGGAACCTGTCGGAGATCAAAAAGACATGACGCCAGGAATTCGACCGCTCGTCGCGGGCAACTGGAAGATGAACGGTACCAGCGCTTCCCTCGATGAGTTGAGAGCGATCGGTGACGGTTTCATGCGTGGGCTGGATGCGCAGACGGAAGCGCTGATCTGCGTGCCTGCCACGCTTCTGGCGCGTGCGGCCGAAATCCTTGCCCGCACCCCGGTTCGCGCCGGCGGCGAGGATTGCCATCCCAAGGAGAGCGGCGCCCACACCGGCGACATCTCGGCCGAGATGCTGAAGGACGCCGGCGCCAGCCATGTCATCATCGGCCATTCCGAGCGCCGCACCGACCATGGCGAGGACGACGCGACGGTTCGCGCCAAGGCCGAGGCCGCATGGCGGGCAGGGCTCGTCGCCGTTGTCTGCATCGGTGAAACCAATGCCCAGCGGCAGGCCGGCGAGACGCTGGACGTGCTGTCGCGGCAGATCGACGGCTCCGTGCCGGACAGCGCCACGGCGGCCAACACCATCGTCGCCTATGAGCCTGTCTGGGCCATCGGCACGGGACTTACCCCGACCGCCGACGATGTGGCCGAGGCGCATGCCCATATCCGCGCGCGGCTAGTGGACAAGCTGGGCGAGGGCGCCAAGGGCATGCGCATTCTCTACGGCGGCTCGGTCAAGCCTTCCAACGCCGTGGAACTGCTCGGCGTCGACAATGTCGACGGCGCGCTGGTGGGCGGCGCGAGCCTCAAGGCGGCCGATTTCCTCGGCATCGCGGTAGCCTACGAACAGTTGTGATCCGCCGCATGGCGGCCGGCCAATTCCTTTCCTATATGGATGGCCGAAGCCTTATTCCGGGCGCGGACTTGGAAATGCCATCAAAGCGTTGTATTGAGCCGCCTCCAAAGAGCCGTCGCGCAAGCGGCCGACAGGCATTGCCAAGGTAGACCCATGGAAACCGTACTTATCGTCATCCACCTCATGATCGTGCTCGCCCTGGTTGGCGTGGTGCTGGTTCAGCGTTCGGAAGGTGGAGGCCTGGGCATTGGCGGAGGCTCCGGCTTCATGACCGCGCGCGGTGCCGCCAACGCGCTGACGCGCACCACGGCGATTCTTGCCGCGGCCTTCTTCGTCACTTCGCTCGGCCTGTCGCTCATTGCCCGCTACGGCACCAAGCCGACCGATATTCTGGATCGCGTTCCCGCCGCCACCCAGCAGCAGAACGCGCCTGCCCAGCAGGGCGTCCTCGACCAGCTTCCTGGCCAGGTCGCGCCGGAGGCCCCGGCCGCTTCGGACAATGCAGCGCCTTCGGCACCGGCCTCCTCGGACCCGGCCGCGGTGCCCGCGCCGACCGAAGGCGCCCAGCCTGCGCAGCCGCAGGTTCCCAACAACTAAACCGCTTCGGTTTTCCGATTGACGTTGCGGCAACTGTGATCGTTTGACCACAGTTGCCGCAAATGCATTCCATCACGACGATTTGCCGGGCAAGGTGCGCGGCCGCGCTTGAGCAGGGGCCGGCCAATCGACTATAGCTACGGCGATGGCCGCCCGTTGGAGGACCGCGGGCCAGGCCGCAGGCAACAGCATTTCTGATCGGATTTTCGCCATGCAGCTTCGCAGCTTCATTTTGATGAGCCTGTGCGCCACGATGTTCGTGGGTGGCCCGGCCCATGCCGCCCCGCTTGCCGCCACCGCAGCCCCGAAGGCGCCCGCCGTGACCGATGTCGTGGAAGTGGCCGCCAAGAGCGCAAGCGCGGAACTGAGGACCTTGAAGCGGAAGAAGAAGAAGAAGCCGACCGACGAGGACCTGGCCCGCATCAAGGAACTGGAAAAACAGGTCAAGATCGAGCAGGCCGCGGCGCGCGCCAAGGCGATCGAGGCCAGGAAGCTGGCCATGCGCGAAGCTGCCAAGGCGAAGTCCGAAGCCGCCCGCAAGGAATTCCTCGAGAAGCGCAACCAGAGCAGAACGGCCCGCACCGAAAAGCCGGAACCCGCGCGTGCCATTCCGGCCAAGGCCGTCGTCCAGGCCAAGGTGGAGGAGGTTCGGGAGCCGCTGTCGGCGGATGCGTTGTCCATTGCCCGCACGGGAAACAACGGCGAGCTGCGCAGCGAATCGCGTGAGGTCCAGCAGCGCCGCGGCGGCTTGCTGACGGGCCTGTTCGGGTCCAGTTCATCTGCCGGCAGCAGCATTGCCTATCTGCCCGAAACCCGCGCCCTCGATTCGGTGCTGCAGGAGCGTCAGGCAAAGAAGAAGTTCAACGTGAAGCCGGAATTCGAGCCGCAGCAGGTGAATTTCACCGGCTATGAGGCCGGCACCATCGTCATCGACACCAGCGCGCATCGTCTCTATCTGGTCGAATCGGCGTTCACCGCGCGCCGCTACGCCATCGCCGTCGGCCGCGAGGGGCTTCAGTACAAGGGCACCACGGTCGTCGGCGACAAGCAGGAATGGCCGCGCTGGATCCCGACCAAGGAGATGCAGCAGCGCGAGCCGGCCAAGTACGGCCGTTACAAGGACGGCATGCCGGGCGGCCCCGACAACCCGCTGGGTGCGCGCGCCATCTACCTTTACGAAGGCAAGAAGGACACCTATCTGCGCATCCATGGCACCAACCAGCCGCAGACCATCGGCACCAACTCGTCGAACGGCTGCTTCCGGATGATCAACGACCATGTGATGGACCTTTACAGGCGTGTAAAGACGGGCACCAAGGTCGTCGTTCTCTGACAGTTTCCTGAAGTCTGGCGAGGGGCCGGCTCGAGCCGGCCCTTTTTGCTTGCAAAACCAAAGCCGGGAAAAAACCTTATGCGGCGGGTTTTTCCACTGGCGGAATCGTTCCGGCCGCGCTAAGCGATGGTTCCCATGGCGCGATATGTATTCATCACTGGCGGCGTGGTTTCCTCGCTTGGCAAAGGTATAGCATCTGCGGCTCTCGGAGCCCTGTTGCAGGCGCGCGGCTATCGCGCGCGCCTCAAGAAACTCGATCCCTACCTCAACGTCGATCCGGGCACGATGAGCCCGTATCAGCATGGCGAGGTGTTCGTGACCGATGACGGGGCCGAAACCGACCTCGATCTCGGCCACTACGAGCGTTTCACCGGCAGGTCCGCCAACAGGCAGGACAACATCACCACCGGGCGCATCTACCAGAACATCATCGAGAAGGAGCGCCGTGGAGATTACCTCGGCGCGACCGTGCAGGTCATTCCCCACGTCACCGACGAGATCAAGAACTTCATCCTCGACGGCAACGACGACTACGATTTCGTACTGTGCGAAATCGGCGGCACGGCGGGCGACATCGAGGCGATGCCGTTCCTCGAGGCCATCCGCCAGCTCGGCAACGATCTGCCGCGCGGGCAGGCGGTCTATGTGCACCTCACCCTGATGCCGTGGATCCCGGCGGCGGGCGAGCTGAAGACCAAGCCGACCCAGCATTCGGTGAAGGAATTGCGCGGCATCGGCATCGCTCCCGACATCCTTCTGGTGCGCGCCGACCGGCAGATCCCGAAGGAAGAACGCCGCAAGCTTTCGCTGTTCTGCAACGTGCGCGAGTCCGCCGTCATCCAAGCGCTGGACGTCGGCCACATCTACGATGTGCCGATGGCCTACCATAAGGAAGGGTTGGATTCGGAAGTTCTGGCCGCGTTCGGCATCGACCCGGCGCCGAAGCCGCGCATGGAGCGCTGGGAGGCCGTCGCGCAGCGCATCCACAACCCGGAAGGCGAGGTCACCATTGCCGTGGTGGGCAAATATACCGGCCTCAAGGACGCCTATAAGTCGCTGATCGAGGCGTTGTCGCATGGCGGGCTGGCGAACCGGGTGCGCGTCAAGCTCGAATGGATCGAGTCGGAAATCTTCGAGAAGGAAGACCCTGCGCCCTATCTCGAAAAGGTGCACGGCATTCTGGTGCCCGGCGGTTTCGGCGAGCGCGGCTCCGAGGGCAAGATCCTGGCCGCCAAGTTCGCGCGCGAGCGCAAGGTGCCTTATTTCGGCATCTGTTTCGGCATGCAGATGGCCTGCATCGAGGCCGCGCGCTCGCTGGCGGGGCTGGAGAAGGCATCCTCCACCGAGTTCGGTCCCACCAACGAGCCCGTCGTCGGCCTGATGACCGAATGGCTCAAGGGCAACATGCTCGAAAAGCGCAAGGCGAGCGGCGATCTGGGCGGCACCATGCGGCTGGGCGCTTATGAGGCAAAGCTGGAGCCCGAGTCCAAGATCGCCGCGATCTATGGCTCGTCCGACATTTCGGAGCGTCACCGCCACCGCTACGAGGTCAATATCGACTACAAGGCGCGGCTGGAGGAGTGTGGTCTGAAGTTCGCCGGCATGTCGCCGGATGGCGTGCTGCCGGAAACGGTGGAATATCCCGACCATCCGTGGTTCATCGGCGTGCAGTACCACCCGGAACTGAAGAGCCGGCCGCTTGAGCCGCATCCGCTGTTTGCCAGCTTCATCGAGGCGGCCGTGGAGCAGTCGCGGCTGGTGTAAGCTGCTGCCCAGACATCATCGGAAATGAAAACGGCGGGTTTCCCCGCCGTTTTTTGTTCAGGACTGTGCCGATGGTCAGGCAGCACGGGCAGCCGGCTTCCTCGGCCTGCGGCGGAACTTGCGCGGCTTGGCACCCTCGGGCTTGTTCTGGCCGCCGGGACGCGGGGCGCTTGCCTGTTCCGACCATTCCTGCCTGCCGCTTGGCCGGCCGCCCGCGGGCTTGGCACCTTTGGGGCCATTGCCCTGATGCTTCCTCGCGCCGGCGTTGACGTTGCGAGGCTTGCCTTGCTGGCGGCCGGATTCGTGGTCGTTCGCGGCTTCCAGCCTGCGCTCGCCGTTGGGCTGGCGCGGCTTGGGCTGCGGATCGGGTTGATCGAGATGATCGGCCAGCACCGGCAGCTTCATGCGGATGATGCGCTCGACCTGCCGCAGCTTGGCGTTCTCGGACGGATCGACCAGCGTGACGGCAACGCCGTCCTGCCCGTTGCGGCCGGTGCGGCCGATTCGGTGGACGTAGCTTTCGGCTTCGTCCGGCAGGTCGAAATTCACCACATGGCTGATGCCGGGGACGTCGATGCCGCGTGCGGCGATATCCGTCGCCACGAGGATGCGGACCGAACCGTCGCGGAAGCCGTTCAGCGCCTTCTGGCGGGCGTTCTGGCTCTTGTTGCCGTGGATGACGGCGGCCTCGAAGCCGTCGCGCTCCAGGTCGCGGGTGACACGGTCTGCGCCATGCTTGGTGCGGGCGAAGACGATGACGGAACGCATCGCCTCATCGGCCAGCATCTTCGACAGCACCTGCCGCTTCTGCTTGGTGCGGGCAAAGACCACGCTCTGCTTGATTTCGGTGGCCGTGGTGCCCTGCGGAGCGACCTCGACGCGAACCGGATCGCGCAGCAGCCCCTTGGCCAGTTCGGCGATTTCGTCCGGCATGGTTGCCGAGAACAGTGCCGTCTGCCTGGCCGGATGGGTGGCCTTGGCTATGCGCCGCACATCGTTGATGAAGCCCATGTCGAGCATGCGGTCGGCTTCGTCCAGCACCAGCCAGGTCGTCTCGGAGAGGACAAGGTCCTTTTCGCGGACGAGATCGGTCAGCCGGCCGGGCGTGGCAATGAGGAAATCGACGCCGGGTGCGATGCGCTTGACCTGGCTGTGGCGCGAGACGCCGCCAAGCACAAGGGCCGTGGAGATATGCGCGCCCTTGGCGAGCACCTTGATCGTCTCTTCGATCTGGACGGCCAGTTCGCGCGTCGGGGCCAGGATCAGCGCCCGTGCGGTCTTCGGCCGGCGCCTGGTGCCAAGCCCGATGATCTTCGACAGGATCGGAAGCGCGAAGGCCGCGGTCTTGCCGGAACCCGTCTGGGCGATGCCCAGGATGTCGCGACCTTCGATCTGGGCCGGGATGGCCTGTTCCTGGATCGGCTTCGGCTGGGTGAAGCCGGCAGCGTGGGTGGCCTTGAGCAGTTGCCCGGAAATCCCGAGCGCGGCGAAGCCGGTCAGCTCCGCATTGTTGTCATTGGTCAAAATTCGTCTTCTTTCATGCGGCCCATGGCCGCCAAAACGCGCGGCGGAGCGCAATCCGCCATCACAAAATATCGGAAACGACAAGGCGACGGATGATGACATCCGCTCGGCTGCGCTGTCGCGCCCACGGCCAGGCCATGGGGCTTTTTCATCGCCGTTCCGACTGCCGGAAAGGGAGAAAACAGACGCAACCAGTCTCATTCGTGGAGAAAGCCGGCTCAACCGGCTCAAGCGCCTATGGACCGCATATGGAGGAGAACCGCATGAAATGCAAGCTGTTTATGTTGCGATGCAATATCGCCACCGAAGCATGTCGTTCGAAATGGGAACCGGTTTCAGGACAACGACATGCATAAGAACGGCAGCGATCTGAAAGATCCCGGCGCGCTTCAGGTCTTGTCGGCTTTGGGGCGGCCCATGCGCCCGAAGCTCAGCGGTCGGGAGCGCCATCCGGTCAGCGTCGCAATCAGCCAGTGGCGAAGCGGCTGCGGCATCATGCTGGCCAGCTTCAGGCCCCACGCCAGCCGTCGCGGAAAGGCGATCTCGAACCCGCCGCGCTCGATGCCCCGGAACATGCGCCTTGCCGCGTCTTCCGGTTCCATCAATGCCGGCAGCATGGAGGCCGTTTGCTGCAGTTGCAGGAGAGGGGTGTTCACGAAGCCCGGATTCGCGACCTGGATGCGAATGTTGACCTTGTCGAGATCGTATTTCAACGCCTGCGCCATGACATTGATCGCGGCCTTGCTGGCGCCATAGGCAGCGGTCGTCGGCCAGCCGAACCAGGCGCTGATCGATCCAAGCAGCACGATATGGCCGAAACCGCGCTTCTGCATGCGGCGTGTGGCGGGCACAAGCCCGTTGACCACGCCTTGCAGGTTGACGTCGAAGGTGCGGCGGAATTTCCGTACCGAAAGGTTTTCGCCGGCGACCGGGACATAGGTGCCGGCGTTGAAAATGGCCAGCACCACCGGGCCGGCCTCGTTTTCGATGGCGGCCAGGGTGGCGTCGAGCCCGGCTTCGTCGGTCACATCACAAGGATAGGGAAGGATTCGCCCGGCGAGGTTTTCGGCTTCCGCCACCAGCGCATCGATCTCGTCGCCCTCGCGCGCGGTCACCGCCACCGTATATCCGGCACGGGCCAGCTCTTTCGTAAGTGCCCTGCCTATTCCGGAACTGCCGCCGGTGATCCAGACAGCCCCGTCCTTCGGGTTGGCCCTGTAAAGTCCCATTCGTCACCATGTTTGCACTGCAAAAGGGTCTAGCCACGTGCGGGGGAGAAAGAAAGGGGCTTGTAGCAAAGGCGGTATGCGAGGGCATAAGGTGTAGAACCATATGCTCGGGAAGGTGGACGATGCGGAAATTATATTCTTGAAAGCGAGAGGTCACCTTTTTAGGTTCGGGCCAATCCACTGGATCGAGGAAATTTCCATGCACCGCTCGGTGATCGACGCTATCGGCAATACACCCCTGATCAGGCTGCAGAGAGCCTCGGAAGAGACGGGGTGCGAAATCCTCGGCAAGGCGGAATTCATGAATCCCGGCCAGTCGGTCAAGGACCGCGCCGGATTGTTCATTATCCGCGATGCCGAAAAGCGTGGTCTGCTTCGGCCGGGCGGCGTGATCGTGGAAGGAACGGCCGGCAATACCGGCATCGGCCTTACGCTGGTCGCCAAGGCGCTGGGCTATCGCACGGTCATCGTCATCCCCGATACGCAGGCCCAGGAAAAGAAGGACGCCATCCGGGTGCTTGGCGCGGAACTCATCGAGGTCCCGGCGGTGCCTTACCGCAACCCGAACAACTATGTGAAGCTGTCGGGGCGGCTGGCCGCCCAGCTTGCGGCCAGCGAGCCCAACGGTGCGATCTGGGCCAACCAGTTCGACAATGTCGCCAATCGAGACGGTCATATCCACACCACGGCCAGGGAAATCTGGGAGCAGACCGGCGGCAAGGTGGACGGGTTCGTGTCGGCAGTCGGTTCCGGTGGCACACTGGCCGGCGTGGCCGAGGGGCTTCGCCGGAAGAGCGGGGACGTCAAGATCGCCCTGGCCGATCCTCTGGGGGCCGCCCTCTACAGCTACTACACCAGCGGCGAGTTCAAGGCCGAGGGCAATTCGATCACCGAAGGCATAGGCCAGGGCCGAATCACGGCCAATCTCGACGGTTTCACGCCGGATTTCTCCTACCAGATCCCGGACGAGGAGGCCTTGCCGATCATCTTCGACCTGATCCAGGAAGAGGGGCTTTGCGTCGGCGGCTCCACCGGCATCAATATCGCCGGCGCCATCCGCCTGGCGAAGGAACTCGGCCCCGGCCATACCATCGTGACGATCCTGTGCGACTACGGCACGCGCTATCAGTCAAAACTGTTCAATCCCGAGTTCCTGCGGGCAAAGGGCTTGCCTGTTCCGGGCTGGATGGAGAAGAAGGTGGAGATCAATGTGCCGTACGAGCAGGTGGAATGATGGAATTCAGCACGCACGCCCTCTTTCGTGACGATTCATATCTGAAGGAAGCGGAGGCCGGCGTGCTGGCGGTCAACGACCGCGGCGGGATCATCCTCGACCGCACCATCTTCTATGCCACCTCCGGCGGCCAGCCGGGCGATACCGGCCATTTCGAGCGCGCCGACGGAAGCCGGATCGACATCGCCGCAACCGTCACCGGCCAGACCAAGGATGAGATCATCCATGTTCCGGCGCCCGACCAGCCCGTCGTCGAACCGGGCGAAACGCTGAAACTCGCCATCGACTGGCCGCGCCGGCATCTGCTGATGCGCATGCACACGGCCTGCCACCTGCTGACCGTGGTCTGTCCCTATCCGATCACCGGTGCAGCGGTTTCGACGGATGATTCGCGGGTCGATTTCGACATTCCCGACGCCGGATTCACCAAGGAAGAGGCGACCGAAAGGCTGATGGAACTGGTGCGGGCGGACCATCAGGTGTTCATCCGCCAAATCAGCGAGGAGGAACTGGCCGCCAATGCGGGGCTGGTGAAGTCCAAGAATGTGCGCCCTCCGCAGGGAACCGGCCGCATCAGGCTGGTATGCATCGGCAATGAGGGCGGCGTCGACAGCCAGCCTTGCGGCGGCACGCATGTGGCCGGCACCGGCGAGATCGGTGAAATCCACATCGGCAAGATCGAGAAGAAGGGCAGGGAAAACCGGCGCTTCCGTCTCCGATTCGGGCCTTTGCCGGCAGCCTGAGCGCGTTATATAAGATTTCCGTTCCAGAGGAGGGATACGAGAATGGCCGCAGACAGCCCTTTCGTCGTGGATGCGGACTGGCTGCAGCAGCGTCTCGGCCAACCGGGCCTCTCCGTTGTCGACGCGTCCTGGTATCTGCCGGCGCATAAGCGGGACGCGCGCGGCGAATATGACGCGGCGCATATCCCCGGCGCGGTGTTTCTGGACCAGGATGCGGTTTCCGATCCGGAATCGGAACTGCCGCATACGCTGCCTTCGCCCCGGCATTTCTCCCGCTTCGTCGGCACGCTCGGCATTTCGGCCGACGACACTATCGTCGTCTATGACGGCCCCGGGTTTTTCTCGGCCCCCAGGGCGTGGTGGATGTTCCGCATCATGGGCGTCTATCAGGTCTACGTGCTCGATGGCGGTTTCGACAACTGGAAGGCGGAAGGCCGGCCGGTAACGGCGGAGCCGACGAAGATCGCTCCCTGCATCTTCCATGCGCAGTTCGATGAATCGCGCGTCGTCAGCCTCGCTGAAATGCGCCGCATCGTGGAGAACCGGGAAAGCCAGATCGCCGATGCGCGCGGCCCCGGCCGCTTTGCGGGTACGGAACCGGAGCCGCGCGCGGGCATCCGCTCCGGCCACATGCCGGGTGCGAGCAATATTCCGGTGACGGCGCTGTCGCGCGATGGAAAGCTGCTGCCTGTGCCGGAACTGCGCGAGCTGTTCGAGAATGCCGGCATCGATCTTGCCCGCCCGGTGGTCACCTCATGCGGGTCGGGGGTTACGGCGGCGGCGCTGACATTGGCGCTGGAAACCCTCGGTCATGGCGACAGCCGTCTCTATGACGGCTCCTGGACCGAATGGGGCGGCCTGACCGACACGCCGGTCGAAACCGGCAATGGCGAGCCCGCGAAGCCCTGATGTCGATGCAGGACGCCAAACCGGAGCCTATCGAGGTCACGGTCACCTTTCTCGAGATGGAGGCCCGTCCGGCCTCTTTCCCGCCGCTCCCCTACAATCGGCAGATCGCGCTGCTGAAGACCAGCAACATACCGCTGCATTTCTATCGCTACCTGACCGACAGGGTCGGGCGGAAGTGGCATTGGGTCAACACGTTGCGCAAGAGCGACGAGGAGCTTGCGGCGGCTATCCATCGCGCGGGACGCGAGGTGTGGGTGCTCTATCTCGACGGCGCGCCGGCCGGCTTCTTCGACCTCAACCGCACCGCGCCTGACGTGGTCGAACTGGCCTATTTCGGCATGATGGAGCATGCAACCGGGCAGGGGATAGGGCGCTGGTTCCTCGGCGCGGCCATCTCCGCCTGCTGGGCCATGGGACCGCGGCTTGTAACGGTGCAGACCTGCACGCTCGACCATCCGGCCGCCTTGCCGCTCTATCAGAAACTCGGCTTTCGGCCGGTAGGGCAGGCGAAAGAGTTCATCCAGCCCATGACATTTGCGGAGCGTTCTGCCAGCGTGATGTGCGGATGAACATTGCATGGGCGTTTTCTGAACGTGCCGTTCATGCTCGCTTCAGCCGGCGAAGCTAAAAGTCTCCTCACGCCTCGGGCAGGATGAACGGGGCAAGTGATCCAAGGAGAAGACAATGCTCGATCGCCGCAGCTTCGCAACCGCCCTGATCGCCGCCGTGGTCATGCCCGGGGCCGCCTTCGCACAGGCGCAGACGCCCTCGGCCGCGACCATCGAGCGCCAGTTGCAGAGCGCGCCGCGCATGAAGCTCAACCCCAACCAGCGGGTGACGGTGCGCGAATTCAAGCGCCGGCTGGATCTGCGCCGCGCGGCGCCCTCCATCGACATCCAGTCGATCAATTTCGAGTTCGCATCCGCCGAGATCGCGCCCTCGCAATATCGCAAGGTCGAGAACATCGCCGATGCGCTGAACCGCATCCTGCGCCGCGATCGTCGCGCTCAGGTGCTGATCGAGGGCCATACCGATGCGGTCGGTTCGGCCCAGTCCAACCAGGTGCTTTCGGAGCGCCGCGCGGAATCGCTCAAGCGGGTTCTGGTGCGTCAGTTCGGCGTTCCGTCCCGTGCGCTGGAAACCGTCGGCTATGGCGAGGAATTCCTGCTGGTTCCGACTCCGAACGAGAACTGGCGCAACCGTCGTGTCACCTTGCGCCGCATCGACAGCTTCATTCGCTAGCTGTTGCTTGCCGCCGAGGCGGCCTCCGCTCCCCCTTTCGTGACAAGGCCCGGCTTGACGTGCCGGGCCTTCGGCGTGTCTTCTTCGATAAAAGGAAGGAGATGCGATGACGATCAAGGTGGTCATGGCCGGTGCGACCGGCTGGGTCGGAAAGGCGCTGGTTCCTGTGATCCTGGCCGAGGAGGACCTGCTTCTGGCCGGTGCGGTGTCGCGCAAGGCCGCCGGGCAGGATGCCGGCCATGCGGCAGGCCTGTCGATGACGACGGGCGTTACGGTTTCTCCCACGCTGGAAGACGCCCTGACTACGCCCTCGGATGTGGTCGTCGATTACACCAAGCCCGATATCGTCAAGGCCAACACCCTTCTTGCGATCTCGAAGGGCCGGCATGTGGTGATCGGCACCTCCGGGCTTGGCGCGGATGATTATGCCGAGATCGATGCCGCCGCCCGTGCCAGGGGCGTCGGCGTCCTTGCCGCCGGCAATTTCTCGATCACCGCCACGCTGCTCAAACGCTTCGCCCTGATGGCCGCGAAATATGTGCCCGATGTCGAGGTCATCGACTATGCGAGCGCACGCAAGCCCGACGCGCCGTCCGGCACGGCGCGCGAACTCGCCGAGCGCCTTGCCGAGGTTCGCCGGCCGGCCACCAGCCTGCCGCAATCGCAGGTGTCCGGTGTGCCGGCGACCCGCGGGGCACCCGTAGGGCAGGGGGAAGGCGTCCAGGTTCACGCCCTTCGGATGCCGTCCTACATCCTGTCTTGCGAGGCCATATTCGGCTTGCCGGACGAGCGGCTGACGATCCGTCATGATGCCGGCTCGTCCGCCGCGCCCTATGTCGCCGGAACCTTGCTGGCCATTCGCCGCGTCGGCTCCATGAAGGGGCTGGTGCGCGGCCTAGATGAACTGATGGAATAAGCCACAGGTGGCGTTAACCCTTTGTTAACCACGTCGGGCGCACTCTGTCTGCAACTGTCGTATTGTCGTTACATTGCCTCTCTATAAGGCAGGTGTCGACAAGGTGGCTGACCGCGGATGTACCGGCAGCGACTGCGACAGACGAGGAAGCGGAGCACTTGCTCCGCTTTTTTGTTTGTTGCATAGCGGCGGGCGGGGAATCGCATAAGGTGCCCCTGTTTTTTTCAGGAATCCGCCATGCCGCGCATCGCTTATGTCAACGGGCGTTACGTCGCCCATCGGGACGCCACGGTTCACATCGAGGATCGGGGCTATCAGTTCGCAGACGGTGTCTACGAGGTCTGTGAAGTCGCGCGTGGGTTCATCGTCGATTCCAAACGCCATCTGGACCGGCTGGATCGGTCGCTTTCGGAACTGGCCATCGATTGGCCGATACACCGTTCGGCGCTGATGACGGTGATGCGCGAGGTGATTCGCCGCAACCGCGTGCATGACGGGCTGGTCTATCTGCAGGTCACGCGCGGCGTTGCGCCGCGTGACCATCCTTTTCCCGTGGGTGTGCGGCCATCGCTCGTCATAACGGCGAAGAAGACCAACCCTGATGCGCTCCGGCACAAGGCCGAAGCCGGCGTCAAGGTCATCACCGTACCGGAAAACCGCTGGGATCGCGTCGACATCAAGACAGTCGGCCTCCTGCCCAACGTTCTTGCCAAGCAGAAGGCCAAGGAAGCCGGCGCCTACGAGGCCTGGTTCGTCGACCCCGACGGAACGGTCAAGGAAGGGGCCTCCACCAATGCCTGGATCGTGACGAAAGACGGCGTTCTCGTGACCCGCCCCGCCGACCATGGCATCCTGCGCGGGATCACGCGGGCGACGCTGTTCGACGTGGCGGCCAGCCTTGGCCTGCGCGTCGAGGAGCGGGCCTTCAGCGTCGAGGAAGCCCTGGCGGCGCGCGAGGCTTTCCTGTCCTCCGCCACCACGCTGGCAACGCCGATCGTTGCCATTGACGGTCATCCCGTGGCCAATGGCCATCCCGGTTCGGTAGCACTTTCGTTGCGCCAGGCCTTTTTTGAGATTGCGGAAAAAAGTCCGGCCTGATAACCGCTGGGTGTAAACAATAGTAAATCTCGTCCTGCTTGCGTTGTTGCAGGCAGGGTTGTTTGTGGACTGGACACGCCCATATGGAGCGGCGTATTGGCAGGCAGACAAAAAGGGATCCGGCGGGAAGATAAGAAAAATGGCCGAACGCTCGCAAAATCTTCAGGACCTTTTCCTGAACTCGGTTCGTAAAAGCAAAAACCCCCTCACCATATTCCTCATCAACGGCGTGAAACTGACCGGTGTCGTGACGTCGTTCGACAATTTCTGCGTCCTGCTGCGCCGCGACGGGCATTCCCAGCTCGTCTACAAGCATGCCATCTCCACGATCATGCCGAGCCAGCCGGTGCAGATGTTCGAGGCCGAGGAAGGCTAAGGACACCTGATTGGCACGCAACCGCGACGCGGCTGACAAGTCCGGAAAGCAACCCGACAAGGCTGCCGACGAGGCAAGGGCCGCGCCGACGCGCGCGGTTGTCGTCGTGCCGGTCCTGACGCGCCCTACCAGCGCCGACGAGACGGCCCGGCCGCGCCTGACGCGTTCGCCCGCCGCCCGCCATGACGAGGCCGTGGGCCTGACCCGCGCCATCGATCTCGACCCCGTGCACAGCCTGGTGGTGACGGTGAACGATCCGCGGCCCGGAACGCTTTTGGGCACCGGCAAGGTGGCCGAGATCGCCGATCTCGTGAAGGACAGCGAAGCGGAGCTGGTGATCGTCGATCATCCGCTGACGCCTGTGCAGCAGCGCAATCTCGAGAAGGAAATGAACGTCAAGGTGCTTGACCGCACCGGGCTCATCCTCGAGATTTTCGGCGAGCGCGCCCGCACGAAGGAAGGCACCTTGCAGGTTGAGCTTGCCCATCTGAACTACCAGAAGGGCCGGCTGGTGCGGAGCTGGACCCACCTCGAACGCCAGCGCGGCGGCGCGGGCTTCCTCGGAGGCCCCGGCGAAACCCAGATCGAAGCCGACCGGCGCATCCTTCAGGACAAGATCGTCAAGCTGAAGCGCGAGCTGGAAACGGTGCGTCGCACGCGCGATCTGCACCGGGCCAAGCGCAAGAAGGTACCGTTCCCGGTCGTGGCCATCGTCGGCTACACCAATGCCGGCAAGTCCACCCTGTTCAACCGGCTGACCGGGGCAGGGGTGCTGGCCGAGGACATGCTGTTCGCCACGCTGGATCCGACCTTGCGCCGCCTGCGCCTGCCGCATGGCACGCCGGTGATCCTCTCCGACACCGTCGGCTTCATCTCCGACCTGCCCACCCATCTGGTCGCGGCCTTCCGCGCCACGCTGGAGGAGGTGGTGGAGGCCGATCTGGTGCTGCATCTGCGCGACATCTCCGATCCGGATACCGCTGCGCAGGCCGAGGACGTCGAGCGGATTCTGGGGGATCTCGGCGTCGATGCGAGCGACGACCGCCGCGTCATCGAGGTGTGGAACAAGGTCGACCTGCTGGACGAGGCCAACCGCGAACGGCTTCTGGTCGAGGCACAGCACGACCGGCGCCACAGCCCCGTTGCCATTTCCGCCGTGACCGGTGAAGGGCTCGACCGCCTGCTGCAAGCCATCGAGGCCCATGTTTCCGGCGAACTGGCGGAAATGACCGTCACCCTCGCGCCGGATCAGCTCGGGCTTCTCGACTGGCTCTATCGAAACGGCGACGTCGTTTCGCGCGCGGACAATGAGGATGGCAGCCTTTCGCTTGTGGTGAACGCGACCGAGAGCGCGCGCGAGGAAATCCGCAACCGGCTGCGGATCGGCAAGGACAAGCCCTCGGCGGAAGCGTAACGCGCCTTTGGAGCGTGGAAAGTCGGTTCCCGGTTTCCGGCCTGAATCTCTAAACCTTGCCCTTGGCCTGCTGCCAAAGTTCTTCCATCTCGTCCAGCGTGGCGGCTTCCAGCGATTGCCCCTGTTCCTCAAGCACCCGCTCTATGTGATGGAAACGGTTGCGGAATTTTTCGTTCGTTCCGGCAAGCGCTGCTTCCGAATCGAGGCCCAGATGGCGGCCGAGGTTGACGAGGGCAAACAGCATGTCGCCGAATTCGTCCTTGATCGCATCCGTCTCGCCCTTTGCAATCGCTTCGCGCAGTTCGCCGGTCTCCTCCTCGATCTTGTCGAGGATCGGCCCGGCCTCGCCCCAATCGAAACCGACGCGCGCGGCTTTTTGCTGAAGCTTGAGGGCGCGGGTCAATGCGGGCAGGGCAAGCGGTACGCTGTCCAGAAAACCCTTGCCGTTGTCCTCGGGGTCCCGGCCGCGCGCCAGCCGCGCAGCGCGCTTTTCCGCTTTCTCCTCGGCCTTGATTTTCTCCCACATGCCCTTCGCCATGCCGGCGCTACGGGCCTTGTCGTCGCCGAACACATGCGGGTGGCGACGGATCATCTTGGTGGTGATGGCTTCCACCACATCCGGGAAGGCGAACTCGCCTTCTTCCTCGGCCATGCGGGCATGGTAGACGACCTGTAGAAGCAGATCGCCAAGCTCCTCGCGCAGATCGTCGAAATCACCGCGCTGGATCGCGTCGGCCACCTCATAGGCCTCTTCGATCGTATAGGGCGCGATGGTCGAGAAATTCTGCTCAACATCCCAGGGGCAGCCGCCGACCGGGGCGCGCAGCGCCGCCATGATCTCGATGAGCCGCGAAATATCCCGCGATGGTGTCAGGGACGGTATCGCCTTGCCGGTATCCAATTTACGGGCGAAATAGCGCACGGTCTTGGCGCCGCCATGAATGGCGGCTTCACCGACCTCCCGAAAGCCCAACCGTTCATGGAAGGCGTCGGAAGCGGGGTTCGGCGGTTCGGCATTCACCTCGCAGACGACCGTGTCGTGGCCGGCCCTGGCCGCGCGCTCGAACAGGTTCTCGTAAAGCCGCCTGGCATGGCCGCGCCCCCTGGCCCTTTCGTCCACGACGACACGATCCACATAGACGAAGCGCGGATAGCGCTGGCGGAACCAGAGGAAATTCGGGCTGTCATAGTCAGCATCCTGATCGAAGGTCATCAGGAAGGCTTCCGCCTCGCCGATGCGGCGGGCGTGGAAGGCCTGATCAAGCAGGAAGGACAGGCGCTTGGGCTCCAGCCAGGACAGTTCCTCGGCGTGCAGATTGTTGAGCTTCAGGATGGCCGCCTCGTCCTTTTCTGTCACGGGTTCGATGGGCGGCAGCGGCTGACTGGACACGATGGTTCATCCTTCTGGGAAAGCGCCCCCACGGTTAACACTGTGGCACCGGATGCAAAAGCGCATTCCGATTCAAACCGGCAGGCCCTTGCGATTGGTGCTCGCACGACGCTATGCACACCCCATATAGGGCTGGCGATCACGGCAACAGGACAGACGAAAAGACGTGGCAAAACCGCACGCAGAACCAAGGCTTGACTACCACGCCGCAGACGGGCGGCCGACGGTGTCTGTCGCCCCCATGATGGACTGGACGGACCGGCATTGCCGTTTCCTCCATCGCCAGCTTTCGCGAAAAGCCTTGCTCTACACCGAGATGGTGGTCGCCGATGCCGTCATCCATGGTGCGCGAGACCGTTTGCTCGGCTTCGATGCGGCGGAACATCCGGTCGCCTTGCAGCTAGGCGGCTCCGACCCGCAAAAACTGGCCGACGCAGCGCGTATCGGTGCCGATTTCGGGTATGACGAGATCAACCTCAATGTCGGCTGCCCCTCGGACCGGGTTCAGAGCGGCACCTTTGGTGCCTGCCTGATGCAAACCCCGCAACTCGTGGCTGATTGCGTCGCCGCCATGAAAGCCGCTGTGACGATCCCCGTGACCGTCAAGTGCCGGATCGGCATCGATGACCAGGACCCCGAAACAGCGCTGGACGACCTGTCGGACAAGGTGTTCGCGGCAGGCGTCGACGGACTTTGGGTGCATGCCCGCAAGGCCTGGCTGAAGGGCCTGAGTCCTAAGGAAAATCGGGACATTCCGCCCCTCGACTATGATCGCGTCTATCGGCTCAAGCAGAAAAACGGCAGCCGTTTCATAGGGATAAATGGCGGTATTCAGACTCTGTATGAATCGGAAAACCACCTGAAATCGGTGGATGGGGTCATGCTCGGCCGCGCCGCATATCACACACCCGGCATCCTCATCGGCGTCGATATCCTGCTGGACGGCAAACCTGCCGACGCGTTCGATTTCGAGACCCTGATCGAAACCATGAGCGACTATGCGGCTCGCCACATCGCCCAAGGCGGGCGGCTGGGGCACATCACCCGGCACATGGTCGGCCTGTTCCACGGCCTGCCCGGAGCACGGCGCTGGCGGCAAGTCCTCTCCACCGAAGCGATGCAGCCGGGGGCCGATCCTCAGGTGCTGCGCGATGCCTTCGCGGAAGTCGAACTTCCGGTAAAAGAGCAGGCGGCCTGACGAGCCGTTTAAATCTCGGATATTCTGGTAGACGAGTTTGGCTGGGGAACCTGGATTCGAACCAGGACTAACGGAGTCAGAGTCCGCGGGTCTACCGTTAACCTATTCCCCAGCAACGCATCGGATGCGATGCCTGTATGCCTGCGGCAAGGGCTCTTTCGATCCCTTGCGAAGCGCGGCGGTAGGGCGCGCCCGGCAAGTGGCTGCGTTTTAATCGCCGCATTGAATTAGTCAACCCCGCCCGTGATTTCAATTGCAGGATTGTGGATTCAGATGTCGCTGCGGCGCAGTTGCGCGCGTTCGAAGAGCAAGACCACGCCGAGGCTGATCACCAGCGGCACGATCAGGTAGAACAGGCGGAAGACGAGCAGGGCGGCCAGCACGTCCACCGGCTCCATATCCGGCAATCCGGCCAGGAACACCACTTCCAGCACGCCCAGGCCGCCGGGCGCATGGGAGATCTGCGCGACGGAGAAGGAGACCAGGAACACGCCGAGCACCACCAGATAGCCAGGATTGCCCGCAGCCGGCAGCGCGAAATAGATGATCGCCCCGGCTGCGAACAGTTCCAGCGGCCCGATGATGAGCTGGCGTGCGACGATGGGCAGACGAGGATAGTGAATTTGGAAAGAGCCGATTCGCAGCGGCCGCAAATGCAGCCACGAGCCGAAAACATAGGCAAAGATGGGCACGAGCAGGATAATGCCGGTGGCGCTGGAGAATTCCCGAAAACCGATGCTCGAAAAGCGGTCCAGCAGCCCCGGCACCAGAATCAGCACCACAGCGGCCACCGCTATGGTCGACAGCACGAAGGTGAACCAGCAGATGGCGACCAGCACGCCGACTTCGTGTCCAGTCAGCCCCTTGGTGACATAGGCGCGGTAGCGGATCACCGCGCCCGAGAACACCGAGCCGCCGATATTGTGCGACAAGGCATAGGTGGTGAAGGAGCACAGGGTGACGAACGGCCACGACACCCGCTTGCCGATATGCAGGAGGGCGATGTGATCGTAGCCGGCCAGCGCGCCATAGGCCACAACGGCGCAAAGTGCGGAAAGAGCCCAGCGGCCGGGAGGTATAGCGACAAGGCTGTCCCAAACATCGTCGAGGGAGATGCCGCGCAGTTCATCGAGCAGGAGCCAGGCCGAGAAGGCGACGGCGGCCATGCCGACGGCAGGCCAGAAATAGCGTTTCCAGTTCATGCGCGACCTGTCATGCGCGGCGAGTACCTCCACGAAGTGGGTTGACAGGGACGTGCGGTCGCCGGCCCCCCGGAGAATCCGAAATTCAGGAATGCCTCATCAATGTGGCGGCTTCAACCTTTCGCCGCCGACAAAATGCATTCGGGGGATTCTTTTGCCGCTTTGCTCTTGGTGAAAGCGGGCACCGCTGCTAATCTTTCCTCAACTTGAAATGTGAGCGCCTGCAGCGTCCGGTCTATCGGTTCGCGCGGTGCCGGAAGGAACGACCGTGAAAGACCGCGACGCCGGCGCAGATGCGCCGGGGGTTGGCGGGTCCGGGGATTCGGCAGCGCTTGGTGGAGCGTCTGCTGCCCGTGGTGGTGGCCGTCATAACGGCGCCCCGGCAGACCTGTCCGCTACGGGACAGGCAGGACCCGCAGCCCACAACGGAAAGCCCAGGAAACGCCGCAAGCGCCGTCGCGGACGCAAGGTTTATGTGCGTGACGGACAGGCCGGGTCGCAGCCACCGCAGCCGGAAAAGGTTTCCCAGCCGCCGAAGGGCCCGCAGGCGGACACCAGCCGGCAGCCATCGATTCGGCAGGAGCGCGAGCGGACCGGGCAAGCCAGGCAATCTCCCAATGGAAACGTGGCGCGCAGGGCCTCGGACGACCTGCCGATCTTTGCCGCGCTCGATCTCGGCACCAACAATTGCCGCCTGCTCGTCGCCATCCCGACCCGCTACGGCCAGTTCCGTGTCATCGATGCCTTCTCGCGCATCGTGCGCCTCGGCGAGGGGCTGACAGCGAGCGGCCGTCTGGCCGATGCGGCCATGGACAGGGCCGTGGAAGCGCTCAAGGTCTGCGGCGACAAGCTGCGCAGCCGCAATGTCCGGCGCGCGCGCCTCATCGCCACGGAAGCCTGCCGCTCGGCCGAAAACGGCGCCGAATTCCTGGAAAGGGTGGAGCGCGAAGCCGGGCTGAAGCTGGAGATCATCGACCGCCAGACCGAGGCCCGTCTCGCCGTTTCCGGCTGCGGGTCGCTGGTGGAGCGGGAAACGCAGGGCGTCGTGCTGTTCGACATCGGTGGCGGCTCGTCGGAGATCGCATTGATCGACCTCAGCCGCGGGCGGCGCTCACAGCGGCTCGCCAATCATATCGTGTCGTGGACCTCGCTGCCGGTCGGCGTCGTTTCGCTGGCCGAGCGTTTCGGCGGCCGCGTCGTCACGCCGGACTCCTTCGCCGCCATGGTCGATGACGTGGCCGAAAGGCTTTCGTCCTTCGAGGGCAGGGACCGGCTCGACCATGTGCTGGAAAGCCCCGGCTTCCATCTGCTTGGCACCTCCGGCACCGTCACCACGCTGGCAGGCGTGCATCTCGACCTGCCGCGCTACGACCGGCGCCGGGTGGACGGGCTGTGGATGGACCGCGACAGCGTCGACCGCATGATCGAGAAACTGCTCGGCTGGGATTTCCAGCGGCGCGTCGCCAATCCCTGCATCGGTGCCGACCGGGCGGATCTGGTGCTGGCCGGTTGCGCGATATTGGAGGCGATCCGGGCAGTATGGCCTTCGCAGAGACTGCGCGTGGCCGACAGAGGCCTGCGCGAGGGCATATTGAGCGAACTGATGGCGGATGCCGGCGTGTGGCGCCACACGCGACGCGACGGGGCGAGGCGATGACGAGAAAACCGGAAAAGCCGGGGGCGGGCGCTTCCCGGGTGCTGCGCACGAAGATCAAGAAGAAGAGCGGCCTGAAGGAATCGTCGCGCCGCTGGCTCGAGCGGCACATGAACGACCCCTATGTGCAGCGTTCCAAGGCGGACGGCTATCGCTCCCGCGCCGCCTACAAGCTGATCGAGATCGACGACAAGCACAAGCTGCTCAAGCCAGGCATGCGCATCATCGATCTGGGCGCGGCGCCGGGCGGCTGGTGCCAGGTGGCGGCCGCGCGCGTGAAATCGGACGACAAGGCTCCCAGCGTCGTCGGCATCGATTATCTGGAGATGGATGCCGTGCCCGGCGCTTCCATCCTGCAGATGGATTTTCTCGACGACGATGCGCCGGCCCGGTTGGTCGAGGCATTGGGCGGGGAGCCGGATGTGGTGCTGTCCGACATGGCGGCGCCCACCACGGGGCACCGGCGCACCGACCATCTGCGCACCATGCATCTGTGCGAGGTGGCGGCCGATTTCGCCATGTCCGTGCTGCGGCCCGGCGGCCATTTCCTGACCAAGACGTTCCAGGGCGGCACCGAAGCCGCGCTGCTCGATGCGCTGAAAAGGAACTTCCGCACGGTGCATCACGTCAAGCCGCCGGCTTCGCGCGACGAGTCGGTGGAGCTTTATCTGCTTGCCAAGGACTTTCGCGGCAGGTCGCAGGAGAACTGAAAAGCTTCAGCGACCGGTCGAGGCGGCTGTCCCGGTGCCGTTGGCGACGACCCTCTTGTGGCCGGACACCGAATTGCCGGCATCGGGCGCCAATCGGATGAACCAGATCGCAGCGGTCGCCGACACCAGCGCCACCAGGAAGAAGGCGGTGTGGAAATCGGAGAGCGTCGGCGGTCCGAGATGGCGACTGGCCAGCACTTCGAGGATGCCGCCGGCCAAGGCCACGCCGAGCGCGATGTTGAGCTGCTGCGCGACGGCGACGATCGGCGTCGCCTTGCTGATGTCTTGCGGCGTGATCTCGGCATAGGCGAGCGCATTGATGCCTGTGAAGAACATCGAGCGGATGAAGCCACCCACGAGGATTATGGCGATCATGACGATGTAGGGCGTCTGCGGGGTGAAGAAGCCGTTGACGGCGATGGTGCCGGCGGCGATCAGCGAGCCGCTGATGAGCACGGGGCGGAAACCGAACCGGCGGAATACCCGGGTAGCCATGAATTTCATGCCTATGGCCCCGATTGCTGTGACGAAGGTGATCATACCCGACTGGAAGGGCGTCAGGCCGAAGGCAAGCTGGAACATCAACGGCAACAGGAACGGCACAGCGCCGATGCCGATGCGGAACATGCCGCCGCCGATCACCGCCGCGCGGAACACGGGGTTGCTGAGCAGATCGAGCGCCAGCAGCGGATTGGCGGCGCGCCGCGCATGGATGAGATAGAGCACGCCGCAAATGCTGCCGACCGCGATGGTGATGAAACCGGCAGCCGGTGGCAGTACCGGCAGCGAAATCACCGACAGGCCGAGGATCACCCCCGAGGCGGCCACGCCGCTGAGCACGAAGCCGACCATATCCAGCGGCGGCGTCTGTATTTTCTCGGTACCGGGAAGGAAGCGGGTCGCCAACGCGATGCCGACCAGGCCGATGGGCACGTTGATGAGGAAAATCCAGTGCCAGGAGAAATAGGTGGTGATGAAGCCGCCCACGGGCGGGCCGATGAGCGGACCGACGAGGGCCGGCACCGTCAGCCACGACATGGCTGCTACCAGATCGCTCTTGGGCGTGGAGCGGACCAACAGCAATCGGCCGACCGGCGTCATCATCGCGCCGCCGATGCCCTGCAAGGCGCGCGAGACGACGAAGGCGCCGAGTGAGCCGGAAAGGGCGCAGGCGATGGAGCCGGCGACGAACACCGCGATCGCCGCCCGGAATACGTTCTTGGCGCCGAAGCGGTCGGCCATCCAGCCGCTGATGGGGATGAAGATCGCCAACGATGCCAGATAGGCGGTCAGCGCCAGCTTCAGCGCGATCGGGCTTGTCTGAATATCGGCCGCGATCGCCGGCAGCGAGGTGGCGATCACCGTCGAATCCATGTTTTCCATGAACAGGGCGACCGCGAGGATGAGCGGGATGATACGGTTCACGGGGGTCGATCCGAATGCGAAAGATGCAACCTGGCCGGCCGGAGTCGGTCGTTGGGGAGGTCGGTTAACATGACGGACCCGCCCTGTCGCGTTAATTTCGCGTCACATTTCCACGATCCGGCACGGGTAGAAACGAATCATCTGCGCCAGTCCTGCTTTCCATCGGCCGGAAGACGTGTTAGCAGCCAGCGTCATTCCTGAAAGGGAAAAGTCGAGTCGGCGTGGTCCATGCGGGTTCCGCGCCTTTCACGCATTCCGGGAAATGGCCATGGCAAAAATCATCGAAACGTCCACCGGCGCGTTGGCGCTCACCTTTGACGACGTGCTGCTTCAGCCGGGTCATTCCGAAGTGATGCCCGGCGAAGTTGATATCTCGACGCGAATTGCCGGCGATATCGACTTGAATTTGCCCATTCTTTCCGCCGCGATGGATACGGTTACGGAGTCGCGGCTGGCCATCGCCATGGCGCAGGCCGGCGGCATCGGCGTCATTCACCGCAACCTGACGCCGGTCGAACAGGCCGAGCAGGTTCGGCAGGTCAAGAAGTTCGAGTCCGGCATGGTCATCAACCCGGTCACCATCGGCCCGGATGCGACGCTGGCGGATGCGCTGGCACTGATGAGCGCCCATGGCATTTCCGGCATTCCGGTGGTGGAGAACGGCGGCACCGGCGGCCACACGGCCGGACGGCTGGTCGGCATTCTCACCAACCGCGACGTGCGCTTTGCCTCCGATCCCGGCCAGCGCGTCTATGAATTGATGACGCGCGAGAACCTCATCACCGTCAAGGAGAATGTCGACCAGGACGAGGCCAAGCGGCTTCTCCACCAGAACCGTATCGAAAAGCTGGTGGTGATCGACAACAAGGGCATCTGCGTCGGGCTGATCACGGTCAAGGATATCGAGAAGTCGCAGCTCAACCCCAATGCTTCCAAGGATGCGCAGGGCAGGTTGCGCGTGGCGGCGGCCACCAGCGTCGGCGATGACGGGTTCGAGCGCGCCGAACGCCTGATCGATGCCGGTGTCGACCTTCTGGTCATCGATACCGCCCACGGCCACTCGCAGCGGGTGCTGGACGCGGTTACCCGCGCCAAGAAATTGTCCAATGAAGTGCGCATCATGGCCGGCAACGTGGCCACCGCCGACGGCACCCAGGCACTCATCGACGCGGGCGCTGACGCGGTGAAGGTCGGCATCGGGCCGGGCTCGATCTGCACGACCCGCATCGTGGCGGG
Organism: Aquamicrobium terrae; assembly: GCF_040545735.1. Lineage (GTDB taxonomy): Bacteria > Pseudomonadota > Alphaproteobacteria > Rhizobiales > Rhizobiaceae > Mesorhizobium > Mesorhizobium terrae_A. The sequence continues at coordinate 509,524 of NZ_JBEPML010000001.1, forward strand.
CGTCGGCGTGCCGCAGCTCTCGGCAATCATGGCCGCCGTCGAGGTCGGGCAGAAGGCAGGAGTCTCGATCATCGCGGATGGCGGCATCAAGTTCTCCGGCGATCTCGCCAAGGCGCTGGCTGCCGGCGCGACGGCCGCCATGGTCGGTTCGCTGCTGGCCGGCACGGAGGAAAGCCCCGGCGAGGTCTATCTGCATCAGGGCCGCTCCTTCAAGGCCTATCGCGGCATGGGTTCGGTAGGCGCCATGGCGCGCGGCTCGGCCGACCGCTATTTCCAGGCCGAGGTGCGCGACACGCTGAAGCTGGTGCCCGAAGGCATCGAGGGGCAGGTGCCCTACAAGGGGCCGGTCGCCGGCGTGCTGCATCAGCTCGCAGGTGGCCTCAAGGCCTCCATGGGCTATGTGGGCGGCCGCGATCTTGCCGAATTCCGTGAACGCGCTACCTTCGTGCGCATCTCGAATGCCGGCCTGCGCGAAAGCCATGCCCACAACGTGACCATTACCCGCGAGAGCCCCAACTATCCGGGTTCTGTCTGAGGCATAGTAGCCAGTTGCGGTCGGCGATCATGAAGGAGACTGCATGAACCCGACCGCGATGCTGTGGCCCATGGTGGCGCATTTCGTGCTGGTCGCGGCGCTTTACGCGCTGCTCGGCCTGCGCCGCCGGCAGGCTGTCCAGTCCGGAAAGGTTCGCCCGAGCCAGTGGAAGCTGCGCTCCAACGGCGAGCCGGAAATCAGCGCCACGGTTTCGAACAACATCATGAACCAGTTCGAGCTGCCGGTTCTCTTCCATGTCGTGTGCCTGGCGCTTTACGTGACGGCCGGCGTGTCATGGATTGCCGTGATCCTGGCGTGGCTGTTCGTGGCGCTGCGTTATGTGCATGCCTTCGAGCATGTCACCAGCAATCGCCCGCCGCTTCGGGGCATGATTTTCGGGGCCGGTTTCCTGGTGCTGGTCCTGATGTGGGGCTGCTTCGCCCTGCATCTGGCCGGGCTCGCCTGACGGAAGTCAGGCGTTCACCTCGAACAGCGCGATCCGGCGTTTGTCGAACTTGATGGCGATCTCGCCGCGCACGAGGCGCAGCGCCTTGTCACCGAAAACGGCGCGCCGCCAGCCTTGCAGGGCGGGCACATCTGCGTCTTCGCCCTCGGCGGCGATACGGTCGATGTCGTCGCTGGAGGCGAGCACCTTGGCGGCAACGCCTTCCTTTTCCGCCACGATGCGCAACAGCACCTTCAGCAGCTCTGCCGCGGCGTTGGACCCTTCCGGCGGCTGGTGCGGGCGCGGCAGCTTGGGCAGGTCTTCCTTGGGAACGGACAGCGCATCGTTGACGGCGCCGAGCAGGGCGGCGGCCGTGGAAGACCGCTCCCACCCCTTGGGAATGCTGCGCAGCCGGCCCAGCGCATCGGCGTCTTTCGGGGCCTGCTGCGCGATCTCGTAGATCGCGTCGTCCTTGAGGATGCGTCCACGCGGGACGTCGCGTTCGCGGGCCTCGCGCTCGCGCCATGCGGCGACCGACTTCAGCACGGCCAGTTCCTGCGGCTTGCGTATCCTGAGCTTCAGCCGCTTCCAGGCGTCGTCGGGATGGGGATCGTAGGTCTGGCGCGAGGTCAGAACCTGCATTTCCTCATTGAGCCAATGGGCGCGCCCTTCGCGCTCGAGTTCAGCCGTCAGGTGCTTGTAGACATCGATGAGGTGGGTGACATCGGCCAGCGCATATTCCAGTTGCCGCTCGGAAAGCGGCCGATAGCGCCAGTCGGTGAAGCGGGACGACTTGTCGAGCCGCACGCCGGTCACCTTCTGCACGAGCTGGTCGTAGGAGACGGCGTCGCCGAAGCCGCACACCATGGCCGCCACCTGCGTGTCGAAGATCGGATGCGGCACCAGATCGCCCTGATGGACGATGATTTCGATGTCCTGCCTTGCGGCATGGAAGACCTTGACCACCTTCTCGTTCGCCATCAGCCTGAAGAACGGCTTCAGGTCGAGCCCCGGCGCCAGCGGATCGACAAGCGCGGTGAAGCCGGGTGCGGCCATCTGGATCAGGCACAGCACCGGCCAGAAGGTGGTTTCGCGAATGAACTCCGTGTCGACGGTCACGAAGTCCGATTGCTCGAGTGTTTCTATGGCGCTCTCGAGTTCACCCTGTGTGGTAATGACGTTCATCAAATCGCTTTTCGGACCAAAGTTGCTTCTCAATTCCAGCCGCGGCCGGGCGCGTCAAGTCGGCTAACGCCAAATGGAAGGCGCTGCATGCTGCCCGCGAGCCGGTTCAGGCCCCTCTTGCCTTGACAAAGGAGACCACCCATGCGCTTTTCGCGCCAATTTTCAGGTCGGGCAAGTGCTTCGGCCCAATCGAACCAAGTTAAGCGGAAAATCAGGCGATGCATCGTTACCGGAGCCACACCTGCGCTCAGTTGAGAAAAGCCGATATCGGCTCCTCCATTCGTCTTTCGGGCTGGGTGCATCGCGTGCGCGATCACGGCGGCCTGCTGTTCATCGACCTGCGCGACCACTACGGCATGACCCAGATCGTCGCCGATCCCGATTCTCCCGCCTTCAAGACGGCGGAGACGGTGCGCGGCGAGTGGGTGATCCGCGTCGACGGCGAGGTCAAGGCGCGCCTGCCCGAGGCCGTGAACCCGAACCTGGCAACGGGCGAGATCGAGATTTTCGCACACGAGATAGAAGTGCTGTCGGCCGCCAAGGAGCTGCCGCTGCCAGTGTTCGGCGAGCCGGATTACCCGGAGGACATCCGCCTCAAATACCGCTTCCTCGATCTGCGCCGCGAGACGCTGCACAAGAACATCGTCATGCGCACCAAAATCATCGCCGAGATGCGCAAGCGCATGGGCGAGGCGGGTTTCACCGAATATTCGACGCCGATCCTCACCGCATCCTCGCCGGAAGGCGCGCGTGACTTCCTGGTGCCGTCGCGCATTCATCCCGGTACCTTCTACGCGCTGCCGCAGGCGCCGCAGCAGTACAAGCAGCTCATCATGGTGTCGGGCTTCGACCGCTATTTCCAGATCGCGCCCTGTTTCCGCGACGAGGACCCGCGCGCCGACCGCCTGCCGGGCGAGTTCTACCAGCTCGATCTCGAAATGAGCTTCGTCGAGCAGGACGATGTGCTGGCGACCATGGAGCCGGTGATGCGCGGCGTGTTCGAGACCTTCGCCGACGGCAAGCCGGTGACGCAGGCCTTTCCGCGCATTCCCTATGACGTGGCGATGCGCAAATACGGCTCCGACAAGCCGGATCTGCGCAACCCGATCGAGATGCAGGACGTGTCCGAGCATTTCCGGGGCTCGGGCTTCAAGGTGTTCGCGAACATCCTCGCCAACGATCCCAAGGCCGAAGTCTGGGCCATTCCGGCCAAAACCGGCGGCTCCCGGGCCTTCTGCGACCGCATGAATTCCTGGGCGCAGGGCGAGGGCCAGCCCGGCCTCGGCTACATCTTCTGGCGCAAGGAAGGCGACAAGCTCGAAGGCGCCGGCCCCATCGCCAAGAATATCGGCGAGGAGCGCACCGACGCCGTTCGCCGGCAACTCGGCCTGGAAGATGGCGACGCCGCCTTCTTCGTGGCCGGTGACCCGAAGAAATTCGTCGCCTTTGCCGGTGCCGCGCGCACCCGCGCCGGTGAGGAACTGAACCTCGTCGACCGCGACCGCTTCGAATTGTGCTGGATCGTCGATTTCCCGTTCTATGAATGGAACGAGGACGAGAAGCGCGTCGATTTCGGCCACAACCCGTTCTCCATGCCGCAGGGCGGCATCGAGGCGCTCAATGGCGAAGATCCGCTCACCATCAAGGCGTTCCAGTACGATATGGTCTGCAACGGCTTCGAGATCGCGTCGGGTGGCATCCGCAACCATCTGCCCGAGACCATGGTCAAGGCGTTCGAGATCGTCGGGCTGGACCGCCAGACGGTCGAGGATCGCTTCGGCGGCCTCTACCGTGCCTTCCAGTACGGAGCGCCGCCGCATGGCGGCATGGCGGCCGGCATCGACCGTGTCATCATGCTGCTGGTCGGGGCGAAGAACCTGCGCGAAGTGACCATGTTCCCGATGAACCAGCAGGCCTATGACCTGCTGATGAGCGCTCCGGCCCCGGCGACGCCGCAGCAGCTTCGCGAACTGTCCCTGCGCGTCGCGCCGCTGAAGAAAGAAGACTGAGCCGGAGGCTCGTCAAACAAAACCCCCATCGCTTCAAAAAGGCGGTGGGGTTTTGCGTCCGAATGAACGCACGGTGCCTAGTGGCGGATCTGGTATTTGGGCTCGTAATGCCCGTCCGGTGTCTTCAGGAACAGCTCCCGCAATTGCGGATGGCGAACCGGCTCGCCTGAGACGTCTTCGAGCAGGTTCTGCTCGGAAACATAGGCGATGTAGTCGGTTTCCGAATTCTCGGCCAGCAGGTGATAGAAGGGCTGGTCCTTGCGCGGCCGCACCTCGGCCGGTATCGCCTGATACCACTCCTCGGTGTTGGCGAACTGCGGATCGACATCGAAAATGATGCCGCGAAACGGAAACAGGCGGTGGCGGACCACCTGTCCGATCGAGAATTTGGCAGTTCTCATAGTTGCATTGCCCATGGTCCTTATTTGGCTTATGGCGCGTCGCAATTCAATCCTGCCTTGGTCGCACCTCCTTGACGGCCTGCCGCGCCATCGGTAGCCCACAGGCTTCGCGGAGAAATCATGTCCGATATCGCCGGCCTCGTCCTTCCGTTCTTCGGGCTGATCTTCATCGGCTTTGCCGTCGCGCGCATCACCCGCCAGCCGGTGGACGCGCTGGGCTGGATGAATACCTTCGTCATCTATGTCGCGCTGCCGGCCCTGTTCTTCCAGCTTCTCGCCAAGACACCCTTCGAGGACCTGACCGAATGGGGTTTCATCTTCGGGTCGGTGTTTTCGACCTTCCTGATTTTCCTGGCGATGTTCGTTGCTTCCCTCGTGATGGCAGGCGGCATAGCGGAATCCACCATCAAGGGGCTCGCGGCGGCTTATGGCAATATCGGCTACATGGGTCCGGGGCTGGCGGTTCTGGCCTTTGGAGAGCAGGCGGCGGTGCCGGTGGCGCTGATCTTTTGCTTCGAGAACGTCATGCACTTCACCATCGCACCGATGATGATGGCGCTGGCGGGCGATGACAGACGGCCATGGCCGCAACTGCTGGCGGGCATCGTCAGCCGTATCGCGCTGCATCCCTTCATCATCGCCACGGCATTCGGCGTGGCGGCGGCCTATTTCGAGTTTCACCCGCCGCTGCCGGTGGACCGCCTGCTGTCCTATCTGGCCAACGCAGCGGCACCCTGCGCGCTGTTCGCCATGGGCGTGACGCTGGCGCTGCGACCGTTGAAGCGTGTTCCCGCCGAGATCGCTCCGATCACCTTTCTCAAGCTGATCGTGCATCCGCTGCTATGCTACGCGGTGCTGAGCTGGGTCGGAAATTTCTCGGAGATCTGGTTGTTCTCGGCGGTCCTTTTGGCCGCCTTGCCGACCGCCACCAACGTCTTTGTCATTGCCCAGCAATATGGGGTCTGGGTCGAGCGCACCTCGGCCACGGTGCTGATCACGACATGTGTCTCGATCGCCACCGTGACAGGCCTGCTCTACATGATCCGTGCCGGGGTGCTACCGCTGGACCTGTTCCCTTAGCGAACCGGCCAGGGCCGAGAAGCCGCTGCCGGGCTGCAGTCCCTCGCGCATGAAGAAGGCGCGCAGGGGCGCGAAACGCCCGAGCAGTCCCAATGTCGTGCTGCGGGCAATCTGCGCGGGCAGCATGCTGGAAAGCAGCGAGAGGTTGAGCAGGTTCACCGCGCTGGTGCGGGCGACGATGTCGGGCCGGCGTCTCAAATCGTAGCTTAGCAGAGCTTTCGGTGTGCCCGGATCAGGTCTATTTTGTGACGCAGTTTCAAGGAGATCGACGATATCCCTGATGCCGAGGTTGAGCCCCTGCGCGCCGATCGGCGGGAAGACATGCGCGGCTTCACCCACCAGGGCCACGCGCCTGTGGGCGAAACGCCATGGCGTCGATGTCGACAAGGGGTAGATCTGGCGGCCCGGTTCGACCGTTACCCGGCCGAGCATGGATTGCATGCGCCGCTCGATATGCCGGGAAAGCGCGTCGTCATCGAGTGCGGCGAGTTCCTGAGCGGTTTCCGGGCGAACCACGCAAACGAGGCTGGACCGGCGGCCGGGCAGCGGAACCTGGGTGAACGGGCCGGTCTCGGTGTGGAACTCGGTCGAGGTGAAGGCGTGGTCCACCGTGTGGGCGAAATTCAGCACCAGCGCCGCCTGCGGGAAGGGGCGCGACGAAACCGAAATGCCCGCAGCCTCGCGGGCCGGGGAAGCGCGACCGTCGGCAGCCACGACGAGCCTTGCCGAAACGGCGCTGCCATCGGCGAGCCGTGCCGTGGCCCGTTCGGGCTCGAGTTGCCACTGGGATACGAGCGTCTTGCGCCATTCGATGGAAGGATTGGCCGAGACAGCCTCGGCCAGCGTGGCGACCAGCACGGCATTGGGGATGTTGAGGCCGAAGCGGTGCTCGTCGATTTCGCTGGCATGGAAGGTGACGACGGGACTGCGGATCAGCCTTGCCGTTCCATCCAAGATGCGCATCACCTTGAGCGGCGCCGATTTGTGCGCCAGCGTGCGCAGCACGCCAAGCCGGTCCAGAAGGGCAAGGGCCGGATTCATCAGCGCCGTGGTGCGTCCGTCCTGCACATTCGGCTCCGGGCCGACAAGCGTGACGCGGAAATTCGCATCGGCGAAGGCGAGCGCCCCGATCAGTCCCGCCGGGCCGGTGCCGGCGACAAGAATGTTCGCTTCCGTTTCGGCAGGGGTGGCGGGCGTGGGCATGTCAGGATTCTCCCGTGTCGAACAAGATATAGCGCCGGGGCGTTGCCCACTTCAACGCGACGTTTCAGCCGCAAGAGGAATTGGGCGCAAACCATGCACGTCAGGCGTGAATTCCTGTGTGGCCTTTCATCTTGTCGTCGCTTGCGCATTGACCACGGCCGGTTGGTGGTCGATCAAGGGGGATCATAGACACCATGCAAGATGGACTGGTGGGCCGTGGACAACAAACCGACCGGCAGGAAGATCAGGGACCGGATTCCGAGACCGAGGAAGAAGGTGACCTGGCCGCAGGCGCGAGCATTCTCCGTTCATCTTCTCACCGCATCGGGCTCGTTTCTCGCCTTCGTTTCGCTGGTCGCCGCCAGCGAGGGGCGCTGGACGGCGATGTTCTGGTGGCTGGGGCTTGCCCTGTTCGTCGACGGTATCGACGGGCCGATCGCCCGCAAGCTTGAGGTCAAGGAAATCCTGCCGACCTGGTCGGGCGAATTGCTCGACAACATCATCGACTACGTGACCTATGTGCTGATCCCGGCCTTCGCCCTTTACCAGTTCGGGCTGATGGGCGAGGGGCTGTCCTTCCTGTCCGCCGCCATCATCGTCGTTTCCAGCGCCATCTACTATGCCGACACCGGCATGAAGACCAAGGAGAACTTCTTCAAGGGCTTTCCCGTGGTCTGGAACATGGTCGTTTTCACCCTGTTCGTCGTCGGGCCGGGCGAGTGGGTTTCCTTCGCCGTGGTGGTGATTGCGGGCCTGCTCACCTTCGTGCCGATCAACTTCCTGCACCCGGTGCGGGTGAAACGCCTGCGCCCCCTCAACCTCGCCGTCACGCTGTTGTGGTGCGGGTTCGGCATGCTGGCGCTGGCCGAATCCGCGCTGGTCGAATTCTACAGCCAGATCGGCGTGCTGGCCGAGAATGTCAGCCAGTTCACCAAGGTGGGCATCACCGTCACCGGTCTTTACCTGTTCTGCATCGGCGGCATCATGCAGTTTCTCCCCAATCTCGGGGCCAGGAAGGGTTGAAACCATGCCCAAGGCGATCCGTATCCACACCCATGGCGGGCCCGAGGTCCTGACTTTCGAGGAGGTTGATCCCGGCCGGCCCGGCCGTGGTGAAATTCTCGTCCGGCACACCGCGATCGGCGTCAATTTCATCGATGTCTATCATCGCACCGGCCTGTATCCGGCGGCCAACGGCCTGCCCATTACGCCCGGCGGAGAGGCGGCCGGCGTGGTGCTTGAAGTGGGCGAGGGGGTGGGTTGGCTTAAACCCGGTGACCGCATCGCCTATGTGGTGCGGCTGGGCGCCTATGCCGAACAGCGGGTGATCGCGGCCGACCATGTCGTGAAGATTCCGGACGGAATTGGCGACGAACAGGCGGCCGGCATGATGCTGAAGGGCATGACGGTCGAATATCTGCTGCGGCGCACCTTCAAGGTAAAGCCCGGCGACACGCTGCTCTACCATGCGGCCGCCGGCGGCGTGGGACTGATCTTTGGCCAGTGGGCGAACCATCTGGGGGCGACGGTTATCGGCACGGCCGGCTCGCCGCAGAAGGCGGAACTGGCCCGCGCCCACGGATTCCATCATGTCATCGACTACCGGAGCCAGGATTTCGTGCAGGAAGTGGCCAGGATCACGGAGGGCAGAAAGTGCGACGTGGTCTATGATTCCGTTGGCAAGGATACCTTTGCCGGCTCGCTGGAGTGCCTGAAAAGGCTGGGGACCTTCGTTTCCTTCGGCCAGTCCTCCGGCCCGATCCCTCCGTTCGATATCGGCATTCTGGCACAAAAGGGCTCACTCTTCGCCACCCGGCCGACGCTGTTCTCCTACAACGTCACCCGCGAAGAGGTGGAGGCTTCGGCCGCAGCCTTGTTCGAAGTCGTGCTGTCCGGCGCTGTAAATATCAGGGTAAATCAACGCTATGCACTGACGGATGCAGCCCGCGCGCATGCGGATCTGGAGGCGCGCAAGACCACCGGGACGACGATATTGCTGCCTTGATAACCAGTATCGAATGGCCTCGAAATTCTTGAAGCTCTTTCAATCGAAGTATCGGTTTGCCTAGAGCGGCGGTCATGCCTACGATGCTTTCGGGAACACAGAACATATCTGGTTACAGATGGGAGGCACTGTGAGTTTACATGAAGGTGCTGCGAACCTGCTTGAGGTTCGCGGCCTGACCAAGATATTCGGCTCCCTCAAGGCTTGCGACAGCATCGACCTCGGCATTGCCAAGGGCGAGATCCATGCTCTTCTGGGCGAAAACGGTGCCGGCAAGTCCACCCTGGTGAAAATGCTGTTCGGCTCGCTGGAGCCGCATTCCGGCGAGATCCTGTGGAACGGCCAGTCGGTCCGCATCACCAACCCTGGCGTTGCCAAGAAGCTTGGCATCGGCATGGTGTTCCAGCATTTTTCGCTGTTCGAGGCGCTGACCGCGGCCGAAAACATCGCGCTTTCGCTGGATGACGGCGCACCGATCAGCACCATTGCGGCCAAGGCGCGGGCCCTGTCCTACAGTTACGGTCTCCCGCTCGATCCCGAAGCGCTGGTGGGCGACCTGTCGGTCGGCGAGCGCCAGCGCATCGAGATCATCCGCTGCCTGTTGCAGACGCCGGACCTCATCATCCTTGACGAGCCGACTTCGGTGCTGACCCCGCAGGAGGCGGACAAGCTGTTCGAGACGCTCGAACGTCTGCGCTCCGAAGGCAAGTCGATCCTCTACATCTCGCATCGCCTCGAAGAGGTGAAGCGCATGTGCGACCGTGCCACCGTGCTGCGTCACGGCAAGGTGGTCGGACATTGCAATCCGCGGGAGGAAACGGCGTCCTCCCTGGCCCGCATGATGGTGGGCAGCGAGGTCCGCACCGTGGAGCGTCCGCCGGCCGAAGGCATGAACAAGGCGGAATCGCTGCTTGAGATCGTCAACCTCAACCGCAGGCCGGCAACGCCTTTCTCCATCCCCTTGAAAAACATAAATCTTTCGGTTCGGGCCGGCGAGGTTGTCGGCATCGCCGGCGTGGCCGGAAACGGGCAGGGCGAGTTCTTTGAGGCCGTGTCCGGCGAGGTCCTGCAGCAGGACAAGGCGTCGGTGCGCATTCGCGGCAAGCAGGTCGGTGGGCTCGACATCACCGGCCGCCGGTTGCTGGGCGCCGCCTTCGTGCCGGAGGAGCGCCTCGGACATGGGGCCGCGCCGCGCATGAAGCTGTCGGAAAACCTCCTGCTGTCGCGCCATGCGACGGATGGCAAGGCGTTCGTCGGCACCGCGGGCATGATCGAGGGCAAGGCGATCTACAGCGCCGCCCAGCGCATCATCGAGGTGATGGACGTGCGCAAGAGCGCGCCCGATCCGGAAGCGGCCTCCCTGTCGGGCGGCAACCTTCAGAAATTCATCGTCGGCCGCGAGCTTGACCGCAAGCCGTCGGTGATGATCGTCAACCAGCCGACCTGGGGTGTCGATGCCGGCGCGGCCGCTCACATCAGGCAGGCCCTGATCGAGCTTGCCCGCAACGGATCGGCCGTCCTGGTCATCAGCCAGGACCTCGACGAGCTGTTCGAGATCTCGGATGCCATTGCCGTCATGCACGATGGCGAACTGTCGCAGAAGCTGCCCATTGCCGAAGCGACCTATGAAAAGATCGGTCTGCTCATGGGCGGCGCCGAACCCGGCCATGCCGCTACCGCGCATGCGACCGAAACGGCAGAGGTGGCGTGATGCGCATCGAGCTTGTCAAGCGCCCGCAGCGTTCGGCGCTGTTTTCCATGTTGTCGCCGTTCATCGCCTTCGTGCTGACGGTCATTGCCGGCGCCATCATGTTCGCCTTGCTGGGCGTGAACCCGGCCAAGGCCCTCTATGCCTATTTCATCTCGCCGTTGACCGAGGTGTGGCAGTTGCATGAGCTGGCGATCAAGGCGGCGCCGCTGATCCTGATCGCGGTCGGATTGTCGGTCTGCTTCCGCGCCAATATCTGGAACATCGGGGCCGAGGGCCAGTTCACCATCGGTGCGGTGACCGGCTCGATCCTGCCGGTGCTCTATCCCGACCTGAGCGCAGCCTATGTCCTGCCCCTGATGCTCCTCATGGGCATGATCGGCGGTGCGGCCTATGCGACCATTCCGGCCTTCCTCAAGGCGCGATTCAACACCAATGAAATCCTCACCAGCCTGATGCTGGTCTACGTCTCGCAACTCTTCCTCGACTGGATGGTGCGCGGGCCGTGGCGCGATCCGCAGGGCTTCAACTTCCCGCAGACGGTGCTGTTCAACGAATCGGCGCGCCTGCCGGAAATGCTGTCGTCCGGACGCGCCAATCTGGGCTTCGCCTTCTCCATCGTCGCGGCGGTGCTGGTCTGGCTGATGATGAGCCGCATGCTCAAGGGCTTCGAGGTGCGCGTGCTGGGCTCCAGCCCGCGGGCAGGGCGCTTCGCCGGCTTCAGCATCAACCGCATGGTGTTCTTCGCCTTCATGCTCTCCGGCGCTCTGGCCGGTCTTGCGGGCATTTCGGAGGTGTCCGGCGCTATCGGCAGGCTCCAGCCCACCATTTCGCCCGGCTATGGCTTCGCCGCGATCATCGTGGCCTTTCTCGGCCGGCTCAACCCGCTCGGCATCATCGCAGCCGGCCTGGTGCTCGGCCTGACCTATCTCGGCGGCGAGGCGGCACAGGCGACCCTCGGCGTGTCCGACAAGCTGGCGCGCGTGTTCCAGGGCATGCTGCTGTTCTTCGTTCTGGGCTGCGATACGCTCATTCACTACCGCATCCGCATCGTAGGCCGGCCGGCTCCGGCTGCCGATACGCTCGTCGCTCAGGAAGGGGCACACTGATGGATATCTGGATCAGCATCCTTCTTACCATCGCGACGGCGGCCACGCCCCTGCTCATCGCAGCGATGGGCGAACTGGTGGCCGAACGTGCCGGCGTCCTCAACCTCGGCGTCGAGGGCATGATGATCATGGGCGCGGTCGCCGGCTTCGGCGCGGGCTACCTGACCGGTTCGCCGTGGCTCGGCGTGATCGCCGCCATCATCGTCGGCGTGCTTTTCTCTCTGCTGTTCGCGTTCATGACGCTCACGCTGGCCACCAACCAGGTGGCGACCGGCCTGTCGCTGACCATTCTGGGGCTTGGGCTGTCGGGCATGCTGGGAACCAGTTTCGTCGGCCTGCCGGGCGTGCGATTGCCGAATCTGGACATTCCCGGCCTTACGTCGTTGCCGGGCGTGGGGCGCCTGCTGTTCGGCCAGGACCCGATCTTCTACCTGTCCATCGCGCTGGTCATTGCCGTCGCATGGTTCCTGTTCCGCAGCCGCACGGGCCTCACCATGCGGGCCATCGGCGACAGCCACACCTCGGCGCACGCGCTGGGCATACAGGTCATCCGCTACCGCTATCTGGCGGTGATGTTCGGCGGTGCCTGTGCCGGTCTGGCCGGCGCGCATCTGTCGCTCGTCTATACCCCGCAATGGGTCGAGAACATGAGCGCCGGGCGCGGCTGGATTGCGCTGGCCCTGGTGGTGTTCGCCTCCTGGCGGCCGTGGCGGGTGCTGGCCGGAGCCTACATCTTCGGCGCGATCTGGATCGGGCAGCTTCACGTGCAGGCGATCGATCTTTCCAGCTTCGCCAACTCGTCCTGGCTGATCTACCAGCCGATAGCGTTGATCAAGTCGCTGCCGTCCCAGTTCCTGTCGTCGCTGCCCTATCTCGCGACCATACTGGTGCTGGTGCTGATCTCGCGGAACAAGCGACTGACCATGATGAACACGCCGGCATCGCTGGCCCAACCCTTCGTGCCCGAGCGTTAAAGAAATCGGCATGAATGAAGTTAAACCTCAGATGGAGAACGTTGTTATGAAAAGAAGACTGATCGGCCTCATGACGGCTGTTGCCGCCCTCGCATTGACCGCACCGGTCCAGGCACAGGAGAAATTCAAAGCCTGCTGGGTCTATGTGGGTTCGATCGGCGATTTCGGCTTCTCGTTCCAGCACGACCAGGGGCGCCTGGAAGTCGAGAAGGAACTCGGCGACAAGGTCGAAACCGCCTATCTGGAAAACGTCGCCGAAGGTCCGGATGCCGGGCGCTCGTTCGAACGACTGGCGCGCGACGGCTGCAAGATCATCTTTGGCACGTCCTTCGGCTTCATGGATGCCGAACTCGAAGTGGCCAGGAAGTTCCCGGATGTGAAGTTCGAGCATGCCACCGGCTTCAAGACCTCCGAGAACATGGGTGTCTACAACATCCGTTTCTACGAAGGTCGCTATGTCAGCGGCCAGATCGCCGCCAAGCAGTCGAAGGCCGGTGTCGCAGGCTACATCGTATCGTTCCCGATCCCCGAAGTGGTCATGGGCATCAACGCCTTCATGCTCGGCGCCCAGTCCGTCAATCCGGACTTCAAGGTGAAGGTCGTGTGGATCAACTCGTGGTTCGATCCGGGCAAGGAGGCCGACGCTGCCAAGGCCCTGTTCGATCAGGGAGCCGACATCATCGTCCAGCACACCGATTCCACAGCTCCGCTCCAGATCGCGCAGGAGCGCGGCCTGCACGGCTTCGGCCAGGCGGCGGACATGGCCAAGTTCGCGCCGAAGGCCCAGCTTACCGCAGCGGTGAACAACTGGGGCCCTTACTATGTCAGCCGGGTGAAGGCCGCCATGGACGGCACCTGGAAGGCCGAAAACCTTTGGGAAGGCTTCAAGGACAACATCATCTACATGGCGCCTTACACCAATGTGCCCGATGAGGTTGCGAAGGAAGCCGAGGCCACCGTGCAGAAGATCAAGGACGGCTGGAACCCCTTCACCGGTCCGATCGCCAAGCAGGACGGCTCGGAATGGCTGAAGGAAGGCGAGGTCGCCGACGACCAGACCCTTCTCGGCATGAACTTCTACGTCAAGGGTATCGACGACAAGCTGCCGCAATAAGCGGCGGCCCTGATAGCATGAGAAGGGCGCCGTCAGGCGCCCTTTTTCATTTGACGCCTGACATGCCTCCTGACAGTGCCGTGTCAGGAGGGAGCTGTTAGCGTGGATTCGCTCATGGTGTTCTGGAGGTTCGGATGCTCACCTTTTATTGCATGCCCTGGTCGCGTTCTTCCGGCGTTTTCTGGTTGCTCGAAGAGATCGGCGCGCCTTACGAGATCGAGTTGATCGACATTCGCGCACCGGGTGGCGTTCCCGAAAGCTATCGGGCCATCCAGCCGAACAAGAAGGTGCCGGCGATAGACCATGACGGCACCGTGGTCACCGAGCGTGCGGCGATCACCATTTATCTGGCCGACGCCTTTCCCGAAGCGGGGCTTGCGCCTGCGATCGGCGACAGCGATCGTGCCGCCTATCTGACACGGCTCGTCTATTGCGATGCCGTGTTTGATCCGGTGATCGCGGCGCGCGCGCAAGGCTGGCATTATGAGGGCGGCAACAGCTTTTCCTTCGGCCTGTTCGAGGACATGGTGGCCAATCTCGAACGGCTTCTGACGGCTCATCCCTATGCGGCGGGCGACAGGTTTACGGCGGCCGACACCCAGCTCGCGTCCGGCATTCATTTCACCATGAACATCCTGAAGGTGCTGCCCGACCTGCAGGTGTTCCAGGACTACCTGGCCCGCGCGATCGACCGCCCGGCCTACCGCAGCTATGCGGCGAAGGAGGCCGAGCTTGCAGGCAGGGTCACGCCGCCACCCCAGTTCCCGCGGAACGAAGGGTAAGGGCCGTCAGCCCAACGCGCCGTTGACATGCGGCCAGACTTCGAGCGCGCCGCGATAGATCATGTCGAGTGCGACATAGAGGATGATGAGCAGGCCGATATAGGCGATCCACCGGTAGCGATGGAGAAGACGCGCGATGAAGGACGCCGCCAGGCCCATCAGCGCGATCGACAGCATGAGGCCGACGATGAGCACGGTGAAATGATCGCGCGCGGCGCCGGCGACGGCGAGCACATTGTCGAGCGACATCGATACGTCCGCGACGACGATCTGGATTGCGGCCTGCATCAACGTCTTGCGAGGTATCTTGCTGGCAGTCGACCGCTGCCCGTCGGAAAGCGCTTCGGTCGCCTCTTCCTCTTCTTCGTGGGAGGTGCGCAATTCCCTCCACATCTTCCAGCACACCCACAGAAGCAGGATGCCGCCGACGAGCAGGAGACCGAGGATGGCGAGGAGCTGGACAGTAATCGCTGCAAAGACGATGCGCAGCACCGTGGCCGCCAGCACGCCGATGAGAATGGCTTTCTTGCGCTGGTCCGCCGGCAGGCCCGCAGCGGCGAGGCCGATGACGATGGCATTGTCCCCGGCAAGGACGAGATCGATGAGAATGACCTGGAGGAGCGCAGTAAGGCCAGCCGCGGTAAAGATTTCCATCGCCAGAATGCCGTTTCCGTTTGTGGGGATGCCAGTGGGCGTACGCCCGGCGGCAGGGGCTCGTCAAGGGTTGTCGATGGCCTGAACGTACAACCTGTATGAAGGTTCATTGCCGTTCGTGTTGCAGCGCGCAGCCGGTTAATGGGTGCGGCGGACGCCGGGACGAGTTGACGGCGTGGCATGCTCGGGGCTAAAGCCGTCTCCGTCCGTATCGGCAGATGCAGCGACGCGGGGAGGGATGGCCGAGCGGTTTAAGGCACCGGTCTTGAAAACCGGCGAGGCAGCGATGTCTCCGTGGGTTCGAATCCCACTCCCTCCGCCACAAATTCTCGTAAAGGACCGGAATTCTGGGCGTTTGCCGTGAAATTGCAAGCGCTCCCGATTAGGCAGGAACGTATGTCAACCTGACCGTGCCTTCGCCAATGAGATCGGTGGAAACAAGGCGAAGCGGCGGCCGTGGGCCGGCAAAGAAGGGCTTGCCTTGACCAAGCACGACGGGGTGGAAGTAGAGCCGATACTCATCGATAAGGCCAAGGTCGGTCAGGCTTCGGGCCAGGTCTGGTCCGGAAACAGCGATCTCCCCGCCGAGCCGCGCCTTCAGGTCGCGTATCACCGTCTCGATGTCATCCCGGACAAGGGTGGCGTTGGGGCCGACTGATCTCAACGAGCGCGATACGACCCACTTCGGTTGGCGCCGCCACGCCGTCGCGAACTCGTGTTGCTCCGCATTCCAGTCAGCATGGTCTTCGTCCCAATAGCGCATGACCTCGTACATGCGGCGGCCGTACACACTGCCGGTCAGATCGCGCACGTGCTCTATCCAGTGACGAAAGAGTGCGGGATCTGGCGCAAATTCCTGGTGGTCGACGTAGCCGTCCAGTGACTGGTTCATTCCGAAGACAAGCTTCGCCATGCTACTTAATCTCCGCTCCAAGGTGTTCGCGATAGTATGAGCAGGAGGACGCAGAAAGTGAAGCTGGCCGCAAATTGCCATGCCGAGCGCACACTGACACAAAGACGCCCAGTTCCCGCCACAATCGGTTAATGGGCCGATAACGAATTCCTGCGCAAATGCGAATGAGCGGAAGCAGGATGTCTGGCTTCGGAAGCGCGCGGTTCGGGCTTCCGATAGCAAGGCTTTCTTCTTAAGTCAGGGGATTGTCTTACATGCAGGCCGTGGCGCGACGGCGTCTTCGTCGCACTTTCACAATCATGTCTTTTGCCGTATCGGCGGTCGCCCTTGCAGCCTGCGGGACACCGCAGCCCAAGGAGGCGTCGGCCAAGCGCTCCAAGGAATATTTCCCCGAATCCAAATATGGCGTGAAGGCCAGCCCGCGTGTCGCCTACGGCACCAAGATCAAGCGGGGAGGCGGGCGCGACCAGGTCGGCAAGCCCTATCAGGTCGCCGGCAAGTGGTATTATCCCAAGGAAGACCCGAAATACTCCAAGGTCGGTGCCGCCTCCTGGTATGGCGATGCCTTCCATGGGCGTCTGACGGCGAATGGCGAAATCTATGACACAGCCCACCTGACAGCCGCCCATCCGACCATGCCTTTGCCGAGCTATGCCCGCGTCACAAACGTTGCAAATGGCAGTTCCGTGGTGGTGCGCGTGAACGATCGCGGACCCTACCACGGCAATCGCATCATCGACCTGTCCAAACGAGCCGCCGACATGCTGGGCTACAGCGCCGCGGGAACCGCCAAGGTGAAGGTCGACTATATCGGCCGTGCTCCTCTGGACGGCGACGACGAGCCTTATCTGGTGGCCTCCTACCAACCCGGAAATCGCGCGCCCGATCCATCGGTCGGCCTGCCGACGGGCGTGATGATCGCCATGAATGGCGCAACGCCGAGCCTGGGCGGCGGGCGCAGAACGCCGTTCCCCGACGCGGGGCAGGCGCTGGCTTTCGGCGATGTTCCACTGCCCGATTACGGGCCGATCGTGCCGATCCGGCCGGATTCCGGCCTGCCGTCGGATTCGCCTTTTGCGCTCGCGTCGCTCTCCTATGCCGACGAGCGTATTGCCAGCGCGGCTCAGGCCTTTGCGGCTCTGGATGGCAATGGCCTGACGTCGCAGGCGGTGGCGGCCTCGTGGAAGCGTGACAATCCCGGGCAGGCAGGCCCCGGCGATTACATCGCGGCGGGCACTTTCGACAGCGCCTCGGCTGCCCGTGAGGTCGCCCGGCGCCTCTCCGGCATCGGCAAGGTCACGGTCAAGCGCTCCATGGCCGGGGGCAGGGAGTGGCATGCCGTCGAAGTTTATGCCGATGGCCATGCCGATCTCGACACCATGCTGCAGGCCGCTTGGGCAAGCGGCGCGCCGGATGCGCTGGTGGTTCGCAACTGACGCGGCACAAGGGCTGTTGGTGACTGCGCACGGCTGTTGATTTGGCGGGTCGTGGACTGGTAGCCTGAGGCACTTTCCGCCAAGGCAGTACGGACAAGTTCCTTCATGTCATTTTTCCCGCGCGTTCCGCTTATCGGCCTTGCCGTATTTGCCTGCATTTGGGCGGGAAGCGGTGCGGCCTTCGCCCAGTTGTTCGAAACCAAGGCCGCGCAGGCTTTCATGGTCGATGGAGAAACGGGCAGCGTCCTGTTCGCCAAGGATGCCGACGCGCCGGTCCAGCCGGCGTCGCTCGCCAAGCTGATGACCCTTGAAATGGCTTTCGATGCGGTGAAATCAAAGCGCCTGACCCTCGACGACACCTTCGTCGTCAGCGAGAACGCCTGGCGCACCGGCGGGGCTCCCTCGCGCACTTCGACCATGTTTGCCGCCGTGAGGTCGAGCATCCGTCTGGAAGACCTCATGCGCGGCATCGCCGTGCAGGCGGCCAATGACGGCTGCATCGTCATTGCCGAGGGCGTGGCGGGCTCGGAAGGCAATTTTGCCCTTCAGATGAATGAGCGCGCCCGCAAGATCGGGCTGCAGAAATCCGTCTTCGTCAACTCGACCGGCCTTCCGGCCGAGGGGCAGGTGACGACGGTGCGCGAGCTCGTGCAACTTGCCCGCCATCTCCAGCAAACCTATCCCGACCTCTACGGTCTGTTTGCGGAAACCGAATTCACCTGGAACAAGATCACCCAGCGCAACCGAAATCCGTTGCTGGCCATGGATATAGGCGCCGAAGGGCTGGCCGTGGGCGCCAGCGAGCAGAACGGTTTCGCCATCGTCGGCGCGATCTCCCAGAACGGCAGAAGGGTGATCGCGGCGCTGAGCGGACTGGCCTCCGACCGCGAGCGCGCGGAAGAGGCGCGCAAGCTGCTGGAATGGGGGCTGCGCTCCTTCGAGAAGACCGAGATTTTCGCGGCTGACGAAGTGGTGGGCACCGCGCAGGTCTATGGCGGCGCCAAAAGCGGTGTGGCGCTGAAGGCCAGGGGGCCGGTGGACCTTTTGCTGCCGGTCGCCAATCGCGACAAGCTGACGGCCAGGATCGTCTATCAGGGGCCGCTGCCCGCTCCGGTGGAGGAAGGGCAGCCGGTCGGGTCGCTGCGCATATGGATCGGCGACACGCTCAGCCAGGAAATGCCGCTGTTCGCCGCCGAGACTGTCGAGGTTGGCGAACTTCACAGCCGTGCCTTCGATGCCGTGAAGGAACTGGCCATCGGGTGGCTGCGCTGATAAGCGGTAGCGATACCGCGACAACGGGACGAAACATCAGCCAGTGCGCCAGGGATTCTTCATAAGCTTCGAAGGTGGGGAGGGGGCCGGCAAGTCCACCCAGATCGAGCGGCTGGCCAGGAAGCTGCGCGCCAAGAAATATGATGTCGTCGTCACGCGCGAACCGGGTGGCTCGCCCGGCGCCGAGGCCGTGCGCCATGTCATCCTGTCGGGCGCGGCCGAAGCGCTCGGCCCCAAAATGGAGGCATTGCTGTTCGCGGCGGCCCGTTCCGATCATGTCGAGCAGCTTATCCGGCCAGCCATCGAGCGCGGCGCCATCGTACTGTGCGACCGTTTCGTCGATTCATCGCGGGTCTACCAGGGCGTGACCGGCGGTCTGCCGGCCGAATTCATGGACGCGCTGGAGAAGGTGACGGTGAACGGCATGATGCCGGACATGACGGTCATTCTCGATATCGATCCGGTCGAGGGCCTCAAGCGCGCCAATGCACGCCGTTCCGCCGGCGACGTCCCGGATCGTTTCGAGAAGGAGACGGTGGAGACCCATGAGCGGCGGCGCGAGGCATTTCTGGCCATCGCGAAAGCGGAACCGGAACGCTGCGTGGTGATCGACGCCGCCGCCACTCCACAGGATGTGGAAGACGCCGTCACGGAAGCGGTCTTCGAGCGGCTCGAAAAGCGGATGCCTGCAAAGCGGTCGAAAGGCGCGGCCGAATGATGTTCGAACGGCTGGCCCCGGAACAGCACGACACGCTGGACGGCGTGCCGGAACCTGCCGAAACCCCGTTTCTGGTCGGGCACGCGGAAGCGGCCGGCATGCTGGCAAGCGCCTATCGCGCCGGCAAGCTGCCGCATGCGTTGATGTTCGTGGGGCCGGTGGGGATCGGCAAGGCGACGTTCGCCTTCCATCTTGCCCATCATTTGCTGAAATATCCCCGCCATGAAGAGGCACCCGAACAACTAGCGGTTCCCGATCCGGCATCGCCCTTGTTCCGGCAGGTCGCGCAAGGCGCCCATCCTTCCGTGCTGCACCTTACGCGGCCGCTCAACGAGCGCACCAAAGCCTTCAAGTCGGTGGTCACGGTGGACGAGATCCGCAAGGTCGGCGGTTTCCTGTCTCTGACCTCGCATGACGGCGGCTACCGTGTCGTCATCGTCGATCCGGCCGACGACATGAATGCCAACGCGGCCAACGCGCTTCTGAAGAACCTGGAGGAGCCGCCGGCGCGCACGCTGTTCATCCTCATCGTTCATGCGCCGGGCTCGCTGTTGCCGACGATCCGCTCGCGCTGCCAGGTGGTGCGGTTGTCGCCACTGGAGCCGCAGAGCCTCGGGCAGGTGCTGCAAGCCGTGGGGCAGCCGGCCGGCGACGGCGGGCTGCTGGAGCGGGCAGGGGGCAGCGTGCGCACTGCCATCCTGCTTTGGCAATATGGTGGCCTGGAAATTGCCGAAGCGCTGGAAAATCTGGTGCGTTCACCCCGTTATGAAATTGCCGCGGCCCATCGGCTGGCCGATGTGGTCGCGGGCCGTGATGGGGCCGTTCCGTTCGATATCTTCAACCGCCATGCGCTGGACCTGCTTTCGGAAACCGCGCGACAGGCGGCCCTTGCCGGCGATCTCGCCCGCGCCAAGATGCTAACCGACGCTTGGCAGGAAGCGCGCGATGCGATAATCGAAATGGAAACCTACAACCTCGACAAGAAGCAGCACGCGCTTTCGATGATCGACCGCCTGAATTCTGCATTTCGAATGTGATGCTCCGCCTTGCCGCGGGATGGCAATCGCCATTCCGATGCTATATCCACCGCACATTCGTACCCTGCAGGCTTCAAGACGGTTCATTTCATGTCGCGCGACAGTTTCTACATCACCACGGCCATTTCCTATCCGAACGGCAAGCCGCATATCGGCCATGCCTATGAGCTGATCGCCACGGATGCGCTGGCGCGTTTCCAGCGTTGCGACGGGAAGGACGTGTTCTTCCTCACCGGCACCGACGAGCACGGCATCAAGATGCTCCAGACGGCCCGCAAGGAAGGCATTTCGCCGCGCGAGCTGGCCGATCGCAACGCTGCCGAGTTCCAGCGCATGGCGACGGCGTTGAATGCCTCGAACGACGATTTCATCCGCACCACCGAAGAGCGCCACTACAAGGCCTCGCAGGCGATCTGGAAGGCGATGGCCGCCCAAGGCGACATCTACAAGGGCGGCTATGCGGGTTGGTATTCGGTGCGCGACGAGGCCTATTACGGCGAGGAAGAAACCGAGTTGCGCGATGACGGCGTGCGCTACGGGCCGCAGGGCACGCCGGTCGAATGGGTCGAGGAGGAAAGCTATTTCTTCCGCCTCTCCGCCTATCAGGACAAGCTCCTGGCACTCTACGAAAATCAGCCGGACTTCATCGGGCCGGCCGAGCGCCGCAACGAGGTGGCAAACTTCGTTCGCTCGGGCCTGAAGGATCTGTCGATCTCGCGCACCACGTTCGACTGGGGCGTGCCGGTGCCGGGCGACGAGAAGCATGTGATGTATGTGTGGGTGGATGCACTCACCAACTACATTACCGCACTCGGCTATCCAGATGAAAATGAAGCAAAATGGCGTTTCTGGCCTGCCGATGCGCATATTATCGGCAAGGATATCGTGCGCTTCCATGCCATCTACTGGCCGGCCTTCCTGATGTCGGCGGGCATCGAACTGCCGAAGCGCGTGTTCGGCCACGGATTCCTGTTCAACCGCGGCGAGAAGATGTCGAAATCGCTCGGCAACGTCATCGATCCGTTTACGATGGCCGAGCACTATGGCGTCGATCAGGTGCGCTACTTCTTCCTGCGCGAAGTGCCGTTCGGGCAGGACGGCAGCTACAGCCACGAGGCGATCGTCAATCGTACCAATGCTGACCTTGCCAATGATCTCGGCAATCTGGCGCAGCGTTCGCTGTCGATGATCGCCAAGAACTGCGGTGGCGTGGTGCCGAAGCGTGGCGACCTCGCTGAATCCGACAAGGCCATCCTCGCGCAGGCGGTGGATGCCTTGGCGACCGCACGCAAGGCGATGGCCGAGCAGGCGATCCATCAGGCGCTGGCGGCGATCTTCGGCGTGGTGGCCGAGGCAAATCGCTATTTCGCGGGGCAGGAGCCCTGGGCGCTGAAGAAAACCGATCCGGCGCGCATGGAAACCGTGTTGTGGACGACCGCCGAGATCATCCGCCGCGTCGGCATCCTGTGCCAGCCTTTCATTCCCGGTTCCGCGGCCAAGCTGCTGGATCTGCTGGCGGTGGACGAGGGAGAGCGCGGCTTCGACCGTGTCGATACGCTGGAGGCGCTGGCGCCGGGGGCGGCGCTGCCGGCTCCGCAGCCCGTTTTCCCGCGCTATGTCGAGCCGGAGCAGAACGCCTGATGCTGGTCGACAGCCATTGTCATCTGGATTTCCCGGATTTCGCCGAGGAGCGGGCTGCGATCGTTGCCCGCGCCCGGGAGGCGGGCGTCGAACGCATGGTGACCATTTCCACCCGTGTGCGGAAATTCGACCAGATTCGCGAAATTGCGGAGACTTTCGACGAAGTCTACTGCTCGATCGGCACTCATCCGCACAATGCGGCCGAAGAACCGGACGTGACCGCCGAGGAACTGGTGCGTCTCTCCGGGCACCCCAAGGTGGTCGCCATCGGCGAGGCAGGCCTCGACTACCACTATGACCATGCGCCGCGCGATGCGCAGGCCAAGGGTTTCCGCACCCACATAGCGGCCGCGCGCGAAACCGGCTTGCCGCTGGTCATTCATGCGCGCTCGGCCGACGACGATATGGCGGCCATACTGGAAGAGGAAACCGGGAAGGGGGCCTTCCCCTTCGTCCTGCATTGCTTCTCGTCGGGCAAACGGCTGGCCGAGGTCGGCGTGGCGCTGGGCGGCTATGTATCGTTTTCGGGCATACTCACCTTCCGCAACTCGCAGGACATAAGGGACATTGCCGCCGCCGTGCGGCTTGACCGCCTGCTGGTGGAAACCGATGCGCCCTATCTTGCGCCGATCCCGCACCGCGGAAAGCGCAACGAGCCTGCCTTTGTGGCCCATACGGCGGCTGTTCTGGCCGAGACGATCGGTCTCGACAGCGCCGAGGTAGCGCGGCTGACGACAGATAATTTCTTCCGTCTTTTCAGCAAGATGCCGAGCCCGGATGAAGTGGTGCCGAAGGCGTGAGCGACCGGCTGCGCTTTACCGTCCTGGGATGCGGCTCTTCGCCGGGCGTGCCGCGCATCACCGGTGACTGGGGCGCGTGCGATCCTGCCAATCCGAAGAACCGCCGCATGCGCGCCGCGGCCATGTTCGAGCGCATCAAGGAAGACGGACGCCGCACCACCGTGGTCATCGATACCGGACCGGACTTCCGCGCCCAGATGCTCATGGCCGGCGTGAAGCGCATCGACGCAGTGCTCTACACCCATCCGCATGCCGACCATATTCACGGCATAGACGACCTGCGTGGCTATGTGCTGGAACAGAAGCGGTTGATCGATATCTATGCCGATAGCTTCACCATGGCGCGGCTGCGCGAGGCGTTCGGCTATTGCTTCGAGACGCCTCCGGGCAGCTCGTATCCGCCGATCCTGTGGGCGCGCAATATCGATCACGATCGGCCAATTACGGTGGAAGGAGAGGGCGGTGCCCTCGCCTTCGAGCCGCTGCCGCAGGTGCATGGCGACATCACCTCGCTCGGTTTCCGGGTTGGCGACATTGCCTATTGTCCCGATGTCAGCGCTTTCCCGGAGGCAACGGCGGCGCGATTGAACGGGCTCGACCTGCTGATCATCGACGCCTTGCAATACCGGCGGCATCCCAGTCATTTTTCGCTTGGCGAGGCGCTGGAGTGGATCGAACGGCTGAAACCCAAACAGGCGGTGCTGACGCACATGCATGTGCCGCTGGACTACGAGACCGTGCGCGCCGAGACGCCGGATATTGTCGAGCCTGCCTATGACGGCATGGCGCTGGAGTTTCCCATCCAATCAATATGATGCGTATGGACGTTGGCGTTGTGGATGGAAGCCGAAAGTCCAGACTTTCACCTCATGACGGCGGGTCTGGTGCATATCGTTGCCGACAGTCGCGCGTGAAATCTCGAATTCCGACGCAACCGCCATCTCTCATCGGATCAGCAATAGCCAAGGGATTTGACGAAACTACGGATCGCTTCTCTCGCCAGTCGTAAGGCCTTTTGGTTCCATAATCTATCTTATGCGACTTTGACATATTGCCGCAAAATAGAAATGTCCTGTTTCTGCAAAGTTGGAATGTCGCTCCTGCCCTTGAGGTGCCAGTGTTCACCTC
>NZ_JBEPML010000002.1:0-498534 GCF_040545735.1 Aquamicrobium terrae
ATCGCCGCCGTCAAAGACGTCTTGCCATGGTCAACGTGACCAATCGTGCCAATGTTCACATGAGGCTTCGTGCGCTCGAATTTACCTTTTGCCATAGTCTCTTTCCTTGGGCGCGTGGACCTTTGGTTCAGTCGAATGCGGGGCGATTAGCGAGAACGGCCACAAAACACAAGTGTCTTTTGGCCGGCCGGGGCTCCGCCATGCCCCCGGAGCATGCGACTGCGGGTGAATGACGCAGATATAGGAAGCCACCGGCGCCACTTTAAGAGGGGCCCGGAATGCGGCCGAAACCGGCGGAAGCTCTTGGGTACTGGAGCAGGAGGATTGGAGCGGGTGAAGGGAATCGAACCCTCGTATTCAGCTTGGAAGGCTGCTGCTCTACCATTGAGCTACACCCGCATTTCAAGTCTCCGGTCCGGCAGTGGTGGAGGAGGTTGGATTCGAACCAACGTAGGCTAAGCCAACGGATTTACAGTCCGTCCCCTTTAACCACTCGGGCACTCCTCCAGTCTGCCGACGGAGCCTTGCTGCAAGGCATTTGCAAGGATGCCGGAGCCCCTTACGGATGCCCGTCATCAGCGAAGCGCCTTATGGCCGCAAGGTTGTTTTGTGTCAACCGCGCCGGAGGCGTTTTCTCCGCAGAATTTTCATGCATGCCGCAGACATAGGCAAAGCGGGCCTCCCCGGCTATAGGACAGCAATGAGCGACATGAAGAAAACCGGCACCCCGAAGGATTCCCACTACGCAAGGCTGCGCCGCGCCCATCGCGACGAGAAGGCCGGCGGGCCGCCCCAGCATCGGCCCCGGCGCAAGGTCGCTCCCGGCGAAGGGCCTGCGGACGGGCTGGTGCATCTGTACGGGCTGCACACGGTGCGGGCGGCCATCGCCAACCCGGCGCGCAAGGTGCGTTCCATGCTGGTCACCCGCAACGCGGCGGAGCGGCTGGACATCGGGGCGCTGGAGGCCCTGCCTTTTCCGGCCCGCCTCGCCGAGCCGCGCGAGATCGAGAAGATCACCGGATCGGATGCGGTGCACCAGGGCGTGCTGATCGAGGCCGAGCCGCTGAGTCCCAAGCCGCTCGATGCGCTGGGCGAATCGAATCTGGTGCTGGTTCTGGATCAGGTGACCGACCCGCACAATGTCGGCGCCATACTGCGCTCGGCGGTGGCGTTCGGCGCCGGCGCGCTCATCACCACCGCGCGCCATAGCCCGGCCGAATCCGGCGTGCTGGCGAAATCCGCCTCCGGCGCCCTCGAACACATCGATCATATCGAGGTGCGCAACCTGGCGGAGGCATTACAGACCCTGCACGAGATGGGCTTCCAGAGCATCGGCCTCGATTCGGAAGGTCCGGCCGAGCTGGAAAAGACGTTTTCCGGCGACCGCATCGCGCTGGTTCTGGGGGCCGAGGGCAAGGGCCTTCGGCAAAAGACGCGCGAGACGGTGAGCGCGCTCGCCCGCCTCGACATGCCCGGCGCTATCCGCTCGCTCAATGTGTCGAATGCGGCGGCCGTGGCGCTCTACGCGGCAGGCAGGTTCCTGAACGCATAGTTCCCTTGCGCTTCCCAACGGAAGCGCGAGATTTCCGGTCAGATACTGTAACGGGCGGCACAACGGAACGCCGGTGGGAACATCCCGACGCCCCGTCTGCCACCCGCTACGGGTACTGGCTGTTCGCCAATCCCGTTCCTGCGATCAGGCTACATCATGCCCGGCCATGCGCTCCAGCGCGCGCACCATGGCCGAGTGATCCTCCTTGGCCCCGCCATTGGCGGCGCAGGAATTGAAAAGCTGCTGCGCGGTCGAGGTGTTCGGCAGCGACACGCCCAGCGAGCGGGCGCCTTCGAGCGCCAGGTTGAGGTCCTTCTGGTGCAGTTCGATGCGGAAGCCCGGATCGAAGGTGCGCTTGATCATGCGTTCGCCATGCACTTCCAGGATGCGCGACGAAGCCAGCCCGCCCATCAGCGCCTGCCGCACCTTGGCGGGATCGGCACCGGCCTTGGAGGCGAACACCAGCGCCTCGGCCACGGCCTCGATGGTCAGCGCCACCACGATCTGGTTGGCCACCTTGGTGGTCTGGCCGACGCTGTTGGGGCCGACCAGCGTGACGTTCTTGCCCATCTTGTCGAACACCGGCCTGGCGCGCTCGAAAGCCTTTTCCTCGCCGCCGACCATGATGGTGAGCGAGGCCGCCTTGGCGCCGACCTCGCCGCCCGAGACCGGAGCGTCGAGATAGTCGCAGCCGAGCTCGTTGATCTTCCTGGCGAACTCCTTGGTGGCGATCGGGGAGATCGACGACATGTCGATGACCAGCTTGCCCTTCGACAGGCCCGAGGCGACGCCGTTGTCGCCGAACAGCACCTCGTCCACCTGCGGGGTATCCGGCACCATGGTGATGACGATATCCGCCGCCTGCGCCACCGCGGCATTGCCGGTCACGACCTTCAGGCCCTTGGCGACGAGATCCGCAGGCGGTTTCGACCTGTGGTCGGTGGTGACGACCGTGTAGCCGGCATCCAGCAGATGCCCGGCCATCGGTGCACCCATGATACCCAGCCCGATGAAGCCGATGGTGTCCATTGCTCTGTCCTTTCGATCCGTCACGCTGCCGCGCTGTCCTTGGCCGCCAGTTCACGCAGCCAGCCAAGACCGGCCTCGGTGCCGTCCTTGGGCTTGTATTCCGCACCGATCCAGCCGGAATAGCCGAGGCGGTCGATGAAGTCGTAGAGGAACGGGTAATTGATCTCGCCCGTGCCCGGCTCATGACGGCCCGGATTGTCCGCAAGCTGGATATGCGCGATGCAGTCGAGATTGGCCTCGATCGTGCGGGCGAGATCCCCCTCCATGATCTGCATGTGATAGATGTCGTATTGCAGATAGAGATTCTGCGAGCCGACCTTCTCGATCAGGTCGAGGGCCTGTTGCGTGCCGGTCAGGAAGAAGCCGGGAATGTCGCGGGTGTTGATCGGCTCGATCAGCAAGCGCACGCCCGCCTCGCCCAGCTTGTCGGCGGCGAATTTCAGGTTCTCGACGAATACCTTCTCAAGCTCTTCCCGCGAAGCGCCGGCCGGCGCGATGCCGGCAAGGCAGTTCACCTGACCGCAGCCGAGGGCCTTGGCGTAGGTGATGGCCTTGTCGACGCCGGCCTGGAACTCCTCGACCCGGCCCGGCAGGATGGCGATGCCGCGCTCGCCGCCGGCCCAGTCGCCCGAAGGCACGTTGAAGAGAACCTGCGTCAACCCGTTCTTCGTCAGGCGGGCCGCCACCTCCTCCGGAAAGTGGTCGTAGGCTCCGAGATATTCCACGCCCTTGAATCCGGCGCGGGCGGCGGCCTCGAAGCGGTCGAGGAAGTCATACTCGTTGAAGAGCATGGAAAGGTTGGCTGAAAACCGTGGCATAACGCTGTTCCCTGATAAAATGAATCTACTCCCCGGCGCGGCCTGCCGGCCGCGAGCCGGCTCAGTCGAGCATGACGATGGCCGTCGGGGCATCCTCGTTGCGCTCGGCAAGCTCCTCGAATTCGGTGATGTTGTCGATCTCGGTGCCCATGGAGATATTGGTGACCCGTTCGAGGATGAATTCAAGCACGACCGGCACCTGATGCTCTTCCATCAACCGCCGCGCCTCGGCGAAGGCGTGCTCGAACTCCTCCGGCCTGCGCACGCGCACCGCCTTGCAGCCCATGGCCTCGGCGACGGCGACGTGATCGACACCATAACCGACTTCCGAATGGCCGACCGTGTTGATGTTCTCGAAGGCGAGGCTGACTTCAAAATCCATCGAGAAGCCGCGCTGGGCCTGGCGGATCAGGCCGAGATAGGCGTTGTTCACGACGATATGGATGTAAGGCAGCTTGTGCTGGGCGCCGACGGCCAGTTCCTCGATCATGAACTGGAAGTCGTAATCGCCTGACAATGCAACGATATTCGCATCCGGCCGCGCCGCACGAACGCCGAGCGCCGCAGGCAGGGTCCAGCCGAGCGGGCCGGCCTGGCCGCAATTGACCCAGTTGCGCGGCTTGTAGACGTGCAGGAACTGCGCGCCCGCGATCTGGCTGAGGCCGATGGTGGTGACATAGGTCGTGTCGCGGTCGAACGCCCGGTTCATCTCCTCATAGACGCGCTGCGGCTTCAGCGGCACCTGCTCGAAATGGGTCTTGCGCTTCATTTTCTTCTTGCGCTGCTGGCATTCCTTGGCCCAGCCGGACCAGTCGCGCAGCTTGCCGGCCGTCTTCCATTCCGTCGCGACGTCGAGCAGCATCTTAAGCGCAGCACCGGCATCGGAGACGATGCCGAGATCGGGGGCGAAGACGCGGCCGATCTGGGTCGGCTCGATATCGACATGGATGAACTTCTTGCCCTTGGTATAGACATCGACGGAGCCGGTGTGGCGGTTGGCCCAGCGATTGCCGATGCCGAAGACGAAATCCGACTCGATCATCGTGGCGTTGCCATAGCGGTGCGAGGTCTGCAGGCCGCACATGCCGGCCATCAGCCGGTGGTCGTCGGGGATCGAGCCCCAGCCCATCAGGGTCGGGACGACGGGCACGCCGGTGATCTCCGCGAACTCGATCAGCAGATCCGAGGCATCGGCGTTGATGATGCCGCCGCCGGCGACGATCAGCGGCTTCTCCGCCTCGTTCAGCATGGCCAGTGCCTTTTCGGCCTGGATGCGGGTCATGGCCGGCTTGAAGTCCGGCAGCGGCTCATAGGCGTCGATGTCGAAGTCGATCTCGGCAAGCTGGACGTCGATCGGCAGGTCGATCAGGACCGGACCCGGCCGCGACGAGCGCATGAGGTGGAACGCCTTCTGCAAGGCCATCGGAACCAGATAGGGCTCCATGACGGTGACCGCCCACTTGGTGACCGGGCCGGCAATCGCCGCGATGTCGACCGCCTGGAAGTCTTCCTTGTTCAGCCGGGCGCGCGGCGCCTGCCCCGTGATGCACAGGATCGGGATGGAGTCGGCCGAGGCCGAATAGAGGCCCGTGATCATATCGGTGCCGGCCGGGCCCGAGGTTCCGATGCACAGGCCGATGTTGCCGGCCTTGGCGCGGGTGTAGCCTTCGGCCATGTGCGAGGCGCCCTCGACATGGCGGGCAAGGATATGGCGGATCGAGCCGCGCGCCTTCAAGGCGGAATAGAACGGATTGATCGCTGCCCCCGGCACACCGAAGGAATAGGAAATCCCCTCCTTCTCGAGAACGAGAACAGCGGCATCGACAGCACGCATCTTGGCCATGGCGGCACCTCCAGCAATTCAGATGCTGCAAGGATGACACCGGATCCGGTATTTTTCAATTTTTTCAAAAAAGTTTTTCATTTTTTGTTCTTTTCGTCAACATGATGATTTTTCGTTCATTTTCATTTTTCAGATCGTTCATCCGAAGCTCTCCATAAAAAACTTTTTCATTGCGATGCGGAGAAAATGGGGGACAATGAATCATGGATAAGATCGAGAAACGCCAGCGCGGGCGGCCACGCGCGTTCAATCCCTCCCCGGAAGCGGGACAGGTACAGTCGCTGGACCGGGCCTTGCGGATACTGGCCATCGTGGCGGAGGGAAGCGGGCTTTCGCTGAGCGAACTCGCCGACAGGTCCGGCATCGCCGCCGCCACGGCCTATCGCATGCTCACCACCCTCGAAGCCCACGGCATGGTCGAGTTCGACCGCACCGAGCAATTGTGGTCGATAGGCGTCGAGACCTATCGCATGGGCTCGGCTTTCCTGCGCGGGCGCAAGCTGGTGGACCGGGCGCGCGTGGTGATGCAGGAACTCATGGAGAAGACCGGCGAGACCGCCAATCTGGGGCTTGCCGAGGAAGATTGCGTGGTGTTCGTCAGCCAGGTCGAAACGCATCAGGCGATCCGGGCCTTCTTCCGCCCCGGCACGCGCACGGCCTTCCATGCCTCCGGCATCGGCAAGGCGGTGCTGTCCCATCTCGACTCCGAAAGGGTGTCGGCCATCATCGCCCGTTCCGGCCTGGAAACCTACACCGACCGAACGCACTCTTCCCTGACCGAGCTGATGCGGGATCTTGCCGATGCCCGAACGCGCGGCTGGGCGGTGGACGATGAAGAGCGCAACATCGGCATGCGCTGCGTGGCTGCCGCCATCTTCAACGAATATGGCGAGCCGGTGGGAGGCGTGTCCGTATCCGGCCCCACTGTGCGCGTCACCCCCGAGCGGCTGGCCCAGATCGGGCCGGCGGTGCGGGACGCGGCGGCGGAAGTCACCGTCCTCATCGGCGGCCGGCGTTGAGGAAGTGGCCTCCCCCTCAGCCCATGCCGCTCACATGGCGCAGATAGAAGGCGAGCACCACGAAGCCGATCATGAAGGCGACACCTGTCCAGTCGATCTTCATGCCCCTGAACACCCTGATGGTGTTGAGCAGCAGCACCCAGGCGGCAAGCACGATCAAGGCGATGATGACGAAACGGATCATCTTCTCCCTCCGGGATGGCTCTTGTCATTGATGTAGGAAACGAAGCTGCGAGTTTCAGCCCATCCAGACGCGTTCCGGTTCGGATTTGTCTTTACTGGCGCGGCAAATATGCTAACCGAAGCGCGTTGCCCTTGTAGCTCAGCTGGTAGAGCAGCGGTTTTGTAAACCGAAGGTCGCGGGTTCGATCCCTGCCGGGGGCACCAGTTCTCCTGCCGAAAGCATTGCAGAAGCCGTATCGATATCCTGTTGAAAAAGTCTGGCAGCTTCCGTTGCGCGCGCCGGATCTGGCAGGCGCAGCAGATAGGCCGGATGCCATGTCACCAGCGCTGGAACACCAAACATCGTGTCAATCGTCCGACCACGCAACACGGTCACGGAAGCGCGCTTTCCGGTCAGCGATTGGACCGCGGTCGCTCCCAGCGCCAGAATGAGCTTTGGTTTGACCAGTTCTATCTCGCGTTTCAGCCACCAGCGACAATGATCGATGTCGCCCCGGTTCGGGCTCTGGTGGATGCGCTTCTTGCCACGTGCAACGAACTTGAAATGTTTCACCGCGTTGGTGAGCCAGAGCTTTTCCCTTTCGATCCCGTGATCTGCCAGAGCCTTGTCGAGCAACTGACCCGCCGGGCCGGTGAAGGGGCGGCCGGTCAGGTCCTCGACATCGCCCGGCTGCTCCCCCACGATCATGAGATCGGCCTGGGACGACCCCTCCCCGAACACCGTCCGGGTGGCGTTGCAGTGCAATGGGCATTGCATGCAGGCGGCGGCGTGTTTGCGCAACTCATCGATATTTGCCGCAAGCGCCCCTGTCCCTGCCTGCTCCACAGGTTCCCGAACTGAAGACCGGCGTGCAGCGAGGCGATCATGAAAAGCCGGTGTTGCAAGCTGCCTTTGCTGGTGAACCATGTGCGCCGCGCGCTGCCCCGCCCCCGCGACAAGAGCGGGTATCAGGGAAGCCTCCGGCAGATTCTTCCAGTATTTCTTCGGCATCTCCGCCTGCATCGCCTTCACCTTCAATCGCGCCGGATTGAAGATGGAAGCGTAGTAGGTGCGCCACAGCGCTTCGGTAGCATCCGACAGGTCCGGGCGGACCGCAGGCTTTTCCGACAGCGTAAGCTGACCGCCTTCAAGACCCGCGCTGCCCTTCGGCGTCAGGATCATCCAGTCCATGTCGGCGAAGCGCTTGGCGAAAAACGGGGCGGTGCGGGCAACGATATGATGATCCGGCTCGAACCAGGCCACGAAACGGCGGCGCGCTCCCGGCTTGCCGGAACATTCGCGGAAACGCACGAAAGCCGTCATCTTGTGGCAGTCGCGGCGCACGGATTTTTCCATGCGATGCAGGCGCTGCATGTCAGGATCGGGCAGAAAGCCGATCAGATGAGGGTCGCCCTGCAACCGCCACAAGGTTCGATAAAGCAGGGAGAAGCGGCCGGGATCGCTGTGGCAGACCACGGCCTCGGCCATATCCAGAAAGCGGCGCGGCACAGACGGCGTGGGGGCTTCCGCTCCGGGCAGCGGTACTTCGGTCGGCACTGCACCAAAAAGATCCGCATCGCCCTGCGACCATTCCACCTCCTCCGGCGGCACGCCGGCCAGAAGCAGCGAACGCGCCGCATCGCGCCACTCGCCAAGGTCGGCGGCACGGTGCAGACACACACGCGCACTCACAGCAACACCATCTGCTCGGGCTGCGGGGTGAAGAAATCGCGCAGATCGGACCGGTCGATAAGGCGCAGCGGCGTCCACCCGCGAGCGCACAGGAAGGCGCGTACCTTGCGGACCGAAATGTTCAGCCTTGCCAGATCGTCCAGCCCCAGGCTGCGCTGCCGGCGCGCGATGATAATGGCGGACACCGATTTCGTGCCCAGCCCCGGCACCCGAAGCAGCATCTCCCGCGAGGCCCGGTTGACGTCGACCGGGAAATCCTCGCGGTGCGAGAGCGCCCAGGCAAGCTTGGGATCAAGGTCGAGATCAAGCATGCCGTCCGGCCGGGCGGAGGTTATCTCGTCGATGCCAAAGCCATAGAAGCGATAAAGCCAGTCCGCCTGATACAGCCGGTGTTCGCGCATCAGCGGCGGTTTGGCGGGAGGCAGGCGGGAAGAGGCATCGGGTATCGGGCTGAAGGCCGAATAGTAGACGCGCTTGAGGTCATAGCTGCTGTAGAGCCGCGAGGATGTGCCGAGGATCGTCGCATCGCTCGCGCCATCGGCACCGACGATCATCTGCGTCGATTGCCCGGCCGGGGCAAACCGCTTGCGCCGCTTCGTAAACTTCGTCGGCTCGCTTGCATCCTCGATGCGCAGGCGCAAGTCGCCCATGGCGCGACGGATCTGCCCCGGCTGCTTCTCCGGCGCAAGATCGACAATGCCCTCATCCGTCGGCAGTTCGATGTTGATCGACAGCCGGTCGGCATAAAGGCCGGCTTCCTCAAGCAATCCTACCGACGCCTCGGGGATGGTTTTCAGATGGATATAGCCTTTGAATCCATGGGTCAGCCGCAGGTCGCGCGCCACGCGCACAAGCTGCTCCATCGTGTAGTCGGCGCTGCGGATAATGCCCGAGGACAGAAACAAGCCCTCGATATAGTTGCGCCTGTAGAATTCCAGCGTCAGCCATATCACTTCCTCCGGCGTGAACCGGGCGCGCTCGACATTGCTGGACGACCGGTTGATGCAATAGGCGCAATCATAAATGCAAAAGTTGGTGAGCAGGATCTTCAGCAGCGAAATGCAGCGCCCGTCCGGCGCATAGGCATGGCAGATGCCGGAACCTTGCGTAGACCCGATCCCACCATTGATGGAATCGCGCTTTTCAGTTCCGCTCGATGCGCAGGAAGCATCGTATTTCGCGGCGTCGGCGAGAATGGCGAGCCGCTCTTGCAGCGTCTTTTTCATGTATGTTCACTATATGTTCCGGATTGCGTTTTCAAGATCACGCAAGGGAAGGGTCGCTCTGGCAGGCTAACGGCGTGGCATGATCAGCCAGACGAGACCTGCAGCAATCACGCCGAGTCCCAGCCACAAAGGCAGCGGCACACCAAACACGGGCGGGCCATATTCGAACAGGCGCGGCGCGAGCCCAAGGGCGAAAGCGGCCGTAACGATAGAGACGGCGATACGCGTCGCCGCCCAGCGTATGTCGCCTCCGATGCGCTCCAGCCCCTGCAACTCGACGCTTGCCGAAATGCGCCCCTGCCGAACCCGCAGCGCCAGCAGACGGATCAAAGCCGGCAGGTCCAAGGCAAGGCCGGCGAGATCGAAGGCCAGCGCCCTGCCCTTGCCGAAAACCGCGCCGGGCGCATAGCGGCGCAGCATCTCGCTCTGCACCATGGGCGCGAGTCGCAACCGTTCGGGTGCGTCAGCCTGCATGGCCTCCCCGCCATCCCGACGGGAAGAAGATGCGAGGCCCGAAAGCCCTATCCTGCCCAGAACGTCGTCTATGCCGAAACGGGCGATAACCGCGACGATTTCGGCAAGGCGCTTGCGGTCGCGTATGGCGACCAGACCCGTTTCGAGCAGACTCATGACATCCTGACCCTTCATCCCGCCAGATATCGATAGACGAGGTAGAGCAGCACCAGCCAGATGGCGACGAGCAACGCCAGTATCACGACGATGGCGATCAGCGGCCGCTTGAACCAGCGTGCGATCCAGAGATCAGCATTTTCGCCTGCCTCGGCACGCACGCCCTGCGGCAACCGTCTTGCAATGAAGCCGACCAGCAGCGGCACGATCACCAGATCGTCGACCACGCCGAGCACCGGCACGGGAAAGGGGATGAGATCGATGGGGCTAAGCAGATAGAGCCCTGCAAACAGGCTCGCCGCTTTCAGATAGAAAGGGGTCCGCCGGTCGCGAAAGGCGTACCACAGCATCACGGCCTCACGGCGGAAAAGCATGAAACGCCGTTTCAGCAGGTTGAAGATCATCGCAATTCCTGTTCCCGAAATGAATTGCCGCTTTGGAAAAAGGAGGGGCACCGTCGGAAGCGCGTGATGTAGGGCGCGACTGCATAGAATCGAGGGCAGTTCCAACGCACAGTACAATCGAGGCCCGCAGGACAGGGGCTTCCCGGACCTGTTGAGACGCGCGGACCGCGCGCTTTACGCAAGTAAAGACAAGGCGGCCGTAATCGTGTGAAAACCGGCCTACCTAGTGCAGGGGAGCAACTGGCGCAGCGAAAGCTGCCTCCTCGTTCACGCCGGCGGCAGTTCGAACAGGCTGGCGCCGTTCCCCTGTAGCTGGATGTAACCGATGATGCGGAACCATCTGGCCACTTCCGGTTCTTCCAACCAGCTTCTCGACCGAATCGGCAGATTGCCGGTCAGTTCCTGAATGCGCCTTATATGCTTCTTGCAGAAACGCACCGTCGCGGCATTGAAGAACCCCTCGCGCGCCGCAAACGCCGTTTCGGCGGCGTGGTCGATTTCATGCCAAGTGATAATGGCCACCACCGTATCGCCATCCAGCAATGCATGGGCGCGGCCTTCCTTCAAATCCATCATCAGGCTGTCCTGCGCACCCTCCAGGGTCAGGCCTGCCGCGACATAGTCCGCGGACATGCGACCGGAAAGGTCGCGGAATACCGTTTCGAGATCGCCGATCGTGGCTGTCCGTGCCCTCATTCCGTCTCCTTGTCGAAAAAGGGCATTATGACGCCGCGAAACGGCAAGGCCAAGCAAACTATGACCATCCAGCCCCGTTGTTGGGGCAAAGCTGTCCCGTTTCCATGACAGGCCGATGACTACAGGGGGCGCTTGGTCGGGCAGGCCACGCCTGTCGCCTCACCGCAGGTCACGGACGAGGATTGCGGGCGTGAGGCGCCGCCATCCGTATGCTTTGCCAGCCCGGAAAAGGCCATGGCAAAGCCGGCCATGAGGAGAGCGATGATGAACATGCGTGTAAACGGCAATAGAGGTTCCTGTCGGTCAGGCCCCCGCCTTCCGTTTCCGGAGCAGCATGCGCCGCGTCCGTTTACGCCAGCTTAAGGCCAGTCTTAACAATGGTAAACCGGACAGGCCGGATGAAGGCGCGGCAATATGCAGCGGCTTTGCCAGCCAGCCCGACCCGTGTTAGGTCGCACATTTGCATCGCCACCGGGGATCGACGCCAGGACAATGAGAGACAAGCCAGGGACGGGGAAGCCAAGGCGGTTCGCATTCGTTTCCTCCGAGACGCCGGATGCGCGCACGGCGCTGGATGCGCTCGCCGCCGAATATGGACAGTTCCCGGTAGACGAGGCCGACGTCGTCGTGGCGCTGGGCGGCGACGGCTTCCTGTTGCAGACGCTGCGCGACACGATGGGCACCGGCAAGAAGGTGTACGGGATGAACCGGGGCACCATTGGCTTCCTGATGAACGAATATGCGCTCGACGCCCTGCCCGAACGCATCGGCGCGGCGGTTGCCGAAACCATTCGCCCGCTGGAAATGCGGGCCACCACCATGGACGGCGAGACGGTGACGGCGTTGGCCATCAACGAGGTGGCGCTGTGGCGCCAGTCCTACCAGACCGCCAAGATCCGCATTTCCGTGGATGGCAAGCTCAGGATGGAAGAACTGAGCTGCGACGGCGTCATGGTGGCGACGCCGGCCGGCTCCACCGCCTACAACCTTTCGGCGCACGGGCCGATCCTGCCGCTTGATGCGCCGCTGCTGGCACTGACGCCGGTGAGCCCGTTCCGGCCCCGCGCCTGGCGCGGCGCGCTGCTGCCGAACCGGTCCGAAGTGCGCTTCGAAGTCCTCGAGGCGGACAAGCGTCCGGTCAACGCGGCTGCCGACCATACCGAGGTCAAGAGCGTGCAATCGGTCACCGTGCGCCAGTCGAAAAGCGTCACCGCAACGCTGTTGTTCGACCCCAGCCATTCCTGGAACGAGCGTATCCTGAAGGAACAGTTCAGGTATTGATGGCGGTTTTTGCCGCTATAAAGCCGTTTCCATTAAGCTTAGATAGGGCAAATGCTGCGATTCTGCCCTGTTTGTGTTGACAAGACGCGGGCTTGAGCCTATCGCGATGCACATTATTGCGTGCCCGGACGGCACGCCGCGACGCAGACCGCCGCGCTACCCGAACCATCAAAGACAGCAAGCGAACTTGTCCTCAGACACCCAGACCGCTCAAGAAGCGTTGACATTCGCAGACCTCGGCCTATCGCCGAAGGTTCTTTCCGCAGTCGCGGATGCCGGCTACACGCAGCCGACTCCCATTCAGGCAGGCGCCATTCCCCATGCCCTCCAGGGCAAGGACGTGCTCGGCATTGCCCAGACCGGCACCGGCAAGACCGCTTCCTTCGTGTTGCCGATGCTGACACGGCTGGAAAAGGGCCGCGCCCGCGCCCGCATGCCGCGCACGCTGATCCTCGAACCGACGCGCGAACTCGCCGCGCAGGTCGAGGAGAACTTCATCAAGTACGGCAAGAACCACAAGCTCAACATCGCCCTGCTCATCGGCGGCGTGTCCTTCGACGAGCAGGATCGGAAGCTGGAACGCGGCGCCGACGTGCTGATCGCCACGCCCGGACGCCTGCTCGACCATCGCGAGCGCGGCAAGCTGCTGCTCACCGGCGTCGACATCCTCGTCATCGACGAGGCCGACCGCATGCTCGACATGGGTTTCATCCCCGATATCGAGCGCATATGCGAGATGATCCCCTTCACGCGCCAGACGCTGTTCTTCTCGGCCACCATGCCGCCGGAGATCACCAAGCTGACCGAAAAGTTCCTGCAGGCGCCGGTGCGCGTCGAAGTCGCGCGCGCCGCGAGCACGGCGACGACGGTCACCCAGCGGCTGGTCAAGTCCCGGTCGAAGCCCTGGGAAAAGCGCGATGTGCTGCGCAAGCTGATCAAGCAGGAAG
Source organism: Aquamicrobium terrae (assembly GCF_040545735.1). Classification (GTDB taxonomy): domain Bacteria; phylum Pseudomonadota; class Alphaproteobacteria; order Rhizobiales; family Rhizobiaceae; genus Mesorhizobium; species Mesorhizobium terrae_A. The sequence continues at coordinate 13,301 of NZ_JBEPML010000002.1, forward strand.
AAGAAGACCTCAAGAACGCGATCATCTTCTGCAACCGCAAGGTCGAGGTTTCGGAACTGTTCCGGTCGTTGGCACGCCACGAGTTCAATGTCGGCGCACTTCATGGCGACATGGACCAGCGCGCCCGCATGACCATGCTGAGCAATTTCCGCGACGGCAAGCTCAAGCTGCTGGTGGCCTCGGACGTCGCCGCGCGCGGCCTCGACATTCCCGATGTCAGCCACGTCTTCAACTACGACGTGCCGATCCATGCCGAGGACTACGTCCACCGCATCGGCCGCACCGGCCGTGCCGGCCGCCTCGGCAAGTCCTTCACCATCGCCACGCGCAGCGACACCAAATATGTCGAGGCCATCGAGAAGCTTATCGGCCAGACGATCGAGTGGCACGATGGCGATCTTTCGACGGTCGAGGAGAGCGAGTCTGCGGACGAAGCGCCCCGCCGGGGCAAGGGCTCGTCCCGCCGCGGCGGACGCAAGGATGAGGGCCGCGAGCGCAAGCCGCGCGGCGGACGCCATCACGATGCGGCACCCAGCGAGGCCAAGGCCGAGGCTCAGGAGGAGCCGGCGCCGAAAAGCACCTCGCGCCCTGCCGGCAACGAGCGCAAGCCGCGCGACTGGGCCAATGACGACGCCCGGCCGGCCCGCGAGCACCGTGGCCGCCGCCGGAACGACGACGATGGCGACACGCCGGTGGGCTTCGGTGACGATGTGCCGGCCTTCATGCTGATCGCGGCCAAGGTCTGAGCGAAAAGGCTTCCAAACGAAAAGGGCGGATCAATGCGATCCGCCCTTTTCGTTTCATGCCCGCCGATGCCGGTCAGATAGCGGTTCCGGTCCAGTTGACGATCTGCGCCGCGGCATCGCCGAATGCCCGGTCGAGCGCCGAAACATAGGCCTGGTTGCCGCTGCCGGAGACCGGGGCCGAAGCGGTGAAGCTTTGCGCCGCGCGCACTTCGCCGGTGCGGTCGTTGAGCAGCCGCACGAACAGTTCCACCACCGCTTTTTGGCCGCCGGCGACCTGCACGTCGAAGGCGCGTATCTCGGTGATCACCTGATAGTCGATCGCCAGCCCCTCGCCCGGCTTGCCGACACCGGCGAAGCGGCCTGAGCGCTGGAAGGTTTCGGCCAGCCGTGCCTGTACGATCAAAGGCAGGCGGTCGGCCCATTGGGCCCCCTTCAGATACTGGATCGAGCCGTCCGCCGGCTTGATGACGATGTTCTGGCCATCGAACGCTTTCAGCGCCGCCGGCTCGGCAATCAGGATCTGCCGGCGGCTGAGGCTGCCTGAGTTCACGCTGGCTGCCGACAGCTCAAAGGTGTCGAGCGGTGCCGGGCCGCCGCCGGGCAGCGCGGCGCACCCCGCAAGGGTACAGGCGAGCAAGGCGGCCACGAAACGAAACTTCACGGAACTCACGGATGCGACCCTCGCCTTCAAAAGCTCGGTTGCTGATGGAATTCGGACGGGGATGGCTGGTGTTGCAGACAGGCGATCAACTGGCATCAACGGCGAACCCTTCCGTCATATTGCCTCACTTCCCCCTCGCCACCGGACAGGATGCGTTGCGGATTGCGTTGCAGGTCGGTGACGGCCTGCTCGATGCGGTTGATCGAGCGGCGACTGTCGTTGACCAGCGCCTCGACATTCTGGAGCCCCTTGCCGGAGAAGCGGGCCAGATTGTCGGTGATCGTGCCGAGCCGCGCATTCAGCGTGTCCGCCACCTGCTTGAAGGATCTCAGCGTCTCGCGCGCATCCGCCATCACGCCGTCGGCCTGGTCGGAGCCCAGCAAGTTGTCGACCTTGACCAGGATGCCGTCGACGCGCACCGAGGCGTTGTTCAGCCGCTCGGCAAGCTGGCGGGCATCGGAGATGGTCTGGTCGATATCGTCGGCACGACCGCTGAACTTCTCGGTGACCTGCGCGACATCGGCGGCCGCCTTGTTGGCGTTCTCGCTGGCGGTGCGGATATTGGCGAGCGCCTCGCGCACGTCCCTCGGATCGACGCCGTCCAGAACGCCGTCCACCTTGGCCAGCGTGGTCTGCGTGCGCTGGGCGAATTCATTGATGGAAGCGACCGCCTTGTCGACTCCCTCGATGACATCGTCGAACTTTTCGCCCGACCTGTTCAGGTTCTTGGTGAAATCGTCGATATTGGTGACGATCTGCCTGACCCGATCCTGATCGATCGAGTTCAGCAGCCCTTCGGCGGCCTTGATGGTGCCGTCCAGCTTGCCGGAAACGCCCTGCAACTCCTCGGACAGCGAGCTGACGCTGCTGAGGAATCTGTCGATGGAATCGGCATTGCTGGCCAGCGCATCGGAGAACTTCTGGGCGTTCTCGACGGTCTGGGTCAACGGACCGCGCACATCCTTGGTGAATCCCTCCAGTTGGGTCAGCACCTGGTCGGCACGCGAGAAGATGTCTTGCGCGGTCTGCAACAGATTGGTCACCGCCGACGGATTGGCGGTGATCTCGGCGATCCTGCCTTGCGCCTCGGCCTCATCGAGCAGCTTCGGCTCGTCGCGGTTGGCGCCCTTCAGCTCGATATTGGCCTGCCCGGTCAGGCCGGCCAGCCCGATATCGGCCTGCGTCGAACGCGTTATCGGGGTCAGCCGGTCAACCTCGGTGTCGGCAATGGCGACGCTCGGATTTTCCACGTCGATATAGACGCGGCGCACATCGCCCACCTTGACGCCATTGAACAGCACGAAGCTGCCGCGTCCCAGCCCGGAGGCGGAGCCGGGGATGCGCACGCGCATCACCACCGTCTCGCCGCGCTCGCCGATCGCCGCCGTCCAGTAGACGAAGCCGAAGGCGGCCAGGATCGCAGCCAGGGTAAAGATGCCGACGATGACGTAGTTGGCTCTTGTTTCCATTGCTTCACTTATCGCTATGCGCGGGCTTTCAGATCAAGTTGGCGGGCACGTTTTCCGCGGAAATAGGACTTTACCCACGGTTCTTCACTCTTGAGCATATCTTCGATGGTGCCCTCCACGATGACGCGCTTCTTGCCGAGCACCGCAACGCGGTCGCAGGCGGTGAACAGCGAATCAAGGTCATGGGTGACCATATAGACGGTCAGGCCCATGGTATCGCGCAGCTTGACGACCAGTTCGTCGAACTCGGCCGCGCCGATCGGGTCGAGGCCCGAGGTCGGCTCATCGAGGAACACGATGTCGGGGTCCAGTGCCAGCGCGCGCGCCAGCGCCGCACGCTTGATCATGCCGCCCGACAGTTCGGACGGGAATTTGTAGGCCGCATCCGCCGGCAGGCCGACCAGCTCGATCTTGAGCATCGCCAGCTCGTCCATCAGCTTCTTCGGCAGGTCGAGATATTCGCGCATGGGCACCTGCACGTTTTCCAGCACCGTCAGGGCGGAAAACAGCGCCCCGTGCTGGAACAACACGCCAAGGCGCATATCGATCCGCATTCTTTCGGCTTCGCTCGCCTCGTCGACATCGACGCCGAACAGGCGGATGGTGCCGGACCGCTTGGGCGTGAGGCCCAGAATGGTGCGCAGGAGCACCGACTTGCCCGAGCCGGAGGCGCCCACGAAGCCGAGGATTTCACCACGCCTCACCTCGAGCGAAAGGTTCTCCAGAACCGTCTTGGTGCCGAAGGCCACGGTCACGTCCCGCGCCGACAGGACCACCTCGCCCTGCCCTTCCGTTTCGGGCATTTCCGCCAGATTTCCGCTCACCGCCACCATCTCAGAAATCGATCGCCGCGTAGAACATGGCGAACAGGCCATCGAGCACGATGACCACGAAGATCGCCTTCACCACCGATGTGGTGACCTGCCGACCCAGCGATTCGGCGCTGCCGCCCACCTTCATGCCTTCCACGGAAGCGATGGTGCCGATGATGATGGCCATGAACGGAGCCTTGATCAGCCCCGCCGAAATGGTGCTGACATCGATGGCCACCCGCAGCCGGTCGATGAAGGCGGCGGGCGGAATGTCGGAATAGAGCCAGGCGGCCACGATGCCGCCGCCGAGGGCGGCGAAATTCGCCAGTATGGTCAGGCAGGGCAACGCGATGACCAGCGCCACCAGCCGCGGAAACACCAGGACACCGATCGGATTGAGGCCGATCACCTTGAGCGCATCGACCTCCTCGCGCATCTTCATGGAGCCGATCTCGGCGGTGATGGCGCTGCCCGAACGGCCGGCGATCATGATGGCCGTCAACAGCACGCCAAGCTCGCGCAGCACCAGCACGCCGACCAGATCGACCACGAATATGTCGGCGCCGAAATAGCTGAGCTGGTAGGCGCCCTGCTGGGCGACGATGGCGCCGACGATGGCCGACATCAGGAACACCACCGGGATGGCCCCGACCCCCATGCGGTCGATCTGGTTGAATATCGCCGCCGGGTTCACCGCATGGCCGCGGCCGAGCTTCATCTGTGCCCCGCGAATGGTGGCGCCGAGGATGTTCATGCCGGCGATGAAATCGTCGCGCATCGAATAGACGCCGCGCCCGACCAGCTCCAGAAAGCGGATGAGGATGTTGACCGAGGGTTCCGGCGCCGCCTCGCTGCGACGGCGCGAGATTTCCCCGACCGCTCCCAACAATATGCCGGCGACGTCGCTCTGGCCTTCGACCCGGACGGTCGCACCACGCGATTCGGAGGCCACGACCAGCCGGTCGATCAGCCATGCGCCGGCGGTGTCGAGCTTCTCGATGGCCGACAGGTCGAGAACCAGCGGCTGGCCGGCCACGCGCCGTTCGACATTGCGCATCTGCCCGTCGACATCGGCAACCGTGCGCGTCGTCCATATGCCCGAAAGGGCGCAGACCAGCCCGCCATCGCGCTCATCGAGCGCGACGCGCGGCTTGTGCGCGGCCCTCTCCGCCTTCGATGCGCTTGCGTCGCGTTTGCCGATGGTCAACATGGCACCCTGTTTAACCCGGCCACGCCGGGCTGTCGATTTGCAGGCACCCCTTCAAGGCTGCCGGGGAGAAAGAAAGATATGGCGCGTGTCATTTCGGTCGAGGTCGAAAAATTCCCGATTGCCGGAAGCTTCACCATCTCGCGCGGCTCCAAGACCGAAGCGGAAGTCGTGACCTGCACGATCCGCGACGGGAACAATGCCGGACGCGGCGAATGTGTTCCCTACAGGCGTTACGGCGAGACCGTGGAGAGCGTATGCGCGGCGATCGAGGAGATCTCCGCCCGAATCGCCGCCGGCCTCGACCGGCAGGCGCTGCTGGACGCAATGCCGGCAGGAGCGGCCCGCAATGCGGTGGATTGCGCGCTATGGGACCTGGAAGCCAAGGCGTCCGGCCGCACGGTCGCAAGCCTCGTCGCATGGCAGGCAGGGCCGCTGGAAACCGCCTACACGCTTTCTCTCGGCGAACCCGAAGCCATGGCCGCTCAAGCGCGCGCCAACGCCACGCGGCCGCTGCTCAAGGTCAAGATCGGCGGCGGCGGGGACGATATCGCCCGCATCCGTGCCGTGCGTGAGGCAGCCCCGCAAAGCCGCATCGTCCTCGATGCCAATGAAGGCTGGACCGAAACGGACATCGAACGCAACCTTAGCGCGGCGGCCGAACTCGGCGTTGCGCTGGTGGAGCAGCCCCTGCCGGCCGGCAAGGATGGCATGTTGCGCGACATTGCCCATCCTGTGCCGATCTGCGCCGACGAAAGCGTTCATCAGGCTGCCGATCTGGCAGCTCTTGCCGGGCTCTACGATGCCGTCAACATCAAGCTCGACAAGGCGGGCGGGCTCACCGCCGCGCTGATCCTGCGTGATCGGGCCCACGAACTCAGGCTGAAAGTCATGATCGGCTGCATGGTCGGCACGTCGCTGGCCATGGCCCCGGCCGTGCTGCTGGCGCAAGGCGCGGATTTCGTCGATCTCGACGGGCCCCTCCTTCTGGCCCGCGACCGCGAGCCCGGCCTCGCCTATGAAGGTTCGCTCGTTTTTCCGCCCCGGCCGGAACTGTGGGGTTGATCATCGCCGCCTGTCGGTTATGGCTTCGGTGCAAGGCCGACTGCCTCGCAATTGCCACGGTGCGTGCTAAAACACACCTCGAACGACCCTGAAGCGGGTCACGATCTTCCAGATTCGCCCGGTCCGCTTCGGATTCTTGTTTTTTTCGCATGTCCTTGTCCCGAAACCGGTTCCCACTTTCGGGAGACATGCTCTTAGGGGGACTGCTTTCATGGATAACGGCAACGGCAAAAGAACACGCTCCGACATCGAAGAGGCGGCGCTGTTCTTCCACCAGCATCCGGTGCCGGGAAAGCTGGAAATCCAGGCCACCAAGGCGCTCGGCAACCAGCGCGACCTGGCTCTGGCCTATTCGCCCGGCGTGGCCGCCCCCTGCCTCGAAATCCAGGACAACCCCGAAACCGCCGCCATCTACACCACCCGCGCCAATCTGGTCGGCGTGGTTTCCAACGGCACGGCGGTGCTCGGCCTCGGCAATATCGGCCCGCTCGCCTCCAAGCCGGTGATGGAGGGCAAGGCCGTCCTGTTCAAGAAATTCGCCGGCATCGACGTGTTCGACATCGAGATCGACGCGCCCGAGATCGACCAGATGGTCAGCACCATCTCGGCGCTGGAGCCGACCTTCGGCGGCATCAATCTGGAAGACATCAAGGCGCCCGAGTGCTTCGAGGTCGAGGAGCGGCTGAAGGAGCGCATGAACATCCCCGTCTTCCATGACGACCAGCATGGAACGGCCATCATCGTCGCCGCCGCCATCCTCAACGGGCTGGAAATCGCCGAAAAGAAGATCGAGGACGTCAAGATCGTCACCTCGGGCGCGGGCGCTGCGGCCCTTGCCTGCCTCAACCTGCTGGTCTCGCTCGGCGCGAAGATCGAGAACATCTGGGTCACCGACCGTTTCGGCGTCGCCTACAAGGGCCGCACCGAGGAGATGGACCGGTGGAAGGAGCCCTATGTCAAGGACACCAAGGCCCGCAAGCTGGCCGACGTGATCCGTGGCGCCGACGTGTTCCTCGGCCTTTCCGCAGCCGGCGTGCTGACGCCCGACTTGCTCAAGCTGATGGCCGAGAAGCCGCTGGTGCTGGCGCTTGCCAATCCCTCGCCCGAGATCATGCCGGAAGTCGCGCGCGAGGCGCGGCCGGATGCGATGATCTGCACCGGCAGGTCGGATTATCCCAATCAGGTCAATAACGTACTGTGCTTTCCTTACATCTTCCGTGGAGCGCTGGATTGCGGCGCCAGGGCCATCAATGAAGAGATGAAGATGGCGGCGGTGCGTGCCATCGCCGCGCTCGCCCGCGAGGAACCGTCCGACGTCGCCGCCCGCGCCTATTCGAGCGAGACGCCGATGTTCGGGCCGGACTTCCTCATTCCCTCGCCCTTCGATCCGCGCCTCATCCTGCGCATTGCGCCGGCCGTTGCCAAGGCCGCGAGCGACACCGGCGTGGCGACGCGGCCGATCACCGATATGGCGGCCTATATCGACAAGCTGAACCGCTTTGTCTTCCGCTCCGGACTGGTGATGAAGCCGGTGTTCACCACCGCGCGAAACTCGGCGAAAAACCGCATCGTCTATGCCGACGGCGAGGACGAGCGGGTGCTGCGCGCCACGCAGGTGGTCATCGAGGAAGGCATCGCCAAGCCGATCCTGATCGGACGCCCGCATGTCATCGACGTGCGTCTCAGGCGTTACGGCCTGCGCATCCGCGCCGGCGAGGACTTCGAACTCATCAACCCCGAGGACGATCCGCGCTATCGCGACTACGTCGACCTGCTTATCCGCATCGCGGGCCGTCGCGGCGTCACGCAGGAGGCAGCACGCACCATGGTACGCACCGACAATACGGTGATCGCGGCGCTCGCCCTCCAGCGCGGCGACGGCGACGCCATGCTGTGCGGACTGGAAGGCCGTTTCGGCAAGCATCTGCGTAATGTCTCGCTGATCATCGGCCCGCGGCCTGGCATCCAGGATCGCGACCTGTCGACGCTGTCCATGCTGATCACCCAGCGCGGGCCGCTGTTCTTCACCGACACCTATGTGTCGGTAGACCCCTCGGCCGAGGAGGTCGCGGAGATGACGATCCTCGCGGCAGAGGAAATCCGTCGATTCGGCATCGAGCCCAAGGCGGCGCTGCTGTCGCATTCCGACTTCGGCTCGCGTGATGCGCCGAGCGCCCACAAGATGCGGCGGGCGGCCGAGATCATCCATGAGATCGCGCCCGACCTCGAATGCGACGGCGAGATGAACGCCGATTCGGCGCTGTCGCCGCTGCTGCGGCAGCGCGTCTATCCGCATTCGCGCCTGAAGGGTGAAGCCAACCTGCTGGTCTTCCCCAATCTGGATTCGGCCAATATCGCCATGGCGACGGTCAAGCAGATGATGGATGCGCTGCATGTCGGCCCGATGTTGCTGGGCGCCGCCATGCCGGCCCACATCCTCACCCCGTCCGTCACCTCGCGCGGCGTGGTCAACATGACCGCCATCGCGGTGGTCGAGGCCGCCCAGAAGGCGCAGGCGACCGTGGATGCGGAATTACTGGCGGCCGCATCGAAGTAGCGGCAAGGCGGGGTTAACCGGCCGCTGCTAGCCTGTGCGCTGCTAAGGGGCAGCGAGGTTGGCGTGGCGGGCACGGTTCGCAGACTGGCGGCGGGCATGATGTGGACATTGGGGCTGGCGGCCACGCTGGCCGTGTCCGGCATCGCCACCGCCCATGCCGTGCCGTCCTGTCGCCAGCTCGAGGCCGAACTCACCCGTGCATCCGGCTCCGGTGGCGCCAAGGCGACAAGGAAATATGACGACGCCATCACCCGGCAACGCCAGCAGATCGACAAGGCCCGCCAGCGCGCCAGAAGCGCCGGCTGCGGCTTTTCCTTCTTCGCCCGCCCGGGCTCGCAATGCGGCGAACTGAACGCCACCGTCAAGCGCATGCAGGCCAATCTTCAAAGCCTGCAACAGACCCGCGAACGACTGGGCAAGACCGGCAGCAGCTCCGACCGCGCCCGCATCCTGGCCGCCCTCGACGCCAGGGGATGCCGGCCGAAGAAGAACTCTGCCACAGCGGCAGCGGGCGACGGCGCCGCACGGACCGACGCCAATGCGGGCGTCGTCATCCGTGGCACCGGCAGTTCGTCGATCTACTATCCGCTGAACCGGCCCTACCGCACCCAATGCGTGCGCACCTGCGACGGCTATTTCTTCCCCATGTCGAAATCGGCCACGCCGGCTGATTTTCAGCGCGACCAGAACCGATGCGAGGCGGCTTGCCCCGGCACGCGCGTGGAAATGTTCTATGGCGAAGGCGCGGCGGCAGAGCCCGCGAACATGATCTCGGCGGTCACCGGAAAGCGCTATGCGGACCTGCCCAACGCGCTCGTGTTCCGGCGGCTGGACATTCCTGTCGATCCGGCTTGCAGTTGCGGGGCTGCAACCCCGCAGGGCGGCACCTCCTTTGTCGGCGGCAATGGAGCACCGGGCACGCGGATCACGGCAAGGCCCGGCTCGTCGGTGCTGAGCGTGGAAGCACCGCGCGGGCGCGCCGGCAGAGCAAAGGCACAGCCTTCCGCGCCTGCGCCCGAGCGCGAGGCGGACGAAGACCGCAAGGTCAGGGTCGTCGGGCCGACGTTCCTTCCGGACCAATGAGCGGCAGCAGTTCGGCCAGTTCAGGACCGGATTCGCGTCCCGTCAGCGCCAGCCGAAGCGGCGCGAACAGTTCCTTGCCCTTGCGGCCTGTCGCCTTGCGAGCGGCAGCGGTCCATTTCTTCCAGACGCCTTCATCCCAAGGGGCCTCGGGCAGCAGATCGAAAGCCTGACGCAGGAATTCGCGGTCCTCGGCCTCGAATTCGGGCGCTTCCATCGGCCCCTCGTTGACGATGCGCCACCAGTCACGCGCATCCGCCAGCTTGTCGAGATTGCCGCGCACCGCGTCCCAGAAGGGCTCGGCCCGTTCATCGGAAATGCCGAGCAGGGTCAGCCTGTCGCGCACATCCTCGAACGGCATGTGGTGCAGCAGCGTGCGGTTGAGGACGTACAAATCGTCCGGATCGAACTTGGCGGCCGATTTGGATGTCGAGGCCGGATCGAAATGCTCGGCCAGCTCGGCCATGGTGGCAAGGGCCTGCACATTCTCCGATGTGCCGATCAGCACCGCCAGCGACGCGATCGCCATCGGTTCGACCCCGGATTCGCGCAGGCTCTCGACCGAAAGCGCGCCGGTGCGCTTGGAAAGCCCCTCACCGGAAGAGGTAGTGAGAAGATTGTGGTGGCCGAAGACCGGCGGTTCCGCCCCCAGCGCTTTGAACAGCGCGATCTGCACGCCGGTGTTGGTGACGTGGTCGTCGCCACGGATGACATGGGTGATGCCCATGTCGATGTCGTCCACCACCGAAGGCAGCGTATAGAGATAGGTGCCGTCCTCGCGCACCAGAACCGGATCAGACAGCGAGGCCAGGTCGACCGTTTCCTCGCCACGCACCAGATCGTTCCACTGCACCTCGGTGCGCTGCGGCTCGGCCGGATCGGTGATGAAATTGGGCAGCAGGAAACGCCAGTGCGGGCGCCGTCCATCCGCCTCATACTGGGCGATCTCATCCTGCGTCAGCGCCAGCGCCTCGCGCCCGTAGACGGGCGGCAGATTGCGCGTGCGCCTGATCTTGCGGCGCAAATCCAGCTCTTCCGGCGTCTCGTAGCAGGGATAGAGAACTCCCGCCGCCTTCAGCTTCTCGACCGCCTGGTCGTACACGTCGAAACGCCTCGACTGATATTCGATGCTGTCGGGGAAGATACCCAGCCAGTGCAGATCGTAGAGGATCGAGTCCGCGAATTCCTTGCGCGAGCGTTCCAGGTCGGTGTCGTCGAAACGCTGGATGAAACGGCCGTTGTTCTTTTGCGCGAACAGCCAGTTGAACAGGGCCGTGCGGGTGTTGCCGATATGGATTCGGCCGGTGGGCGAAGGGGCGAAGCGGACAGTAACGGTCATCCTCGGGGGCGTAATGGATGGCGTGCAGGTTGACAAGACAACCATTCGCACAGCGCTGTATCATTTAGTTGGCGGCATATGGCATCAACGCACCAGCCGCATGTACATGCCATCATTGGACACTTCGAAGCCGAAAGCTTCGTAGAAGGACTGCGCGTCGGTGGTGCGCAGGCTGAAAGCCAGTACCCCGGCGAGCTCCGGATGGTCGAGCAGCGCCCCGACCAGCTTCTTGCCGATACCGGCGCCGCGCCGCTCGGGCCACACGACCACGTCGCACAGATAGGCAAAGCAGGCATAGTCGGTCATGACACGGCCAAAGCCGACCTGCTCGCCGTCAATGAAGGCGGCCACGCACAGCGAATTGTCGAAGGCGCGGCGGTTGCCGGCCTCGGTGCGCCGCTTGCCCCAGTAGCTGGCCCGGATCAACCGCGAGGCGGCCTCGAAGTCGATCCGGTCGCGGTCGAAGGAAATTTCGACCTCCGGCCTGTCAGCCACGGTCCCGGAACCTGTTGGTGATCGGATAGCGGCGGTCGCGGCCGAAATTCTTCTTCGTGATCTTCACGCCGGGAGCAGCCTGCCGGCGCTTGTATTCGGCGATGTAGAGCATGTTCTCCACACGCGCGACCGTCTGGCGGTCATGTCCACGCGCGACGATGTCGTCGACGCCCATCTCGTGCTCGACCAGGCATTCGAGAATGTCGTCAAGCACCGGATAGGGTGGCAGCGAATCCTGATCGGTCTGGTTTTCACGCAATTCGGCGGAGGGCGCCTTGTCGATGATGTTGGCTGGGATCACCTCCCCGGAAGGTCCGAGCGCGCCCGGCGGCACCATCGTATTGCGCCAGCGCGAAATGGCGTAGACCTGCATCTTGTAGAGGTCCTTGATCGGATTGAAGCCGCCGTTCATGTCGCCATAGAGCGTGGCATAGCCGACCGACATCTCGCTCTTGTTGCCGGTGGTCACAACCATGGAGCCGAACTTGTTGGAAATCGCCATCAGAAGCGTGCCGCGCGCACGGCTTTGCAGATTCTCTTCCGTAATGCCGGGCTCGGTGCCCTCGAAGAGTTGCGTCAAGGCATGCTGGAAGCCTTCGACCGGCTCGGCAATCGGCACGATGTCGTAGCGGCAGCCGAGCGCGCGCGCGCAATCCTCGGCATCCTTGAGCGATTCCTTCGAGGTATAGCGATAGGGCATCATCACGCAGCGCACCCGCTCTTCGCCCAGCGCATCAACGGCCAGAGCCGCGCAGATGGCCGAGTCGATGCCGCCCGAAAGGCCAAGCACGACGTTCCTGAAACCGTTCTTGTTCACATAATCGCGCAGGCCCAGCATGCAGGCGCGATAATCGGCCTCCTCCTTTTCGGGAATCTGCGACATCGGCCCCTGCTCGCAAGCCCAGCCTTCTCCGTCGTTGTTTTGCGCGCCTGCGGCGACGCCGACGCGCTTCCACGTGGTGACGGCCAGCGTCTCCTCGAACTGGCTCATCTGGAAGGCGAGCGACTTGTCGGCCCCGATCGCAAACGAGGCGCCGTCGAACACCAGTTCGTCCTGCCCGCCGACCTGGTTGGCATAGATCAGCGGCAGGCCGCTTTCGATCACCTGCCGGATGACGACCTGCTGGCGCACGTCGACCTTGCCGCGATAGTAGGGCGAGCCGTTGGGCACGATCAGCAGTTCGGCCCCGCTTTCGGCCAGCGTCTCGCACACGCCATGCTCGCCCCAGATGTCCTCACAGATCGGGATGCCGAGACGCACGCCGCGGAAATTGACCGGTCCCGGCATGTCTGGGCCGGGCTGGAAGACGCGCTTCTCGTCGAACTCGCCATAGTTCGGCAGGTCGACCTTGAAACGCTCGGCAAGGATCTTGCCGCCATCGGCAACGATGACGGCATTGTGGGTGCCGCTCTTGCGCTTGAGGGGAACGCCGATGACGATGCCCGGCCCGCCATCGGCCGTGTCGTTCGCGATATCCCCGGCCGCCCGCTCGCAAGCCTTGAGGAAGGCCGGCTTCAGGATCAGGTCCTCCGGCGGATAGCCGGAGATGAACAGTTCCGTGAACAGGACGAGGTCGGCGCCCTGGCGGGCCGCATCCGCCCTCGCCTCCCGTGCCTTGGCAAGATTGCCGGCAACGTCACCCACCGTAGGGTTGAGCTGGGCAATGGCGATACGGAGGATGTCGGGAGCGGTCTTCTTGGTCATGGATGCCGGTTTAGCGGGAGTCCGCGCCGAAGGAAACAGCCAGCCTATACCGGCGTGCCGACCAGGCGCTCCAGTATGGCGACCAGCCAGACGCCGCCCGCCAGCACCACGGCGATCAGCACGGCCAGCGAGCCGCAATCCTTGGCAAGCTGGATGTCGACGTTGAATTCACGGCTCACGGCATTGCAGGCCGCCTCGATGCCGGTGTTCAGCACCTCGATGAGGATCAGGAACAGCACCGCGGCGATCAGCAGCGCGTAACCCGCCCAGGACGACGACACCAGCCAGCCCACCGGAATGGAGATCAGCAGCAGGATCAGCTCCTGCTGGAAGGCTGTCTCGCTGCCCGCCAGCCGGCGGAAAGCGCGGACCGAGTTGAAGAACGCATCGACCAGCCGCTTCATGTCCTGATTGTCTCCTGAAAGTCGCGGGCGAGGAACGGCACGATTGTGACCGTTCGATGGAACGCCTGCCTTATCCACCAGCGATCAGGAATCGGCAACCTTGATGGTGGGCGGAGACTGCTCGAACTGCGGCAACCCGTCGGTGATCTCGTAATAGTCACCCTTGTCCGCCACGAAGATATGGCTTTCCGCGACCAGTTCCGACGGGGTGTCGAAGGTGCCGGCGGTCACCGAGATCTCGTCCAGATCGTTATGCTTCCAGAACATCACCGAGCCGCAGGTGCCGCAAAAGCCGCGCCGGGCAAAATCCGAGGCGGCATACCAGACAAGCGCTTCCTCCCCTTCGATGGCGATGTCGGCCATGGAGACGTTGGTTGCGGCCAGGACGTGGCCCGTCTGCCGGCGACATTGCGAGCAATGGCAATAGACCACGCTGCGCAGCTCTCCCCTCGTGGTGAAGCGCACCTTGCCGCACAGGCAGGCGCCCCGACGCTCGTTCGACATGATTTCCTCCTCGATATCCCGCTGCTCGCGGCTTCCAATATGCACGTTTTTAATAAAGCTTTAGCCGACACCGAATAAGACTTTTTCGGCGGGGCTCGTATGGGGGCATGGAACCTCGCTACATATCTGGGTCACCGGATGCTCCCGACCCGGCGAACGCCTGCCAAGCAAGCCGGAACAAGGGTCGAACGGGTGTCATCCATGCAGCCGGCAGCAGCCTCCCCGGAAAGTCCCCAGAAGGACATCGCAGGCGCGGTGCTGGCCACCATGCGCCGCCTGGGCGTCATCGGCCTGCCGCGTAACTACGAGATCTTCTACGAAGCCATGACCGGCACCGATCCGGCTCTCGGCCTCGCGGTCGTCGCCCTCGGCAACCATCCCACCCAGCAGGAGCTGGACGACATCGGCAGGCGCTTCTTCACCCATCACCATGGCCAGAGCGTCGTCGAGCAGGCACGCGAGGTGCTGGCCCGGGAACTGGAGGACGTCGCCTCGCTGCTGCGCACCGAGCGCACGCAGGTGGAGAAATACGGCCGCATCCTGAACGAAACGTCGGACGGGTTGGCTAACCGCTCGATCATCTCGCGCGAACTGCTGCAGAAGATCGTCGGGGCGGTGGCCGCTGCGACCAGTTCGAGCATCGATCGCGGCAAGCAGGTGGAAAGCACGCTCAGCGACAAGTCCGCCGAACTCGAGGCCGTGAAGTGCAAGCTGGAGGAGTACAAGCGGCTCGCCGACACCGATCCGTTGACCCAGATCCTCAACCGCCGCGCCTTCGACAAGGAAATCGCGCGCATCTACAGCAGCCGCAAGGACATATTGTTCAATGCGCTGATCCTGGCCGACATCGATAACTTCAAGAAGGTCAACGACCGTTTCGGCCATCCGGTCGGCGACAGGATCATTCGTACGATCGCCAACATATTGCAGTCCAGCGTGCGGCGGGGCGTGTTCGTCGCCCGGACCGGGGGCGAGGAATTCGCCCTGATCGTCGAGGGCACCAGTGAAGACACCACTCTGGAGATCGCCGAGCGGCTGCGCAGGCTGGTCGAACAGACCCGGTTCACCGATCCGGCGACCGGTGCCGAATACGGCCCGGTCACCATCTCCATGGGCATTTGCATGGCCGCCGAGGCGGAAAGTTCCGGCGACCTCTACAGCAAGGCCGACAGGGCACTGTACCGCTCCAAGGTCACCGGTCGCAATCGGGTGACGAAGCACTCGTCCATCGCCGGCCAGAGCGGCAACAAATGGCTGCTCTACCGGAAGGACTGACCGGCCAGCTCTCCGCTTTCAATCATCATCCCAACCCCTGAAACGAAAAAGGCGCCCTGCAACGAGGGCGCCTTTCGCATTCAAGTCCTATACCGTCAGGCGGTTGCGGCCTGCTTCTCCACGACCGGGCTGTTCTTGCGCAGCAGGTCGGAGACCAGGAAAGCAAGCTCGATGGCCTGGTCGGCATTGAGGCGCGGATCGCAATGGGTGTGGTAGCGGTCCTGAAGCTCCTCGGCCGTGATGGCGCGGGCGCCGCCGGTGCACTCGGTGACGTTCTTGCCGGTCATCTCGACATGAATACCGCCCGGATGGGTGCCTTCGGCGCGATGCACGTCGAAGAAGGTCTGCACCTCCCTCAGGATCCGGTCGAAGGGCCGCGTCTTGTAGCCGGCCGCGGTGATGGTGTTGCCGTGCATCGGATCGCACGACCAGACCACCGACCTTCCTTCGGCCTTCACCGCCCGCACCAGCTTCGGCAGATGCTCTTCCGCCTTGTCGGAACCGAAACGCGCGATCAGCGTCAGGCGGCCCGGCTCGTTCTCCGGGTTCAGCCTGTCGATCAGATCAAGGAGGCCGTCCGCAGTCATCGACGGACCGCATTTGAGGCCGAGCGGGTTCTTGATGCCGCGGCAGTACTCGACATGGGCATGATCGGGCTGGCGCGTGCGGTCGCCGATCCAGATCATGTGGCCGGAGGTCGCGTACCAGTCGCCGGAGGTGGAATCGACGCGGGTCAGCGCCTCCTCGTAGCCGAGCAACAGGGCCTCGTGGCTGGTGTAGAAGTCGGTTTCCCGCAACGCATAGTTGGTTTCCGAGGTGATGCCGACGGCCTTCATGAAGTCCATCGTCTCGGTGATGCGCCGGGCGAGCGATTCATACTTCTCGCCCTGCGGGCTGTCGGCCACGAAGCCCAGCATCCAGCGGTGCACGTTCTCGAGGCTGGCATAGCCGCCCTGCGCGAAGGCGCGAAGCAGGTTCAGCGTCGCTGCCGACTGGCGATAGGCCATGACCTGCCGGCGCGGATCGGGAATGCGCGAGGCCGCCTCGAAATCGATGCCGTTGATGATATCGCCGCGATAGCTCGGCAGCGTCACCTCGCCCCGCGTCTCGTTGTCGGCAGAACGGGGCTTGGCGAACTGGCCGGCAACACGGCCGACCTTCACCACCGGCTGCGAGCCGGCGAAGGTCAGCACGACCGACATCTGCAGGAAGACGCGGAAGAAGTCGCGGATGTTGTCCGCGCCATGTTCCGCGAAGCTTTCGGCGCAATCGCCGCCCTGGAGGAGGAATGCGTCACCGGCAGCCACGCTGGCAAGCTGCTTCTTCAGCTTGCGCGCCTCGCCTGCAAAAACGAGTGGCGGAAAGCTGGAAAGCTGGGCCTCGACGGCCCTCAGGGCGTCGGTGTCCGGATAAGCCGGAACCTGCTGGATCGGCTTTGCTCTCCAAGAATTCGGGGACCACTTCGTCATTGTCTTAACCACTCTTTATTGCGGGGCCAGCGCCCCATCACTCCCCTATATAAGTATAGGAAACGTCGCTCCATACATGAAGCGGCGTATCTGTGCCAGTCCGCAATTTACCTTACGTCTGCTCTACCATCGGAGCCGGGCTCACCGCTCACGGCTGACCCCACCGCAAAGTGATTCGATTCGGGGTCAAAACCTGCTCGATGACGGGCCGGTCACGCTCGAAATGGCCTTCCCCGTCGCGCATAGCCGGCTGCCGATACTTGGCTAGTTTACCATGCGTTAACCATCAGGCCGATTCAAGACATCTCCAAATCAATTTGATTTTGTTGATCTTTTTCCGGCGCACTCAGCCTTTTGCACGTATAGCGCGCTGTTGCGCGGAGGCAACTTCAGCCAGTCGGCGCATGGCTACGCCCATTATCTTCATTGAATCTGATCAAGGAGTGTTACCATTTGTAACAGAGAAAGAGAGGTTTAAGCGAAACGTGTTGAGGCTCGGCAGAGCGCGCCCAGAGGCGAAAGGAACCGGCGAAAGAAAAACGCCGCCGCTCCGCACGCCGGTGTCTGCGATGCTTTCGTTCTGGAGCCTGATGCGGGCCTACTGGTTCTCCGACAAGTGGAAGGAAGCCTGGAGCCTGACGCTGGTGGTGGCCTTCCTGACCGCCCTTTCCAGCAAGGCCGGCGTTTGGTTCGCGGAGGCTTCCGGCGAACTGATCAACTCGATCGCCTATTTCCACAGCAGCACCAACGAGGCGCCGCTCGGCACCCTGCTCGGCCATGCTGCCTTCCTCGTCGCGCTCGTCATCTTCAAGGACGCGGGCATCACGGGAACCAAGAGCTTCGTTTCGGCGACCCTCCACCGGCGCTGGCGCGGCTGGCTGAACGGCAGGTTCAACGATGCGCTGCTGGATGCCAACCACACCCACTTCCACGCCCAGCATGGAGCCGACACCGCGCCCGACAACATCGACCAGCGCGTGCAGGAATCGATCAAGGGCATGACCGGAGGCGCCATCGGCCTTGCCATGGGCGTGATGGCGGTGGCCAGTTCCGTCTTCTTCGTCGGCCAGAAGCTGCTCGAAACCTCCACGGAAGTGCGCGGCTTCGAGTTCCTGGGCGAATATGGCAGCGTCGTCTTCGCCCTTGTCGCCGTTGCCGCCTATGTCCCGGTGAACACATGGATCGCCGTCAAGCTCGGCGGCATGCTGGAGCGGCTTTCGATCAGGATGCAGAAGGCGGAGGGCAGCTATCGCGGCGAGCTTTCGACGCTGCTGCGGCGCAGCTTCCACGTTGCTTCTGCCCGTGGCGAAGCCGTGCAAAGGACCATGCACGAGCGGCTCTACACCGAGATCGACCGCACATGGAGCCGGCTGATCTGGGTGAATGCAGGCTACGGCTCGTTCGAGCGCATCTACAACTTCGTCGGTGCGCGCGTCGTCGCCTATGCGCCGGGCCTGCTGCCCTTCGTCCATAACCGCATCGACCTGAAGGGCTACATAACCGGAGCCGAACTGGTCAATTCACTGATCAGCCAGTGCTCCTGGTTCATTCACGTCATGCCCGCCATCGCCACGCTGCGCGCCAACAGCCGCCGCGTCATCGACCTGGCGCGAGCCATCGAGAACGTGCAGAAGCCGGTGGAGTTCTACCGGCGCACCGGCGACAGCGACTTCCGCTACACCACCCAGAACCCGGTTTTCGGCCTCAGCGTGCAGAATTTGCGCCTCAACCATCAGGGCCACGGCAGCGAACCGTTCCTGGTCTGCGACCGGCTGGGCTTCCGCCGTGGCGAGTGGACCTTCCTCAAGGGCGAATCCGGTTGCGGCAAGACCTCGCTGATCAAGGCGCTCAACGGCTTGTGGCCCTATGGCGGCGGCACCATCGCCTTCCCGCAGGGGGTCACGACTTTCTACGCGGCACAGGAAGTGAAGCTGCCTCCGGTCACGCTCAAGGAACTGGTCTGCCTGCCTCAGGGACCGGAGAACCACCATGACGCCGCGGTGGCGGCAGCGCTGCACAAGGCGGGACTGGGCGAATTCATCGAGCATCTGGCGGACGAGGCAAAGGCCGGAAAGAGCTGGGACCAACTCCTGTCCGGCGGCCAGAAGCAGAAGCTGGTCGTCGCCCGTATCCTGCTGCACAAGCCCGGCCTGCTGTTCCTCGACGAGGCGACCGGCGCGCTCGACCCCGAAAGCAAGATCGCCTTCCACCAGGCCATCAAGGACAATTGCCCCGGCGTCACCGTCATCAGCGTCATGCACGAAGCGGTGCCGCCGCGTTCGGCTTCAGGCGAGGAGTTCTATCACAGCGTGCTGACCATCGCCGACGGCGTGGCCACCAAGGAGCCGCTCGCGCCCAGCCTGCCGGCCGAGATCACCGAAATCCTCACCCAGCCATCGGCGCTTGCGGAAGGCTGGCTGCGCATCCCCCGCCGCCTGCGGGCCGTCACCCGCAACGAGGGTCAGGCTCGCCTTCCCGGTTGACTTGCCCGGCAACCCTCCTATGTTGCGGCCGCTCGCAGCCTTCAACCAAACCTGCGAGTGGAAAGGTCAACCCGCCATGTCTGGCGACAGTCACAGTCGAATAAAATCGCCGTCTGCCTGACGTGACCCTTTCGGGCTCGCCTCCGGCCGACGGCAAGGAGTGAGCCCATGAACAAGTTTTCGCCCGTTGCGAACGGCGATGCCATCGCAATCGCCCGTGTCCTCGCCAATGATCACGTCGCCGACATCGTCGAGGCGCTGAACAGCGAGCCCCGCGAACTCGCCTCCGAACTGCTGGCCCAGGTGCCGTTCGAACGGGCCGTCGAGATATTCGACCAGCCCGAGCTCGACGGCGCCCCCGAGCTGATCGCGGCCCTGCCCCGCGATCGCGCCGGCAAGCTGCTTGCGGAAATGTCGGCGGACCGTGCCGCCGATGTGCTGCGCGAGCTCACGGAGCCTGCCCGCTCGGAACTCCTGCATGCGCTGGCGCCGCCGCTGCGGCATTCGCTGCTGTCGATCCTGGGCTATCCGGAAGGCAGCGCAGGCTCGATCATGACCACGGAATATGTCTGCGTGCCGCCCGACTGGACGGTCGCGCGCACGCTGGACTATATCCGCCAGGTGGAGCGTACCCGCGAAACGGTCTACGCCATCTATGTGGTCGATCCCGATACGCATCACCTGCTGCACGCCTTCGGCCTGAGAAGGCTGATCATCAGCCAGCCGGACGAAAAGATCGGCTCCATCGCGGCCGACACCACGCCGGTCACGGTGCCCCCGCTGATGGATGTCGAGCAGGTCGCGCAGCTCATCCGCAAATACGACCTGCTGGCGGTGCCGGTGGTGGACGAGGACAAGATTCTCGGCATCGTCACGGTGGACGACGTGCTGGACACGATGATCGAGGAAAACACCGAGGACGTGCACCGTTTCGGCGGCATGGAGGCGCTGGACGAGCCCTACATGAAGATGGGCTTCCTCTCCATGATCGGCAAGCGCGGCGGCTGGCTGTGCGCCCTGTTCCTCAGCGAAATGCTGACGGCGAGCGTCATGCAGCATTATGAGGTCGAGCTGGAAAAGGCCATCGTGCTCACCCTGTTCATCCCGCTCATCATGAGCTCGGGCGGCAATTCCGGTTCGCAGGCCACCTCGCTGGTGATCCGCGCGCTTGCCCTGCGCGAGCTGACGCTGGCGGACTGGTGGCGGGTGGCCATGCGCGAGTTGCCGAGCGGCGTCGTGCTGGGCGCGATGCTCGGCACGGTCGGCATGGCCCGCATCGTGCTGTGGCAGTATCTCGGCCTCTACGATTATGGCCCCTACTGGCACCTGATCGCGCTTACGGTGGGCCTCGCATTGGTCGGCATCGTCACCTTCGGCTCGCTGACCGGCTCGATGCTGCCCTTCGTGCTGAAGCGCATCGGCTTCGATCCCGCCAGCGCCTCGGCGCCTTTCGTGGCCACGCTGGTCGACGTGACCGGCCTTGCCATTTACTTCACCGTGGCGGCCATGGTGCTCACCGGCACCATTCTTTAAGCCAGGTCACGGGCGGGCGGATCAGTCGATCCGCTCGCCTTTCTTCACCCGGTAGCTCGGCTTGTACATGGTGACGAATTCCTCGGCCGCGGTCGGATGGACCGCCATGGTGCGGTCGAAATCGTCCTTGGTGACCCCCGCCTTCAGCGAAATGCCGAGCAGTTGCGCCATCTCGCCGGCATCCGGCCCCATGATGTGGGCGCCGACCACCTTGCGCGAGGCAGCGTCGACCACCAGCTTCATCAGCATCTTCTCGTCGCGGCCGGAAAGCGTGTTGCGCATGGGCCGGAACGAGGCGCGATAGACTTCCAGTTCCTCGAATTTCTTCGCCGCCTCATGTTCGGACAGGCCGACCGTGCCGATCTCCGGCTGCGAGAAGACGGCGGTGGCGATGAGGTCATGGTCCGGCGCGGTCGGATTGTCCTTGAATGCCGTCTCCACGAAGCACATCGCCTCGTGGATCGCCACGGGCGTGAGCTGCACCCGGTCGGCCACGTCGCCGATGGCCCAGATGTTGTCGACATTGGTGCGCGAATAGCGGTCGACCACAATGGCGCCGGTCACCGAGGTTTCAACGCCTGCGGCCCCGAGCCCCAGCCCTTCGGTGTTGGGCGAGCGCCCCATGGCGAGCATGAACTGGTCGACGGTGCGCGTCTCGCCATTGTTCAGCCGCACGTCGAGGCGGCCGTCGTCACGGCGCACGACCTCTTCTGCCACGGCGTGACAGACGATCTCGATGCCCTTGTTGGCCATCGCCTCGTGCAGGCCGGTGCGCAGGTCCATATCGAAGCGATTGAGGATTTCCATGCCGCGATAGACCAGCGTCGTCTCGACGCCCAGACCATGGAAGATGTTGGCGAATTCGACCGCGATATAGCCGCCGCCGCCGATCATGATGGATTTCGGCAGGGTCTCCAGATGAAACGCCTCGTTGGAGGTAATGCAGTGCTCATGGCCCGGAAGCGCCGGATGGGGTGCTGGACGCCCACCGGTGGCGATCAGGATCTGATCCGCAGTGATCGTGCGCCCCTCGCCCGCCAGCCGCACCGTGTGGCGATCGACCAGCTCGGCGCGCGTATCGAAGATCGTGGCGCCGGCCCCCCCCACGTTCCTGCGATAAATACCTTCAAGGCGGGCAATCTCGCGATCCTTGTTGGCAAGCAGCGTCTGCCAGTCGAAGCTGACCGGCGGAACGCTCCAGCCATAGCCGGCGGCGTCCTCGAAATGCTCGCTATATTGCGAAGCGTAGACAAACAGCTTCTTCGGCACGCAGCCGCGAATGACGCAGGTGCCGCCGAATCGATATTCCTCGGCTATGGCCACGCGCTTGCCGAGTGCGGCCGCCACCCGTGCCGCCCGTACGCCGCCCGAACCGCCACCAATGACGAAGAGGTCGTAATCGTAAGCGGCCATGTGAGGAATCCCTTGAGCGGAAAGAATGCCCGACAGGTAAGACGCACAGGCCAAAAAGAAAAGCCCGGCACAAGCCGGGCTTTCTGCATTGTCGTTTCGGCGGCGCGTGGACCGGTCGGATCAGTTGCCGCTCGCGGGGGCCTGCCCCGCGGCCGGAGCCTCCGTCCCGTCTGCCGGCTGCACCTGAGCGCCCGGGGCGGACTGCAAGACCTCACCGACTTGCTGGGCGAGGTCGCGGGCAATGCCGTTCTGCCAGATCTCGGCGGCGCGAACCAGTTCGCGCGAGACGATCGGGCCGCTCTCGAGCAGCTTCTTGCCTGCGGCCGAATTGTAGAAAGCGGCGATTGCCGTCAGGTCTTCCTCGGAAAACACCTTGGCATAGGCGGTGGCGGCTTCACGCTCCAGATCGGCGCGGCGCGAGGCCATCGCCAGGGCCTTGCTCGAAACCGTGCTGCTGATGAGTTCCTGGAGATCGGGATTCTTCTGGATCAGGCTTGCCTGCAACGCGGCGGCGGCCTGCGGCAGGATGCCATCGAAGGAATCGGTCGCGCCAATCGCGTCCACCGCATCGCGCGCCGCCTTCAAATGGCTCTCGGAAATGTCCTGTGCGAAGGCCGGCATGGCCAGGCTCAGCACGGCGGTCGCCGCAAGCGCGGTCGCAAGGCGACGAATCCGGTTCTGAAATTTCATGATCGGCAGGGCTCCCTGATTTACCGGACAGCGTGGATTGTCTCGATGCCGCCGCTGCCGGCGACAATCGCCGCAGACGCCAGCCCGATGAAAAGACCGTGCTCCACCACACCCGGAATGGCGTGCAAAGCATTCGATAGCGCTCTTGTATCCGGAATGCGGCCAAAAGATGCATCCAGGATGAAATGGTCGCCGTCTGTAACAAATGGCTGTGAACCCGTCATCCGCAATTTGATTTCGCCCGACAGGCCGAGCTTCTTCGCGGCGGCGGCAATGGCGAGTTCGGTGGCACGCAGGCCGAAGCGGTTGACCTCGATCGGCAACGGGAAGCGGCCCAGCGTTTCGACCAGCTTCGACTTGTCGGCGATGACGACCATGCGCGCCGAAGCGGCCGCCACGATCTTTTCACGCAGCAGCGCGCCGCCCCCGCCCTTGACCAGGGTCAGCTCCGAATCGATCTCGTCGGCGCCGTCGATGGTGAGGTCGAGTTCCGGCGTCTCCTCCAGCGTGGAAAGCGGAACGCCGAGCTCGCCGCACAGCGCCGCCGTACGCTCCGAGGTCGGCACGCCAACGACGTCGAGGCCGGCAGCCACTTTCTCCGCCAGCAGGCGCACGAATTCCTCGGCGGTCGAGCCGGTGCCGATGCCCAGCCGCATGCCGTTTTCGACATAGCCGAGCGCCTCGCGCGCCGCCTCGATCTTCAACTGCTTCTGGTCCATACGGTGCCTGCCCTTTTTCGCGATGCCGGCTCCTAGCATTTTTGTCGTTCCGGTCAAAGCTTCGTATCGATGCGCGCGGCCGCGAGCCCGTGACAGAGGGCGCGCTTGCATGTGCAGGCCTTGCGGGCTATCGCCTGCATGAAAAAGCAGGGAAAACCATGTCCAGACCCACCATCGTATTCGACCTTGACGGCACATTGGTCGACACCGCGCCCGACCTCATGGACAGCCTGAACCACACACTGGCGGTCGGAGAGCTTGCCGCCGTGGACGAGGCTGCTTTCCGGCGCTTCGTCGGCAATGGCGGGCGGGTGATGATCGAGCGCGCCTTCGCGGCCCAGAACAGGCCCCTGCCCGTCGAGGAGCATGACCGGCTGCTGGGCGTGTTCCTCGAACACTACACCGACAACATCCCCGGAAGGTCGCAGCCATTCCCCGGCGTGGCCGATGCCATCGCCCGCTTCGAGCGGGACGGCTATCTGCTGGCGATCTGCACCAACAAGTATGAGGCGAACTCGCTGGCTCTGATCGAGTCGCTGGGGTTGAGCCGGCATTTCGCGGCCAATTGCGGCCAGGATACCTTCCCCTTCCGCAAGCCCGATCCGCGCCATCTCACCGAAACCATCCTGCGCGCCGGCGGCGATCCGCGCCATGCGCTGATGGTGGGCGATTCCCGCACCGACATCGACACCGCCAAGGCGGCCGGCATCCCGGTGGTGGCGGTGGACTTCGGCTATACCGACCGGCATGTGCGCGAATTCGACCCGTCGGTGATCGTCTCCCATTTCGACGAGATCACCCTCGACCTGGCCCGCGACCTGATGAGCGCCGCCGCGCTCTGAAGCCGGCACGCGGCAGTCCGCCTTCGCGTGATCGAAATGTTTGTGCGAAGGCGGCCGCGGGGTGGTTGACAGGAAGGGACGCCGCCCCTTATATCGCGGCGCGCTTGGCCGACAAGGCAACGAGCGGGCGATTAGCTCAGCGGGAGAGCACACCCTTCACACGGGTGGGGTCGCAGGTTCAATCCCTGCATCGCCCACCATCCAACCGCTTCATGCCGTTGGATGAGTTTACCGGCAAAAGTCAACCGACAAGGCACGTGCTGTTCGGCCAGGGACACGCCAGCCTCATCAGCATGCGAGCACCCGTGTTCGCCCCGCTGAACGGTCTGGCCCTCACCCGGATGAGGTCGACCCGTCCCCATATGCTGCACCCCCTCGCCATATTGGCGTAGGTCCAAGTAATTTCACTCGCCTGCGAAATAGCCTAGCATGATCGCCAAGGGCTGGAGACGTCTGCCTCGCAATGCACGCCGACATTGACCGCGTCGATCTTCACAAAGGTGCATCACATGGCAAGCAAACTCATAATCGATGTCGGCATGCACAAGGGCGAGGACACCGGTTTTTATCTTGAGCGCGGACACAAGGTGATAGGGGTCGAGGCAAACCCGACGCTTGTTGCCGAACTCAGGACCAAATTTTCCTCATATATATCGACGGGAAACCTCGTCATCATTGACAAGGCGATCGCGGAAGAGCCCGGAGTCGTTGATTTTTATATAAACGACCAAAATTCCGTCTGGGGTTCGATCGATCCCGCCTTCGTGAAGCGCAATGCAAGGGATGGTCACACCGCATCCCAGGTCATCCAGGTCCCGTGCATAACGATGGAGGACGTCGTCAGCAGGTTTCCGGACCCCTACTACATAAAGATCGATGTCGAAGGCATGGACCTGTCCTGTTTGCGTTCGCTTTCCCGCTCTGCTTGCCGCCCCAAATATATCTCGATCGAATCCTCCGTGAGCAGCCCCGCCGACAGGTGGTCCGAAGAGCTGACCCTGTTCCAGGATATGGGCTATGACACCTTCAAATTCGTGGATCAGGCGCGTCTCGATCACCTGAACGGATCGATCCTGAACCGCGAGGGCAGCGCCACCACCTACAAGCATGTGCGCGAGGCAAGCGGTCCCTTCGGGGAGGAAACGCCAGGCGAGTGGATGAGGGTCGACCACGCCGCCAGCACGGCGCGTCGCCTGCGCAGGGAGTTCGAAACCTATTCAGCCATGTCCAGCACGCCGCGACCTGTCGTGAAAATGTTTCGCGGCCTGAGGAAGCTCCGGGGGCTCCCGGTTCCGGACGGCTGGTACGATCTGCACGCCCGGCATTCGTCTCATTGAGCGGCAGGCGCCGGACCGCCCGGAAATCTGAAGCATGCCGTCCGAAAGGGAAAACCGCTTTCGGGACAATGTCATACGCAAAAACAAAGACTTGAGGCGCAAGGAGCGAATTTGGAAGATCGCGACACGCTTCAAGCCCCTTCCGGCTCAGTCGCGCCCTTACCGATGGCCGCGGCCGCCGCCTCGTTTCCGGCACGGCCCTCCTGTCGGGGCGGCGCAAGCGGCACGGGCATGGGTTGCGTGCCCTTGAGCAACTGCTTGCCGGCATAGAAGCCCCCAACGACCTGCAGGTCGAGCCGCTCGATGTCGCGGCGGCGCACCTCGTCCATCAGTTCCTCAGCCTCCTCTTGCGGAATACCGAGACGGTCCAGCGTGGCACGCCCGAACAGCAAGGCCGATTCCAGCGTTTCGCGGATCTGGTAGTCGACGCCGGCCTTCATGAGATCGATCGCCACGCTGCGGTCTGCCGCGCGCACCAGAAGCGGCGTTAGCGGAAACTCCGCCTTGACGTGCTCGACGATGCGCATGGCGGCATCCGGCTTGTCGATGCAGACCAGGATCGCCTTGGCATGCTCCGCCCCGGCGGCATGCAATATGTCCAGCCGCGTGCCGTCGCCATAATAGACCTTGAAGCCGAAATCGGCGGCGGCGCGGATCATGTCGACATCGTTGTCGATGATCGACACGTCCTCGCCGCGCAACAGCAGCGGCTGGCTGACGATCTGGCCGAAGCGGCCGAAACCGATGACCAGCACGCTGCCCTTAAGGTCGCGGGCGACCTCCACGCCGTCCAGCGACTGCGGGGACGGCGGCGTCAGCCGCTTCAGCACCATCATGGCGAAGGGCGTCAGCACCATCGATATGATGACGGTGGAGGTGAAAACCGCGTTCACCGCGCCGTCGATCAGGCCCACGCTCGCCGCCGTGGCATAGAGCACGAAGGCGAATTCACCGCCCTGCGCCATCAGCACGGCCCGCTCCAGCGCCTCCGCATGGGGCGTCCTCAGCAGGCGCGCGACAGCGTAGATGCCGAGCCCCTTGACCACCATGAACGCCGCACGGCCACCGCGACAAGGCCGACATTGCGGGCGATGACATCGAGGTCCAATGACATGCCGACGCCAAGAAAGAACAAGCCCAGCAATATGCCGCGAAAGGGTTCGATATCGGCCTCGAGTTGATGGCGGAACGACGATTCCGACAGCAGCACCCCGGCGAGGAACGCCCCCATGGCCATGGACAGGCCGCCAAGCTGCATGGCCAGCGCCGAACCGAGCACGACCAGCAGCGCGGCCGCCGTCATCACCTCGCGCGCGCCGGCCCGGGCCAGCACCCGAAACAGCGGGTTGAGCAGGAAGCGCCCGACCAGCACGAGACCGGCAACCGAGCCGAGCGCAATCGCCACGGACAGCCAGCGGGATTGGGTGCCCGTGTCGGCGGCGCCGGGAGCGATGAAGGCGACGAAGGCCAGAAGCGGCACGATGGCAAGGTCTTCCAGCAGCAGGATGGACACGATGCGCTGCCCCTTCGGCGTCGAAAGCTCGCCGCGCTCGTTGAGCAACTGGAAGACGATTGCCGTGGAGGTCAGCACGAAGCCCATGCCGAAGACGAAGGCCACCGGGGCGGAATAGCCCAGCAGCATGCCGACGCCGGTGAGCAGCAGCCCGCAACAGCCGACCTGAAGCGCACCGAGCCCGAGGATTTCCCCGCGCAGGCTCCACAGGCGCGATGGCTGCATTTCCAGCCCGATGATGAACAGAAACATCACCACGCCGAGTTCGGCGACATTGATGATCGCAGCCGGATCGCTGAACAGGCCGAGGCCGAAGGGGCCGATGGCCAGGCCGGCGGCAAGATAGCCCAGCACCGAATCGAGCCCGACGCGCCTGAACAGCGGAACGGAAACCACTGCGGCTGCAAGCAGCACCACGACCGGGACAAGGTCTACGCCATGTTGTGCCGCCTCGCCTGCCATGCCGTGCCTTTCCCGCGATTTCGCGCGCCCGCACCCTGCAGTCTATGCGCATGGCGTGGGCGAGAAAACCGGTCGCTGTTCATTTCCGCTCCCGGCATCAACGTATTTGTGAACGGCCGGTTGCGATCGGCCTGCCTATACTGGCCCGTCGCCGCAACGTGGAGGAACAGTCAATGACCCGCCTCACAGCGAAGGATTTCCCGCAGGAACTGCTCGAACTTTACGACTATTACGCGCATGGCAGGATCACCAAGCGTGAGTTCCTCGACCGTGCCAGCAAATTCGCGGTCGGTGGCGTGACGGCCGCTGCCATCCTGGCCTCGCTGAGCCCGGACTACGCGCTTGCCCAGCAGGTCGAGTTCACCGATCCCGATATCCTGCCCGAATACATCACCTACCCCTCCCCCAACGGCAATGGCGAGGTGCGCGGCTATCTGGTTCGCCCGGCCGCCGCCTCCGGGCCGGTTGCCGGCGTGGTCGTCGTTCACGAGAACCGCGGACTGAACCCCTATATCGAGGACGTCGCGCGGCGCGTCGCCAAGGCCGGCTTCGTCGCGCTCGCGCCCGACGGACTGACATCCGTGGGCGGCTATCCCGGCAATGACGAAAAGGGCCGCGAATTGCAGCAGCAGGTCGATCCCGAAAAGCTGATGAACGATTTCTTTGCGGCGATCGAGTTCCTGACGAAGCATGACGCGACAACCGACAAGATCGGCATCACCGGCTTCTGCTATGGCGGCGGCGTGTCCAATGCGGCTGCGGTGGCCTATCCGGAACTTGCCGCCGCCGTGCCGTTCTACGGCCGGCAGCCCAGGGTGGAAGACGTGCCGCGCATCCAGGCGCCGCTTCTGATCCACTACGCGGAGCTGGACACCGGCATCAACGAAGGCTGGCCGGCCTATGAGGCAGCGCTGAAGGAAAACGGCAAAACCTACGAGGCCCATGTCTACCCCGGCGTCAATCACGGCTTCCACAACGACTCGACGCCCCGCTATGACGAAGCGGCGGCCAAGTTGGCCTGGGACCGTACCATCGAATGGTTCAAGCGTTACCTGGCGTAGGGGCAGGCCCGGGTTTGACGACAAAAGCGTCGCTGATGTAAGCGCGACCACCCCAAGAGATCGCTTCTGTTTTTCCCGCGAATCGCAGAAGTGCTCTATCTCCTTGTTTTCCTGCAATTCCCCGGGGAAAGCGGTTTCCGCTTTTCCGGGATTGCCTTTGGTGTGGAGTCGCCCAGCGTGCAGAAGCTTGTCCAGATCGTCCTGATCACCGTCGTTGCAGCCATCGTCGTCGTGGGCTGGAGGTGGCATGGCTATGTCACCAACACCGAAAGCCCCTATGACGAGGTGGGGATCGAGCTGAACAGCCGCATGCCGGGGCCGATCAACAAATGGGGCTGCGACCGGCTGCACGCCACCTTCGGCAATGTGCTGCCGCCCTATGGGTGCCAGACCGGCGATGACGGCCGGTCCTGGCGATAGGATCATCCGGAAATCCGCGGCAAGGCCCGGCGCGGAAGCGGCAAAAGGTCCGCCCCGGCCTACTTCTTCTTGTTCAGCGAGGACACAGCCAGATTGGTGAGCTTGTTGTTGGCGGCCTTTTCCTGATCGAGGATTTCGGTCAGCAGATTATGCGCCTCGGTGTTGCCGAGCACCTTGGCCCATTCGCGCAGCGAACCGTAGCGCGAAATCTCGTAGTGCTCCACGGCCTGCGCGGCTGAAAGCAGCCCGGCATCCAGGGCCGTGCCTGTCGCCTCTTCCATCAGGCCTTCGCTTTCCTTGATAAGCCCTTCAATGGCATCGCATTTCTCACCCTCGGGTTTGACCCCGATGGTCCCGAACACCTTTTTCAGCGTCTCGATCTGCCCTTTGGTTTCCTTGAGGTGGCCGTCGACCGCCTTCTTCAGATCCGGATTTTTCACGGCCTTGGAGACTTTCGGCAGCGCCTTGGTCAGCGCATTCTCCGCATAGTAGACATCCTTGAGCGTGTGCTCGAACAGGTCCGCCAGAGTTTTCATCGCTTGTCCTCATGAAAAGAGAGACCTCCCGCCTTCCCAAGAATGTGAACCCTCCCACTTGGTTCCGCCGGCATCGTAGGCCACGAGACAAATGGAAAACCCGCCACCCTTGCAGGTGGCGGGTTGGAACAGGCGGTAAAGCCGGTCGAAGCGGTCAGGCGTTGGCCGCCGCCACCGCCCGCTTTGCCATGACGACGACCAGATTGGCGCGATATTGCGGGGAAGCGTGCATGTCGCTCATCAGCCCCTTGTCCGGCACGGTAACGCCCTCCAGCGCCGCCGCATCGAACGACTTGGCCAGCGCGGCCTCGAGCGGGCGGGAACGGAAAACGCCGTCATCGCCGGCACCGGTCACGCCCACCCGCACCTCCTCCTTGCCGTTGGCCTTGCCCCTGGCCACGAATACGCCGACCATGGCATAGCGCGAGGCCGGATTGCGGAATTTCGCATATCCTGCCTTGGCCGGTGCCGTGAAGGTGACGGCGGTGATGATCTCGCCGTCCTTCAACGCCGTTTCGAACAGGCCCTTGAAGAACGTCTCGGCGGCGATCTCGCGCTTGTTGGTGACGATGGTGGCGCCAAGCGCCAGCATCGCGGCCGGATAGTCGGCGGCCGGATCGTTGTTGGCGATGGAGCCGCCGAGGGTGCCCTTGTGGCGAACGGCGGGGTCGCCGATCATCGAGGCCAGATGCGCCAGCGCCGGACAGGCCTTTTTCAGCTTATCGTCGGTGGCGACCTCGGCATGCGTGGTCGCCGCCCCGATGGTGACGGCCTTGCCCGTCACCTTGATGCCTTTCAGCGCCGCGATGCGGGAGATGTCGATAACGTCCGAGGGCGCGGCAAGCCGCGTCTTCATGGCCGGGATCAGGGTCATGCCGCCGGAAAGCAGCTTGGCATCGTCCCGCGCCAGCTTGGCGGCTTCGGCGACGGAGGCCGGACGGTGGTAGTTGACCGAATACATGATCGTGCCTCCCTCAATGCTTCCGGGGCTTCCGGGCCTGAAGCGCCGCCCACACCTTCTGCGGTGTCGCCGGCATGGTCAGGTCCTCGGTTCCGATGGCGTCCGTGATGGCATTGATGACGGCCGGCGGCGAGCCGATGGCCCCGGCCTCCCCGCAGCCTTTCATGCCGAGCGGATTGGACGGCGACGGCGTGTTCGAGGTCGAGACCTTGAACGACGGCAGGTCGTCGGCGCGCGGCATGGTGTAGTCCATGTAGCTCGCCGTCAGCAGCTGGCCGCTGCCGTCATAGTGGGTTCCTTCCAGCAGCGCCTGGCCGATGCCTTGGGCAATGCCGCCATGCACCTGCCCCTCGACGATCATCGGATTGATGATGTTGCCGAAATCGTCCGCCGCCACGAATTGCACGATGTCGGTGACGCCCGTTTCCGGGTCGACCTCGACCTCGCAGATGTAGCAGCCGGCCGGGAAGGTGAAGTTGGCGGGATCGTAGAACGCCGTTTCCTTCAGGCCGGGCTCCATGCCGGCCGGCAGGTTGTGCGCCGTGTAGGCCGCCAGCGCCATCTGGAACCACGGCACGTTCTTGTCTGTGCCGGCCACTTTCAAGGTGCCGTTCTCGATGACGATGTCGGCTTCGTCCGCCTCCATCAGATGCGCGGCGATCTTCTTGGCCTTGGCCTCGACCTTGTCGAGCGCCTTGGCGATGGCGCTCATGCCGACCGCGCCGGAGCGCGAGCCGTAGGTGCCCATGCCCATCTGCACCTTGTCGGTGTCGCCATGGACGATGGAGATGGACTCCAGCGGCACGGAAAGGCGCTCGGCCACAAGCTGGGCGAAGGTCGTTTCATGACCCTGCCCATGACTGTGCGAGCCGGTCAGCACCTCGATCGTACCGACGGCATTGACGCGCACCTCGGCAGATTCCCACAAGCCCACGCCGGAGCCGAGCGAGCCGACCGCCGCCGACGGCGCGAGGCCGCAGGCCTCGATATAGCAGGAGAAGCCGATGCCGCGCAGCTTGCCTTCCTTCTTCGCCTTCTGGCGGCGCTTCTCGAAGCCGGCATAGTCGGCCGCCTTCATGGCCGCGTCGAGCGAGGTGGCGAAGTCGCCAGCGTCATAGTTCATGATGACGGGGGTCTGGTGCGGGAAGGCGGTGACGAAGTTCTTGCGCCGCAGTTCCGCCGGCGAAACGCCGAACTGGCGCGCCGCCACCTCCATCATGCGCTCGACCAGGAAAGCCGCTTCGGGTCGTCCCGCCCCGCGATAGGCATCGACCGGCGCGGTGTTGGTGTAGATGGCCCTCACATTGCCGTGGATCGCCGGGATATCGTACTGGCCGGAGAGTAGCGTCGCGTAGAGATAGGTCGGCGTGACCGACGAGAACAGCGACATGTAGGCGCCGAGATTGGCCAGGGTGTCGACCTTGAAGCCGAGAATCCTGTGGTCCTTGTCGAAAGCCATCTCGGCATGGGTGACATGGTCGCGGCCATGCGCATCGCACAGGAAGCTCTCGGTGCGGTCCGCCACCCATTTCACCGGAACGCCGGTCTTCTTCGAGGCCCACAGGCACACGATCTCTTCCGGGTAGATGTAGATCTTGGAGCCGAAGCCGCCACCGACGTCAGGGGCGATGACGCGCAGCTTGTTCTCCGGCGCGATATTGTAGAAGGCGCTCATCACCAGCCGGGCGACATGCGGGTTCTGCGAGGTCGTCCAGCAGGTATAGTGGTCTTCCGCCCGGTCGTAATGACCAAGCGCGGCGCGCGGCTCCATGGCGTTCGGCACCAGGCGGTTGTTGACGACGTCCATCTTGACCACATGCGCCGCCTGCTTGAAGGCCGCCGCAGTCTCCTTGGCGTTGCCGATCTCCCAGTCGAAGATCAGGTTGCCTTCCGCTTCCGGATGGATTTGCGGCGCACCCCTGGCGATCGCCCCGGTCACCTCCGTGACCGCCTTCAGCTCCTTGTAGGTGATCTCGACGGCCTCGGCCGCGTCGCGCGCCTGGGCCTTGGTGTCTGCCACGACGACGACAACCGCGTCACCGACATAGCGCACCTTGTCGACGGCGAGCGGCGACCAGGCACCCATCTTCATCGGCGTGCCGTCCTTGGAATGGATCATCCAGCCGCAGATGAGATTGCCGATGCCGTCGGCCTTCAATTCCCTGCCGGTCAGCACACCGATGACGCCCGGCATCGACTGCGCCGCCTTGACGTCGATCTTCTTGATCTGCGCATGCGCGTGCGGACTGCGCACGAACGCCGCGTGCTTCATGCCGGGCACCACCATGTCGTCCACATAGCGGCCTGCGCCGGTGATGAAGCGCCTGTCCTCCTTGCGCGCCACACGCGCGCCGACGCCTTCGATACCCATAATCGTTCTCCTCCAGAACCAGATGAGCCGATAGCGAATGAAGTCCGGCAAAGCGGGAAGAAGCGGAAAGGCGATGGATGATACCAATGCGGAAATGACAATTCCGCTATTTCGCTCTTCCCCGTTCGCTTTTCCTCAAGCCGCCTTCTTCGCCCTTCCCTTCGGCGCCTTGGCCATGGTCCTGGACGCGGCCAGGATCGCCTTGACGATGTTGTGATAGCCGGTGCAGCGGCAGATGTTGCCTTCCAGCTCGGCGCGCACGGTCGCTTCGTCCAGCCCCTGCGGGTGACGCCGGATCATGTCCACGGCGGTCATGATCATGCCGGGCGTGCAAAAACCGCATTGCAGGCCGTGGTGTTCGCGGAACGCCGCCTGCACCGGGTGCAGATCGCCCATGCCGGCAAGGCCTTCGATGGTGATCACTTCCGAGCCGGACGCCTGCACGGCCAGCATGGAGCAGGACTTCACCGCCTTGCCGTCGACATGGACGACGCAGGCGCCGCACTGCGAGGTGTCGCAGCCGACATGTGTGCCGGTCAGCCCCAGATGTTCCCTCAGGAAATGAACAAGAAGTGTCCGGTCCTCGACGGAGGCGCTGACCTGCCTCCCATTGACCGTCATTGATACATCCGACATGGAGCCTCCCCTGGGTTTTTAACCTTGGTACCCGGCATCCGACGAAACGCCGGCGAGGCGTTATTCTTATACGCAATAGCGCCGACGACAATAGCTGCCGTCGACGCAAGCACGCCAAGTTGAATGCACCTAAAGTCTAATGTCGCAGGAATGCGCCGCCGAAGGAGGAGAATCCGTCAGGTGGCGCTGTCGGGTGGCGGGGCTTCCGCAGGTGCCGCCTGCCCCTTCTCGGCCGCCTCGCGCTCGGCCTCCTCCCGGGCGCGGCTGCGTTCGATCATGCGCGCGGTCCAGATCGAAATCTCGTAGAGGATGATGGTGGGGACGGCGAGGCCGATCTGGCTCAGCGGATCGGGCGGGGTCAGCACCGCCGCCACCACGAAGGCGAGGACGATCGCCCATTTGCGCTTGTCTTCCAGCGCCTTCGACGAGAGCAGCCCTACCCTCGCCATCAGGCTGGTGACCACCGGCAACTGGAACACCAGGCCGAAGGAGAAGATCAGCGTCATGATGAGACTGAGATATTCGGAGACCTTCGGCAGCAGCGAAATCTGCACCTCGCCCTCGCCGCCGGACTGCTGCATGGTGAGGAAGAACCACATCACCATCGGCGTGAAGAAGAAATAGACCAGCGAAGCGCCGATCAGGAACAGGATCGGCGAGGCGATCAGGAACGGCAGGAAGGCGGCGCGCTCGTTGCGATAGAGGCCTGGCGCGATGAACTTGTAGATTTGCGTCGCGATCAGCGGAAAGGCGATGACCATGCCGCCGAACATGGCGAGCTTGATCTGCGTGAAGAAGAATTCCTGGGGCGCCGTGTAGATCAGCTCGACCTTGGTCGGATCGAGGCCGGCCCAGCTCGTCGCCCATTTGAAGGGAATGACCAGCAGGTTGAACAGCGCCTTGGCGAAGAAGAAGCAGAACAGGAAGGCCACGAAGAACCCGCCGATCGACCACATCAGCCGAGTCCGCAGTTCCATGAGATGCTCGATGAGAGGCGCCGACGACTGGTCGATCTCATCCTTTTCGCTGGCGCTCACTTGGGCGTCCTCGTCGTCTTGCTTGCGGTCCTGACGGCGCTCGGCTTGGCGGCGGGTTTCTTCCCGGCAGGCTTGGCTTCCGCCGCCTTGGCCGGCGCGGGCTTCGCCGGCGCCTTGCGGCTGGCGGCGGCCTTGCGACCGGACCCGTTCGTCGTGGCCTTCGGAGCGCTGGCCTCCACGGCAGCCGCCTTGGCGACTTTCGCGGTGCCCGGGGCCGCCGGCTTCGCCGCCCCTGCCCTGGCGGGCGGCGCCTTGTCACCGGCCGCCTGCGCGGGCGGCACGGAAGCATCGGTCATGGCCGGAAACGGCGCATCGGCTTCGGACGGCTTGGTCTCGGGAACCGGCGTCGCCTTCGGCTTGCCGGCGTCGTCGAGACTGGCCTTCACATCGGCCGCGGCCTTCTCGAAGGGATTGAGCTGCTTGCGGATTTCCGCCGCCGGATTGAGGCTGCGCAGCGAATCGACGGACTTCTTCACGTCCTCGAGTTCCGCTTCCTTCAGCGCCTCGTTGACCTGCTTCTGGAAATCATTTGCCATGCCGCGCATCTTGGCCGTCATCCGGCCGAAAGTGCGCAGCATCTGAGGCAAATCCTTGGGTCCGACGACCACGATCAGCACGACCGCGATCACCAGCATTTCGGACCAGCCGACATCAAGCATGACTACTCAACCCGAAAGGCGGAAACGGAATCAGCTCTTGCCGGCCTTTTCCTTGGAAGGCGAAACCGTTTCGTCGGCACGGTGCTCGACAGTGCGCGTATCGTCATCGTCGTCGGCCATGCCCTTCTTGAAGCTCTTGATGCCCTTGGCCATGTCGCCCATCAGTTCCGGGATCTTGCCGCGGCCGAATACCAGCAGCACGATCACCAGCACGATCAGCCAGTGCCAAATCGAAAACGAACCCATTGCACTCTCTCTCGTAAGTGTTCCAGAAACTGATCTATGCGCTTTCGCGCCCAGTTTCAAACGCAACTGGCACAATCTTCACGAATGATTTGAGAATGTCACGCGGTTTCGAGCAGCACGCCCGCGCAAATGCGCGCACCCCGGATCAGACGCTCAGTCTTCAGTCACCTTTGGGGTGAGCAGGCCCAGATCCTCCAGATCGAGATCGGTCAGCGGGTCCTCGTCCTCGGTCAGCGCGTCCGAA
Source organism: Aquamicrobium terrae (assembly GCF_040545735.1). Taxonomy (GTDB): domain Bacteria; phylum Pseudomonadota; class Alphaproteobacteria; order Rhizobiales; family Rhizobiaceae; genus Mesorhizobium; species Mesorhizobium terrae_A. Next base: position 49,252 of record NZ_JBEPML010000002.1, read on the forward strand.
TCGACGGGAGGCAGCGGAATGGCGAAATTGGCCGGCATGCGGCTGGACAAAAGGCCCGCCCCCTTCAGTTCCTCGATGCCCGGCAGGTCGCGCAGTTCCTCCAGCGAAAAATGATCGAGGAAGGCGTCGGTGGTGCCATAGGTAACCGGGCGGCCGGGCGTCTTGCGGCGGCCGCGCATGCGCACCCATTCGGTTTCGAGCAAGGTGTCGAGCGTGCCTTTCGAGGTCTCCACGCCGCGGATTTCCTCGATCTCGGCCCGGGTCACCGGCTGATGGTAGGCGATGATGGCCAGCACCTCCAGCGCGGCGCGCGACAGCTTCTTCTGCTGCACCGTATCCCGGCTCATCAGGAAGGCGAGATCACCGGCGGTGCGGAATGCCCACCCCTCGCCGACCCGCACCAGATTGACGCCCCGCACCGCATAGATGCGCTGCAGTTCAAGCATGGTCGCCGTCACGTCGACGCCATCCGGCAGGCGAGCCGCAAGCTGCTTTTCGCTGACCGGCCCGGCACTTGCGAAGACGATCGCCTCGGCCATGCGCGCCACCTCATGCGCATTGGTGCGCACGAGCCGGGCGCGCGGATCGTCGCCGTCTTCCTCGTTGGGGAACGGGATGACGGATGCGTTGCCGCCCTCGCTCATCACGACGCCTCCCCGGCCGCGCGAGGCCCTCGCCCGCGAAGGTAGAGCGGCGCGAAGGGCTCCTGCTGGCGCATCTCGACCGCCCCCTCGCGGACCAGTTCCAGCGACGCGGCGAAGGAACTGGCGATGGCGGTGCGCTTGTCCTCGGGCGTGGCCAGATAGCGGATCAGGAAGCCGTCGAGGGCGGTCCAGTCGTCCAGTTCGCCGATCATGCGCGTCAGGATCTCGCGGGCCTGCTTGAGCGACCAGACGCCCCGCCTGGCAATCTGCACATTGGTGGTGGCCTGCCGCTGGCGCTGCGACGCATAGGCGCTCAACAGATCGTAGAGCGTCGCCGAATACTGGTTGCGCTTTTCGACGATGACGATTTCAGACATGCCGCGTGCGAAGACGTCGCGGCCGAGGCGGTTGCGGTTGACCAGCCGGGTGGCCGCATCGCGCATGGCTTCGAGGCGGCGCAGGCGGAATTGCAGCACCGCCGCCAGTTCCTCGCCGCTCTGACCTTCCTCGCCCGGCTGCTTGGGGATCAGCAGCTTGGACTTGAGGAAGGCGAGCCACGCCGCCATGACCAGATAGTCGGCAGCCAGTTCAAGCCGCAGGGCGCGCACCCGATCGATGAAAACCAGATATTGCTCGGCCAGCGCCAGCACCGAGATACGGGCGAGGTCGACCTTCTGGTTGCGGGCCAGATGCAGGAGCAGGTCGAGCGGTCCTTCGAAGCCGTCGACATCGACAACCAGTGCGGGATCGTCGCTGCGCCGGTCATCGTCGGCCCACAGCCGTTCCATCGGCGTGAGCCTCGGTGCCTTCTGCTCCCCTGCTGCCGTCTGCGCCACGTTTCCTTGCTCCTGACGGCCCTGCCGCCCTTGCCGGCGGGATCAGGCCACCGCCGCAAAATACTCCGCAAATTCCGCTCTAAGCTCTTCTTCGGCACCCTCGTTTGGCACGCCGATCACGGCCAGCGCCCGTTCGGCACGCTTCCGCGCCCGGCCTTCCAGGGCCTTCGCCTTCGACGCGGCGGCCGCCATTTCCTCCATGACGCCGTTGCAGTGAAGAACGATATCGACGCCAGCCGCAAGGATTGCCGCCGCCTTGGCGCCGAAATCCCCAGAAAGTGCCTTCATGGAGATGTCATCGCTGATCAGCAGCCCGTCGAAGCCGATTTCCCCGCGTATCACTTCCTCCACCACCTTGCCCGAAGTGGTGGCCGGGCCCTTCGGATCGATGGCGCTGAACACCACATGCGCGGTCATCGCCGCCGGCAGGTCGTTCAACGCTCTGAACGGGGCGAAATCGTGTCGGCGCAGCTCGTCCAGCGAGTCATGCACGGTCGGCAGCTCGAAATGCGTGTCGGCCGAGGCGCGGCCATGGCCGGGAATATGCTTCATCACCGGCAGCGCGCCGCCTTCCATCAAGCCTTCGGCCGAGGCCCGGCCAAGGGCGGCCACCGCATCGGGGTCGCGGCCATAGGCGCGCTGGCCTATGACGTCGTTGGCGCCCTCCACCGGCACGTCGAGGACCGGCAGGCAGTCGGCGGTGATGCCGTAGCGGGCAAGGTCGAAGGCATGCATGCGCGCATGCAGCCAGGCGGCGCGCAGGCCGGCCTCGCGATCGCGCCTGTGGATTTCGCCGACGGCGACTGCCGGCGGGTAGTTCGGCGCCAGCGGCGGCCGCAGGCGCTGTACCCGGCCGCCCTCCTGATCGATGAACACCGGCGCATCCTCGCGCCCGACACAATCGCGCATGGAAGCGACGAGATCGCGGATCTGCTCCGGCTCGCTGATGTTGCGGGCAAAGAGGATGAACCCCCACGGGCTTTCACCCCGATAGAAGCGGATTTCCTCGCGGGTGAGCGAATGGCCGGCACAGCCGAGGATGAGCGTCTTTGATTCGGTCATACGCTGAATTTAGAGGGTTCGGGCGGGAAAGGGAATCGCCCCTTCGGAATGCAAAAGAGCCGGCGCGTTTCCGCACCGGCCCGGTTCGACTGGATATCCCCGGCGTCCGTTACTTCGAGACGAAGCAGGCGCCGCCGGCAGCCTTGTACTTCTCGCACAGGCTGATCGCCTCGGCGCGCGAGTCCGCAGCAACGCGAACCCGGTAGAAGGTGCCCTTGCCGGCCACCTCGGCCTTGACGATGTTGACGCTGCGGCCCTCCAGCACGCTTGCGTAGCGGCGGGCGAGGTCCTGATAGGTGGACTGCGCCGCCTCGACGCTCGGCTGCGAGGCGATCTGCATGGCCCAGGTTCCCGCTGCCGCCGCATTCGGATCGAGCGCGGCAACCTGTCCGGGCTTGACCTCGCCAACGATATCGACGGGTTGCTCGGCCGGACGCTGGGGCGCGACGGGCGCTGCCGAAGGCGTATTGGCCGACTGCTGCGGAGCGGCGGGCGTCACGGCCCCGGTCTGCTCGGCGCCCGGCGCGCTGACCGCCTGCGGGGCAGGATCGGTCGGCTCCGTTGCCGCGATCTGCTGGGCGGGCGCGGGATCCTCGCGCGGGACGAGCGTTCCATCCGGCCTGACGACCATGGTGCGCACCTTGCGCGGCGCCACCGCCGGCACCTCGTCCGCGGCCGCATCGTTCTCGACGAGAGCCGGCGCGACACGATCCTCGGACTTGCCGGCCGGCTGCGCGGCTTCATCCACCGGCAACCCGCCCACGACGCGGGCTTCGGGAGCCGTGGAGGTCACGTCGATCGGCTGCTCGGCATCGGAAACCAGCTTTTCCTGGGTAGGGGCCGCAGGTCTGCCGCCCTTGGCCACCATGTCATAGACCTTGTTGTCCTGATTGGGGATGACGGTGCCGCCGGGGTTTTCCGGCTTGACCTTGATCGGCGCGTCATCAGCCTTGACCAGCACCGGCGCATCGCCGGAACCGCCACCGCCGAAGGACAGGGCAAAGGCTCCGATGCCGCCGATCAGCGCCACCGCGCCGACAACGGCGGCGGCCAGCAGCATGCGATTGCGCGGACGCTGCTCTTCCGTCTCGCCCGCTTCGGACATGGTTTCGCCGGCGTCCGGGTCGTAGTCGAACCCGTCATCGGCAGCCGCCTGCGGCGCATAGGACTGGCTGGCGGCCGCGTCGAACTCGAAGTCATCGAACGCCTGGTCATAGGCATCGGCCGTGACCTGCGCCGAACCACCGGCGGCAGCCTGCTCCGGCTGCTGGCGGGGCACCTGGAAAGAAGCGGCCTGCTGCGCCGGCTCCGGTGCGGGCGTCGGCTCGCCGACATTCATCTCGTTCAGGAGGCTGGAGAACTCGGCATCGAGGTCGTCATACGCCGGCGCTTCCGTCTTGTCCTCCTCGAAGGGGACATCCGGAATATCGAGATCGTCGGCCAGGGCGACAGCCTTTTCGGGAATCTCGATCGTCTCCAGCTCCGGTATTTCGGCAACCGGCGGACGGGCAGGCGCTGCCGCCACCTCGGACAGTTCCGAATAAGCCGCGGGCGTTTCTGCCCCGACCTGATCGGTGGTGCGATAATCCTGCTCCACCTCATAGCTGCCGGCAGCGGGCTCCGCCTCGTAGTGGTAGGCGGTGGCGCCGGTCTGCTGGACAGGCTGGGCAAAGCTCGCCTGCGGCTGGACGGGATCCGGCTGCGGGCGGATGAAGGGCGTGCCGCGGCTCCAGTTATGCGCCTGGGCAGCGGCTGCGGCGACCGCGGCGGCGGTCGGAATGAACGGCTTCAACGCCTCGACCGGATCGGCCGAGGTCTCATCGGCATACTGCTCTCGCGCGTCGTCCGCATGGGAGGCGGCGTCGAAGGCTGCAAGATCGATATCGAGGTCGAAGTCGTCCGGATTGGACACGGATTCCTGCGGCTGGACCGAAGCCTCGTACACCGGTGCGGCGGCCGGCTCGACATGAACGTCGAGGGGCTTTTCCAGTTGGAAATCGGGCTCGTAGGCCGGCTCCGGGCGCGCCGACATCCTGTTGAGCAGCGCATTCAACTCGTCTTCGAGCGACGCGGCGGGCGCTTCAGGCGCGGGTTCCGGCTCGGAATATTCGTAGCTGTCCTGGCTGTAAGCCTGTTCCGCGCCGTAGTCCTGTTCCTCGGCATGGCCGGCCTGGGTGGGCTGCTCGTCGAAAACGGCGGCGGCCAGAGCGCGCTCGAAATCGTCGCCCTCTTCGTGAGGCTCGCTCGCGACCGGCTCCTGCGGGGCAGGGATTGCGGCTTCCGGCTCGTCGAAAACGAAATCGGAATCGTCGAACGCCGGAAACTCTTCCGCGGAGGCGGTCTCCCGGGGTGCATCCTCCTCAAATTCGGAGGCGAACGAAGCTTCGATCTCGCCGAGTTCCTGCTCGTCGGACTGCGGGGCATCCGGCAGGTCCGATGCCAACATCTTCTCGAAATCAGCAAAGTCGGGATGCTCTTCGGGAGCGGCCCCGGCAGACGCCGGCGGCGCGGCATCGGCGGACTGGTCGAAGGCGGATTCGTCGAAGAAGAAATCCTCGGCAGGCTGGGCGGCCCGCTCCTCGCCGGCATAGGGCTCCGCGACGGACTCTTCAGCTTGCGGATAGGCGGCTTCGGGTGCCGGCGCGGGCTGCGGCTCCTCGCCGAACTCGCCCATCAGTTCCTTCTCGAGGTCGATGGCGAAATCGTCCTCGGCCGCAGGTTGCGAACGGGCCTCGTCTTGCGGCTTGACCGGAACGCGCGGATCGAAACCCATGATCCGGGTCAGTTCCGCGAACGGATCGTCTTCCGCGATATCGTCGCGGTCTGCTATCCTCAGCTGGGTTCTGTCTGCCATCGTCGTTCCCGAACTCGCACAATCGGACGCCATCGACGTCGCGTAGGTTGGCCCCTACCAGCGCAATGTGGGCAAATGGTGACAGGTATTCCGCTGTAGTCTAACGCATCTCTTTCGGTGCATCGGCACCGACAAGCGTCAGACCGGACTGAAGAACGTCAGCAACGGCCTGCACCAGCCCTAGTCTGGCAAGCGTCAATTGTGGATCGTTAACCTTAACAAAACGTAAGTCGGGGTTATCGGTGCCACGATTCCAGTGTGCGTGGAAGGAACTTGCCAGGTCATAGAGGTAGAATGCCAGCCGATGCGGCTCCTGCGAGGACGCCGCCTGCTCGATCAGCCTGGGATATTCCGCGAGCTTGCGGATCAGCCCGATCTCGCCCTCATCCGACAGGCCCGAAACGGCAGCCGACAGCGTCTCGCGGCCTGGTTCGGCGATGCCCATCTGCTCGCGCGCCTGCCGCAACACGGAATGGCAGCGCGCCGAGGCATACTGCACGTAAAACACCGGGTTGTCCTTCGACTGCTCGGTCACCTTGGCGAAGTCGAAGTCGAGCGGCTCGCTGTTCTTGCGGTAAAGCATCATGAAGCGGATCGGGTCGCGCCCCACCTCCTCGACGACCTCCCGCAGGGTCACGAAATCGCCGGAACGCTTCGACATGCGCACCGGCTCGCCGTCGCGGAACAGCTTGACGAGGTTGCACAACAGCACCGTCAGCTTCAGGTCACCGCCGGAAATGGCCTTCGCCAGCGCTTCCAGCCGCTTCACATAGCCGCCGTGGTCGGTGCCGAGCACGAAGACCAGCTCGTCGAAGCCGCGCCCATATTTGTCCTTCATGTAGGCCACGTCGCCGGCGAAATAGGTGTAGGAACCATCCGACTTGACCAGCGGCCGGTCCATGTCGTCGCCGACATCGGTGGAACGGAACAGCGTCTGCTCGCGGTCCTCCCAATCCTCGCTCTTCTCGCCCTTCGGCGGCGGCAGCTTGCCCTTGTAGACGAAGCCCTTGAAGGTCAGGTCGTTGATGGCGGTCTGGATCGCGCCGCCATTGCCGGCATGCAGGGTACGCTCGGAAAAGAACACCTCGTGATGGACGTTGAGCAGCGCGAGGTCGTCGCGGATCATCACCATCATCGCGCCAATGGTGCGGTCCTTGACCAGTGCCAGGGCCTCCACCTCGGGCATTTCCAGCAGCTTGCCGCCGAACTCCTTGGCCAGGTCCTGCCCGACGGGCATGAGGTAATCGCCCGGATAGAGACCGGGCGGGATTTCGCCGATCGTCTCGCCCAGCGCCTCGCGGTAGCGCAGGAAGGCTGAGCGGGCGAGCACGTCGACCTGCGCGCCGGCGTCGTTGATGTAATATTCCTTGGTCACCTCATAGCCGGCGAAGTCCATGAGGTTGGCCAGCGCATCGCCCACCACCGCACCGCGACAGTGGCCGACATGCATCGGCCCCGTCGGGTTGGCCGAGACATATTCGACGTTCACCTTGCGCCCGCCGCCGAATTTCGAGCGGCCGTAGTCGGCCGCCTGCGCGAGGATACCGGTCAGGTGGTGCTGCCAGAAACCGTCGGTAAGGCGCAGGTTGACGAAGCCCGGCCCCGCCACTTCGGCGCTGGCGACATCGGCATCCCGGGAGAGCGCCGCCACGAGGCGTTCTGCCAGCGCGCGCGGATTCTGGCCGGCCGGCTTGGCCAGGACCATGGCCGCATTGGTGGCCAGATCGCCGTGGCTGGCATCGCGCGGCGGCTCGACGGCGATGCGCGACAGATCGAGCGCGGCCCCGTTCTTGTCTTTCAGATCAAGCGCTTCTACGGCTTTGATGATCCGCGCGGTGAAGTCGGCGAAGATGTTCATTCCAAATCTCGTGAGCTAACAGGCCTCGTTTGGCCAAGACTGCCAACAGTATGAACGTCATCCCGCAAGCCAAGTCGAGCGGAGCGAGAATGGCTATCCGGGATCCATTCCATAACCTGCAATCGTTCCGGCATGGATCCCGGACAATTGACCTGCGCTTCGCTCCGGTCACTTTCCGGGATGACGGCGCCTGCTCGACAGCCGCAGCAAAATCGGCTTCGCCCTAGCTCAAATCCGGCGTGTGGTCAAACAGGCGCCGGTGCTCCTTGAGTGCATAGGTGTCGGTCATGCCGGCCAGGAAATCGGCCACATGGCGCGCCTTGATGCGGTCTTCCGCACGGTCGAGCCCCTCACGCCAGCCCTCGGGCATGGCGCGGGGATCGGCAAAATAGGCATCGAACAGGTCGGCGACGATCCTCTCGGCCTCGGCGCGCACGCGCATGACTTCCGGGTGCCGGTAAAGGTGCTTGTAGAGGAACGCCTTCAGCTCCTTCTCCTCGGCGGCCATTTCCGAAGTGAAGGTGACGATGGTTTCGCCGGCCGCGCGCACCGCCTCGGCGCTGACGGGCCGCAGCCGGGCAAGGTTCGCGCCGGCGGCCGAAATCACGTCCTCGACCATCATGGTGATCTGGCGTCGCATCAGCTCATGACCGATGCGCACGTCGTCGAGCGCGGGATAGCGCTCGCGCACGGCACGCAGGATCTTTCCCGGCAGTGCAAGGTCTTCCAGCATGTCGAGTTCAAGCAGGCCGGCGCGCAGGCCGTCGTCTATGTCATGGGTGTTGTAGGCGATGTCGTCGGCAATCGCCGCGCACTGGGCCTCGATGCCGGCATGGCGGTCCAGTTCCAGGTCGTGCAATTCGTTGTAGGACCGGATGGTGGCCGGCAACGGTCCGGCCAGCGCCTCGCCCTTCGCATCGACCAGCGGCCCATTGTGCTTGACCAGGCCTTCCAGCGTCTCCCAGCTCAGGTTGAGGCCGTCGAACTCGGCATAGCGGCGCTCCAGCCGGGTGACGATGCGCAACGACTGGGCGTTGTGGTCGAAACCGCCCCAGGCCGCCATCTTCTCGTTCAGCGCATCCTCGCCGGTATGGCCGAACGGCGTGTGGCCGAAATCGTGCACCAGCGCCACCGCCTCGGCGAGGTCCTCGTCACCCCGCAGCGCGCGCGCCAGCGCGCGGGCGATCTGCGCCACCTCGATCGAATGGGTGAGACGGGTGCGGTAGTGGTCGCCCTCATGGGCGATGAACACCTGCGTCTTGTGCTTGAGGCGGCGGAAGGCGGTCGAATGGATGATGCGGTCGCGGTCGCGCTGGAACGGCGTGCGCGTCGGGCTTTCCGGCTCCGGGAACAGACGCCCGCGCGTGCGGGCCGGGTCCGTGGCGTAGGGCGCGCGCGGCCGGTAGCCGAAACCGATATTGCCGAGCCGGGCGGTTCCGGCCTGTCCTTCGTCCATGCTTTCCCCAGTGGTCGTGCCAGCGGTCGGGTGTGGGCGCATACCCACGACCGATTGTTGACTTGCTGGCGTGACGTACATACCTATCATGCGAAATCAAAAGCAAGGTGACGCCATGAGCGCGAACGCCGCAACCGCCATCAATGTCGAAGTGACCGAAGCCGCCGCAAAGCGCATCGCCCGCATCGTCTCCGACGAGCCGGGGAAAACCGCCCTGCGCGTTTCCGTCGAAGGCGGTGGCTGTTCGGGCTTCTCCTACAAGTTCGATCTGGTCGAGGGGCCCGACGAGGGCGACGTCGCCATCGAGAGGGACGGCGCCACGGTGCTGATCGACGACATCTCGCTGGTCTATATGGGCGGCTCCATCATCGACTTCGTCGACGACCTGATGGGCCAATCCTTCCAGATCAGGAACCCGAATGCCGTGGCTTCCTGCGGCTGCGGCACCAGCTTCTCGATCTGACCATGCCACGCGCCGGCGCGGTCCGTCAGGTCGCGCTGTCGGCGGGGCGCGATCTCGACGCTACCCTCGCCTATTGGCACGACGTGCTGGGCTTTCAGCCCCACGCCCGCTTCGACCCGCCCGGAATAGCCTTCATCCTGGCCGGCGGGGTACGGCTGCTGTTCATGGACGGGGTGCCGCCGGGCACCGTCTATCTCGACATCGACGGATTGCTGGACTTCCACGAAAAGGCCGATGCGGCGGGCGTTCCCTTCACCGCAGCGCCTGCCCTCTCCTTCCACGACAAGGACGGCCTGTTCGGCCCTGCCGGCGACAAGGAATGGATGGCCTTCCTCAAGGACCCGGCCGGCAACACGATCGGCCTCATCGAACGCCGGCAGGATTGAAAAGGCCGCCCTGCGGCGGCCTCTCCATCATTGCTTGATCGACGACAGCTAAGCCTCGGACGACATCGCCGCCTCGCGCAGGCCGTGCGCATCCCCGGTGGCGCCATTGAAGACCAGATTGAGCAGCACGGCGGCAATCGACGCCAGCAGGATGCCGGAATCGACCAGCGGGCCGATAGCCTTGGGCAGCCAGATGTGGAAATCGGGCGCCACCACCGGGATCATGCCGAAGCCGAGCGCAATCGCCACGATGAACAGGTTGTTGCGGTTGCCCTTGAAGTCGACGGCAGACAGGATGCGGATGCCGGTGGCCGCAACCATACCGAACATGACGATGCCGGCGCCGCCAAGCACGACGGTCGGCACGGCTTCCACCAGCGCGCCCATTTTCGGGATCAGCCCCAGCACCACCATGATGACGCCGCCGGCGACGCAGACGAAACGGCTGCGAATGCCGGTGACGCCCACCAGCCCGACATTCTGCGAGAAGCTGGTATAGGGGAAGGTGTTGAAGACGCCGCCCAGCACGGTGCCGAGGCCGTCCATGCGCAGCCCCGCGGACAGCGATTCGGGCGTGATCTTCTTGCCTGTCATTTCGCCCAGGGCCAGGAACATGCCCGTGGATTCGATCAGCACCACGATCATCACCAGCACCATGGTGAGGATGAGAACCGGGTCGAAGATCGGCATGCCGAAATGGAAGGGCATGATGGGCGCGAACCAGGCGGCGTTGGCCACCTTCTCGAAATGCATCATGCCGAGCAGGCCGGCGATGATGCCGCCGGCGATGATGCCGATCAGCACCGCCACATTGGACAGGAAGCCCTTGCCGAACCGCGCCACGCTGACGACGATGGCAAGCACCACCAGCGACAGGACGATGTTGGACACCGGGGCGTAGGCCGCGTTCGGCACGGTAGGGGCAAGCGCCAGCCCCGCGGGAACGGCCGGGACGGCCCCGCCCTCCGCGCCGGCCGCATCGGCGACAGCCTTCAGCCATGCGGCATGCTCGGGATTGACGAGCTTCGGAGCGGTCGGCCCCACCGGCATGCCGAAGATCCAGTTGATGCCGATCTTCATGATCGACACGCCAATGACGAGGATGATGGTGCCCGTGACCACCGGCGGGAACAGCCGCAGCATGCGGCTGACGAACGGTGCGATGAGGATTGTTATGATGCCCGCGCCGATGATGGCGCCGAAGATCATGCGCGCGCCCTCCTGGCCCGGATTGGCGACCGCCATGGAAACCATCGGGCCGACGGCGGCGAAGGTCACGCCCATCATGACCGGCAGCTTGATGCCGAACCACGGCGTGGCGCCGAACGATTGCAGGATCGAGACGATACCGCAGACGAAGAGGTCGGCCGAGATCAGGAATGCGACGTCCGCAGGCTCCAGTTGCAGCGCCCTGCCCACGATCAGGGGCACCGCGATGGCGCCGGCATACATGACGAGCACATGCTGGAGACCGAGCGTGAACAGGCGCGGCGCCGGCAGCATCTCGTCGACGGGATGCGTCGATGCTGTTGACATGTTGTCCTCCCTTTGCGCAACAGTCCGGAAGCGGGTTCCATAGACTGCCGCGATGGTGCAGGATCGCAACGATCCGGCAAAGAGACCATCAAGAACTGTTTGAAATAATCGCGAGAATTTCATGAAGATCGCCACCTGGAACATCAACGGCGTGCGCGCCCGCATCGGCAATCTCACCCATTGGCTGCGGGAAAGCGCGCCGGCCATCGTGTGCCTTCAGGAGATCAAGACCGTCGACGACCAGTTCCCCAAGGCCGAGATCGAGGCGCTCGGCTATAACGTCGAAACCCATGGCCAGAAAGGCTTCAACGGCGTGGCGCTGCTTTCCAGGCTGCCGTTCGACGAGGTCAATCGCGGCCTGCCGGGCGACGATGCGGACGAGCAGGCCCGCTTCATCGAAGGCGTGTTCTCGACGCCGAAGGGGGCGCTGCGCGTCGTCTCGCTTTACCTGCCCAACGGCAACCCGATCGATGATCCGGCGAAGTTTCCCTACAAGCTTTCATGGATGGACCGTCTGGAAGCCTGGGCGCGCGAGCGACTGGCGCTTGAGGAGGCGCTGGTGCTGGCCGGCGACTACAACGTGATTCCAGAGCCCATCGACGCAAAGAACCCGCGGGCCTGGGTGAACGACGCCCTGTTCCAGCCGCAGACCCGGCAGGCTTTCCGGCGGCTGAAGAACCTCAGCTTCACCGAGGCGGTCCGCGCCGTCACCGACAAGGCGGACGTCTATACGTTCTGGGATTATCAGGGCGGCGCCTGGCAGAAGAACAACGGCATCCGCATCGACCATTTGCTGCTGTCGCCCGAAGCCGCCGACAGGCTGGGCTCGGCCTCGATCGAGAAGCACGTGCGGTCGTGGGAAAAGCCGTCCGATCACGTGCCGGTTGCGGTCGAACTGGAGCTTGAGGCGGCGTAACCCGCGTCAACGCGGCTTGCCGGCTGGATTTCAACCCGGCAGGACTGACGGCAGCATAGAGCAGAAAGCTACTGGTTGATGCCCTTGGCCAGCATGTCGTCGGCCAGCGCTATGGCGGTGCGGCGGTCAGCCTCGGCCGCCAGCGCGAAGGCTTCTTCCTGCATGCCGCGTATCCAGCCCTGGTCGGACGGCTGCGCACGTTCCAGCGCGGCGGTCATCATGGCAAGGCCACGCACCACCTTGCCGCTGTGGAACAAAAGGTTGCCGAGCGTCGCCTGCGCGCCGGCATGGCCCTTTTCCGCTGCGAGTTGCAGCCAACGGCCGGCCTGCTTGGCACTGGCCTTCATGCCGCCCTCGCCGGTCAGGAACATCTTGCCCATTTCATACTGGGCGTTCGGATTGCGGTAGTTGGCGGCGGCCCGCATGAAATATTCCTGCGCGGCCACCGGATCGGGCTGCACGGGCGTGCCGGGTATGCCCGTCTTCAGATAATCGCCCAGCGCCACCAGCGCATCGGACACGTAGCTCTCTTCCGGAGAGCCCGGTTCGACATCCTGCGCCGCGATCTCGCTGAAGAACTTGTAGGCCTCGTAGTCGTTGCGGGCGACGCCGTCGCCCTCGGCATACATGCGCGCCAGTTTCCAGGTGGCGCCGATCTGGCCGTTCTCGGCCGCATAGCGATAGGCTTCGACGGCCTGCTCCTTGTGTCCGCTCTGATAAGCGGAAAAGCCGAAGCGGAACACAGCGAAGGGGTTGGATTTCGGCTTCACGCCGGTCTTGTCGTCAAAGACATTGTCGTCGAAGGCAAGGGCGCGGTCCGTCGCCGACAAGGCCGCACAGGCCATCACCGCCCAGACGAGACAGGAGCGCAGCAGCCGCGCCATATTTCCCGAGGAGCCGGCCGCGCCTTGCGCCGAGAACGGGCGCGCACGAACAGTCCTCTCCCTTGTGGGGAGCACCATAGAACCTGAGCGGGAAATAGCCGGGACTTCCATACTCTTCCTTGCGCCTGCCACACCGCCGGCACACACTCTTCGATCGCACATGACGACAAGGCGCAGCCGATATTCCAGCGGACCCCGTTCTTATGTCTTGCCGCTTTTGCCGGGGCCCTAATGAAGTGCTCCGGGTTTATGGCGGGAAGTAGGCGGTTCTCGCTGCGGCAGGCCTAGCACAGGGGAAGTTGAACGACTGTTGCAGATTCACCACAAACTCGACACGTCCCTAATCCTTGGTGAAGGGCGGGGGTATGCCGGGGTTATGAAACAGATTCCGGAAAAGCGCCTAAGCGATTGAAGATAAAAGAAAAGCCCGGCGATTGCCGGGCTTCCTTTGAAGTTGCGGTGCAATTACCACTTCATGCTGTAGCCAGCGAGGCCGGAGAACGACCAGCCATTGCCAACTTCATAATTGAAATTAGAGCTACCGTCCCCGTATTGGCTCTCCTTGACAGAACTGACGTGAGAGATACCGCCGCCGAGCCGGAGTTCACCGCCAAACTTGTCCTTCATGATGAGGCCGGTGCCGACAGTTACAACATCCCCATACAAATCCCATCCAGTCGAGACACCGCGGTCCCACATCACGAAGGCCGTACCGGAAATATTATCGGTAAATGAATGGCCGATACCGGCGACAACGGTCCAGCCATCACGCCAGTAATACTGGTTGAGACTATTAAACCCGATATTGGTGTTGAGCGTCAGGGTCTTATTGACAGACCAGTCAGTCCATTTCACCGAGCCATAAGCTAGCCAACCCGGGGCGATGCCCGTCTGGAATTTGGCTTCTACGCTCTGCGGCAGCTTCCCTTCGCCTTCGGCACTACCCGGCCCTGCGAGTCCTCCCAAGGTAGAACCGCTGGCCTCGATCTTGGTTCCTGAGCGATAGAGAAGTTGCCCCCTCAGCGCAATATCCGGGATTTCGTATGCAAGCCCGGCACGCCATCCCCAAGCAGTTCCTGAAAGATCGACTGAACCCGTGTTGCCCCCATATGCTGGGTGCCGTACTGACAGATCATAGTCAAAATCCTCGACGAAAGCTCCACCCAATAACGACAACCGGCCCCTATTCAGATCGAAGCCGACCGCGCAGGTCGCAGCATATTCCATAACTGTGAAGCTTTCCTCGAGCTTTCCAAATGGAACTCCCGGCGCCGGACTGCGCGGCGTGTCATAAGACGAAGCCGCTCCAAATGCGTTCGCGATGGTGCCTGCACAGGACAGATTGTCCGAGATGCGGAACTTGGCAGCCAGCGACGGCATCACATAGGTGTCGGCATAGTCATGGTCGACATTCGACGGGCCGCTGACAATCTTGCGCTCCGGGCTCACTACGGTGATGCTGGTGCGCACGTTGAAGTTGCCCTGCTCGAACAGGATGTCCGTGTCCGCTGTGCCGCGCGAGAAGCCGCCGGCCTGCGCCGCTGCCACACCAAGAAGAGAAAGCGCGGTTGCTGCCGCAAGCGCCGCCAAACCCTTTTTATTCATGAATTCCTCTCCCCGAAAATTCGTGGTTGCTAGCTAGAACCAATTCGAAGTGGCGATGCAACATCGGTGTTCATGGCGTACAAGTACGGTTTTTCGGCAGGGTCACGAACAGACTTGGCGTCATCTTCGAGAATGGCCGAAACTGGCCAATTTTGGCCTCGACAATCTTAAATTCCGGATAAATCCACCCGTCCGAAAGGAAAAATGCCCTATTTTCGACCCGGATTCGCCCGATTGTTACATTCCGGCAACAATGGGTCCAAATCTTCCGTTTACGTCAATTCTTACGTTACGGGAGACAGCCGCGAAGCAGGGTGACGGTGCGTGAGGCAGCGTATCCCTGCATGCCCGAATCGCCCGGCGGAAAACAAGGCGGCCTGAGGATCGAATCCGTCCTCAGGCCGCATTTCATTTCCGGTGAAAGTCGCTGGAGCAGCGGGCGTTCTGACGAACGCTGCTCCAGCTTGGTTTCCTTGGCCGCATTTATGCAACGCCAGACGATTCCGTCTGGCTGCAAAATGCTCTAGCCGGCGGAACGCACCCGTTCGAGCGCCACGCCAAGCCGCTGCTGGGTTTCCTCGAACTCGGCCAGTTTCTCGCGCTCGGCCGTCACAACCTCTTCCGGCGCGTTGGCGACGAACTTTTCGTTCGACAGCTTCTTGGCCAGGCGCGCGATCTCCTGCGTCACCTTGGCGACCTCCTTCTGGAGGCGGGCGGCCTCGGCCTTGAGGTCGACCAGTTCGCCCAGCGGCAGGCAGACCGTAGCCTCGCCCAGCACCATCTGGGCGGAGCCCTTCGGGGCCGCATCGGCCAGCGAGATGTCGCCGACGCGGGCCAGCCGGCGGATGGCCGTCTCATGGCGGGCCAGCCGCTCACGCGTGGTCTCATTGGTGTCCACCACGACCAGCGGCGCGATCGCCGCCGGCGGCACGTTCATTTCCGAACGCACCGAGCGGATGCCGGACACGAGATCGACCAGCCAGTTGATATCGGCCGCGGCCTCCGCATCCTCGAATTCAGGGGCCGGCCAGGTCGCGTGGCACAGCAGCGTCGACCGCTCACGGCCCTCGCCAGCCGTCTGCGCCCACAGTTCCTCAGTCATGAATGGCATCATCGGGTGCAGGAGCTTGTAGATCTCATCCAGCACGAAGGCGAAGCAGGCGCGGCTTTCGGCCTTGGCAGCCTCGTCGTCGCCCATGAATACCGGCTTCAAAAGCTCGACATACCAGTCGCAGACGAGGTTCCACACGAAGCGATAGGCCGCCCCCGCCGCCTCGTTGAAGCGATAGGTGGCGATGCCCTCGGTGACGGCGCGCGCCGCACGCGTCAGCTCGGTCAGGATCCAGCGGTTGACGGCCAGCTTGGCGTCGCCCAGCCAGAAGTCGTCGTCGCGCGCCACGCCGTTCATCTGGGCGAAGCGCGTGGCGTTCCACAGCTTGGTGCCGAAATTGCGGTAGCCGGCGATGCGGGCCGGGTCGAGCTTCACGTCGCGGCCCTGCGCGGCCATGATGGCCAGCGTGAAGCGCAGCGCATCGGCGCCGTATTCGTCGATCAGTTCCAGCGGGTCGATGACGTTGCCCTTGGATTTCGACATCTTGGCACCGTGCTTGTCGCGCACCAGCGCATGCACATAGACGGTGTGGAAGGGCTCCTCGTCCATGAAGTGAAGGCCCATCATCATCATGCGGGCCACCCAGAAGAAGATGATGTCGAAGCCGGTCACCAGCACGTCGGTCTGGTAGTAGGTCTTCAGTTCGGGCGTCTGGTCCGGCCAGCCGAGCGTCGAGAACGGCCACAGGGCCGAGGAGAACCACGTATCGAGAACGTCCTCGTCACGGGTGAGAATCTCGCCCGGCTCGAAATTCTCCAGCCGTTCCTCGACCCAGGCCTTCCAGGGGCCTTCCTGGGCCAGATAATACTGGACGGCGGCGTCCAACGCCTCCTGCTCCGTCTTCTCCACGAAGACATGTCCATCCGGGCCATACCAGGCCGGAATCTGATGGCCCCACCAGAGCTGGCGCGAGATCGTCCAGGGCTGGATGTTCTCCATCCAGTCGAAATAGGTCTTTTCCCAGTTCTTCGGCACGAAATTGGTGCGCCCCTCGCGCACCGAGGCGATGGCCGGCTTCGCCAGTTCGGCGGCATTCACATACCACTGGTCGGTGAGGAAGGGCTCGATCGGCACGCCGCCGCGATCGCCGTGCGGCACCGTGTGCCGGTGCGGCTCGATCCTGGCGAGGAACCCGCCCTCCTCCATGATCTTCACGATCAGCTTGCGCGCCTCGAAACGGTCGAGGCCGTGGAGCTGGTCCCACACGCCCTCGCGCGCCGGCGTCACCTCGACGCCTTCGAGGAAATCCTCATTGTCCTTGATGTTGATGGCCGCCTCGACGGTCAGCACATTGATGGCAGGCAGCTTGTGGCGCTTGCCGACCTCGAAGTCGTTGAAGTCGTGCGCAGGCGTGATCTTGACCGCGCCCGTGCCCTTCTCCGGGTCCGAATATTCGTCGGCGACGACCGGAATGGAGCGCCCGACCATCGGCAGCACGACCTTGCGCCCGACCAGCTTCCTGAAGCGCTCGTCATCCGGGTGAACGGCGACGCCGGTATCGCCCAGCATGGTCTCGGGGCGCGTGGTGGCGACGGTAACGTAGGTATCCGGATTCTCGGGATCGTAGGTGACGCCCTCGACCGGATAGCGGAAGTGCCACAGATGGCCGTCCATCTCCTTCTGCTCGACCTCGAGGTCGGAAATGGCGGTCAGCAGCGCCGGATCCCAGTTCACAAGGCGCTTGTCCTTGTAGATCAGCCCTTCCTTGTAGAGCGTGACGAAGACCTCCAGCACCGCCTTCGAGAGGCCCTCGTCCATGGTGAAGCGCTCGCGCGACCAGTCGCAGGAGGCGCCGAGGCGCTTCAACTGGTTGAAGATGGCGCCGCCGGATTCGGCCTTCCATTCCCAAACCTTGTCGATGAATTCCTCGCGGCTGAGGTCGCGGCGGTGGATCTGCTTTTCCATAAGCCGGCGCTCGACCACCATCTGCGTGGCGATGCCGGCATGATCCATGCCCGGCTGCCACAGCACGTTCTTGCCCCGCATGCGCTCGAAACGCACCAGAATGTCCTGCAGCGTGTTGTTGAGCGCATGGCCCATATGCAGGGAGCCGGTGACATTGGGCGGCGGAATGACGATGGCGAAGGCTTCCGCGCCATCCTCCGCACCGGCGCCGGCCCGGAAAGCATCCGCCTCGTCCCAGGTTTTGGCTATTCTCGGCTCGACGGTCTTCGCGTCGTAGGTTTTTTCAAGCATGGAGTGAGGTCCGGACTGTCGGGATTCGTCATCACGGTAAATCGGATGGGCCGCGCCAAGTCAACCGCGACGCCGCTCCATCGCGCTTGACCACCTGCGCCGTGATCGTCTAGCGTCCAGCCGCTGCTGTAGGGCGCATCGGCTTCGGGCCGGAGGGGCATTGCCCGCCTACGACATCTTCAACCGATATGCGCCATGCCAAACCTCGAACACGCCCGAAAGCAGGCCAAGCTTCATCTGAAGTGGCACCGTGAAGGCCATTATCCAGTGGCGGCGGCAATCCGCGCGCTGTTGCCACGCTTCCACGGCCTGAGCGACCGGCAGATCCTCGACAGCGAATTCAAGCTTGCCGACGCGCAGGAACTGGTTGCCCGCAAGGCGGGGTCCGAAAACTGGGAAGCGCTCAAAAAAGGAACCCTGACCATGAGCACCCCGATCCCCCAAGAGAAGGAGCCGCTTCTCGCCCTGGCCGAACCGCAGCTATTTGTCGCCGACATTAGCCGTGCCTGCGATTTCTACACCGGCAAGCTCGGTTTCAGCATCCGCTTCACCTATGGGGAGCCGCCGTTCTATGCGCAGGTTTTCCGTGATGGCGCGCGCCTCAACCTGCGTTGTGTCGACAAGCCGGTGATGGACGGCGACCGGGTCAGGCAGGAACATCTGGTCGGGGCGACCATCGTGCTCGACCACGGCATCAAGCAACTGTTCCTGACCTATCAAGCCGCCGGCGTATCCTTCTTCCAGCCGCTCAAGACAGAAGCCTGGGGCGCACGCACCTTCATCGTCACCGATCCGGACGGAAACCTCATCTGCTTCGCGGCAGATGAAAACAGCGGCTGACGCGCGTTTCAGGCGACTCAAGGCTCGGCGATCAACGCCCGCAGAACCGGCACCAGCGCCAATGGCAGGTCCTCTGCGATCAGGCCCGGCCCGAAATGGCTGCCTGCCTCGGCATGCATCCACACCGCCGCGCAGGCCGCCTCGAAGGCCGGCATGCCCTGCGCCAGCAGTCCGGCGACAAGCCCCGCCAGCACATCGCCCGAGCCGGCGGTCGCCAGCCACGGCGCGCCGTTGGCGTTGATGGCTGCACGGCCGTCCGGCGCGGCGATCACCGTGTCCGGCCCCTTGGCAATGACGATGCCATGGCAGCGGGCCGCCGCCTTCCGCGCCCTCTCCGGCTTGGACAGGACCTCATCGGTCGCCAGATCGGGGAACAGGCGGGCGAACTCGCCGTCATGCGGGGTCAGCACCAGCGCCGGCCCATCCTTTGGAGCCGCCGCCGCAAACAACAGGTCCGGCTGCTGGCGAAAGGCCGTGAGGCCGTCGGCATCCAGCACCAGCCCTTCCACGCCGCCCTGCGCGCCCAGCACGGCCAGCGCGAAATCGCGTGCCTTTTCGCCCACCCCGAAGCCGGGGCCGAGCACCAGCGCCGACGGGCGGCGCTCGGCAAGGAAAGCCTCAAGCTCGGCCGTGTCGTCGATCTTGCGCAGCATGATCGAGGTGAGATGCGCGGCATTGACCATGAGCGCATTGGCCGGCGACAGCACGGTGACCGCCCCTGCCCCGCTGCGCGCCGCCGCAAGCGCCGACAGACGCGCGGCACCGGTAGAGGCTGGTCCGCCGGAAAAGACGCCGACATGGCCGCGCCGATATTTGTGGGTGTCGACATCCGGCACGGGCAACGCCGTCAGCCAGAGCGCCGGGCCGTTCTCGAACGTCCTGACCTGCAACCCGCCTATGACAGCATCGCCGATGCCGATATCGGCCACCACCACCTCACCGCAGTGGCCCCGCCCCGGCATCAGCAGGTGACCGGGCTTTTTGCGCGCGAAGGTGACGGTCAGTTCAGCATAAAAGGCAGGGCCTGTCGCCCGCCCGCTGTCGCCCGAGATGCCGGAAGGCAGATCGACGGCAACCACCGGCAGACCGAGCCCCGCGACGCGTTCGACCGCGCGCGCGGCCTCTCCGTCCAGCGGTTTGGACAGGCCTGCCCCGTAAAGCGCATCGACCACGATCGAACCGGGAGCAGCCGAAAAATCGGCCAGCGGCAGCGGCTCCAGCGGACATTCGGCGGCGGCAATGGCCGCGTCGCTTCCCGCCCGGGGTGGACCGGACGCCCAGAGCGACACCGCCGCGCCGCTTTCGGCCAGCAACCGCGCGACGACATAGCCGTCGCCGCCATTGTTGCCGGGCCCGCACAGCACGTGCACCGGCCCGGCCGCCGGGTAGCGCGCAAGCACCTCCCGCGCGATGGCCGCGCCGGCATTATGCATCAGCCCGATGCCGTCGAAGGGGCCGGCCTCGATCGCCCTTTTGTCGGCCTCCCCCATTTCGGCGGGCGAAAGGAGTTCTATGCGCATCGGGTGATTTTCTCCCAGATTTCGACGTTCAGCGCGAGCGCATACAGCATAAAGCATAAAGCATAAACGCAACCCGGGACGATGGGTGCGCAGGTGCAGAGCTGCGCGCAAAATAACCAGGCTGCCTAAATTTTATGCAAGGACTGGCTGGACATTGCCGCCGGCCTGCCTTCCACTGGCTGCCGCCTGACCTTGCCACCCCTGTCGCACTGGCGGAAATCACGATGAGTCCCGCTCCCTGTCGGAATTGGCACGGATCATGCTTGATGTTGCGCGAGCGGGGTTTCGCGCCCCTTTGCATTGGAGGTCCAGTTCATGAAGAAGATCGAAGCGATCATAAAGCCGTTCAAGCTCGACGAGGTGAAGGAGGCCCTTCAGGAAGCCGGCCTGCAAGGCATCACCGTCATCGAGGCCAAGGGCTTCGGTCGCCAGAAAGGCCACACCGAGCTTTACCGGGGCGCCGAATATGTCGTCGACTTCCTGCCCAAGGTGAAGATCGAGCTCGTGCTGGGCGACGACGCGGTGGAAACCGCGGTCGAGGCGATCCGCAAGGCCGCCCAGACCGGGCGCATCGGCGACGGCAAGATCTTCGTCTCCAATATCGAGGAAGTCGTCCGCATCCGCACCGGCGAGACCGGCACCGACGCCATCTGATTTCTCCCTCCAATCCTTCTCTCCCAAACGCAAGGAAAGCCTGAAAATGACCACAGCCGCCGACATCATGAGGCAGATCAAGGACAACGACGTGAAGTTCGTCGATCTGCGCTTCACCGATCCGAAGGGCAAGCTGCAGCACGTGACCATGGACATCGCCGAGGTCGAGGAAGACATGTTCGCCGACGGTGTCATGTTCGACGGCTCGTCCATCGCCGGCTGGAAGGCGATCAACGAGTCCGACATGGTGCTGATGCCCGATCCGGAGACGGTGCACATGGACCCGTTCTTCGCCCAGTCGACCATGGTCATCCTGTGCGACATCCTCGATCCGGTGTCCGGCGAATCCTACAATCGCGACCCGCGCGGCATCGCCAAGAAGGCCGAGGCCTACATGAAGGCCGAAGGCATCGGCGACACCATCTATGTCGGTCCGGAAGCCGAGTTCTTCGTTTTCGACGACGTCAAGTACAAGGCCGATCCCTACAACACCGGTTTCAAGCTCGACTCGACCGAACTGCCGTCCAACGACGACACCGACTACGAGACCGGCAATCTCGGCCACCGTCCGCGCGTCAAGGGCGGCTACTTCCCCGTGCCGCCGATCGATTCGTGCCAGGACATGCGCTCCGAGATGCTCACCGTGCTCACCGAAATGGGTGTGCGCGTCGAAAAGCACCACCATGAGGTGGCCGCGGCCCAGCACGAGCTCGGCATCAAGTTCGACACGCTGGTACGCAACGCCGACAAGATGCTGATCTACAAGTATGTCGTGCATCAGGTCGCCAATGCCTACGGCAAGACGGCCACCTTCATGCCGAAGCCGATCTTCGGCGACAACGGCTCGGGCATGCACGTCCACATGTCGATCTGGAAGGACGGCAAGCCGACCTTCGCCGGCAATGAATATGCCGGCCTGTCGGAGAGCTGCCTCTACTTCATCGGCGGCGTCATCAAGCACGCCAAGGCCATCAACGCCTTCACCAATCCGCTGACCAATTCCTACAAGCGGCTGGTGCCGGGCTACGAGGCACCGGTGCTGCTGGCCTATTCGGCCCGCAACCGCTCGGCTTCCTGCCGCATCCCGTTCGGCTCCTCGCCGAAGTCGAAGCGCCTGGAGGTCCGCTTCCCCGATCCGGGCGCGAACCCCTACCTCGCCTTCGCCGCGCTGCTGATGGCCGGTCTCGACGGCATCAAGAACAAGATCCATCCCGGCCAGCCGATGGACAAGGACCTGTACGACCTGCCGCCGAAGGAACTGAAGAAGATCCCGACCGTCTCGGGCTCGCTGCGCGAGGCGCTGCAGAACCTCGACAAGGACCGCGCCTTCCTGAAGGCCGGCGGCGTGTTCGACGACGACCAGATCGATTCCTTCATCGAACTGAAGATGGCCGAGGTGATGCGTTTCGAGATGACGCCGCATCCGATCGAGTACGATATGTACTACTCGGTGTGAGCGATCGGAACCGACTCCAGGCAAGGCCCCGCACGATGTGCGGGGCTTTTTTCCAGCCTTCGCGCCCGTTCCTGCCGCCACCGGCCATTCTTTTTTCGATTGCAGCCATCATCCGCAGATTGTTTGTCGGATATGTCTTGGCATTCGCGGCAGGATCGACTAGATGAGCCCCGCGCCTGCTGCTTTGCGGCGGCACGGCGTACAGGCAACCTTTGGTCAGGGATGCCGAAACGGCCTGGCCGTTGTTCGATGGGAAGTGTGCACTCCCGACCAGCACGGCGAAACCGGCCGATGCCTGCACACAAGACGGAGAGGTGGCCGAGTGGTTGAAGGCGCACGCCTGGAACGCGTGTATAGGGGCAACTCTATCGAGGGTTCGAATCCCTCTCTCTCCGCCATATACATTTGATTTCATTTACTTTTTCCGCCTTCGCCAAAGCTGCCGCACTGGCAAACCCAATGACCCCCTCAATTCCAACACAATCGGCATCTACAAAGGCGAACATCAGCCGGCTGCGGCTTGGAACGTCCTGCGAGATGCGTGGTGAGGTTCGGGCAAGCGGTTGCTGTATTTGATCCGATCGAACCGCGTTGACCATGAATGTACCGGCAGCGCGTTGACATCTCGGAAGTCGAAGGAAAGCGGGCTCAAGCCCGCTTTTTTGTTGGCTGCCCTGCGAAAGCGGAACTCCTTGGCCGATTTCGAGTTTTGCGGTGAAAGGAGAGCCAGTATGATTCGACTGCTTACACTCGCCGGCCTCGCGTGGCTGGCCTGCCGTGTCTTCCAGGAAAACACCCACCGTGAGCCAGCGGCTCTCATCCCCTCCCCGGGCCGCATGCGGCGCCAGGTCGCTGCGGCCAAGCTGCGGTCCGCCGCCGAGGGTCGGTAAAGTCAACCTTCCGGTCCATCATCAGATACATCAAGAACACAACCAGTGATTGCGTAAATCACTGGAACAATTCATTGAATCTCGCGTTGCCTAAAACCACCCCGCTGCAGGGCCTGCCGACGAGATGAAATGGAGCCGGAAATGGTTGACAGCACCGAAGAGATGAGCGGCGCCGAAATGGAGCAGATAAAGATCATATTCAATACGCTTTATCTGTGCATAGGCTATGCACTCAGGCATGTGGAGAACCGCGAGGGCGCCGAGGCTGCTTCCGATCTGAAAAACAACATGCTGGAGTCGCTCAAGAGCGGCGACATCAACATGGCTCTGCTGGAAGAAACAAAGACTTTCGATCTGGTCGTTTCCAAAATCGAAGAACTGACCTGGGCCGACACCTAGGTGACGATCCCGCGTCCGGGCCCTGCTTCTTTCAATGCGGCGCGCTCATCGCTCCGGGCCGGCCGGTCCAGCTCACGCCTGAAAAATCCCTCGCCCACGCTGGCCTTGGCCGTCGAATCTGTCGTCGGTTGGATGCCTTGCCAATGTTCTTGTTTTGTTCTATAATTTGTCGCTATGCAAATGGCATTCGACTTCGGTGCTGTCGGGGATATGACGTGGATACGGGACCGGCTGAGGGCCTGCTTCGGCTCTCCCGCCCCGATCCCGGCCAGAGCCCCTATCGACCAACTCGTCAGATCATCGATCAGCGGGCGGACGTATGACCATGTATCGTGGGGTGCCTATCGGCGGCTCGTCGAGACCTATCCCGCATGGTCCGGGCTCGCGGGGGCAACACGCGGCGACATCGAGACAACCATTGGCGATGTGACGTTTCCCGACGTCAAGGCCCGGCAGCTTCATGCCACGATCAACATCATAGCCGCGAGGCAGCCGGATTTCGACCTGACGTTCCTCGGCAAGCTGGACGTCGAAACTGCGCTTGCGTGGCTCGAACGTTTGCCGGGTGTCGGGCGCAAGGTCTCGGCATCCACGCTCAATTTCAGCACATTGCAAATGCCGGCGTTCGTCGTCGACTCCCACGTTTTAAGGGTAATGGGCCGGTTCGGGTTCGTTCGATCCACGCCGGAGACGGAAACCACCTACGAGGTGGCGATGGCGATCATGAGCGACTGGAGCGCCGGCGACCTGGTGGAACTCCACATATTGATGAAACATCTGGGCCAGACCCTCTGTCATAAGCATCGCCCGTGCTGTCGGGATTGCCCGATCAACGAGCGATGCCATACGTCTCCTTTGCGTTCGCAACGTCACGACCTCCATTGAGGCGCGGCCATCCTGCTGGTCCATGGCAGCCGGCGCGAAACCGCGAAGGAGCCGCCGACTATTTCTTCGCCCGTCGGGCCTGATTGAACTTCACCGCCGCGCGAACGAGGTCCTGAAGCGCGGTTTCGTCGATCTCATCGCCTTCGAAAAGATCGATGGCCCGCCATACCTTGCCGCCCAGGCCGGCATTGAAGAGGCCCTTTGGGTCAGGCAGGCTGGCCCCATGCGCGAAGGTCAGCTTCACCTTGTCCTTGTGGGCGTTGCCGACCAGAAGATTGCCGTCGCGGGACCATACCGGGCTGCCCTTCCACTTCCACTCCTCGACAATGCCGGGATCGGCACCCAGAATGGCCTTGCGCACCCTGGCCAGCGTCGTGCCGCGCCAATCCTGCAGGCCGGCGATCAATTGGTCGATCTGCTCGGATGCATTCATCACGTCCTGTCCATCATTCGGGCTTCGCTTTGAAGTTCGGCGCAACCTCGCGCCGGCCCGGATCATAGAGCCGATAGTCCGGCAGGTCAGGCGTGAATTTTCGGCTTCGATATTCCTCTCCCGTCAGATTGCCAGATATTCGTTGCGAAGCTCCTCGCTTTCGAGAAGCTCCCTGGCCGCGCCGGCAAAGACCAGCTCGCCGGTATCGAGGATGACGGCGCGGTCGGCCAGCCGCAGCGCCGCGACCGCGTTCTGCTCGACGATGATGGTGGTGATGCCGCGCTCCTTGATGCCGTAGACGATGCGCTCGATCTCCTGAACGATGACCGGCGCCAGTCCCTCATAGGGCTCGTCCAGCAGGAGAAGCTTCACCTCCCGCGCCAGCGCGCGGGCCACGGCCAGCATCTGCTGCTCGCCGCCGGACAGGGTGACGGCCTCCTGCCTGCGCCGCTCCGCCAGCCGCGGGAAATGCTCGTAAAGCTCCTCCACCGACATGCCGTGCCCCGGCGCCACCTGTGCCAGTATGAGGTTTTCCTCCACGGTCATGCCGGGGATGATGCGCCGGTCCTCCGGCACGAGCTGGATACCGGCGCGCGAGGCCTGCCAGGACTTCATGGCGTGGAGCGGCTGGCCCTCCAGCCAGATTTCGCCCGAACGCAATTGCGGATCGTCCATGCGGGCGATGGTGCGCAAGGTGGAGGTCTTGCCGGCGCCGTTGCGGCCGAGGAGTGCCAGGATCTCGCCCTTCTTCACGTCGAGCGTGACGCCCTGTACGATATAGCTTTCGCCATAATAGGCATGGATGTCCCGCACGGCGAAGAAAGCCTTGGACGGATCGGCCTCGGTGGCGGCCGAAATCGCTTCCCGTTTCATGGTCATGACGTTCATTGCACGCTCCCGCCGAGATAGGCTTCCTGCACGCGCGGGTCTTCCTTGATCTCCTGCGGAAGGCCCGACGCGATGATGCGCCCCTGCGCCAGAACCGAAATGCGGTCGGCCAGCGAAAAGACGACATGCATGTCGTGCTCGATGATGACCTTGGTCATGCCGCTGGACTTGATCTTGCGCAGCAGTTCGATCGTGCTGTTGGTGTCGTGCCGGCTCATGCCGGCCGTCGGCTCGTCGAGCAACAGGAGGCGCGGGCGCTGGATGAGGCACATTGCCAGTTCCAGCCGCCGCTTGTCGCCGCGCGACAGGGCGCCGGCATGGTCCTCGCGGCGGCCGTGCAGGCCGATGTCGTTGAGGATGTCCTCGGCCTCCTCCCGGATCCCGCGCTCGGACTCGACGCTGCGCAGCATGTTGATGCGGAAGGCCCCGTCACGCCGGGCAAAGGCCGGCGCCATGACGTTGTGCAGCACCGGCAGGTCGGGGAAGATTTCCGGCGTCTGGAACACCCGCGAGATGCCGAGCTGGTTGATCTCGTAGGGTGCCTTGCCGGTCAGCACGGTGCCGTCGAACACGACCGCGCCGCTCGACGGCGGAATGCGGCCGATGATGACGTTGAGCAGCGTCGACTTGCCGGCCCCGTTGGGTCCGATGATGGCATGCGTCTTGCCCTCCTCGACCTGAAGGTCGATGTCGGACAGGGCGCGCAGGCCGCCGAAGTTCTTGTGAACGTCGGCCGCGTGCAGGATGATGTTGGAGGGTGTGTGGTTCATCGCGCCTTCCTCCTATTCCGCCGGCTGGGTCGAGCCGACGCCGTCGCGTGCGTCTTTTCGTCGTTTCAGGCGCGCCACGAAGCGATTGAAGCCTTCGACCAGGCCGCCCGGCAGGAAGACCACGATCAGCACGAACATCAGGCCGAGCGTCAGGTGCCAGCCCTCGCCTACGAATTTCGACAGCACCGTCACCACGAAGCCCTGCACGCCGTCGGGCAGGAAGGAGAAGAAGTTGTTGAGCATGTTGGTGTTGATGGCCGAGAAGATGTTCTCGAAATATTTGATCAGCCAGGCACCGATGACCGGTCCGAACAGGGTTCCGACGCCGCCCAATATGGTCATCAGCACGACATTGCCGGACTCCGTCCACTTCATGCGCTCGGCCCCCGCCAGCGGGTCGGTGATCGACAGAAGGGCGCCGGCCAGCCCGGCGAACATGCCCGAGATGACGAAGGCCGCCAGCGTATAGGGCCGGGTGTTGAAACCGGTATAGTTCATGCGCGTCTGGTTCGACTTGATGCCGCGCAGCGCCATGCCGAAGGGCGAGGCGAAGATCTTCTGCGACACGTAGAAGGCGAGGATCAGCACCACGGCGCACAGATAGAAGCCCATGTAGCCGCTGACCGAACTGCCGAGCAGCGTGGGCTGCGGCAGGCCGGCGATATTGGCCTGCGCCCCGAAAATGGCGTCGATGTAGCGCGGATCGTTGCGCGCCAGCAGCAGGCCGGTCTCGCCATTGGTGATGGGCGTCAGCACCGAATAGGCCAGGCTGTAGCTCATCTGGGCGAAAGCGAGGGTGAGGATGGAGAAATAGATGCCGGTGCGGCGCAGGCTGAAATAGCCGATCAGCAGCGCGAACAGGCCGCTGACGATGACTGCGAAGACCATGGCCGGCATGATGTCCATGGTCAGCAGCTTGAACGACCACACCGTGGTGTAGGAGCCGACGCCGAGGAAGGCGGCATGGCCGAAGGACAGGTAGCCGGTGAGGCCGAACAGGATGTTGAAGCCGATGGCGAAGATCGCATAGATCGCGAACTTCTGCATGAGGCCGGGATAGGCGGCGCCGAAGGGCGCCAGCCAGATCGGCATGGCCAGCACCACGGCAGCGAAGACTGCCAGTGCTGCGAGGTCCTTGCGAGAAAGCGAGAACATGGCGGATCAGCTCTCCATGATTCCGCGCCGTCCCATCAGGCCGCGCGGGCGCACGAGCAGGATGACGACTGCGACGAGGTAGATGATGACCTGGTCGATGCCGGGAATGAGGGATTTCACCTCGGTCATCGATGCGAAGGATTGCAGGATGCCGAGCAGGAAGCCGGCGGCCACCGCCCCGGGCAGCGAGCCCATGCCGCCGACCACGACGACGACGAAGCTCAGCACCAGGAAATCCATGCCAAGATGGTAGTTGGGCGCCAGAAGCGGCGTGTACATGACGCCGGCCACGCCCGCCACCACGGCCGCCAGGCCGAAGACGATGGTGAAGCGGCGGTCGATGTCGATGCCCATCAGCCCGACGGTCTCGCGGTCGGACATGCCGGCGCGCACCACCATGCCGAAGGTGGTGAATTGCAGGAAGGCGAAGACGCCGCCGATGACCAGCGCCGAGAACAGCAGATAGATCATACGCCACCACGGATAGGTCAGCACATGCGGCGCCATGCCGAACCAGGCGCCGATGTCGGCCGCGCCGCGCAGGTCGCTCGGGATCGGCTGCGGGACGGGATTGGCGCCGAAGAAGCTCTTGACGATCTCCTGCAGGACGATGGCCAGGCCGAAGGTGACGAGGATCTGCTCGGCGTGGGTGCGCTTGTAGAAATGCTTGATGATGCCGCGTTCCATGGCGATGCCGATGAACAGCATCACCGGGATGGCGAGCAGGATCGAGATCGGCACCGAATAGTCGACCAGAACGGCACCGAAATCGCCGAACCAGTTCTGCACCAGCGGCGTGCGCACCTCCACCGGCGCGCCCCACGGCGACAGCTTTTCCGGATCGATGGTCACCGTTTCCAGGGTGATGAGATAGCGGAAGGTGACGGCGCAGAAGCAGCCGAGCATGAACAGCGCGCCATGGGCGAAATTCACGACGCCAAGCGTGCCGAAAACCAGTGTGAGGCCAAGGGCGATCAGCGCATAGGCGCCGCCCTTGTCCAGCCCGTTGAGCAACTGGGCCAAGAACACGTTCATCTAAGTAATCCTTCGGTGCGAGACGGTGCGCATTGCGAACGCCCGGGAGGAGGACGGCGCGGTCCCACGCCCCGCCGGCATGATGCAGGCGGGGCATGGGCCGGTATCGCCGTCAGCACTCGTTGGGTTCGTAAGGGCCCAGTTCCCCGCCGAAGACCGAGGCCTCGTAGGTGACGTCCTCGCGCGTCGTCTTGCCGATCACGTTGAGCACGTCGAACCGGCTCGACGGGTTCTCGTTGCCGCGCACGACCAGAACTTCCTTGAAGCACTGGTGGTCGGTGTCACGATAAAGCGTCGGCCCGTTGCCCATGCCGTCGAACTCGAAGCCTTCGAGCGCCTTGATGACTTCCGGCGGGTAGAAGGTGCCGGCCCGCTCCACCGCGTCGGCATAGAGAATGGCCTGCACATAGCCGGTGTGGGCCGACTGCGACGGCGGCGCGCCATAGGCCTCGCCATAGGATTTGGTGAAGGCCTTGGTGCCCTCGTCATCCAACGACCATTGCCAGTTGGATGTGCCGATGATGCCCTTCACCGCCTCGCCCGCGCCAACCGCCATCAGTTCGGAGAACATCGGCACGACGATCTCGAAATTCTTGCCGTTGGCCTGCCGGTCGCGCAGGCCGAACTGCACCGCCTGCGGCAGCGAGTTGACCATGTCATGGCCGTAGTGGTTGAGGATGAGCACGTCGGCGCCCGAATTCAGCACCGGGGTGAGGTATTGCGAATAGTCGCCGAGGCCGAGCGGGGTGCGGACCGTGGCCACCGTCTCCCAGCCGAGCGCCTCGGTGGCGTTCTTGATCGATTCCTCCTGCGTCCAGCCCCAGGTGTAGTCGGCGGTCAAATGATAGGCGCGCCGGTCGGTGCCGTATTCCTTGGCCAGGAACGGCGCGATGGCGACGCCGGACTGGTAGGCATTGAAGAAATGCCGGAAGCCGTAGCGGCGCTTGTCCTTGCCGGTGGTGTCGTTGGAGTGCGTCAGGCCGGACATGTAGATGACGCCCATTTCCTGGCACAGGCTCTGCTGGGCGATCGCCTCGCCGGAGGTGACCGAGCCGGTGACCATGATGGCCCTGTCGCGCTCGATCATGCGGCGGGCGCCGTCGCGGGCGGCGTCGGTGTTGGTCTGGGTATCGCCGGTCACATATTCGACCTTGCGGCCGAGCACGCCATTGCCCTTCAGCGCAAGCGGCTTGAGCGTCTTGAGCATGCCGCCGTCGCCCTCGCCGTTGATATGCTTGACGGCCAGCTCGTAGGCCTTGAGCTGCTCCAGCCCCTCCTCGGCGTAGGAGCCGGTCTGCGGCACGTTGAAGCCGAACACGATCTTGCCGCTGGTCGGGTCGTTGCAGAAATTCTGGGCCCATGCGCCCTTGGTGAAAATATGCGGCGTGCCGAGCGCCACGATGCCGGCGCCAGCGCCCTTCAGCAGGCTGCGCCTGTTGGTCCGAAAATTAGCCATTTCATCTCCTCCACGCGTCCGAATGTTCGGCTTCGCGCGAAGAGACTGTCACAGTTTGTTATATTCTCAATAAGTATTTGACATTAAATATGTTTTTTGTCAAAAATTGGAAATCAGTAAATTCACTTTAGTAAAGAATTTACAATGGCGAATAGCAGGATCCCAATCGGGGTGCGCATAAGGCGCAGGCGCCTGGAGGCCGGCCTGTCACAGGTGGCGCTGGCGCGCACGCTGGGGATTTCGGCCAGCTATCTCAATCTGATCGAGAACAACAAGCGCAGCATCGGTGGCAAGCTGCTGCTGCGCATCGGCGAGCGGCTGGGCATCGACCTAGAGCATCTGTCGGGCGAAAGCGAGGCGCGCAACATCGCGGCCATCGGCGAATTGATCGCCGATCCGCTGATGAGCGGCATCGAGATCGAACCACAGTCGATCCGCGATCTTGTCGCCCGCTTTCCGGAAGCGGCGGCCGCGCTGGCCCGCCTGCACCGGGCCTATGCCGATGCGAACATGGAGATCGAGGTGCTCCAGCACCGGCTGAAATCCGACCCGCTGCTATCCCAGCTCCTGCATGAGATCCTCAACCGCATCGCCGGCATCAAGTCCGGCGCCGAGATCCTGGCCGACATTCCCGATCTCACCGATGACGAGCGCAGGCGCTTCATCGCCACCATCAACACGGAAGCGCACGATCTGGTGCCGGCGACGCAGAGCCTCGTCGCCTATTTCGACCAGACCTCGGCGCGCCAGCGGCCGGTCTCGCCGATCCGGGAGGTCGACGAAGCGCTCATCGTCCACAACAACCATTTCCCGCAACTGGAGACGGTTGCCGAGGCGCTGCGCCGCGAGCTTGCCGAAACGGACGCGATCGAGGAAGACGGGCTTGCCGCGGCCCTGGAAAGCCGCTTCGGCATCGCCTGCCGCATCGGCGGCGAGGCGCTCCCGGCCACCGCGGATGAGCCCGGGCTTGTCTTTTCGGACAGCATGCCCCGCCCCGCGCGCATCTTCCGCATGCTTCGCACCTACGCCTCGAAAGCGGCCGCCGACAGCCTGGCGGATACCATGGCAAGGCTTGAGCTGTCGACTGAGGAGGCCAGGGGGCTCGCCCTGCGCGCCCTCTCCTCCTATGTCGCCGGGGCCGTGATGAT
This sequence comes from Aquamicrobium terrae, assembly GCF_040545735.1. Lineage (GTDB taxonomy): Bacteria > Pseudomonadota > Alphaproteobacteria > Rhizobiales > Rhizobiaceae > Mesorhizobium > Mesorhizobium terrae_A. Next base: position 80,588 of record NZ_JBEPML010000002.1, read on the forward strand.
GCCCTATGACGATTTCCTCGGCATGGCCGAGGAGCGCCGCTACGACGTCGAACTGCTGAGCTCGCTGGCCGGGGTCAGCTTCGAGCAGGCCGCGCACCGGCTGGTGACGCTGCGCCGCAAGGGGCGCGAGGGCCTGCCCTTCGGCTTCCTGCGCGCCGACCGCTCCGGCCGGCTGACCAAGCGCTTTCCCCTGCCCGGCCTGACCATTCCCGGCTTCGGCCATGGCTGCCTGCTGTGGCCGATCTACGACGCGTTCTCGACGGGCGGCGTGGTGCGGCAGGTGTCGCTCTTTCCCGGCGGCGGGCGCTTCCTGCTGGTGGCAAGGACCGTCTCCAAGCACGCCGCGCGCTTCGGGCAAAAGCCGCTGGTGTTTTCGATCATGCTGGCCTGCGACATCGTTCATGCCGACCGCACCGTCTATGGCGACGGGCTCGATCTCGGCGGCAGGCCGGTCGAAGTCGGCCCCTCCTGCGTGCCCTGCCCGCGCCTTCAATGCAGCCACAGGCAGGAAATTCCGGTCTAGGCATTTCCATTTTTGCCGGGACTTGTCCCCCCCCCCCCCTCTCCCCGCAAGCGGGGAGAGGGGGGGGACGCCAGCGTTGCTAACCGTCCCAGCAAGGGGGATGAGAGGCGATCTCGTCTGGACCAGAATTGCTAAACCTGCTCGGCGACCGGGGCGCGCTGGGTTCCCTGCCACAGCGGCAGCACGATGCGGAAGCAGGCGCCCGGCAGCGTGCCGTGGGTCAGTTCCAGCCGCCCGTTCAGCTTGCCGACGATCTTGTTGCTGATGTTGAGGCCAAGGCCCAGCCCTTGTGAATCGGGCGCTCCGTCCGGCTCCGCGCGCACGAACTTCTCGAAGATTTTCTTGTGGTAATCCGGCGGAATGCCGGAGCCGTTGTCGGAAATGTCGACGACATAGCCATCATCGGTCAGCCGCGACGATATGTGGACCACCGGCTCCTTCGCGTCGTTGTGCGAAATGGCGTTGGCGATGATGTTGATGAACACCTGGCTGAGCCTGCCGGTGTCGGCCAGCACGATGCAGCTTCCGGCCCGCGCCCCGCTTTCGATCGACACGAAGCGCTTGCGGGCCAACGCCTCGCAAACCGCGATGGCCTGATCGAGAACACCCTCGGCATCGACCGGCACGTTCTCCCAGTCGCGCTCCCCCTGCTCCAGCGCACTAAGATCGAGGATCTCGTCGAGCAGCTTGGTCAGCCGCACGCTCTCATTGTGGATGGTGGTGATGAAGCGCGCCCGCTGCTCGGGCGTCAGTTCCTCCGGCACCATCAGGATTTCGGCGAAGGACCGGATCGAGGTCATGGGCGTTCGCACTTCATGGCTGACCTGCGACAGGAATTCGTCCTTCTGCTGATGCAGCTCCTTCAGCAGCGCGTTGGCCTCCTTCAACTGCTGCGCCGTCGAGTGCAGCTCCTGCGACTTCACCTCCAGCGCATGCGAATATTCGATCGCCTGCTGGGTCTCGTCGGCGATCTGCATCATCTCTTCCAGCGAGATCGCATCGCCGGCGATGGCCTTGGTGAGCAGGATATGGGCCGAGGCCGAGCCGATCGAACCGGCGAGTTCCCGCTCCAGCCGGGCGATGAAATCGGCCGAGACGCCCTGCTGCGGAGCGGTCTGCCGGTGAGGCACGCCGGCCGACGCGAACAGCGCCCGCGCCCGGCTCCACCCCAGAACCCGCTCGGCCACGAAGAACAGCTCGCTTGTGGTGGCCGAGCCCCGCAGGATGCGCGGCTGGAAGGAGGCGGAGCGCCGGAATACATCCACGAAAAGCGAGGCCTGGATGCGCTCCAGCGCGTTCTGGCTGGTCAGCGCCGAAACGCACAGCAACATCGAGATATTGGCCAGCATGCTCCAGAACACGGAGTGGACAAGCGGATCCATGCCTTCCATGCCGAACAGGGCCTCCGGCCGCAACGCCCGGATGCCCCACGGGCCGTTGGCCATCACATCGGCAATGACGGGGCTGAACGTGTCGAAGGACGGCAGGAACAGCGTCCAGGCCCAGACGACGAAGCCGGCCGATATGGCCGCCAGGGCGCCCCTCATCGTGGCCGTGCGCCAGTAGAGCGCCGCCAGCATTGCGGGCAGGAACTGGGCGACGCCGGCGAACGAGATCAGGCCGATGGGCGCCAGCGCATCCGAGCCCTGCGTCAGCCAGAAATAGAGGAAGCCGAGCAACAGCATGCCGGCAATCGAGATGCGGCGGCTGCGCAGCAGCAGCCGGGCGATGTCGCGCTCGCCGGCTTCCTCCCCCGGCGATGCGGCTCGCAGCGCCAGCGGCACGACGATATGGTTCGACACCATGATCGAGAGCGCGATCGAGGCGACGATGATCATCGAGGTGGCGCTGGAAAAGCCGCCGATGAAGGCGAACAGCGCCAGCGCGTCATGCCCGGTCCTCATCGGCAGGGTGAGCACGAACATGTCCGGGTTCGAGCCCGGCGGCATGGTCGAGAGCCCGTAGAGCGCGATCGGCAGGATGAACACGCTCATGGCCAGCATGTAGCAGGGGAAGGCCCAGCTTGCGGTGCGCAGATGGTCCTCGTTGGAGTTCTCCACCACCGTGATCTGGAACTGGCGCGGCAGGCAGATCACCGCGCAGGCGGAAAGGAACAGCACCGCCACCCAGCGGCTGCCGAAGGGCTCTGCCTCGTGGATGCGCACACCGGCCTCGACCGCGCGCGCATAGATGTCGGAAATGCCGTCGCTGACGCCGAAGACGACGAACACGCCGACCGCCACCAGCGCCAGAAGCTTCACCACAGCCTCGAAGGCGATGGCGGCCACAACGCCCGGATGCTGCTCGCGCGCATCGACGTTGCGGGTGCCGAACAGGATGGTGAACACGGCCATGCCGATGGCGACGCCGAGCGCCAGCGTCACCTCGTCCAGCGTCGCCAGATGGTCGGTCCCGGCACCCTTGGCGACCGACACGGTCTGGATGGAGGTGGTGATGGCCTTGAGCTGCAGCGCGATATAGGGGGCGATGGAGACCACCGCGATCAGCGTGACCAGCACCGCCAGCCGGCTCGACTTGCCGAAGCGCGAGGACAGGAAGTCGGCGATGGAGGTGATGTGCTGGCTGTGGGCGATGCGGATGAGCTTGCGCAGCAGGAACCACCAGCCGACGAAGACCAGCGTCGGCCCCATGTAGATCGCCGCGAATTCCAGGCCGCTGCGGGCGGCGGTGCCGACGGCCCCGTAGAAGGTCCAGCTCGTGCAATAGACGGAGATCGACAGCGTGTAGATGGCCGGCGACCTGAGGAAGCCGGCATTGCCGCTCTTGGCACGCGCATCGGACAGATAGGCGAGCAGGAACAGCAGCCCGACATAGCCGACCGCGGTTAGGATGACGAAATCCGGCGAAAGCATCATGTGTCACCGGGCGGATCGGCTGGCAACGGCGAGACATTCTCCGCCAATGCCTTCGGTGCCGCCTCGCGGAACTGGCGGCGGCGCGAAAGCAGGATCGCGCCGACGATGACCAGAAGCCAGACACCGAACAGGTAGAGCACTTCGACCGGCACGCCGAAGGGCATCCGCCTGCCTTCGAACAGGTTGAGCAGCGGCGGCATCAACAGGACGACGCCGAAGAACGGCACCAGAAGCGCGACGTCCTCGCGCTCCGACCGCTCCTCCTTCGAAGGCGTGGGCGAGCCGGACGAGCTAGGCATGGGCGGCGGAACAGGGCTGGCTGTCGAGGATACGGCGAACCGCATCCACCACCTCGCCATTCGCATAAGGTTTGGTGATGAAACCGTCCGCCTTCAGGTCCATCGCCGCCTGCCGGTCATATTGCTGGCCGCGCGCCGTGAGGATGACGACGGAGGTGGACGCGAACGCCTCGTTGGAGCGCAGCGCCTTCAGAACGTCGAGGCCACCACGCTTGGGCAGCATGATGTCGAGCAGGACCATGCGCGGCCGGAACCGCAGGGCCGCCTCCAGTGCCGCCTCGCCGTCGCGCGCTACACCGACGGACCAGCCGCACCGGGTGAGAATGAACTCGAGCGACTCCGATATGGCCTGTTCATCTTCGACAATGAGAATATCCCTCATCACAGCAGCCCCTCCCAAAGGCTGTGATCGGTACGGCCGCGCCTTCATCAGGACGGCCGCTGCCGGACTTGCAAATGTCCGGTCTTGTTCTTGTGCCCCCTATCCCAGTCCAAACGGCAGGGTAAATCAAGCCATCTAAAGTCGCAGACGCGCCGGAGCATCCTTAAAGCGGGGCGCGGCCTTCCAGATTCACTGCCGGCAATCTTCAGCCCTGAAATGAAGAAAACAGGTGCAGCCAAGCCCCGGCGCCATGGCGCAAGCAATGCACTGCACGAAGTGAATCACGAAAACACGACAAGCTGCTGAAAACAGACGGCCATCATAGTTCGGATGCAAAAACAGCGCCGCACGTCCATGCGGCGCTGCCTCCAGTCCGGTATCGCTCAACCTGCCGAAAAGCGCGGTTTCGCCCGGCCCGCCTTCCGTAGACGAACGCGCCGGGCGCTCAGAACGGAATTTCGTCGTCGAGGTCGCGGCCACCGCCGCCACCGCCACCGCGCGAACCGCCGAAATCGCCCGGGCCGGACTGGCCGAAGTCGGACCCGCGTCCACCACCGCCACCGCCGGAATAACTGCCGCGCTCATAGCCGACCTGTCCGCCGCCTTCACCCTGGCCACGAGCGTCGAGCATCTGCAACTCGCCACGGAATTTCTGCAGCACCACCTCGGTGGTGTAGCGGTCCTGTCCGGTCTGGTCCTGCCATTTGCGGGTCTGGAGCTGGCCCTCGATATAGACCTTCATGCCCTTCTTCAGATATTGCTCTGCCACCTTGGCGAGATTGTCGTTGAAGATCACGACATTGTGCCACTCGGTCTTTTCCTTGCGCTCGCCCGACATCTTGTCACGCCAGGTTTCGGAGGTGGCGATGCGCAGGTTGACGACCGGATCGCCGGAGTTCAGCCGCCGGATTTCAGGGTCTGCTCCCAGATTGCCGACCAGAATGACCTTATTGACGCTGCCCGCCATGACGCTGTCTCCACGCTCGTCCTAAATTGGAAGTCTGATGCACCTTACAGTCTGCCGCGCAGTTTGGCCCGCGTGCCGCACCTGTTTCCCCAAAAGGTTTTTTTGTTCCTCTTATGTTCTAAATTCTCACGCCAAAGTCAAGGGAAACATGGCATCGCCGCCGACCCTTTTCCCGGCGTGAACTGGCGTCGGCAGGCGCGGGCGCCTATAGTGGCGCCATGAAACCGTTGCACATGGCCATTTGCGCTGCGCTGTCCCTCGCCCTTTCCTGCGGGGCGGCGATGGCCGGGGCCAAAGCCGGGGCCTCGACCCCTTCGGCGCCGGCCCAAAGCGGCCTGCCCGGCGTGGACGGCGGCTACAGCATCGTGACGCCCTTGCCGCCGGAACCCGATGACCAGCCCCGGTCCGGCCAGTTCGGGCATTTCAAGGTCGGAGATTTCGACGTGAAAGTCTCCGGCAAGCTCACCTTCGATATCGGCGTCGGCTCGCTGCGGCCACCCAAGCGCTGAACTGGGCATGATGCCCTTCGATCCGGCGCGCCCTTTCTCAAGTGCTCCCTCAAGCAATGAGCCCCGCCGCTGCGTTTGCTGCGGACGGGGCTTTTGATGGGCTCAACCCAAGATGCCGGGAGTGGTTTACCGGCTTTGAATTTCGGATGCTTCGCGGCGTTCAGCCGACGATCCGACAAAAGTCTCTGATTGTAGGGGGAACGATCGGGACGCTTTCGTTTCGCGGAAATTTCCGGCCGAAAAGCTGCCGATCGCGGCTCCGGTCAGGCGCGGAGCCCTTCGGGACTGTCCGGTGGGGTCATACCTCTCTCCTTCTGTCCGTTTCACCATAGGGTCCGAAAGCACTTCATCCGCACGCGCATCATCCATTCTGCGGCGTCTCGCAGATGCCATGCGCCTCGCGAAGATCAGCCTCTTGAGGCGATCGGCTTCCGTACTTGGAAAATCTGGCGTCTCCACCGCGTTCCGTCAACAGTCCAAAGCAGACTTGAGCAAAATGTGATCTTTGTAACAGGCGGCACCCGGATTTTGTCAGGAGCCTGTTCGTTTTTTGTTCTTTCTGCTTGCCTGTCCTGGCGAAAGGCGCTTAAACGCTGCGTGGAAAGTCGCGGCCTCTCTCGAAACCGCGCCGGGACGACCTATATTGGCGGAAGGCCGGGGAAGCCCGCCATTCCGAAACATTTCAGATCGAGGCGGCGGAACGGCCATGGCCGACCACAAGTTCATTTCCATTCGCGGCGCGCGCGAACACAATCTCAAGAATGTCGACCTCGACCTGCCCCGCGACTCCCTGGTGGTGATGACGGGCCTGTCGGGCTCGGGCAAATCCTCGCTCGCCTTCGACACCATCTATGCCGAGGGCCAGCGCCGCTATGTCGAGAGCCTGTCGGCCTATGCCCGGCAGTTCCTGGAGATGATGCAGAAGCCGGACGTCGACCAGATCGACGGCCTGTCGCCCGCCATTTCCATCGAGCAGAAGACCACCTCGAAGAATCCACGCTCGACGGTCGGCACCGTCACCGAGATCTACGACTATATGCGCCTTTTGTTCGCGCGCGTCGGCGTGCCCTATTCGCCGGCCACCGGCCTGCCCATCGAGAGCCAGACCGTGTCCCAGATGGTGGACCGGGTGCTGGCGCTTGAGGAAGGCACGCGGCTTTACCTGCTGGCGCCCATCGTGCGCGGCCGCAAGGGCGAATACCGCAAGGAACTGCTGGAGCTTCAGAAGAAGGGTTTCCAGCGCGTCAAGGTCGACGGCACTTTCTACGAGATCGCCGACGTGCCGGCGCTGGACAAGAAGTACAAGCATGACATCGACGTGGTGGTCGACCGCATCGTGGTGCGGCCGGATCTCGCCACCCGCCTGGCCGACTCCATGGAAACGGCGCTCAGGCTGGCCGACGGGCTGGCCGTGGCCGAGTTCGCCGACAAGCCGCTGCCGCCGGAGGAGACGGCCGGTGGCGGTGCTGCCAACAAGTCGCTCAACGACACGCATGAGCGCATCCTGTTCTCGGAAAAGTTCGCCTGCCCGGTGTCCGGCTTCACCATTCCGGAGATCGAGCCGCGCCTGTTCTCATTCAACAATCCGTTCGGCGCCTGCCCGACCTGCGACGGGCTGGGCAACCAGCGCGCCATCGATCCGAACCTGGTGGTCCCGGACGACAATGTCTCGCTGCGCAACGGCGCCGTGGCGCCATGGGCGAAGTCCACCTCGCCCTATTACGCGCAGACGCTGGAAGCGCTCGGCAAGGTCTACGGCTTCAAGCTTGGCGACAAGTTCAAGGACCTGCCCGACGAGGCGCGCGATGCCATATTGCATGGCACCGGCAAGCGCGAGGTGACGTTCAACTACGACGACGGGCTGCGCTCCTACCAGACGACCAAGACCTTCGAGGGCGTGATCCCCAATCTCGAGCGGCGCTGGAAGGAGACGGAATCGGCCTGGATGCGCGAGGAGATCGAGCGCTTCATGTCGGCCACCCCCTGCCCCGCCTGCAACGGCTACCGCCTCAAGCCGGAAGCGCTGGCGGTGAAGATCGCCGGCAAGCATATCGGCGAAGTGACAGAGCTTTCGATCCGCAAGGCGGACACATGGTTCAACAAGCTGCCCGGCCAGCTCAACGACAAGCAAAACGAAATCGCGGTGCGCATCCTCAAGGAAATCCGCGAGCGGCTGCGCTTCCTCAACGATGTCGGCCTCGATTACCTGACGCTGTCGCGCAATTCCGGCACGCTGTCCGGCGGCGAGAGCCAGCGCATCCGCCTGGCCAGCCAGATCGGCTCCGGCCTCACCGGCGTGCTCTACGTGCTGGATGAGCCGTCCATCGGCCTGCACCAGCGCGACAACACCCGCCTGCTCGACACGCTCAAGCATCTGCGCGACCTCGGCAACACGGTGATCGTGGTCGAGCACGACGAGGACGCCATCCTGCATGCCGACTACGTGGTCGATATCGGCCCGGCCGCCGGCGTGCATGGCGGCCGCGTGATCGCACAGGGCACGCCGCGCGAGGTCATGGCCAATCCGAACTCGATCACCGGCAAATATCTGTCCGGCGAGCTGGAGATTGCGACGCCGAGCGAGCGCCGGCCCGGCAAGAAGGGCAAGCGCATCAAGGTGGTGGGCGCACGCGGCAACAACCTCAAGAACGTGACGGCGGAAATCCCGCTCGGCACCTTCAGCTGCGTCACCGGCGTCTCGGGCGGCGGCAAGTCCACATTCCTGATCGAGACGCTGTTCAAGGCCGCCTCGCGCCGGATCATGGGCAGCAGAGAGCACCCGGCGGAGCACGACCGCATCGAGGGGCTGGAATTCCTCGACAAGGTCATCGACATCGACCAGAGCCCCATCGGCCGCACGCCCCGCTCCAATCCGGCGACCTATACGGGCGCCTTCACGCCGATCCGCGACTGGTTCGCCGGCCTGCCGGAAGCCAAGGCGCGCGGCTACCAGCCGGGCCGCTTCTCCTTCAACGTCAAGGGCGGGCGCTGCGAGGCGTGCCAGGGCGACGGCGTCATCAAGATCGAGATGCACTTCCTACCGGACGTCTACGTCACCTGCGACGTCTGCCACGGCAAGCGCTATAATCGCGAAACGCTCGACGTGACCTTCAAGGGCAAGTCGATCGCCGACGTGCTCGACATGACGGTTGAGGAAGGCGTCGAATTTTTCTCGGCGGTGCCGGCGGTGCGCGACAAGTTGCAGACGCTCAAGGATGTCGGCCTTGGCTACATCCATATCGGACAGCAGGCGACGACATTGTCGGGAGGCGAGGCCCAGCGCATCAAGCTGGCCAAGGAACTGTCGCGCAGGGCGACCGGCAAGACGCTCTACATTCTCGACGAGCCGACCACCGGCCTGCACTTCCACGACGTGGCCAAGCTGCTCGAAGTGCTGCAGGAACTGGTCGAGCAGGGCAACACGGTCGTCGTGATCGAGCACAATCTGGAGGTCATCAAGACCGCCGACTGGGTGCTCGACCTCGGTCCCGAAGGCGGCGACGGCGGCGGCGAACTGGTCGCCACCGGTACGCCGGAGGACATCGTGGCCGAGCCGCGCAGCTATACCGGCCAGTTCCTGAAGGAGTTGCTGGAGCGCCGTCCCGGCGGGAAGCAGGTGGCTGCCGAATAGGCTTTATCGGCTCTCATTATCGGTTCCCGGGGCAGACGATCACTGTCTGCCGAGCCACGCGCGGGGGCCGTGCGGCCGTTCCGCATCATCGGGCTGTAGCGGCGCGATGATCGGCGTACCTTCGAAAGCCACCGCACGGTTGCGGCCTCCCTGCTTGGCGCGATAGAGCCGGGCATCGGCGCGCTTGGTCAGCGTGGACAGCGTATCCCGCTCCATTGCCTCGGCGATGCCGAAGCTGGCCGTAACCTGCATTTTGCCGTCCATCTCGCCGAAACTCACCTCGCCGATGGCGGCGCGCAGCAGTTCCACCCAGCGCATGGCGTCCGCACTTGTCTGACCATGGAGCAGGATGGCGAATTCCTCGCCACCGATACGGCCGACCGGATTGCCCGGGCCGGCCGCTTCCGCGAGCAAGGCGCCAAACAGGTTCAGGACCGTATCCCCGGCACCATGGCCGAAAGTGTCGTTGATGCGCTTGAAATGGTCGATGTCGCACAGGACCAGCGACAGCGGGCGCTGCCACTCCCCGGCGAAAATGGCTTTCGCCCGTTCCTCAAACCCGCGCCGGTTGAAAACGCCCGTCAGGCGGTCGCTGTCGCGCTCACGGCGCAGGTCGTCGATGACATCCATGACCGCCGCCGCCAGGATTGCCACTGCCAAGATCGCCACCGCCAGAGCGGAGCCGAGGACCGCCATGGAAAGCTGCAACGTCTGCCAGAAAAGGGTCTGTCCGAAGGCCCTCGCCCCAAGCGGAGGCGCTTCGAAACCGATGGTCAACATCGTGCGGACGAAGAACTGCGCCGAAAAGGCGAGCAAGACGACAAACAGCGCCCTGTCCACGAAACGCGCTCGCCAAAGGTGGCGCAGGCGCACCGTGGCCCACAGCAGGATCAGGCCATAGCCGAAATTCATCACGTAGACGCGCGCCAGCAGGTTGCGGTCCACATAGTAGAAATACCAGACCAGCCCGACGATCCCAGCACCTGCCGCAAGGCCCCAGCCAAGGCCGAGCCGCCGGCCGGAGCGCTTGAGAAGACCTTCGGCGGTCAGCAGCACCGCCGACGTGTAGAAGATGCAGGATACCAGCGCATTGGCGCCGGGGGTGCGCGGCCAATAGACAATCTGGACACAGGCCCCGACCACCAACAGGGCACAGGCACCCGCAAGCAGAAGCAGATAGGGTCGCTTGCGGTCGATGGCCCAAGCGGCGGCAAACACACAGCCGAAGACGGCCAGCGTGCCCGGCCCGATCAGCGTCAGCGTCATCCTGACCGTCGTGTCGTCCATTCACCGCACCTGCCGCCGGGCGGTGGAACCGCCTGTGGATGAAAGAAGTCATATATCTGGTCGACACTTCCTGTTCGACAAGAGATTACCCCCCTTCCGTGGCATGGTGACAACTGTCAGCAGAGAAAACGACATGGTTTGCGCCATAGATGCCGGAATGGAATACTCCGCTCGCCACATTTTCCGATGACACTCCCGAGGAGCGACAGATGGCCAAGTCAGGAAAGATCCGTGCCGGCATGGGCGGCTGGACCTTCGAACCGTGGGACAAATCCTTCTATCCCGACAAGCTGGCCAAGGCCAAGCAGCTCAACTATGCGACGCGGCAGGTGCCGACGATCGAGGTCAACGGCACCTATTACTCCTCCTTCAAAGAGCCCACCTTCGTCAAATGGGCGACGGAAGCGCCTGACGGCTTCGTCTATTCGCTGAAAGGCAACCGCTTCGTCACCAACCGCCGTGTCCTGGGCGAGGCCGGGGAATCGATGACGCGCTTCCTCGGCTCCGGCGTCGCGGCATTGGGCGAAAAGCTCGGCCCGATCCTGTGGCAGTTCGCGCCCACCAAGAAATTCGATCCGCAAGATTTCGAGGCCTTCCTGAAACTGCTGCCGGAAAGCCAGGATGGGGTGAAACTCCGTCATGCGCTGGAAGTGCGGCATGACAGTTTCGCCACGCCGGAATTCGTGGCCCTGGCGCGGAAATATGGCGCGGCCATCGTCTATGCCGACCATGCCAAATATCCGGCCATTGCCGATATCACCGGCGATTTCGTCTATGCCCGCCTGCAAACCGGCAGCGACGACAACCCAGACTGCTACACGCCCAAGGCACTGGACGAATGGGCCGCCCGCGCCCGGACATGGGCCGAGGGAAAGGTTCCGGCCGACCTGCCCCTGGCCGATCCATCGACCCCGGCGCCGGTCCAGCCGCGCGACGTGTTCGTCTATTTCATCACCGAGGGCAAGGTGCGCGCGCCGTTCGGCGCCATGGCCTTGATGCGGCGGGTGAACGATTGAGGCTGCAAGCCCGACTTGCCATAGGCGCGACTTGAAAAAGTGATTCAAGTCGTTCGCGCCTTGAGTCGGAAAGATCGCCTATCTAGCTGAAATCATAACCGAAATGGATTTGGCGGGCGCGAGCATGCTGCCCGCCTCGAATTTCACGTGCCGCGGGCGACGCGCTCGATCTCTTCGCGCACCAGACGCTCGACCAGGGTCGGAAGATTGTTGTCGAGCCATTCCTGCAGCATCGGCCGCAGCATTTCCTCGGCCATCTCATCCAGCGATTTCTTGCTGCGGGCCGCAAAGGCTTCCGAAAGTTCCTCGAAAGCTGCCGCCACCTGGCGGCTGGTCTTCTCCGAAACCAGGGCGGGCCGCGCCGCGGCGGCATCAGTCGCATCGCCGGCAGTTGCCGGGTCATGCATGGCTGCGGGGATGTCGGGCGAAGCGGTTTCCCCCGCCGTGCGTTCCGTGGAAGCGGCGGCGGATCGCGAAGGCATGGCGGCCGCCGGGGCCATCGCCTGATCGGCCTGCGCCTTCGTTTCGCCAGGCTCCGCCTCGGCGATTTCGACCGGCACGTGCCAATCGTCCGGCGTCCGCAGCGGCCTGGCCGTCTGCTCGGCGGCTGGACGAGCCGAATCGGGCCGGGTGAAATCGATCCGGGTAAATGCCGCCGCGCTTGCCGAAGCCGGAGAAACGCTTTCCTTCGACTTTTCCTCCGGCGAGCTGGCCGCAAGCGAAAGGGCGGGCTCGGGCGCGGTACTGGCTATGCCCAACGGCTCCGCCACGGAAGGTTTCACCGAAGCGGCTTCCGTTCCGGATCGAAGTTCGCTGCGGAATACATCGACCACGCTCGGTTCCGGGCCTTCCGTCGTCTCGGCTTCGGTTCCGGTTTCGCCAAAAGCCTCGGTGGGCTTGCGGCCGGAATCGCTATCCTCGATGATCCGGCGGATCGACGCCAGGATCTCTTCCATGGAGGGTTCGCGCTGCACACTGCTTGCCGTCGCCATCGTCACGTCCGCCGCCCCTGTGATTTCGCTGTCCTGGTCAGCCCTCGGTGCCGCCATACACCGCCGGCAGCATCCGAATCATACGCTTACAGCGTAGCGGACCCTGCGCCATGCGAGAATCCCCAAACGTGAAGCGCACTTCATTTCAACAGATTAGAAGTATTCCGCAGCACAGGCGCGAACCGCCTTGCGTTCGGAAAAGCCGACTTGCCGATGAACGCTCTCAACGGCAAGGTTGCAGCATGGCTCCCGGCTTGCGCTCGCTATCGCTCCCTTGGCCGGTATGACGGGGAGATTTTTTTCCACGTCATCCCGACCTCGCAATAGGCTCAGCAAATAGAGAGTGTCGGAAATCCATGCCGGAATCTCGGAACGGGCGGCACAACAAAAAAGGCGCCGAAGCGCCTTTCCGGTCTTGTCTCAAAAGGCCAGCCGGCTCAGCGGCCATCCGGCGTGCGCAGGCCATACCATTTGTCCTTGACCGCGTTGTAGTGCTCTTCCGGCTTGTACTTCGCCACCTGCAGGCCGAGGCGATCGACCGAAAGACGACCCATCGCCTGAAGAATGGCGTAGCTCGCCAGAACGACATCGCGCTCGGCGCTGGCCAGATTGATCTTGGCGGTGATGACGTCGCGCTGCGAATCGAGAACTTCCAGCGTGGTGCGCTGGCCGACATTGCGCTCCTCGATCACGCCGTTCAACGCAAGCTGGGCAGCGCTGACCAGCGCACGGTTCGCAACCACGGCCTCCTGCGCCGCGGCATAGGCCGTCCACGCGGCGGTGACGGCCTGACGAACCTGGTCGCGGCTGACGTCGACCTCGATGCGAGCCTGGCCGAGCCGTTCCTTGGACTGCCGCACCAGTGCCGAGGTGCGGCCACCCTGGTAGATCGGGATCGACAGGGTCGCGCCAATATTGGCGGAATTCGAATAGCCGTCGCTGCTTCCGACTCCCGGCAGGCTGGAACCGCCGCCCGAGGTGTCGCTGTAGCTGCGCGAAATGCCGGCCGAAGCGGTGACCGAAGGCAGCAATGCACCTTCCGCCGACTTCACGCCGAAGGCTGCCGCATCGACCAGATGGCTGGTTGCAAGAATGGCCGGATGTTCGGCGGCAGCAATGGTCACCGCCGAATCGAGGCTGCGCGGCAGAAGCTTGGAAAGCGGCGCGGCAGCCTTCAACTGGCCGGGCTCCTCGCCGATGATCTGCCGGTACAGCGCGGCGCTGGCCAATGCCTGGGCACGGGCGGCGCTGACCTGGGCTTCCGCGCCGGAGCGCGCCGCATCGGCCTGCGCCACGTCGGTGCGGGTGCCTTCACCCACCTCGAGGCGCGAGCGTGCCGCACGGGTCTGTTCGTTGAGGAATTGCAGATTCTGCTGGGTCAGGGCCGCGACCTGCCGGTCGTGGATGACGTTCATATAGGCCTGCGCGGCGGTGAACAGCATGTTCTCTTCGGTGTTGCGCAGGCTTTCCTGCGAGGCGCGCACCCGCGCCTCGGCCGCAGCGACGTTATTCTTGGTCTGAAAGCCGTCGAACAGCGTCTGGTTGACCTGGACGCCGAAGCTGCCCGAGGTCAGCCGCGTCGACATATCGCCGCGCCGCCGTTCCGTGTAGTCGATATTGGCCGAGCCCATCACCGTCGGCCGATAGCCCGACTTGGCGATGGCCACGTCCTCGTCGGTGACGCGGACGCCGGCGCGCGCGGAATTGACCGAGGAGTTGTTGCGGTAGGCCTTTGCCAGTGCTCCGGTGATGGTTTCGGCCGAAGCCGCGACTGGCGAAAGTGCCGTGGCGGCAACCAAAAGGGCGGCAAAAACGGTCTTGCTAAAGGACTGCACGTCGACCCTCAACTTTACAATCAATAACGGCGCGCTTCAGGCCGGGAGACAGCCCACACGCGCCTTCTTCATTATCCCGCCAGCACGATCCAGGCGGATCGCAAACGGATTCTCTCAACGCAGCAAGCGAACATGAGTACGCCCCCGCTGCAAGAGAAATTCGATCAGAACTCGAAAACTTTGCTGCGTTCGAATCCCGGTAGTGGCCTAATTGCCGCATTGAAGGCACGCCGGCCGGTCACAACCCCGTTGGTTTTCAGGAAAACCTTGGCGATTCCCGCATTGCCACGGCCCTCGACGGCCACCAGACGGCCACCTTCGGCAAGCTGTTCATGTAAGGATTCGGGCAGTTCGTCCACGCTGCCCTGGAGCACGATGACATCATAGGGAGCGGCGGCCTTCCAGCCCTCCCGAAGCTCGCCTTCCACGACCGCAACATTGCCGCAACCGAGTGCGGCAAGCGTGTCGCGCGCCCAGCCGGCCAGGACGGGATCGTTCTCCAGTGCGGTGACCGAACCGGCCACCTTCGACAGGATGGCCGACGAATAGCCGGTGCCGCAACCGACATCGAGCACGCTATCGGTGGGCTGGATTTCGGCAAGCTGCAAAAGCCGGGCGAGCGGCGACGGCTCCATCAGGAAGCGCGGTCCGCCCTCGCCGCCGGCGATGCGGATGTCCTCGTCGATATAGGCGAGGTCGCGCAGGGTTTCATCGACGAACAGTTCGCGCGGAACGGAGAGGAAAGCGGCAAGCAGCGAAGCGTTCGTCACGTCGGTGGTGCGAAGCTGCCCATCGACCATTTTGACACGAAGCTCGGTGAATTCAGCGCTCATCTGCAAGCTGTCCCGCTTTGGCGCGCATCGCGCGCTCCCAAACCATTGGAACGCGGACAATCCTGCCGCTTGCAGGACGCCGTGGGACTTTGGAGGCCTCGCCCGGAATCGAACCGGGGTGCAAGGATTTGCAGTCCTCTGCGTAACCACTCCGCCACGAGGCCTCACGCTGTCCAAGCGTTCCAGCGGCCTCAATAGGTTAGCCCCTTTTCGCCGTCAAGCCGAACAGAGCCATTCTGGAAAATATCCTTTCGGCGCCCAAACCGGCCTGGAGCAAACATGCGCAAACGCCCGTTTCCTAGCGCCGCCGCCGCCGCTCCCACCACACGGCGAAGCGCCGCCGCCACCGCCGCACCAGCGCAAACTCATAGGAAAGCACCAGAAGCCCCAGGGGAATCATCCAGAAGCCGAGCACGGGCAGGAAGCCGAACAGACCGAACACGATCAGCACCACGCCTATGGCGACACGCGCGCGCCTCGACCGCGGCAGGGTGAACTCCTTGCCCAGCAGCGTGATCTTGCGCCGCGGAGGCCAGTCGCATTCGCTTAAGGGGTCGTCCTGAATCATACCACTCCATGGGCCTTGGCTGAACGCGACGGCGAATCCACCGCTTCATCGACGCGGTAACGCGCCCGCAAAGAAACTCGCCGCCGGACTATCCGTTCCAGGCCTTCCAGCCTGCGTGCGCAAGCCAATATGGCCATGCCGCTGCGACATTTCGAGCAGGCCTGTGCAAATGGAGTAAAAAAATGCAAATTGCTGCTTTGCAAAGCTGAAAGGGGTTTGCTATAGGCTGCCCCGTTCACGCAAGAGCCTGCTGTTCCCCGGTAGCTCAGCGGTAGAGCAACCGGCTGTTAACCGGTTGGTCGCTGGTTCGAATCCGGCCCGGGGAGCCATTTCATTTTTCATTTCCGCTTCTCTGCAAGCAGCCGCGCGAAAGCGCGGCGGGCGCCGCAAGGTGTCGCCGCCTGCTACAGCACACGGAAATAACAATCCTTTATTTTCAACGGGCTAGCCGAAATACCCGGCCGGCGGGTTGCGGGCGGGGGCTGCTTCCTTATCCTTTCGGTGCGGCATCCGCAGGGTGCCGCACCGACGAAAATAAAGAGATAGCAAGGAGGTGGATCGGGTGGCCGACACCGAAAATATCTTCGAGGAATTGCCGGACATGGATACGTTCGGCGGCCGGTTTTCCAGGGCTCTTGATGCATGTGACCTCGATGCGCGCGGGTTCGCGCGCCGCATCGGCGTCAGGACCGCGACCGTGCGGGCCTGGGAAACCGATCGCACCATGCCGAACTTTCATCGCCTGACCAAGATCGCCGGGCTGCTCGGCGTCAGCATCGCCTGGCTGCTGCATGGCGTGGGCCAGGGCCCCAATGTATCGGGTGCCGAGGCCGAATCTCCCGAGCATGTCGGCGAGCAGCTTGCCAAGCTGAAACTGCTGCATGCCGAGACCGGGCAACTTATTTCCCGGTTGCAGGGCGACCTCGACCGCATGGCGGCGGCCGGCCGCTGACGCGGGCCGGAGACACGACGGCATCCTGAAAACTAATAGTTGTCGGCGGCGGTGTTCACGCAGGTGACAAGTCGCCGCGACTAGGCTATGCATTCGTTCGTCGGGGGCCTAACGGCCTCAACTGTTTGCGGGAGAGAACAGCGCAAGGCTGTCGCCGAAGGGGAAATCGCCCGAAATCTCTCAGGCAAAAGAACCGTAGACAGGACGACACTCTGGAAAGTCGGGGCCTAACCACCCTGCGCCGAAGGTGTAAGTGCAGCCGACAGAGTTCCGGGTGCACGAGTCTCTCAGGCTTCAGACAGAGGGGCACGGAGGACCGCCGCAGCGGTCGGTTTCGTGTTGTTCTGGAGAAGTCATGGCAGGCGATGATACAAGGCACCTACCCCTAGAAGATCTGCATCAACAGGCCGGAGCGCGTTTTGGCGCCTTTGCCGGCTGGTCCATGCCGCTGACCTATCCGGCCGGCGTCATGAAGGAACACCAGCACACCCGCGAACATGCGGGTCTGTTCGACATTTCGCATATGAAGCTGTTCGAGCTTTCCGGCGCCGGTGCCGGCGCGCTGCTCGACCGCGCCTGCCCGCTCGATTCGGCGGCGCTGCCCCTGCTTCAGTCGAAATATTCCTTCCTGCTCAACGATGAAGCCGGCATCCTCGACGACGTGATCGTCACGCGGCTGGGCGACGACCGCTTCATGCTGGTGGCCAATGCCGGCAATGCGGCGGCCGACGAGGCGCATCTGCGCAAGCTTGCCGAAGGGCTCGACGTGGCCATCAATCCGCTGGAGCGCGTCTTCCTCGCCCTTCAGGGGCCGGAAGCCGAGGCGGCCCTCAACAAGGCCGGCGTCGAGACCGGGTCGCTGTCCTTCATGCACGGCATGGAGCCGCGCGCCGACCGGTTCGTGACCCGCTCCGGCTATACGGGCGAGGACGGGTTCGAGATCGCCGCGCCGGAAAAGGATGCCCGCGCGCTGCTGGAAAAGCTGCTTGCCGACGAGCGGGTGATGTGGGTGGGCCTTGCCGCCCGCGACAGCCTGCGCCTCGAAGCCGGGCTGTGCCTGCACGGCAACGACATCACGCCCGACACCAATCCGGTCGATGCCGGACTGATGTGGGCGGTGCCGAAGAGCGTGCGCGCCGAAGGCAATTTCGTCGGTGCGGAAGCCCTGCGTGCCCTGATTGCCCGCGGCGCCGCTGAAAAACGCGTCGGCCTCAAGCCGGAAGGTCGCCAGCCTGTGCGCGTCGGCGCAGCCCTTTTCGACGCCGACGGCAATGCCGCCGGCCGTATCACCTCGGGCGGCTTCGGCCCCTCGGCCGGTCATCCGGTCGCGATGGGCTATGTCCCCGCCGCCCTGGCAGCCGTTGGAAGCAGGCTGTACGCCGACGTGCGCGGCACGAAAGTGCCGGTCGACGTGCATGCCCTGCCCTTCACTCCGCATCGCTACCGCAAAGGATAATTTCTCATGGCAACGATCTACTACACCGAAGACCACGAATGGCTGAGCGTCGAGGGCGACATCGCCACCGTTGGCATCACCGACTATGCGCAGGAACAGCTCGGCGACCTCGTCTTCGTCGAACTGCCGGAAGCCGGCAAGAGCCTGAGCAGGGGCGACACGGCCGTGGTGGTGGAATCGGTCAAGGCCGCTTCCGACGTCTATGCGCCGGTGGACGGCGAAGTGACCGAGGCGAACGAAGCGCTCACCTCCGAGCCGGCGCTGGTCAACTCCGCCGCCACCGGTGACGGCTGGCTGTGGAAGATGAAGCTTTCCGACAAGTCCCAACTCGACGGCCTCATGGATGAGGCGGCCTACAATGCCCATATAGGCTGACAGGATAACAAGATGACCACGGCACCCTACGCTTTCACGGATCGTCACATCGGCCCCGGCGACGATGACATCCGCGCCATGCTCGCCCGGATCGGCGTCCCCTCGGTCGAGGCGCTGATCGACCAGGCGGTTCCGAAATCGATCCGTCTCGACCGGCCGCTCGACCTGCCGGCTGCGGCCAGCGAAGCCGAAGCTCTGGCCGAGCTTTCGGCCACCATGTCGCGCAACACCGTCATGAAGAGCTTCATCGGTGCGGGTTATCATGGCGTGCAGGTGCCGCCGGTCATCCAGCGCAACCTGTTCGAGAACCCGGCCTGGTACACGGCTTACACGCCCTATCAGGCCGAGATCAGCCAGGGCCGTCTGGAAATGCTGTTCCATTTCCAGACGCTGGTGGCCGAGCTGACCGGCCTGCCGGTCGCCTCCGCTTCGCTGCTCGACGAGGCCACGGCGGTCGCCGAGGCCGTCGGCATCGCCGTTCGCCACCATCGCGACAAGCGCACCAAGGTGGCGCTGGCCGGCGTTCCCCTGCCGCAGACGCTCGACGTGCTTCACACGCGCGCCGAACCGCTCGGCATCGAGATCGACGGCGCGACCATCGACAACAACACCGCCGCCCTCATCGTCTCCTGGCCGGACGCCAACGGCGTCTATGGCAACCACAAGGCCGCGATCGAGAAGGCGCGTGCCGCCGGCGCCGTGGTCGTCTTCGTCTCCGACCCGCTGTCGCTGACCGTCACCAGCGCACCGGCAAGCCTCGGCGCCGACATCGCCGTCGGTTCCATGCAGCGCTTCGGCGTGCCGATGGGCTTCGGCGGCCCGCACGCGGCCTACTGCGCCGTATCCGACAAGCTTACCCGCCTGATGCCCGGCCGCCTCGTCGGCCAGTCGGTCGATGCACATGGCCGTCCCGGCTATCGCCTCGCGCTTCAAACGCGCGAGCAGCACATCCGCCGCGACAAGGCGACCTCCAACATCTGCACAGCGCAGGCGCTGCTGGCCAACATGGCGGCCGCCTTCGCGATCTGGCATGGCCCGGCCGGGCTCCAGGCCATCGCTTCGCGCATCCACGCGCTGGCGAACGGGCTGGCCGAAGGCCTTGCCGCCGCAGGGGTGAAGGTTCTGGGCTCCAGCCGCTTCGATACCGTGACCGTCGAGGCAAAGGGCAAGGCCGAGGCCATTGCAGCCGAGGCTGAAAAGGGTGATCGCCTGCTGCGCGTCATCGATGCCGACCATGTCAGCATCGCCTTCGACGAGACCTCGACGGAAGCCGACCTGGAAGCCATCGCCGCCCTGTTCGGGGCCAAGGCCAAGGCATCCAGCGCCAGCAGCCTCCCCGGCAAGCCGCGCGGCAGGGAATTCCTGACCCAGCCGGTGTTCCACGAAAACCGCTCCGAAACCGACATGATGCGTTTCCTGCGCAGGCTGGCCGACAAGGACCTGGCGCTCGACCGCGCCATGATCCCGCTCGGCTCCTGCACCATGAAGCTCAACGCTGCGGCCGAAATGATGCCGGTGAGCTGGCCGAACATCGCCAACCTGCACCCGTTCGCCCCCAAGGCGCATTCGGTCGGCATCCGCGCCATGATCGACGAGCTCGAGGCGTGGCTGGCCGAGATCACCGGCTTCGATGCCGTGACCTTGCAGCCCAACGCCGGCAGCCAGGGCGAATATGCCGGCCTTTTGGCCATTCGCGGCTATCACAAGTCGCGCGGCGAAGGGCATCGCAACATCTGCCTTATCCCCTCCTCCGCGCATGGCACCAACCCGGCTTCCGCCGCCATGGCCGGCATGAGCGTGGTGGTGGTGCGCTGCACGGATGACGGCAACATCGACATCGACGACCTCAAGGCCAAGGCCGAGCAGCACGGCGCCAATCTCGCCGCGCTGATGTTCACCTATCCGTCCACGCATGGCGTGTTCGAGGAAGGCGCCAAGGACATCTGCGCCATCGTGCACGGGCACGGCGGCCAGGTCTATTTCGACGGCGCCAACCTCAACGCGCTGGTCGGGCTGGCCCGCCCGGGCGACATCGGCGCGGACGTGTGCCACATGAACCTGCACAAGACGTTCTGCATCCCGCATGGCGGGGGCGGTCCGGGCGTCGGCCCGATCGGCGTCAAGGCGCATCTGCAGCCCTACCTGCCGGGCCACGTCGTGGAAGGTTCGGAGCATGCCGTGTCGGCCGCGCCCTTCGGCAGCGCCTCGATCCTGCCCATCACCTGGATGTACATCCGCATGATGGGGCCGGATGGCCTGAAGAAGGCGACCGAGATCGCCATCCTCTCCGCCAATTACCTCGTGGCGCGGCTGGGCAACCACTATTCGGTGCTCTACCGGGGTCGCGGCGGGCGCGTGGCGCATGAGTGCATCCTCGACACCCGCGTGCTCAAGGACCGCTCGGGCATCACCGTGGACGACATCGCCAAGCGGCTGATCGACTACGGCTTCCACGCGCCGACCATGTCGTTCCCGGTGGCCGGCACGCTGATGGTCGAGCCCACAGAGTCCGAACCGAAGGCCGAGGTGGATCGCCTGTGCGAGGCGCTGATCGCCATCGCCGACGAGGCGGCGAAGGTTGAAAAGGGCGAATGGCCGGCAGACGACAATCCGCTGGTCAACGCGCCGCATACGGCGGCGGAGACGCTGGCAGGCGACTGGGCGCACCCCTATTCGCGCATGGAAGCCGCCTATCCGGCCGGCAATGCCGATACCATCGTGAAGTACTGGCCGCCGGTGTCGCGCATCGACAACGTGGCCGGCGACCGCAACCTGGTCTGCTCCTGCCCGCCGGTTTCGGCATACAGCGACGCGGCAGAGTAAACCGCCCGCAGGACATTGCAAAAATCTCGGGAGGCCGGCGTTAAAATGCCGGCCTTCTGCCTTTCCGGACGGGTCCAACCCTTGCCCCGGCGGAAAATCGCCTGTATTGCCTGCATACGCTCCCGAACAGAACCGGAACCTCGGTCGCGCCCTGCTGCAAAGCGTGGCAAACTCTCAAGTGATTCGCAGCCTCCGCTCACGGACTCGCATGGACGACAGCAACGATCTTTTCGCCCGCATCGAAGACAAGCCTCAGCCGGTGCGCACGCCATCGCGACCGGCCGACCCGCTCGTGCAGGCGGCCCGCAAGGCCGCCGCTCCCGCGCCGGCCGCTTCTCCGCCAAAGGACAGCGGCGACGGCTACAGCGCCGCCGACATCGAGGTTCTGGAGGGCCTGGAGCCGGTGCGGCGCCGGCCCGGCATGTATATCGGCGGCACCGATGAAAAGGCGCTGCATCATCTGTTCGCCGAGGTGATCGACAACTCGATGGACGAGGCCGTGGCCGGTCACGCCAGTTTCATCGAGGTCGAACTCTCGGCTGACGGGTTCCTGACCGTGACCGATAACGGCCGCGGCATTCCCGTCGACATGCATCCGAAATTCAAGCGGCCGGCGGTCGAGGTCATCATGACCACGCTGCATTCGGGCGGCAAGTTCGACTCCAAGGTCTACGAGACCTCCGGGGGCCTGCACGGCGTCGGGGTGTCCGTCGTCAACGCGCTGTCGGAGGAGCTGGAGGTCGAGATCGCCCGTGGGCGCAAGCTCTACCGCCAGCGTTTCTCGCGCGGCAAGCCGCTGGGCGAACTGGAGCATCTGGGCGACGTGCACAACCGGCGCGGCACCAGGATCCGCTTCAAGCCGGACGACCAGATTTTCGGCAAGGGCGCCAAATTCGAGCCCGCGCGCCTCTACAAGATGACGCGCTCGAAAGCATATCTGTTCGGCGGCGTCGAAATCCGCTGGAATTGCGATCCGTCGCTCATCGGCGAGAAGGACAACACGCCGGCCAAGGCCGAGTTCCATTATCCCGGCGGCCTCAAGGACTATCTGGCCGCCTCGCTCAACGGCGATTTCCAGGTCACGCGCGAAATTTTCGCCGGCAAGACCGAGCGTCAGGGCGGCCATGGCTCCGTGGAATGGGCGGTGACCTGGTTCGGCGGCGACGGCTTCCTCAATTCCTACTGCAACACCATCCCGACCGGCGAAGGCGGCACCCACGAAACCGGCTTCCGCAACGTGCTCCTGCGCGGCCTGCGCGCCTATGCCGATCTCACCGGCAACAAGCGCGCCTCGGTCATCACTTCCGAAGACGTGATGATCTCGGCCGCCGGCATGCTGTCGGTGTTCATCCGCGAGCCGGAATTCGTCGGCCAGACCAAGGATCGTCTGGCCACCGTCGAGGCGGTGCGCATCGTCGAAAGCGCCGTGCGCGATCCGTTCGACCACTGGCTGGCGGCCAATCCGCAGGAAGCCACCAAGCTGCTCGACTGGGTGATCCAGCGCGCCGACGAGCGCGTGCGCCGCCGTCAGGAGCGCGAGGTGTCGCGCAAGACGGCCGTGCGCAAGCTGCGGCTTCCGGGCAAGCTGGCGGACTGCACGCAGAACGCGGCGGCCGGCGCGGAACTGTTCATCGTCGAGGGCGATTCGGCGGGCGGTTCGGCCAAGCAGGCGCGCGACCGCGCCAGCCAGGCGGTGCTGCCGTTGCGCGGCAAGATCCTCAACGTCGCCAGCGCCGGCCATGACAAGCTGACCGCGAACCAGACCATTTCGGACCTGATCCAGGCGCTGGGCTGCGGCACCCGCTCGAAATACCGTGAGCAGGACCTGCGCTACGACCGCGTCATCATCATGACCGACGCCGACGTCGACGGCGCGCACATCGCCTCGCTGCTCATCACCTTCTTCTATCAGGAGATGCCGCAGCTCATCAAAGGCGGTCATCTCTACATGGCGGTGCCGCCGCTCTATTCGATCCGGCAGGGCGGCAAGGTGGCCTATGCGCGCGACGACGCCCATAAGGACGAGTTGCTGCGCACCCAGTTCACCGGGCGCGGCAAGGTCGAGATCGGCCGTTTCAAGGGTCTGGGCGAGATGATGGCGCACCAGCTCAAGGAAACCACCATGGACCCGAAGAAGCGCACGCTGCTGCGCGTGGAGGTGCTCGACGAGGAAGCCTCCACCCGCGACGCGGTCGACGCGCTGATGGGCACCAAGCCCGAATCCCGCTTCCGCTTCATCAGCGAACGCGCCGAATTCGCCGAAACCGACGCGCTGGACATCTGATACCGCGATGCGCGCCGGGACCAGAATGCGGGACCGGCTCGCAGGATTGATACGCACCACGCGTAGCGACTGGATTTTTGCGCTGCGCACCACGCTGGCGGGGCTGGTCGCGCTGCTCGTCGCCTATGCACTGGGGCTCGGCCAGCCGCATTGGGCGATGATGACGGTGTTCATCGTCGCCCAGCCGGTTGCCGGCATGGTGCTGGCAAAGGGCTTTTTCCGCTTGGCCGGCACGCTGGCGGGCGCGCTGGCCGCGCTGTTCTTCGTCCCGGTTTTCGGCGGCAATGCGTGGCTGTTCGTGGCGATACTCGCCCTGTGGATCGGGCTTTGCACCTGGCTTTCCTCGCTGCTGCGCAATCCGGAAGCCTATGGCGCAGCCCTTGCCGGCTACACCGCCCTGATCATCGGCCTGCCGGCCTTCACCGAGCCGCAGCTTCTTCATGAACTGGCGCTGACGCGCTGCGGCGAGATCATCGTCGGCATCGTCTGTGCGGGACTCAGCAGCCGGCTGATGCTGCCGCAACTCGCCAGCGAGGCCCTGAGCCTGCGGCTGGCCCGCTCCATCAACGATCTCGCGGCCTATGCCGCCGGAGCCTTTTCCGGCGCCGAGATCACAAAGCTGCGGGCGCTGCATCGCAAGCTGATCGCGGACACGCAGGCGCTTGGCGAGATGCGGGCCTATGCCCGGCTCGAAACACCGGGCCGGGCGAGCCGCGCGCAATCCCTGCGCCGCACGATCGGCCATCTTCTGTCGGCCATCTCAGCGGCCCGCATGCTGCATGCCCACGCCATGCCCGACAACAAGACGCTGCGGCCGGTAAGGGATGCGCTGAAATCGGTGGTGGACGACCTTGCCACCGACGGACTGGACGACACTGGTCCCTTCATCGCACGCCTGGACGATGTCGCCGCCCGGACATCCACCCTGCCACGCGACATGGGAACCGACGATCCCGTCGCGACCGCCTCGCGCTTTGCCCTGGCGGCCGAGTTCACTCACGCCTTGAAAGGCGCCTTGCGCGGCCTCGACATGCTGCGGCAGGAGCCGCGAGACAGGCTGCGCACGCGCCGGCAACCCGCGTTGCTGATCCACCGCGACCGCCATGCGGCATGGCGCAATGCCGTGCGCGCCATGGTGGCGACCGCGCTCGTCGCAGCCTTCTGGCTCGAAACACAATGGTCGGCCACGGAAGGCACCGTCATCATCGTGGCGGTCGTTTCCAGCCTGTTCGCGGCGCGCCCCTTCCCGGTCAAGGTTGCATGGGGCTTCTTCAAGGGCACCCTGCTCGCGCTGCCCTTCGCCTTCGTGGTGGGCCAACTCCTCCTGCCGACCTTTCCCGGATTCTTCTGGTTCACGCTGTTCGCGGTGCCGATCCTGGTGCCGGCGACGCTGGCGATGGCCAATCCGCGCCTGACCGGCGTGGCAACGGCGTTCGCCATCAACTTCCTTGCATTTCTCAGCCCGCATCAGGTGATGACCTACGATCCGGTGGAGTTTCTTGCCGGTTCCGGTTCCATCCTGATCGGGATTCTGCTTGCCATGGGTGTCTTCCTGGTAGTGCTTCCGGTCGACCCGCAGCAAACGGCGGAACGCATCGTGCGGGCCATGCGCGAGGATCTGGCGCGGCTGTGCCTGCATGAGCGCATTGCGCGGCGTTCCGCCTTCGAAAGCCTCGCCTATGACCGCATCAGCCAGTTGATGCCGCTGCTGCAAGCCAAGGGCAAGGACGGCGAAATCCTCATCGGCGGCAGCGTGGCGGCGGTGACGGCCGGGCTGGAAGTGCTGCGGCTGCGCAAGTTGCAGCTCGGCGGCGTGCTGACGCAACCCGCCAGGGACGCAGCCTCCCGGTTCCTGCGCGACATCGCGCGCGGCCTGCTCGTGCCGCCGTCCGGCCATTCATGGGACGCGATCATCGCCAGGACCCGACAGGAAGCGCAGGACATCGCCGAGGCCGGTACGACCGAGGCCTTGCAGGCAGCGGCGGCCATGCGCGTCATCGCGGCGGCGATCGAGGATCACCCGGCCTTCTTCAACCGCAGGGCGTGAAGCGTTCCGTCAGGCGGCGGCGATAGCCAGCGCGTGGCCGCGCGCGTTTTCGCGCAGCGCATCGAGATGGATGGATTTCACCAGCGTGGCCAGTTCACCTTGCGCGCCCTGCCCGCCGAGCTCCTTCAGCATCAGCCAGCTCACCTCCTGCACCCCGGCGACGCGCTTGCCATTGGCAACCTCTCGCCAGACCTTGAGCGCCCGCAGGATGACGGCGTGGGTGGCCTCGGCCAGGCCGGAGCCGGTGAGCAGCGCGCGCAACGCCACATCGTTGCCGGCGGCGAGAAGGGAAGCCACCCGCTGCTCGCTGCGGCGGGTCAGCACCACCAGCGCGCTGCCGAAGAAATCGATCTTGCCATGCGCCACGGTACGAATGAGGAAGGACGCCGTGAGGTCGCCACGCAGGCGCAGATGTTCCGCCAGCGCGGCATGTTCGTCGCCTTGCGTGCCTTCGATCAAGGTCAGCGAAGCCTTGATGCAGGCATCGCGCATCAGGCGCTCGGCCCGCGCAGCGCCCATCAGCGCCTGCACCAGGGGCGACCCCTTCAACGTCTCGCCGAGCTTGACCAGCAGCATGTGTCGGCAATCCGCCGGCAGGCGCATGTCCGCGATCAGTGCCTCGCGCACCGCGCTGACATGGCCGAAGCGCTCGGCCATACGCCGAAAGCTCAGCGAGGCGATGTCGGCGCCGCAATTCTTCAGCAGCACCACGCAGGCATCGGCCTCGCCGATCTCGGCGATGGCGGCGGCCACCGGCATCGAGACCGACGGGCGGTCGGCCACCAGCTTCTGCGTGGCCACGGTGCCCGCCGCGACGCGGTCGATCAGGTCGGCATCGGTCAGCAGCGGCGAGCGCGCGACGACGAGCGCGGCCACTTCCGGCTGGTCCGCGGCAAGAGCGGCGATGACCTGCGGCGGGGCATGGCGGCTCATCGACAAGGCTTCGGCCATGGCCTGCCGGACCTTGGAGGACGGATCGTCCAGCAAAAGGGTGAGTGCCGCCTCGGCGGCGCACCGGTCCTCGAAAGGCAGGGTGTGCTGCACATAGGCGTTGGCAAGGGCGGCGGCGGCGGCGGCGCGTTCCGAAACCTTCGCCGTGCAGATCCACTTGAGGAAATGCGAAACAACCATCACTTGCGCCCAACCCCCGAAAGCCAGCCCCGGCTCTGAAATCCACGATAGGCCCAATGGCTTAATAAAGCGTTCACCATGTTTTCCCGGGCGTCTGCCGCTTGCAGCGCGCGCGGCAGGGTCCTATCAAAAGTGCAAAAGGAGGAGAGCGCCATGGCCGGATTGTATCTTGAGGAATTCGAGGTCGGGCATGTCTTTCGCCACGCGCTGCGCAAGACGGTGACCGAAAGCGACAACATGCTGTTTTCGGTCATGACGCTGAACCCGCAGCCCCTGCACATCGATTTCGAGTTCGCATCGAAGACCGAATGGGGACGGCCGCTGGTCAATTCGCTGTTCACCCTCGGCCTGATGATCGGCATCGCCGTCAACGACCTGACCGTCGGCACCACCGTCGCCAATCTCGGCATGAAGGACACGGTGTTCCCGCACCCGCTGTTCCACGGCGATACGGTGCGGGTGGAGACCACTGTGATCTCGGTGCGCAAATCGAAATCGAAGCCCGACCGCGGCATCGTCGAACTGGAGCACCGGGCCTACAACCAGCATGACGTTCTGGTGGCCAAATGCCTGCGTCAGGCGATGATGCTGAAGAAGCCGGTCTGATGCGGTCGCTGCTGTTCGTTCCCGGCGATTCGGAAAAGAAGCTGGAGAAGGGCTTTGCCTCCGAAGCCGACGTGGTGATCGTCGATCTGGAGGATTCCGTCGCGCCTTCCAACAAGGAGAGCGCCCGGCGCATTGCCGCAGAGTTCCTTGCCGCACGGTCGAAGATGCAGAAGCCGGCCGTCTATGTCCGGGTCAACGACCTCACGACCGGCCTGACGGATGCCGACCTTGCCGCGCTGGTGCCGGCCCGGCCGGCCGGCATCATGCTGCCCAAGTCGACCAGCGGCGCGGATGTCGAGCGGCTTTCGGTCAAGCTGCGCGTGCAGGAGGCCGAGCAGGAACTGCCGGACGGCGGCATCTCCGTCATCGCCATCGCCACCGAAACGGCCGCTTCCCTCTTCACCGGCGCGACCTATGCGGGCGCGAGCCAGCGCCTTGCCGGCCTGACCTGGGGCGCGGAAGACCTGTCGGCCGCCATCGGCGCACGAGCGGCGCGGGATGCGGACGGGCGCTATACCGACGTGTTCCGGCTTGCCCGCGCCGTCACCCTGCTTGCCGCCTCGGCGGCGGAAGTGGCCGCCATCGACAGTGTCTATCCGGATTTCCGCGATCTGGCAGGGCTGGAGGCGGAGTGCATCGAGGCCGAGCGCGACGGTTTCACCGCCAAGATGGCGATCCACCCGGCACAGGTGTCGGTCATCAACGCCGCCTTCACCCCCACACCCGAGGCCGTCGAACATTCGGCGGCGGTGGTGGCCGCCTTCGAAGCGGCGGGCAATCCCGGCGTCGTCGGCATCGGCGGCAAGATGTACGACCGCCCGCATCTGCGCCTGGCCGAGCGGCTGCTGGCCAGGGCGCGGGCGGCGGGCGTTACCGGCTGAACCTTAACCCTGCCACGGGCCTGAATAATCGGCATAGAGCGCGGCCGGATCGGGGCGCGGACGCTCCGGCGCCGTGCCTTCATAGCTGCCGATATGCACGAAGCCGATGACGCGCTCATCCGGCGCAAGCCCCAGGATCGCCCTGCCCTCCGGCACTTCGGAATACCAGTTGGTGATCATGTTGGTGCGGTAGCTCAGCGCGTTGGCCGCAAGGATGAGGTTCATCGCGGCCATGCCGCCCGACAGGAACTTCTCCCAATCGGGAATCTTGGGATGCTCCTTCGGCGTGGAGACGACGCCAATCACCACCGGCGCCCGCGAGAAGCGGGTAAGCTCCTGATTGCGCCGGCCTTCCGGCAGCGGGCCTTCGCGCTCCTCGGCAAGGGCCGCCAGCTTGCGGCCGATCTCCTCACGCGCCTCGCCGCGATAGACGATGAACCGCCAGGGCGCCAGCCGGCCATGGTCGGGGACACGGCTGGCCGCGGCGATAATCTTCGCGATCTCGGCATCGTCCGGCCCGGGTGCCTGCAAATCCTGGATCGGCACGGAAGCTCTGGCCAGCAGGAAATCCATGATCGTCGCGTTCATCTTGCAATATCCCTGGAAAGGTCGGCGGCTGGGGTCGTGTCCCTCGGGAAGCGGCCCGGGCAGTGCCTGAAATGGGAAGCATCCGCGGTCGGGATGCAGTCGGGCCTTGAAATTGCCACCGCCTTGCGGTTCAAGGCAAGACATGTTTGCAGCGGCCCGCCGTCTTTTCCCGATTCCCATGACCCCGGCCCCGATGGCCCCTATCTTCATGGGCATGCTGTGCGCGGCCATGGCGCTGCCGGCCGCGGCGCAGGAAGACGACGGGCTGGGAGACCTCAAGCTGCCCGGTATCTCCAGCTATGCCACGCCGCAAAGCGACCGTTCGCTCGCCACCAGTTCCGGCGGCACCGTGACGCTGAGCGCCCAGCTCAACGAAGGCGGCGAGGAGATCACCCGGGGCATGGTCTGGCGTGTGTTCAAGCCCGAACCGGATGCCGACGGCAAGCTGCCGCTGGTGGCCTCGGCGCAGGGCGGCACCTCGATCTTCGATCTGGAGCCCGGAAGCTATCTGGTCCACGCCTCCTATGGCCGCGCCGGCGCCACCAAGCGCATATCGGTCGGCCGGCAGGCCCAGCACGAAAGCTTCGTGCTCAATGCCGGCGGCCTGAAGCTCGACGCCACGGCAGCCGGCGGCGGACGCATCCCCCCGGCCAAGCTGCGCTTTTCGATCTACGAGGGCGACGGCGAGGACAGTGGCGATCGGGCACTCGTCCTGCCCAATGTTCAGCCCAACACCGTGGTGCGGCTCAAATCCGGCACCTATCATGTCGTGTCGACCTACGGGTCGGTGAACGCCATCATCCGTTCCGACATCCGCGTCGAGGCCGGCAAGCTCACCGAGGCGACGGTGGAACACCATGCAGCCGAAGTCACGCTCAAGCTGGTGCGCGAGGCCGGCGGCGAAGCCATCGCCGACACCTCGTGGTCGGTGCTCAACGAGGCGGGCGAGCAGGTGAAGGAAAGCGTCGGCGCCTTTGCCCCCATGGTGCTGGCGGATGGCGACTACACGGCCATCGCCAAGAATCGCGACCGCATCTACCAGAAGGACTTCAAGGTCGAGCCCGGCCAGAACCGCGAAATCGAGGTGGTCGCCTCGGAAGCCTCGGCGGTCGATCCCGAAGCCGCCGACTGAGTGTTCACCGCATCTCGGCTTGCAAGAGCCGCCCCTGCATGACACATAGGTCCTGTTCTCAGGGCGGGGCGAAATTCCCCACCGGCGGTATGCGGCTCGAATAGAGCCGCGAGCCCGCGAGCGCTTTCCCCGCAGCGGGGAAAGGTCAGCAGATCAGGTGCGATGCCTGAGCCGACGGTTACAGTCCGGATGAAAGAGGACATGCAGGCGCCGTCGTTTACGCGGGCGGCAAGCCTTCATGTGATCGCCTTGGGTGACGTGTCTGTTGCTGAAAGGAGATCACATGACACAAGCCCACTCTGCTTTTTCCCGTCCCGTGCGCTACGCCTTCATCAAGGCCAACTGGCACAAGGACATCGTGGACCGCGCGCTGGAAGGGTTCACGCAGCTCATTCCCGCTTCCCAGGTCGATGTCTTCGATGTGCCCGGCGCATTCGAGATGCCGATGCTGGCCCGCGACCTTGCCCAGTCCGGCCGCTATGCCGCCGTCGCGGCTGCGGCGCTGGTGGTCGATGGCGGCATCTACCGGCATGATTTCGTGGCGCAGGCGGTGGTCGACGGATTGATGCGCGCTGGAATGGACACGGGCGTCCCGGTGCTTTCGGTGTCGCTCACCCCGCATCATTATCAGGAAACCGAGCATCACAACCGCATCTTCTCCGAGCATTTCGTGCAGAAGGGCCGCGAGGCGGCCGAGGCGGCGCTGATGATCGGCAAGACCCGCGCCCAGCTCGCGGCCTGACATTTCCATCCGAAAACGAGAACGGCGGCGGATTTCTCCGCCGCCGTTTTCGTTCGAACGCCTGTTGGCCCGTCAGGCAGCGCGGGCGCGTTTGAGGTCGGGCGGCGTCGCCTCGTCGGACAGCGAGGTCACGGCCTCGTCGAGTGTCATCGAATGCTGGTCGCGCGAACCGAGGCGGCGCATGTTGACCGTACCCTCCTCAGCCTCGCGCTTGCCGCAGACGAGGATAACCGGCACCTTGGCAAGGCTGTGCTCGCGCACCTTGTAGTTGATCTTCTCGTTGCGAAGATCGGTTTCCGCCGCCAGACCCGCCTGCTTCAGCCGTGCCACGACCTGGCGCGCATAATCGTCGGCGTCGGAGGTGATTGTCGCCACCACCACCTGCAAGGGCGCGAACCACAGCGGCATCTGGCCGGCATGGCTCTCGATGAGGATGCCGAGGAAGCGCTCCAGCGAGCCGCAGATGGCGCGGTGCACCATTACCGGCTGCTTCTTCTCCGAATCCGCGCCGATATAGAAGGCCCCGAAGCGCTCCGGCAGGTTGAAGTCCACCTGCGTGGTGCCGCACTGCCATTCGCGGCCGATGGCGTCGCGCAGCGTATATTCGAACTTCGGCCCGTAGAACGTGCCCTCGCCCTCGTTGATGCCGGTCTTGATGCGGTTGTCCTCGCGCGCCATTCGCGCCAGTGCGCGGCGCAGGATGTCCTCGGCGTGGTCCCATGCCGCATCGGTGCCGACGCGCTTTTCGGGCCGCGTGGCCAGCTTCACCACCACCTCGTCGAAACCGAAATCCTTGTAGACCGACATCATCAGGTCGTTGATCTTGAGGATTTCCGCCTCGAGCTGGTCCTCGGTGCAGAAGATATGCGCATCGTCCTGGGTGAACGCGCGGACCCGCATGAGACCATGCAAGGCCCCCGACGCCTCATAGCGATGCACATTGCCGAATTCGGCAAGCCGGATCGGCAGATCGCGGTAGGACTTCAAGCCATGCTTGAAGATCTGTACATGGCCGGGGCAGTTCATCGGCTTGAGCGCAAACACGCGCTGGTCGGCATCCGGATCGTCCGGATGGGTGAAGGCGTGGGCCGACTTCACCGCGAACATGTTCTCCTGATACCAGCCCCAGTGGCCCGATGTCTCCCACAGGCTCTTGTCCAGCACCTGCGGCGCATTCACCTCCTGGTAGTCGTCGCCGAGGCGGCGGCGCATATAGGCAATGAGGTTCTGGAACATCTTCCAGCCCTTGGCGTGCCAGAAGACGACGCCCGGCCCCTCCTCCTGGAAGTGGAAGAGGTCCATCTCACGCCCCAAGCGGCGATGGTCGCGCTTCTCGGCCTCCTCCAGCATGTGCAGATACTGGTCGAGCTGTTCCTGCGTCGCCCAGGCGGTGCCGTAGATGCGCGTCAGCATCGGGTTGTTGGCATCGCCGCGCCAATAGGCGCCGGCCACCTTCATCAGCTTGAAGGCGCTGCCGATCTGGCCGGTGGAAGCCATATGCGGGCCACGGCACAGGTCGAACCAGTCGCCCTGATAATAGATCTTGAGGTCCTGATCCTCCGGGATCGCCTCGACCAGTTCGACCTTGTAGGCCTCGCCCTTGTCGCGGAACACCTGCTTGGCCTTGTCGCGCGACCACACTTCCTTGGTGAAGGGTTTGTTGCGCTGGACGATCTCGCGCATCTTCTTCTCGATGGCGGGGAAATCCTCCGGCGTGAAGGGTTCGTTGCGGGCGAAGTCGTAATAGAAACCGTTCTCGATCACCGGACCGATGGTCACCTGCGTGCCGGGCCACAGTTCCTGCACCGCCTCGGCCAGCACATGCGCGGCATCATGGCGGATCAGCTCTAGAGCGCGCGGATCGTCGCGGGTGACGATCTCGACCTTGCCGGAACCGCCCAGCGGGTCGGACAGATCGCGCAAGGCGCCGTCGAACGTGTAGGCGACCGCCTTCTTGGCCAGCGACTTGGAGATGGATTCGGCAAGTGCGGCGCCGGTCGTCGCGGCATCATAGTCGCGAGACGAACCATCGGGAAATGTGAGGGAAACGGAATTCGACACAGGTGTTCTCCTATCCAGTCCCGCAAACGAGCGCGGGTGGGTTGATGCCGGATGCGTCCGGCGGCAGCGGTGTCATAATCGGCGCAGCCACGGCCGTAAAGCCATGGCCGCATCAGGAGGCAGCACCGCGACGCTTTGCGCCGATCTCCCGATACCGCCAGGGCAGGAACCAGCGGAAACGCGGGGCGAGCTGTTCCGGCACATTGTCGATGCCGTGCGTGCCGCCCGGCCCGCAGCGCAGGAACCGGAACAGGCCCATCCAGCCGCCTGCCCACAGGCCGTGGCGGGCTATCGCCTCGTAGGCATATTCCGAACAGGTCGGCAGGTGCCGGCAGGTGTTGCCGACGAAGCCGGACAGGGTGAGCTGATAGAGCCGCACCACAGACGTGCCGAACACGCGGCCCGGCGTCCTGCGCCACGGGCCGGACCAGTTGCGCCCTCTCCGGGGGTGCTGCGGCGCATGTGAATGCCGGTGCGTCACGCTCCTGTCCCGTTTCGTGGCTCTGCCCTGCTTCCTCGCCCACAGATGCGATCTCGGTGCGCCGATTGCAATGCGGCCGATCCGCCGCGTCAAGCAGGCGTGAACAGTGCGTCGCCGAATGCTTCGGTTTGAACAGACGCTTCGCCCGCTCTATCTTTCGGTTCAACACGCATCCCGCCACAATCCCGGATCATGGCGCCGGCGATCCCCGACCGCCGGGCGACAGGGGTGCCCAACCATCGCCCCGGTGCGTTGCCGGACAGGAGGCTGACATGCCCGACACCATCGAACTTGGACTGGACACCTTCGGCGACGTCACGCTCGGCCCGGACGGCAAGTTGCTGCCGCAGGCGCAGGTGGTCCGCAACCTCATCGACCAGGCCGTGCTGGCGGACCAGGTAAGCGTGGATTTCATCGGCGTCGGCGAGCACCATCGCGACGATTTCGCCGTTTCGGCGCCGGAAGTGGTGCTGGCGGGCATTGCCGCGCGCACGGAGCGCATCAAGCTGGGCTCCGCCGTCACGGTGCTGAGTTCGGACGACCCGATCCGCGTGTTCCAGCGTTTCTCGACCGTCGATGCGATCTCGAACGGCCGGGCCGAGGTCATCCTCGGGCGCGGATCGTTCACCGAGTCCTTCCCGCTGTTCGGATTCAAGCTCTCCGACTACGAGACCCTGTTCACCGAAAAGCTCGACCTGTTTGCCGCCCTGCTGAAAAATGGCCCGGTGACCTGGCAGGGGTCGGTGCGCCCGCCGCTTGCCGACCAGCGCGTCTATCCGCCGATCGAGAACGGCACGCTCAAGACCTGGATCGGCGTCGGCGGCAGCCCGGAATCGGTGATCCGCGCGGCGCGCTATCACCTGCCGCTGATGCTCGCCATCATCGGCGGCGACCCTAAGCGCTTCAAGCCTTATGCGGATCTCTACCGCGACGCGCTGGCGCAACTGGGGGCTCCCACCCTGCCGATCGGCGTGCATTCGCCCGGCCATATCGCGGAGACCGACGAGCAGGCGCGCGAGGAGCTTTGGCCGAGCTACAAGAAGATGCACGACCGCATCGGCGGCGAGCGCGGCTGGGGTCCCGTCTCGATCACGGCCTTCAATTCCGAGGCGGACATGGGCTCGCTCTATGTCGGCTCGCCGGAAACCGTGGCGAAGAAGATCGCCGCCACGGTGAAGGCGCTTGATGCTGCGCGCTTCGACCTGAAATACTCGTCGGGGCCGATGGAGCATGGGAAGATGATGCGC
The DNA here is from genome assembly GCF_040545735.1 of Aquamicrobium terrae. Classification (GTDB taxonomy): domain Bacteria; phylum Pseudomonadota; class Alphaproteobacteria; order Rhizobiales; family Rhizobiaceae; genus Mesorhizobium; species Mesorhizobium terrae_A. The sequence goes on from NZ_JBEPML010000002.1 coordinate 115,112, forward strand.
TCGATCGAGCTCTACGGCACCCGCGTCATTCCCATGGTGCGCGACCTGCTGGCGGACAGTTGAGGGGTCTTTACGGCCGGGCCGATCACGCGGCTTTTTCGGCCTTGGTCTTCTCGATCTGGTCGATGCAATCGACCACCGCGTCGAACACCAGCATGGTTGAGGCGTGGCGGGCCTTGTAGTCGCGCACCGGCTCCAGATATTTCAGGTCGTCGAACCTGCCCTGTGGCGGCGCGCCGTTTTCCTTCAGCATCTTCAGCATGGTCTCGCGCACGTCCCGCAGTTCCTGCGCGCTGGCGCCGACGACGTGCTGCGCCATGATCGACGACGAGGCCTGCCCAAGCGCACAGGCCTTCACGTCCTGCGCGTAATCAGTGACGATACCGTCCTGCATGGCGAGATCGACGGTGACGGTGGAGCCGCACAGCTTCGAATGCGCCTTGGCGCTCGCATCGGGCTTGTCCAGCCGGCCGATCCGCTCGATATTTCCCGCGAAGGCCAGAATTTTCCTGTTGTAGACGTCGTCGATCATAATTTTCCGGTCCGTCGCCGTCTGGCGAACAGCGATTGCCGCTTCCGCACTTTCAATCGCAGCGCCCGACCAATATATAATGGTGATGTTTCGGGAACGGCAAGGCACCATTGCGCGTCTATGTCGCCGGAACCCCAGTCACGCCGCATTCGGGCCGTTTCGCGATCCCGTAATAGGCAGTGGTCCGTTCAACTCGTTCCTCCATCGAGGGGAACTACGGGAGACGCCTTTATGGACGCCGTCATCAAGAAGATCATGCCCGCCTCCGCGTATATGGAAAAGCCCGTCACCGACCGGCCGAGCCAGCAGGAGGTGGAAACCGCCGTGCGCACGCTGTTGCGCTGGACCGGCGACAATCCGGATCGCGAAGGCCTGGTCGACACGCCGAAGCGCGTCGCCAAGGCGTTCCTCGAAATGTTCAACGGCTACGACATGTGCCCGGCCGAGGAACTTGGCCGCACTTTCGAGGAAGTCGCCGGCTATGACGATCTCGTGCTGGTGCGCGACATCCAGTTCCACTCACATTGCGAGCACCACATGGTGCCGATCATCGGCAAGGCCCATGTCGGCTACCTGCCGGACGGCAAGGTCGTCGGCCTGTCCAAGATCGCCCGCGTCGTCGACATCTTCGCCCACCGCCTGCAGACGCAGGAGGCCATGACGGCGCAGATCGCCAACGTCATCCAGGACGTGCTCAATCCGCGCGGCGTGGCGGTGCTGATCGAGGCCGAGCATATGTGCATGGCCATGCGCGGCATTCGCAAGCAGGGCTCGACCACGCTGACCTCGACCTTCACAGGCACCTTCAGCGACAATGCGGACGAGCAGATCCGTTTCATGACCATGGTACGCGGCGGCCTGGTGCGCTGAGCGCGCCCCGCCGCCTTCACCGGTCCAATACCCAAGGAGAGCAGCCGTGACGGCGCTGACCTTCGCCCCTGCCCCTGCCGACAAGCAGGCCCTCGAACAGGAAGGCGCCGCCTTCACGCCACGTTTCGATGCCAATGGCCTTGTCACGGCGGTGGTCACCGATGCCGCCGACGGCATGCTTTTGATGGTGGCGCATATGAACGAGGAGGCGCTGGCGCTGACGCTCGAAACCGGCATCGCACACTACTGGTCACGCTCGCGCAAGGCGCTGTGGAAGAAGGGCGAAACCTCCGGCAACATGCAGCACGTCGTCGAACTGCGCACGGACTGCGACCAGGATGCGGTGTGGCTGCGCGTTAAGGTCGCAGGCCATGATGCAACCTGCCACACAGGCAGGCGTTCCTGTTTTTATCGAATGGTGGAGCTTCGCGACGGGAAGGCCATCCTTTCCGGTGATGGAAGTACCCCGCTGTTCGATGCAAAGGCCATCTATCTAAAGTCTGACTAACCCACTCGGAAACTTGCCCTTAAACTGATTCACCTTTTCGATACGGGACGGCTCTAGACTGAAACTGGGACAAGGGAGATCGTGATGCTCGAATGGGCGTCATTGCGCGGCAGGCCAGATGTCCGGGAAGCAAACGGGCTTTCTTCGGCAACCAGCACGGTCGAGCCCGCCCCTGCCCCGAACAAGGGCATTGCGCTTGCACTGGGCGGCGGCTGCGCCCGCGGCTGGGCTCATATCGGCGTGCTGCGCGCGCTGGACGAGGCCGGCGTCGAGATTTCCATGATCGCGGGCACCTCCATCGGGGCGCTGGTCGGCGGCTGCTATCTGGCCGGCAAGCTCGACGAGCTCGAGGATTTCGCCCGCAGCCTGACGCGGCGGCGTATCTTCGGCCTGCTCGACATCACCCTGCGCGGCAGCGGCCTGTTCGGCGGCCTCAAGCTCGATGCGCGGCTGCGCGAGCATCTCGATGGCACCCGTTTCGAGGACCTGCCCAAGCCCTTCGTCAGCGTCGCCTCCGAAATCCATACCGGGCATGAGATATGGCTCACCAAGGGCTCGCTGATCACCGCCATGCGCGCCTCCTATGCGCTGCCGGGCGTGTTCGAGCCGGTCAACTGCAACGGGCGCATGCTGGTCGACGGCGCGCTGGTCAATCCGGTTCCGGTTTCGGTATGCCGGGCGCAGGAACAGCCGGCGGTGGTCGCCGTCAATCTCAGCTCCGACAATTTCGGCCGGGCCGCCGTCATCCGCCACAGTGCGGGCGAGTCCGGGGACGATAGGTTGCAGGGCGAACAGGCCATGCTTCCTGTCCTGTCCAGGCAGCACTCGGCGCACGACGCCCGGCTCGGCATCACCGGCGTGATGGTGGAAGCGTTCAACATCATTCAGGACCGCATTTCGCGGGCGCGGCTGGCCGGCGATCCTCCGGATTTTTCGCTGCACCCCAAGCTCGGCCACATCGGCCTTACCGAATTCCACCGCGCCGGAGAGGCGATCCATCTCGGCTACGAGACCACCCTGGCCCATGCGGCGGAGCTGAAGCGGCTGCAAAGCGTGCTTGTCTGAAATCACCCGCCAAAAGGCGGAGGATTGCCGGACCCTCCGGCATTCTCACAGCCGGGATTGAAGCTGCTGATCTCGCATATGCACTTCTGGATCTGCAAACGCTCGGCTTCAGACAATTCCGAGCATTGAACATCCGTTAGGGATTTTTTTCCGTCCACATTGACGGTGGTCCTGGAACGTGACGCATAGCTGATAAGGCCGGCGGTTATTCCCGTGGCCGTACCGTTCGCGATCGCGCCGCCGACGACCGCAGTCATGCCCGGCGACGAGCCGGTGGCCTGCGACACGAGCCGACTGTCCCGGTTCTTCCCATTGCCCAGACGGAAAGTCTTGATGTCGGTGACCACCGGGCTGGCCCCCGATTTATCCGCACCGATCGTCACCACATCCTGATATCGCGAGCCGTCCGCAAGCTGATAGGGGTCGAGCACCTTGGTTTCGGGCGCAGCGCATCCGGCCGCCAGCGAGCAAACCCCGAACAAAACTATCCGCAAACGCATCAGCCCCCGCATCATGTGCTTTGACGGACGCGACATGAGCCCCCTGCCCACGACGTCCAGATGCGGCGCAATCTAGAAACGGGTGGAAAGCCCGCAACCCCCAATTGGGGACCCCAGCCGCAGGTGCGGTTTCGCGCACGGCTGCGGAGAAGGCGGTAGCATCTTCAAAATCCGCAAGAAGCGTGTAACGGTAGGCGGCGCGGAATCATCGTTCAGGGGAAAACGATGGGGGCAGATCACCAGGAGGCTCTCGGGTCGCTGCTTGAGGCGGTGCAGGCTCCGGGACAATGGTCGCAGGCCTTGCGATCTGTCGCATCCAGCTTCCGCGCCGACCATGTGTTCGCCTATCTGGTCAGCCCCGACAACACACAGCCCTATACGTCCTCCGGAAGCAGGGAAATCCTGGAAAAGGTCGTGGCCGACAACTGGCACGAGCGCAACCCACGCATGCTTCGCGGCCTGCATCACGCGCGATCCGGCCAGGTCGGCATACTGACCGACTGGCGCCTTTTTTCGCCGGATGAGATCGCGCGCGAGCCGTTCGAGCAGGAATTCGCAATCAGGTTCGACTGCGTTCACTACGCCGGTTCGTTCATTCCCATCGACAGAGATTCGTTCCTCGTTCTCAGCATGGAGCGGAGCAAACGCCGCGGAGCCTTTCTGGGAGCCGAACTCGATGACGTTGCGCGCTTCATCGAAATGACGAACACGGCCCTCAGCTATGCCATTCGCGCGCAAAAGGCGGTGACGACCGGCCTGGTGGATTCGCTGAGCACCGAGAAAACCGCCTGGGCCTGGCTCGACGGCCATGCGCGGCCTTGCCACTACTCGGCCAGTTTCAATGCCATGGTCGGCCGCTTCTTCGGCAGCAGGAACGGACGTCTTGCGCCTCTTTGCGGAGATACCGACGGGTTCGGCTTTCTGGTTGCCATGGCCGCCGTGGGTGAGCAGATCAATATGAGTCTGACCGTTGCCAATCCGGCGAACCCGGCAGACACGGCTACGGTCAGGATCGTCCCGCTTCGAACCATCGCCCGCGACATGGCCTCCCGGGGCGACGTCCTTCTCTCGATCGAGGTCAACCCGATACAGAGGCCGTCGATAGAAGACATCTTGACCCGCGATTACGGACTGACGAAAGCGGAAGTCCGGCTTGCCTTGCTGATCTGGGAAGGAAACAAACTGCGATCCGCGGCGGAAACGGAACGGATCACCTACGAGACGGCGCGGTCGCGGCTGAAGATAATCTTCAACAAGCTTTCGGTCGGCAGGCAGGCCGATCTCATCCTGAAGATGAGCGAACTTCTTAAAGGCTAGGCCGGAGCGGCGTCCACGATCCTGAACTGGGCGCTGCGATTGCCGTTCCAATAATTCGATGACAGCGAACCGGCCGCGTGGATCGTCGCGCCACGGCTCTTGAACAGGAAGTCGCCGAGCGCGGTGTCGGCCGCCCGGAAGGCGATGCCCTGGATGCGGCCGCCACTTTCCGAGCGCAGTTCGGCCCTGATGTGATTGGCCCCGACCAGACGCGCATCGACCAGGCGATGGCGCGGCAGGGCGAAGACCGGCGCGACATGGCCGGTTCCGTAGGGCCCGGCCTTCTCAAGCGTATCCAGCAGTTGCAGCGACACGCCCTCAGCTGCGAGCGCGCCGTCGATGAGCAGGCTTTCCTGATCCTGCAGACGGAACACATCGGCGGCCGCGCGCTCCTCGAAGAAGGCCCGCAGCGCGCCGAGCTTCCCCTGTTCCACGGTGATGCCGGCCGCCATGGCGTGGCCGCCGCCCTTGACCAGCAAACCTGCCTCCACCGCCTCGCGCACCATGCGGCCGAGATCGAAACCCGGAACGGAACGCCCGGAACCGCTGCCGATGCCGTTCGCGTTGAAGGCAATGGCGAAGGCCGGCCGCCGCGCATGGTCCTTCAGCCGCGAGGCGAGAAGGCCGACAATGCCCGGATGCCAGGCCGGATTGGCGGTGACCAGCACCGCCGGCCCGTTGCCGCCGGCAAGCTCGGCGTCGGCCTCGGCGCGCGCCTCGGCCAGCATCACGGTTTCCATGGCCTGCCGTTCCTGGTTGAGGCGATCGAGCGTCTCGGCGATCGCCTGCGCCTCGACCGGATCGTCGGTCGCCAGCAACCGGCTGCCCAGCGCGGCATCGCCGATGCGCCCGCCGGCATTGATGCGTGGGCCGATGAGGAAGGCGAGATGGAAGGCGTTGATCGGCTCGCCGATGCGCGCGGCCTGCGCCAGCGCGGCGAGCCCGGCATTCGACTGCCGGCGCATGACCTGCAATCCCTTCACCACGAAGGCGCGGTTGACGCCGACGAGCGGCACCACATCGCAGACCGTGGCCAGCGCCACCAGATCGAGCAAGCCGAGCAGGTCCGGCTGGCTGCTTCCCGGCATGCGGGCGCGCAACAGTTTCGCGGTCTGCACCAGCGTCAGGAACACAACGCCGGCGGCACACAGATGCCCCTGTCCCGACAGGTCGTCCTCGCGGTTCGGGTTGACGACCGCCGTGTCCGGCGGCAGCGCTCCGCCCACCTGATGATGGTCGAGCACCACCACCTCCGCGCCCGCCTCCCTCGCCGCCTCGATGGATGAGGCGGAATTGGTGCCGCAGTCCACCGTCACGATCAGCGAGGCACCGCGCGACACCAGTTCCCGCATGGCGTCGGGGTTGGGGCCGTAGCCTTCAAAAATGCGGTCGGGAATGTAGATTTCGGACTCGACCCCGAAATGGGCGAGGAAGCGCTTGAGCAGGGCCGAGGAAGCGGCGCCGTCGACATCGTAGTCGCCGAAGATCGCCACCTTCTCCTTGCGCGTGACGGCGTCGGCCATGCGGCTCGCCGCCCGCTCCATGTCGGTCAGCGAAGCCGGGTCGGGCAGCAGGTCGCGGATGGTGGGATCGAGAAAGCGCGCCGCATCCGCCGTCTGCACGCCGCGCCCGGCCAGCACGCGCGCCACGATATCGGGCACGCCGTGGCCCTGCGCGATCGCCAGCGCAATCATGTCCTGGCGATCGGTGAGCCTGTGCTCCCAGAAGATGCCAGTCGCCGAGCGCCGGACATCGAGGAAGAGACGCTTGTCGGCCATTATCGCTCGCACCCCTTGCGGGTCACGAAACCATAGGCCGACAGCTTCAGCACCGGGCTCAGAACTTGTCCAGGTCCTGATGGCGCGCCTTGATCTCGCGCACGGTACGCGAGGACGAACGCAGCACGATGGTATGCGTGGTGATGAAGTTGCGGCCGAACTTCACGCCCGACAGCATGTTGCCGTCGGTGACGCCGGTGGCGGCGAACAGCACGTCGCCGCGCGCCATCTCGTCTGCGCGATAGGCCTTGTTCGGATCGCTGACACCCATGCGCGCCGCGCGCTCGATCTTCTCCGGCGTATCGAGGATGAGGCGACCCTGCATCTGGCCGCCGGTGCAGCGCAGTGCCGCCGCCGCCAGCACGCCCTCGGGCGCGCCGCCGATGCCCATATAGATGTCGATGCCGGTTTCCTCCGGATCGGTGGTGTGGATGACGCCGGCCACGTCGCCGTCGCCGATGAGGCGGATGGCGGCGCCCGTGCCGCGCACGGCCTCGATCAGCCTGGCATGGCGCGGGCGGTCGAGGATACAGGCGGTCACCTCGCCGACCGGCACACCCTTGGCCTTGGCAAGGCGGGCGATATTCTCGGCCGGCGGCGCATCGATGTCGATGACGTCGGCGGCATAGCCGGGACCGATGGCGATTTTGTCCATGTAGACGTCCGGCGCGTTGAGCAGGCTGCCCTTCTCGGCCAGCGCCACCACGGCCAGCGCATTGGGCAGGTTCTTGGCGCAGATGGTGGTGCCTTCCAGCGGATCAAGCGCGATGTCCACCGCCGGCCCCTTGCCGGTGCCGACCTCCTCGCCGATGTACAGCATCGGCGCCTCGTCGCGCTCGCCCTCACCGATCACCACCGTGCCCTTGATGGCGAGGCGGTTCAGTTCGGTGCGCATGGCATCGACGGCGACCTGATCGGCGGCCTTCTCGTCACCGCGTCCACGCAGGCGGGCGGCTGCCACCGCCGCGCGCTCGGTAACGCGCACCAGTTCCATGGTCAGAACCCGGTCGAGGCCCGCGCTGATCTTGTCTGCCGCATTCATGATCTTGCTCAATCCCTTTTGCCGTGCTCCATCCCGGAGCGTCATCCTCTTTTGTCAAAGGCGCATGGCAACGGCAAGCCCCGCCGCGGCCCTCGACAAAAAATCAACAATATCAATCGATTGAAAGTAGATCAGAGTATTTCCGCTTTTCTTCGAATCGCGAAGACACTCTAACTATCCATTTTGACGCAATTCCGGACGCAACCGCGCCGCACATGTGCCGGAATTGCCCTATTCGGCTCGTTCGATCCGGATGACCTGCGGCTTGTCGACCAGATGGCCATCCTGCGTGATGCCTTCGACCGCCTTGCGGACCGCCGCTTCCGAGGTCTCGTGGGTCACGAGGATCACGGTCTTCTGGGTTTCAGGGTTGGCGCCATTGGCGTGCTGGACGATGGATTCCAGCGAAATCTCGCTCTCGGCCATGCGCCTGGCGACGGCGGCGAACACGCCAACGCGGTCGTGGACCGTGAGGCGGATGAAGTAGCCGCCGGCGTGGGAGCGCATGCGCGCCTTCTTGTAGGGCTGCAATTCCTTCGCCGGCCGACCGAAGACCGGCCCGTGCTGGAAACCGGGGCGGCTCTTGGCGATATCGGCGATGTCGCCGACAACCGCGGAGGCCGTCGCGTTGCCGCCGGCCCCGGGGCCGGACAGCAGCAATTCACCCAGAATGTCGGTCTCGATGGCAACCGCGTTCGTCACGCCATGCACCTGCGCGATGACGGAAGCCGTCGGCACCATCGTCGGGTGCACGCGCTGCTCGATGCCGCTTTCGGTGCGCAAGGCGACGCCCAGCAGCTTGATGCGGTAGCCCAGCTCGCTGGCGGCGCGGATGTCGGCCTGGGTGATGTTCGATATGCCTTCCAGATAGATGTCGTCGGGAGCGATGCGGCTGCCGAAGGCAAGGCTGGTAAGGATGGAGAGCTTGTGCGCCGTATCGTTGCCTTCGATGTCGAAGGTCGGGTCGGCCTCGGCATAGCCCAGCCGCTGCGCATCCTTCAGGCAGTCCTCGAAGGACAGGCCCTCGGCCTCCATGCGGGTGAGGATGTAGTTGCAGGTGCCGTTGAGGATGCCGAACACGCGGCTGATCGTATTGCCGGCCATAGCCTCGCGCATGGTCTTGATGACCGGGATGCCGCCGGCCACCGCCGCCTCGTAGTTGAGCAGGATGCCCTTCTCTTCCGCGATCTCCGCCAGCGCCACGCCATGGCGGGAAAGCAGCGCCTTGTTGGCGGTGACCACATGGCGGCCGGCTTCCAGCGCGGCGATCACGCTGGCCCGGGCCGGGCCATCCTCGCCGCCGATCAGCTCGACGAACACGTCGATGTCGGCGCTGCGCGCCAGTTCCACCGGATCGTCGAACCATTTGGCGGCGGAAAGATCGATGCCCCGGTCGCGGGTCGCATCGCGCGCCGAAACGGCGGTCACGGTAATTTCACGGCCGCACTGGCGGGTGAGTTCGGCGGCCTTTTCCGCCAGAACCCGTGCGACCGAGGCACCCACGGTGCCAAGGCCGGCTATTCCAACGCGCAATGCTTCAGCCATGAGAGGCTCAGTCCCTTCTTCAAAAAATGTAAAATGCGGCGGGGCTGTCAGCGGTTGGCCGAAAGCGGAACCACATTGTGGAGTTGCGCCGCATCCGTGGAGAGGAAGCGCTTGATGTTGCGCGCCGCCTGGCGGATGCGATGCTCGTTCTCGACCAGCGCGATGCGCACATAGTCGTCGCCATGCTCGCCGAAGCCGACGCCGGGCGCGACGGCCACGTCGGCATGCTCGATCAGCAGCTTGGAAAATTCCAGCGAGCCGAGATGGCGGAACTGCTCCGGGATCGGCGCCCAGGCGAACATGGTGGCCGCCGGGGCCGGCACGGTCCAGCCGGCGCGGGTGAAGGAATCCACCATCACGTCGCGGCGCTTGCGGTAGACCTCGCGCACTTCGGCGATGTCGGCGCCATCGCCGTTCAGCGCCGCCGTCGCCGCGACCTGGATCGGGGTGAAGGCACCATAGTCGAGATAGGACTTCACCCGCGTCAGCGCCGCGATCAGCCTCTCGTTGCCGACCGCGAAGCCCATGCGCCAGCCGGGCATGGAGAAGGTCTTCGACATGGAGGTGAACTCGACCGCGCAATCCATCGCGCCCGGCACTTCCAGCACCGAAGGCGGCGGGTTGCCGTCGAAATAGATCTCCGAATAGGCGAGGTCGGAAAGGATGATGATGTCGTTCTTCTTCGCGAAGGCGACCACGTCCTTGTAGAAGTCGAGCGAGGCGACCAGCGCCGTCGGGTTCGACGGATAGTTGAGGATCAGCGCCAGCGGCTTGGGGATCGAGTGGCGCACGCCCCGCTCCAGCGCCGGGATGAAACCGTCATCGGGCTCCACCTGCATGGAGCGGATGACGCCGCCGGACATGATGAAGCCGAAGGCGTGAATCGGATAGGTCGGATCCGGGCACAGCACCACGTCGCCGGGCGCGGTGATGGCCTGCGCCATGTTGGCGAAGCCTTCCTTGGAGCCGAGCGTGGCGACCACCTGGGTGTCGGGATCGAGCTTCACGCCGAAGCGGCGCGCATAATAATTGGCCTGTGCCCGGCGCAGGCCGGGAATGCCGCGCGAGGAGGAATAGCGATGGGTGCGCGGGTCGCGCACCACTTCGCACAGCTTGTCGACGATCGCCTTCGGCGTCGGCAGGTCCGGATTGCCCATGCCAAGGTCGACGATGTCGGCGCCACGCGCCCGGGCGGCGGCCTTCAGACGGTTGACCTGCTCGAACACGTAAGGCGGAAGGCGGCGAACCTTGTGAAACTCTTCCATGGCAATTCCAGCGATCGCAAACCGTAAAATTCAGGTGGCGCGGTATAACCCTATTTGCAGGTCGGGTCGAGGGCGGGATCGCACTTGCCTTCGATCTCCCTGAGAGCGTCCTTGGCGTGGGTGGCGCCAAGCTTGCGCAGGGCCGCGCTGTCGTTTCGAGCACCCGCCGTGCGTCCCGGATTCTGGGCTGTCCTGCGGTCGGCCTCGAGCGCCGCGAGCTTGGCTTTCGCCTCGCTATCGGTGAATTGCGGCGCCGCCTGTCCCGGCTTGATATTGAGGTTGGGGAAGGTCCCGGTATCGCGCGGACCGACCACATTGCCGGCGGCGACGGAAGACGCGGACGACTGGCTGTCGACGGCCGGCCCGCCGGCGCAGGCCGAAAGCGCCAGCAGCATCGCGGCGGCGGCCATCGTGAAGGAGAATTTTGCGCTCAAATCCGCCGCTTTTTCGATACCAGTTGTCATCTTGAATCCGTGAAATCCGGAATAGACCGTGTTGGACCCTATCCGCTCACTCATGATAGCATGTCAACCGTAAGGGCCAGGGAGGAATTGCGCGACCATGTCCGAAAAAGCGGGCCAAGGCAAAGGCGAAAGTGACGCCCACTCCTCCATCGACCAATATCTGGTGAAGGACCCGGAGCTTTTCGCCATAAATCTGGCCCGCATGATCGAGCAGGCCGGCAAGGCCGCATCCGCCTGGGTGGAGCCGCGCGAAAAAGGCGAGTTGCGCGATCATATCGCCGAGCCGATGGCCGACATGGTGAAGACCTTCTCGCGGCTCGCCGAATACTGGCTGTCCGAGCCGCAACGGGCGCTGGAAGCGCAAACGCGGCTGTTCGCCGCCTATATGAATGTGTGGACCCGAGCCATCCAGCGTCTAAACACGGCACCCGACGCCGCGCCGGTTGAAGATGCCGTGAAGCCCGAGCGCGGCGACAAGCGCTTCCAGGATCCCGAGTGGGGCCGCAACGCCTTCTTCGACTTCCTCAAGCAGACCTATCTGGTGACCTCGAAATGGGCCTCGGACCTGGTGGAGCAGACCGAGGGGCTGGACGAGCACACGAGGCAGAAGGCCAATTTCTACGTGAAGCAGGTGTCGGCGGCGATGTCGCCGTCGAATTTCCTGTTCACCAATCCCGAGCTGTTCCGCGAAACCATGGCCTCCCACGGCGAAAACCTGGTGCGGGGCATGAAGATGCTGGCCGAGGACATCGCCGCCGGCAAGGGCGAGCTGAAGCTCCGGCAGTCCGACTATACCCGCTTCTCGATCGGCGAGAACATCGCCGTGACCCCCGGCAAGGTGGTGGGCCGCAGCGACGTGGCCGAGATCATCCAGTATTCGCCCACGACGGAGAAAGTGCTGAAGCGGCCCCTGCTGATCTGCCCGCCATGGATCAACAAGTTCTACATCCTCGACCTCAACCCGGAGAAATCCTTCATCCGCTGGGCGATCGAGCAGGGTCACACCGTGTTCGTCATCTCCTGGGTGAACCCCGACGAGCGCCACGGCGCCAAGAGCTGGGAAGCCTATATCCGCGAGGGCCTGCAATACGGGCTCGACACGGTCGAGAAGGCGACGGGGGAGCGCGAGGTCAATGCCATCGGCTATTGCGTGGGCGGCACGCTGCTGGCGGCCGCGCTCGCGCTGCTGGCGCAGGAGGGCGACGATCGCGTGCGCTCGGTCACCTTCTTCACCACGCAGGTCGACTTCACCTATGCGGGCGACCTCAAGGTGTTCGTCGACGAGGACCAGGTCAGCGCGCTGGAGCGCGCCATGCGGGAAAAGGGCTATCTGGACGGCACGCGCATGGCGACGGCCTTCAACATGCTGCGCTCCAGCGACCTCATCTGGCCCTATGTCGTCAACAACTATATGCGCGGCAAGGATCCCCTGCCCTTCGACCTGCTCTACTGGAACGCCGACTCCACGCGCATGACGGCGGCCAACCACTCCTTCTATCTGCGCAACTGCTATCTGGAGAACACGCTCTCGGCCGGACGCATGGAGCTTTCGGGGCGGACAATCTCGCTCTCCGACATCACCATTCCCATCTACAATCTGGCCGCCAAGGAAGACCACATCGCCCCGGCGCGCTCGGTATTCCTGGGCTGCAGGTTCTTCGGCAGCGACGTGGAATATGTGATGGCCGGGTCCGGCCATATCGCCGGCGTGATCAACCCGCCGCATCTCAACAAGTACCAGTACTGGACCGGGGGCAAGCCGCAAGGCGAATTCGACGCCTGGTTCGCCAAGGCCAAGGAAACGCCGGGCTCTTGGTGGCCGCACTGGCAAAAATGGATCGAAAGACAGGACGGCAAGCGCGTTGCCGCCCGCGTTCCGGGAGAGCAGATTCAGCCTCTGGGTGAGGCGCCGGGTACATACGTACGGGTGCGTGTGTAACATTCTGTAATGTCTGGTGAGTTGACGACCGGCGCGAAGCGGGTGAAATGGCTCCGTCAACTCTCTGGTAATCTTATTCTGTCGATAGTCGCTGAATTCTCAGCAAGGTTGCCGATTTGACACAGGTCCCGTTTGCGAACCGGGGGACACGATCAAGTCGACGCTGACGCCACAACGCCTGCGTCGATGCGATATCGGACGGAAAGCAAGGGAGTTTTGTTTTGAAATCAGCAGGATCGCGCCTCGCAAAAGGTGAATGCCGTCTCATAACGGCTGCCCTCCTGTCCGTCCTCCTTGCTTCCTGCTCCTCGACCGGCGACCCGGCACTCTCCGTCGGCATGCCCGGCTACAATGCCGCTGAGCTTTCGTCTGCCTCGACCTCGACGCCGTCCTTCGCCGCCGATTCGGATGCTGCGGTTTCCACCGAGCCTCAGCAGCTCATGAGCGCGGAGGGCGACACCGAATTGCCCGATCAGGTGGCCTTCATGCCGGCCGCCAAGCCCGGCGCTTCCCTCACCGCGCTCGCGGCGGTGGATGAAGAGGCCCAGAACACGCTGCAGGCACAGGCCACGGCGCTGGGGCAACCGGCCCCCGCGGACGAAAGCCAGCAGGCGGCCGCCCGTGCTCCGGAAACCAAGCCTGAGGCGCCGGCCGTGCAGACGGCTTCCGCACAGGCGGACAAGCAGCAGCCGGCGGAATTCTTCGTGACCGCGACCGATCCCGCACCCCAGGCGGAAGCGCCCAAGAAGAAGGGCTTCCTGGCCTCGTTCTTCGGAGCCTCTTCGGCCTCAGCCGCGCCGGCCGCGAAGGCAAAGCCGACCGCGCAGCAGGCCAAGCCCGCCGCCAAGCCGGTGGTGACGCTCGCCTCGGCAGAGCCGGCAAAGCCGATCATCGCCTCGGCGAATGTCGACCGCAGCAAGTTTTCGGAAGATTCGCTTCCCGGCGTCCGCCAGAACGCCCTGTTCGAGATCAAGCGCAAATCCGGTGTCGACGACGACAGCGACATCGACCTCAACGAGGACGAAGGCTTCGGCTCCTATCAGGTCGCATCGGCCGCCGGCCTCGCGCGCCTCGCCCCCAACGGCCTCCTGAAGCAGACCGAAAGCGTGGACGTGGCCTGTCTCAAGCCCTCGCTGGTGCGGGTGCTCAAGACCATCGAGAACCATTACGGCAAGAAGCTGGTCGTCACCTCCGGCTATCGCGACCCGAACCGCAACAAGCGTGCGCGCGGCGCCAAGAACTCGCTGCACATGTATTGCGCGGCCGCCGATATCCAGATGCCGGGCGTCAGCAAGTGGGAACTGGCCAACTATCTGCGCTCCATGCCGGGCCGCGGCGGCGTCGGCACCTATTGTCACACCGATTCAGTGCATGTGGATGTCGGCCCCGAGCGGGACTGGAACTGGCGCTGCCGCCGGCGCAAATAGGCCCCTGTTCCGCGGTTTCCGGGGCCGAATTGACCGATCCGGTCCCCCTCGAAATCATTTCGAGAAAAAAGTTGTCGCAAGGCAGGTTGATGGGTTGCCCGTTTCGCACAACCCAACTATATACCGCCCTCATCTGAGCGCGCCCATCGTCTAGCGGTCAGGACGCCGCCCTTTCACGGCGGAAACAGGGGTTCGATTCCCCTTGGGCGTACCAGCATTTTCAGGCAGTTCTACACAATTCCTGAAGTCCGGCATCAGCATCGCTGCGTGCCCGACAATTGGCCTGCGTAACACGCTTTTGCAATTCGTCATTGGCACCCCGGCACCGGCGATGCGATTTAGTGGGGAGCGGCGAACCTTCGGGCGAGCTTGCGGGGGCGGTATCAGGCAATGCTCCTTCGGGAGCGCCGCCCTTTCATACCCCTTCCCCAAAGCGCATCGATTGATCCGGCAGGCACCCGTGCTATGGTGGCACCGGCGGGTTCCGAAAGACGGGTTGCAGAATTGAGCGGAGCGGATCAGGTCAGCGGTCGGCAGATCGCAGCCGGCAGGGTTCTGGCAGGCGTGGGGCAGGAGAAGCTCGCGAAGCTGGCCAGCATTTCCGTCACCACGCTGCGGCGCATGGAATCCAGCGAAGGGCCGGCCAGCGGCCTTCCCAACAATGTGCGGGCGGTCAGAAGCGCGCTGGAGAAGCTGGGCATCCGCTTCATTCCCGAAAACGGCGGCGGCGCGGGCGTGCGCCTGAAATTCAATTCGTCCGAGGTCCGGCGGATCGCCACGCTGGAAAGCGAAGGCGGCATCGTCGGCGAAGACGACTTCTGAGCCATCCCGACATTTTCCCCTCGCGCCGGGCATCCCCGGCTGCCATGGATATTGCAGAAGGAACAGGCATGACCGACACCGTGGTTCGCGACAGCAACGGCAATCAGCTCAACGAAGGCGACAGCGTGACCCTGATCAAGGACCTCAAGGTCAAGGGCACTTCGGAGACGATCAAGCGCGGCACTTTGGTGAAGAACATCCGCCTGAACGGCAACGCCGGGGAGATCGAGGCCAACACCAGACAGGTCAAGGGCCTGGTGCTGAAGACCGAGTTCGTCAGGAAGGCCTGACCGCGCCCGCAGCCCGACGGGAGCGGCCGGCCACTTTGTGGAACTTGTGCAAGAAGCCCGGCGACAGCCCCGGATTAACCGAACTTTGACTCTCCTGTCCCATATCGGGAAGCATGAGCCAGAGTGACGAAAAACAGGTTCCCCGCCGCTGGGAAACGCTTATCTGCCTTGCGCGCGTGGGTGTGCTTTTCGCCCCCGCCTTCGTCGGCCTGCTGGCGCTGGCCATTCTCTCGGCCCGGGAGCCTGCGAAAACCGTTCCGCATGGCATAGACCCCTTCATGACGGGCTCGACCCGCCGCTAGGGCACAAGCATTCTAACGAACGCGGCCGGCTGCTCCAACTTGGTTTCCTTGGCCGCATTTGTGCAACGCCAGACGATTCCGTCTGGCTGCAAATGCTCGAGGCCCTTCGCGGCTTCAAGCGGTGCCGTCTCGCTGGCACATGTAGCTGCCCTGAAGCTCGGCCTGGACGGCATCCTGAAGGCCGAGGATCTCGGTGCGGATCGCATCGTCGCCCAGCCCGGATCGCCGCAGTTCGGCAACGATGCCGGCGATGCGCTCGCGCCAGAACAGATTTGCAGCCGGGCCGTGCACGACCTTGAGGTCGTCCACCATGGAACGGATGAGCCGGGTGCGGGAATGAAGCGGGAAAGGAATCAAGTCAGCCATGGCGGCATGCTTGAACTGTCATGGTTTACAGTTGGTGAACGCGATGCGTTTCTTTGTCTTCAGGATCGAAACACCCGCCAATCTTGAAAGCGTCACATAGGGTTAACATATCTGTTGTAGGCGGGTGCTGCTTGGTGCCTGCCTTTTTCTTCAACCGAAAGCTCTTTGGATTCAGGAGGACCTGATGAGCACAAGGACGTTCGACAGTCCCGTTTTCGTGAAGAATGGCGACCGCCTCGTGCAGGAAATCGCATGCCTCGAGGATGCGCTCGAATTCCTGTACGACTGGCCCAGGAACAGGCGCGGACCGATCCATGCCACGGCCCTGAGGGCCTGCCAGAAGGCATTCGAGACCGACTATCCGCTCAGCGCGGCGCGCAGCGCCTTCGTCGGATTCGCCAAGTCCTGCCGTATCCTGGAGGATATCAGCACGGTCATGCCATGGGTGCATACCGCGAGTTCCTCGTCCGGCGGCATTCGCACCTGACGAGGCGACGGTTCCCCGGCCCTGCCGAATCCCGAATGATCAGAGCTTGGCGGCGCGCAGCACCTGGTTGATGCGAGACTGCCAGCCGGGGCCGGTGGCCTTGAACTTGGCGATCACTTCGGGATCGAGCAGATTTTCCATGCGTATCCCCTCGGGCGGCGGTGGCGGGCGACGCCAGCGCCGCCTTTCGTCGATGGCGTTCAGCACGTCGCTGGCCGAGCGCGCCTCGCTTTCCGAAAGGCTGCACAGCACCCTGTCGCCGAACACGGCCGGCGTTTCGTCTTCGCCATCCCACACGGTCCACAGGTTGGTGGGGTCAATGACGATACTGAATCGTTTCTCGCGAATCGACATCTTGCTGCTTCCGGTATGCGCCCCGACAGCAGGTTGTTTTCGATTCCTATCGCTGGAAGATTAATATGAACAGCGAGATTGTATTCAAATAAATATCTGTTTTTATTAAATTTTTATGCGTTCAGCCGAACCTCGGACGGATGCTTTCCGCGCGGGCTTTTCCCGCTCAGTTGAAGCGCGGCAAAGCCTCGGCCGCGCTCGTTCCCGGCATGGCCGCATCCCGGGCGAGAAGGCCGCTGACCCGGCAGAACGCCGTCAAGGCCCGGCACGCCTCCTCGGTCGGCACGACATCGACGCTGGCGCCGAAGCAGGCGTCGAACGCCGCCTGGAAAAGCGGCCCCTGCCGGCCCACCGGCCAGTTCTGAAGAAAGTCCAGCGCCTGCTCGATGCCGTAGATTTCCTCGACCGGAGCACCAGCCGACGGCGAAATGCGCACCGGTACCGCGAATTGCAGCCTGTCCATTGCATGCCTCATCGGAATAGGGCGACTGCGGAACGGTCTTCGTGCCAATGGCCGGCCCACGGGCCGCCGCAATTGCCCTGCCTTGCACTTCGATTGTGTCACCAATGCGATTCGCCGCCGGGAGGTTCCGCAAAGCGGCCCGATTTCCGCGCACGGGTTGAAGCCAAGTGAAATCGGTGCCACATGATGGTCAACCAATCTCGAAGCCAATCGTCCGAACCCAGTCGCCCCAAAACCAGTCGCCCCAAACCAGTCGCCAAAGCCATGACAACCTATCTCGACGCAGACACTGCACCGCTGCGCAATACCGGCCAGATCCGTCTTTACAACGAGGAAGGCTTTGCCGGCATGCGCAAGGCCTGCAATCTGACGGCCCAGTGCCTCGATGCGCTGGCCGACATCGTCCAGCCCGGCGTGACGACCAACACGATCGACCGCTTCGTGTTCGAGTTCGGCATGGATAACGGCGCGCTGCCCGCGACCCTCAACTATCGCGGCTACACCAAGTCGACCTGCACGTCCATCAACCATGTCGTCTGCCACGGCATCCCGGACGACAAGCCGCTGCGCGACGGCGACATCGTCAATATCGACGTTACCTACATCGTCGACGGCTGGCATGGCGACGCCAGCCGCATGTACCCCGTGGGCAACATCAAGCGCGCGGCGGAACGGCTGCTCGAAGTGACCTATGAGTGCCTGCTGCGCGGCATCGCGGCCGTGAAGCCCGGCGTGCGCACCGGCGCCATCGGCGCCGCGATCCAGAGCTACGCCGAGGGCGAGCGCTGCTCCGTGGTGCGCGATTTCTGCGGCCACGGCGTCGGGCGGCTGTTCCACGACGCGCCGAACATCCTGCACTACGGCAATGTCAGCGACGGCGTGGAGATGCGCCCCGGCATGATCTTCACCATCGAGCCGATGATCAATCTCGGCCGGCCGCATGTGAAGGTGCTGTCCGACGGCTGGACCGCGGTCACCCGCGACCGCTCCCTTTCAGCCCAGTACGAGCACACCGTCGGCGTGACCGAGAACGGCTGCGAGGTGTTCACCCTGTCACCCAGGGGGCTCGACCGGCCGGGCCTGCCAGCCTAACATCGATAGTATCGGCAGCATTGCCGGCATGCGCGATGCGTTGGGGGGCTTGGCGGGCGTATGAGCAAGAACAGCGACGAATTGCGCGGGTATCTGGCCGAGCAACCCATGCCGCCACCCCGCAAGGAAAGTGTGGCGGTGGAAAAGCCGCACTACCTCGGCCATCGCGACCGGTTGCGCGAGCGTTTCCAGTCCGCCGGCCATGGCGCCCTGCCCGACTATGAACTGCTGGAACTGCTTCTGTTCCGCCTCATCCCGCGCGCCGACACCAAGCCTGTCGCCAAGGCGCTGCTTGCCCGCTTCGGCACGCTGGCCGAGGTGCTGGGTGCGCCGACGAACCTGTTGCAGGAGGTCAAGGGCATCGGCCCGGCCGTGGCGCTCGACCTGAAAGTGATTGCCGCCGCCGCACAGCGCATGGTGCTGGGCGAGATCAAGGAACGCGAGGTGCTGACCTCGTGGACGCAGGTGCTCGACTATTGCAAGGCGGCGATGGCCTTCGAGCAGCGCGAACAGTTCCGCATCCTGTTCCTCGACAAGAAAAACGGCCTCATCGCCGACGAGGTGCAGCAGACCGGCACCGTCGACCACACGCCGGTCTATCCGCGCGAAGTGGTGAAGCGGGCGCTGGAACTGTCGGCCACCGCCATCGTGCTCGTGCACAACCATCCCTCGGGCGATCCGACGCCCTCGCGGGCCGATATCGACATGACGAAGGAGATCGTGGAGACCGGCAAGCGGCTCGGCATCATCGTCCACGACCACATCATCATCGGCAAGAAGGGCTACGCCTCGATGAAGGGGCTGCTGCTGATCTGAGGGAAGGCGGCGGCTGTTTCAGTTCGTCTTGGCCGAATCGGGCGCGGGCACGTCCGACTTCTGCTTGCAGCCCTTCAGCCACACGTCATAGACGGCATGCTCGACGGCATTGAGGCCGGGGCTTTCGGCGAACATCCAGCCGGTGAAGATGCGCCTGATCTTGCGGTCCAGCGTGATCTCGTCGACCTCGACGAAGGAATCGGTCTTCGGCGCCTCCGCGCCGGGACGCGCATAGCAGACGCGCGGCGTCACCTGCAGGGCGCCGAACTGGACGGTCTCATCGATATAGACGTCGAAGGAGATGATGCGGCCGGTGATCTTGTCGAGCCCGGCGAACTCGGCCACGGCGTTGGAGACGCGCTCGCCGGCGGCCTTGTCCTGCGCATAGGACGCGCCGGAAAGCCCACCGATCACGGCCAGAGCGGCCGCCGCGCAGGTCCAGTTACGGCCGATTACCCTCATGCAGAAACACCGATTGTTGCGCCAGCAATGATTCGAAAGGCTAGCGGGCGTTGCGGATGAGGCAACCAGCTAAACGCCAAATGTGGCAAGAAATGCCTCAGGAAGCCGGATTCGTTCAGGAACCCGGCGTCCAGGCGTCGTAGTCGCCGGTCACCTGCGGGCGATGGCCGGTGCCCAGGATCGACCCCTTGGGGCGATAGGCGGTCGGTGTGCCGGTGAGATTCGGCTGGTACGGCTTCTGCCATTCGCGCGGCTTGTAGTCTTCCCTGGTCGGCGGCACGTCGACGCGATGGTGGATCCAGCCATTCCAGCCCGGCGGAATGGCCGAGGCTTCCGAATAGCCGTTATAGATCACCCAGCGGCGCGTACGGCCTTCGGAATCGACGCCGCCCTCGTAATAGACGTTGCCGAACTCGTCCTCGCCGACCCGCGTGCCCGCACGCCAGGTGTAGAAACGCGTGTTCAGGTTCTGGCCGTTCCACCAGGTGAAAACCTGCAGGAGAAACTTCTTCATCCAATCCTCGCCGGGCAAAAACCGCCTGCCCGCTGCTTATGACCCCGCCATATGGCAATGACAAGCGTTTTGGGCAAGCCTTTTGCTAGTGCAGTGCACAATGCGCCTTGCCAAGCCGCTGTCATATTTCTAATGCTGCCTGCCGATCGGGGCCATGCGGCAAAATACCGGAGGGAGAGAATGGCACCTGTCTTGTCGGCCGAATCTCACGCCAGAACCGAAGCCATCCGTGCCCGCAAGGGCGGCGAGCCGGTCGTGTGCCTCACCGCCTACACCTATCCCATCGCCAGGCTGCTCGAACCGCATGTCGACCTGCTGCTGGTCGGCGACAGCGTCGCCATGGTGCTGCACGGGCATGACACCACGCTCGGCGCGACCATGGAGATGATGATCCTGCACGGAAAGGCCGTCATGCGCGGGGCGCGCAATGCCTGCGTGGTGGTCGACATGCCGGCCGGCAGCTACGAGGATTCGCCCCGGCAGGCGCTGGCCTCGGCCCGGCGGCTGTTCGAGGAAACCGGCTGCCACGCGGTCAAGCTGGAAGGCGGCACCGACATGGCCGACCGCATCGCGGCGATCGTCGAAGCCGGCATTCCGGTGATGGCCCATATCGGCCTCCAGCCGCAGTCGGTGGAGAAGGAAGGCGGCTACAAGATCAAGGGCAAGACCGACGAAAGTGTCGCCAAGCTGCTGGAGGATGCCCGCGCGGTGGAGCAGGCCGGCGCTTTTTCGGTGGTGATCGAGGGCACCATGGAGCCGGTCGCCGCCGAAATTACCCGCATCCTGTCGATCCCGACCATCGGCATCGGGGCAAGTGCGGCCTGCGACGGGCAGGTGCTGGTCATCGATGACGCGGTCGGGCTCACCGTCGACCGCGTGCCGAAATTCGTCAAGGAATACGCCGACCTGCGCAACGAGGTCGCCAAGGCGGCGATGAGCTACGCCGCAGAGGTTCGCGCCCGCGCCTTTCCGACGCCGGACCATGTGTTCAGCAAGCAGGACGAAAAGGGCTGACATGGGCGGACCGCATATTTCCCGCACCGTCGCCGACCTGCGTGCCCAGGTGAAGGACTGGCGCCGGCAGGGCCTCGGCATCGCCATGGTTCCGACCATGGGCGCGCTTCACGAAGGCCATCTTTCGCTGATGCGCGAGGCGCTGTCGCGCGCCGACCGCTGCATCGTCTCCATATTCGTGAACCCGACGCAATTCGCGCCGACCGAAGACCTCGACAAATACCCGCGCCAGTTGGAGCGCGATCTGGAACGCCTGGCGGAAGTCGGCGTGCAACTCGCCTTCACGCCCGCGCCGGAGGAGGTCTATCCGAAAGGCTTTGCCACCAAGGTGGTCGTCGGCGGTCCGTCCGCGGGGCTGGAAACCGACTTTCGCCCGCATTTCTTCGAAGGCGTGGCCACCGTCGTCACCAAGCTGTTTCTGCAAGCCGCGCCCGATTGCGCCGTGTTCGGCGAAAAGGACTACCAGCAGCTTTGCGTGGTGCGGCAACTGTGCCGCGACCTCGATATTCCGGTCGAGATCGTCGGCGCGCCAACCGTGCGCGATGGGCATGGCCTCGCCATGTCGTCGCGCAATGCCTATCTGGACGAGACCGGGCTCGCGGTGGCAAGGCAGTTGAACAAGGTGCTGCGCAACGCATCCGCCGCCATCGCCGGCGGGGCCGACCCCGAAACGGAGACAGCCAAGGCACGCGAGGCGCTGCTGCAAGCTGGCTTCAGGAGCGTCGACTATGTGGCGGCGCGCGAAAGCGGAACGCTCGCGCCATGGCGCGAGGAGACCGAAGGGCGGTTGCTGGCGGCCGCGTGGCTCGGCACCACCCGCCTCATCGACAATGTGGAGATCGCGGCACGGACGTGATCGGCCGGCAGGCGTTCAGGAGAGCGGCTTTTCCATCACCACAATGGAAACCTCGTCCTGCACCGCCGGGGTATCGGCGACGGCAAAACCCCTTGCCCGATAGAAGCCTGTTGCCGGGGCGTTTTCCTGCTCGATCTCGAGCTTGAGCATGCGGGCCTCGGGAAAGCACTGTTCCACCTCGTCCAGCAGCATGGTGCCGATGCCCGCGCCCTGCCTTTCCGGCAGCACATAGAGCTGGCGCAGCCACACCACCTTGCCGTCATCGGTGGCGGCGGCGAAGGCCATGCCGGCAATCGCCTTGCCGTCGTCGGCAACGAGAAATTCCGAATGCGGATGCGTCAGCCGCGCCCGGAGCGAGGCCATGGAATGCCATTCGGCGGTGATCTCGTCCACCCGTCGCGGGCCGTAGATCGCATCGTAGGTCGCGTGCCAGGTCGCGGCGAGCAGGGCCTTGATCGCTTCAAGGTCATGCTCGCCGGCCGTGCGCACGAACATGCTATTCGATGCCCAGCTTGGCCTTGACCAGATCGTTGACCGCCTGCGGGTTGGCCTTGCCGCCGGTCGCCTTCATCACCTGCCCGACGAACCAGCCGGCCAGCGTGGGCTTGGCCCGGGCCTGCTCGACCTTGTCCGGGTTGGCGGCGATCACCTCGTCCACCGCCTTCTCGATGGCACCGGTGTCGGTGACCTGCTTCATGCCGCGCTTTTCCACGATCTCGCGCGGATCGCCGCCCTCGTTCCAGACGATCTCGAACAGGTCCTTGGCGAGCTTGCCGGAGATGGTGCCTTCCTTGATGAGGTCGAGGATGGCGCCGAGCTGATCGGGCGAAACCGGAGTCTCTTCAATGTCCTTGCCGGCTTTGTTCAAGGCTCCCAGCAAGTCGTTGATAACCCAGTTGGCGGCCAGCTTGCCGTCGCGGCCCGCCGTCACCTGCTCGAAATAGTCGGCAATCGCCTTTTCCGAAACCAGGATGGAGGCGTCGTAGGCCGACAGGCCGAGCTTTTCCACGAACCGCGTCTTCTTGTCGTCCGGCAGCTCGGTCAGGTCGGCGGCCAGCGCATCGACATAGGCCTGGTCGAACTCAAGCGGCAAAAGGTCCGGGTCGGGGAAGTAGCGATAGTCATGCGCCTCTTCCTTGGAGCGCATGGAGCGCGTCTCGCCCTTGTTGGCGTCGAACAGGCGGGTTTCCTGATCGATGCTGCCGCCGTCCTCCAGAATGGCGATCTGGCGGCGCGCCTCATATTCGATGGCCTGGCCGACGAAGCGGATGGAGTTGACGTTCTTGATCTCGCAGCGCGTGCCGAAGCCCTCGCCTGGCCGGCGCACCGACACGTTGACGTCGGCGCGCATGGAGCCCTCGTCCATGTTGCCGTCGCAGGTGCCGAGATAGCGCACGATGGTGCGCAGCTTGGTGAGATAGGCCTTCGCCTCGTCCGACGAGCGCATGTCCGGCTTGGACACGATCTCCATCAGCGCCACGCCGGAGCGGTTGAGGTCGACATAGGACATGGTCGGATGCTGGTCGTGCATGGACTTGCCGGCGTCCTGCTCCAGATGCAGGCGCTCGATGCCGATCTCGATGTCCTCGAACTCGCCCTTTTTGTCGGGACCGACCGAGACGATGATCTTGCCCTCGCCCACGATGGGCTGCTTGAACTGCGAGATCTGATAGCCCTGCGGAAGGTCCGGATAGAAATAGTTCTTGCGGTCGAACACCGACTTCAGGTTGATCTGGGCCTTCAGGCCGAGACCGGTGCGGATCGCCTGCTTCACGCACTCCTCGTTGATGACCGGCAGCATGCCGGGCATGGCCGCATCGACCAGCGACACATTTGCGTTGGGCGCCGCGCCGAAGGCCGTCGAGGCCCCCGAAAACAGCTTCGACTGCGAGGTCACCTGGGCATGGACTTCCATGCCTATGACGATCTCCCAGTCTCCGGTCGCGCCGGAAATGAGGCGCTTGGGGTCGGGCGTGCGGGTATCTACGATGGTCATGTGCGGCCTGTCGTCTTTTCGGATGGACCGGAATACGTCTGCGTATCCGGCCGGTATAGAGCGTATCGCTTCGCTAGTCCAAACCGGACGTCCAAACAAGCGCAAAGCCGGCATAAAGCCGGCTCTGGCGGTTTTCATCCGCTTTGGCTATATGTGCGCCATCCGCAGGAGCCTTGATGTCTACGTCTTCTCAGTCCCGGTGAAGCCCTGACCTTCCAACCGAAGGCAGGGCGCGAAAACCACGAAGAGCCTCGCGCCGCATAGCTTGCGGCCGCGATTTTTGTGTTGGCCGAAAGGCCAGGTTTTCCCGGAATTGAAAGATGAACATACCGCGCAACGAACAGCGCATCCTGCACCTGCTCGCGCAAGGCGGGCGTATCGAACTCGAAAAAGACGAGAACAAACGGATCGAGGACCTGTGGTGTCTCACCCGCGACGGGTGGGTCTACCCGGACTTTACGCTTGAACTGTTCCGCAGCCTCAAACGCAAGAAGGCCATAGCCTCCGCCAATGGCGGCCCCTATCGCATCACGCGGCGGGGGCTCGAACTGGTGCGGTCCCGGCCGGACAACAGGTGAAATGCAGCCGCTCCGCCCATGCCGACCGGCGGAGCGGCTTTCCTTCAGGCGGTTGCGATATAGGCCTTGATCTGCTCGGCCTCGCGTTCGACATCCTCGATCCGGCGCTTCACCACGTCGCCGATCGAGATGATGCCGTGCAGCTTGCCGTCCTTCTCCACCGGCAGATGGCGGAAGCGCCCGGCCGTCATGATCTCCATGATCTCGTTGACCGTATGGTTCTCGTTGCAGATCTTGACCTTGGGCGTCATCGAATCGCGAACCGCCATGTCGAGGGCCGCCGCGCCATGCGAGGCCATCACGCGCACGATGTCGCGCTCGGAAATGATGCCGACGATCTTGCCCTCGGTATTGGTCACCACCAGTGCGCCCACCCGATGTTCGGCAAGCAGGCGGATCGCCTCGCCAAGTTTCTCGTTGGGGCCGAGCGTGAAAACGCCATAGCCCTTTTCCGCGAGAATGGCCTTAACCGTCATTGCGTCCTCCTCTGCGTTTGGCCGGCCTCGTACCGGCCATCACGTTCGCAGAGCCATGGTGCGCTCTAGCTGTCGGCTTTTCAAGCGCCGCGGCGCCGCAGATTCAGGGGCGGCGCGCCATGCCGGCCTCGAACAGACGCAGGCCGAAGAAGCCGGCGAGGAAGCCTCCGATATGGGCCTCCCAGGCGATCTGGGCTTCCTCGCCCGGCACGATGCCGACAAGGCCGGTGACAAGGTTGATCACCATCCACACGGCCAGGAAGGTGATGACCGCGCGCGAGCGCACGATCTCGCGCATGGGCAGGGGATCGCCGGCAAAGGCGCCCTTCCCGTCCGAGCGGTCGATGCGGAAGGCGAAACGCGCCGCCGCCCCCATCATGCCGGAGATGGAACCGGACGCACCGACCAGCGGCGCCTGCCCGAGCGGATGGATAAGGTAGAAGAACAATGCCGCCGCCAGGCCGGTGACCGCAAAGAAAACCGCGAAGCGCAGAGCGCCGAGGCGATTGGCAAGCGGCGAGCCGAACGCGGCCATCCACACCATGTTCACGGCAAGATGCGCGAAGCTGCCGTGCAGCAAGGCGTAGGTGAAGGGGCTGGTGAAGGCGTAGACATCCAGCACATATTCGCCGGAGTAGCGGATCGGCACGAAAGCGGTGCGGATGATGAGTTCGAAATCCTGATCCGGCGACAGCATGTAGGTCCGCACCAGATGGATGCCGATGCACAATGCCAGAAGAAGCAGCACGATGCCCGGCAGGTTGAACACCGGCTCGCGGCGCGGCACCGCTCGTCCAAGCGTGTCGTAGCGGTCGGCCGCGCGGTCAGGTTCGCTCATCGGGGATCATCCTGTTCGAAGGCTGCCATGTAGGCGAGGTCCGGCCGTTTTCCAAACGGTGAATCGCCATTGTGCGCCGAATCAGGGCGCGGAAAAGGGCGAATCGAATCAAAAAAAAGAGGCCGTTCAGGATCTTCCCCGAACGGCCGGTCGAGCCTCCCCGGCTCCTGACACTTTTGACTGAAAGACCGGCACCCTGGGCAGGCAGACCGCTTTCTGGAATGATTTCAACGTCTCACAGGAACGCGGCCGCCGCAATCTAAACCCTTTGTTAACCTTAACGGCCTCGATCCGTGCACAAGCCGCCGCAAGGCTGGCACGGTTCCTGCTCCGCACCGCATGTAGGTCGACGGAAATGTCCTCCTGTTCATCGTTGGGACAATCAGACTTCAGATTGCACGGAGCGGAGCGAACATGAAACTGGCGGGATCCATCGCACTGTTCCATTATTGGAATCGGCTGCGCGACGGACGCTCTGCGCCGAAACGCACGGAAATCGAGCCGGCCGATATCAAGAAGCTGCTGGCCGACACGTTCATCCTCGAAAAAGACACGCGGGGCGAGGCCGTCTTCCGGCTGGCCGGCACGCGGCTGTGCGCCGCCTACGGGCGCGAGCTGAAAGGGTTCAGCTTCCCTTCCCTCTGGCGCCCGAAGGACCAGCAACTCATCTCCCGCCTGCTCGACAGCGTGTTCCACAAGCATTCGGTGGCGCTCATCGCCTATGAGGCGATCAGCAGGACAGGCCGCTCCGTTCCCTTCGAATTGCTGGCCCTGCCCCTCGAGGGCGGCCCGGAAAGCCTGCGCTGCCTCGGCGTCGCCGCCCCCGCCCACAGGCCGTTCTGGCTGGGCGCCGACCCGATCGGCGATGCGGTGATCGACGCGCTGCGCACCGTCGACCCCAACGCAAAGAAGGCCGCGCCACCCGAACGGCCGGCCATCGGCGCCCCCGAACTTGCCCCGATCGAACTCGATGCCGCCAGCACGCTGGCCGGCTACGGCAGGGCCCGCAGGATCCGTCACCTTCTGGTGCTGGATGGCGGCCGCGACGAGGAATAGGCCGCCACCTTCCCCTACGTCCCCATTTGCGGCTTGTTAACCTTCCCCGGTTAACACTTGTGGCAAGAATCCGCCCGATACAGGCGGGACGGCCAACGGGGTGTAGGCGGTTATGAATTCAGCGGCGAAGATCCAGGCGCCGTCCCACGTCGAAAGACGTGCGTTCCAGCGTGTCCGGGTCAAGGTCTACGGACGCTTCATGCTGGAGGACCGCTCGGAACATCCCTGCCAGGTCATCGAAATGTCTCCCGGCAACATGGCCCTGCGCGCCGATCGCGTCGGGCAGCCCGGCGAACGGATCATCGCCTATATCGACCATATCGGCCGCATCGAGGGCGTGGTGACGCGCACCTTCCAGAACGGCTTCGCCATGACGGTGATGGCCTCCGAACGCAAACGCGAGAAACTGGCGGCGCAGTTGACCTGGCTTGCCAACAAGCACGAACTCGACCTGCCGGAAGATCGCCGCCACGAGCGCGTGACGCCGCGCAATCCCGTCACCGTCCTGCATCTGGTGGATGGGCGCCAGTATCCGTGCCGCATCATCGACCTGTCGCTTTCGGGCGCGGCCGTCGAGATCGCGGTGAAGCCCGCCGTCGGCGTGCAGATCACGCTCGGAACCATGCGCGGCCAGGTGGTGCGCCATTTCGAGGACGGCGTGGCCATCGAGTTCGCTGTCCTCCAGCGCGCCGATTCACTGGACGCCGAATTCAACCGGCCTCGCAACTAGCACGTTACGCCAGCCAAAACCTTGGTCCCGCCCTGCCGCATTCCTGCGGCAACGGGTGATACCATCTGGCTGCGCTATCCCGGTTTCCACCATCGATGATATCCGGCAGCAAAATCGCCGCTTGGCGAGCCATTGCCCGGCAATGCCGACGGCTGGAAAAAGATAAAATTTGAATCAAATTTGTATTTTATTTTATTCTTGTTTTATATTAAAACGATCTAGGTTTTACTCAATATCTTCTTCGCGATTTTGCGTCAAATAAATCCGGACCTGTCATTGTCTCCTCAAACGGGGAGACTTCATAATGACCACCAATTGGGGCGCACCGCTTTTCGCGGCTCTGACACTGCTGATCGCATCGCTGGGAAGCGCCAATGCCGGAGGCAGCTATATGCAGACCGGTGCCCGCACCACGCAACCGGTCGGCCACTACGAATTCTGCCAGGGCCAGCCGCAGGAATGCCGCCAGAAGACGAACCGGAAGTCGCCTGTCGAACTGACCCGCAAGCTGTGGGCCACCCTGATTGCCGTCAACAACGACGTCAACGCCAGCGTTCTGCCGCGCACCGACATGGAAATCTGGGGCCGTGAGGAAGTGTGGTCCTATCCGGTCAATGGCGAGGGCGATTGCGAGGACTATGTGCTGGAAAAGCGCCGCCGCCTGATGCAAGCCGGCGTGCCGGCCGGCAACCTGCTGATCACCGTGGTGCGCCAGCCCAACGGCGAAGGCCACGCGGTGCTGACCGTGCACACCAGCATGGGCGATTTCATCCTCGACAATCTGGAAGGCAAGGTCCTGCCGTGGTCGGACACCGACTATACCTACCTGAAGCGCCAGTCGGTGCAGAACTCGGGCGTGTGGATGTCGATCAATGACGGGCGCGCCGACGCCGTGGCCAGCGTGCGCTGAAGCAGGCATCCGGGCTCACAGGAAAACCCGGTCGAGTCCCCCCACTCCCCGTCCCAAGACCGGGTTTCAGGAGCCGGCCCCTCCCCGGGCCGGCTCCCACTTTTCAACGGAAGGCCGGTCAATCCGCCAGAAGCTTGAGGCCGGCCTTGAAGCGCCTGGCGTTCTCCACATAGTGGGCTGCCGACTGCCGCAGTTTCTCCACCGCCGCCTCGTCCAGCGTGCGCACGACCTTGGCGGGGGAGCCGACGATCAGAGAATTGTCGGGAAATTCCTTGCCTTCGGTCACGAGGGCACCGGCGCCTACCAGCGAGTTCCTGCCGATCCTCGCGCCGTTGAGCACCACCGCGCCCATGCCGATCAGGCTGTTGTCGCCGACGGTGCAGCCATGCAAAAGCGCGCGATGACCGATGGTGCACCCCTTGCCGATAGTGACCGGAAAACCGGGATCGGTGTGCATGACCGTGTGTTCCTGCACGTTGGAATCCTCACCGATGGTGATCGGTTCGTTGTCGCCCCGGATAACCGTGGCGAACCAGATACCGACATTGCGGCCGAGCGAGACATTGCCGATCAGGGTTGCGTCGGGCGCCAGCCAGTTGGTGTCCCTGTCGTCGAAATGCGGCTCCACTCCGTCGATTGCATAGGTCGGCATCTTGTCTCCTGAAACTGTCCTTGCGGCGCGAGCGCCTTTTACGCTCCCTTTACCATAAATCTCCACAGTCGCATGCGGCAGGCAGAAAAATGCCTCGGCCATAACGGGACCTGTCACGAAGCATGATGAAAGAGGCTGCGGCTCCACGACAATTCAGGATGGCCGATCCGCGGCTGATGACCAGGGTCTTCAAGGGCCTCGTCGTGCTGGCGCTGCTTTCGCTCGCCGTCACCGTCGCCGGAAGATGGTTCGGCGAACGCATCGCCATGGGCGGCCACACGGACGACACCGCCATCCAGGCCGTGGTCATCGGCGACAACCTGCTGGCGGTTCCGGCCAACATGATCCGGTTCGAGCAGGCAAGGCGCAGCGGCGATGCCGACCGGCTCGATCTCTATGTCCGCTATCCGCAGATGGAAGGCTACACGAACGCCAGCCGCGATGCGTTCAACCACGCCACCGGCAGTTCACCCATCCTGTTCCTCGGTTTTTCCGAACAGATGATGTCACGCGACATGAGCGGCCGCTTCGGGCCGATCTACAGTTCGCTGATCGCAAGGCCCGGCCAGCCCGGCCCCGGCGGCATCACATTCCACGAGTTTTCCGAGAAGTCGGGCTATCTGGGCGAGAAGCTCGCCGTCGGAGAGCGGCCCGGCCGCGACCCGTTCGTGGCGCGCTGCCTGACCGGCGCGGCAGCCGAAAAATCGCTCGCCCCTTGCGAGCGCGACATCCTGGTGGGCCAGCGCCTCAGCCTCACCTATCGCTTTCCGCAGCGCCTTCTCGGCGACTGGCAGGCGCTCGATGCGGCGGTCGAGGCGCTCGCCGCATCCATGCTCGGAGACACCCCCGCGCAGGCACGGTGAGGTTCCCTTCTTTCGGCAGATCAGCCGAGATCGATGTCGAGGATCGCCATCGAGAAATTGTAGTCGCCGTCGTCCTCGTCCTTGAACACGATGCCGAGGAATTCGTCGCCGACATAGACTTCAGCCGAGTCGTCCTTGCGCGGACGGGCCTTCACTTCAAGGCGCGGATTCTGGAAGACGCGCTTGAAATAGGCGTCGAGCTTTCGGATTTCGTCGGGTTTCAAGGATTCTCTCCGCTGACGGATTGCATGTGAGACGCGCTTCTTGCACGCGCTCATGGCGCTGTAAAGGCAAGGTTTCCGGCAGGGACGGCGCATGCCGCCCCCGCAGGAAACCTTCGACGGCCAGCGCCGGCCTCAGATATCGAAGCTGATCACGTGGTCCATCGCCTGCGAAGGCAGAAGCTGGTCCATCTCATGCGACGGCTGGTCGTCGCAGCTCGTTTCGCCGACGATGCGGGCCGGCACGCCGGCCACCGTCTTGTTGTGCGGCACAGGCGACAGCACCACCGAGCCGGCCGCCACCTTGGAGCAATGGCCGACCTCGATATTGCCGAGGATCTTGGCCCCTGCCCCGATCAGGACGCCGCGCCGTATCTTGGGGTGGCGGTCGCCGCCGGCCTTGCCGGTGCCGCCCAGCGTCACATTGTGCAGGATCGAGACGTCGTCCTCGATCACCGCCGTCTGGCCGACCACGAGGCCGGTTGCGTGGTCGAGGAAGACGCCCCTGCCGATGCGTGCGGCCGGGTTGATATCGGTCTGGAACACCGAGGACGACCGGCTCTGGAGATAGAGCGCGAAATCCTTGCGGCCGCGGTTCCACAGCCAGTGCGCCAGCCGGTGCGTCTGGATGGCGTGGAAGCCCTTGAAATAAAGCACGGGTTCGAGGAAGCGCTCGCAGGCCGGATCGCGGTCGTAATAGGCCTGGATGTCGACACGCACCACCGTCGACCAGTTGGCGTCATCCTCGCGCATGGCATCGAAGGTCTGGCGGATCAGGTCGGCGCCGACATCCTGGTGGGCAAGCCGCTCGGCCAGCCGGTGGATGACGGCATCCTCGAGGCTCGCCTGGTTGAGGATGGTGGAATAGAGGAATGCCGCCAGCAACGGGTCGCGGTTGACCGCCGCCATCGCCTCGTCGCGGATGGAACGCCAGATCGGATCGACGGGCTGCAGCACATTCTGGCGCAATAGGGTGTTCATCGGTTTCTCTCCGCCGCCCTGGCCTGCCGGCACCGGGCGAGTGACTGATATGGCCGGCGCATGAAGCGCCGCCGCAAACCACGACAGGCCGGAACGCCGCCCAGCCTCGTTGGAAAAAGATATAAAGCAGTTCCGGCGGGCGGTGAACTCAATTTTCCTGACAGGAGATTCAATTGGATTGCCTTGCCCCAAAGCCGGCCCGGCGGCGAAAAACCGTGCCGCCGGGCGCCTTCGCCACTGGCAAGGGGTGACATCGCTTCTCCCCGATATCCACATTTGCGACATACAAGATGTTGGGGTCATAAAACTTGCAGAAACGAACTCTTGACGACCCCCTACGAGTCGCCTTTTATTGGCCATGCGCTCCTGTTGTGGGCGCGGCCGGAAAGTTTCGAGCCCGGTCTTTTTCCCGGATAAAGCGCGTTTCGCCTGCATGTCGCCGTTCAGAACGGAAGATTGCGGATCGCATTTTTGTGCCTTGGAAACAGACAAAAGGGTCGAAATTTTTGTCGTTTAATACTATATTTAGTGTTTGCGATCACTCTTTCGGCTAGATAGTGTGATGCACTCCTCAGGCGAGGAATTGCAGCGGTTTTGGTTCCGGCAGGCGGTCGGGCTTCGGCGATCCCGCCATTGCTGGTGAAGTCGGTTTCCGGTTGCGTCGGGAAAGCGGACACAGGCCGCGTCTTCTGCCGCCATGCCGGGACAGGACGCTGCTTTTCGGGAAGCAAGTTGGGCGGACGACCCGAAAAGCGCTATATGTAGACAAAGGGACAAGCGAGATGCGCATCGAAAGGCACTTCACCAAGGCGGGCCAGTCTCCCTATGCGGAGATCGAGTTCCGCAAGGCGCTGTCGGAGATCAAGAACCCTGACGGGTCGATCGTGTTCCGGCTCGACAATATCGATGTGCCGGCGCAGTTCTCCCAGGTCGCGGCCGACATTCTCGCCCAGAAATATTTCCGCAAGGCCGGTGTGCCCGCGCGCCTGAAGAAGATCGAGGAAAACGACGTTCCTTCCTTCCTTTGGCGGTCCGTGCCCGACGAGGCGGCCCTTGCCGAACTGCCCGAGAACGAGCGCTACGGCTCCGAAACCGATGCGCGCCAGGTGTTCGACCGTCTCGCCGGCACCTGGACCTACTGGGGCTGGAAGGGCAAGTATTTCGACACGGAAGAAGACGCCCACGCCTTCAAGGACGAATTGTCCTACATGCTCGCCACCCAGCGCGTGGCGCCGAACTCGCCGCAATGGTTCAACACCGGCCTGCACTGGGCTTATGGCATCGACGGCCCCGGCCAGGGCCACTTCTATGTCGATCCCTTCACCGGCAAGATGACCCGCTCGAAGTCGGCCTACGAGCATCCGCAGCCGCATGCCTGCTTCATCCAGTCCGTGGGCGACGACCTCGTCAACGAGGGCGGCATCATGGACCTGTGGGTGCGCGAGGCGCGCCTGTTCAAATACGGCTCGGGCACCGGCTCCAACTTCTCGCATCTGCGCGGCGAAGGCGAAAAGCTTTCCGGCGGCGGCAAGTCGTCGGGCCTGATGAGCTTCCTCAAGATCGGCGACCGCGCCGCCGGCGCCATCAAGTCGGGCGGCACCACCCGCCGCGCGGCCAAGATGGTGATCGTCGATGCCGATCACCCCGACATCGAGGCATTCATCGACTGGAAGGTGAAGGAGGAGCAGAAGGTCGCCGCCCTCGTCACCGGCTCCAAGATCGTGCGCAAGCATCTCGACGCGATCATGAAGGCCTGCGTCAACTGCGAGGGCCAGGACGACGACTGCTTCGATCCCTCGATCAACACCGCGCTCAAGCGCGAGATCAAGGCGGCGAAGAAGAACGCCGTGCCGGAGAACTACATCCAGCGCGTCATCCAGTTCGCGCGGCAGGGCTATACCTCCATCGAGTTCAAGACCTACGACACCGACTGGGATTCGGAGGCCTACCTCACCGTTTCCGGCCAGAACTCGAACAACTCGGTCTCGCTGAAGGACGATTTTCTGCGCGCGGTCGAGAAGGACGGCGAGTGGAACCTGATCCGCCGCATCGATGGCAAGGTGGCGAAGACCCTCAAGGCCCGCGACCTGTGGGAGAAGATCGGCTACGCCGCCTGGGCCTCGGCGGATCCCGGCCTGCACTTCAACACCACCATGAACGACTGGCACACCTGCCCGGCCGCCGGTCCGATCCGGGCCTCCAACCCGTGCTCGGAATACATGTTCCTGGACGATACGGCCTGCAACCTCGCCTCGGTCAACCTGCTGCCCTACCGCAACGCCGACGGCACCATCGACATCGCCGCCTATGAGCACACGGTGCGGCTGTGGACCATGGTGCTGGAAGTCTCCGTCATGATGGCCCAGTTCCCATCGCGCGAGATCGCGGAGCTGTCCTACAAGTACCGCACGCTCGGCCTCGGCTACGCCAATATCGGCGGCCTGCTGATGACCGCCGGCATTCCCTACGATTCCGACGAGGGCCGCGCGCTGTGCGGCGTGCTGACCGCGCTGATGACCGGCGTCTCCTACGCCACCTCGGCCGAGATGGCGGGCGAGCTGGGCGCCTTCGCGGATTATCCGCGCAACGCCGACAACATGCTGCGGGTGATGCGCAACCATCGCCGCGCCGCCTATGGGGAGAAGGACGGCTATGAGAAGCTGGCCGTCAACCCGGTTCCGCTCGAGGCCGAACATGTGTGGCAGAAGGAACTGGTCGAGCACGCCCGTGCCGCCTGGGACCGCGCCATCGAGCTTGGCGAGGAACATGGTTACCGCAACGCGCAGGCGACCGTGATCGCGCCGACCGGCACCATCGGCCTGGTGATGGATTGCGACACCACCGGCATCGAGCCCGACTTCGCGCTGGTGAAGTTCAAGAAGCTGGCCGGCGGCGGCTATTTCAAGATCATCAACCGCGCCGTGCCGGAAGCGTTGCGCACGCTGGGCTACTCCGAAAGCCAGATCGCCGAGATCGAGGCTTACGCAGTCGGTCACGGCAACTTGAACCAGGCACCGGGCATCAACCCGTCCACGCTCAAGGCGAAGGGCTTCACCGACGAGAAGATCGAGGCGCTGAACGGCGCGCTGAAGTCGGCCTTCGACATCAAGTTCGTCTTCAACCAGTGGACGCTGGGTGCCGACTGGCTGAAGGAAACCTTCGGCTTCACCGACGAGCAGATCAACGACTTCTCCTTCGAGATGCTGCCGGCCCTCGGCTTCTCGCGCAAGGAGATCGAAGCCGCCAACATCCATGTCTGCGGTGCGATGACGCTGGAAGGGGCACCCTTCCTCAAGGACGAGCACCTGCCGGTGTTCGACTGCGCCAATCCGTGCGGCAAGATCGGCAAGCGCTACCTGTCCGTCGAAAGCCACATCCGCATGATGGCGGCGGCGCAGCCCTTCATCTCGGGCGCCATTTCCAAGACCATCAACATGCCCAACGAGGCGACGGTTGAGGACGCCAAGAACGCCTACATGCTGTCGTGGAAGCTGGCGCTGAAGGCCAACGCGCTCTACCGCGACGGCTCCAAGCTGTCGCAGCCGCTCAACGCCTCGCTGATCTCCGACGAGGAGGATGACGAGGACGACGCGGTCGAGGCGCTGGTCGCCGCCCCCGCCGCCGCAAGGGCGGTCGAGGTGACGGAAAAGATCATCGAGCGCGTCATCGAAAAGGTGGTGCGCGACCGCGAGAAGCTGCCGAACCGCCGCAAGGGCTACACCCAGAAGGCGGTCGTCGGCGGGCACAAGGTCTACCTGCGCACCGGCGAGTTCGACGACGGTCGCCTTGGCGAGATCTTCATCGACATGCACAAGGAAGGCGCCGCCTTCCGCGCCATGATGAACAATTTCGCCATCGCCATCTCGCTCGGCCTGCAATATGGCGTGCCGCTGGAGGAATATGTCGAGGCCTTCACCTTCGTGAAGTTCGAGCCGGCCGGCATGGTGCAGGGCAACGACGCCATCAAGAGCGCCACGTCGATCATCGACTATGTGTTCCGCGAACTGGCGATCTCCTATCTCGGCCGCAACGACCTCGCCCATGTCGACACCGACTTCTCCAACACCTCGCTCGGCAAGGGCATCACCGAAGGCAAGGCCCTGCCCTTCTCCAAGGGCCTGACGCGCGGCGCCTCGCCGGTGAAGCTGGTCACCGCCACCGGCGAGCCCAAGGGCATGGCCGGCGGTTCTCCGGACAAGGCCGCGCCGCAGCGTTCCACGCCCACGGCCTATGCCTCCAACGTGCATCCGATCTCGGCCGGCGCCACGGCGCTGAAGACCGAGCCGGCAACCGAGGGCGCAATCGCCTTCAAGCGCGACTATGAGGAGCGGGCCAAGGAAGTGCCGGAAGAAGTTGCGGAAACCGCTGCCGAAGCGCTGTTCACCGACGCCGCGGCCAAGGAAGCGGCCGAGGCCAAGAAGCTTGCCGCCGCCCGGCGCCAGCAGTCCCTGATGCAGGGCTACACCGGCAACGAGTGCTCGGAGTGCCACAACTTCACCATGGTGCGGAACGGCACCTGCGAGAAGTGCGACACCTGCGGCGCGACCAGCGGCTGCAGCTGAGAAAACCTCAGATCAAAAAATGGCCCGGTCAAGTGACCGGGCCATTTGCATTTCCATAGGGCTGCAGCAGGATTTCCTAATCCGCCTCGGCGACCAGTTGCCTTCCGCCCACCCAGTTGCGCCATTGGGCTTCGGTGCCGTTGAAGACGTTGAGGTCGATATTGCCTTTCACGCCGTGCGACAGGCCCGAGCCCGAATATTGCCAGAACACCCATTTGCGGCCCGGATAGACCTTGGACGGATGCTGGGCCACGGCACGCAGCCAGAATGGATAGCCTTCAAAGGCACCCTTGAGGTTGTCGGCATAGAAATCGGGTGCGGTGTAGATGATCGGGCGCTGGCCGTAATGGCGCTCCAG
This sequence comes from Aquamicrobium terrae, assembly GCF_040545735.1. Lineage (GTDB taxonomy): Bacteria > Pseudomonadota > Alphaproteobacteria > Rhizobiales > Rhizobiaceae > Mesorhizobium > Mesorhizobium terrae_A. The sequence goes on from NZ_JBEPML010000002.1 coordinate 151,423, forward strand.
CCGGTCCATGAAGACCTGCATCTTCTCGCGCACCTGTGCCGGCGACGGGCGTTTGCGGCAGCGCGATTCGCCGTTCCACTCCACGTCGATCACCGGCGGCAGCGCGCCGGCTACCCTCGGCACGTTGCGGATGAACCAGTCGGCCTGCTGGCTGGCCGGGCGGCACCAGTAGAAGAAATGATAGGCGCCGCGCCGGATGCCGGCCGCCGCCGCGCCGTTCCAGTTCTTCATGAACATCGGGTCGAGATGGTCGCCGCCGTCGGTGGCCTTGATGAAGGCGAAGTTGGCGCCCTGGCTGCGCAGTTTCATCCAGTCGATTTCGCCCTGCCAGCGCGAGACGTCCACGCCATGCACCGCATAATGCTTCGGCGCGACCTTGCCGAAATTGATCGGCTTGGCATCGCGGAAGCGCTGCGGATGGATGACCGCGTCGATCGCCTTGGCGGACCGCGTCGCCGGGCGCGGGGTCGGCACCAGCGCGACCGTTTCCAGCGATGGCATGCGGAAACCGGAATCGGTCTCGGTTTCGGTCAGCGCGGCGAGTTCCTCGGGCAGGTCCTGCTGTGCCGCTTCGGCGGCGACCGGCGCGCCGGCCCCCACCTTGGCCGGGGGCGTCACCGGCCGGGCAATCGAGCTGGTCATTTCCTGCGAGGGGCGCGGCACGATATCCTCGATGCCGACGCGGGAACAGCCGGACGCCGCGAAACCAAGGACGAAAAGAGCCATGAAAGCTGAAGAACGCATCCGGGACCTGTACGCAAAACACATCGGCCGGCCCGGCAATCTGACGCCACTCCGGAACCCGGGGGCAATTATGAAGGATGAATTACCAAGAAAGTTTGAATCGAATTTTTAACACTTGCCGCGAATCACCCCACCCGGCTGGGCCGGGCGGGGCGGAACCTACGGCATCAGGCGCAAATGCCCTTCTCACGGCACTCACGCGCCACCATATAGGCAGGAGGCAGCGAAGGATCGTCGATACGGGCACGGGCACGTTCGAGCATCCAGCGCAGACCTTTGGGATTCACCTGGTCGCGTTGCATGACGAGCTGGACCATCGGGTCTTCCAGCAATTCGTCTAGTCTGCTCTTTTCCTGGCTCATAGCGTGCCTCTTTCGTCGGCCCCCGCCGATGCACCCTAAGATAGGTACCCAATCTTGACGCGCCAATGGCACTGAGGCGACTAACCTATGGCAAATGCGTGATATTTCGCATCACCTATCCGATGTGGTATTATGGTACCAATACCGGCGAGCGGGCCGATCAGTGCTTCCTTGCCTGCACCAGATAGGCGTCGATCGCCTGCTCGCCCAGCCATTTCGCGGCCTCCAGCCGGTGCAGCCCCTCGACCAGCACATAGCGCTTGCCGTCATGGCGCACCTGGATCGGCGTTTTCATGCCGTTGTCGACAATATCCTCTGCCAGATGACGCACCGTCTCGGGATGAAGCGTCTTGCGGCGGGCCGCCGGCACGTAGATGTCGTCGACAGGGACTCTCTGCACTTTCAGCATATCGGCCAGCCTTGTTCCCGAGCTGCGATACGCGGCCCTCCGCCACCTTAATGCGTTTTTCCGGCACAGTCCCCGGCAATCGCCCCGGCTTGCGTGTCAGCGCTTCTTTCTGGCGCGGCTGGCCTCGTCGATCAGCATGTTGGCGATCTGCATGCGGATCATGGCGCGCTTGCGCAGATGCGGCGGCATCCGGTCGGGGTGGTTCGACAGGGCGAAACGGCGGCGCACTTCGCGCGGATCGACGCCCGGCTGCCCGAGGCCAAGCTCGGCCGCGATCGCCTCGGCATCGATAGACGGCAATTCCTCCGGAGCGGGCTCCGGCGCAGCGTTGCCTTGGTTGAGGGCAACCCGTGCCTGGTCGAGCAAGGCGGAGAATTCCGCGCCGAGATCGGCGCCGCTGTCGCGATATTGCGCGGCCAGGGCCTCTTCCGAGACCTTGATGCGCCCCGAATGCAGCTCGTCCACCACGGAAAGATAGTCGAAGGGAATCGCCGGGCTTGCAGCGGCCGGCGTCTCCTCGCCGGAGGGAGCGAAGAGATCGTCCAGCAGGGACGCGAAATCCATTTTTGCGCCGCTGGCTATGTCAGCCTCCCCGCATCGAACCGGAAGCAAATGCTAGCGGCCGTTCGTTAAGATTGGATAGCCCAAACCCGGCGCACTTTAATTTCCCGAAGGCATGGCAGCCATGCGAATGTTGCACCGCACAATCGTCATGAAAGGTGTATAAATGGAAGTCGGGAGGACATTGCAGGAGCCCCGTCATGGGTTTTGTCACCGAACTGTTCGCCCGCCCCCGTCCGTAGGAAGAAGTGCACTATAGAGCCGCTCTGGCGCTGCTCAATGCCATGAGCAAGGCCGACCGTGCCGATATCGGCATCAAGCCGGCCGATTTCCCCCGCATCGCCCGCGAGATGTCGCTGCGCTAGAGTCTTTGGGCAGCGGTGGCGAATCGCCAGCCGATTGCATAGGCTCCTCCTCCACAGCGCCGCATTCATGCGCTACCCGGCCGGCATGGCAGGAGAGACAGCCCGATGAAAGATGTACGCGCACCCATCCTCGCAACGATCCTCGCCGGTTGCCTGATCGCGCCGGCGCTTTCCCAGAACGCTCCGGCCGGCACGGACGCGGCCTATATCGACGACCGTTCCGACCCGGCGGCGCTGATCCGTTCGCTCTACAGCGCCATCAACCGCCACGAATTTGCGCGGGCCTGGGACTATTTCGGCGACACCAAGCCGGCTGCGGATTTCGAAAGCTTCGCCAAGGGCTATGAGGGCACGACCTCGGTCGATGTCGAAACCGGCGGCGTGTCCGAAGAAGGGGCCGCCGGCAGCATCTACTACACCATCCCGGTGGCGATCCGCGCAAAGCAGCAGGACGGCGGCGAGCAAGTGTTTGCCGGCTGCTACACGCTGCGCCAGCTCAGCGCCCAGACGCAGGAACCACCGTTCAAGCCGCTGCATATCGAAAAAGGCGAGCTGGAGCCGAGCACATCGGCCTTCGAGCAGGCGCTGCCGGCAAGCTGCGGCGACGGGCCGATGCCGCCCCAGCGCGACACGGTTCTCGAAGCGGCCAGGGCGGTATTTGCCGCGAGCCATGGCGAGCGCTGCGATGCCGCCGCTGCAGCCGAGGCCGACGACGCGGCGGAACCTGCCGACTACACGATCCGCTACCGCACCAAGGCGGACGACGCCGAGAAGGAGGCGCGGCTGTTCCGTTTCCTGTGCATGCGCGGCGCCTACAACACGACCTTCGCCTTCTTCATGACCGATGACGGGGGCGGCGTGCGGCCACTCCAGTTCGCCACGCCCGAACTCGACATCCACTACGTGAACAACGACCCGGAGGCCGGGGTCGAAGCCGTCAACGTCATCGGCTTCAACAGTGTCGATGAGCTGGTCGACGCCGACTATGACGAAGCCAACCACACGATCGTTTCCCACGCCAAATGGCGCGGGGTGGGCGATGCGTCCTCGACGGGTACATGGCTGTTCAGGAACGGGCTGTTCTCACTGGTCCAGTACGACGTCGACGCCTCCTATGACGGCGAGGTCAATCCGGAAACGGTTCTGGACTACAACATCGCGCCGTGAGACGTGGCCTCAGGGGGCTGCCGAGAGCATCCAGTTGAGCGTCTCGCGCCAGTCGGTCATGCGGATGGGCGTGCCGTGCGTGCCGGTCTCGAAGCGCACGAAGCGCGCCGGATAGCCCTTCGACTTCGCCAATATGGCGCGGAAGAAGGCTTCCTGCTTCTCGACAGGGAACACCGGGTCCTTGCTGCCCTGCCCGAAAAAGACGGGAACGCGGCGCTTGAAGGCCGGGCTTGCCAGGAACCCCTCGTCCCACAGGGAGCCGAGCAGCAAGAGGCCATCGATCTCGGCACTGGTGTCCTTGCGCGCGGCCAGCTTCCAGCACAGCGCGCCGCCCATCGAACCGCAGGCGACGAAGATCCTCGCTCCGGGCGACCGCTGGACATAATGGTTTATCAGCGCCGCGATTTCGGATGCGCCCCTGTCGCCGAAATCGGAGAAGTCCGGCGACAAATAGAGCCCGCCATTGGATGCCATCAGGTTCTTGAGGCGGTTGAAGTTGCCGCCGAAGGTGAAATCGTCCATGCCCTGCCGGCGGCTGCCGCCCTGCCCGTGCAGATAGAGCACGATGATGCCGGCGCCTTCGGTGCGCCCGACGGCGAAATGCCGGACGGCACCGGCATCGGTGTTCAGCACCAGGTCCTTCTGCACCTTGCGCACGCCGGTGGACACATAGGCGCCGCGAACCCGGCGCTCGGGAATCTGGTCACGCTCGTTGATGTCGCGCATCTCGCGATAGTCCACGACGCGGTAAGCGCCGCCGGGCTCGCCGGACAGCAGGCCGGGATAGGCGAACAGGTCGTCCTTGTAGGGCTTCAGCGTGAGGGATTGCGCGCCGGCGGGCGCGGCCAGCAGCAGGATCGACAGGAACAGGGCGAGATGGCGCATCGCCTGGGCTTTCGCCGGAGCACGGGCGCTTGTCAACGTCATCTCGCCAGCCGGGTGCGCATTGTCACGTCCGCGGCACGCCGCCGGCATTGGCCAGCGCCTCGGGCGTATCGACATCGACGGCGGCACCGGGACCGATGTCGACATCGATGACGTCGACATCGCCCGCTTCGACCAGATGGCGCGCACCGGTGTCGCCGTGAAGGTCGGCGACCGCCGCGAACAGCGAGCGCGGCAGGATGACCGGATTGCCCCGCTTGCCGTCATAGGCGGCGCGCACGATGGAAGCCCCGCCGCTGGCACGGAACACGCCGATCAGGCGGTCGATATCGTCGCTGGTGACGCCGGGCATGTCGCCCAGCACGACAAGGACGCCGTCGGCCGATACGGGCACGGCGGCGATCCCCGCCTTGAGCGAGGTGGACAGGCCCTCCGCGAAGTCGGGGTTGTGAACCAGCACCAGGTCGAGGCCTTGCAGGGCCTCCTCCACCAATTCGCGCTGGTAGCCGGTGACGAGAACGGTGCCGGCCGTCCTGGCGGCCAGCACGCGCGCGGCGGTGCGACGCACCAGCGGCTCGCCGTCGAAAAGGGCAAGCAGCTTGTTGGAGCCGCCCATGCGGCTGGAGCGGCCGGCGGCCAGCAGCACCGCCTGCACCTGCGGATGCGGCGGCGCCGGCATGGGCTCGCGCGGCTGCGGCCTGGACGGGATTTCCATCAAAAGACCTCCCACACCCATCGCGGCGATGTCGCCGGACGTGACCCCGATGCCGGCGAAGATGCGGTCCAGCACCCAGTCGAAACCGTTGGGGCGCGGGCTGCGGGCACAACCCGGCGCGCCGAGCACCGGCTTGCCCTCGCGCTCGCCCAGCACGAACAGATTGCCGGGGTCGACCGGCATGCCGGAGCGCAGCACCTTGCCGCCGGATGCGCGGATCGCGGCGGGAATCACGTCGTCCTCGGGATCGCTCATGGCCGAGGCGCCGAAGACCAGCACCATGTCGCTGCGGCCGGCAAGATCGTCGATGGCATCGGCCACGGCGCCCGTCTCATGCGGAGTGCGCAGCTCGCCCGAAATGCTGCTGCCGGAGCGCAGCAAGCGGTCCTCGGTGACGCGCGTGGTCTTGTCCAGGACGCTGCCCTTCACCCCCGGAAGCACGGTCTGCACGATGCCCACCCGGTGGGGCCGGAAGGCATGCACGGCAAAGGCCGTCCGACCTGCGGCCAGCCGCACGATGGCCTCCACCGCCTCCGAACGCATGGCGAAGGGGATGATCTTGACGGTCGCGACCATCTGGTCGGCGGCGACGTGAACATGGGACGCCAGCGTGGCCACGGTGGCGTCGGGATCGACAGCGTTGACCGCATCGATCAGCGCCTTGTCCACCGTGAACAGGCCTTCGCGCCCGGCAAAGATGTTGACGCGGCCGGTGGCGGCGGGCTTGGCGACCGCCCCGTCGAACCCGAGCGCCGCGGCGATGCGGGTCGCGGCCTCGTTCTCCTCGACATCGTCGGCCTCCAGCATCGCCACGATGACCTCGGCGATGCCCGCGGCACGGAATGTCTCGACATCCTCGGCGGTCAGCACATGCGCCTTGCGCAGACGCTTGCCGCCCACCGCGATCGAATGCGCCAGCATGGTGCCTTCGGCTTGCCCGACGGGAACCGGACCGAACTTCATGCCGCATGCTCCTTCGTCTCGATGCCGCGCGTGCGGAACGTGCGTATGATTTCGGCCAGCACCGCAACGGCAATTTCCGGCGGGCTCGCCGCCGCGATGTCGAGGCCGATGGGCGAGTGGATGCGCGCGACCTGCCCGCTGCTCAAGCCGGCGGCCAGAAGCCGCTCGACCCGCTTTGCATGGGTCTTTCGGCTGCCCAGCGCCCCGACATAGAAGCAGCCGGCCGCAAGTGCTGCCTCTAGCGGCATGTCGTCGATCTTGGGATCATGGGTGAGCGCGGCAAGCGCCGTGTAGCCGTCCAGCGGCGTCTCGGCCAGAACGTCCTGGGGCCAGCGCGCCTGCAGGTGCACATCGGGGAAGCGCTCGGGGGTCGCAAAGGCCGTGCGCGGATCGATGATCTCGACCGGATAGCCGGCGATACGGGCCATCGGCGCCAGCGCCTGGCTGATATGCACCGCGCCGATGATGACAAGACGCGGCTGCGGCACATGGGCATTGAGGAACAGCGTGCGGCCTTCGACCTCGACGCTGCGAGACTTGCCGGTGCGGAACGCCTCCGCCACCGCCTCGCCCAGCGCGCCCTCCACCGCGTCTCCCTGCCGCAGCAGACGGCTTGCGCCGTCGCCCAGATCGGTGACGACGATGGCGGCCCGGCGCGCACGGCGCTCTTCATTCAGCGCTTCAAGGATATCGAGTTTCACCGGCTGCCTCCCCCGGGACCAATTCTAGCCGAGCTTCTCGACATATACACGAATGCGCCCGCCGCAGGACAGGCCGACCTGCCAGGCGGTTTCGTCGGCAACGCCGAATTCGAGCATTCTGGCCGTGCCGGAGCCGATCACGTCGAGCGCTTCGGCCACCACCGCGCCTTCCACACAACCGCCCGACACCGAGCCCTGGAAATTGCCCTCCGCATCGATGACCAGATGGCTGCCGGCCGGACGGGGGGCCGACCCCCAGGTCTCGACCACGGTGGCGAGCGCCACGTCGCGCCCCTGCCGCACCCAATTTTCCGCGATGGTGAGCGGATCGCGGGCTTCGTCAATGGCTACGGTCGCTTCCATTTTCTCCTCCTTGCCGGCCCTCACGCCGCCTCGCCGTCCACGCGCCATCGGCGCGGGTCGGCCGATGCCGGGGACCGTTCATCCAGCGAAGCGCACAAATCGGCCAGCGCATCCAGATTATGCACCGCACGGAATTCGTCCACATGCGGCAGCATCGCCCGTACGCCGCGCGCCTTCGCCTCGAAGCCCTCGAACCGCAGCAGGGGATTCAGCCAGATCAGCCGGCGGCAGGATTTGCGCAGCCGCTCCATCTCGGCCGACAGGCGATCGACCGCGTCGCGTTCCAGCCCATCGGTGATGAGCAGGACGATGGCCCCCTGCCCCAGCACGCGCCGCGACCACAGCCGGTTGAATTCGGTCAGCGCCTCGCCGATGCGGGTGCCGCCCGACCAGTCCTTGACCGCCGCCGAGCACAGCGCCAGCGCCGCATCGGGATCGCGATGGCGCAGTTGCCGGGTCAAATTGGTGAGCCGCGTGCCGAAGGCGAAGGCATGCACGCGCCGCCGCTTTTCGGAGAGCGCATGCAGGAAATGGAGGAAGATGCGGCTGTATTGGCTCATCGAGCCGGAAATATCGGCCAGCACCACCAGCGGCGGCTGAGTTTCGCGCGGCGCGCGGAATTTCGGCAGCATCAGCCGCCCGCCGGTCCGTGCGGCCGAACGCATCATGGCGCGCGGATCGACGCGGCCGCGCGAGGAAGGCCGGAAGCGGCGGGTGCGCATGCGGTCCGCAGGCAGGCGCATTTCGGCGATGGCGCGGCGCGCGGCCGCCAGTTCCGTGGCGCTCATCTGGGCGAAATCCTTGGCCCGCAGCACCTCGTCGCCGGAGCCGGTGAAGCGCGCATCGACCTCGATCTCCGGCGTCTCGCGTGCCGGCTGGCGCCTGGCATGCCCCTCGAACAGCGCATCGGCGACACGGCCTTGCGCGGCGCGCGGCCTTTCCCGCTCGCGCGTGTCCGGCGCGACCGGCGAGAACATGGCCAGCATCTTCTCGATCAGTTCGCGCGACTTCCAGAACAGCCGGAACGCCTCGTCGAATGTCTCGTGATCCTCGCGGCGCGAGACGAGAACGGCATGCAGCGTCCAGTAGAAGTCGTCGCGCGAGCCGATGCCGGCCGCCAGAACCGCCTCGATGGCATCCTTGACCGAGGCCGGCCCCACCCGCAACCCGGCCTTGCGCAGGGTACGGGCGAAATAGACGATGTTGTCGGCGATCCGGCCGTCGATGGCAGACGTGCTCATGTCACTCCGCCGCCGCCAGTTCGGCCTTCACCTCATCGAGGATACGCCGGCCCTCGCCGCTGCCGATGCGGGCGATGTCGTCCTGATACTTCAGCAAAACGCCGATGGTGTCGGACACGGTTTCGGGGTCGAGCGCCACTTTGTCCAGTTCGGTCAGCGCGCCGGCCCAGTCGATGGTCTCGGCCACGCCCGGCGCCTTGAAAAGATCGATCTGGCGCAGCTTCTGCACGAAAACCACCACTTCGGCCGACAGCCGGCTGTTGGCCTGCGGCACCTTGCGGCGCACGATCTCCAGTTCGCGTTCGGCGCTCGGATAATCCACCCAGTGGTAGAGACAGCGGCGCTTCAGGGCGTCGTGAATCTCGCGCGTGCGATTGGTGGTGATGATGACCAGCGGCGGCTCCTCGGCACGGATGGTGCCCAACTCGGGCACCGTGACCTGGAAATCCGACAGGATTTCGAGCAGGAAAGCCTCGAAGGCCTCGTCGGCGCGGTCGAGTTCGTCGATCAGGAAGACCGGCGCCGCGCCCTTGGTGCCGGTCAGCGCCTCCAGAACCGGGCGGCGGATGAGGTATTTCTCGGAAAAGACATTGCGCTCCATGTCGGAGCGGTCGACCTTGCCGGCCGCCTCCTCCATGCGGATCTCGATCATCTGGGCGGCGTAGTTCCACTCATAGACGGCGGACGCCACGTCGAGCCCCTCATAGCACTGCAGGCGGATGAGGCGGCGTCCCAGCGTCCCGGCCAGCACCTTGGCGATCTCGGTCTTGCCGACGCCCGCCTCTCCTTCCAGGAACAGCGGCCGCTTCATGCGCAGGCTGAGGAACAGCACCGTGGCCAGTGCACGGTCGGCCACATAATCGGCGCCATTGAGCAGTTCGAGCGTTTCGTCGATGGTTTGCGGCGCGGGGCGCGGGGTCGATCGTGTCATTTCGCCTCCCTGCCGTCTGCCGGTCAAAGCACCGTGTAATTGCGGTCGTAATACATCAGCGGTTCGAGGTTATCGCCGATACGCAGGCCTGTCACGCGGCCGAACAGCACCCGGTGCGTGGCGATATCCTTGGTGTCGATGAGTTCGCAATCGAACACCGCCATCGCGTCGGTAAGGGTCGGCGCACCGGTGGCGATGGTGTCCCATTCGCCGGCCTTGAACCGCTCCGCCATGGTCGGCAAACCGGTCTGGCCCGAAATGGCGGCGGCGAGCGGCTGGTGACGGGCGCCCAGCGTGTTGAGCGCGAAATTGCCGTTGACCAGGAAGACGTCGTTCTTGGGGTTCTCGCGGTTGAGGCAGACCAGTACGACAGGCGGCGTATCCGACACCGAACAGGAGGCGGTGACGGTGGCGCCACGCAACCCGCCGGGTCCGTTGGTGGTCACGATCTGGACGTGGCCGGCAAATTTGGCCATCGCATCGCGATAAGCCTGTGGTCCGATATCGTTTTTCTTGAGCACCGGCGGCAATCCAGTTGAATTCCATCGTTATATAAGGCGGTCGCCAAAAGGCCACAAGCAAAGCCGGCCCGCAAGGACAGAGGCCTGGCCAAGGAGGCCTGCATGTTGCGCAAGGCGCTCCCAGCCTCTACAGCAGGGGCGAACTGGTGGTTCGCTTCCAACATTTGCATCCCATCTGTATTGGGCGCGAGGCAAATGTTGGAAACAAAAGAATCACTGGCAAGTTTATGATTCTAGTGGAATTTTTGAATTTGACATTCGATCTGGAGGCCGACATCAAGCGGATATCGAATGTCAAATTCATTCCACTAGCACAAAAGCTGAAGGACGCGTTCAGGCACCGATGCGCACCGCCCAGGCCATAGCAACTGCCCTCACCGGCCTCTTGCTCGCCTTCGGGGCCCGCGCGGAGCCGTTGGCGATCGGCGTTGCCACACCGCTTTCCGGCCCCTCCGAATTGCTGGGCCGGCAGGTCGAAACCGGCGCCAAGCTTGCCGCAATCGCCGCCGGCACCGAACTCAGGATCGCTGACGATGCCTGCACCGCCGAGGGGGGCGCGGCGGCCGCTGCCGGCTTCGTGGAAGCCGGCGTCAAGGCTGCCATCGGCTTTCTGTGCACCGAATCGATCGAGGCGGCAGCGCCGATTCTTAAAGACGCCGGCATCCCTATCCTGACGGTGGGCGTGCGCACCGAAAATCTGACCGAGCAGCGCGCCCGGACCGGATGGCCGGTGTTCCGGTTCGGGCCGCGGGGCGACGACGAGCGCAATGCCGCCGCCGCCATACTGACCCGCCTGTGGAAGGACGAGCTTTTCGCCATCGTCGACGACGGCACCATATATGGGCGCGAACTCGCCGAGACGCTGCGGGCACAGGCCGAGCAGGCTGCGCTGAAACCGGTGTTCGTCGATACTTTCCGTCCCGGGCTCGACAACCAGATCGCACTGGTCGGCCGGCTGCGCCGGGCCGGCGCGACGCATGTGTTCGTCGGCGGCGATGCCGAGGATGTCGCCGTCATGGGCCGCGACGCGGACGAGATGGGGGCCGACATCGTGTTTGCCGGCGGCGAGGCGCTGCTCGCGGCCACGGATGTGCCGCTTGCCACAGGAACGCTGATGATCTCCCTGCCGGAATGGGCGGAAGCGGCCGACCGGCCGGTGCTGGACGCATTCCAGGCGGCCGGCGCGCTGGCGGAAGGTTATGCCCTGCCCGCCTATGCCGCGGTTCAGGTCGTAGAGACGGCGGCGGCCGAGGCCGACCGGACCGGCAAGACGCTTGGCGAGGTGTTGCCGGCACAGGAATTCTCCACCGCCATCGGCCCGATCCGTTTCGACGAAAAGGGTGACCTGACGCAAAACCCCTATCGCGCATGGCGCTTCCACGGCCAGCGCTTCGTGCCCATGGAGGGGCAATGATGTTCCGCACAGGCCCCCGCAACCTCATCACCGATGTTGCCGGCCTGCGGGTCGGCAACGCCGCCGACGCGCGCATCAGGTCCGGCGTCACCGCCGTGCTGTGCGAGGAACCGACGGTCGCGGCCGTACAGGTGCTGGGCGGTGCGCCCGGCACCCGGGAGACCGATCTTCTGGAGCCGCACAACACTGTCGAGGCCGTCAATGCCGTGGTGCTTTCCGGCGGTTCCGCCTTCGGGCTCGACGCCGCAGCCGGCACGCAGGCGTGGCTGCGCGAACAGGGCATCGGCTTTGCCGTCCAGGATCAGGTGGTGCCGATCGTGCCAGCAGCGATCCTGTTCGACCTCGCCAATGGCGGCGACAAGGACTGGGGCCGCTATCCGCCCTATCGCGAACTGGGCTACGAGGCGGCGAGTGCGGCCGCGACGGATTTCGCCATCGGCAGCGCGGGGGCAGGCACCGGCGCGCTGACCGCCGGCCTGAAGGGCGGCCTCGGCTCGGCCTCGACGGTGCTGAATAGCGGCATCACGCTCGGGGCGCTGGTGGCCGTCAATCCGCTGGGCTCGGTCACCGTGGGGCGCAGCCGGCATTTCTGGGCCGCGCCCTTCGAGATCGGCGACGAGTTCGGCGGCCTCGGCCTGCCGCATCCCCTGCCCCCGGAAGCCCGCGAGGTGATCCTGAAATTCAACGAAAAGCCGCAGGGGGCAAGCACCACCATCGCCGTCATCGCCACCGACGCGGTGCTGACCAAGGCCTCGGCCAAACGGCTGGCCATCGCCGCCCATGATGGCTTCACCCGCGCCATCTGGCCGAGCCACACCCCCTTCGACGGCGACCTCGTATTCGCGCTGGCCACCGGGCGCAGCGGCATCACGATTTCGCCCGAGCAGGCGATCGAACTGGGCGCGACCGCCGGCGCGGCCATGGCGCGGGCCATCGCGCGCGGGGTACATGCCGCCACGCCGGTGGAAGGCGATCCGTTTCCGGCATGGTCGGCGCGCTGACCGGGGCCGGTCAGGTCGGATCGTTCTTTTCTTCCTCGAACAGCTCGGCTGCGACATCGGCGTTCGCCGACAGCCAAACCTTGTCGCTGTCGACTTCCGCGATCAGACTGGTGGGAATGTAGTGGTGATGCCCCCTGTGCGAGCCCTGGCCGCTATCCTTCCTGGTGAGCTTGATGCGGTCGCCTTCGATGCGGTCGACGGTGCCGATATGCACGCCGTCGGCGCCGACCAATTCCATGTGCTCGCGAATCTTCGATGTATCGGCCATGATCGTTCTCCGTTGATTTCCGTGCCACAACGGTTGAACTGGTAATTGGATGCATCGGATTGAAGGGATAGCCACCATCATGACCCCGGCCAAAAACAGAAGCTTTCTCTTCCTTGCCGCGTTCACGGTTTTGACGGCGGCCAGCGGCGCGGCAAAGGCCGGCGACGTGGCGGAACTGGACATACTCGGCTTCAGCCAGGACGGCGGCATTTTCGCCTTCGAGGAATTCGGCGTCCAGGACGGGTCGGGCTTTCCCTACGCCAACCGCTATTACGTCGACACGGCGACCGACAGCTATGTGCAGGGCACGCCGATCCGCGTGCGTATCGATGACGAGGCCGCCGGTTTGCAGGCCGCCCGCGACAAGGCCCGCGAACAGGGCGAAGCCATCGTCAAGCAATCGGAACTCGCCGCCAATCGCGGCTACACCGCCGGCAGCAACGCGGTGACGGAGCTTTCGGCCGATCCGCTGCGCATGGCGGTCAACCCGCGCCCGGTTTTCCCGGCCATCGACAAGCCGCTCGAGTTCCGGCTGGAAATCCTGCCTTTCGGCGAGGCGGAACAATGCCACGGCATGGGTGAAGCCAGCGGCTTCCGGCTGCTGCGCATCGACGCCACCGACGGCGGCATGACGCAACTCGTGCATGAGGACAAATCCGTGCCGCAAAGCCGCGGCTGCCCGACCGGCTATTCGATCGGCGCCATCCAGACCTTTTCCAGCCAAGGCAGCCCCAGCCACTATGCCGTGCTGATCGCCGTTCGGAAGGTCGGCTTCGAGGGGCCGGACCATCGCTGGATGGCGGTGACCGGCAAATTCTGAACCCGGCCACGCAGAGGGACACATCAAAGGCCGCATCGCGCGTTGAGGATTCACGCTTGCTCTGTTAGGAGGCAGGCGACTTCCCCGATAAAGCTGAGGGCTTCAAGATGATCCCGCGTTATTCCCGGCCGGAAATGGTCGCCATCTGGTCTCCGGAGACCCGCTTCCGCATCTGGTTCGAGATCGAGGCCTATGCCTGCGACGCGCTGGCCGAACTGGGCGTGATCCCCAAGGAAGCTGCGAAAACGATCTGGGAAAAGGGCGGCGCGGCGAAGTTCGACGTCGAGCGCATCGACGAGATCGAGCGCGTCACCAAGCATGACGTCATCGCCTTCCTCACCCATCTGGCCGAGTTCGTCGGCCCGGATTCGCGCTTCATCCATCAGGGCATGACCTCCTCGGACGTGCTGGACACCTGCCTTGCCGTCCAGCTCACCCGCGCTTCCGATATCCTTCTGGCCGACATCGACGCGCTGCTGGCAGCCCTCAAGCGCCGCGCCTTCGAGCACAAGGACACCGTCACCATCGGCCGCAGCCACGGCATCCATGCCGAGCCCACCACCTTCGGCGTCAAGCTGGCCGAGGCCTACGCCGAGTTCAGCCGCTGCCGCGAGCGACTGGTGCATGCGCGCGAGGACATCGCCACCTGCGCCATTTCCGGCGCGGTCGGCACCTTCGCCAACATCGACCCCTATGTGGAAGAGCATGTGGCCAAGAAGCTCGGCCTCAAGCCCGAGCCGGTGTCCACGCAGGTCATCCCGCGCGACCGCCACGCCATGTTCTTCGCCACGCTGGCCGTCATCGCCTCCTCGATAGAGCGCCTCTCGATCGAGATCCGCCACCTTCAGCGCACGGAAGTGCTGGAGGCGGAGGAATATTTCTCGCCGGGCCAGAAGGGCTCGTCGGCCATGCCGCACAAGCGCAACCCGGTGCTGACCGAGAACCTCACCGGCCTTGCCCGCATGGTGCGTTCCTACGCCTTCCCGGCCATGGAGAACGTGGCGCTGTGGCACGAGCGCGACATCTCGCACTCCTCGGTGGAGCGCATGATCGGCCCCGACGCCACCGTGACGCTCGACTTCGCGCTGGCGCGGCTCACCGGCGTCATCGACAAGCTGCTCGTCTATCCCGAGAACATGGAGAAGAACCTCAACAAGTTCCGCGGGCTGGTGCATTCGCAGCGCGTGCTTCTGGCGCTGACGCAGGCCGGCGTGTCGCGCGAGGACGCCTACCGCCTCGTGCAGCGCAACGCCATGAAGGTGTGGGAACAGGGCAAGGACTTCCTCGAGGAGCTGCTGGCCGACCCGGAAGTGACGGCCGCCCTTTCCGAAGCCGAAATCCGCGAGAAATTCGACCTCGGCTACCACACCAAGCATGTGGACACGATCTTCAAGCGGGTGTTCGGCGAAAGCTGAGACAGGGCCGCCTCCGCCGGCAGGCTCACTCCCGGGCGGGAGTTCCCCGCTCGGCATCATGCGTGAAGGGGTCCATCAGGATAACGGTCCCCTTCCTGCGCTGGTGACGATTGATAAGAGGCACCAGGCGGGTGAAATGCCCGGTTCGGCAATGCGCATCGAGTGCGGCGCGATCCGGCCATTCTTCGATGAACACGAAGTGGCCGAGATCCTTCCGGTCTGTAAACAGATCGTAGGCGATGCACTGCGGCTCCTGCCGTGTCTTTTCCACCAGTTCCGCATAAAGCGGCATGACGATGCCGATGCATTCGGGCTTGATGAAGTCCTCGGCGATGACCTTGAGCATGGCGCAACCCCCTGCATGGAAACGGACCCGAACCTGAGTGTTCGATTCCATCCCATCTAGCAAATGCCACGTTCAGGATATGTCAGGAGTGTCGGCATCCGGCGGCACGAATTCGCCCGCATCCGCCAATGCGCTTGTCACGACTCGCCGCTGCAGCTAGTTTCCACGGAATAGGCTTGGCCCGCGCCTCCCCCCTCCAATCGGGGAAGTATCGTACATACGGGGTGACCAGATCATCGAACCATCTGTTCGGGCGTTCGCATAAGGAGGGATTGCGTTTCAGGCTCGCAATGGAGGTTCCTCGATGAGACTTTCGGCCCCTGTCCATCAACTGAAACGTCGTGCCAGGCTGGCGGCACGGAACGAGAAAATCGCCCTGCACGCGGCGTTGGACCGCATCGCGCGCGGCGAAGGCTTCGCAAGCTGGAGCCTGCTCGCCTCTCAATCCGCCGTGAACTCGCCGTCGAAAGCGGTGTTGTCGGGACTTGCCGACGGAGAGCTGTTCCTGCTGGGCGCCCGCCCCGGCCATGGCAAGACCTTGCTGGGGCTCCAGCTTCTGCTCGATGCGGCGCGGGAAGGCAGAAAAGCGGTATTCTTCACCCTGGAATATACCGAGCCGGAAACCCTGGCCCGCATCCGCTCGCTGGACGCAAACAGCCACGCCGACAAGCTGGAAATCGTGGCTTCCGACGAAATCAGCGCCGATTACGTGATCCGATATCTTTCCGGTTCGGCGCGGGGAACGGTCGCCATCGTCGACTATCTGCAAATCCTCGACCAGCAGCGAAGCAAGCCGGCGCTTGACGACCAGTTGCTCGCCCTTCGGGATTTTGCACGCGCAACCGGCGTGGTGCTGGGGTTCATCGCGCAGATCGACCGGTCGTTCGACCCGGAAGACAGGTCCGTGCCGGACCTGCGGGACATTCGCCTGCCCAATCCCGTCGATCTACGGTTCTTCACCAGAGCCTGCTTCCTGCACAATGGCGAGGTCCGGCTGCAAGATGTGGCGTGATCTATCCGCCTGCCGGAATGTGCGGTAAGCATTTCGGCAGGCACCATTCCGATGCCGGAGAACCCCGATGCCCGATCTGAACAACCTTCTGGCGTTCGCGCTGATCGCGCTCGGCATGGTACTGACGCCGGGGCCGAACATGGTCTATCTCGTGTCGCGCTCGATCTGCCAGGGGCGCGTGGCCGGGCTCATCTCGCTCGGCGGCGTGGCGCTCGGCTTCGTGTTCTACATGCTGTGCGCGGCGTTCGGCATCACCGCGCTGCTGATGGCCGTGCCCTTTGCCTATGACGCGATCCGGCTTGCCGGGGCCGTCTATCTTCTGTGGCTTGCCTGGCAAGCCGTCCGCCCCGGAGGCCGGTCTGCGTTCCAGGTCAGGGACCTGCCGCAGGACAGCCCCCGCAAGCTCTTCCTCATGGGGTTCGTGACCAACCTTCTCAATCCCAAGATCGCGGTCATGTATCTGTCGCTGCTGCCGCAGTTCATCGATCCGTCGCACGGAAACGTGCTTGCGCAGGCTCTCGTCCTCGGCACGACGCAGATCGCCATCAGCGTTTTCGTCAACGCCCTGATTGCCATATCGGCCGGGACGATCGCTCTCTTCCTCGTCCGCCGCCCATCCTTTGCCGTTCTCCAGCGCTGGGTCATGGGAACGGTGCTGGCAACGCTCGCCGTAAGGATGGCGACCGAAGCGCGGCGCTGACCTAGCTTGCGATCGCGAAGGGCCAAGCCTCGCGGCCACAAATTCTCGTGACTATGCCGCCTTGCCGGGCACGGTCCGGATGACCGTGCCCCAGGGGTCCTCGCGGCTGGTCTCGGCGGAAGCCTCGGCCGAGCGCATCTCCACCCAGGACAGGCCGCTGCGGCCGGGGTCGCGCCGGCCGGCACCGGGGCTCTGCCAGATATTGCCGGCGATGTGGTGGTGATAGCCGCCGGACGACAGGAAGACGGCCTTGTCGCCATATCGGGCAACCGTGTCGAAACCGAATTCCCGGTGCCACCAGTCTTCCGCCTGCGCCGGATCGCCGACGCGCAGATGCACATGGCCGACCACCGTGTTCTCCGGCATGCCCTGCCATCCGGCATCGCCCGCCGGCACGGAGCCGACAACGCTCTCGATGTCCATGCGCGCGGTCGCCATCTCCACCTCGCCGTCGTGCCACTTCCAGCCGTCGTGCGGGCGGTCGGCATAGATTTCGATGCCGTTGCCTTCCGGATCGGTGAGGTAGAGCGCTTCCGAAACGATGTGGTCGGACGCGCCGTCGATCCTGATCCTGTCGGCGACGGCATGGGTGATCCAGCAGCCGAGATCGGCCCGCGCCGGCAGGAGGAAGGCCGTGTGGAACAGGCCGGCCGAGCGCGGATCGTCCGGCTTGGCGGCCTTGTCCGATTCGATCACCAGCAGCGGCCGGCTGCCGGCGCCGAGCGTGATGGTTTCGCCGTCGCGCGACAATTCGGTCAGGCCGACGATGCTGCGGTAGTAGCCGGCGAGCGCCTCGGCATCGCGGGCGCGCAGACCGACGCGCGCCACGCTGGTCGGCGTCGTCGCGGCAAAGGGCAGTCCACTCATCCTGGTCTCCGTTGTGGACGTCTGCGCCCAGCCGGTGCCTGCCGCAAACGGCAGGACGCAGGCGGCGCCGACAAGGTTGCGTCGTGTTAGCTTCAAGCGAACCTCCGGCACGATCGTTCCCTGCAAATATCGGCCAATGTCTTTGTTCATACAATATTACAAACAAAGAACATATCGTTCATCAATATAAAACAATGGCCAGGCTGTTGCAGGACCGGGTCCCGCTCGCTACATGCGGGCCATGAAGGTCAAGGACGCAGACATACTCATCGTGCCCGGCTACACCAATTCGGGCCCGGATCACTGGCAGAGCCGCTGGCAGGCCAAGCTTTCGACCGCGCGCCGCGTCGAACAGGCGGAATGGTCGAAGCCGGTGCGCGAGGACTGGATCGCCACGGTCGCCAAGGCGGTGAACGAGGCGGAAAGGCCGGTCGTCATCATCGCCCATTCGCTCGGCGTGCCGAGCGTCGTGCAGGCGCTGCCGCATTTCCAGCGGCCGGTTGCCGGTGCGTTCTTCGTGGCCGCGCCGGATGTGGCCAATCCGGATATCAGGCCGAAGCACCTGATGACCTTCGGCCCCTACCCGCGCGATCCCCTGCCCTTCCCGTCGATCACGGTGGCGAGCCGCAACGACCCGTACTGCGCCTTCGAAGTGGCCGAGGACATCGCTTCGGCCTGGGGCTCGCTGTTCGTCGATGCTGGCGAATCCGGCCACATCAATTCCGAATCCGGCCACGGGCCGTGGCCGGAAGGCTCCTTCACCTTCGCCCATTTCATGAGCCGCCTGTAGGGTCGCCGGAAGCCTATTCGGCGCCGATCGAAGCCTTGAGGCTCGACACCAGTCCGGCAGCGCCCGATGCGATAAGCTGGTGCTCGGACCCGGTGGCGAGCAGCCGGTAGCCCATGCCCACGAAACGGCCTGCAATGGCGGGATCGGTGACGTAGATGCCGGCATGCTTGCCCGCCGCCCGCGCCCGCTTGGCGATCGAGGCGACAGTCTCCATCATCGCCTCCAGCGTCGAATCGACCTGCTGCCCTTCGGTCCAGGCAATCGAGAAGTCGCCCGGCCCGAGGAAAATGGCGTCGATGCCCGGCACGGCCAGGATGTCGTCAAGCGTCTCCAGGGCGGCGCGGGTCTCGATCATGGCGAAGGCCAAGGTGCGTTCGTTGCTGGTGCGCAGCCATTCCTGATGGTCGCCCTTGCCACGGCGGGGGAAGGCGTAGGTCGGACCCCATGAGCGCTGGCCGACTGGCGGATATTTCATCGCCACGGCAAAGGCCTGCGCCTCGGCCCCAGAATTGATCATCGGCGCGATGACCGCCTCGGCCCCGAAATCCAGCGCCCGGCTGGCCATGTCGAAGCGCCCGACCGGCACGCGCACCAGCGCCGGCTTGCCCCTCGCCAGCACCGGCGCGAGGCAGCGCAGGACACTGTCCTCATTGTGGCCGCCATGCTGCATGTCGAGCGTGACGGCATCGAAGCCCTGTGCCGCCAGGATCTCGACGGTGAGCGCCTCCGGCACGCCGGACCAGCACGTAAGCACCACCTCGTCAGCGGCGAGACGTTCCCTGAGCGACATGAGGCCTCCTCATCATTCGATTCCGGCAAGGACAGGAACCGATTGTATTGAAAACAAAAAAAACCGCCCGGCATTGCCGGGCGGCCGATACGGTTTCAGGCAAGTTGGCCAAGTGCGGCGACATGCTGTGCCTCGCCCATGCCGTCCGCCGCTAGAGCATTTCCACTTTTCTCCGAACCGCGGAAACGCTCTAGCTTTTTGTTTTGACGCAGTTCCGAACCCAAAACCGCTTCGCACTTTTGCTGCAATTGCTTTAGCCGTTCTTGACCTGCTCGGCGGCGGTGGCCAGCAGTTCTTCCATGGTGCGGCGGATCTGATGGTCGGACTGCTCGACGCCGGCCGTATCGAAATCCTTGCGCACCTTGCGGAACACGTCGTGGTCGCCTGCTTCCTCGAAGTCGGACTTCACCACTTCCTGGGCATAGGCTTCGGCGTCAGCCCCGCTCTTGCCGAGCTTTTCGGCGGCCCAGAGGCCGAGCAGCTTGTTGCGGCGGACAATCGCCTTGAACCTCTGTTCCTCGTCCAGCGCGAATTTGCGCTCGAAGCTCTCCTGCCGGTCCTTCATGTTGGTCATGGCGTTACCCTCCGGGTGCAAGCGATTCGAATTGCCCATGAATATGGAATGCGAACGCACAAACCAAAAGGGCAGGACACGGTCAATATGTGTTGTTGCGTGCCGCAACGACATATCGCACTCCGCAACATCCACCGAAAGCGGTGCATGGCGGCGATTCCAATTGAGGAAACGGTTCGTTTGCGCTAGAGACCCGGCTGAGCCCATGGTTGCCGCGACGAGCGGCCTGAAAAGGGACGGCCGACGGGCCTGTCCTTCGAACCAGAGAAAACACCGATATGAAGTCACGCCGCCGCATCTATGAAGGCAAGGCCAAGATCCTCTATGAAGGACCCGAGCCGGGCACCCTGATCCAGTTCTTCAAGGATGACGCCACCGCCTTCAACAAGAAGAAGCACGAAGTGGTGGACGGCAAGGGCGTGCTCAACAACCGCATTTCCGAGCACATCTTCACCCATCTCAACCGGATGGGCATTCCGACCCATTTCATCCGCCGTCTGAACATGCGCGAGCAGCTCATAAAGGAAGTGGAGATCATCCCGCTCGAGGTGGTGGTGCGCAACGTCGCCGCCGGCTCGCTGGCCAAGCGCCTCGGCATAGAGGAAGGCACCGTGCTGCCGCGCTCGATCATCGAATTCTACTACAAGGCCGACGCGCTGGACGACCCGATGGTGTCGGAAGAGCACATCACCGCCTTCGGCTGGGCGAGCCCGCAGGAAATCGACGACATCATGGCGCTGGCCATCCGCGTCAACGACTTCCTCTCCGGCCTGTTCCTCGGCGTCGGCATCCAGCTCGTCGACTTCAAGATGGAGTGCGGCCGCCTGTTCGAGGGCGACATGATGCGCATCGTCGTCGCCGACGAGATCTCACCGGACTCCTGCCGCCTGTGGGATGTCGCCACGCAGGACAAGCTCGACAAGGACCGGTTCCGCCGCGACATGGGCGGCCTCGTCGAGGCCTATCAGGAAGTGGCGCGCCGCCTCGGCATCATGAACGAGAACGAGCCGCCCCGCCCCACCGGGCCGGTGCTCGTCGCCTCCGGCCTGCCCAAGGGCTCCAAGCCGCATTGACCTTTCCCGACAGGAGCGACCCAGCGTGATCAAGGCCCGCGTTACCGTAACCCTCAAGAACGGCGTGCTCGACCCGCAGGGCAAGGCCATCGAACATGCGCTCGGCGGACTCGGCTTCGACGGCGTCGGCCAGGTGCGGCAGGGCAAGGTGTTCGACATCGAACTGGCCCATGGCGACAAGGCCAGGGCGGAAGCCGACCTCAAGGCCATGTGCGACAAGCTTCTGGCCAACACGGTGATCGAGAACTACGCAGTGGAGATCGCCTGAGGTGAAATCGGCAGTCGTCCTCCTTCCCGGCCTCAATCGCGACCGCGACATGATCGCGGCGCTGACCAAGATCTCCGGCACGCCGCCGGTGACCGTGTGGGAAACCGACACGACGATCCCCGATGTCGACCTCATCGTCATTCCCGGCGGTTTCTCCTATGGCGACTATCTGCGCTGCGGGGCCATTGCGGCGCGCATGCCCGCCCTTCGCGCCGTGGCCGAGAAGGCGGCGCAGGGCGTCATGGTCATCGGCGTGTGCAACGGCTTCCAGATCCTCGTCGAAACCGGCATGCTGCCGGGTGCCCTGATGCGCAACACCTCGCTGAAGTTCGTCTGCCGCGAGGTGAAGCTGGAGGTGGCCAACGCCAACACCGCCTTCACCCGCAACTACCGTCCCGGACAGATCATCCGCTGCCCGGTCGCGCACCACGACGGCAATTACTTCGCCGACGCCGAGACGCTGGCGCGGCTGGAGGGACAGGGCCAGGTCGTGTTCCGCTACGCCGAGGGCACCAACCCCAACGGCTCGATCAACGACATCGCCGGCATCATCAACGACAAGGGCAATGTGCTGGGCCTGATGCCGCACCCGGAAAACCTCATCGAGGCGGCCCATGGCGGCACGGACGGGCGCGCCCTGTTCGAGAGCGCGCTCGGCATAGCCGCATGATGCCAGACCGTCCCGCCCTTGCCCGGCGGGATATCCACTGACAGAGTTTGCAGCTTCGAGACAGGCAGGCGAATGACAGCTATCTCCATGAGCTTCAGGTTTGCGGCCCTTGCGGTTGCCGGTCTTGCCCTCGCCTCCTGCCAGTCCGGCTCCAAGGGCACCTCGCAGCCGGCCGGGAAAAGTGCCGCGCTGCGCACCATGGAGCAGGTGGCGGCCGCCGCGCACAAATGCTGGATCGCCAGTAAGGACCCGGCTTTCCGGCCTTACCAAATGGCCAATGAGCTGAACAATTTCGGCGGCACGCCGCGCTTCCTGCTGGTTCCGGCCAGGCACTATGGCGGCAAGCCGCTGCTGGTGGTTCAGGCAACCGGCAATTCCAGCCGCGTCGACGTGTTCGGGCCGCTGATGGGCGAGGCGCTGGGCGCGCGCATCAGTGCCGACATCACGCGCTGGCAAGGCGGCAATTCGTCCTGTGCCGCCGCGGCATAGCCGACAGGCATTTTTCGCAACGGCCCGGCAGATTTGCCGGCCCCAGAATACCGGCAGGAAGTACAGTGCAGCAGACCATCCGCTATCCCCACCCGCCAACATGGATCGGCTGGGGGATTGCCCTGTCGATCCTTGCGGCAGTGGCGGGATACTGGGCGGAATTCCATACCGATATGGATGGGTTCCTGTTCGTCGAAAACGGCCCGGTGGAGGGCAGCCAGACCGTGGTGCTTTGCCTCGTGGCCCTGGTGTTTGCCGCGCGGGCATGGCGCAGCCGGGGTCCGGTGGCTTTCATCTGCATACCGGTCGCCTATATCCTCCTGCATGCCGCGATGCGCGAGACGCCGCGCTGCGACAGTCCCTTCTATCCCGGCGGCGTGTGCATGACCGCTCCGGCCAAATATACGCTTTCCGCCATCATGACCGCGATCATGGCGGTGCTGCTGTTCATCCGGCGCAAGGACTTCATGGATGCGCTGAAGCCGCGCTGGAGCTTCGTGTTCTGGCCGCTCGGCGTGGCCTTCGTCATCATACTGGTGGCCGAGTTCGCCGAGCACCGGCGCTATGAAGGCATCGAGGAAATGCTGGAAATGCTGGCCTATTGCTACTCGCTTGCCTGTTCGATCTGGATTTACCGACGCACCTGACTTACTGCGGTGCCAATGCTTAACTGAATGCCTCGATCGCTGCCGCGCAGGCGATCCCAGCCCCGAAGCCGAGCCCAGGAACCGATGACCATTCCCAACACCGTGCAGATCACTCCCGAGCTTGTCGCCGCGCATGGGCTGAAGCCGGACGAATATCAGCGCATCCTCGACCTCATCGGGCGCGAGCCGACCTTCACCGAGCTCGGCATCTTCTCGGCCATGTGGAACGAGCATTGCTCCTACAAGTCCTCGAAGAAATGGCTGCGCACCCTGCCGACCAAGGGCGATGTCGTCATCCAGGGGCCCGGCGAGAATGCCGGCGTGGTCGACATCGGCGACGGCGATTGCGTGGTCTTCAAGATGGAGAGCCACAACCACCCCTCCTATATCGAGCCCTATCAGGGCGCGGCGACCGGAGTCGGCGGCATCTTGCGCGACGTGTTCACCATGGGCGCGCGGCCGATCGCGGCCATGAACGCGCTGCGCTTCGGGGAGCCAGACCATCCCAAGACCCGACATCTGGTGGCCGGCGTGGTCTCCGGCGTCGGCGGCTACGGCAATTCCTTCGGCGTGCCAACCGTCGGCGGCGAGGTGAATTTCGACGCCCGCTACAACGGCAACATCCTTGTCAACGCCTTCGCCGCCGGCCTCGCCAGGACGGACGGCATCTTCCTCTCCGAGGCGAAGGGCGTCGGCCTGCCGGTCGTCTATCTCGGTGCCAAGACCGGCCGCGACGGCGTCGGCGGCGCCACCATGGCCTCGGCCGAGTTCGACGATTCCATCGAGGAGAAGCGCCCCACCGTACAGGTGGGCGATCCCTTCACGGAAAAGTGTCTGCTGGAAGCCTGCCTCGAGCTGATGGCGTCGGGGGCGGTCATCGCCATCCAGGATATGGGAGCGGCCGGCCTTACCTGCTCCGCCGTCGAGATGGGCGCCAAGGGCGACCTCGGCATCGAGCTCGACCTCGACAAGGTGCCGGTGCGCGAGGAGCGTATGAGCGCCTATGAGATGATGCTGTCGGAAAGCCAGGAGCGCATGCTCATGGTGCTGCGCCCCGAAAAGGAGAAGGAAGCCGAGGCGATCTTCATCAAATGGGGGCTCGACTTCGCCATCGTCGGCCACACCACGGACGACCTGCGCTTCCGCGTCCTCCATCAGGGTGAGGAAGTCGCCAACCTGCCGATCAAGGATCTGGGCGACCAGGCGCCCGAATATGACCGCCCCTGGGTGGAGCCGGCCAAGCCAGCGCCGCTCGCCGCCAACGACGTGCCGCAGGTCGATATTGGCGACGCTCTGCTGAAGATGCTCGGCGGGCCGGACCTGTCGTCGCGCCGCTGGGTGTGGGAACAGTACGACACCATGATCCAGGGCAATTCGCTGCAACGGCCGGGCGGCGATGCCGGCGTGGTGCGCGTGGAAGGCCATGAGAGCAAGGCGCTCGCCTTCTCCTCGGACGTCACGCCGCGCTATTGCGAGGCCGACCCGTATGAAGGCGGCAAGCAGGCCGTGGCCGAATGCTGGCGCAACCTGACCGCCACCGGCGCGCTGCCGCTGGCGGCCACCGACAACCTCAATTTCGGCAATCCCGAGCGGCCGGAAATCATGGGCCAGCTCGTTCATGCCATCAAGGGCATCGGCGAGGCCTGCCGCGAACTCAACTTCCCCATCGTTTCGGGCAACGTCTCGCTCTACAACGAGACCAACGGCCAGGGCATCCTGCCCACCCCCACAATCGGCGGCGTCGGCCTGCTCGGCGACTGGCAGAAGATGGCGCGCATCGGCTTCGCGGCCGAAGGCCAGCCCATCCTGCTCATCGGCGCACCGGAGAACTGGGGCACGCATCTGGGCCAATCGATCTATCTGCGCGACGTGCATGGCCGCACCGACGGTCCGCCGCCGCCGGTCGACCTCGCCCATGAAAAGCGCGTCGGCGACCATGTGCGCGATCTGATCGCATCCGGCGTCGTCACCGCCTGCCACGACCTTTCCGACGGCGGCCTTGCCGTGGGCCTGGCCGAAATGGCGATGGCTTGCGGCATCGGCGCGACCGTGTCCGCCCCTGCCGGCGACCCGGTCCCGGCCTTCTTCGGCGAGGATCAGGGCCGCTATCTCGTCACCCTCGCGATCCAGCCCGACAGCGCCGAATGGCAGGCGCTGGCCGCCGAACAGGAAAAGCTCGGCATCGCCGTTCACCTCCTCGGCACGACCGGCGGCGCCGAATTGAAACTTGGGCAGGCGCATGCCATATCGGTTGAAGAACTGGTGGCCACGCACGAATCGTGGTTCCCGCGCTTCATGGGTACCTGACAGGGAAAACGACATGGCAATGGATGCACGCGAGATCGAGAGGCTGATCAAGGAAGGCATTCCTGACGCCCAGGTCACGATCCGCGATCTCGCCGGCGACGGCGACCACTATGCAGCCGAGGTGGTCGCCGAGAGCTTCCGTGGCAAGAGCCGCGTCCAGCAGCACCAGATGGTCTACGATGCCCTGAAGGGCAACATGGGCGGCGTGCTGCACGCGCTGGCCCTGCAGACCAGCGCGCCGGACTGAGACTTACTGCTTTCTCTCGAAGACGGTCAGAATCGGCCCGGCCGGATGCTTGCCGCCGATGACGACCTTGCCGTTGCCGGTCAGCGTCGATATGGCGCCGTCGAGGAACAGCGCGTTGCGGCATCCCAGTTCGTCGCGAAACAGCCGGGCGAAACTGCCGAGGCTGACCGGTTTGCGCGAAACGGCAAGCACGGTGCGGCCTTTGCCGTCGATGCCGACACCGTTGCGGATGTGGCGCGATGCGCCATCCGGTTCGAAACGCGGGTGGATTTCACCGTCGATGACCAGCATGGGGCCGGACTGCGTGGCATAGAGCGCGTCCTGCGCCGCCCGCTCATAGGCCGAAGCTTCCATCACGGTGCCGCGCCCGTCCCGGCCGATCATGAACACGCCGTTGGGCTTCATGAAGAAATTGCCCTCGCCGTCCTCGAGGTTGAGAGGAACCTTCTCGCGCCCGTCCTCCACCAGCAGCCCGACCGGTGTAAGGTCCTTATGGTACATGCCGCCATTCATGGACAGCAGCGTCTGACCGCCCTCCCCGGCCATCGCCGCATCGAAAGCCGCGACCCAGCCGAAGGGCCTGCCGCGCGCATCCGCGTAGGCAACACGCACCTCGTAGGCGGCCGGATCGAGCACGCACACGATATGCACCACACCCTCGAAAGCCACATCGCCGCAAGGGGCCGGCAGGGGAACGGAAGCCACCGGAGGAGGCGCCGGCGGCCTTGCCGGCCGCAACCACCACGCGACCCCCAGGCCAATGGCAAGCAAAGCGACGGTCGCTGCCGCGAGTGACATTTTTCTCATGCTTTCATCGTGTTTTCGGAGATAAGTCCTTCCGCTTCCCGACAAGGCCGGCCGAAGCGGTCTTGTTTCGAAACTCACTCGGGGCTATTTGAATAGCAGGTTTGCGGCCTGACTTCCCCAGGCCCGAAAGGAATGGCCATGAGCGGAATCAGCGATTACATCGACAACGAAGTCAAGAACAGCGACGTAGTCCTGTTCATGAAGGGCACGCCGGGCTTCCCGCAGTGCGGCTTTTCCGGGCAAGTGGTGCAGATTCTCGACTATGTCGGCGTCGACTACAAGGGCATCAACGTGCTCGATTCCAGCGAGCTGCGCCAGGGCATCAAGGACTACTCCAACTGGCCCACTATTCCCCAGCTCTACGTCAAGGGCGAGTTCGTGGGCGGCTGCGACATCGTGCGCGAGATGTTCCAGGCCGGCGAGTTGCAATCCTTCTTCGACGAGAAAGGCATCAAGGTCAAAGGCGCCGCCTGACCTGATTCTTCCTGCGCTGCCACGGTAGCGCCGCATATATCGGACAAAGGCGCTGGTGCCCCCAGCGCCTTTGCTGCTCTTTGAAGTCCCGCGATTCCGGGTGGAGATTGCTCCGTGTTATGCCGGAATCGCCCTGTTTGAAACCATGCGGTTCCCGGCGCGAAGCCACACTGCCGGCTTGCCGGAATCGCCCGTTCTTTTAAAGGTAACCCTATGGACGCCACCGTTAAAACGGTACCGCCCAGGCTGATGGGCATGGGCAAGATGGAGTTCATCGCCATGATGGCGATGCTGATGGCGCTCAATGCGCTCGCCATCGACATCATGCTGCCGGGCTTGCAGGAAATCGGTGCCAGCCTCGGTGTGGAAAGCGAAAACCACCGCCAGTATGTCATTTCCGCCTACCTGCTGGGCTTTGCCATTGCCCAGCTCGCCTACGGCCCCCTTGCCGACCGCTTCGGCCGCCGCGGCCCGATGCTGGTGGGACTGGGCATCTATATCGCGGCGGCCTTTGCCGGGGCGATCGCGCCGACATTCGCCAGCCTGCTGGCGATGCGCGTCCTGCACGGCATCGGCTCGGCAGCCACCCGCGTCATCACCGTATCCATCATCCGCGACGTGTTCGGCGGGCGGCAGATGGCGGAAGCCATGTCCCTGGTGATGATGGTGTTCATGATCGTTCCGGTCATCGCGCCGGGCACCGGACAGGTCATCATGCTGTTCGGCGAATGGCACCTGATCTTCGTGTTCATGGCGTTCGCCGGCATTGCCGTGACGGCGTGGATGGCGCTGCGCCTGCCCGAGACCCTCGATCCTGCCGACAAGCGCCCGTTCAACCTGCGCTCGATCGGCCAGGCTTTCGGCATCGTGCTCGGCAACCGGGTGGCGCTTTGCTACACGCTGGCCAGCACCTTCATCTTCGGTTCGCTGTTCGGCTTCATCAACTCGGCGCAGCAGGTCTATGTCGGCATCTACGGCCTCGGCACCATGTTCCCGGTGGCCTTCGCCGCCGTGGCGGCTTTCATGGCGCTGTCGTCCTACCTGAACTCACGTCTCGTCGGCCGCTTCGGCATGCGCCGGCTCTCGCACACCGCGCTGATCGGCTTCATGACGGTCAGCGGCATCTGGTTCGTCCTGTCGCTGTTCGGCACCATCCCGTTCCCGCTGTTCCTGCTGCTGTTCGCGCTGGCCATGTTCCAATTCGGCCTCATCGGCTCGAACTTCAACGCGCTGGCCATGGAACCGCTCGGTCACGTCGCGGGCACGGCGTCCTCGGTGCTGGGCTTCATGGGCACCGCCGGAGGCGGCACCATCGGCGCCCTGATCGGCCAGGCCTTCAACGGCACCACGACGCCGCTTGCCGCCGGCTTCGTCAGCGTCGCGGCCATGGGCCTGGTGTTCGTTCTGATCGCCGAGCGCGGCAAGCTGTTCCAGCCGCACAACAAGCCGGTCTGATCGCGGGCTTAATGCGGGGCTGAACCGCCGAGGTTCAGCCCCGCAAAGTCGAACAGGCTGCGGTCGAGCAGATGCGAGGGGCGCACATTGGCCAGTGCCCGGATCATCGTGTCCTTGCGGCCGGGCATCTTCTTCTCGACATCGTCGAGCATCGCCTTCATCAGGCTGCGCTGGAGACCGTCCTGACTGCCGCACAGGTCGCAGGGGATGATGGGGAAGCGCATGGCGGCGGCGAATTTCGCCAGATCGGCCTCCGCGCAGAAGCTCAGCGGCCGCAGCACCATCACGTCGCCCTCATCGTTGAGCAGCTTGGGCGGCATGGCGGCAAGGCGGCCGCCATGGAACAGGTTCATGAAGAAGGTCTCCAGGATATCCTCGCGGTGATGGCCCAGCACCAGCGCCGAACAGCCCTCCTCCCGCGCGATGCGGTACAGATGGCCGCGCCGCAGCCGTGAGCAAAGCGAGCAGTAGGTGCTGGTTTCCGGCAGCTTGTCGGTGACGATCGAATAGGTGTCCTGGTATTCGATGCGGTGGGCAATGCCGTTGGCATTGAGGTAATCGGGCAGGATGTGCTTGGGGAAATTCGGCTGCCCCTGGTCGAGATTGCAGGCCAGCAGATCCACCGGCAGCAGGCCGCGCCATTTCAGGTCGAGCAGCAGCGCCAGAAGCCCGTAGGAATCCTTGCCGCCCGACAGCGCCACCAGCCAGCGTTCGCCCGGCTTCACCATGGCGAAATCGTCGATTGCCTGCCGGGCCTGGCGCAGCAGGCGCTTGCGCAGCTTGTTGAACTCCACCGAGGACGGCACCGACGCGAACAGCGGATGGCAGCCGGAACCGGTTTCTGTGTCTTCGGTAAGCGTCGGCATATCCATTGGCCAGCGTGCCTTAAAGTTTTGCGGATGCCCGGATTAGACCATCGGGCGGCCAAGTGAAATCAGGTTTCCGATCCACTTCAAGATTCTTCGCAAAAGAAAAGGCCGCCTCGACGGCGGCCTTTGCATTTCGAAATCGCAGCCGGATCAGCGCGAATAGAACTCGACCACCAGGTTCGGTTCCATCTGCACCGCATAGGGCACGTCCGAGAGGCTCGGAACGCGGGCATAGGTGGCGACCATCTTGTTGTGATCGACTTCGATGTAGTCCGGCACGTCGCGCTCGGCGAGGCCGGCAGCTTCCAGGACGATGGTGAGCTGTTTGGACTTCTCGCGCACCTCGATGACGTCGCCGGCCTTGCAGCGATAGGAGCCGATGTTCACGCGGCGGCCGTTGACGTTGACATGGCCGTGGTTGACGAACTGGCGGGCGGCGAAAATCGTCGGCACGAACTTGGCGCGGTAGACGATGGCGTCGAGGCGCGACTCCAGCAGGCCGATCAGGTTCTCGGAGGTGTCGCCCTTGCGGCGGTTGGCCTCCTCGTAGGTCTTGCGGAACTGCTTCTCGGAAATGTCGCCGTAGTGGCCCTTCAGCTTCTGCTTGGCGCGGAGCTGCAGACCGAAGTCGGACAGCTTGCCCTTGCGGCGCTGGCCGTGCTGGCCGGGGCCGTATTCGCGACGGTTGACCGGGGACTTCGGGCGGCCCCAGATGTTTTCGCCAAGACGGCGGTCAATCTTGTACTTAGCGGATTCGCGCTTGCTCATCGCATTCCCTTTCAAACAAAATACCCGCGGCCCCATGGCCGTGGGGAAGGAAACGCGCCCTCCTCTGGCCTCCGTTTTCGAGACCTGACAGGATCGCCCGCGCAAAGCGGCGGACCATCCACGGGACACGTCAAACGAAACAACCGGGCTTGCGGCCCGGTGCTTCGCGGCTTCCACTAGAGGGATCGGCGCGCCCTGTCAAGCAAAAGCACCCCTTCGCCATGGCATGGTCATTTTCCGGCAGCCGGCTGGCCCCCGTCGAAAGCCGCGCGCGCCGCCCGCAGCGCGGCCCTGTTTTCGGCGGCCCAATCGCCCAGCGCGCCGATCGGCACGGCGATCGAGCGGCCGAGGGCGGTCAGCGCATATTCCACTTCCGGCGGCGTGGTCGGGCGTACGGTGCGGCTCACCAGCCCGTCGCGCTCCAGCGAACGCAGCGTCACCGTCAGCATGCGCTGCGATATGCCCTCGATGGAGCGGCGCAGCGCATTGAAGCGCATCGGGCGCGGCTGGAGATTGATGATGACCAGCAGGCTCCAGGTGTCGCCCACCCGGTCCAGAACCTCGCGGATCGGGCAGCCGCCGCCCTCCTCGGCCTCGAAGCCGGGCGAAGCCTGAAGCAGCGACGCCGGCGCCCCGCCTTCGCTATCAGATGTCGCGGCCTTACCGGCAAGGGCGTTCATGCGGTTCCTCCGAGGTAACCTGCGCACAAAATCATGCGCTCTTTTCCCGATCCTGTATTCGGGCTATCTGGTTACTTATCATAACCTGATTATCAAAAATACCTATTTCGGATTTCCGACCGGCACAGCCAGGGAGACTACTCATGAAAATCGCAATCATCGGCGCGTCCGGTTACGTCGGCAGCGCCGTGCTCAAGGAAGCGGCCTCGCGCGGGCACACGATCACCGCCATCGCCCGCAACGCGGGCAAGATCGCCAGCCAGTCCGGCGTCACGGCCGTCGCCGCGGATGCCACCGACCCCGGCAAGCTGGCCTCGCTGCTTGCCGGCCATGACGTCGCCATATCCACCTTCAACGGCGGTTGGGGCGATCCCGACATCTACGCGAAGCACCTTGCCGGCTCGAAGGCGATCGCCGATGCCGCCAAGGCCGCCGGCGTGCGTCTGATCGTGGTCGGCGGCGCGGGCAGCCTGCTGGCGCCGGACGGCAGCCAGCTCGTGGATTCGCCGCAGTTTCCGGCCGAATACAAAGAGGGCGCATTGGCCGCGCGCGACACGCTGGAAGCGCTTCGAAAGGAAACCGGCCTGCAATGGTCATTCGTGTCGCCGGCCATCAACCTCGTGCCCGGCGAGCGCACCGCCAGGTTCCGGCTCGGAGACGACCATCCTGTGGTGGACGACAAGGGTGAGAGCCGCATTTCGGTGGAGGACCTGGCCGTGGCGCTGCTCGACGAGGCGGAAACGCCGAAGCACACCGGCAAGCGCTTCACGCTGGGATATTGAAGGCTAGTCCTTCGATTTCTTTTCAGGCAGGCCTTTGCGATCGGTCTCGGCGAATTCCTCGAGCTGCTTCTCGCTCATGGATTCGTACATCTCCTTCGAGGCGCCCCGGAGCTTGCTCTTGGGCGTCTCGCCGCGCTTGGCCGAAAGGGCGGCACCGGCGGCCTTCTGCTGGGCTTTGGATTTGGCGGGCATGGGTCTTCTCCTTTGCGGAGAAACGGCCGGCAGGCCCGCATGTTCCGTCAAACCGCGACGGTGAGCCCGAAACCCTGCATCAGCCGGCGCGCGGCAAAGTCCGGCTTTCCCGAGGTGAACACCGCAATGTCCGGCTCGCCACCGTTTGCGGACTCCAACGGGCGCGGGCGGCCATCGACCAGCGACAGCGCCCGCCGTGCGATCGCCTCGGCCGGATCGAGCCAGTCCACCGGCCAGGGCGCGGTCTTGCGCATGCGGTTGGCCAGGAAGGGATAATGGGTGCAGGCCAGCACCACGATGTCGGTGCGCCTGCCCTCCTGCTCCACGAAGCACGGGGCGATCTCGGCCCTCACCTCCTCCTCGTCGACGAAGCCGTCGCGCATATAGACCTCCGCGAGCGAGGCCAGCCGCTCGGACCCGACAAGCCGCACATGGCACTTGCTGGCCCACTGACGAATGAGATCGCGCGTATACTGCCGCTTCACCGTTCCCGGCGTCGCCAGCACCGAAACCAGCCCCGAGCGGGTGCGCTCGGCGGCGGGCTTGATCGCCGGCACGGTGCCGACAAAGGGGTGACCGGGAAAGCGCCGGCGCAAATCGTCGATCACCAGCGTGGAGGCCGTGTTGCAGGCGATGACCGAGATTTCCGGCCGGTAACGCTCCAGAAGGACGGCGAACAGGTCGAGCATATGGGCCCGCAGCGCCGGCTCCTCCCATGCCCCGTAGGGAAAGGCGGCGTCGTCGGCCACATAGACGAAGCGGCGGTCCGGCATCAGCACCCGCGCCTCGCGCAGCACGGTGAGCCCGCCGACCCCGGAATCGAACATCAGGATCGGCTGTTCAGCCATCGTCGGGCTCCTTGCGCTCCTGCCCCGTCCCGGCCTCGTCGTCGCTCGCCGCATGCAGGTCGCGGTCGGCGCGCGCCTTGCGCTCGGGATAGCCGACGCCGCGCGGTTCCTTCGGCGAGAAATAGTCCAGCGAGGCGATCACCCCGCGCAGCACGCGCAGTTCCGGCGCGGCAAAGCCGGCGCGGGTGAGAACCGAGCGCAGATTGTCGACCATCTTCGGCTTCTTTTGCGCCGGACGGAAATAGCCCCGCGCCTCCAGCGCCGCCTCCAGATGGGAGAACAGGCCGAACAGCTCCGCCTTGGTGGCAGGCGGCATGTCCGGACCGGAAAAATTGGTCCGGGTTTCGTCCTCGAGGCCGGACTTCATCCACTCATAGGACATCAGAAGCACGGCCTGCGCGATGTTGAGCGAGGCGAAGCCGGGATCGACCGGGAAGGTCACGATCTCGTCGGCCATGCCCACCTCGTCATTGTTGAGGCCGAAACGTTCGCGCCCGAACAGGATGCCCGTGCGCTGGCCGGCTGCGCAGCGCGCCCGCAGCGCCCTGCCCGCCTCCACCGGCCCCGCCACCTTCTTGAAGCCGTCGCGCGCCCGCGCCGTGGTGGCGAAGACGAAATTGAGGTCGGCGATCGCGGCCGGCAGGTCGTCGAACACCCGCACCGCATCGATGACATGGTCCGCCTTGCTGGCCGCGGCCCGCGCCTTCTCGCTCGGCCAGCCGTCACGCGGATTGACCAGCCGCAATTCGCTGAGGCCGAAATTGGCCATGGCACGCGCCACCATGCCGATATTCTCGCCAAGTTGCGGCTCGACGAGGACGATGACCGGACCGACGACAGGGGAATTGGAAAGGTGCTCTGGGGACGGCATGGGCTTCAATGCATTTCGCTTTGCGGCTTTTTGCTGTCCCTGACACATCCGGCCGCGAAATTGAAGCTCCCCCATGGCCCGGCGACGGGAGATGGCGTCGCTCGGGGCGCGCTTGACCTCCTGCGGAGGCGAGGCGATCATTCCCTCATGATCGATCTTTCCGGACAGCTCCTCATCCTCACCGGCACGCCCGGCGCGGGAAAGACGACGACCGCGCGCAGCCTCGTCGAAAGCTGCGGCCAGCCGGCGGTGCATCTCCATGCCGACGATTTCTGGCACTTCATAAGAAACGGGTCCGTCCCGCCCTACCTGCCGGAAGCACACCGGCAGAACGAAGTGGTGATGAACGCCCTTTGCGCGGCTGCCGAAAGCTATGCCGATGGCGGCTATTTCGTGGTGATCGACGGCATCATAGGCCCATGGTTCCTGCCCGCATTCAACGCCGCCCGCCATCCCCTCCACTATATCGTGCTGCGTCCCGACCTCGACGAGGCGATCAGGCGCTGCCAGTTGCGCGGCGGCGAGACGCTGACCGACCCCATGCCGATCAGCGCCCTGCACAGCCAGTTCTCGCAACTGGACAGGCTGGACAGCCACCGGATCGACACCGCCGGGCTTGGCAGGCAGGAGATCCTGGAAGCCGTACGCAGGGCGCTCACGAGCGGTGAGTTTCGTCTCAATCCATAGAGCGCGGAAAGAGCGCACGCACCGAAAATCAGGCCCCATCAGGAACGCTGTGTTCGTTTGCGCACCTTCGCTTGCTTTGGTATAGGGGCGCATCCCCAACGCCCTACCGTTCCGGCAAGGCATTTTTTTCCAAGACGAGGCAGTTTCATGGCGAAGATCAAGGTGGCGAACCCGGTCGTCGAACTCGACGGCGACGAGATGACCCGCATCATCTGGCAGTTCATCAAAGACAAGCTGATCCACCCCTATCTCGACCTCGACCTCGAATATTACGATCTCGGCATCGAGCACCGCGACGCCACCAACGACCAGGTGACCATCGACGCCGCCAACGCCATCAAGAAGCACGGCGTGGGCGTGAAATGCGCCACCATCACGCCGGATGAGGCGCGCGTCGAGGAATTCAAGCTCAAGAAGATGTGGAAGTCGCCGAACGGCACGATCCGCAACATCCTCGGCGGCACCATCTTCCGCGAGCCGATCATCATGAAGAACGTGCCGCGCCTGGTGCCCGGCTGGACCCAGCCGATCGTCGTCGGCCGCCATGCCTTCGGCGACCAGTATCGCGCCACCGACTTCCGCTTCCCGGGCAAGGGCAAGCTGACCATCAAGTTCGTCGGCGAAGACGGCCAGACCATCGAGCACGAAGTGTTCGACGCGCCCGGCTCCGGCGTCGCCATGGCCATGTACAACCTCGACGAATCGATCCGCGAATTCGCCCGCGCCTCGCTGAACTACGGCCTGCTGCGCAACTATCCGGTCTATCTGTCCACCAAGAACACCATCCTCAAGGCCTATGACGGCCGCTTCAAGGACATCTTCCAGGAGGTCTACGAGCAGGAGTTCGAGGCGCAGTTCAAGGAACGCAAGATCTGGTACGAGCACCGCCTGATCGACGACATGGTCGCCTCCTCGCTTAAGTGGTCCGGCGGCTATGTATGGGCGTGCAAGAACTATGACGGCGACGTGCAGTCCGACACGGTGGCGCAGGGCTTCGGCTCGCTCGGCCTGATGACCTCGGTGCTGATGACGCCGGACGGCAAGACGGTGGAGGCGGAAGCCGCGCACGGCACGGTGACCCGCCACTACCGCCAGCACCAGAAGGGCGAGCAGACTTCGACCAACTCCATCGCCTCCATCTTCGCCTGGACGCGTGGCCTCGCCCACCGCGCCAAGCTGGACGACAACGCCGAACTGAAGCGCTTCGCCGAGACGCTGGAGCGCGTCTGCATCCAGACCGTCGAGAGCGGCTTCATGACCAAGGACCTGTCGCTGCTGATCGGTCCCGACCAGCCGTGGCTGTCGACCACCGGTTTCCTCGACAAGGTCGACGAGAACCTGCAAAAGGCGATGGCCTGACGCCATTTCCGGCCGTCCGTTCCCATGGCACGATGGCCGGCCGATAAATTTTGAGGGCAGCGGCAGCCGCCGCTCGAAAACAGTCAGGGCGGTTTTCCGATACGGAAACCGCCCTTTCTTTTTTGCTGCTCGGCAGTCCCGCGCCCACTCGCAGGGCCCGCTTTCGCCCGGGCACGACTCACGGTAGTCTAAACTCGGCCAGGTTGTGATGCGGGGGACAGCGCACGCAGCCTTGTCTTTTTCGGTGTTCGTTCGAGTATCGGTTTCCAGGTACTCGAAGAACCACCTGTGGCCGATGCTCCCAATTCATGGAGAGGGACCATGCCACAGAAATTGGCAGCCGAATTCTTCGGTACATTCTGGTTGGTGTTTTGCGGGTGCGGATCGGCTGTGATTGCCGCGGCATTTCCCGAAGTCGGCATCGGCCTGCTCGGCGTCGCGCTCGCCTTCGGCCTCACCGTCGTGACCATGGCCTATGCCGTCGGCCGCTTTTCCGGCGGCCACTTCAACCCGGCCGTTTCCGTCGGCATGGCGGTCGGCGGACGGATGCCGGCCAGCGACCTGATCGGCTACATCATCGCGCAGGTGGTCGGCGCCATCGTGGCGGGGGCGGTCCTCTACGTGATCGCCTCGGGCCAGCCGGGCTTTGCCGCGGGCGGCTTCGCCTCCAACGGCTATGGCGAGCTTTCGCCCGGAAAATATCCGCTGCTGTCGGCACTGGTGATCGAAGTGGTGCTCACCGCCTTCTTCATCTTCATCATTCTTGCCACCACCACGGCCAAAGCCTCCCCCGGCTTCGCGCCGCTGGCCATCGGCCTGACGTTGACGCTGATCCATCTGGTGTCGATCCCCGTCACCAACACCTCGGTCAATCCCGCCCGCTCGACCGGCGTTGCCCTGTTCGCCGAAACCGGCGCGCTCGGCCAGCTCTGGCTGTTCTGGGCGGCGCCGATCATCGGCGGCGCCATCGGCGCTGTGATCTGGAAGGCCATCTACGCCGACGAGTAGAAGAAGCGCTCAACGGAACAGGCGGCAGCGCGGCTGCCTGTTCCGGCCTGCACGCCACAACCGGCACCGCTCATATTGCTGATATGCCCGCACCCCCGCAAGCCGGGGATGCGGGCAATTGTGTTATACCTGCCATCAGCCGGGACAGGATCAAGCGTATCCGGATGTTTCGGGAAACCCCATGGAGAGCGGATTGGCACAAAACGTCTACGACAAGCCGGAATTCTTCAAGGGCTATAGCGGGCTGGCGCGCTCCGTCCACGGCCTCGACGGCGCGCCGGAATGGCCCGCCATCCGTGGGTTGCTTCCCGGCCTTGCCGGCAGGCATGTCGTCGATCTGGGGTGTGGCTTCGGCTGGTTCGCGCGCTGGGCGAAAGCACAGGGCGCGGCCTCGGTTCTCGGCATCGACCTGTCCGAAAACATGCTGGCCAGGGCGAGGACCGAGACGACGGACCCGGCAATCCGCTACCAGCGGGCCGATCTGGAAACACTGGACCTGCCGCACGAAGCCTTCGATCTCGCCTATTCCTCGCTGGCGTTCCACTATGTCGAGGATTTCGGGCGGCTGGCCGGGACGATCTTCCGCTCGCTGCGGCCGCAAGCGGGTTTCGTCTTCACCATCGAGCATCCGATCTACATGGCCTCCACCCGGCCGGGATGGCTCTCCGCGCCGGATGGCGGCCGCACCTGGCCGGTCGACCACTACGCCGTGGAAGGCGAGCGGCGCACCGACTGGTTTGCGAAGGACGTGCTGAAATATCACCGCAGGCTGGCGACGACCGTGAACACGCTGATCGACGCCGGCTTCGCGATCCAGCGGCTCGTCGAATGGTCGCCGACGCCAGAGGAACTGGAGAGGCAACCCGACCTTGCCGATGAGATCGAACGGCCGATGATGCTGATCGTCTCCGCCGGAAAATGACCTGAGGCTGGGGTGTTTGGTGCGCGTTGGAGACGGCCGGCAGGCTGTGCCGAATCCCATGGAACTGCGATCGAACGGAAACCGCGCCAGCCACAGAAATTCAGATTGAGATAGTCTTGCCCCTCATCTCCCTGTCGAGGCTCTTTTTCCGCAAGCAGGGTAAGGGTGAGGGCCGCTTTCGGGACTATGACAGACGTAAAGACAACGACTTCAGGCGCAAGCGGCGAACCTGAAAGATCGCGACCCGCGTAGGCCGGATGCGCCAATCTGTTCTGCCTTGCGGTGCGGCAGTTGCAAAACCGCACCGCCCGGCGAAACGCCCCGCGATCAGGCCGAGGCGAGGGCCTGCGACACAGCCTGCAATGCCGCTTCGGCCTTGGCACCGTCCGGGCCGCCGGCCTGCGCCATGTCGGGACGGCCGCCGCCACCCTGCCCGCCGAGCGCGGCAGAAGCCTTGCGCACCAGATCGACGGCAGAGAACCGGGCCGTGAGGTCGTCGGTGACCGCGACCACGACGCTGGCCTTGCTGTCCTCGCCGACCCCGACGAAGGTGACCACGCCGGAACCCACGGACTTCTTGCCGTCATCGGCCAGCGACTTGAGATCGCGCGGCGACACGCCCTCGACCACCTTGCCGAGGAACTTCGTTCCGTCGATCTCCTTGATCTCCGAACCCGCACCGGCGGCGCTGCCGCCACCGAGCGCCAGCTTGCGGCGCGCCTCGGCAAGCTCGCGCTCCAGCTTGCGGCGCTCCTCGACCAGCGCCTCGACGCGGGCCGGCACCTCGGCGGGCGAGACCTTGAGCACCGACGCGGCCGACTTCAGCCGCCGCTCCTGCTCGTCCAGATACTGGCGCGCGGCTTCCCCGGTCAGCGCCTCGATACGGCGCACGCCGGCGGCAACCGGGCTGTCCGACACGATGCGCACCAGGCCGATATCGCCGGTGGCGTTGACATGGGTGCCGCCGCACAGTTCGATCGAATAGGGCCGGTTGGCCTTTTCGCCATGCAGTGCCGTCCCCATCGAAACGACGCGCACCTCGTCGCCATATTTCTCGCCGAACAGCGCCATGGCGCCCTCGGCGCGGGCGTCGTCGACCGACATCAGCCGGGTCGTCACCGGCCCGTTCTGGACGACGATCTCATTGGCCATGCGCTCGACCTCTTCCAACTCCTCGGGCGAGATCCCCTTGTTGTGGGAAAAGTCGAAGCGCAGCCGGTCCGGCGCCACCAGCGAGCCCTTCTGGGCGACATGGGTGCCCAGCACCTCGCGCAGCGCCTCATGGATGAGGTGCGTGGCGGAATGGTTGGAGCGCAGCTTGCTGCGGCGCACATGATCGACCTTCAGCTCGACCGCCGCACCGGTCTTCACCGTGCCCTTCACGACCTTGCCGACATGCACGAAAAGGCCCTCGCCCTTCTTCAGGGTGTCCTCGACCTCGATGGAGAAACCTTCGCCGGAAATGGTGCCTGTGTCCCCCATCTGGCCGCCGGATTCGCCGTAGAAAGGCGTCTGGTTGACGACCACGGCCACCTGCTGCCCTGCCGCCGCCGCTTCGACTTCTTTGCCCTCCTGCACCAGCGCCTGGACGATGCCTTCGGCCTGCTCGGTGTCGTAGCCGAGGAATTCGGTGGCGCCGGCCTTCTCGCGGACGCCGAACCATACCGCCTCGGTCGCCGCCTCGCCGGACCCGGACCAATTGGCGCGGGCCTCGGCCTTCTGGCGCTCCATCGCCGCGTTGAAGCCGTCGAGATCGACGGCGATGTTGCGCTGGCGCAGCGCGTCCTGCGTCAGGTCGAGCGGGAAGCCATAGGTGTCATAGAGCTTGAACGCCGTCTCGCCATCCAGCCTGCCGCCGCTGCCGAGGCTTTCGGTCGCGTCGTTGAGCAGGGTAAGGCCGCGCGCCAGCGTCTTGCGGAAACGGGTTTCCTCAAGCTTGAGCGTCTCGGCGATCAGCTTTTCGCCCCGCACCAGTTCGGGATAGGCCTGCCCCATCTCGCGCACCAGCGCCGGAACGAGCCGCCACATCAACGGCTCCTTCGCGCCCAGAAGCTGCGCATGACGCATGGCGCGGCGCATGATGCGGCGCAGCACATAGCCACGGCCCTCGTTGGAGGGCAGCACGCCATCGGCGATCAGGAAGGACGAGGCGCGCAGGTGGTCGGCAATGACGCGATGGCTGGCGCGGTTCGCACCCGTGGCCGGCACGCCCGTCGCCTCCTCGGAAGCACGGATCAGCGCCTTGAACAGGTCGATATCGTAATTGTCGTGCACGCCCTGCAGCACGGCGGCGATGCGCTCCAGGCCCATGCCGGTGTCGATGGACGGACGCGGCAGATCGATGCGCTCCTCCTTCGTCACCTGCTCATACTGCATGAAGACGAGGTTCCAGATCTCGATGAAGCGGTCGCCGTCCTCGTCCGGGCTGCCGGGAGGGCCGCCGGGGATGTGATCGCCATGGTCGTAGAAGATTTCGGAGCACGGGCCGCAGGGCCCGGTATCGCCCATCGCCCAGAAATTGTCGCTGGTCGGGATGCGGATGATCTTCTCGTCCGGCAGGCCGGCGATCTTCTTCCAGAAATCCGCGGCCGCGTCATCGGTGTGGTAGACGGTGACCAGAAGACGGTCCCTGGCCAGTCCGAATTCGCGGGTGATCAGGTTCCAGGCAAGCTCGATGGCGCGCTCCTTGAAGTAGTCGCCAAAGGAGAAATTGCCCAGCATCTCGAAGAAGGTGTGGTGGCGGGCGGTGTAGCCGACATTGTCGAGGTCGTTGTGCTTGCCGCCGGCGCGCACGCATTTCTGGGAGGTGGCGGCGCGGTTGTAGGGGCGCGTCTCCAGCCCGGTAAAGACATTCTTGAACTGCACCATGCCGGCATTGGTGAACATCAGCGTCGGATCGTTGCGCGGCACCAGCGGGCTGGAGGCAACGACCTCGTGGCCCTCCTTGCGGAAGTAGTCGAGGAATGCCGACCGGATCTCGTTCACGCCACTCATGAAAGATGCCTTTGTTCAGAAAACGCCGGCGACGCCAGCGTGGAAAACACCGCCTTTTAGCGGTCGGCCAGCACCCTGTCCAGAATGAGGGACGCGCCCGATGCCTGGACGGCGGCATTGACGCCGGATCGACCCAAGACAGCACGACCGTGCCCTCAAACCGGCCCGAAAAGCAGGATCGCCGGCCCACAAGGAGCCAGCGATCCATCTTTAGCACGACTGCCTGCCGGAAGGACCGGCTTTCCCGTCAACTTCCGAAGGTCAGCCTTCGCCGGCTTCCGCCTCGAAGCCGCCATTCTCGAGGAACTTCTCCGCGATCAGGCCGGCATTCTGGCGAAGCGCCATCTCGATCTCCCGCGCCGTATCGGGATTGTCGCGCAGGAACTGCTTGGCGTTCTCGCGACCCTGGCCGAGGCGCTGGGAGTTGTAGGAGAACCACGCCCCGGACTTCTCGACCACGCCGGCCTTGACGCCGAGGTCGATCAGTTCGCCGGTCTTCGACACGCCCTCGCCATACATAATGTCGAACTCGATCACCTTGAAGGGCGGGGCAAGCTTGTTCTTGACCACCTTGACGCGGGTCTGGTTGCCGACCACCTCGTCGCGGTCCTTGACCGAGCCGATGCGACGGATGTCGAGGCGCACCGAGGCGTAGAACTTGAGCGCATTGCCGCCGGTCGTGGTTTCGGGCGAGCCGAACATGACGCCGATCTTCATGCGGATCTGGTTGATGAAGATGACCATGGTGTTGGAGCGCGAGATCGAGGCCGTCAGCTTGCGCAGCGCCTGGCTCATCAGGCGGGCCTGGAGGCCGGGCAGGGAATCGCCCATCTCCCCCTCGATTTCGGCGCGCGGCGTGAGCGCGGCGACCGAGTCCACCACCAGCACGTCGATCGCGCCGGACCGCACCAGCGTGTCGCAGATCTCCAGCGCCTGCTCGCCGGTGTCGGGCTGCGAGATCAGCAGATTCTCCAGATCGACCCCGAGCTTGCGGGCATAGACCGGATCAAGCGCGTGCTCGGCATCGACAAAGGCGCAGATGCCGCCCTTCTTCTGGGCTTCCGCCACCGTGTGAAGCGCCAGCGTCGTCTTGCCCGAGCTTTCGGGGCCGTAGACCTCGACGATGCGGCCGCGCGGCAGGCCGCCGACACCAAGTGCGATGTCGAGGCCGAGCGAGCCGGTCGATACCGTTTCGATCTCGACCGCCTGCTCGTTTGCGCCCAGGCGCATGATCGAGCCCTTGCCGAAGGCGCGCTCGATCTGCGACAGGGCAGCGTCCAGAGCCTTTGATTTGTCCACCGAATTGTCCTCTACAAGCCGTAATGAATTCTGAGCCATGATACAGCACCCTTTAGTCGTCAATGATAGACGGACAATTCGTTGACCGCTCACATTTTTGTACCTCTTTTGTTCCAATTTGGCAAGAGAGGTTAATATACTGATTTTATTCGCCTATATTATATGTGTTCTATTTTTGTCTCATACCCATGCCGACATGATGATGCGCGGCCGTGGAGCATGAGCGGGAGCTGCGGCGCGAATCGGCGCTGTGAGGTTCAGGGTGATGCCTCGCCGTCGCGCGCCGCGGCACGCAGACCGGCTTCATAGGCCTTGCGCGCCCACCCGGTCATCTCGTCGGGATCGTCGAGCGCGGCTTCCGGCACGGTCCAGTAGGGCATGGCCACCTCCCTGCCCTTCCCCCGGCCGCGATAGGTCCATTGCCGGGCACCGGCAGCCGCGAAATCGGGGGCGCTTGCCGCATCGGCCTTGAGCATCAACTCGCCGCGCAGCACGATGGCGACGATCACGCCGCGATGGTAGATGCCCTTGCCGCCGAACAGGCGGCGCACGCTGACCGGCCCGAGCCCCTCGAAGAGTTCTTCTATGCGCTCGTCATCCATGCAGGAAGCGTTTCAGGCCCCGGCGGCGGCACGGGCCTCGGCCAGCGCCTTGAGGTCGGCCGGCTTCAGTTCCACCGATTCGCCGCAGCCGCAGGCGGAAGACTGGTTCGGATTGCGGAACACGAAGCCGGTGCGCAGCTTGGTGACCTCGAAATCCATCTCGGTGCCGAGCAGGAACAGCGCCGCTTCGGGGGCAACGTAGACATTTGCCCCGCCATGCTCGACATGGTCGTCCGTCGGGCTCGGCTCCCTGACCAGGTCGACGGTGTATTCCATGCCCGCGCAGCCGCCCTTCTTGACGCCGACGCGGACGCCGTGTGCGCCTTCGCGCGTGGCAACGATCTCGCGAACGCGCTCCGCGGCCCTGTCTGTCACCGAAATGACGGCAAAGCGTGCCATGCTACTTTCTCCAAGCCATGCAGGTTAAAGGCCTGCCGGATGATTCCAACATTAAGATGGTGGAGTTTCGCCGCCGCCGCAAGGGCCGCGCCGGGGGCTCAATACCAACCGACGGCGATCTGCGCCTCTTCCGACATACGATCCGGCGTCCATGGCGGATCGAAGGTCATGTTGACCTCGACGCCCGAAACGCCCTCCACCGCGCTCACTGCGTTCTGCACCCAGCCCGGCATTTCGCCCGCCACCGGGCAGCCCGGCGCGGTCAGCGTCATGTCGATCTTGACGGTGCGGTCGTCCTCGATGTCGATGCGGTAGACCAGCCCCAGCTCGTAGATGTCGGCGGGGATTTCCGGGTCGTAGACGGTCTTCAGCGCCGAAATGATGTCGTCGGTCAGCCGTGCCAGCTCGTCGTCCGAAATGGAGGAGGGGCTTGCAGGGGTTTCGACCTGCCCTTGCCCACCGGTTTCAATCGCGGTCGTATCGTCCATATCCATCACCCGAAGAATTTCCGCGCCTTCTCCAGCGCCTCGGCCAGGACGTCGATTTCGGCCCTGGTGTTGTACATGCCGAACGATGCCCTGCATGTGGAGGTGACGCCGAAGCGTTTCAACAGCGGCTGGGCGCAATGCGTGCCGGCGCGCACGGCAACGCCCTGGCGGTCGATGACCATCGACACGTCATGCGCATGGATGCCCTGCAACTCGAAGGAGACGATGGCGCCCTTGCCCGGCGCCTCGCCGAAAAAGCGCAGCGAATTGATGCCCCGCAGCCGTTCATGGGCATAGGCGGTCAGTTCGGCCTCATGGGCGGCGATACGCTCGCGCCCGATGCCGTCCATGTAGTCGAGCGCCGCACCCAGCCCGATCGCCTGCACGATGGGCGGCGTGCCCGCTTCGAAGCGGTGCGGGGGAGCGTTGTAGGTGACCATATCCTCGGTCACCTCCTCGATCATCTCGCCGCCGCCCATGAAGGGGCGCATCGCCTCCAGCCGCTCCTTCTTGCC
The DNA here is from genome assembly GCF_040545735.1 of Aquamicrobium terrae. Taxonomy (GTDB): domain Bacteria; phylum Pseudomonadota; class Alphaproteobacteria; order Rhizobiales; family Rhizobiaceae; genus Mesorhizobium; species Mesorhizobium terrae_A. Next base: position 195,068 of record NZ_JBEPML010000002.1, read on the forward strand.
GTAGAGGACGCCGATGCCGGAAGGGCCATAGACCTTGTGGCCGGTGAAGACGAAGAAGTCGCAATCGAGCTCCTGCACGTCGATGGGCATATGGACCGCGCTCTGGCTGCCGTCCACCAGAACCGGAATGCCGCGCGCATGCGCAATGCGGCAGATTTCCCTGATCGGCGTGACCGTGCCGAGCGCATTGGACATGTGGGTGATGGCGACCAGCTTCGTGCGGTCGGTCAGGCTTTTCTCGAAATCTTCCAGATGCAGCGCGCCGAGATCGTCGACCGGCACCCACACCAGCCTGGCGCCCTGCCGCTCGCGGATGAAGTGCCAGGGCACGATGTTGGAGTGATGCTCGAGGATCGACAGCACGATCTCGTCGCCCTCGCCTATGTTCGGCATGCCGAAGCCATAGGCCACGGTGTTGATGGCGGCGGTCGAGTTCGAGGTGAAGACGATGTTGTCGGTGGACGGCGCGTTGAGGAAGCGGCGAACGCTCTCGCGCGCCTTCTCATAGGCATCGGTCGCCGCGTTGGAAAGGAAATGCAGGCCACGATGCACATTGGCGTATTCGTGGGAATAGGCGTGCTGGATGACGTCCAGCACCGCCTGCGGCTTCTGTGCCGATGCCCCGTTGTCCAGATAGACCAGCGGCTTGCCATGCACCTGCCGGGCAAGGATCGGGAAGTCGCGGCGGATCGCCTCGACGTCATAGGGCTTGTCGGCGACTGTCTGGTCCATGGTCAAAGTCTCGCACTCAATCGCGAAGGCCTCCCCCTCGTCATCGCGAGGGGGAAATCCAGCATGTACGGTTCCTGGAGCAGCGGAAGTTCTGACGAACGCGAGCCGCTGCTCCAGCTTGGTTTTCCAGCCGCATTATGCACGCCAGACGATTCCGTCTGGCTGCAAAATGCTCTAGCCGTGCGTGGCGAACCAGTGGTCGAGCCGGGTTTCGAGCGCCTCGACGATCTGATCGTCCTCCAGTTCCTCGATGACCTCGGCCACGAACGCCTTCACCAGCAGGCCGCGCGCCGACTTCTCGTCGATGCCGCGCGACATCAGGTAGAAGAGATGGTCGCCGTGGATCTCGGTCACCGTGGCGCCATGGCCGCAGGCCACGTCGTCGGCGAAGATCTCCAGTTCCGGCTTGGTCGAGAACTCGCCGTCGTCGGACAGCAGCAGCGTGTTGCAGGCCATGCGGGCATCGGTCTTCTGCGCATATTGATGCACATTGATGCGGCCCTGGAACACGCCATGCGCCTTGCCGGTCACCACATTGCGCACGACTTCCACCGAGCCGGTATGCGGCACGGCATGGTCGAGCACCATGGTCACGTCGGTGTGGCTGTCGCCGGCGAGCAGGTTGACGCCGCGCAACTGGAAATCCGAGCCTTCGCCCGCCACCTTGACCAGCACTTCCTGGCGCACCAGCTTGCCGCCCGCGTTCATGACGAACAGGGTGAGCTTGGCGTCCTTGCCGATGACGGCCTTGAACTGGGCCAGATACTGCGCGGTCTCGGGCTGCTCCTGTACGATCAGCCACGTGACCTCGGCGCCGTCGCCGACATCGAGCTGGCTGACCGAGGTGGCAAGCCCGGCACCCTCGCCCGACTGGCGCTCCACGATCACCGCACGGGAACCCGCGCCGACATTGACCGCCAGGCGCACATGGCTCTGGCCGCCGGCCTGCAGATTCTGCAGCTCGATGGCCTTTTCCAGCTCGGTGCCCTCGGCGATGTCGAGCGAAATGCCGTCGGCCACGAAGGCGGCATTGATCGCGCCGATGGCGTCGTCCCTGCCGTAGGTTTCCAGCGAGGCGGCGAAGGAGCCGTCAGCCAGTTGCTCGGCAAGCGGCGTGAAGGACACGCCCTCGGCCAGCGCGGGCGCGCCCGCGACCTTGCCGTCGACCAGCGTGACCAGCCCGGAACCTTTCAGGATCGGCTCAAGCGCCTTCAGGGCCGTTTGCGCCTCGAAAGCCGGGACCGAGCTCAGCAGGCGGCGCAGGTCGGTGTAGTGCCAGGTCTCGACGCGGCGGGTCGGAAGCCCGGCCTTGATCGCCTCGATGGCGTTGTCGCGCCGCACCATAACCTCGCCGTCGCCCGGCAGAAGGCCGAGCCGTTCGCCGAACGCCTCGATCAGGGCCGTCTCGGCCGGCGTGCGCTGTGGGGTTGCATGTACGTTCATTGCATTCACCTCACCTTCGCGCCTCAGGCGGCTTCGCCGATTATGCCGGCATAACCGTTGGCTTCGAGATCGAGCGCCAGCGACTTGTCGCCGGATTTCACCACCTGGCCCTTGTAGAGCACATGCACGCTGTCGGGCACGATGTGCTCCAGCAGGCGCTGGTAGTGGGTGATGACGACGAAGGCGCGGTCGGGCGAACGCAGCGAATTCACCCCATCGGCCACAATCTTCAGCGCATCGATGTCGAGGCCGGAATCGGTCTCGTCGAGCACGCACAGCTTCGGCTGCAACAGCTTCATCTGCAGGATTTCGGCGCGCTTCTTCTCGCCGCCGGAGAAGCCGACGTTGAGCGGGCGCTTCAGCATGCTCATGTCCATGTTGAGCGTGCCGGCAGCCTCCTTCACGCGGGCCAGGAATTCCGGAATCTTCAGCGGCTCCTCGCCGCGCGCCTTGCGCTGCGCGTTCATTGCCACCTTCAGGAATTCCATGGTGGCGACGCCCGGTATCTCCATCGGATACTGGAAGGCGAGGAAGATGCCGGAGGCGGCGCGCTCGGCCGGGTCCATCTCGAGGATGGATTCGCCGTTGTAGAGGATGTCGCCCTCGGTCACCTCATAGTCCTCGCGCCCGGCGAGGATGTAGGACAGCGTCGACTTGCCGGAGCCGTTCGGGCCCATGATGGCGGCGACCTCGCCGGCCTTCACCGTCAGGTTCAGCCCGCGGATGATCTCGGTGCCATCCTCGGCGATGCGGGCATGCAGGTTCTTGATCTCAAGCATTTGTTCTTCCTGAATTTCTTCCAAAGCCCGTTGCGGTCTCCGAAACCGCCTTGCGTGCTTTCAGTCCTTGTTCTTTCGCATGTCGTTGTCCCGAAACCGGTCTCCACTTTCGGGCGACATGCTTTTCGACGGTCAGCCGACCGAACCTTCAAGCGAGATGCCGATGAGCTTCTGCGCCTCGACGGCGAACTCCATCGGCAGTTCCTGGATGACGTCCTTGACGAAGCCGTTGACGATGAGCGCGATGGCTTCCTCTTCGGGAATGCCGCGCTGCATGACGTAGAACTTCTGGTCCTCGGAAATCTTCGAGGTCGTGGCTTCGTGCTCGAACTGGGCGGTCGCGTTCTTGGCTTCCATGTAGGGCACGGTGTGTGCGCCGCACTGGTCGCCGATCAGCAGCGAGTCGCAGTTGGTGAAGTTGCGCGCATTGGTGGCCTTACGGTGGGCCGAGACCTGGCCGCGATAGGTGTTCTGCGAGAAGCCGGCGGCGATGCCCTTGGAGATGATGCGGCTCCTGGTGTTCTTGCCGAGGTGGATCATCTTGGTGCCGCTGTCGATCTGCTGATAGCCGTTGGAAACGGCGATCGAGTAGAACTCGCCCTGGCTGTCGTCGCCGCGCAGGATGCAGGACGGATATTTCCAGGTGATGGCCGAGCCCGTCTCCACCTGCGTCCACGAGATCTTGGATCGCGCGCCGCGGCAATCGCCGCGCTTGGTGACGAAGTTGTAGATGCCACCCTTGCCTTCGACGTCGCCCGGATACCAGTTCTGGACGGTCGAATACTTTATCTCGGCATCGTCGAGTGCGATCAGTTCGACCACCGCCGCGTGAAGCTGGTTCTCATCGCGCTGAGGTGCGGTGCAGCCCTCGAGATAGGACACATAGGCGCCCTCCTCGGCGATGATCAGCGTGCGCTCGAACTGGCCGGTGTTCTTCTCGTTGATGCGGAAATAGGTCGACAGCTCCATCGGGCAGCGCACACCCTTGGGCACGTAGACGAACGACCCGTCGGTGAAGACGGCCGAGTTCAGCGTCGCATAGAAATTGTCGCTCACCGGCACGACGGAAGCGAGATATTTGCGCACCAGTTCCGGATGCTCGCGGATCGCTTCCGAGATCGAGCAGAAGATGACGCCGGCCTTGGCCAGCTCTTCCTTGAAGGTGGTGACGACGGAGACGGAATCGAACACCGCATCGACCGCGACGCGGCCCGAGGCATAGACATTGTCGCTCGCCTCGTCATTGTCGGCGACGGGCTTCTGCACGCCGGCGAGGATTTCCTGCTCCCGCAGCGGAATGCCGAGCTTCTCGTATGTGCGCAGCAGTTCCGGGTCCACCTCGTCGAGCGACTTCGGGCCCGCCTGATTCTTCGGCGCGGCGTAGTAGTGGATATCCTGGAAGTCGATCTTCGGATAGGAAACGCGGGCCCAGCTGGGCTCCTCCATGGTCAGCCAGCGGCGAAACGCCTCCAGCCGCCATTCGAGCATCCACTCCGGCTCCTGCTTCTTCTCCGAGATCAGACGGATGATGTCCTCGTTAAGGCCCTTGGGTGCCTTATCGGTCTCAATTTCCGTCTCGAATCCATATTTATACTGATCGACGTCGATCTCGCGGACTTGATCGATCGTCTCCTGCACTGCAGGCATAGGCGTTCTCCATCCTTATCGGGGGCAAGGCCCGACAGTTTTCAAACTATGGCATCGCCCAAGCGGGCGACGTACGTCCCATATAGTGCGTTCCGGCCGCGATTACACCCAGCCATCATGCACCGTTTGACCGGGCCAAGGCCCGCGGCCGCCCTCAGGCAGCCCTGCTTCCACCGGAACGGCGGGACGCGATGCCCGCCAGCGCCGAACGGAACAGTTCAAGGTCGTGCGTGTCCGTCGCCTGCCCGATGGACACACGCAGCGCACCCTGGATTTCATCGAAGCCCATCGCCGTAAGCACATGGCTCGCACCAACCTTGCCCGACGAGCAGGCGGAGCCGGCCGACAGCGCCACGCCGGCGAGGTCGAAGGCGATCTGGGCCGTCTCGGCCTTAAGGCCGGGAATGGCAAAGAAACTGGTATTCGCCAGACGCGGCGCGGCGCGTCCGAAGATGAGGGCATCGGGAACCAGTTCCAGCACCACGGCCTCGAACCGGTCGCGCAGGGCTCGCACGCCGGCGATGGAAGCGAGACCTTCGAGTGCCGCGGCTGCGGCCGCCCCAAGCCCAGCGATGCCGGCAAGGTTCTCGGTGCCGCCGCGATGGCCCTTCTCCTGCCCGCCCCCGGTGACCAGCGGCCTCGGCATCATCAGGTCGGCGGCCGCGACGATCGCGCCGACGCCCTTGGGGCCACCCATCTTGTGTGCGGAGAGAATCAGATAATCCGCGCAAGGCTTTGACATATCGAGCGGAATGCGTCCGGCCGCCTGCACGGCATCCAGCACCAGGACGCCGCCCGCGGCCTTCACCACGGACGCGATCTCCTCCAGCGGCTGGACCACGCCGGTTTCATTGTTGGCGGCGTGAACGGCCACAAGCGCCAGACCGGCGCCCTTGTCATGAGCGGCAAGCGCAACCGCCAGTTCGTCCAGATCCAGCAGGCCGTCACGGTCGACGCCGATGCGGACGACCTGATCGGCTGGGAAACGCCCTCCGCCCAGCAGGCAGGGGTGATCGGCCGTTGAGACATAAAGTCGCCCCATGCGCAGGGGGGCCTTGCCCATCTGCCAGTCCGGCACGAGCAGCGTCGTCGCGGCTTCGGTGGCGCCGGAGGTGAAGACAACATGCTGCGGCTGGGCATTGACCAGCGCTGCCACCTGCCGGCGCGCATCCTCGATGACCCGGCGGGCCGCGCGCCCTTCGCCATGCACGGACGAGGGATTGGCCGCAACGTCCAGCGCTGCGACCACGGCCTCGCGCGCGGCGGCGAGCAGCGGCGCGCTGGCATTGTAGTCGAGATAGGCGCGGACAGCGGCCATTTCCCTGTCAAATTCTCCCTGCATGAAGCCACGCCACAAGCTGCGGCGTTATTTCCTTGAAATGTTAAGGCCAGCCGTCCTATCTACGCATCTGCGGCGTGGGTGGGCCAACCACTCAGTTTTGAACAATTCTAATCTAGCTTCTAAGAAGGCGTTTGGCCCACGTCAAGGTCAAATCTTGTGGGAAGCGTTCAAGAATTGTTCGGCCAGCGCCGGTCAGTTTGCAGTCGGAGTTTTTGATGCCTGAGGTCATTTTCACGGGTCCGGCCGGTCGGCTGGAAGGTCGCTACCAGCCTTCCAAGGAGAAGAACGCGCCGATCGCGATCGTCCTGCACCCGCATCCGCAGTTCGGCGGGACGATGAACAACAAGATCGTCTACGACCTCTTCTATATGTTCCAGAAGCGTGGCTTCACCACGCTGCGCTTCAATTTCCGCGGCATCGGCCGCAGCCAGGGCGCCTTCGACCACGGCACCGGCGAGCTTTCCGACGCCGCCGCCGCGCTCGACTGGGTGCAGTCGCTGCATCCAGATTCCAAGAGCTGCTGGGTTGCCGGCTATTCGTTCGGCGCATGGATCGGCATGCAATTGCTGATGCGGCGGCCGGAGATCGAGGGCTTCATGTCGATCGCGCCCCAACCCAACACCTACGATTTCTCGTTCCTGGCACCGTGTCCCTCCTCCGGCCTCATCATCCATGGCGATGCCGACAAGGTGGCTCCGGCCAAGGACGTGCAAGGGCTGGTGGACAAGCTGCACACGCAAAAGGGCATCACCATCACCCAGAAGACGCTGCCCGGCGCCAACCACTTCTTCTCGAACGAGTCCGAGCTTCTGATCGAGGAATGCGCCGACTATCTCGACCGCAGGCTTGCCGGCGAACTGGCCGATCCGCGCCCCAAGCGGCTAAGGTAACGGCTTCGCCAGAACCCCGCCGCTCACCGGCTTTTCGCATCCTGTCGTGGTCGGAAAGGTGAGCGGCAGCTTTTTCAGCGAACGAACCGCCAGATAGGCCCAGGCTTCCGCCTCGGTCGCGTCGCCGTCGAGCCCGGCCTCCTCGGCGGGTATCGCTTCCGCGCCCGCCGCTGCGGCGCCCGCCTTGAGGTCGTGCATGATGTGCGGGTTCTTGCGTCCGCCTCCGCACACGATCCACAGCGTCGGCTTGTGCGGCAGATGCTCCACCGATTTCAGGATAGCGGCGGCGGAAACGGCGGCCAGCGTGCGCGCGCCATCGGCAAGCTCCAGTTCATCGGCCTCGGCCAGCGTGAAATTGCCACGGTCGAGCGATTTCGGTCCCCGCCTGTCGAAGAACGGCTTTTCCAGATAGCGGGCGACAACTTCCGCCGCCACGCCGCCCTCGCTGGCGATGGCGCCATCGGCATCGAACGGAATACCCGCCTCGCGCGCCACCCACTGGTCGATCAAGGCATTGCCGGGCCCGGTGTCGAACGCCACCGGATCGCCCTCCTGCGGCACGAAGGTGATGTTGGAAATGCCGCCTATGTTGACGAACACCACCGGAAACCGCCCGGCATGGACCTGCCGCAGCGAACGCGCCAGCGCCGCGTGATAGGCCGGCACCAGCGGGGCGCCCTGCCCGCCATGGCGCATGTCCTCGGCGCGCATGTCGAACACCACCGGCAGGCCGGTGAGGTCGGCAAGCCGCTGCCCGTCGCCAAGCTGCACGGTGAGCGCCTGCTGTGGCCGGTGCAGCACCGTCTGGCCGTGGAAGCCGACGAGTTCCGGCTTGCCCCACGACTTCGCCTCGCCGTCGAGGAAAATCTTCACCGCCTCGGCATGACGGCGGGTGATTTCCTGTTCGAGCGCGGCGAGATCGCCGGGGCGCTCGCCGCGCTGCGCAATCTCTTTCGCCGTTTCCAGTCCCTGCTCGATCCGCCGCCTGAAATCGGCCTCGTAGGGTACGAACAGGCCCGGCCCCCGCTCGACGATATCGACGCCATCGGTGCGCAGCATGGCAAGGTCGATGCCGTCCATCGACGTGCCGCTCATCAGACCGATTGCACAGATTGTCGCCATTTGGCTCGCCGTCCTTGTGATTCCTCGCCCGCAGATGCTAAACGCGCGCGGTCACACTTGCCACGCCGGCACAGCCTGCCGGTGCTTTCGGGAAAAGAAAAATGACCGCCTTCAAATCCGACTTCCTGCGCATCATGAGCGAGCGCGGTTTCATCCACCAGATTTCGGACGAAACCGGCCTCGACCAGCTCTTCGCCACGGAAACGGTGACGGCGTATATCGGCTTCGACCCGACGGCGCCCAGCCTGCACGCGGGCGGCCTGATCCAGATCATGATGCTCTACTGGATGCAGCAGACCGGCCATCGGCCCATCGCCCTGATGGGCGGCGGCACCGGCATGGTCGGCGATCCCTCGTTCAAGGACGAGGCGCGCAAGCTGATGACGCCGGAGACCATCCAGGCCAACATGGACGGCATCAAAAAGGTGTTTTCCAACTACCTGACCTTCGGGGACGGCCCGCGCGATGCGGTGATGGTCAACAATGCCGACTGGCTGCTGCCGCTGAACTATCTCGAATTCCTGCGCGATGTCGGCCGGCACTTCTCGGTCAACCGCATGCTGTCGTTCGATTCGGTGAAGCTGAGGCTCGACCGCGACCAGTCGCTGTCGTTCCTCGAATTCAACTACATGATCCTTCAGGCCTACGACTATGTCGAGCTGAACAAGCGCTACGGCGTGCGCCTGCAAATGGGCGGCTCGGACCAGTGGGGCAACATCGTCAACGGCATCGACCTCGGCCACCGCATGGGCACGCCGCAGCTCTACGCGCTGACCACGCCGCTGCTCACCACCGCCTCGGGTGCCAAGATGGGCAAGTCGCTGGGCGGCGCCATCTGGCTCAACCCGGACATGCTCAGCCCCTATGATTTCTGGCAGTACTGGCGCAACACCGAGGACGCCGACGTGGAGCGCTTCCTGAAGCTCTACACCACGCTGCCGCTGGACGAGGTGGCGAAGCTGGCGGCACTCGGCGGTGCCGAGATCAACGAGGCGAAGAAGGTGCTGGCCACGGAAATCACTTCGCTGCTGCATGGCCGCGAGGCGGCCGAGCAGGCGGCCGAGACGGCACGCAAGACCTTCGAGGAAGGCGCGCTGGCCGAAACCCTGCCGACAGTCGAGGTGGCACGGGATGCGCTTGAAGGCGGCATCGGCATCCTGTCGCTGCTGGTGAACGCCGGCCTTGCCTCCTCCAACGGCGAGGCCCGCCGGCATGTGCAGGGCGGCGCCGTACGCCTCAACGACCAGCCGGTGTCGGACGACAGGCGCATGGTGACGGTTGAGGATCTGAATCCGGAAAACGTCGCAAAGCTTTCTCTCGGCAAGAAAAAGCATATTCTGGTTCGTCCGGCCTGACCGGACGAAGGCATTTCCTTGTTCCAGGTGGGTGTGGCGAGCCGCACCCACCCGGCCGGCTCGCTCTTGACTTGTCACCACAGAGAGCCCATCTGGTGGATCGGTTGCTGGCGCCTGCCGCCCGCGGATCGCATGATCCATGGTGAAGTCCAGCCTTATCGATGATGCTTCGGTTGTTTTCTCCCAAGGCGCATCATGGCAATGCGGGCTCCCATGCAGGAAGTCGCCTCCATTTTTTGGAGAGACCCGACATGTCTTTATTCCTCGATACACCCTCTTCACAGTCGCTGAAGGCAGAGGCAAAAAACCTTCGAGAGCATCGTGTCCGCGCCGGTCAGCCGATGACCCACAGCGCAGCTCTGGAAGAAGTAGCCCGCTCCCACGGCTACCGGGACTGGAACACCGCCCGCGCAACCTTGCCGGATCGTACCGCCGTGCCTTTCCAAATCGGCATGCGCGTGCGTGGCTTCTATCTCGAACAGCCTTTTTCCGGCTTGCTGATCGGCGCGCAGCTTGTCTCCGGCATGCAGCACCTAACGGTCACCGTGCAGTTCGATGAGCCGGTCAACGTTACGCCCAACCTCATGTTCGCCGCCCACCGGAAGCGTGTCACCGCCACAGTCGATGCACGCGGGATTTCCCCGGCTCTGCGCGGCAACGGCCGGCCGCAGATGCGGCTCATGAAGGAATAGAAACTCCCTGCCCCTCCTTGCCGAAGGCGGGGCAGCCTCAATCCGGCACTATCTGTACTCGAAGATCGAACGAAAAATGCCCGGAGCTATCACCGATAGCGGGTTGATCTCCAGTTCCGGCTTCTTGACGTTGCCGCGCAGGCGGTAGGTCACGCCGATCAGGCCGCGGTCTCGGCCATTGCCGAGGATCGCGCCGACCAGCGGCAGTTCGCCGAAAATGCGGTTGAGGCCATAGGCCGGCATGAAGGTGCCGGTCATGTCCATATTGTCGTTCTGGTCGTAGAGAATGCCCTGGAAAGTGGTGCCGATCAGCGGCCCGCGCAGCACACCATTTGCGAGCCTTACATAGCCGGTGCCCTTTTCCACCTCGGTGAAGCCGCGCTCGAACTGAACGCGGGAGGCGTCGATATTGCCGCGCACCGCCTGGTTGAGGCTGCGGCTGTCACCCGCCGGCGTGGTCGAGACGATCGACGCCAGCTTGGGCTCGTTGACGACGAGGAAGTCGCGCGCGTCGACCTTGCCGCGCAGCGGGCCGTCGCCCGTGCCTTGCAGGGCGATCGAGATGCCGCCTCCCCGCACATGCCGGTAGATATCAAGGAATCGCAGGATGGCGCCAGCATCGGCGGACCGCATCGATAAGGACCGCTGCCCGCCGCTGGCGCTGCCTTGCGCCGTGACGGTCGCGCCGCTGCTCGTCGCAGCACTTGCCTCGAGGCCGTCGATGCGCGAGCCGACCGCGTCATAGCTGAGTTTCAGGCCTTTCAACACCTCGTCATGGAAGCCGGTGATCGTGCCGATGTCGGCGCTCAGCGAAATCGCATCGGTCTTGCCGCTCGCCTTGCCGGAAGCGCCGGCATCGGCGGAAAACTGCTTGATCAGCGCGCGGGCATCCAGCGATGCCCCCGACACGTCGACCTTGTAGCCCGAACCCGAGCGGCGGACGGAAACGGCGATGTCGTCCTCCCGGTTGAGCCTTATCCTGTCGAACGTCGCCGAGGAAAAGGCACCGCCCGAAAGCACCACGTCGCCTCGCGCCGAAAAGCTCTTGCCGTCGAGATAGAAGTCGGAAAGCCGGGTGGTGCCACCTTCGGTTTTCATCTGGAACGAGGCTTCGGCGGATATGCCCGTCCCCTTGCTCCATCCCGCCCATGGAATGGTGAGTTTGGCGGCGGTCAGGTCGGTGCTGACGGCGCGCGCGCCGTCAGGACGGTTTTCCAGCGCCACCTTGATCGTGCCTGCCAGCAGGCTGGACAGGCCGGGCATGAACTTCTCGCGCAGCTTGTCGTCGAGAATCAGCGCCACCTTGCGGCTGCGCTCCACGCCCGACGACTGCAACGGCTCGACCAGATTGACCTCTGCCGGAATGCCGTTGAGGCTGGCGGTCGCGGCGATGGTCGCCTTGCGCGGATCGACGACGATCGAGCCATCGGCATCGGCCACGCTCTGGCCGTCGAATTCGCGCGCCAGCGCCAGATCCTTGTAGTCGAGCGCCACCAGCCAGTTGAGCTTGCTGGTGTCGGTGCCGGCCTGAAGTGGAATATCGGCCTTGACGTTGCCGGTCACCCGGCCGGAGAAATCCTCCGGCTTCATGCCGACATAGCGCATGGCGTTGATCGGCTCGTAGGATGCGAGCTCCACGATGGCGTCGGCATCGCCCTCGACGTCGATATCCAGCTTGCCGATGACCGGGCGCACATTGGCATCGTCCACGACCAACGTGCCGTTGCTGGCTGCGGCGATGCGGCCGCTCGGCATGTACACGGTTCCGGATTCGAGCGAGATGCGCACTTGCGTGCCCTCGAACTCGACCCTGCCCACCGCATCGCGCACCGGTGGAATGCGCCCCGCCGTGTCGAAGCGGGAGCCCTCGACATCGAACCTGCCGGACACTTCCTCCGCCGTCAGCGGCAGGCCGCTGCCCAGCCGCCCCGGCGCCACGTCATAGCGCAGGCTGGCTTGCGGAACCCGGCCGCCGAACAGGTTCTTCAGCACCCATTGGCGGGCGCTGCCGGCAGCCATCCACGGCCACAATTGCTTGACGTGGGAAACCGGCATGTCGTGGACGTTGAGCGCCAGGAACAGGCCCGGCGTCGTCCCCTCCGCGAATTCGACCGTCGCCATCCCCACGGCCTCGCTGCCGGAGCCGGAACCGGAACGGACAGCGATCGTATCGGCAATGAGCTTGCGGCTCTCCACTTCGTAGACGCCCGCGATGCGGCTGAGGAAGCGCAGCGCCGGCTCCGAGGAATCGTCGGGCGCCAGCATCGAGCCGTCGCTGACGAAGTCATAGCGGTAGGCCGGCCGCTCGCCCGCCGAAGTCTCGGGCGGGCGCGGGCCGATCGAGCCCTGGAAGGCGAAGCTGGAACGCCCCGTCCTGACCAACATCCGGCCGATATCGACCTTGTTGGAGCCAGCCTCGAGCGTCGCCTGCATGGCAATGTCGGCTGCCAGCAGCCCCCGGGTGCCGAGATCGAGCGCGGTGCCTTCCATGTTCAGCGAAGCCTGCAGGCGCGAAGGGGTGTCGCCGGTACCTTCCGAACCTGTCAGGCGCAGCGTGCCGGCGCCGGGTTCATGCCCGGCGCCCGGCCAGAACGGTTCGAGCTTCGGCCCGGACAATTCGATGGTGGCGTCGAGATCGACGATCCGCAGCGTTTGCGGATCGCGCGCGGCAAGGCCGGCCAGCGTCACCGTCCGGCCATCGACCGTCGCCGTGGTGGAGAGTTCCATGCGGTCGGCGCCGGCCTGCCGCACGACGGCTTCGGCGATCTTCACCGAACGCACGCCCGCATCGGCAGGCAGCACCAGCTCGACATTGACCAGGCGGATGTTGCGCACCGATTCCAGCTTCACCGCATCAAGCGCCTCGCGCACGGCATCGAAAACCGCCACGATCACCTTGTCGGGATCGATCAGCCCCTGCCCGTTGCGCAAGGCGGCCGTCCAGTCTCCCTTGCCGGCGGGCAGCGTGGCAAGGTCGATGCGGGCATCGGAAATCCTGGCGCTGGTAAGGCGCACCTCGCCCGTCACCAGGGGCAGGGCGCGCATGCCGAAACGCACCGCGCCCGCCTGCACCATGGGCTTGCCCTCGGCCGTCGTCAGGCTGACATCCTTGACCTGAAGGGCGAGGAAGCTCGATCCGTCCAGCGTGATGCCGGCCGCGCCGCCCGTCACCCTGACGTCGGTTTCGGCGAGCCTGCGAATGGCGTTCTCCGCTTCCTGCTGGAGGCGTGCCGTTCCGACGCCCGAGGCACCGATGGCGTAGATCCCCGCAACTGCCAGCAGGACGAGCGCCAGCAGCGCCAGAGCGCCGCGTTTCAGCCAGCGGAACCTGCGCCTGAACGCCGCGCGCCCCAGCGGCGGGGCGCAGCCGGCCGAAGGCATGGCGCTCAGATCGGTGATCTCGGCACGCCGGAACCTGATCTTCTCGTGCTGTGGCAGCTCCTGATCCAAACCAAATCCCAACGCCGGGAGGCCGGAGCGCGGCGCGATCTTTCCGATTCGCATGCCGCGCCTGAGGCCCTTGCCTTCATGCACGCCTGTCCGAAAGCGGCTCTCACCCCCGCGGATACGCTCTAGAGCGAATCCCGATAGAACCTTATATCGGTGAACCCTGCCGCGTAACCTCAAACAAGGGCATTGCTATGACCGCCACCAAGGAAATCGAACTCAAGATCGGCGACGAGGCTCCGCAGTTCTCGCTGCCCAAAGACGGTGGCGATGTGATCCGGCTCGCGGACTTCACCGGCCGGCCGGTCGTCGTCTATTTCTACCCGAAGGACGACACGGCAGGCTGCACCAGCGAGGCCATCGACTTTTCGCGGCTGAAGCCGGAATTCGACAAGGCGGGCGCGGCGGTGATCGGCATCTCGCCGGACAGCGCCAGGAAGCACGACAAGTTCAAGGCGAAGCACGAGCTGAGCATCGCGCTCGCCGCCGACGAGGAGCGCAAGGCCATCGAGGCCTATGGCGTGTGGGTGGAAAAGCAGATGTACGGGCGCAGCTACATGGGCGTCGAGCGCGCCACCTTCCTGGTCGGCCGCGACGGACGCATCGCCGCCATCTGGCGCAAGGTGCGGGTCAAGGGCCATGCCGAGGTCGTGCTGGAAGCGGTCCGCTCGCTCTGACAGGAACCTTCCTCCCCCGGGCGCGTTGGGATGGCAACCAACCAAGGAGGAAATATATGCGCAGCATTCTGCTTTGGGCGATTGGCGTGCCGATCCCGATCATCATCCTGTGGTGGATATTCGGGTGACCTGAATTCGCGGCAACCAAACCTCCAGACAACCTTTGCCCACCCGCTGCCCAGCAGCGGGTTTTTCTTTGCCCAAACCGCAATCCATTCAGCGGTTTTCCCGGGGCAAGGCATCTGCGATGCCCTGCGGACAAAGCTTTGTTAACCCTAACGCCGCATAAATCGGAGGTCGGCATGGTTAACGGGGCGTATCGTGACAGCAGGTCAGTCAGCGGTATTCGGCAAGCGCAGTGAACCCCATACGGTCATCATCGCCCGCGGCGACGAGATCCGGCACTTCACCGTGCGCCCCTGGCTTGCCGCCCTGCTCGGCTCCACGGTGATCGCCATCTCGCTCGGCTATCTCGCCGCCACCTCCTATCTCGTGCTGCGCGACAACATCATCAGCGCCTCGGCAGCCCATCAAGCCCGCCTGCAGCAGGCCTATGAGGATCGCATCTCGGCGTTGCGCGCGCAGGTGGACCGGATCACCAGCCGGCAGTTGCTCGACCAGCAGCTCATGGAAACCAAGGTCACGGAACTGATCGAGCGCCAGAGCCGCCTCAGCGACCGCCACGGCCGTCTGGGTCCGCTTCTCGACCGTGCCGGACGCGAGATCGCCGGGCAATTGCCGGCAACCGCCCCCCTGCCCGCCCGGCGTGAAAAGCCGGAAATCACCGGCTCGATCGAGCCCGCCGACAAGCCCGTCAGGGCCGCGGCGGCGGATGCATCACCCTTCGCAAGCTGGGCGCCGCGCACCGGCGAAGCCGAGCCGCTTCCGGCGATGGCCTATGCCGCCGCCGAGCCGCCCGCTTCGAAAGCCGACCGTTCAGACAAGCTTTTCGTCACCATCAACCGCTCGCTCAAGGCCATCGAGGACGACCAGCTTGCGCAAATCAGCCAGTTGGCCGATGCCGCCTCGGAAAGCGCGGACGCCATTTCCAATGCGCTGGAGACGGCGGGACTGCCGGTCGACCTCGACCTGCCGCAGGACGGGACCGCCAAAAGCGATGTCGGCGGCCCGCTGATCCCCCTGGACGACACCACCATTTTCGACGCCAAGCTCAAGGAGCTGGACGAAGCCCTGCAGGTGCTGAGCTACGTCAAGCAGGAAGCACGGCGCCTGCCGCTGGCCAATCCGGCGCCCGGGCACACGGTGACCAGCACCTTCGGCGTACGCCGCGACCCGCTGATCGGCTCCGCCGCCTTCCACTCGGGCATGGATTTCCGGGCCGCCGTCGGCATGGAAGCCAGGGTCACCGCGCCCGGCACCGTGGTCAAGGCCGGCTGGAACGGCGGCTATGGGCGCATGGTCGAGGTGGACCACGGCCGTGGCCTGTCGACCCGCTATGCGCATCTCAGCGGCATCTCGGTCAAGGTCGGCCAGAAGGTCGAGACCGGAGATGTCGTCGGCCGCACCGGCAACACGGGCCGGTCCACCGGCCCGCATCTCCACTATGAGGTGCGCCACAACGGCACGGCGCTCAACCCGCTCCGCTTCCTCAAGACCGGCAAGGCCATCGCCCGGTACCTGTAGGACGGCTCAGTAGCCCTTCGCTGCTCCAGCCGTGGCGCGGCTGTCGATGGCGCCGTAATAGCGCGCGCCATCGCCCGCCTCGATCTGCTTCAGGTTCCTGCCGCCGACGAGAATGCCGGCCGCCTCGCCCCAGATCGTCCAATCGGGATCGATGCCGACGTCATAGCCCATGCCAGCGAGAATCCGCATCGTGTCGGGCGACAGCGCATAGGGCTCGACATAGACCTTGTCCGGCAGCCACTGGTGATGGATGCGCGGCGCGTCGATGGCCTCCTGCAGGTCCATGCCATGGTCGATCACATTCATGATCGCCTCGAGCGTGATGGTGATGATGCGCGAGCCGCCGGGGCTGCCGATGACCATGAATGGATTGCCGTCCCGGGACACGATGGTCGGGCTCATCGACGACAGCGGCGACTTGCGCGGCTCGATGGCGTTGGCCTCGCCCTGCACCAGCCCGTAGAGGTTCGGCACGCCCGGCTTGACGGTGAAGTCGTCCATCTCGTTGTTGAGCAGGATGCCGGTGCCTTCCGCCACCTTGCCGGTGCCGAAGGAGCCGTTGAGCGTATAGGTGACGGCGACCGCATTGCCGTCCATGTCGATGATCGAATAATGCGTCGTCTCGGTCGATTCGCCGAAGCCCGCCGGCTTCAGCGCCTCGCTGACGCCGGCCCGGTACGGGTCGATGCGGGCGCGGATCTCCTCCGCATAGGCCTTGCTGGTCAGTTTCTCGACCGGGTTCTCGACGAAATCCGGATCGCCAAGCGCCGTGTTGCGGTCGACGAAGGCGTGGCGCATGGCCTCCACCATCAGCCGGGTGGTCTCGGCCGAGCCGTAACCCAGATAGGAGATCGGGTAGCCTTCGAGCACGTTGAGGATTTCGCAGATCACCAGCCCGCCCGAGGAGGGCGGCGGCGAGGAGACGATGTCATAGCCGCGATAGCTACACTTCACCGGCTCCAGCTCGCGGACCTTGTACTGCTCGAAATCCTCCTTGGCCAGGATGCCGCCATTGACTTGGCTCGCCTTGACGATCAGGTCGGCGGTTTCGCCCTTGTAGAAGGCGTCGGTGCCACCTTTCGAGATGGCGGCCAGCGATTTGGCAAGGTCGGCCTGCACCAGCGTCGCGCCGAGTTCGTATGGCTTGCCGTCCTTGAGGAAGATCTTCGCCGCCGCCTCGTCCTTCGCCAGCATGTCGTTGCCGTCGGCGAAGGAGGCGATGTCGCCGGGCTCCAGCACGAAGCCGTCGCTGGCCAGCTTGAGCGCCGGGGCCAGAAGCTCCTCGCGCGGCTTGGTGCCGTATTTCTCACGCGCCATCTCGAACCCGGCCACGGAACCGGGAACGCCGACCGCCAGATAGGTATCGGTGCTGGCGCCGGGAACCGGATTGCCGTCGGTGTCGAGATACATGGTCTTGGTCGCGGCCAGCGGCGCGCGCTCGCGGAAATCGAGGAAGGTCGGAGTGCCGTCCTTGAGGCGGATCGTCATGAAGCCGCCGCCGCCCAGATTGCCGGCAGTCGGATAGACGACAGCCAGCGCATAACCGACGGCGACGGCAGCATCGACCGCGTTGCCGCCATTCTTGAGCACCTCGATGCCGACATCGGTCGCCAGATGCTGGGCCGTCACCACCATGCCGTTGTCGCCCTCGGCCGGCGCGGGCGAAGCCGCGTAGACCGGCACCACCCATGCGGCGCCCAGCGAGAGCGCCACGGCAAAGGAAAGCCGCTTCAATTGTATCGGCCGCATGTCCACCTCTCCTTCTGGTTGTCCCAAAACCGGAAAGGCCGATTGGAAAACAGTGCGGCAGGCTTGTCGAGCAACCAGACGCTGCAAAGTGGAAGGCCAGCACGTTATGCTGGCAACTCACTCAAGCGCCGGAGGCCGAGATATCGCAGCCGCATCGGAGCGGCTCAACGTTTGGTGCATTTTTCTGTCGCAGCAAGCATTGCGTCGCGGAATTTTGAATGATCGAACACGACGCGTCGCAGTTCCCGGTCGCAGCTATTGCCGTCCGGCCCCATTGCGGCACAAAGACGAAGGATATCGGCGCTGAGCGAAAGCACCGCCGAGGCTTCATCCACCTGGTCGTAGGCATCCAGACAATCCAGCGAGGCGGCTTGCGTGACCTTGTCCGCGGTCGGTCTGAGCACAACCAGCAATTCCTGCGCGCCGGTAGCGCCGGACAACAGCACGTAGCCGACCAGGGAGCAGGTGAACACGTTTGCCTGTAGCATGTCGTTCGTGCTCGAATATGCGATTGGGCAGAGTTTATTTTCAATCCGGGGCAGCGAACAGCGGAAGGAATTGATGAAGCCCATCGACCGATGGGAGTAATCCGTTGGATTTCGACGACTTAGTTCCGAATGTCGAAGCGCAGCATGGAGACCTGCCCCACAGGCAGCCGCCGGGTTGCCGACATGCTCTGCCAAAAAATGCCTGGGGGAAAATGGTGGGCGATGACGGGCTCGAACCGCCGACATCTTCGGTGTAAACGAAGCGCTCTACCAACTGAGCTAATCGCCCTTAGCGGGCCGGACCATTAAGCAGTTCCGGCCGGCTTCGCAAGTCCCCAGACGCGATTCAGCGGCTTGCCGGTGGTGATGAGGAAAGCCGAAATCGGGCTTTCCAGAAAAACATTCAATCTTTTCACACAACCGCCACCGGAGCGCTTGACACCTGCCAGGGAACCCCTTATCCACCCGCCCAACGACGAACACATCAACGGTGTCCGTCCAAGCGCGGGTGTAGCTCAGTCGGTTAGAGTGCCGGCCTGTCACGCCGGAGGTCGCGGGTTCGAGCCCCGTCACTCGCGCCATTTTTCAATAATTTACCAGAATTGGTTCAAGAAACTTCGAAAGCCGGAACGGCGTTCGAAGTTGCGGTGATGTCGGCCCCTCTCGCCTGAAAATAGCCGATACTTGAGCTCGCTCCACCGGCAAGCCAGGTTGCGCCCAAGCCAGTTGCGTCGATGACGGCGACGGACGACATCCTGCGGCCCCTTGCCCTACCGCGTGATCGGATGGGCCGGCGCGTGGCTGTGGGCCACGCATATGCTGGGGCCGTTCGAGGGGGACACATGGCAGGTCCTCGCCGCGCTGCTCGTTTTCATAGGCAGCCCCAGCGAACTCAGTGGCGGCATCCTGCTCGACGCCATCCGCATTGCGCCGCTGGCCGGCGTGCTGGAACACGCCGTTTCAAGCGAGGCGCAGGGAGCGACCCCGGCCCGCGCTACGGCGACCTGAACCGCAAGCCCTGAGCAGCACGACGATGACGATGACGGCGAAGGAAACGAGAGCGGCAGCCACG
This sequence comes from Aquamicrobium terrae, assembly GCF_040545735.1. GTDB lineage: Bacteria > Pseudomonadota > Alphaproteobacteria > Rhizobiales > Rhizobiaceae > Mesorhizobium > Mesorhizobium terrae_A. The sequence goes on from NZ_JBEPML010000002.1 coordinate 214,147, forward strand.
CCGCCAACGCTGGCGACGACAAAGGCAAGCAAGCGATACCGCATCGACGATCGCCGATCGCTGGTCAAAGGCTCCTCCTCAGCCTCGCCCCCGCCGAGCCGGAAGATAACTGAAATCCGCCACGACGACCGCCCGAGGCCCTCACATTCGGCCACAGCGTGAAACAAAGAAAAACCCCGTCGGCAACCCGACGGGGTTTTGCAATTCACGAACGAGGCAGACCCTGCCCCGATACAGCGGCAGCGGCTTAGTTGACCGCGTCCTTGAGGCCCTTGCCGGCGGTGAACTTCGGCACCGTGCGGGCCGGGATCTTCACCTCGGCACCGGTCTGCGGGTTGCGGCCGGTCGACGCGGCGCGCTTCGACACCGAGAAATTACCGAAACCGACAAGCCGGACGTCCCCACCGTTCTTCAGTTCGCCGGTGATGGCGGAGAACACCGCATCGACCGCCGACTGTGCATCAGCCTTGGACAGTTTCGCAGCATCGGCGACAGCGGACACCAGTTCGTTCTTGTTCATAAAATTTCCCTTCCATGAGAAAACCAGGACGAAAGACTCATCCGGCAGGAGCCGAACTTTAAAAAGAAGCGCGACCGCAACCAAGCGAAATTCCGGCTTCGGGGGCTGAGAATCCCCTGTTTTCCGGGCTTTTCAAGTAAAAAAGCCGGGCACAGGGCCCGGCTCCTTCGATTGATGCAGTGCAACGTGAGCGAGCGCTAATGCGCCAGCGCCTTTCCGGCGTCGTCGGTGGTGTCGACGGCAGCCGGCGTTTCGGCAGGTTCCACCCACTCGATCGGCTCCGGCATGCGCACCAGCGCATGGCGCAGAACCTCCCCGACGCGGCTGACCGGAACGATCTCCAGGCCGTTCTTCACGTTGTCCGGTATCTCGGCCAGATCCTTGGCGTTCTCTTCCGGGATCAGCACCTTCTTGATACCGCCGCGAAGCGCGGCCAGCAGCTTCTCCTTCAACCCGCCGATCGGCAGCACCCTGCCGCGCAGCGTGATCTCGCCGGTCATCGCCACATCGGCCTTCACCGGAATGCCGGTGAGCACCGAGACGATGGCGGTGGCCATGGCCACGCCGGCCGAGGGACCATCCTTCGGCGTCGCGCCTTCCGGCACGTGGACGTGGATGTCGCGCTTGTCGAAGAGCGGCGGCTCCACGCCGAAATCGATGGCCCGCGAGCGGACATAGGATGCCGCCGCCGAGATCGATTCCTTCATCACGTCCTTCAGGTTGCCGGTGACGGTCATGCGGCCCTTGCCGGGCATCATGACACCCTCGATCGTCAGCAACTCGCCGCCGACCTCGGTCCACGCCAGCCCGGTGACGACACCGACCTGATCGTCCGTCTCGGCCATGCCGAAGCGGTAGCGCTGCACACCGAGATAATCAGCCAGGTTGTCGGCGGTGATCTTCACCGACTTCTTCTTGGTTTTCAGGATCTCGGTCACGGCCTTGCGCCCAAGCTTCATCAGCTCGCGCTCAAGGCTTCGTACGCCTGCCTCGCGGGTATAGGTCTGGATGATGCCGCGAATGGCATCCTCGCTGACCGAAAACTCCTTCGGCTGCAGGGCGTGGTCACGAACCACCTTCGACATCAGGTGCCGCTTGGCGATCTCGACCTTTTCATCCTCGGTGTAGCCCGCGATACGGATGATCTCCATGCGGTCCATCAGCGGGCCCGGAATGTTCAGCGTGTTCGCCGTCGTCACGAACATCACGCTCGACAGGTCGTATTCGACCTCGAGGTAATGGTCCATGAAGGTCGCGTTCTGCTCCGGATCCAGCACCTCGAGCAGCGCCGAGGACGGATCGCCGCGGAAGTCCTGGCCCATCTTGTCGATCTCGTCGAGCAGGAAGAGCGGGTTGGACTTCTTGGCCTTCTTCATCGACTGGATGACCTTGCCGGGCATCGAGCCGATATAGGTGCGCCGGTGACCGCGGATCTCGGCCTCGTCACGCACGCCGCCGAGCGCCATGCGCACGAACTCGCGCCCCGTGGCCTTGGCGATCGACTTGCCGAGCGAGGTCTTGCCGACGCCGGGAGGGCCGACGAGGCACAGGATCGGACCCTTGAGCTTCTTCTGGCGGCTCTGCACGGCCAGATACTCGACGATGCGCTCCTTGACCTTGTCGAGGCCGTAGTGATCGGCATCGAGCACGTCCTGCGAGAAGTTGAGGTCCTGCTTGACCTTGGAGTTGCGGCCCCACGGAATGGACAGCAGCCAATCGAGATAGTTGCGCACGACCGTGGCTTCCGCCGACATCGGCGACATGGTGCGCAGCTTCTTCAGCTCGGCTTCCGCCTTTTCGCGGGCCTCCTTGGAGAGCTTGGTCTTCTTGATGCGCGCTTCCAGCTCGGCGGCCTCGTCGCGGCCGTCCTCGCCCTCGCCGAGCTCCTTCTGGATCGCCTTCATCTGCTCGTTGAGGTAGTATTCGCGCTGCGTCTTCTCCATCTGGCGCTTGACGCGCGAGCGGATGCGCTTCTCCACCTGGAGCACGGAAATCTCCGCCTCCATGAAGCCCATGGCGCGCTCCAGACGCTCCTTCACCGAAAGGGTGGAGAGCATCTCCTGCTTCTCGGGAATCTTGATGGCCAGATGCGAGGCGACCGTATCGGCGAGCTTGGAATAGTCTTCGATCTGGCTGGCCGCGCCAACCACCTCGGGCGAGATCTTCTTGTTGAGCTTTACATAGTTCTCGAAGTCCGAGACCACGGAACGGGCCAGGGCCTCGATCTCGACCTCGTCCTCCTCCGGCTCCTCGAGCGTCACTGCGCGGGCCTCGTGGAAGTCGGCGCGGTCGGTGAAGCTTTCGATGCGCGCACGCGCGGTGCCTTCGACCAGCACCTTGACGGTGCCGTCGGGCAACTTGAGAAGCTGCAGCACATTGGCGAGCGTGCCAACCTCATAGATGGCGTCGGCTTCGGGATCGTCGTCGGCGGCATTCATCTGGGTGGCGAGCAGGATCTGCTTTTCCTGACCCATCACCTCTTCCAGGGCCTTGATCGACTTTTCACGGCCGACAAAGAGCGGCACGATCATGTGCGGAAAGACCACGATGTCGCGCAGGGGAAGGACTGCGAACACACCGTTGCCTGCGGACCGGGCTGTTTTGGCCATTGTCTAACCTTTCCTTCGCGCACGCCTTTGGCCGAACGCGAATCCTATATTAACGACCGGGGATCGTTCCGCCTACCACCGTTTGCGACGGAGGCTTTGCAGCGCGGATATCAGCCCCGAACTCATCCGTTAGGTGGATGCCGGCAAAGCAAAGATCAAGTGGCGATGTGCGCCATGAACCGGACGGAGGTCTAAAAGCGGTTTCCGGCGCGCTTCACTCAAGCCCGTTTGGGCCCGATCCACGCCTGCTTGTCCGGCCTGTCTGCCTTGCGGATGAGCCCGTCATCTGCCTGCCAAACATGCCCGGAGCCGCCGCGCGGCTCCGGGGCACGCCATTGTCAGGCGCTGACGTTACCCTTCTTTTCCTTGGCGTCGGAATAGATGTAGAGCGGACGCGCATTGCCGGACACCACCTCCTCGGAGATGACGACCTCGCGCACGCCTTCCAGCGCCGGCAACTCGAACATGGAGTCCAGCAGGATCGCTTCCATGATGGAACGCAGGCCGCGCGCGCCGGTCTTGCGCTCGATGGCGCGGCGGGCGATGGCGGTGAGCGCGTTCTCGTGAAAGGTCAGCTCCACATTCTCCATCTCGAACAGGCGCTGATACTGCTTCACCAGCGCGTTCTTCGGCTCGGTCAGGATCTGCACCAGAGCGGCCTCGTCGAGGTCCTCCAGCGTCGCCAGTACCGGCAGGCGGCCGACGAATTCCGGAATCAGGCCGAACTTGAGCAGGTCCTCCGGCTCGACCTGACGGAACAGTTCACCGGTGCGGCGCTCCTCGGGCGAGGCGACGCTGGCGCCGAAGCCGATCGAGGTCTTGCGGCCGCGGTCGGAGATGATCTTGTCGAGCCCCGCGAAGGCACCGCCGCAGATGAACAGGATGTTGGCGGTGTCGACCTGCAGGAACTCCTGCTGCGGATGCTTGCGGCCGCCCTGCGGCGGCACGGAGGCGACGGTGCCCTCCATGATCTTCAGGAGCGCCTGCTGCACGCCCTCGCCCGACACGTCGCGGGTGATCGAGGGATTGTCGGACTTGCGCGAAATCTTGTCGATCTCGTCGATGTAGACGATGCCGCGCTGGGCGCGCTCGACATTGTAGTCGGCCGCCTGCAGCAGCTTCAGGATGATGTTCTCGACATCCTCGCCGACATAGCCCGCCTCGGTGAGCGTCGTGGCGTCGGCCATGGTGAAGGGAACGTCGATGATGCGGGCGAGCGTCTGGGCCAGCAGGGTCTTGCCGCAGCCGGTCGGGCCGATCAGCAGGATGTTGGACTTCGACAGCTCGACGTCGTTGCCCTTGCCGGCGTGAGCAAGGCGCTTGTAGTGGTTGTGGACGGCGACCGACAGCACGCGCTTGGCGTAGGGCTGGCCGATCACATAGTCGTCGAGAACCTTGATGATCTCCTGCGGCGTGGGCACGCCCTCGCGCGACTTCACCATCGAGGTCTTGTTCTCCTCGCGGATGATGTCCATGCACAGTTCGACGCACTCGTCGCAAATGAAGACGGTGGGCCCGGCGATCAGCTTGCGAACTTCGTGCTGGCTCTTGCCGCAGAACGAGCAATAGAGCGTGTTCTTGGAGTCACCGCCGCCGTTGCTGACCTTGCTCATCTTCCAGTCCTTTCATGACCGTCCGCCGGTGGCCTGGCCGGCGGGACGCACTCCCGGTGCTCCGAGGAAATTCGCCGCTGCCGGCTCCCCGGCTTCCCGCAACGCATTCCGTACGAAACACCAATCAGAAAACGTGGCAATGATTCCCGCAGCCCCATTTCGAAGCTAAGCCGTCGAAAATCAACATTGCCTTAACGTAGGCAATCGCGTGGGCTGTGGGAACAGCAAATTGTGGCCGAAATGCCGCAAACCTTCTCAAAAGCGTGTCATTTCCGCGCCTGGCACATATCAGGCCGAAGCAGTGTCCGCCTCGGCCGCCTCACGCGTGGAATGCACCTTGTCGATCAGCCCGAATGCCAGCGCCTCTTCCGCAGTCATGAAATGGTCGCGGTCGAGCGTTTTTTCAATGGTCTCGTAGTCCTTGCCGGTGTGCTTGACATAGACCTCGTTGAGACGGCGCTTGAGCTTGATGATGTCCTGCGCGTGGCGCTCGATGTCCGACGCCTGCCCCTGGAACCCCCCCGAAGGCTGGTGAACCATGATGCGCGCATTGGGCGTGGCGAAGCGCATGCCCGGCGCGCCGGCGCACAGGAGCAGCGAGCCCATCGAGGCGGCCTGGCCGATGCACAGCGTCGAAACGGCCGGCTTGATGAACTGCATGGTGTCGTAGATGGCCATGCCGCTCGTCACCACGCCGCCCGGCGAGTTGATGTAGAGCGAGATTTCCTTCTTCGGGTTCTCGGCCTCAAGGAACAGAAGCTGCGCGCAGACCAGCGTCGCCATGCCGTCCTCGACCGGACCGGTGATGAAAATGATGCGCTCCTTCAGGAGGCGCGAGAAGATGTCATAGGCCCGCTCGCCGCGATTGGTCTGCTCGACCACCATCGGAACGAGGTTCATGTAGGTTTCGATCGGGTCTTTCATGGATTGTCCTTGTCGAGAGGGGGACCGGGGCAAGGCCGGGATTGAATCGTTCTTCTTACTCATCCCGTAAATAGGATGGCGGCTCGCCCTTGCGCAAGGGCGAGACTGCGCCACAAGCCCGTTAAGGTTGCCGCTTAACGGGTCGGGCCGGCCAATCACCCCGCTTCGGCACGCAGCCAGCGATTCAGGCCGTCGGTATCGCCGGTTTCCACCGCGCCCGCCACGCTTCGGCCGACGGCCGCGCCGAACTTGTAGCCATGGCCCGAACATGCCGACACGATCAGGCACCGGCCCTTTTCATGGGCATAGAAGGTTTCGTCCCCGGTGAAGGTGTAGGCGCAGGTCACGACATCGGTGACGCGGTATGCGCCGATCCGGGCGATGGGCGGGGAAAACAGGCTGAGGATCGCCTCGCCCTCCCCCTCGACAGGCTCACGGTTCCAGTCGGCGTCGCTGGTTTCGACCTTGTGCAGGCCGGAGCCGAATTTCAGGCCGGCCCCGCCCGTGGGCGGGACCATGTAGCCGTCGGTGTTGCCGCCGACATCGAGGATTACCGGGGCGGCGTCCCAGGCGGCCTTGAGATCGGCGGGCGGCTCGGCATAGGCGACCGCCGTGCGGTAGGTCGTCAGGTCCGCGCCCAGTTCGGGAAACAGTTTCAGCACCCAGGCGCCGGCGGCCACGACGACGCGGTCGGCCTGCATGACGGACCCGTCCGCCAGCGTCACGCGGCCGGCATCGGCCTCCACTTCGGTCACCTTGCTGTGCTCGTAGACATTGGCGCCCTTGCGGCGCAGCCAGGCCAGCAGGTCCGCCGCGATGCGGCGGCAATGCAGCGCGCCGCCCTCCTCGGAGAAGAAGGCGAAGCGGAACGTTCCGGCCCCCAGAAACGGCCAGCGCTCGACGGCGGCGCCGGGCTGGAGCAATTCGACCGGCCAGCCGCCCTGCCTCATCCCTTCGAGATAATCGTCGGCCTCGTCGCCCGGCTCGCGCGAGACGCACAGGAAACCGCGCGGATCGAGATGGCTGCGGCCGAGATCGGCCCACATCCCGTCCCACGCATCATAGGCTTCGGAAATCAGCCGCCCGTAGCCGGACTGGCTGCCATAGGCGCGGCGGATGATGCGGTGATGATCGCCGGAAGCGGCAAGCGGATTGGGAATGGGCCCCTGCTCGATCAGGGTCACGGCATGGCCGGCCTTGACCAGCGACCAGGCGCTCGACAGGCCCGCTATGCCCGCCCCGATGACAATGACCTGCATGTGCTTACCCTTCCAACGAAACCGGCCCGCATGCCAGAACATACGGGCCGGCGTCGCTGCGGCAAGGGCGCAGGCGCGGGCTCAGATCTTCAGCGTGCGGTTTTCCTCGCGGCCGACCCCACGGACCTCGATGCGGTCGGCATATACCTCGACCACCGCATAGGCGGTGGTGTCGGGCGTATCGACCATGCCCTTGAAGTTGAGGAAATGCTTGCCGCCGGTCTCGCCGTAGTTGCCGGCATGGTTGTGGCCGTTGAAATAGGCGACGAAATTATCGTAGCCGGTCAGCATCTCCACGATGCGCTCGGAATCCCACTGATTGTGCTCATTGGCCGGGTAGACCGGATAGTGGTTGAGCACGATCACCTTCTCGCCGGCGGCCTGCGCCTTCTTCATGGTCTCCTCGGCCCAGGCGAACTGCTCGTCGCTCAGCGAACCGTTCCAGGGCTGGGCATTGTCCGCCTCCCTGGCCTTCAGCTCTTCCAGCCTTTTCGCGGCCACTTCCCGGCGCGGGTCGCCTTCCGGCGGCGCGAAGGTGCTGACGTCGTTGCCGTCCAGCACGAGGAAGCGGTAGCCGCCGCCGGTGAAGTCATAATAGGCCTTTTCCATGCCCACGGTCCGGGTGACCGAGGTCAGGTATTCCTTGGCAATGTCATAGTCGTGGTTGCCGAGCACGAAGAAATGCTCGTGCCTGAGCTTGTCGTAAAGCGGCAGGATATGGTTGAAGCTTTCCCAGTGGCGGTCGATGATGTCGCCCAGCGTGGCCACGAACTGGAGGTCTTCCTTGTTGAACGCCTCGATGGCGTCGGAGAGCTTCCAAAGGCTGTTGGAATAGTAGCGGTTCATCTTCAGGTTCGGGACGACCGGCGCATATTGCGGGTCGGCGACGATGCCGAAGCGGAACAGCGGCGCCTCCTGCGCGACGGCGCGGGTGACGGTGAAGCCCGCGAAAGGCGTGAACAACGCGGCGGCAGCGCCGGCCTTGATGAGATTTCGACGAGTGACCATGACGGCCTCCTTGGCTTGTTGGAAGGACAAGCCGGAGCTAACCGCTGGCCATGACAGGCAGGTGACGCCGCCCGCCGTTTCAGAGGCGGATCACATATTCCTTGCGAGTCGTTTCAAGGACTTCCCAGCTTCCCTTGAAGCCGGGCCTGAGGACGAAGGAATCGCCGGCGCGCACGGTGCGCGCCTCGCCGCCCTCCTCGGTGATCACCGAGACGCCGGACAGGATATGGCAGAACTCCCACTCGTCATAGGCGATGCGCCATTTGCCGGGCGTCGATTCCCAGATGCCGGCATAGAGGCCGCCATCGCGTTCCTCCACATTCCAGCTCCGGAATTGCGGATCGCCGGAAATGAGACGGTCCGGCGCGGGTGCGCCGGCCTCCGCCTCGATGCCGGCGATGTCGAGGGACAGGAACTTCGGCTCGCTCATGCCGACCGGGCTCCGGATTGCTGCGGAGCCCTGCCTGCATTTGGGCCTGTCCCTGGGCCTGCCATGAAGGTCAGGCCTTGGCCAGCGCCTGTTCGAGATCGGCGATGATGTCCTTGACGTCCTCGATGCCGACCGACAGGCGCACGACTTCGGGGCCGGCGCCGGCCGCCACCTTCTGCTCGTCGGAAAGCTGGCGGTGCGTGGTCGAGGCCGGATGGATGACCAGAGACTTGGTGTCGCCGATATTGGCCAGATGCGAGAACATCTCCAGCCCCTCGACGAATTTGACGCCGGATTCGTAGCCGCCCTTGAGGCCGAAGGTGAACACCGAGCCGGCGCCCTTGGGCGAATATCGCTGCTGAAGGGCGTGGTTCTTGTCGTCAGGCAGGCCCGGATAGGACACCCAGTCAATCTTCGGATGCTTCGACAGCCATTCCGCGACGGCCTGCGCATTGTCGCAATGCCGCTGCATGCGCAGCGGCAGCGTCTCCAGGCCGGTCAGGATCAGGAAGGCGTTGAACGGCGAGATCGCCGGGCCGAGATCGCGCAGGCCGAGCACGCGCGCGGCGATGGCGAAGGCGAAATTGCCGAAGGTCTGGTGCACGACGATGCCGCCATATTCGGGCCGCGGCTCCGACAACAGCGGATATTTGCCCGACTTCGACCAGTCGAAAGTGCCGCCGTCGACGATGATGCCGCCGATGGCGTTGCCATGGCCACCGATGAACTTGGTCAGCGAATGGACGACGATGTCGGCGCCATGCTCCAGCGGCCGCACCAGATAGGGCGAGGCCAATGTGTTGTCAACGATCAGCGGCAGGCCATGCTTGTGCGCGATATCGGCGATCGCCTGGATATCGACGAACTCGCCGCCGGGATTGGCAAGGCTCTCGATGTGGATCGCCTTGGTGCGCTCGTCGATCAGTTTCTCGAAGCTCGCCGGGTCATCGACATCCGCCCAGCGCACGTCCCAGCCGAAGCTCTGGAAGGAGGCGCCGAACTGGTTGATGGTGCCGCCGTAAAGCTTGCGGGCGGCGACGAAATTGTCACCCGATTGCAGCAGCGTGTGGAAGACGAGCAGGTGCGCGGCCTGGCCGGATGCCGTGGCAAGCGCGGCGGTGCCGCCTTCCAGCGCCGCGACGCGTTCCTCCAGAACCGCCTGGGTGGGGTTCATGATGCGAGTGTAGATGTTTCCGAACGCCTGCAAGCCGAACAGCGAGGCGGCATGGTCGGTGTTCTCGAAGACGAAAGAGGTGGTCTGGTAGATCGGAACGGCGCGCGCGCCGGTGGTCGGATCCGGCTTGGCGCCCGCATGGACGGCGAGCGTGTTGAAACCGGGGGCATTCTGCGACATTTCATTCCTCCAAGGCGGGCATATCGGAAACTCTTTGCTATCATTGTGAGCGGCAAGGCAAGTTGCAAAGCGCAAAACACCATACCCCCGAGCGCTTTGGAACGATAATCCCGATTTTCCGGAAAGTGTCGGAATAATATTCTTCATCCAGACACGGACGGGCCGATCCAGGCGTTACACGCCAGCGTTGAAAGTCCTTGCCCGAATGTGCTTCTCATAGGCGCCCATTCGAACGGAGCCGTGCCATGCCTGCCCAGACCACGCATCAACCGAGCCTGACCACGCAAGAAGCCAATGAGTTGCTGGGCTCCGTCTACCCGCAGCTCAACGAGGGCGGGCGCACATATGAGGTGCTCGATGTGTTCAGCGGCGGCTGCACGGTGCGGCTCAATGCCGACGAGCGTCATTTGCGGCCGGGCGGCACGGTGTCCGGCCCGACCCTGTTCACGCTGGCCGATATCGGCGGCTATGTGCTGGCGCTGACGCATGCCGGCGCCGACCCGCTGTCCGTCACCGTCAATCTCAACATCAACTTCATGCGCAAGGCCGGAATCGGGCCGATCGACGGCCACTGCCGCATCCTCAAGCTCGGCAGGAGCCTGATGGTGTTCGACATCGATATCGTGGCCGGTGCGGACGGACACAGCGTCTCCCATGCCACCGGCACCTATTCGATTCCGCCCAGCCGCAAAAACAACCCAGCATGAGCCGAGGCTGAACCGCCATGATATTCGACGTTCTGAACCTGATCGCCACGACCGTGCTGGCGGTCGCCGCTGTGTTCATAGCCCGCAACGCCAATTCCATTTCGCAGAACGCGAACGAGCTTGCCGACCATGCCAACGAGATTTCACGGCAGGCCGTAAAGCTGGAGGCCGACAAGCAACTCATCGAATGGGGCCAGCGCGTCTTGTGCTGCGCCTCCTCGCTCGTGGCGCTGCGGACCCTGAAAAAGGGCGAGATCGACAATGACGAATTCATCCAGAAGCGGCGGGAATTGCGGGCCACGCTGTTCGCGCTCAAGGAAGAGGGCCAGCTTTTCTTCCGCGTTTCCGGTGCGGTGGACGGCGCAGATATCCCGCCGGCCCTGAAAGCCGTCCACGAATTGACCGAACTGACGAACGGCAAGGTCTTCAGGCTCCCGTCCCAGGATTACGACGCCGACAGCGTCAGGGAACTGCGCACCGAGGTGCGGACGGTTATCGGGGACATCCAATCGCGCGTATCGGATCATTGGGTGAGGTAAAATAATACCTTAATTTCAACATACTGTTTTTGTTATAGTTTTTAAAATGGAAGGCAGTTTCGGTGGCTTGACGCCACCCTGCCCCTTCCCTATAAGCACGATGTAGACAGCGGCCTCGATCGGCCGCCGTTTTGTTATTGGCGGCCGCAGGCTTCCAATCCAAGCAACAAGAAACGCCGTGCAGGCCGCAAGGCAGGCAGGGTCCCAACTGGAAACAGAACCATGACAACCTTTTCGCAGAAGCCTGCGGACGTGGTGAAGAAGTGGGTGCTGATCGACGCCGAAGGTCTCGTCGTCGGCCGCCTCGCCTCTCTCGTCGCCAACCGTCTGCGCGGCAAGCACAAGCCCACCTTCACCCCCCATGTCGATGACGGCGACAACGTCATCATCATCAATGCCGACAAGGTGGTGTTCACGGGCAAGAAGTACACCGACAAGAAGTACTACTGGCACACCGGCCACCCCGGCGGCATCAAGGAGCGCACCGCGCGCCAGATCATCGAGGGCCGCTTCCCCGAGCGCGTCGTCGAGAAGGCTGTCGAGCGCATGATCCCGCGCGGCCCGCTCGGCCGTCGCCAGATGAAGAACCTGCGCGTCTATGCAGGCACCGAACACCCCCACACGGCCCAGCAGCCCGAGACGCTCGACGTCGGCGCGCTGAACGCCAAGAACAAGAAGGTCAAGTAATGGCTGAGCAGCTTTCCTCGCTCGCGGAACTGGGCTCCGTCGCCCAGACCTCGCAGCCCGCCGCGCCGGTCCATGTCCAGAAGCTCGACAAGTCGGGCCGCGCCTATGCCACCGGCAAGCGCAAGGACGCCATCGCCCGCGTCTGGGTCAAGCCCGGCTCCGGCAAGGTCGTCATCAACGGCAAGGAGTACGACAAGTACTTCGCGCGTCCGGTCCTGCAGATGATCCTGAACCAGCCGATCGTCGCGGCCAACCGCGTCGGCCAGTACGACGTCATCGCCACCGTTGCCGGCGGCGGCCTGTCCGGCCAGGCGGGCGCCGTGCGCCACGGCATTTCCAAGGCTCTGACCTATTACGAGCCGGAACTGCGCGGCGTGCTCAAGAAGGGCGGCTTCCTGACCCGCGACAGCCGCGTGGTCGAGCGCAAGAAGTACGGCAAGGCCAAGGCCCGTCGTTCCTTCCAGTTCTCGAAGCGCTAAGCGGCACGCTTTTCACTTCATCGAAAAGGCCGCCTTTCGGGCGGCCTTTTTGCTTTGGCGGCTCAAGCCACGCGCTCAGTTGATGCTCGCCGTTCGCCCGGCCATCTCGATGTCGCTTCCCTCATAGGGAACGCGGTAGCCGTTGGCGGCCAGCCAGTTTATGGCGGCACCCGGCTCGTCGGTCTGGATGATGGTGGCGCCCCGCTCCGCCCAGAACCCCCAGCTTTCCGCCGGCAGGCTGGCCAGCGTCGCAAGCTCGTCACCGCGCCCGCCGGCCAGGAAGCCGCCCGGCTTGTTGACGATGGCGTAGGTGTTGGCCCAGATATGCCAGTTGCCACGCACCGCGGCGGCGCGCATGCGGGTGGAAAACAGCGGCCCGCCGGTCTTCGTCAGGAACTCGGCGCCATCGCGCCAGTTGATCAGTTCCATGGCGCGCGAAGGCAAGGCGGACTGCAGGGTCTCGACGAAACCGACATCGCGCACCGCATCGTCGGCGATGATGGGCATGAAATGCACGCCATCGCCCGCCGTGCGCAGCATGTCGCGTGCGCCGGCAAGGCGCTGCTCGTTCCACAGATTCTCCTTGATGACGACCTGCCTTACCATGCCGAGATTGCGCGCGACGGCGATCATGGCGGGAAACTCATCCCTGCCGAGCTTGTTGTCGATGTTGACGAGGATGCGCCCCTTGGCGGCGGACAGGAACTCCGCCAGCGTGGGCACGAACTCGCCGGTGGCAACGCCGGTGCCTTCGACAAGGAGGCGGCATTCCTTCAGTTCCGCCAGCGTCCGGGGCGCCACCTCACCCTTGCAGGTGGTGGTGCGGTCGAGCCAGCTATCGTGCATCACCACGAGGACGCCATCGGCGCTGCGGCGCACGTCCACCTCGACCATTTCCGCGCCGTCGGCGATCGAGGCCCGCAGCGCGGCCAGCGAATTCTCGGGATAGAGCGTCTTTCCGGCCCGCAGGCCGCCTGCCCTGTGCGCGACGATCATGACGTGATCGCGCCAGCGATTGGCCTGCTCGAACCGTTCCAGTATCTGGTCGACGCGATTCTCGCCGGCCATTGCCGCGCCGCCGGGCAGCAGGCAGATACAGGCAAGCAGCAGGCGCATCCAGGACATTCGCATCAGAATCACTCCGCCGGACGTGTCGGGGTGTGATCTATGGGCTGGCCATGACGGGCGCGTGAACGAAGCCGGCTTATGCGGATATGAAAAAGGCCCCGTCGAGCGGGGCCTTCTTGCAAAATTCCGGGAATGAAACCGGGATCAGTTTCCGGCCTTGGCCTTTTCCTGCTCTTCCTTGAGCTTCTTGGCGAAGTCCTCGTTGTTCTTGGAAACGAACTCCTGGAGCTTCTTCTGGCGATCTTCCAGGTCCGACGCCTGCAGCGCCGGGCCTTCGAAGGCGCCGGTGAAGCCCTCGAGCGAAATCTTGATCGGGTTCGGCTGATTCTGGAAGTTGATCGAGGTCAGCTGAATCTCGGAGCCCTTCTTGAACGAGGCGACGAGCTGGTCGGTCATCGGCACCTCAGCCACGCAACGGTCCGGGAAGCAGATGACATAGTCGAGCTTCTGGGCCTTGCCGCCGTCAACCTGGAGGGCGATGCCCGGAGGCACGAGGCGGCCGCTGGGCACGGTGACCTGGAAGACCTTGCGATTGACCTTGCCGCGCAGGTCGATCATGCTCACGCCGGTGACGAGCTGGCCATTGCCGGCGGTGACGATGTTCTGCACATTGCAGATATCGACGTCCTCCTGCTTCGAACAGGCCTTGAACCAGCCCTGCGGAATCTGCTGGGCCGAAGCCTGCGGCAACCCGGTTGCGAGGAACCCGGCCACGCCAGCGGCCATGACCGACAGACGGTACGCTTTGGATTTCAGGCTGGACATAAGGTGCGCTTCCTCTCGACTTTGTGCCCGCGGCGCAAGCCCGACGCCGCACCGCAACGCTACCTGTTGCGTAAATGAGGCAACAGGATGGCTCGCGCGGCGTGTTACACTGCAAGCGTCGGCGAATCCAGCCCGCGGGGTGCATTTCTTGACTGTGACCACCGCATTTGCGCGCCACGTGGTAACTTCGCCACCGAATCACCACGCCGTGCACCGGAACCCGTCATGAGCCGAACCGCTTTCTGGCTGACCGCCGCCCTTTCGCTGCTGTCCATCGCACCCCAGAATGCCGCGGCGGAACCCCGCCACGCCCTCGCCATGCAGGGCGAGCCGGCGCTTTCGGCCGGTTTCACCCATTTCGGCTACGCCAACCCCGACGCACCCAAGGGGGGCGAGGTCACCTATTGCGTGGTCGGCACCTTCGACAATCTCAATCCCTTCATCCTGAAAAGCCTGCGCACCACCGCGCGCGGCGTCATCGACACGATCTTCGGCAATCTCGTCTTCGAGCCGCTCATGCAGCGCAACATGGACGAGGCCTTCAGCCTCTACGGGCTGCTGGCCGAAAGCGTGGAGATGGACGAGGACCGCAAATGGATCGAATTCCATCTCGACCCGAATGCGAAATGGTCCGACGGGCAGCCGGTGACGCCGGAAGACGTGCTGTTCACCTACGACGTCTATACCGAGAAGGGCCGCCCCCCCTATTCCGACCGCATGAAGCGGGTGGAGAAGCTGGAGAAGACCGGCGAGCACAGCGTGCGCTTCACCTTCAACGAGCATGCCGACCGCGAATTTCCGCTCATCATCGCCGCAACGCCCATCGTGCCGAAGCATTTCTTCGACAAGGAGACCTTCGACCGCGGCACACTGAAGCCGGTTATCGGCTCCGGACCCTACATCATCGACCAGGTGGTGCCGGGGCAGCGCATCGTGTTTCGCCGCAACGCCGACTACTGGGGCAAGGACATCCCCACCAAGCGCGGCTTCGACAATTTCGACAAGATCACCATCGAATATTTCCTGAACGCCACCGCCCAGTTCGAAGCGTTCAAGAAAGGCATCTGCACCGCCTATGCCGGCCCGCTCTACACCGGCATGGGGCCGTTGCAGGTGGAGCGCGAGTTCGACTTTCCCGCCGCCAAGGACGGGCGGGTCATCGTCAAGGCCTACGACCTCGGCATTCCGCCGGTGGTGACGGGTTTCCTGTTCAACACGCGGCTGTACAAATTCGCCGACCCGACCGTGCGGCGCGCGCTGGGCATGCTCTACGACTTCGAATGGGCCAACAAGAACATGTTCGGCGGCAAGCTCGCCCGCACCATGAGCTACTGGCAGGGCTCGGAGCTTTCCGCCCTCGGCCATCCGGCCAGCGAGAAGGAAAAGGCGCTGCTCGCTCCCTTTCCCGGCCGCGTGCCGCCGGATGTGATGGACGGCACCTGGCGCCCGCCGGTGAACGACGGATCGGGGCAGGATCGCGCCGCGCTGAAAGCCGCGCTCGACCTCCTCAAGAGCGTCGGCTTCAGGATCGAGAAGGGCGTGATGCTCGATCCGGACGGGCAGCCCTTCGGCTTCGAGATCCTCACCGCCTCGCAGGACGAGGAGCGGCTGGCGGCCCTCTACCAGCGCACGCTGGCCAAGCTCGGCATCGCCGTGACGATCCGGGCGCTCGACGGCGACCAGATCCAGTCGCGCAAGCAGCGCTTCGATTTCGAACTGCTGATCGGGTCGAGCGGCTTCAACAATTCACTCTCGCCCGGCATCGAGCAGATCGGACGCTGGGGATCGGAGGCCGCCGATATCGAGGGCTCGTTCAACCTCGCCGGGGTTGCCGATCCGGCCGTGGACGCCGCCATCGAGGCGATGCTCAACGCGCGCGCCAAGGACGATTTCGTCGCGGCCGTGCGGGTGCTCGACCGGCTGCTGATCTCCGGCAATTACATGGTGCCGATGCAGCACAACCCGCAGCAGTTGATCGCCTACTGGAACAAGCTGGAGCATCCGGGCAAGGACCCGCTGTTCGGTTTCCAGTTGCCGACATGGTGGGTGAAATCGAACTGACATCCCGCGAAAGGAGCAGGCCATGACAGCATCCCCTACCGTCAGCATCGACGTGGTGTCCGATGTCGTGTGCCCGTGGTGCTTCATCGGCCAGAAGCGGCTCGACAAGGCGATTGCCGCGGCCGAGGGCATAGAAGTCGAAGTCAACTGGAGGCCGTTCCAGCTCGATCCGACCATACCGGCTGGGGGGTTGGACAGGCAGGACTATATGCTGGGCAAGTTCGGCAGCGAGGATCGCATCCGCGAAATCCACGCCCGCATCGAGCCGCTGGGCGCCGCCGAAGGTATCGCCTTCGACTTCGACGCCATCAAGGTTTCGCCCAACACGCTCGACGCCCATCGTGTCATCCGCTGGGCCGGCGCGACGAGCCGGGAGGTGCAGGGCAAGCTGGTGCGGCGCCTGTTCAGCCTGTATTTCGAGCAGGGCGGGAATGTCGGCGATCCGGCGGTGCTGGTCGCCGCCGCACGGGAAGCGGGCATGGATGCCACGGTCGTGGAAGCGCTGCTGTCCACCGACGCGGATGCCGACGCCGTGCGGGCCGAAATCGCCACCGCCTCGCGCATGGGCGTCACCGGCGTGCCGTGCTTCCTGCTCGAAGGGCGCTACGCCGTGATGGGCGCGCAGGAGGCCGAAACCCTCGCCGACGCCATAAGGCAGGTCGCGACGGCAAAAGCGCGCGGGGAACTGGACAGCGCCGGGTAGTTACCCCTCCACAGATCCAGCTATCATGATCCCATGCCGCGTCGGCGCGCTCGATGCGGAAGGAGCCGACAGAGGCGGAGCACAAGCTCTGGCAGGAGCTTCGGGATCGACGGCTGGACAAGATGAAGTTCCGTCGACAGGTGCCGATCGGAAATTACATCGTCGATTTCCTGTGTCTTGAAGCAAAGCTCATTGTCGAAATCGACGGCAGCCAGCATGCGGATTCGGACTATGACCGCAAGCGCGACATCATGTTGAACCAACGCGGCTTTCGCGTGCTCCGCTTCTGGAATGATGACATCATCGCTTATGCGCGCGATCCCGGCGCTGAAACCTTGGCGGTGAATTTTCACGAGCGGTGACTGGAGCCGGGCGTATCGTCGACGCTGCCCATTCCAAGCCCCCCGCCCATGCCGCCGCCTCCCATTCCCATGCCTCCGCCCATTCCGCCGCCGCCGCGTCCGCCGGACCCCTGCCCCTGCCTGCCCTCACCCTTGCCGCGCCCGCCAGAGCCGGAGGGCCGCGTCGGGCCTTGCATGGGGATCGACAGATCGGCGGGGATCGGTCCGATGTCGAGCGCCTCGCGGATGAAATCGCGCAACGAGACGACAAGCTCATGCGTATGCACCGGGTGGCCGGCGACCAGTTCGCGCGCGGCGCGTTCGGCCAGCCTCACCTGCTGCTCGGTGCCGAGCAGGATGATATCGGAAAGTGCTGCCTCCACCGCGTCGCGGATGCGCCGGGGACGGTCGGAGCCCGGTTCGGCATTCGGAACGACGACGCCGACCGTTTCCGCCGCCTCCCCTTCCTCATCCGGTACGGGTTCGGCGGCGGGTTGCTCCCGCCTGTGCAGGTCGCGCAGATGACGGGGATCGACCGTCAGGTCGCCGGTGAAGGAACCGCCCAGCACCTTGTAGGCGGCGATCAGCGTGCGCAGGCGCTCATTGATCTGGCGGTTCATCCGCTCCCGGCGCTGCTGGATGGTGAACATCATGATGAGCCGGATGCCCATGCTAATGAGCGTGAACAGCGCCAGCCCGACCACCGTGAACAGGATGCTCTGCCAGGAGCTGAAATCGAAATTGCGCAGCATCTGCCCTCCGCCCCCGAACTGCGCCGCATAAATCGGCGTCGGTTGCAAGAACTAGGGCAATTGCGCCTGCCGATCCAGCGCCCCTCAGGCGGCTGCGAGTTTCGCCAGTTGCGTCATCACCACCGCCGAGCCGGAAAGACGCTTGTCGGCATTCGGCCAGTCGCGGATGAAGACGACGCTCTGGTCCGGCCTGATCTTGGCCAGGATGCCCTGCTCGCCGATGAATCTGACCAGCCCGGCCGGGTTGGCAAAAGTCTTGTTGCGGAACTGGATGACGACGCCCTTCGGCCCCGCATCCAGCTTCTCGACATTGGCCTTGCGGCACAGCGCCTTGATGAAGACGATCTTGAGCAGGTGCTTGACCTCGTCCGGCAGCGGGCCGAAGCGGTCGATAAGCTCGGCCCCGAAGGCGTCGATCTCCTCCGGCGTCTCCAGGTCGCCGAGGCGGCGATAGAGCGCCAGCCGCAATTGCAGGTCGGGCACATAGCTTTCGGGGATCATCACCGCCGTGCCGATGGCGATCTGCGGCGACCAGCCGGTGTCGGTCGCCTCGCCGGAGTCCTTCACCTCGGCCACCGCCTCTTCCAGCATCTGCTGGTAGAGCTCGAAGCCGACCTCCTTGATGTGGCCCGACTGCTCCTCGCCCAGAAGATTGCCGGCACCGCGGATGTCGAGGTCGTGACTGGCGAGCTGGAAGCCGGCGCCCAGCGAATCCAGCGATTGCAGGACCTTGAGGCGGCGGTCGGCGGTGTCGGTCAGCTTCTTCTTGGCCGGCAGCGTGAACAGCGCATAGGCGCGCACCTTGGAGCGGCCGACGCGGCCCCGAAGCTGGTAGAGCTGGGCGAGGCCGAACATGTCGGCGCGATGGACGATCATGGTGTTGGCGGTCGGGATGTCGAGGCCGGATTCCACGATGGTGGTGGAGAGCAGCACATCGTACTGGCCTTCGTAGAAGGCGTTCATGATGTCGTCCAGCCGGCCGGGGGGCATCTGGCCGTGGGCTATGGCCACCTTCAGCTCCGGCACGGATTCCTTAAGGAAATCCTCGATTTCCGAAAGATCGCTGATACGCGGCACGACGTAAAAGCTCTGGCCGCCGCGATAGCGCTCGCGCAGCAGCGTCTCGCGGATGACCAGCGGATCGAAGGGCGAGATGAAGGTGCGCACCGCCATGCGGTCCACCGGCGGGGTGGCGATCAGCGACAGTTCGCGCACGCCCGTCAGCGCCAGTTGCAGCGTGCGCGGGATCGGCGTCGCCGACAGCGTCAGCACATGCACGTCGGTCTTCAGCTCCTTCAGCCGCTCCTTGTGCTTGACGCCGAAATGCTGCTCCTCGTCGATGATGAGCAGGCCGAGGTTCCTGAACTTTATGGAAGAGCCGAGCAGCGCATGGGTGCCGACGACGATGTCGATGGTGCCTTCCTCCAGCCCCTTCCTGGTTTCGGCCAGCTCCTTGGCGCCGACCAGCCGCGAGGCCTGCCGCACCTTGACCGGAAGCCCGGCGAAGCGCTGCGAGAAGGTCTTGAAATGCTGGCGTGACAGAAGCGTGGTCGGCACCACCACCGCCACCTGGAAACCTTCCAGAGCGGCGATGAAGGCCGCGCGCAACGCCACTTCCGTCTTGCCGAAACCGACGTCGCCGCACACCAGCCGGTCCATCGGCCGGCCGGCGGAAAGGTCTTCCATCACCGCGTCGATGGCCGTCTGCTGGTCGTCGGTTTCCTCGTAGGGGAAGCGGGCAGAGAACTCGCCGTAGATGCCTTCGGCCGGGATCATGGTTGGGGCGGCGCGCATCTGGCGCTCGGCCGCGATGCGGATGAGGTCGCCCGCCATGTCGAGCAGGCGTTTCTTCAGCCTTGCCTTTCGGGCCTGCCATGCGCCGCCGCCGAGCTTGTCCAGCGTGGCCTCGGCCGAATCCGAGCCATAGCGCGACAGAAGCTCGATATTCTCCACCGGCAAGAACAGCCGGTCGTCGCCGGCATAGCGGATTTCGAGGCAGTCATGCGGCGCGCCGGCGGCCTGAATGGTCTTCAGGCCGACGAAACGGCCGATGCCGTGATCGGCATGGACGACAATGTCGCCGGCCGACAGCGAGGCGGCTTCGGAGATGAAATCGGCGGCGCGCTTGCGCTTCTTCGAGCGGCGCACCAGCCGGTCGCCCAGAATGTCCTGCTCGGCAACGACGACCATGCCGTCGGTCTCGAAGCCGGTTTCGAGTTGCAGCACGGCCAGCGCCGCCTGCCCTTTCTCCAGCTTCTCGGTTTCGGAGAGCGTGGCGACGCGCTTGAGATTGCCGAGATGATGCTCGGCCAGGATCTGCCCCAGCCGGTCGAGCGAGCCTTCCGTCCAGCCGGCGATGACGACGCGGCGGCCGGCGGCGCGCTGGTCGGAAATGTGATTCACCGCCTCGGTGAAGACATTGGCGTTGGGGTCGGCGCGCTCCTCGGCAAAGCTGCGGCCGGCGCGCGCGCCGGCGTGGAAAACCTTCCGGTCGCCCGCATCGGGTGCCGCGAAAGGCGTGAACTCGATAGCCTCGCGCCCGGCGGTCGCGGCGTTAATCTCGTCCGGCGAAAGATACATGAGCTGCGGCGCGACCGGCTTGTAGGGCACGGCATCCTTCAGCGCGCCGTCGGCCTGCTGCTTGCGCGCCTCGTAATGGTCGAGGATGAGCGCGTGGCGCTCGGAAAGCGCCTCATGCGCCAGATGGTCGAACACCACCGGCACATCCGGCAGGTAGTCGAAAATCGCCTCCAGCCGCTCGTAGAAGAAGGGCAGCCAATGCTCCATGCCGGCAAAACGGCGGCCTTCGCTCACCGCCGCATAGAGCGCATCGTCGCGCGAGGGTGCGCCGAAGGCCTCGATATAGGCGCGGCGGAAGCGGCTGATGCTGTCGGCGGTCAGAGCCACCTCGCTCATCGCCTGCATCACCAGTTCGGCCCGCTGGCCGGTGGTGCGCTGACTGGCGACATCGAAGGCGCGGATCGATTCCAGCGTGTCCCCGAAGAAATCGAGGCGCAGGGCTTCCTCCGCGCCGGGCGCAAAGAGGTCGAGGATGCCGCCGCGCACGGCGAACTCGCCCACCTCTCGTACGGTCGGCACGCGCTCGAAGCCGGAATTCTCCAGCCGCTTGACGAGCAGGTCCATGTCGACCTGATTGCCCGGCTTCGCCCGGAAGGTCTGCGCCTCGATCAGTTCAGCCGGCGGCACCCGCTGCAACAGCGCATTGGCGGTGGTGAGCACCACGGCGCGATGCGGTTTGGCGCGCAAGGCGACGATGGCGGCCAGCGCATCGAGGCGGCGCGCGGCCGCATCCGAGCCCGGGGAGACGCGATCGTAAGGCAGGCAGTCCCACGCCGGCAGTTCCAGAACCGGCAGGCCGGGATCGGCGAAAGCCAGCGCCTCGACGATGGCCGGCAGGCGCTGCCCGTCACGGGCCACGAAGACAAGCGGACGGTCCGGCGCGATCTCGCGCGCGGTTTCCGCCAGCGCGAAGGCCTCGTAGCCGTCGGCCACGCCATCAATGACGAAGGAGCCGGTGCCGCCCTTCGGCAGGCCGATTTTCGGAATGAGGCTCATGAAGCGTATTTCTTCGGAACGTGGCGGTTTCGGTAGGCCAGACTTCAGATAGTTCAGACGGTGGCGGACGCAACCTTGCCGCGCCATTCCAGAACGCGATGCAGGATCGGCAGGCCGAGGCCGGCGGGAACCGGGTTCTGGCCGGTGATCCACGGCAGCAGTTCGGTGTCGTTGATCTCCAGCAGCCGCTCATACTGATCGAGGTCGTCGGCGCTCATGGTTTCGATCTCCGCATCCGCGAAGCTGCCAAGGATCAGGTCCATCTCGCGCATGCCGCGATGCCAGGAGCGAAACAGAAGCTTGCGGCGGCGCGCGTCCAGTCCTTCGCTTGTTCTCGACGTTCCGGTCATGGCAGCTCCTTTTCGCTCGCCGCGCATATAGCGTGGATAGAGGGCGGTGTCAGCCTTGCAACAGCCGGCGCAGCACCTAATCTGCCGCCATGCGTCCTTCCCTGCTCGATCCTCTGTTTGCGCCAATCACCTCGCTGGCCGGGGTCGGTCCCAAGGTGGCGGCGCTGATCGAGCGCGTGCTGCCGGTCGATCTCGGCGACCGCGAGGCGCGCGCCGCCGATCTCCTGTTCGTGCTGCCGAATTCCGTGATCGACCGGCGCAGCCGGCCGGGCATCGCCAATGCGGCTCCCGGCGCCATCGTCACGCTCGACCTCACCATCGACCGTCACCAGCCCCCGCCGCGCGGCAACCGTTCGGTGCCCTATCGCATCTTCGCCCATGACGACACCGACGACATCACGCTGACCTTTTTCCACGCCCACGCCGCCTATCTGGAAAAGCAGCTTCCAGAAGGCGCGCAGGTGGTCGTCTCCGGCCGCATGGAGTGGTTCAACGGCCGGCCCTCGATGGTGCATCCGGACCATATCGCGCTGGCCGAGGAGGCGGCAAACCTGCCACTGGTAGAACCGGTCTATCCGCTCACCGCCGGCCTGTCGGGCAAGGTGCTGCGCCGCGCCATCGGGCAGGCGCTGGCGCGCGTGCCGGAACTGCCGGAATGGCAGGACGCCGCCTTCATGCGCCGCCAGTCCTTCCCCGCATTCAACGCCGCGCTGGAGCGCATCCACAACCCCGAAACGCCGATGGACGCAGCGCCGGACAGCGCCGCATGGCGCCGGCTCGCCTATGACGAGTTTCTTGCCGGGCAGGTTTCGCTGGCGCTGGTGCGGGCTCGTGTGCGCCGGCTGTCCGGCCGGCCACTGACGGGTGACGGCCGGCTTGTCGAAGCGTTGCGCGCCGCCCTTCCCTATGCGCTGACCGGCTCGCAGGAAACGGCGCTCGCCGAAATCCATGCCGACCTCGCCGAACCGGAGCGCATGCTGCGCCTCCTGCAAGGCGACGTGGGCTCGGGCAAGACGGTAGTGGCGCTGCTTGCCATGGCGCGGGCGGTCGAAGCCGGCGGACAGGCGGCGCTGATGGCGCCGACCGAAATCCTTGCCCGCCAGCATTTTGCCACCATCGCACCGCTGGCCGCACGCGTGGGGCTCAAGGCCGCGGTGCTCACTGGCCGCGAAAAGGGGCGCGAACGCAGGGAGGTATTGGAAGGGCTTGCCGACGGGTCGATCCATATCGTCATCGGCACGCACGCGCTGTTTCAGGAGAGCGTGGCCTTCCGCAACCTCGTGCTGGCGGTGGTCGACGAGCAGCACCGCTTCGGCGTGCACCAGCGGCTGGCGATGACCGCCAAGGGCGACGCGCCCGACATGCTGGTGATGACCGCAACCCCCATTCCCCGCACGCTGGTGCTGACCGCCTTCGGCGACATGGACGTTTCGCGGCTCACCGAAAAACCGGCCGGCCGCCAGCCGATCCGCACCGTGACCCTGCCGCTGGAACGCTTGCCGGAACTGGTCGGGCGCATTCGCGACGCGGTGGCGGAAGGCCAGAAAGTGTACTGGATCTGCCCGCTGGTCGAGGAATCCGAAGAGGTCAAGCTGATGTCGGCGGAAGACCGTTTCGCTTCGCTGCAGCCCGTGTTCGGCGACCGGATCGGCCTCGTCCACGGCCGCATGAAGGGCGCCGAAAAGGACGAGGCCATGCGCGCCTTCAAGGACGGCGAGACGCGGGTTCTGATCGCCACCACGGTGATCGAGGTGGGCGTCGACGTGCCGGATGCCACCATCATCGTCATCGAGCATGCCGAGCGCTTCGGCCTTGCCCAGCTTCATCAGTTGCGCGGGCGGGTGGGGCGCGGCTCCAAGCCCTCCTCCTGCGTGCTGCTCTACAAGGACCCGCTGGGCGAGACGGCCAAGCGCAGGCTTTCGGTGATGCGCGAGACGGAGGACGGCTTCCTGATCGCCGAGGAGGATTTGAAACTGCGTGGCGAGGGCGAACTGCTCGGCACCCGCCAGTCCGGCACGCCGGGCTTCCAGATTGCCCGCATCGACACCCATGCCGACCTGCTGGAAGCCGCGCGTGACGACGCAAGGCTGATACTGGCCACCGATCCGGACCTGCAAGGCGCCCGCGGCGAGGCGCTGCGGCTCCTGCTCTACTTGTTCGGCAAGGACGAGGCCGTGCGCTTGCTGCGCGCCGGCTGAAGCTCTTCCAGTTTCGGGTTGGAGATGGTGACGGCCTCCGCATCCGGGCCGCGCCTGTGCTTCACCTTGGGCGCCACGAGGCCGGCCGAGACGATGAGGCGCGCGCCCTCCTCAATGCTCATGTCGAGCAGGACGATCTCGGACTTGCGCACATACATCAGGAAGCCGGTGGTCGGGTTGGGCGTGCAGGGCATGAAGACGCCGATCAGCGGGTCGCCGCCCCGGTCCAGCTTCTGGTTGATCTCGGTCTCCTTCTCGCCCGCGAGGAAGACCAGCGACCACACGTCCTTGCGCGGATACTCGACCATGCCGACCTGCTTGAACATGTCGCCCTTGTTGGACAGCACGGTCTCGAAGATCTGCTTGAGCGAGCGGTAGATGCCCCGCACCAGCGGCATGCGGCCGAGCAGGCGCTCGCTGAAATTGACGATGGCCCGACCGACGATATTGGCCGTGAGGAAGCCGATCAGCGTGATGAGCACCAGCGCCACGATGAGGCCGAATCCCGGAACCGCGAAGGGCAGATAGGTGTCGGGGCTGTAGCGGATCGGAATATAGGGCTTCACCCAGGAATCGACCCAGCCCACGAACGACCATGTCAGGTAGGCGGTGATCGCCAGCGGCGCACAGACGATGAATCCGGTCAGGAAATAGTTCCTGAGCCGTGTCATTGCCGAGGTCTTGATGATGTCCGACATGCTCGCCCGCTTCGTTGCGCCGCAACATTAAGCGAGTGGCCGGCGCTTTGGAACACCGAAGTTGCCAGCTTGCACCGCCGCTGTCGTCTTCCATGTCGCGACGACAGAAACCGGAAGCCCTACTCCACCGTCACCGACTTGGCCAAGTTGCGCGGCTGGTCGACGTCGGTGCCCATGAACACCGCCGTGTAGTAGGCCAGAAGCTGGATCGGCAGCGCGTAGACGATGGGCGAGATGATTTCCGGCACGTCCGGCAGGATGATGGTGTCCATCGTCTCGACCGTGGCGTTGGCCGCGCCCTTCTCGTCGGTGATCAGGATGATCCTGCCGCCGCGCGCTGCCACTTCCTGCATGTTGGAGACGGTCTTTTCGAAGATGCGGTCGTGCGGGGCGATGACGATCACCGGCATGGTCTCGTCGATCAGCGCGATCGGGCCGTGCTTCAGCTCGCCCGCCGCATAGCCTTCGGCGTGGATGTAGGAGATTTCCTTGAGCTTCAGCGCCCCTTCCATGGCCAGCGGATAGTTGGTGTCGCGGCCGAGATAGAGCACGTGCTTGTAGTGCGACAGCTCGCGCGCCAGCTTCTCGATCTGGCGTTCCACCTTCTG
This sequence comes from Aquamicrobium terrae, assembly GCF_040545735.1. GTDB lineage: Bacteria > Pseudomonadota > Alphaproteobacteria > Rhizobiales > Rhizobiaceae > Mesorhizobium > Mesorhizobium terrae_A. The sequence goes on from NZ_JBEPML010000002.1 coordinate 239,456, forward strand.
AAGAACCTGGTTGGTGTAGCGCGGCGTTTCCGAAAGGGCACGCACCAGCGCCTTCTCCTCCTCGGCGGAAACCGTGCCGCGCGCCGAGGCGGCACGCACGGCCAGCGACGCCAGAACCGAAAGCTGGCAGGTGAAGGCCTTGGTGGAGGCGACGCCGATTTCCGGGCCCGCCAGTGTCGGCAGCACCACGTCCGACTCGCGGGCAATGGTCGATTCGCGCACATTGACGACCGCGCCGATGGTCATGCCGGCCTTGCGGCAATAGCGCAGCGAAGCCAGCGTGTCGGCCGTCTCGCCCGACTGCGAGATGAACAGCGCGGCGTCTCGCGGCGACAGCGGCATCTCGCGATAGCGGAATTCGGAAGCGATATCGATGTCCACCGGCAGGCGGGCATAGCGCTCGAACCAGTATTTACCGATCAGGCCGGCAAGATAGGCCGTGCCGCAAGCCGAGATGGCGAGGCGGTCGATGGCGGCGAAATCGAACGGCATGTCGAGCTTCTTGGTCGCGCCGCCGGCGAAGTCGAGATAGTGGGCGAGCGTGTGCGAGATGACCTCCGGCTGCTCATGGATCTCCTTCTCCATGAAGTGGCGGTGGTTGCCCTTGTCGACCAGATAGGAGGTGCCGAGCGACTGCTGGCGGCGACGCTCGACCGCATTGCCGTCGATGTCGAAGATCGACACGCCGCCATGGCGCACCACGGCCCAGTCGCCGTCCTCCAGATAGGTGATGGAGTTGGTGAAGGGGGCCAGCGCAATGGCGTCGGAGCCGAGGAACATCTCGCCCTCGCCATGGCCGACGGCCAGCGGCGGGCCGTTGCGGGCGCCGACGATCAGGCCCTCCTCATCCTTGAACATGACCGCCAGCGCAAAGGCGCCCTGCAGGCGCTTCAGCGCGGCATGGGCGGCCTCGATGGGCGCGGCGCCACGCGCCAGTTCGCGCGCGACCAGATGGGCAACCACTTCGGTGTCGGTCTGCGAGGTGAATTCATAGCCGTCGGCGGCAAGTTCGTCGCGCAGCTCGGCGAAATTCTCGATGATGCCGTTGTGGACCACGGCCACGCCGCCGGAGAAATGCGGATGGGCGTTGGTTTCGTTCGGCACGCCATGGGTGGCCCAGCGGGTGTGGCCGATGCCGATGGTGCCCGACAGCGGCTCGTGCTTCAGGCGGCTTTCCAGGTTGACCAGCTTGCCCTCGGCACGGCGACGGGCCAGCTTGCCATCCTCGATGGTGGCGACGCCGGCCGAATCATAGCCGCGATATTCCAGCCGCTTCAGCGCGTCGACGATGAGCGGCGCGACCGGCGTCCGGCCCACGATTGCCACGATTCCACACATGCCTGCCTTACCCTTGTCCTGGACGATCCCAGCCGCTGCCTAGATAGAGCGACCGCAAACCGAAAATCAAATTGCGTTTCGCCGCGTAGCACGCCGTCGGTCAACCCCTACTTCTTGCCGGCGGCGTCGGCTCGCAATGCCCGCAGCGCGCGTGCCCTTTCCGGCAGCGTCTTCTGGCGAGCCCGGCCGAAGGCCAGCGCATCGTCCGGCACGTTTTCGGTGATGACCGAGCCGGAGGCGACATAGGCGCCGTTGCCGATGGAGATCGGCGCGACCAGCGCCGAGTTGGACCCGATGAAGGCGCCCTCGCCGATTTCGGTGAGGAATTTCGAGTAGCCGTCATAGTTGCAGGTGATGGTGCCGGCACCGATATTGGCTCCGGCGCCGATATGAGCGTCGCCGATATAGGTCAGGTGATTGACCTTGGCGCCCTTCTCCACCACCGCCTTCTTCACCTCGCAGAAATTGCCGACCTTGGCCTTCTCCTTGAGGTCCGTGCCCGGCCGCAGCCGGGCGAAGGGGCCGACCTCCGCACCGCAAGCCACTTTCGCGCCTTCCAGATGGCTGAAGGCGCGGATGGTCGCGCCGGAAGCCACATGGACGCCTGGCCCGAACCAGACGTTGGGCTCGACCAGCGCATCGGCCTCGATCAAGGTGTCATGGGAGAAGAACACGGTGTCGGGCGCAATCAGCGTCACGCCGGCCATCATGAAATCGCGGCGGCGGCGCTTCTGCCAGATGGCCTCGGCTTCGGCCAGTTCGGCGCGGTTGTTGATGCCCAGCGCGTTCTCGAAGCTCGCCTCGGTGGCGACGACATCGAGCCCCTTCCTGCCGGCAATCTCGACGATGTCGGTAAGGTAGTATTCGCCCTTGGCATTGGCGTTGCCGACGGCCTCCAGCAGTTCCAGCGCATACTTGCCGGAAATCGCCATCAGGCCGCTGTTACAGAAGGTGATGCGGCGCTCCTCCTCGCTGGCATCCTTGTCCTCGCGAATGGCGACCAGCCGGCCGTCCCTTTCGATGAGGCGGCCATAGCCGGTGGGATTGTCGGTGCGGAAGCCGAGCACGACGACCGCAGCCCCTTCCGCCAGCCGGATGCGGGCCATGGTCAGCGCATCGGCATCGATCAAAGGGGTGTCGCCGAACATGACGAGCACGTCGTCATGGCCGCGCTCGATGGCCGGGCGCGCGGCCAGCACCGCATGGGCGGTGCCGAGGCGTTCCTTCTGTTCAAAGATTTCGGCCTCCGGCGCAAAGCCCTCGGCGGCGGCGCGCAGCTTTTCGCCGCCATGGCCGACCACCAGCGCCAGATCGCCGGCGCCGGCTCCCTGGGCGGCGCGCGCGACATGGGCCACCAGCGGCAGGCCGGCAATTTTGTGGAGCACTTTGGGCAGGGCGCTTTTCATCCGCGTGCCTTCGCCGGCAGCAAGGATGATCGAAAGACAGGTTCGCTGGCTCATCAAGGATATAACCACATGCTGGGTTGCAAAGGACGAGGCTATGTAGCACCGCCCTCTTGCTGAACCAATGCGGTTAAATTCAGGTATGGGCAGGAATTATCCCAGTCGCCCGAGGACCGGGAACGTCTCCAGCAGCCAGAACGCCACGGTCTGGACGCCGCCGGTGAGGAAGAAGACGCCGGCGATGACGAGCAGCCCTCCGATCACCTTTTCCACCCGGCCGAGATGCACCCGGAAACGGCCGAGAAAGCGCATGAAGGCGCCCGAAAACAGCGCCGCGATCAGGAACGGAATGCCGAGGCCGAGCGAATAGGCCCCCAGAAGCAGAGCCCCCTCGCCCACGGTCTCGCGCCCGCCGGCAAGGGTGAGGATCGGCCCCAGCACCGGGCCGATGCATGGCGTCCAGCCGAAGGCGAAGGCCAGCCCCATGACGTATGCGGCGACTGCGCTGGCCGGCTTGCCCTGGCTCTGGAAGCGCGCCTCGCGCGACAAGAGCGGGATGCGGATCAGGCCGAGGAAGTTCAGGCCCATGATGATGATGAGGATGCCGGCGGCGAAGGCCAGCGGCTCCTGCCAGACCCGGAGCAGGCGGCCGATGGTGGAAGCGCCCGCGCCGAGCGCCACGAACACGGTGGAGAAGCCCAGCACGAAGGCAAGCGACGCCGCCACCAGAGGCGCCCGCGCGCCAGTCTTGGCGGTGGCAGCGGCCTCGCCGCGAAAATCGTCGACCGACACGCCTGCCATGTAGCAGAGATAAGGCGGCACCAGCGGCAGCACGCAGGGCGACAGGAACGACAGTGCCCCTGCCCCGACCGCGCTTACATATCCGATGTCCAGTGCCATGCCTGCTTCCCTGTCCGGTGCCGCGCCTATAGCCCCCAAGGGGCAGGCCCACCAATCACCATTTCGTGGCTGGCCGCCTTGGCCGGCCGGGGACAGTCTACACACGCACGGACAAAGAAGGGTGCGACCCGATTTCGCAGGCCTAGAGCATTTCAGGTTATGCCGGAATAGCCGCTCACCCTTAACCTCTCCCCGCAAGCGGGGAGAGGGAGAACATCGGCGTTGCGGCCATATTCCTTCTCCCCGTTCACGGGAAGAAGGTCCCGACAGGGGGATGAGGGGCGATTCAGCCCGAACCTGAACGACGCTATCCTTCCGGACTTCGTTTCGGCCGATTCCGAATTCAGGATCGATTTGCCTTAAGGCCCTTCGAGAGGGCCGGCTTGCGATTCCAGCGACCTCGCCGCGTCACCCCGCGATAAGGGGGCCAGTCAGCCGTGCCGGAGATCCTTGTGCTTGGGCTGATGCGAGGTTGCCGGGCGATCACCGCGAATTATGTCGCTGACCTCCACATAGGCCATTTCGATGAGGTAGGTGAGCATGTCGCACCGCTCCGCCTCCGCCATGGCGCGCAACTGGCCGAGCATGGACTGAAGATAATCAAGGGTTTCGGTTCGACGCTTGTTGTATGTATGGCGCATCGACATTCATCCTCCCCCAGCGAGCGAGTAAATCCACAGCGCTCGCTTGCCTGCGGATTCATCGAAAATCCTGCCAGGTTGCCGAGAACCATTCTAAGCCAACTCTATTATAAAGTGCAACATTGATTTTCAATCATCTCTAGGTTGCATGAAGCCGAGGCCGCCTGTTCGCGCTGCCTCTTGACCCGGCGCGAAAGCACGGCCATTTGACGGTACCTGAAGATTTTTCGTCGCGGCCGAGAAACACCTCTCCCGCCGCAGACCCAGCATACACGGTAAATATGGACGTCGTCGTCGTCGAATCGCCTGCCAAGGCGAAGACAATCAACAAATACCTGGGGCGCAACTACAAGGTTCTGGCCTCGTTCGGCCATGTCCGCGACCTGCCGGCCAAGGACGGCTCGGTGCGTCCCGACGAGGACTTCGCCATGTCGTGGTCGGTCGACGGCGCTTCCGCCAAGCGCCTCGCCGACATCGCCAACGCCGTGAAGGACGCCGACGGGCTGATCCTCGCAACCGACCCGGATCGCGAGGGCGAAGCCATTTCCTGGCACGTGCTGGAGGTTCTGCGCGCCAAGCGGGCGCTGAAGGACAAGCCGGTCAGCCGCGTCGTCTTCAACGCCATCACCAAGCAATCGGTGCTGGACGCGATGGCCAATCCGCGCCAGATCGACGCACCGCTGGTCGACGCCTATCTGGCGCGCCGCGCGCTCGACTATCTGGTCGGCTTCACGCTGTCGCCGGTGCTGTGGCGCAAGCTGCCGGGCGCCCGCTCGGCGGGGCGCGTGCAATCGGTGGCGCTGCGCCTCGTCTGCGATCGCGAGGCCGAGATCGAGCGCTTCGTGCGCGAGGAATACTGGAACATCGCCGCCCTCCTCGGCACCCCGCGCAAGGACAGCTTCGAAGCGCGGCTGACCGCCTATGAGGGCAAGAAGCTCCAGAAGCTCGACATCAAGAACAAGGAACAGGCCGACGGCATCAGGGCGATGCTGGAAGGGGCGAGCTTCCGCGCGCTTTCGGTGGAAGCCAAGCCGACCAGGCGCAATCCGGCTCCCCCCTTCACCACCTCGACCTTGCAGCAGGCCGCCTCCTCGCGGCTCGGCTTCTCGGCCAACCGCACCATGCAGGTCGCCCAGCGCCTCTATGAGGGCATGGACATAGGCGGCGAGACGGCCGGCCTCATCACCTATATGCGAACCGACGGCGTGCAGATGGCGCCGGAAGCGATCTCGGCCGCCCGCGCCGCCATCGGCAAGGAATTCGGCGACAAGTACCTGCCGGAGAAGCCGCGCTACTACACCACCAAGGCCAAGAACGCGCAGGAAGCCCACGAGGCGATCCGCCCGACCGACTTCTTCCGCACGCCGGCCTCGGTGCGGCAATATCTGGATGCGGACCAGGCACGTCTCTACGAGCTGGTCTGGAAGCGCGCCATCGCCAGCCAGATGAACGCCGCCGAGATCGAGCGCACCACGGTGGAGATCGAGGCAGTGAACGGGGCAAGGACGGCCGGCCTGCGCGCGGTGGGTTCCGTCATCCGCTTCGACGGCTTCATCGCCGCCTATACGGACCAGAAGGAGGAAGACTCCGAGGACGAGGACAACCGCCGCCTGCCCGAAATCCGCGAGGGCGAGCAGCTTGCGCGCGAAGCCATCCAGGCCACGCAGCACACGACCGAGCCGCCGCCGCGCTATTCGGAAGCCTCGCTGATCAAGAAGCTGGAAGAACTCGGCATCGGCCGTCCCTCGACCTATGCGGCGACGCTGAAGACGCTGGAAGACCGCGAATATGTCGCCATCGACAAGCGCCGGCTGATCCCGCAGGCCAAGGGCCGGCTGGTGACGGCCTTCCTCGAAAGCTTCTTCGAGAAATATGTCGAATACGACTTCACCGCCTCGCTGGAAGAGAAGCTGGACGAGATTTCAGACGGCAAGCTCGCCTGGAAGGATGTGCTGCGTGACTTCTGGAAGGATTTTTCCGCCTCGGTCGACGACATCAAGGAGTTGCGCGTTTCCGACGTGCTCGATGCGCTGAACGAGGAACTGGCACCGCTGGTGTTCCCGGCCCGCGAGGACGGTTCCGATCCGCGTGCCTGCCCCAAATGCGGCAGCGGCCAGTTGTCGCTCAAGCTGGGCAAATACGGCGCCTTCGTCGGCTGCTCGAACTATCCCGAATGCGGCTATACGCGCCAGCTCGGCGAGAACGGCAATGGCGAGGCGGACGCCGGCGGCCTCGAGAACGGCACCAGGGTGCTGGGCAAGGACCCGTATACGGAAGAGGAAATCACCCTGCGCACCGGGCGCTTCGGCCCTTATGTGCAGCGCGGCGACGGCAAGGAGGCCAAGCGCTCCAGCCTGCCGAAGGGCTGGTCGGCGGCGTCCGTCGACCACAAAAAGGCGCTGGCGCTGCTGGCGCTGCCCCGCGATGTCGGCAAGCATCCCGAAACGGGCAAGATGATCTCCGCCGGGCTCGGCCGCTACGGGCCGTTCGTGCTGCATGACGGCACCTATGCCAATGTGGAATCCATCGAGGACGTGTTCTCCATCGGCCTCAACCGCGCCGTGACGGTGCTGGCGGAAAAACAGTCCAAGGGCCGTGGCGCACGGGGCGGCGGCACGCCGGCCGCGCTCAAGGAACTGGGCGATCATCCAGACGGCGGCGGCAAGGTCACGGTGCGCGACGGGCGCTACGGGCCCTATGTCAATTTCGGCAAGGTCAACGCCACCCTGCCCAAGGGCAAGGATCCCCAGTCGGTCACGATGGAAGAGGCGCTGGCCCTGATCGCCGAACGGGAAGCGAAGGGCGGCGGCGCCAAGAAGCCGGCTCGCAAGGCGGCGGCGAAGAAAACCACCACGGCAAAGAAAACCGCTGGCACGAAGAAAACCCCGGCGAAGAAAACCGCCGCAAAGAAGGAATAGGCCCTTGGCGCGCGGGATCTCCGGACGGCACCACGGCGATCCCCGCGCTGGCAATACGAGGCGCGGGGCGAAAGACCAGTATCGGCCCTCGCGCGACGAAATCCTGCGCTACATCGCCGAAAACCCGGATCGCTCCGGCAAGCGCGAGATCGCCAGGGCCTTTGCGCTGCGCGGCGAAGATCGCGCCTGGCTGAAGGACATGCTGCGCGACCTGCAGGACGAGGGCCTGCTGGAAAAGAAGCGCAAGAGATTGCAGCGCCCCGGCAACCTGCCGACCATCGCCGTTCTCGACATATTCGGCCGTGACGACGATGGCGGGCTGCTGGCCCGCCCGGCCGAACAGGGCGACAACGGCACGCCGCCGACCGTGGTCATCCGCGCGCCGCGCGGCGGCCCCGTGCCCGGCATCGGCGACCGTGTGTTGGCCAAGACCTTCGCCACCGGCAATGACGAGGGTCCGGCCTATACGGCTCGCGTGATCAAGATATTCGAGAAGCGCTCGCAGGCGGTGCTCGGCATCTTCCGCACGCTCTCCGACGGCACCTTCCGCATCGAGCCGGTCGAGCGGCGCCAGCCGGAACTGATCGTCGACAAGGAATTCCGCAACGGCGCCAACAATGGCGACCTGGTCGAGGTCGAGCCGTCGCGCACGCCGCGCTACGGCCTGCCCAAGGCCAAGGTGATCACGGTTCTCGGCTCGCCGCTCAACGAGAAGGCGATCTCCATGATCGCCATCCACGCCCACGACATCCCCCACATCTTCCCGCCGGAGGTGCTGGCCGAGACGCAGGCGCTCAAGCCGGTTACCCTGGAAGGGCGCGAGGACTGGCGCGACCTGCCGCTGATCACCATCGATCCGGCCGACGCCAAGGACCATGACGACGCCGTCTATGCCGAACCGGATACGGACGAGAAGAATCCCGGCGGCATGATCGTCACGGTCGCCATCGCCGACGTCGCTTCCTATGTGCGGCCGGGCACGGCGCTCGACCGCGAGGCGCTGAAGCGCGGCAATTCGGTCTATTTCCCGGACCGGGTGGTGCCGATGCTGCCGGAACGCATCTCCAACGACCTGTGCTCGCTGCGCGAAGGCGAGGACCGGCCGGCCATGGCGGTGCGCATGACGTTCTCGGTCGAGGGCCGCAAGATCCGCCACGCCTTCCACCGGGTGATGATGAAATCCGCGGCGAAGCTGGCCTATCCCCAGGCGCAGGCAGCCATCGACGGCATGCCGGACGAGAAGACCGCGCCGCTGCTCGACACGGTGTTGAAGCCGCTGTGGCAAGCCTATGCCGTGCTGAAGCGCGGCCGCGACTCGCGCCAGCCGCTGGAACTCGACCTGCCGGAACGCAAGATCCTGCTCAAGGACGACGGCACCGTCGACCGCGTCATCGTGCCGGACCGCCTCGACGCCCACAAGCTGATCGAGGAGTTCATGATCCAGGCCAATGTGGCCGCCGCCGAGACGTTGGAAGGCAGGAAACAGCCGCTGATCTACCGGCTCCACGACGGCCCGACGCTCGCCAAGCAGGAGACGCTGCGCGAATTCCTGCACAGCATCGGCCTGTCGCTGGCGCGCGGCGCGCAGATGCGGCCCTCGCAATTCAACGGCATATTGGCGCAGGTGCGCGACACCGACAGCGAAGCGCTCGTCAACGAAGTGGTTCTGCGCACCCAGAGCCAGGCCGAGTACGGGCCGGACAACATCGGCCATTTCGGCCTCAACCTGAAACGTTATGCGCATTTCACCTCGCCGATCCGGCGCTATGCCGACCTTACCGTGCACCGCGCCCTGATCGCGGCGCTCGGGCTGGGGCCGGGCGGCCTGACCCGCGACGAGGAGTCGCGGCTGGCCGAAACGGCGGCGCTCATCTCCACCGCCGAGCGGCGTGCCATGGCGGCGGAACGCGAAACCGTGGACCGGCTGATTGCTGCGCATCTGGCGGAACATATCGGCGACAGTTTCCAGGCCCGCATATCCGGTGTGGTGAAGGCGGGACTTTTTGTCCAATTGCCGCAATACGGCGCAGATGGTTTCATCCCGGTGTCATCCTTGGGTGGCGATTACTATATATATGACGAAACGGCACGATCGCTGTTTGGAGAACGAAGCGGGAAAGGCTACCAGCTCGCGGACAGCGTCGAGGTCCGTCTCGTCGAAGTGGCCCCGATGGCCGGTGCCATGCGCTTCGAAATGCTGAGCGAGCCCAAACCCCTGCCCGGTTCCACGCGGTCGTATCACAAGGCGAAAGGCCGCAACCGCGCCTTGAAGAATCGACCAGGCCCGCGTGGCAGGAGACGATGACATGACCACAGGCACCACCGAGCAACACGTATTCGGCGGCGAGCAGCAGGCGCGCCGGCCCGCCCGGCCCCTGGGCGAGGCGATCAAGCGCGGCCTGCTTGGGCGCTGCCCGAACTGTGGCGAGGGCAAGCTGTTCCGTGCCTATGTGAAATCCGTCGATGCCTGCTCCGTCTGCGGCGAGAAACTGAACCATCACCGCGCCGACGATCTGCCCGCCTATCTCGACATCGTGGTGGTGGGCCATATCGTCATCGCCGGCTTCATGGCGGTGGAAATGCGCTATGTGTGGCCGATGTGGCTCCACTTCGCCGTCTGGGTCCCCCTGACCCTCATTCTGGCCCTCATCATGCTCCAGCCGATCAAGGGCGCGGTGATCGGGCTGCAATGGGCGCTCTACATGCACGGTTTCGGCGGCGAACCCGACCATTTCGAACCGCATCCGGAGCTGTAACTCAAGCATCGCCGGAACCGCCGGTGGCGCAATGCCAAATCCGAAAACGGCCCTTCCGTCATGCGCGGCTTTCGGCTAGGTCGGTTGCCATGCAAGGGATGACCAAAGCAGAAGTCGACAAGGTCGAAGGCGCCGAGATGGAAACGAAGGCGCCGCCGCTGCGCCCCCGCGACGCGGCGACGCTTCTTCTGCTCGATCGGCAGGGCGACGAATTCCGGGTCCTTATGGGCCGGCGCCATTCCAGCCACGTGTTCATGCCGGGGAAATTCGTCTTTCCCGGCGGCCGTACCGACCCCAGCGACGGCCGCATCCCGGTGGCCGACGGCCTGCTGCCCGAGGAAGAGGCCAAGCTCACCTTGCGGGCCAGCCGCGCGACGCCGACCCGTGCCCGGGCCATCGCGCTGTCGGCGATCCGCGAGACTTATGAGGAAGCCGGCCTGCTGATCGGAAACAGGGGCGCCTTCGCCACCTCGAGGCCGGATTGGCAGGGCTTTGCCGAAAACGGCGTCATGCCCTCGCTCCGGGGCCTGCGCTTCGTGGCCCGCGCCATTACGCCGCCCGGCCGGGTGCGGCGCTTCGACACCCGCTTCCTGGCCGCGTGGCGCGACGACGTCGCCGTGGAACTGCCGCAGGGCGGGCCGACCAACGAACTGGAGGAACTGGTCTGGCTGCCGCTCGAAGAAGCCCGGCAGGCCGATGTGCCGGCCATCACGCGCACCATTTTGGGGGAGGTGCAGGAGCGTCTGGCCGACGATCCGGGGCTGCATCCCGGCGGGCCCGTGCCCTTCTATCGCATGCTCAACCACCGCTTCGTGCGCGATCTCCTCTGACCGGACCTACTGCGTTGCCACTCAACCGTTTCCTTCCGTCGACCATCCGCCGGACATTCACGTCATGCCGGACAACCGCACGATGACCGCAGAGGCGGAGGCCCGCGACGACGGGCACGTGCAATGGCTGCCGATGATCGCGGCAATCGCGGCGATCAGTGTCGTCGGCATCGCCATCGGGCTCGGCATGCCGCTGCTTTCCATAATCCTGGAAACCCGGGGCCATTCCGCGTCGATGATCGGCCTCAACACGGCCATCGCCGGCATCGCTTCCATCGTCGCCGCGCCGCTGGCCACGCCGCTCGCCACCCGCTTCGGCGTGGCATTGACGATGCTCGCCATGATCGCGATCGGGGCCCTGGCCTTTGTCGGCTTCTACTTCGCGCCGTTCTTCTGGATGTGGTTTCCGTTGCGCGCCCTGCTGCATCTGTCGCTGACGGTGTTGTTCATCCTGTCGGAGTTCTGGATCAGCACCTCGGCGCCGCCGCATCGGCGGGGCCTGGTTCTGGGCATCTACGCCACCGTGCTGTCGCTCGGGTTCGCGGCCGGCCCCTGGCTGTTCTCCAAGCTTGGAAGCGGCGGCTTTCTGCCATTCGGCACCACCGTCGCCCTGGTCGCACTCGCGGCCATCCCGATCATCGCCGCGCGCCGCGAAAGTCCGCCGATCCATGTCGACGGAGAAACCAAAACCGGCTTCCTGCGCTACATCTGGCTGGTGCCGACGGCAACCGCGGCGGTTCTGGTGTTCGGCGCGGTGGAGACGGGCGGCTTCGCGCTGTTTCCGGTCTACGGCAACCGCATCGGCTATTCGGAAGCCGACGCCGCCCTGCTGCTCACCATGATCGGCCTCGGCAACGTGCTCATGCAGATTCCGATCGGCATGATCAGCGACAAGGTTTCGGACCGCCGCTACCTGCTGCTGCTGTGCGCCAGCGTCGGCCTCGTCGGCACCGCCTTCATGCCGCTGTTCGCCCAGAACTGGCACCTGATGGCCGGCCTCCTGTTCCTGTGGGGCGGCGTGGTGGCGGCCCTCTACACCGTCGGCCTTGCCCATCTCGGCTCGCAACTGTCCGGCCATGAGCTGGCCTCGGCCAATGCCGCCTTCGTGCTGTGCTACGGCATCGGCATGGTGCTCGGCCCCCAGGCCATCGGCATCGGCATGGACCTGTTCGGCCCGCCCGGTTTCGGCTGGTCGCTGGCCCTGTTCTTCGGCGCCTATATGACGCTCGCCATCGGGCGCATGCTGCTGCGATCGCGCAGGTGACGAAGACCTTCACACTGCCGGCTGACGACGCATGGCGGCCATGGCATCCATTTGAACTCGGCCGGCATCTGCAAGATGTGCAGGAACCCTGGTGCATAGTCGGCGGTTGGGCGCTCGACCTGTGGCATGGCCGGCAAACGCGCGATCACGACGATATCGAGTTCTCCATCCTGCGCGGCGACGTGAATATCTTTCGCGACGCCCTCTCCCCTTTGCAGTTCTGCACGGCCGGGAGCGGAATGGTCGAGCACCTGCCGCCACATCAGCAACCACAGCCGCAGATCTTCCAGATATGGTGTCTGGACGCCGTCGAACGCTGCTGGCGCGCCGACATGATGCTCGAGCCGGGCGACGCTGAACTATGGGTGTACAGGCGTGACGAGCGTATCCGCCGTCCCCGTCGGGACGTCGTTGCGACCACGACGGACGGCCTGCACTATCTGAAGCCGGAAGTCGTCCTGTTGTTCAAGGCAAAGCATATGCGGGCGAAGGACGAGGCAGACTTTGCAAGCGCCCTGCCCCGGATGGAGACTTCCGAGCGGATATGGCTGAAGCAATGCCTCGACCTCGTTCATCCCGGCCATCCTTGGGCCGGAGCCCTGTCGTGCTGAATGGAGAAGGCAGCGCCCCCAATGATGGCCGTCGGGGGTTGCGTTCCGGCCGTTTTCCTATATAGACGCCCCCAATCTGCCGGTCCCGATTGGGGGCTGAACGGAGGGCCGTGGGCTTTTTGCAAGCCTTCGACAGGAAGCCTGAAGTGCTTCTGCCTCCCGTGTCTCCGCTCTCGACCGTCTCGTCCATGCTCCTTTCTTCCCCGTTTCCGGGTCAAGAGAAGTTGCAGAGGCTCTAGCCGTCGGGAACCGGGAGAGAAACGAAGAAAGGCAAGACAATGGCTCTTTACGAACATGTGTTTCTTGCCCGGCAGGATCTGTCGCAGCAGCAGGTCGATGAGCTCGTTGAACGTTTCAAGGGCATCATCTCCGAAGGCGGCGGCTCGGTTGGCCGGGTCGAGAACTGGGGACTGAAGTCCCTCACCTACCGGATCAAGAAGAACCGGAAGGCTTACTACACGCTGATGGACCTCACCTGCCCGCCCGCGGCTCTCAACGAGCTGGAGCGCCAGATGGGCCTGTCGGAAGACATCCTGCGCTTCATGACCATCAAGGTCGAGCAGCACGAGGAAGGCGCGTCGGCCATGATGCAGAAGCGCGAGGAGCGCTCCGAGCGTGGCAATTTCGGCGACCGTCCGCGCTTCGGCGACCGTGATCGTGGCGATCGCGGCGGCGACCGCGACCGTGGTGATCGGGGCCCGCGCCGTCCGCGCGAAGGCGAAGGAGAGTAATCGATGGTCGATATCAACCAGATCCCGACCCGGCGTCCGTTCCATCGCCGCCGCAAGACCTGCCCGTTCTCCGGCGCCAACGCCCCGAAGATCGACTACAAGGACGTGCGTCTGCTGCAGCGCTACATTTCCGAGCGCGGCAAGATCGTGCCTTCGCGCATCACCGCCGTCAGCCAGAAGAAGCAGCGTGAGCTCGCCAAGGCGATCAAGCGCGCCCGCTTCCTCGGCCTGCTGCCCTATCTGGTGCGCTAAAAATTTCCGGAGCGGGCGGCTTGCCGTCCGCTCCGCCCAGCCGTGACGGGCACGGTTGAGGCCACATGCAAATCCCGGGTTGGGGCCGCCTCGTCGTCCCCTAACTGCCTCGGACAGGCAGGACAGCGAACAGGGCGCACCGCGCCATCGACCTTTCCTGACTGTCCCTTTCGAATCGGCCCCATGGCCGACTGTTTGTTTTAGCCGCATTTATGCGACACCAAATGTTTCCATTTGGCTGCAAAATGCTCAAGGGTCTGAAAGGACAAGAACATGGAAGTCATCCTTCTCGAACGCATCGCGCGCCTCGGCCAGATGGGCGACACCGTCAAGGTCAAGGACGGTTTCGCGCGCAATTTCCTGCTGCCGAAGGGCAAGGCCCTGCGCGCCAACGAGGGCAACAAGAAGAAGTTCGAAGCCCAGCGCGCCCAGCTCGAGGCCCGCAACTTGGAGCGCAAGTCCGAAGCCCAGGCGATCGCCGAGAAGCTCGACGGCACCAGCTTCATCGTCGTGCGCTCCGCCGGCGAGACCGGCCAGCTCTACGGTTCGGTGTCGACCCGCGACATCGCCGACTTCCTGGCGGCCGAAGGCTTCAACGTCGCCCGCAACCAGGTCGAGCTGAACCACCCGATCAAGACCATCGGCCTCACCAACATCGCCATCGCGCTGCACCCGGAAGTCGAGGTCACCATCACCCTCAACATCGCTCGTTCGACCGACGAGGCCGAGCGTCAGGCCCGCGGCGAGACGCTGACCACCGCCGAGGCGATCTATGGCGAGGACATCAACGAGAACGCCCGTCCGGACAATTTCTTCGATCCGAACGCCGAGATCGAGGAAGGCGAGGAAGAGGCGTAAGCCTCGGCCTCAGCCTTTTCTGGACCAAGAACCCGGGCCTTGCCCGGGTTTTTTTATGCCAGATGAGAACTTTTCAAACCGGCCGCAATTTTGCAAGATTGCACTCCAGTGCTGTCTTGGACCGTTTCACCGTTCCACGGAAGCGATGAAGCCGTCCAACTCTTTGGCAAAGGACAATCCCGGATTCGCCCTCCCGGCATCCGGAATTGCGCAGGAAGAGGCTGGCGATGAACATTCTGCTGCAACGGATAATCGACAAGGTCGTCCACACCGGGAACCTGACGGTGACCGGTCCGGGCGGCGCGACACGAACCTTTGGCGACGGCACCGGCGACAAGGTGCATATCGTCATCCACACCAGACGGGCCGAACGCGCCATCGCATTGCATCCGTCGCTGGCGATTCCCGAGGCCTTCATGGAACAGGAACTCGACTTCGTCGAAGGCGACGTGCTGAGCTTCCTCTATCTCGTCTATCGCAATGTCGGCATAACCTGGACCGATTCGAACTGGGGCAAGCTGCTCAACACCGCGCGCCTCGCCTTCCGGCCCCTGCAGCAGCTCAACACCCACCGCCGGTCGAAGCGGAATGTCGAGCATCACTACGATCTGTCGGGCGAGCTCTACAAGCTCTTCCTCGACGACGACATGCAGTATTCCTGCGCCTATTTCGAACGGCCGGACATGTCGCTCGACGAGGCGCAACTGGCCAAGAAGCGGCACATCGCCGCCAAGCTGCGCATCAAGCCGGGCCAGACCGTGCTCGACATCGGCTGCGGCTGGGGCGGCCTTGGCCTCTATATCGCCAAGACCTTCGAGGCCGACGTGCTCGGCGTCACCCTCTCCAGCGAGCAGCATCAGGTGGCCACCGAGCGCGCGCAGGCCGAAGGGCTCGACAGTCACGTCCATTTCGAGATCCGCGATTATCGCGACCTGTCGGAGCGCTTCGACCGCATCGTGTCGGTCGGCATGTTCGAGCATGTCGGCATCACCCAGTACCAGACATTCTTCGACAAATGCGCCACGCTCCTGAAGCCGGACGGCGTGATGCTTTTGCACACGATCGGCCGCACCGCGCCGCCGACCACCACCAACGCCTTCATCCGCAAGCATATTTTCCCCGGCGGCTACATACCCGCCCTGTCGGAGATCATGCCGGCCATCGAGAAATCCGGGCTCGCAATCACCGATGTCGAGATCCTGCGGCTGCACTATGCCGAGACGCTCAAGCACTGGCGCGAGCGCTTCCTCGCCAACCGCGACAAGGTCAAGGCGATCTATGACGAGCGCTTCTGCCGCATGTGGGAGTTCTACCTGTCGGGCTCGGAGGCCTCGTTCCGCTGGCAGGACCTGGTGAATTTCCAGATCCAGCTCACCCGCAAGAACGACGCGCTGCCGATCACCCGCGACTACATCTCTAAATGCGAGAAGGCGCTGGAAATGCACGAAAGGGCGCATGGCAAGGAGATCGCGGCCGACAAGCCGGCGCAGAAGAAAGCTGCTCCGTCACGCAACAGGAAGATCACCGGGAAGTCGTAAGGCACCTCCGCACCGTTCGCTTCTTGGCATGGGACGGTGGCCTTTCCGGGCCCGTGAACAGGTCACGGCATGGATTCCCGACACTTTGCGCTCCCTGCGGTCGCTTCAAGGTGGGGAATGACGGATGCGCTTATACTTTTCCGTCATTCCCAGCCTTGCAATGAGCGAAGCGAATGGAGAGTGTCGGGAATCCATGCCGGAGCATGGGCAAATCTCTCGACGGTTCCAGACTGCGCCATCGGCAGATCGGACTTGCCAACCTTCCTGCAGACGGTGAATAAGGCTGCGCCCCGCCAGCAGGAACCGGATATGGCCTATGTGATCTACGCCGCTGCCGCGCTTGCCGAGATTGCCGGTTGCTTCGCCTTCTGGGCCTGGTGGCGGCTCGGCAAATCGGTGCTGTGGCTGGCGCCGGGCGTGGTCTCGCTCATCCTGTTCGCCTGGCTTCTGGCGCAGGTGGACAGCGCCGCGGCCGGGCGCACCTATGCGGCCTATGGCGGCATCTATATCGCGGCATCGCTGGGCTGGCTGTGGCTCGCCGAAGGCCTGCGGCCCGACAAGTGGGACATCACGGGCGCGCTCATCTGCCTTGCCGGCGCCTCGCTCATCCTGCTCGGCCCGCGCGGGGCCTGACGGTGCAACTGCCCCCGCCCCTGCGAACGGCCGTCGATGCGCTGCTGGAGCAGACGCCTGTTTCCGCCCTGAAACAGGCCGCACGCACGCTTTCCGACCGCTACCGGGCGGAAGTGCGCGACGGGCGCCTGCATATGAGCGAAGAGCTTGCGGTGAAAGCCTATCTCGCCACCCGCCTGCCGGCCACCTATACGGCCGTACGCGCCAGCCTCGAGGCGCTGGCCGAGGCGAGGCCGGACTGGTCGCCCCGAACCCTGCTCGACGTGGGAGCCGGCCCGGGCACCGTCCTGTGGGCGGCGGCCGATGCGTGGCCCGAGCTTGCGGAAGCCACCCTCGTGGAAGCCAGCGAGCCGGCGCGCCGTGCCGGACAGCATCTGGCCGCGCAGCTTTCCCTGCCAAGCCACTGGAAAGACGGCGACGCGACCCGGGACCTTGCCGGCCTTGCGCCGGCCGATCTCGTCACCTGCGCGTATGTGCTGGACGAACTGGAGCCGGCAGCGCTTTCCGCGCTGGTCGATCGACTATGGGCATTGGCCGCCGATACGCTCCTCTTCGTCGAGCCCGGCACGCCGGCCGGCTGGCGGCGCATCCTTGCCTGCCGCGCCCGACTGATCGAAGCCGGCGCGCATGTGATGGCGCCCTGCCCCCATGCCGCGCCCTGCCCGCTCGTCGAGCCGGACTGGTGCCATTTCTCGCGCCGTGTCGCCCGCTCGCGTCTGCATCGTCTCGCCAAGGACGCCGATGTGCCGTGGGAGGACGAGAAATTCGCCTATCTTGCCGTTTCGCGTCACCCGGTTCCCCAGTCCGCCATGCGCGTACTTGCCCCGCCAAGGGCCGGGTCCGGCAAGGTCGAGCTGAAGCTGTGCCGGCCCGATGGCAGCGCCGGCACGCGGCTGTTCACCAAGCGCGACGGCGAGGTTTTCAAGCAAGCGAAACGCGCCGGCTGGGGCGATCCGCTGTCCCAATAGTCGCCGATGTTCTTGATATGTTCGATGGCTGGTGCTAGAGTTCGGCCTTCGTTTTCGAGTCAACCCGGTCCTGCCAGAAATCGACCGCCTGCCGGCATCCTTCTGTGGATGGAGCGCATTGGCTGTGGATCATGGGCGTAGGAGGTAGATTGTCGGAGATGGGGCGACTCAGGCAACCCTTCGTCTGCTAACCACAGGCTCCTGAAATCCGAGGGAATCATGGCAGAGGCAGCACGCAAACTGGCGACGGCGGAAACGCCGCTCTACCGCGAGGCACCGAACAACATCGAGGCCGAGCAGGCGCTGCTGGGCGCCATGCTCGTCAACAACGATTCCTTCTACCGGGTCTCCGACTTCCTCAAGGCCAACCATTTCTACGAGCCCCTGCACCGCAAGATCTTCGAGGTCGCGGCGGAACTCATCCGCATGGGCAAGATGGCCAACCCGGTGACGATGAAGACCTTCCTGCCCGCCGACGAGAAGGTGGGCGACATGACGGTCGTTCAGTACCTCGCCCGGCTGGCGGCGGAGGCGGTCACCGTCATCAATGCCGCCGACTATGGCCGCGCCATCTACGACCTCGCCACGCGCCGGGCGCTGATCACGGTCGGCGAGGACATGGTCAACATCGCCTATGACGCGCCCGTCGACATGTCGCCGGCCGAGCAGATCGAGGACGCCGAGCGGCGGCTGTTCGAGCTGGCCGAGACCGGCCGCTACGACGGCGGCTTCGAGAGCTTCTCCGACGCCATCAAGACCGCCGTCGACATGGCCAACGCCGCCTATATGCGCGACGGCGGCCTTTCCGGCATCGCCACCGGGCTGCGCGACCTCGACAAGCGCATGGGCGGCCTGCAGGCATCGGACCTGATCGTGCTGGCGGGGCGTCCCGGCATGGGCAAGACCTCGCTCGCCACCAACATCGCCTTCAACATCGCCGAGGCCTACCAGCCGGCCCAGCAGGCGGACGGCTCGTTCAAGGCCGCAAACGGCGGCGTGGTCGGCTTCTTCTCGCTCGAAATGTCGTCCGAGCAGCTCGCCACCCGTATCATTTCCGAGCAGACGGAAATCTCCTCCTCCAAGATCCGGCGTGGCGAGATTTCGGAGATGGACTTCGAGAAGCTGGTGGCCTGCTCGCAGACCATGCAGAAGATACCGCTGTTCATCGACCAGACCGGCGGCATCTCCATCGCCCAGCTCGCGGCGCGCGCACGGCGGCTGAAGCGCCAGCGCGGCCTCGACGTCATCGTCATCGACTATATCCAGCTCATGCAGGGCTCTTCCGCCAAGGCCAGCCAGGGCCGCGTGCAGGAGGTGACCGAGATCACCACCGGCCTCAAGGCGCTGGCCAAGGAACTCGGCGTGCCGATCATCGCGCTGTCCCAGCTCTCGCGTCAGGTGGAAAGCCGCGACGACAAGCGCCCGCAGCTTTCGGACCTGCGCGAATCGGGCTCCATCGAGCAGGACGCCGACGTGGTGCTGTTCGTCTATCGCGAGGAATATTACCTCAAGAACAAGGAGCCCAAGCTCGGCACCGAGGACCACATCAAGTGGGAAAACGAGATGAACGAGGCGCGCGGCAAGGCCGAGGTGATCGTCGCCAAGCAGCGCCACGGACCCACGGGCACGGTGCAGCTCGGCTTCCAGGGCGAGTTCACGCGCTTCTTCGACCTGGCCGAGGACAGCCACCTGCCGGAAAGGTTCGAGTAAGGCTTTTGCTTTTCCCGCAAACTACCCCTCTCTGGCCTGCCGGCCATCTCCCCCACAAGCGGGGAGAGACGCTGTCGCCATGGCTTTCGCCAATCTCCATGGCTGCGAAGGAGAGCGGGAGGCTGAAGCTGCCGGTCTCCCCCCTTGTGGGGGAGATGGCCGGCAAGCCAGAGAGGGGTATGCTGGCGCGGCACTTCCGCACCTCCCCATCATCTCCCGCGTGCCGCCATGGCTAAAGCGCCGCGCACCCAGTTCATCTGCCAGAATTGCGGCGCCGTGCATCAGCGCTGGGCCGGCAAATGCGATTCCTGCGGCGAGTGGAACACGCTGATCGAGGAAGGCACGGCCGGCGGCATCGGCGCCGGCCCCGCATCGCTGCGCAGCGTGCGCAAGGGCCGCGCCGTCGCGCTCACCTCGCTGGACGGCGACATCGAGGACGCGCCGCGCATCATCTCCGGCATCGGCGAACTCGACCGCGCCACCGGCGGCGGATTCGTTCGCGGTTCCGCCCTGCTGGTCGGCGGCGATCCCGGCATCGGCAAGTCCACGCTGCTGACGCAGGCCGCCGCCGCGCTTGCGAAACAGGGCCACCGCATCGTCTACGTCTCGGGCGAAGAGGCGGTGGCGCAGATCAGGCTGCGCGCGCAGCGGCTGGGCGTGGCGCATACGCCCGTCGAACTCGCCGCCGAAACAAATGTCGAGGACATCCTCGCCACCATCGCCGACGGCAAGCGGCCGGACCTCGTCATCCTCGATTCGATCCAGACATTGTGGACGGACCTTGCCGATTCCGCGCCCGGCACGGTCACGCAGGTGCGCGCCTCGGCCCAGGCGCTGATCCGCTATGCCAAATCCACGGGCGCAGCCGTGGTCATGGTCGGCCACGTCACCAAGGAAGGCCAGATCGCCGGCCCGCGCGTGGTCGAGCACATGGTCGACGGCGTGCTCTATTTCGAGGGCGAAGGCGGCCACCATTACCGCATATTGCGCACGGTGAAGAACCGATTCGGACCGACCGACGAGATCGGCGTTTTCGAGATGTCCGACAAGGGTTTGCGCGAGGTTGCGAACCCCTCCGAACTGTTCCTCGGCGAACGCCACGCTAAGTCGCCGGGTGCTGCCGTGTTCGCCGGCATGGAAGGCACGCGGCCGGTTCTGGTCGAGATACAGGCGCTCGTCGCCCCCTCCCCGCTCGGTACGCCGCGCCGCGCCGTGGTCGGCTGGGACAATGCCCGTCTTTCGATGGTTCTGGCCGTTCTGGAGGCGCATTGCGGCGTCCGCTTTTCACAGCATGACGTCTATCTCAACGTCGCCGGCGGCTATCGCATTTCGGAGCCGGCGGCCGACCTTGCCGTCGCAGCCGCCCTGGTTTCCTCCCTTACCGGTCTTGCCCTGCCGGCCGATTGCGTCTATTTCGGCGAAATCAGCCTTTCGGGCGCCATCAGGCCGGTTGCGCATGCGCAGCAGCGCCTGAAGGAGGCCGAAAAGCTGGGGTTTGCGAGAGCGGTTCTGCCGCTGGCAGGGTCCAGAGGTGGTGAGGAAGTTTCCGGCGGGATGGGGGCCGGGTCTTTCCGGCCCGCCGAGCTTGCCGACCTTGTGGCACGCATAGCCGGCTCGCGCCGCAGCCGTGCCCCGGACGACGAATGATGCGGCTCATGAAGTGGGGCGAAGACCATGCCGATTACGCTGCTTGACGGAATCCTCGTCGGCTTCACCCTCGTATCCGCGATGCTCGCCATGGTGCGCGGCTTCTCGCGCGAGGTGCTGTCCATCGCCTCCTGGGCTGCCTCGGCGGCAGCGGCCTATTTCTTCTACAAGCCGGTCCTGCCCTATGTGCAGCCCTATATCGAGAACGAAAAGATCGCCATGGCGGCGGCGGCGGCCATCGTGTTCGTCATCGCGCTGATCGTGGTCACGGTCATCACCATGAAGATCGCGGATTTCATCATCGATTCCCGCATCGGCGCGCTCGATCGCACGCTGGGCTTCCTTTACGGCGCGGCCCGCGGCATCCTCGTGGTGGCCGTCGGCCTGCTGTTCTTCAACTGGCTGGCCGGGGATCGGGCACCGGCATGGGTGGCCGACGCCAAGTCGCGGCCGCTGCTGGAATCGGTCGGCGCAAAGCTCGAAAGCTTGCTGCCCGAAGACCCGGAGAACGCCATATTGAAGCGCCTCAACCGCGACGGCCAGGTGCCCGAAGGGGGGGCCGGAGCGCCGCCCGCACCGGAAGCGCCCGTTGCGCCGGAAGCCGGCCAGGACGACGGCGCAGGCGCGCCGCCCGCCGAAGACGCCAACTAACCATGTGATCCGGAAACTGCGACGAACTTCTGCGTTGCCCCGGACCGGCCGAGGTTCTATATACCGGCTTTAGCGGAGCTTGAGCTTATGGCGAATGAACTTGGCGCGCTCGCGGCTGAAGCCGACGATAAGTTGCATGAAGAATGCGGCGTGTTCGGCATTCTCGGCCATGAGGACGCCGCCGCGCTGACCGCGCTCGGCTTGCACGCCCTCCAGCATCGCGGACAGGAAGCGGCGGGCATCGTTTCCTACCACGACCGGCGCTTTCACTCCGAGCGGCATATGGGCCTCGTCGGCGACCATTTCACCGACGCCGCCACGCTGCACCGGCTGCCCGGCAACCGCGCCATCGGCCATGTGCGCTATTCCACCACGGGCGAGACGATCCTGCGCAACGTGCAGCCGCTGTTCGCGGAACTGGAAGTGGGTGGCATCGCCATCGCCCACAACGGCAATTTCACCAACGGCATCACGCTGCGCAAACAGTTGATCGCCTCGGGCGCCATCTTTCAGGCGACTTCCGACACCGAAGTCGTGCTGCACATGATCGCGCGTTCGCGCCACTCCTCCTCCTCCGACCGCTTCGTGGACGCCATCCGGCAGGTCGAAGGCGGCTACGCCATGCTGGCCCTGACGCGCACCAAGCTCATTGCCGCGCGCGATCCGATCGGCATCCGCCCGCTGGTGATGGGCGAACTCGACGGAAAGCCGATCTTCTGCTCGGAGACCTGCGCGCTCGACATCATCGGCGCGAAATATATCCGCGACGTGGAAAACGGCGAAATCGTCATCTGCGAGATCCAGAAGGACGGTTCCATCACCACCCAGGCGATCAAGCCGGAAAAGCCCCAGCCCGAGCGGCTGTGCCTGTTCGAATATGTCTATTTCGCGCGGCCGGATTCGGTGGTCGGCGGCCGCAGCGTCTATGTGGCGCGCAAGAACATGGGCATGAACCTGGCCGGGGAAGCGCCGGTCGAAGCCGACGTGGTGGTGCCGGTTCCGGACGGCGGCACGCCGGCGGCGCTCGGCTTCGCGCAGGCGAGCGGCATTCCTTTCGAATACGGCATCATCCGCAACCATTATGTCGGCCGTACCTTCATCGAGCCGACGCAGCAGATTCGCGCGCTCGGCGTGAAGCTGAAACATTCGGCCAACCGGGCGATGATCGAGGGCAAGCGTGTGGTGCTGGTGGACGATTCCATCGTGCGCGGCACGACCTCGGTCAAGATCGTGCAGATGATCCGCGACGCCGGCGCGACGGAAGTGCATCTGCGCGTGGCAAGCCCGATGATCTACCACCCGGATTTCTACGGCATCGACACGCCGCACGCCGACAAGCTGCTCGCCAACCAGCATAAGGACCTCGACTCCATGTGCCGCTATATCGGCGCGGATTCGCTGGCGTTCATTTCCATCGATGGACTTTACAAGGCGGTCGGCGGCGAGCCTCGCGACCCGCAAGCTCCCGCTTTCACCGATCATTATTTCACGGGCGAGTACCCGACCCGCCTCGTCGATCAGGATGGCGAGAGCAATGTGCATACGCTGTCGCTGCTGGCCAGCAACGGCTGACCGCTTGCGGACATTTCGGGGCGGACATTTCGGGGCAGGCAATTAGAGGACAGGCATGAGCATCGACCTTACCGGCCGGACGGCCGTGGTCACCGGCGCTTCGCGCGGCATCGGCTATTTCATCGCGAGGGACCTGGCCGCGGCGGGGGCGCATGTCGTCGCCGTGGCGCGCACGGTGGGCGGACTCGAGGAACTCGACGACGAGATCAAGGCCGAGAAAGCGCGCACCGGCAAGGGCGAAGCCACGCTGGTGCCGCTCGACCTGGCCGACATGGAGGGCATCGACCGGCTCGGCGGCGCCATCCATGAGCGCTGGGGCAAGCTCGACATACTGGTCGCCAATGCCGGCGTGCTCGGCGTCATCGCCCCGCTCGGCCATGTCGAGGCCAAGGTGTTCGAGAAGGTGATGGCCATCAACGTCACCTCCACATGGCGGCTGATCCGTTCGGTCGATCCGCTGCTGCGCCAGTCGGACGCGGGACGTGCCATCGTGCTGTCCTCGGGTGCGGCGCATTCGGCCCGCGCCTTCTGGGGACCTTACGCCGCGTCCAAGGCCGCCGTGGAGGCCATGGTGCGGTCATGGGCGGACGAGACGCGCAACTATCCGCTGCGCGTCAACGCGGTGGACCCCGGCGCGACCCGCACCGCCATGCGCGCGCTGGCCGTGCCCGGAGAGGACCCGAACACGCTGCCGCACCCTTCCGAGATCGCCGCCCGCATCGTGGGCCTGGCCAGCCCGGACCTGACCCGCACCGGCGAGATCTATCAGGCCAAGCACGATCGCTGGGTGTCCTACCGGATGCCTGAATAGCCCGTTTCCCCACACGAAGTCGTGACTGGCCGACCCTGTGGCGGCCTCATATCGTTTTCCGGCACCAATCCCGTCATCAAGCCGGAGGACACCTTCATGCGTAAATTCCTGATTGTGGCCGCCCTGACGCTCGCCGCCGGCGGCACGGCGCTGGCCCAGGACAATTCGATGAGCTTCTTCGTCACCAGCCAGGGCTCCGGCAAGGGCGCCGACCTGGGCGGCCTCGACGGAGCCGACGCGCATTGCGCCGCGCTCGCCGAAGCGGCCGGCGTCAGCGGCAAGACGTGGCGCGCCTATCTCTCGTCGGCCGACACGGATGCACGCGACCGCATCGGCGCAGGCCCATGGGTCAACGCCAAGGGCGAGAAGATCGCCGACGATGTCGCCTCCCTGCATGGCGACAGCAACAACATCACCAAGCAGACGGCGCTGAACGAGAAGGGCGAGATCATCAACGGTCGCGGCGACAGCCCCAACCGCCATGACATCCTTACCGGCTCCAATCCGGACGGCACCAGGGCCGAGGGCAAGACCTGCGGCGACTGGACGATGAGCGGGGCCGAAGGCGAGGCCATCGTCGGCCACTCCGACCGCATGGGGCTCGACGACTCGGATGCGGCGAAGTCGTGGAACTCCTCGCATGCCTCGCGCGGCGGCTGCAGCCAGGAAGCCTTGCAGGGAACCGGCGGTGACGGCCTGTTCTACTGCTTCGCGGCCAACTGAGCAGAAACCTCACCACGGGGCATGGCGGCCGCAGGCAAGGACTTCAGCCCCGCCCCCACTTTCGAAAGCCGGCGCCAGGGCCGGCTTTTTTCTTTCCCGGCCGCTTTATTCTCTTCGTGGAAACCCGACAAGCGCTGTTGACGGACACGGGCGTTCGGTTAACTTCCGGGCGTAATCGGCGCGAACCTTTGCTGAAACAAGCGGGAGCAAACCGCATGGTCCTGACCCTCGCGCTACTGGCCGCCATAGCCCTTGTCTGGTGCCTGACCGCCATAGTCGAGAAAATCCGGCACGGATTGAGCACGGCGCAAGCGGTGCTGTATGCGCCGTTCAAGCTTGCCTATCGCATCTCGGATGCCCGAATCGGCATCGCGCGGGGTGCGCAGGCGCCCGTCATCTATGTCGTCAGCCATCAGTCGCGCCTCGATCCGGCATTGACGCTCTCGCTGCTGCCGGACGACACCTTGCATATTCTGGACCCGGTTTCGGCGAAATCGGTATGGCTGGAGCCGTGGCGGGAGCTGGCCCGCACCATCGCCTTCAACGCCGAGCATGTCTTCGTCTCGCGCCGGCTGGTGCGGGTGCTGAAAGGACGCGGGCGGCTGGCCGTCTACATTCCCGAAGCGGTCGAACCGGACATCCGCTCCTTCAGGCTCTATCGGGCCGTGATCCGCATTGCCATGCAGGCGGATGCCCGCATCGTGCCGATCTTCATCGGCGGCGCACAGGCCCTGCCCTTCCAGATGGACGGCAAGGCACCGGCGCCGCGCCGCTGGTTCCCGCGATTGTCGGTCTCGGTTCTGGAGCCGATGACGGCTCCGGAACTGGTCGCGCGCAACGGCAGCCCGGCCGCCAGCAACGCCAATGCGCTGTTCGACCGCATGGCCGAGGCGCGCCTCGCCACGACCGAGCCCGACCTCACCCTGTTCCAGGCCGTCCGCGACGCAGCCGAGCTTTTCGGGCCCGGCCGTGTCGTGGTGGAGGACGCCACGGGAAGCCGGCTGAGCTACCGCACCTTGCTTGCCGGTGCGCGCATCCTCGGCACCCGCTTTGCAAAGCTCGCCAAGCCTGGCGAGGCCGTCGGCGTGATGCTGCCCAACACCAGCGGGGCCGTGCTCTCCCTGCTCGGGCTTGCCTCGGCCGGACAGGTGGCGGCGCTGGTCAACTACACATCCGGCCCGGCCAACGTCACCGCAGCCTTGCGCACAGCGGCAATCCACACCGTGATCTCGTCACGCGTCTTCGTGGAGAAGGCAGGGCTTGCAGACGTCGTGCAGGCCGTGGAGGCCGCAGGCGCGAAGCTTCTGTGGCTGGAGGACCTGCAAGCCGGCATCAGCGGGCTGGACAAGGCGGCCGCCGCGCTGTTGTGGCGATACCCCCTGCATCGGCAGAAGGCAGAAAAGCCGGCCGTCATCCTGTTCACCTCGGGTTCGGAGGGGGCACCGAAGGCGGCGGTGCTGTCGCATCGCAACCTGATCGCCAACGCCATGCAGGCCGAGGCGCGCGTCACCATCACCACCAGCGACATCGCGCTCAACGTGCTGCCGATGTTCCACTCCTTCGGCCTCACCGCCGGCACCATCCTGCCGCTGGTCACCGGCATGCGGCTGTTCCTCTACCCGTCGCCCCTGCACTACAAGCTCATTCCCGAAGTCGCCCGACGCCTCAAGCCGACGGTGATGTTCGGCACCGACACCTTCCTGGCGCAATATGCCCGCACCGCCTCCGACGGCGATTTTTCCAGCCTGCGCTTCGTTGTTGCGGGCGCCGAAGCAGTGAAGCCGGAAACGCGCCGGGTCTGGCGCGAGCGCTTCCACACCGCCATCATCGAGGGCTACGGGCTTACCGAGGCGGCGCCGGTGGCGGCGGTCAACACCGCCATCCATAACCGCGAGGGCACCGTGGGCCGGCTGCTGCCCGGCATGCGCATGCGCATCGAGCCTGTCGAGGGCGTCGCCGAGGGCGGGCGGCTGTTTCTCTCCGGCCCCAATGTCATGCTGGGCTACATGACGGCCGAGCGGCCCGGCGAGCTTCAGCCGCTGGCCGATGGCTGGCAGGACACGGGCGACATCGTGAAGGTCGACCGCGAGGGCTTCATCACCATCACCGGACGCGCGGCCCGCTTCGCCAAGATCGCCGGCGAGATGGTTTCGCTGGGCGCGATCGAGATGCTGGTGCAATCGCTGTGGCCGGAGGAGCGGCATGCCGTCGTCGCCGTTCCCGACCGCCGGCGCGGCGAACGCATCGTGCTCGTCACCACGGCGACGCAGGCCGATGCGACAAGCCTGCGCAGGCTTGGCAAGCAGGCCGGCATAGCCGAGCTTGCGGTGCCGGGCGATATCGTCAAGGTCGCGGAAATCCCGGTGCTCGGCTCCGGCAAGACCGACTATGTGGCGACCCGCGATCTCGCCGTCGAGCGCCTGAACGCCGGCAGCGCTGCCTGATCAGTCCCCGGGCCTTGCGTCCACATCCGGCGGCAGTTGGGCCTCGCCCTCGCGCTTGGCGCGGCGCGAATAGGCCAGCACGGAGAGCGGCAGGAAGATCAGATAGGCCACGACCGAAGCGGTAAGCGTGTACCAGGGGTAGCTCACCAGCAGCAGGAAGAAGAGCACGATGGCCAGGATGACCAGCAGCATGCGGTCGCCCGGTATCTTGAGGCTCTTGCCCGAATAGACCGGCAGGCGGCTGACCAGAAGGAAGGCCACCACCACGGTGAAGCCGGTGGCGAGGAAGGCGCCGTAGCGCGTCGGCTCGACGCCGATGAAGGACAGATAAAGCGGCAGCATCACCACCGCCGCCCCGGCCGGGGCCGGCACGCCGACGAAATACTCGGCCTGCCATGCCGGCCTGTCGTGGACTTCCTCGAGCACGTTGAAACGGGCCAGCCGCATGCCGCAGGCAATGGTAAACAAAAGCGCCGCGATCCAGCCGGGAGACCCGGCCCGGTCGAGCAGGAAAGCATAGAGCACGAGGGCGGGCGCGACACCGAAATTGACGATATCGGCGATGGAATCCATCTGGGCGCCGAATTTGGAGGTCGCCTTGAGCAGGCGCGCCACGCGTCCGTCGAGCCCGTCGAGGAAGGCGGCGATCAACACCATCACCACCGCCGTCTCGAAACGCCCCTCGAAGGCGAAGCGGATGCCCGACAGGCCGGCGCAGATGGCCAGCACCGTCAGCAGGTTCGGGAAAACCATGCGCAGCGGGATTTCGCGAATGCGAGGCCCCCCGGAACCGTGCGCCTCGAACTTCTTGAAGGACGGGTTCATCGGGCCGGACTTCTAGGAGACGCGGACCACGGGCGCGCTCGCCCGTCCGCCGAACTCTGCCAGCACCGTCTCGCCGCCCACCGCCGTCTGGCCGATCGCCACACGCGGCACCGCGCCTTCCGGCAGGTAGACATCGACGCGCGAGCCGAAGCGGATCAGGCCGAAGCGCTCGCCGGCGGCGATATCGGAGCCGGTCTCGGCCCAGCACAGGATGCGGCGGGCCACCAGTCCGGCGATCTGCACCGCCGCGATGGTGCCGTGCGGGCTGTCGATGACCACGCCGTTGCGCTCGTTCTCGCTGCTCGCCTTGTCCAGTTCGGCATTGAGGAACTGGCCCGGGCGATGCTCGATACGGGTGATGCGGCCACGCACCGGAGAGCGGTTCACGTGGCAGGAAAAGACGTTCATGAACACCGAGATGCGGGTCATCTCGGCGCCGCCGAAGCCCAGTTCCTGCGGCGGCACGGCCGGACCCACGGCGGTGACCACGCCATCGGCGGGGCTGATCACCAGGCTGTCGTCAACCGGCGTGACGCGTTCGGGATCGCGGAAGAAATAGATGCACCAGGCGGTGAGGATCGCGCCCACCCACAGCAGGAAGCTGGAGAAGTAGCCGACCGCCAGCGTCACCACCGCGAAGATGGCGATGAAGGGATAGCCCTCGCGATGGATCGGCACGAACGCCTTCCTGATCGTGTCGATGAGTTGCATCGTTGCTGGACGGGCTCCGTTTTCAGTGGGTGCCTCTCTAGCGGAAACCCACCCGAGCCGCAATGCAACAATGCGTCAGCGTCCCGGATGAGCCGACGCGGAACGCACCGTCAAATGACCTCCGGCGTGCGCTGCCGCACGACAACGCCCATCTCGTCCGTCTCGCGGGCGATGCGCAGCCGCTCCTCGGCCTCGGTCGCCTCGCGCTGGCGATCCCACATCGAGGCATAGAGGCCACCCCTGCGCAACAGGGCCGAATGCGTGCCGCGCTCCTCGATCCGGCCGTCCTTCAGCACGATGATCTCGTCGGCGGTGATGACGGTGGAAAGCCGGTGGGCGATGACGATGGTGGTACGGTCGCGGCTGACCAGATCGAGCGCCGACTGGATTTCCTGCTCGGTATGGCTGTCGAGCGCCGAGGTCGCCTCGTCGAGAATGAGGATCGGCGGGGCCTTCAGGATGGTGCGGGCAATCGCCACGCGCTGCTTCTCGCCGCCGGAGAGCTTCAGGCCGCGCTCGCCGACCATGGTCTTGTAGCCGTCCGGCAGACCCTCGATGAAGGGGCCGATCTGGGCCAACTCGGCGGCGCGGCGCACTTCCTCCTCGGAAGCATCGATGCGGCCATAGCGAATGTTGTAGGCGATGGTGTCGTTGAACAGAACCGTGTCCTGCGGCACCATGCCGATGGCCGCGCGCAGGCTTTCCTGAGAGACGTCGCGCACATCCTGCCCGTCGATCAGGATCGCGCCGGACTGCACGTCATAGAAGCGGAACAGCAGGCGCGAGATGGTGGACTTGCCGGCGCCGGAAGGGCCGACGATGGCCACCGTCTTGCCGGCCGGCACCTCGAAGCTGACCCCTTTCAGGATCTGGCGGTTCGGCTCGTAGGAAAACTGGACGTCGCGGAACTCGACCTTGCCGGACCCCACCGCCAGCGGCACGGCATCCGGCCGGTCGACCACTTCCGCCTGCACATCCAGCAGGTCGAACATCTGCTCGATATCGGTCAGCCCCTGCCTTATCTCGCGGTAGATGAAGCCGATGAAGTTGAGCGGCACGGAAAGCTGCATCAGCATGGCGTTGACGAAGACGAAATCGCCCACCGTCTGGGTACCGGCCTGCACCTCCAGCGCCGACATGGCCATGACCACCGTCATGCCGATGCCGAAGATCACGCCCTGGCCGAAGTTCAGCCAGCCGAGCGAGGTCCAGATGCGGGTGGCGGCGGCTTCGTAGCGCGCCATCGAGCGGTCGAAGCGCTCGGCCTCCATCCTCTCATTGCCGAAATATTTCACCGTCTCGAAGTTGAGCAGCGAATCGATCGCCTTGGTGTTGGCGTCGGTGTCGCTGTCGTTCATGTCGCGGCGGATGTCGATGCGCCAGTCGCTCGCCTTTACCGTGAACCAGGTGTAGAGCCACACGGTGATCGCCACCACGGCCACATATTTCCAGCCATAGGCGACCGCGAAGATGATCGCCGTCAGGGCGAACTCCAGCACGGTCGGCACACTGTTCAGCACCGTGAAGCGCACGATGGTCTCGATGCCCTTGGTGCCACGCTCGATGATGCGCGACAGGCCGCCGGTGCGCCGCTCCAGATGGAAGCGCAGCGACAGGCGGTGCATGTGCACGAAGGTGCGATAGGCGAGCTGGCGCACGGCGTACTGGCCGACGCGGGCGAACAGCGCGTCGCGCAACTGGTTGAAGCCGACCTGAATGACGCGGATGACGTTATAGGCGACCACCAGCATGACGGGCGCGGCAAGAACCGCCGGCAATGGCGGCGGGGTATGCGCATCGCCGGCCAGCGCATCGGTCGCCCATTTGAAGAAATAGGGAACGGCAATCAGCGTCAGCTTGGCCGCGACCAGAAGCACCGTCGCCCAAACGACGCGGGCCTTGAGATCGGCGCGGTCCGACGGCCACATATAGGGCCACAGGTTGACCAGCGTGTTGAAGGTGGAGCCGGAATCGGCAGAAACGGTTTTTTCAGTCACAAATTCAATGCCTTGTAAAAGACGGCTGCAATGCTTCGCAAGGAGTCTCGGTTCAGCAATCGGTACAGGAGGAGGCGAAACAGGCCAGTTCCGCCGCCACTGCCTTGAGCGCGGGACGGTCTATGGCGTATCGGGAGCGCTGGCCATCGGCCTCGAAACGCACGAGCCCGGCCGAGACCAGTATCTTGAGATGCTGGGAAACCGTCGATTGCGCCAGGTCTAGGCGTCCCACCACATCGCCGCAGCAGCAGGAGTTCGCCCCGGCAAGATGGCGCAGGATCTCGATGCGAGCCGGATGCGAAAGCGCGGCCAGACGCGCGGCAAGCTCGGCGTCGGCCAGCCTTTCGCGGTTGTCCTTGCAGTGCGGGGAAGATTTCATCGTATATCGACGATAAACGATGACAACGGTTCACGCAACCGCCCAAGGAAAGAAAGCGGTTCCATGACACCGCTTTCGTGGAAGGCCTGGCCTAGATGTCGGGCTATTGCGGCGGCACGGTGATGCGGTCGCCCATCGCACCGAAATCGGCCTCTTCGCCCTGCTCCGACTTTTCAGGCACCTTGAACACCTGTCCCGGCCAGATGCGGTCCGGATCGCTGATCTGCTCCTGATTGGCCAGGTAGATGGTCGAATAGCGCACGCCCTGGCCATAGACACGGCGGGAGATGTGCCACAGCGTATCGCCACGGCGGATGATGACGGAGCCGTCCGCATGTTCGAGCTTGGGCGCCACGGTGGTGGCCGGCTGACCCGGCTCCGCCTCCGTACCGCCCGCGGCGGGCGAACCGGAAGGCGCGACCGCCGCGACCGTTTCGCCCGGCTCGCGCTGGAAGGGCACCGTCGCGCGCGCCACGACCTTGTCGCCATCCGCCGCATCGAGGCCATCGACTCGGATGGTGTATTCGCCGACCGGGAGATCGCGACTGGCCTCGACGAGGAAATGGCCGTCCGGCGAAGTCAGGGCTTCGCCAAGCAGGATTTCATTGGCATAGGCGCGCACCTTGCGGCCGGCATCGGCCCGGCCGGCGACGAACACCTTGCCGCCATCGATCTCGACAGCCTCGACCACGACAGCCGGGCCGCCGGCAATATCCGCAGCCGGCGCCTTCTCATCCGCTGTCGGGGTTTCGGCGGCAGATTCGCCCGATTGCGGCGCGGCCGTGTTCGCAGCGCCCTCTGCGGCCGGCGGCGTCAGGGGCTTCGGCACGGTCAGCAATTGCGCGGCCTTGCCCGGCTCCTCGACCATGGCCAGCACCTGCCCGTCCGGCTTCTCGGGAACCGACACGACAGCGGTCTGCGTGGACATGGCCACATTGCTGTCCGGCTCGGTGGCGCGCAGCACGATCTGGTGGTCGCCGGCGTCCAGCGGGTCGTCGAGCACGATGGCGAAGGCGCCGTCCGCCCCGGCGACAGCCTTGCCGAGCACTGTCGATCCGTCGACAAGCTCGATCGTCGAGCCGGGAGCGGCCTTGCCGGCCACGACCGTGGAGCCGTCGCCCTCAACGCGCAGCAGGTCGAAGGTCGGAACCGTCACGCCCTCGGGCGCGGGCTGCGTGGCGGATGCCTCGTCGGTGCCTGCGCCGGAAGGCGTCTGCGCGCCCGTATCGGCCTGGGCGGGTTCGTTGCCGGCGGCCGGTTCCGCCTGTGGACCGGCAGCAGGCGCCGGCGTCTCGCCACCTGCCGGAGCAATGGCGGCCTGCGGCTGGGTGACCTCGGCGGGCGCCCGGCCAAGATAGGGATCGAGGGCACCTGAAAGATAGCCGACGAAACCCGCGACGACGACAGCCGCAGCGGCAAACAGAAATGCCTTCAACCCGTTGCTCTTCATTGCCCTGCCTGCCCCTCACTGCCCCAGCGTGACGAATTTCCGCGAAAATGTCATCACGCATTATCTCATTGTTGGAACATGATCTTTTCCGGACAGCGGATTCCGTTTCCGAGCACCATGTTCCCGCGCGATCTATCCTGTTTTATGGCAACGGACAAGAAAAACACCGGAGCAGGCTTGACCGCCGCCGCAACCGCTAGCACCAATCCGATATGAACACGATTCGATCCGTCTGCGTCTATTGCGGTTCTTCCCCGGGCCACGACAAGACCTATGTCGAGGCCGGGCGCACGCTCGGCCGCGCGCTTGCCCATTCGGGCCTGCGGCTCGTCTATGGCGGCGGCACGAAAGGCATCATGGGAGCCGTTTCCGAAGGCGCCATGCGCGCCGGCGGCAAGGTGCTCGGCATCATCCCGCGCTTCCTGATGAACAAGGAAGCGACCGAAAGCGGGCTGGACCGGCTGGACGAGGTCGTCATCACCGACAACATGCATGAGCGCAAGCAGCGCATGTTCGAGGAATCCGACGCCTTCGTCGCTCTGCCCGGCGGCATCGGCACGGTGGAGGAAATCGTCGAGATGATGACCTGGGCGCAGCTCGGCCATCACCGCAAGCCGATGGTGTTCGCCAATATCGGCGGTTTCTGGAATCCGATGCTGACCCTGCTGGACCACATGCGGGGCGAGGGTTTCATCCATACGGCCCACCAGGTGCAGCCGCTGGTGGTGGACGAGGTGGGGTCGATCGTGCCCGCCATCCTGTCCGCCGCCTCGGCGACGGGTACGCCGACGGAGGGCGTTCCCTCCATCATCGAGAAGATGTAGGGCTCTAAAACGCTTCAAGCTGTTGCTTTAAGCGTGTCGCTATCCCGAAACCGGTTGCCACTTTCGGGCGACATGCCTTATTTTCCGCGCAGGGTCGACCAGGTGTAGATCGCCAGCGCAGTCCATATGAGCCCGAAGGCCACGAGTTGAGCCGTCCCGAAAGGCTCGTTGAACACGAACACGGCAATCAGGAACACCATGGTCGGCGCGATGTATTGCATCAGGCCGAGCGTGGAGAGCCGCAACGCCTTGGCGCCGAAGGCGAACATAAGCAGCGGCACCGCCGTGACCGGCCCGCAGCCGAGCAGCACCGCCGTGTCGAACCCGGTGCTGGACACCAGATGGTCCGTGCCGTTGGCGATCAGCCAGACGATGTAGGCACCCGCCGGGACAGCCAGGATCATGACTTCCAGCAGGAAGCCCTGGCTCGGGCCGATGGGCAGGGTCTTGCGGAAGAAGCCGTAGGCGGCGAAGGTGACGGCCAGAGCCAGCGACACCCAAGGCAGCGTGCCGTTCTCATAGGTCAGAATGGCGACGGCTATGGCCGCCAGGGCTACCGCCGCGGTCTGGACACGGTTCAGCCGCTCACCCAGCAGCAGGGCGCCGATCATGACGTTGACCAGCGGGTTGATGTAATAGCCGAGCGCCGTCTCGATGGTGCGGTCGACGGCGATCGCCCACACATACAGGCTCCAGTTCATGGTGATGATGCAGGCCGTCAGCCCGGCCATCGCCAGCATGCGCGGCGAACGCAGCGCCGCCTTGAAATCCGCCGTGCGCCCCAGCCAGACCAGCACTATGGCGGCAAGCGGCACCGACCACAGGATACGATTGGCGATCACTTCCATCAGCGGCAGGTGGGCGACCAGCTTCATGTAGAGCGGCAGTATGCCCCACAGCAGATAGGCGCCGAATCCCAACGCGAAACCCCGCCGAACCGCAGCCTCGGTTTCTCCCGGCTTGTCGATCACACCTGTCGTCATCTCGCCCATATGGACCGGCCCGACGCGGAGAACCATTTCAAACTTCTCATGGTTCAATCGTCTTTCGTTGATGGATCAACCGCAACGGGTGCCGGTGAGGGCCGGGCGTCGCCTATTCGGCAGCGACCTGTCCCGCCAGCTCGCGGTTCTTCATCAGCTTGAAGACGATGGAATCCATCAGCGCCTGGAACGATGCGTCGATGACGTTGTCGGACACGCCGACCGTCCACCAGCGGGCGCCGCTGGCGTCCTGCGATTCGATCAGCACGCGGGTGATGGCCTCGGTGCCGCCGTTCAGGATACGCACCTTGTAATCGACCAGCTCCAGATCCTCGATCTCGCTCTGGTAGCGGCCGAGATCCTTGCGCAGCGCGATGTCGAGCGCGTTGACCGGGCCATGGCCCTCGGCCACCGACATGCGCGTCTCGCCTTCCACCACCACCTTGACGATGGCTTCCGAGACGGTCTTGATCTGGCCATTGGCGTCAAAGCGGCGCTCGACCATGCAGCGGAAGCTTTCGACGCTGAAGAAATCCGGCACGGTGCCCAGTGTGCGGCGGGCCAGAAGCTCGAAGCTGGCGTCCGCCCCTTCATAGGCATAGCCTTCGGCCTCGCGCTCCTTGACCATGGCAACGAGCGTGTCCAGTCGCGGATCGTCGCGCGAGACCTCGATGCCGCGCCGCTTCAGTTCGACAAGGAAGTTGGCCTTGCCGCCCTGGTCCGAAACCATGACCTTGCGGCGGTTGCCGACGCTTTCGGGCTCGACATGCTCGTAGGTGCTGGGCTCCTTGGCCAGCGCCGAGGCATGGATGCCGGCCTTGGTGGCGAAAGCGGACGCGCCGACATAGGGCGCCTGCGCATTGGGGGCGCGGTTCAGCAACTCGTCGAAGCCGCGCGACAGGTGCGCGATGGTGGCCAGCCGCTCCGGCGCGATGCCCGTCTCGAAGCGATCCGCATAGGTCTTCTTCAGGGCAAGCGTCGGGATCAGGGTGACGAGGTTGGCGTTGCCGCAGCGTTCGCCGATGCCGTTCAGCGTGCCCTGGATCTGGCGGGCGCCCGCCTCCACCGCCGCCAGCGAGTTGGCCACGGCCTGCCCTGTGTCGTCATGGGCGTGGATGCCGAGATGGCTGCCGGGAATGCCGGCCGCGATCGCCTTGCGCACGATCTCGCGAATCTCGGCCGGCTGGGTGCCGCCATTGGTGTCGCACAGCACCACCCAGCGCGCGCCGGCCTCATAGGCGGTGCGGGCGCAGGCCAGCGTGTAGTCCGCATTGGCCTTGAAACCGTCGAAGAAATGCTCGCAATCGACCATCGCCTCCTTGCCGGCGGTGATGGCCGCCTCGACGGACGCGCGAATGGCCTCGAGGTTTTCTTCATCGGTGCAGCCCAGCGCCACACGCACCTGATATTGCGAGCTTTTGGCGACATAGCACACGACATCCGAGCGCGACTGAAGAAGCAGCGCCAGGCCGGGATCGTTCGAGGCCGAGACGCCAACGCGCTTGGTCATGCCGAAGGCGGCGAAGCGCGAGCGCTGGGTGCGCTTCTCGGAAAAGAACGCCGTGTCGGTGGGGTTGGCGCCCGGATAGCCGCCTTCCACATAATCGACGCCGAACTCGTCCAGCATGCCGGCAATGGCGATCTTGTCCTCGACCGAGAAATCGATGCCGGGCGTCTGCTGGCCGTCCCGCAGCGTCGTGTCGTAGAGATAGATGCGCTCTTTCATTGCCTTGTCCATTGCCTGCTTCCGGCCCTGAAGAACCGGAAGTTGGTAAGAAATTCCGGTGTCAGGCCTTGCCTGCATACTGGTCGGTGGCGCGGATCAGCCGGTCGAGGATACCAGGTTCGGAATAGGCGTGCCCCGCCCCCTCGATCAGGTGGAACTCGGCCTTCGGCCATGCCTTGTGCAGCGCCCAGGCATAGTGCGCCGGGCACGGCATGTCGTAGCGGCCATGGACGATGGTGCCGGGAATGTCCTTCAGCCGGCCGGCATCGCGCAGCAACTGGCCTTCCTCCAGCCAGCCGGCATGGACGAAGTAATGGTTCTCGATGCGGGCGAAGGCGATCGCATAGTCATCCGCGCCGAACGGATCGCTGGTTTCGGGCTCGGGAAGCAGCGTGATCGTCTCGCCTTCCCAGATGCTCCACGCCCTGGCGGCCTCGATCCGGGCCTTGCGGTCATCGCCCACCAGCCGCTTGCGGTAGGCGGCGATCATGTCGCCGCGCTCCTCCTGCGGGATGGGAGCCACGAAGCGCTCCCACTTGTCGGGGAACATCTGCGAGACGCCGAACTGGTAGTACCATTCCAGTTCGGCACGGGTGAGCGTGTAGATGCCGCGCACCACCAGTTCGCTGACCCGCTCGGGATGAGTCTCGGCATAGGCAAGCGCCAGCGTCGAGCCCCACGAACCGCCGAACACCAGCCACTTTTCGAAGCCGCACATTTCGCGCAGGCGCTCGATGTCGGCGACCAGATGCCATGTGGTGTTGGCCTCCAGAGACGCGTTCGGCGTGGATTTGCCGCAGCCGCGCTGGTCGAACAGGATGACGTCGTAAAGCGCCGGATCGAACAGGCGCCGGTGCCTGGGCGAGATGGTGCCGCCCGGCCCGCCATGCAGGAACACGGCCGGCTTGGTGCCCTTCGTGCCGACCCGCTCCCAATAGATCGTGTGGCCGTCGCCGACATCGAGCATGCCGCTCTCGAACGGTTCGATCTCCGGGTACAGGCCGCGCAGTTCGGCATTCATTGTGTGCGGCCCTCCGGCGGCCAGGTGTCGGTATCGTGGTCGGGGTGCTGGTAGGAAACGAGTTGCGCCAGAAAGGCCGCCGCTTCCTCGTCCCCCATGGTGTCCTTGCCCGGAAGGGTGTGGATGGCGTCGACATAGGGCAGCTTGCCCTCGATGCCCCACTGGATGACGGGAGCGATTTCGGCCGGGCTGTCGAAGGCGCCGATGGCAAGGGCGACGCCGTCCGGAGCCTCATAGGTGAGCGGCGTGCCGCATTCGGCGCAGAAACCGCGCTGGACCAGGTTGGAGGACTGGAAGGTCTGGCGCTCACCACGCGTCCATTCGAGCTTTGCATCGCGCACCGACACAAGCGGCGCATAGAAGGCGCCGAACGCCTTCTGGCACATGCGGCAATGGCACACCGAGGCATGCCCCAGAGCGCCCTCGACACGGAACCGCACCGCACCGCACTGGCAGCCGCCGGAATAGACCGGCCTGTTGTCGAGGCTCATGGCGCTTCACTCCGGCTGATGACAGACGGCTTCGATATTGTTGCCGTCCGGATCGAGAACGAAGGCACCGTAGTAGTTCGGGTGGTAGTGGGGCCGCAGGCCCGGTGCGCCATTGTCCTTGCCGCCCGCGGCCATCGCCGCCTCGTAGAAGGCATCGACCTCGGCACGCTTGTCGGCGGTGAAGGCATAGTGGCGGCCGGGGCCAGCCTCCTTCACCTCGTGCAGCCAGAACTGCGGGCGGTCATAGCCATAACCGCCGACCTTCACCCCGCCGGTGTGTTCCTCCGGCACCATCATCACCAGCGTGGCGCCCAGCGGCGCCAGCGCCGCATCGTAGAACTTTCGTGACGCCTCGAAATCGGTCACTTCTATTCCGGTATGGTCGATCATCGCTTCACCTCCCATGTCGTGATGCGTTCGCCACTGGCGGGGTCCTTGCCGTCCTTCAATTGCACGCCCCTGGCCAGCAATTCGTCGCGAATGCGGTCGGCCTCGCCCCAGTTTTTATCCCGGATGAAGGCAAGGCGAGCGGCAATCGCTTCATCCACTGCCGCCTTGTCCACTTCGGCGCTGACGTCGAAGCCGAGGAATTCGAGCGCACCACGCAGCGAGGCGGCAGCCGCCTTGTCGCCCTCCAGCGCCTCGCCGGCGAGCTGCGTCAGCACCTGAAAGGCGGAATAGGTCGAAAGATCGTCGCACAGTTCCGCGATCACCTCGTCCGGCACAGCGGCGGAGCCTTCGGCGAGGTCGGCGGCACGCTTCCACTTGCGCAGCGTGTTCTCCGCTTCCTCCAGCTTGCGCACGGCGAAATCGATGGGCTCGCGGTAATGCGTCATCAGCATGGCCAGCCGCAGCACCTCGCCCGACCATTCGCGACCGCCGAAATTCTCCGTCTCCAGCAGCTCGTGGATGGTGAAGAAGTTACCGAGGCTTTTCGACATCTTCTGGCCTTCCACCTGCAGGAAGCCGTTGTGCAGCCAGTAATTGGCCATCACCGAGGTGCCATGGGCGCAACGGGACTGGGCGATCTCGTTCTCGTGATGCGGGAAGATGAGGTCGAGCCCGCCGCCATGGATATCGAAGACCTCACCCAGATAGGCCGCCGACATGGCCGAGCACTCGATGTGCCAGCCCGGCCGACCCTTTGGCTTCCCCGTCCAGCCTGCGGCTGTCCACGCCTCTTGGCCCCAAGGGCTGTCCCAGCCTGGCTCCTCCGGCGAGGATAGCTTCCACAGCACGAAATCCTGCGGGTTCTTCTTATGCGTGTCGACAGCGACACGGGCGCCGGCCTGCTGCTCGTCCAGCGGGCGCTTGGAGAGCTGCCCATAGTCCGGCATCGAGGCGGTGTCGAACAGGACTTCCCCTGCCGCTTCATAGGCATGGCCGCGTTCGATGAGAGATTGAATCAACGAAACCATATCCGTCTTGCCATCCGGCCGCGCGAGCACGAACTCCGTCGCGCGCGGCTCGAAGGTCGGCGGCAGGCAGCCCAGCGCCTTCACATCCTTGTGGAACTGGTCGGCGGTCTTTTCCGTCACCCGGCGGATCGCCTCGTTGAGCGTGAGCTTGCCGGCGGCGATGTCATCGCCGAAATCGCGCAGGGCGCGCGCGTTGATCTTGTCGTCGACGTCGGTGATGTTGCGCACATAGGTGACGTGGTCCGCGCCATAGAGATGACGCAGCAGCCGGTAGAGCACGTCGAAGACAATGACCGGGCGCGCATTGCCGATATGGGCGAAGTCGTAGACGGTCGGCCCGCACACATACATGCGCACGTTCGACGCATCGATGGGGAAGAAATCCTCCTTCGCGCGGGTGAGCGTGTTGGTGAGGCGCAGGCCCTTGGTTTCCCTGGTCATTCATCCCCTTCCCGGCATTGCCGGTTCAAACAGATACAGTTGCCCTTCAGCCTGCTGGCCGGGTCGTTTGTCCGATCTGGAAGGAAGATGGGCGAAAACGTCCGGGCCAGCGCGAGGCTAGCCGATAATCGAAATGCCACAAATGGCGAAGGACATCTTCATGGCCGGCTTTATCGCCTTCGCCGCTGTTGCCGTCAAGCCGCTATCGCGGCGGAAAAGATCGCCTTGGCGGCCACGGCCTCACAAAAAGAAAGATTTTATTAAACATGTATGTAGAGCGTGAAGGATATCAAAAATACTCCACCTTCGCGTCACGATTTCGACGGAATCGAATACCACTTACTGGGGTAATAAGTTGATCTGGACTCTGGGGAAGAACAATGACCAGAAAGAAACAGGAAAAGCGACCTGAAAAGCCAGTATTGGCCAACCAGTATCGCGCCATCGGGCCGGCGGCAGTGGCTGCTGCACTCATGCACATGACCAAGAAGAAGAAGCCGGTCCAGAAATTCATCTCGCCCCGCCCGGCATAAGCTGGCAAGGCGCGGCCCGACATCTTGTCGCCACCGGAACCGGGCGGTGGGCAATTGTCGCGCGGCCTCGCTCAGAACAGGGACATCTGCGTGTCTTCGGGCGTCGTCGTGGAAGGCGCCTTTTGTTTCGGCTCCGGCGGCGCCTCGAACCTTTCCTGTACTTCCGGCCCCGTATTCGCCACCTTGTTGACGAGGCTGGACACCGGGATCGCCTCGAAGAAATCCGGCTGGGCCGGTTTCAACAGGTCCGCCACGTCGCGCGGTTCCTGGCGGCGGCAATCGAGCCAACGGCCAAAATCCTTCTCCTCGATCACCACCGGCATGCGGTGGTGGATATGGGCAATCGCCGGATTGGCCGCGGTGGTGAGCAGCGCACCGGTGTCCATCTCCGATCCGCCGGGTTCGGCGTAGGTTTCCATCAGGGCGGCGAAGGCGACCAGCCCGCCATGGCGCGGCCGGATCCAGTACGCCTGCCCCTTGGCCGCGCCGCTCTGCTGCCATTCATAGAAGCCGGAGGCCGGCACCAGCGCGCGCCGATGGCGCATGGCGGTGCGGAAGGAGGCCTTGCCGGCCGCTTCCTCGGAGCGGGCGTTGAACAGCAGCGGAAAACCGCGCGTCTCCTTCACCCAGGCGGGGATCAGTCCCCAGCGCACCAGCAGCGCCTCGCGGTCCGGCAGGTTGGAGCCGGGCGGGCGCGGCGGCGCGGCCAGCGCCATCAGGATCGGCTGGGTGGGCGCGATGTTGTAGCGCGCCGGAAAGTCCTGCAATTCGCCGACGCCGAGAAAGGCGGCGGTCTGATCCGCCGTGGCCGTGAGCGCGAAACGCCCGCACATGGATACGATCCTTTTTCTGCTGCCGGACAAAGGTGGGCATGGAACAGGGCGCATGCAACCGCTAAAGCTACCCTGACCGCTCCATCCACAACCGGTCAGGAAAGCATGACGACATTGCCGGAAATCCCCGCCGTTTCGGTCGCGCTGGTGCGCGGCGACAGGGTGCTTTTGGTCGAGCGCGGCCGTGCGCCCTCGCAAGGGCTCTATGCCTTCCCCGGCGGCAAGGT
Organism: Aquamicrobium terrae; assembly: GCF_040545735.1. Taxonomy (GTDB): domain Bacteria; phylum Pseudomonadota; class Alphaproteobacteria; order Rhizobiales; family Rhizobiaceae; genus Mesorhizobium; species Mesorhizobium terrae_A. The sequence goes on from NZ_JBEPML010000002.1 coordinate 280,514, forward strand.
GGAGCCTGGAGAGACGCTGGAGGAAGCCGCGCGGCGCGAACTGGCCGAGGAAACCACGCTTGGGGGGCGCGCCTACCGGCCGGTACGCACCCTTCTCATCGAAGGCGCGCGCACTCACTATCCCGTCGATTACAGGCTGACCGTGTTCGCGGCCGAATATACCGGGGGCGAGGCGGTGGCCGGCGACGACGCGGCGAATGCAGCCTTCTATTCGCTTGCCGAGATGCGCGGCATGGAACTGGCCGATTCGGTGCTGGAAGTGGCCGAGGAACTGCTGGGCGCCGGCGACCTTGCACGCGACAAATTGTCCGGGGAGAAGGCACCGTGAGACGCATCCTGCTTGCCGTCGCGCTTGTCCTGTCCACCGCGCTCGCCTCTGGCCCCGCCCGTTCGGCCGAGGCGCCTTTCGAGGCCGGGCTGATGCGGCTTGCCGAAATCCTGGGGTCGCTGCACTTCCTGCGCAACCTGTGCGGCGAGAACGGCGCCGAGTGGCGCGGCCAGATGGAAAAGCTGCTCGAATCGGAGAATCCCGATCCCGACCGGCGGGCCCGTTTCATCGCCTCCTTCAACAGGGGATACCGCTCCTTCGGGGAGACCTACAAAAGCTGTACCCCCTCGGCTGTCGCGGCCATCAATCGGTATATGAAGGAAGGTGAGGCGTTGACCCGGGATATCGCTTCGCGTTACGGCAATTAAGAGCCTGTTAACTTTTCCGGCAAAGCGCGCGCACAAAGCCCGCGCAGGCATGGTAGAGTCTTAATGGGACATTAAAGGGACACGTCGACTTTGATCCGCATTTTATGGATCGATGTTTGAATACGGGTGAGTGTTGCGTATGGAACACAGTATCAGCGACATCGACGCCATGGTCAGGGAAGAAAAGCGCCTGACTGCCGTCGAAAGCCACAACGAAGCCTGGGCCGAAGGCCTTTCGGCCGGGATCGAGCCCGAGATCATCGCTGAAGCCGCGCTGGAAACCGCGTTCTGCGAGATGCTGCGCACCAATGGCGAGACGGCGGCGCTGGCCCTGCTCGACCGCATGCGCGAAAAGGTGGTCGGCGGCGCATTCGAACCGCACCGACTGCGCCACTAGAACAGCGTCCGGCCGGCCCGGTCCCAACCTTGGCTTTGACGCCGCCATCCCCGTGGGGCATGATCCCGGCGCGATGGAGATGCGGACATTGAACTTTCGAAATTCCGGTGGAGCCGGCTCGCTTCGGCTCGGCGTGTGCGTGCTTGCCCTTTCAATTGCGACAGCCACGGCCCTGACGGGCATGACCGCGCCTGCGGCGGCGCTCAGCGAAATCAAGCGCGAGGAACTGCCCTCGCCCTCCACGCCCCCGGCCGCTTCCACCGACGACGTATCCCCCGGCGCCGTGCCGCTGCCGGATCCGATCCACACCTCACAGCCGCCTTCCGGCGAGACCGAATCGCCGGAGGACGAGCAGCCGCCGGAGCAGGTCGATCCCGACACCACCCCTGACGGCGATTCGACGGCGCGCCCGCACGTCTCGCCCGATGCCCCGCTGCCCGAGATCATCTACGACCTCGACAAGCTGCCGGAACCCGTGCGGCGCATGCACGGGCTGATCCTCGAAGCCTCCAAGAGCGGCGACATCAACCGGCTTAAGCCTCTCGTCGGTGCCGGCGACAGCGGCACCCAGCTTTCCCTGACAGAGATCGACGGCGATCCGATCGAGTTCCTCAAGGGGCTTTCGGGCGACACCGAAGGACAGGAAATCCTCGCCATCATGGAAGAGGTGCTGAGCGCCGGCTTCGTCCACCTCGATGCCGGAACCCCACAGGAACTCTATGTCTGGCCCTATTTCTTCGCCGTGCCGCTCGACAAGCTCGACGCGCGCCAGCGGGTGGAGCTGTTCAAGATCGTGACCGCCGGCGACTATGAGGACATGCAGCAGTTCGGCGCCTACATCTTCTACCGCCTCGGCATCACGCCGGAGGGGCGCTGGGCGTTCTTCGTGGCGGGAGACTGAACCGCCGGGATTGGCAGCAGGGATGACCTGTTCCGCTTGCGAGGGCGCAGCGGGCGGACTACCTAGAGCATGGTCCCGAAAAGTCGCAGACCTTTCGGGCAGGTTCATGTGTCAAAAGCAGAACCTGGAGCCAGATGGCGGTTCACGGAAAAGCCATCCGTTCCAGGACGCATCATTTGCAGATTCAGGCTCGCTCCCGCCCATGCCTTTCGCCCATCTCGAAGACCGCGCCATCATTCTCGTGTCCGGCCCCGAGGCCGAGCACTTCCTGCAGAACATCCTGACAGTCGACCTCGATACACTCGAGGATGGCGAGGTGAAACCCGGCGCGCTGCTTGCGCCGCAGGGCAAGATACTGTTCGATTTCCTGATCTCGCGGGCCGGGCCGGAAACGTTCCGGCTCGAATGCCGGGCAGATGTGGCGGCAGATTTCCACCGCCGCCTCCTGCTCTACAAGCTGCGCGCCAAAGCCGAGATTACCAAGCCGGAACAGGTGGTTGTGACCGTCGCCTGGCAGGCTGATTCAGCCGGTTCAGATAATGATTCAACGGCGCTGCGCGATATGCGTTTCGCGGCGGGCAACGTCACGCGTGATTATGGCGCGGCAGGCGAAGGCGGCGACATCGAGGCGTGGCAGGCCTTCCGCATCGCCCATGGCGTCGCCGAAAGCGGCCTCGACTACCAGCTCGGCGATGCGTTCCCGCATGACGTGCTTCTCGACCAGGTTGGCGGCGTCGGCTTTGCCAAGGGCTGCTATGTCGGCCAGGAAGTGGTGTCGCGCATGCAGCATCGCGGCACGGCGCGGCGGCGCGTGCTGATCGCCACCGCCGACAGCCCCCTGCCCGCGCCCGGCACGGAGCTCACCGTCGAAGGACGCGCGGTCGGCACGCTGGGCTCGGTCAGCGGCAGCCATGGCCTCGCCATCGCCCGCATCGACCGGGTGAAGAGCGCGATCGATGCGGACAAGTCCATCCTCGCGGGCGATGTCCCAGTCACCCTTGCCATTCCCGGCTGGGCGAAATTCACCTTCCCGGAGGACGCGACGTCTTCGGAGGGCGCCTGATGGCCGACCGCCCCGGCGCACCGCCGCGCGCCTGGCAGCGCATGCTGTCCGGCCGCCGGCTCGACCTGCTCGACCCCTCGCCCCTCGATATCGAGATTTCCGACATCGCCCATGGCCTTGCCCGCGTGGCGCGGTGGAACGGCCAGACCGTCGGCCCGCATGCCTTTTCCGTCGCCCAGCATTCGCTTCTGGTGGAAGCCATCTTCTGCGCACAAGCCAAGGCAGCCTCACCCGAAGCGCGGATGGCGGCGCTTCTGCACGACGCGCCGGAATATGTGATCGGCGACATGATCTCGCCGTTCAAGTCGGTGGTCGGCGGCGGCTACAAGGAATGCGAGAAGCGCCTGCAGCGGGCGATCCATCTGCGCTTCTCGCTGCCGGCCGAGCTTCCGGCCGGCCTCGTCAAGGACATCAAGCGGGCCGACCAGGTCGCCGCCTATTTCGAAGCGACGCTGCTGGCCGGCTTTTCCACGGCCGAAGCCGCCCAGTTCTTCGGCCGGCCGCGCGGCATCAGTCCCGACAGGTTCGACGTGACGCCACGCTCGGTGACGGTAGCGCAGGACGCCTTCCTCAAGCGCTTCGCCGCGCTGGAAAAGCTGCGCGGCAACGGCTCAATCGCGGTCCGGCGCGCCTAGCGGAAAAAATGCACGGTAAGGCCGCGCCTCGTCGATGGCGCGGGCGAAGGACGGGCGGCCGTTCAGGCGGCTGCGATAGGCGCGCGCATTGGCGAATTTTTCCGGTATTGGGTGCGACCAGTCGGCATAGAAAAGCGCCGGGCCTGCCGCACAATCAGCAAGACTGAAACTATCGCCGGCCGCCCATTCGCGGCCCGCCAGATGGGCATCCAGCCAGCCATAGGCTTTTTCCAGCATCCGCTTCGCATCTTCCACGCCCTTCGGATCGCGATCTTCGGGCTTGCGCAGCACGTCGAAGACAAGCTTCTGCTGCGGCGTGGAAACATAGTTGTCGAAGAAGCGGTCCATGAAACGCACCTCGACCGCGAGCTTCGGATCGTCCGGGATCAGGCGCACCTCCCCCGGATGGAAAGCCTGCAGATGCTCGATGATGATGGTGGCTTCATGAACGGGCCTCCCCTCATCCATAAGCATCGGAAACTTCGCCATCGGCCACAGCGATTGCAGCTTTTCCATCGCCGACGGATTTTCAGGCGACAGCATGACGTAGTCGAAGGGCGTGTCGTTCTCATAGAGGGCGATCAACGCCTTCTGGCAAAAGGACGAAAACGGATGCGCATAAAGCTCCAGTGCCATGGTCAGGCCTCTCCTTGACGACGATAGCGTAACAGAACCGCCCCGGTATCAAATGCCCGCGTCTCGACAAGATCGAGATCGATGGAGCGCGAGCCGTTTTCGAACAGGCGCATGCCCTTGCCTTGCAGCGCAGGCCGCACCAAAAGGCGATATTCGTCGATCAGGTCCAGCTCGACGAAACTGCGCGCCAACCTGCCGCCGCCGAACAGGAACAGGTCCTTCTCGTTCGACGCCTTCAGGCGCGCGACGGCGCCGGGCAGATCATCCTTCACCAAGGTGGTGTTCCAGCCGGGATCGCCCGACAGCGTGCGGGAAAACACGGTCTTCGGCTTGGCGTTCATCTGGCCCGCATAGGCGATGCCGGCGGCCGGGCTCTCGGGGTCGGTATCGGCCGTTTCCCAGAAGGCCTTGTTGAATTCGAAATTGACGCGGCCGTAGAGGAAATGGCCGGATTGTTCCATCGCCTCCAGCGCCCAGGCCTCCATGTCGTCGGACCATTGCGGCGGGATGAACGTCCCGTCTTCCCCGGCGAAGTAACCGTCCAGCGTCATGAACATGGACAGGACCACTTTCGACATCGTCCTTCTCCCATCATTTGATTGTGATTGCACTTCGCAACCGGTTGCTCAATAGCAAGACCAATCCTATTTTGCAATCAGTTTTGGCAAAAGGGAAATCCGGACAAAATGCAAAGCGCCCACCGATCGGGCTGTCCGATCAATCTGACATTGGAAATGCTGGGCGACCGCTGGAGCCTGATCGTCATTCGCGACATCATGTTCGGCAACCGGCGCCATTTCCGCGAGTTGCTGAACAATTCGGAGGAAGGCATCGCTTCCAACATCCTGGCCGACCGCCTGAAGCGGCTGGTGGCCAACGGGCTGCTGTGGAAACGCGCCGACCCCAGCCACAGCCAGAAAAGCATCTACAGCCTCACCGAACCGGCCATCCAGCTTGTGCCGGTGTTCGCCGCCATGGGCGCATGGGGCCGCCGGCACACGCCGGTGTCGCGGCAGCTTTCCGTGCGGGCGGAACTGCTGGAAAAAGGTGGGCCCGACCTGTGGGAGGCCTTCATGGCCGAATTGCGCAGCCTCCACCTCGACGCGCCGCAACCGGCGCGCTCGGTGTTTGCGGAACTGCAGGCGGCCTACCTGGAAGCGATGGAAAAACCCGCCTGAGCCTTCCAGCCCCTGTCCTATTGGCGTTCCTCCAAATCTGCGCAAAGATGCCGATGGGGAACGGAGTGGGGGTATCGATGTTTGAAACGGGCATCATGCTCGGAGCAATCGTGTGGTTGCTTTCGGGATTGTGGTTTGTCGTTTCAATTATGCGCCTTTTCAGGAAGCGGTGGCGCAAAAGCGCTCTCCTGCATCTGAAGCTGGCCGCCGGCCTGTTCGTCCTGTCCCTCGCCGCCGTCATCTGGTGCAACCAGTTCGTCTATCTCGACTATGGCCTCGCTTCCCGGGAAGAGCTGGAACAGGCACGGGCCGAACGCAAGGCCGCCGCACAGGCAGAACGCGCGGCAGCGGCGGCCAGAGCCGAAGCGGAAAAAGCGGCGGCGGCAAAGCTGAAAGCGGAGCGCGAGGCCGAGCAGGCAGTGCTCGATGCCAGGAAGAAAGCGGAACAGCAGGCCGCCGAGGCTGCCAGAAAGGCGGAGAAGGAAGCCGCCGAACTGGCCAGGAAATGCGGTGACACGACGATGGCCTTCGTCATGTCGCAGGAGTTCGTGACCCGCAATCTGAAGGCGCCTTCAACCGCGAAGTTTCCCTGGTACACCGACAATCAGGTCTCGGTGACGCAGAAACCCGGATGCGCTTTCCGCGTCGTCGCGTGGGTGGACGCGCAGAACGGCTTCGGAGCACAGATCCGCTCGCGCTATGTCGTCGACCTCAAATATCTTGCGGCGTCGGGCGAGTGGCTGCTGACCGACATCGAAATCCGCTGACAGTCCTGCCCCTCACTCCGCCCTGCCTGCGACGGCCGCACTGGTCAGGAGGCGCTGGTAGAACAGGCCGATGCCGATCAGCACCGCGCCGAGCCCGATGAAGGACAGCGCGCGCAGCACCCCTTCCAGCTCCGACATGTCGAACAGGAAAACCTTGAGCACGGCGATGGCGATCAGCGCGGCGGAGGCCACGCGCAGCACCTGCGAGCCGAAGCGCACACCGGCGACCAGCAAGGCCACACCCATGGCCAGCCACAACGCCGAATAGCTGTAGGTCTCCACCTGCTCCATGCCGCTCCACCAGGCGATGTATTCGCCCTTGAACAGCCGGCGCACCGACAGCGTGGCATAGGCGAAGGCCAGGAGCGCGCCCATCAGCGCCAGCATCGAGGAATACCATTTCGGCCGCTTGCCGCGCGCGTACCAGGCCAGCGCGAAGGCGGCGACGGCCGGCAACAGATAGGCGAGGAACAGGAGGTTGAAGACCGGGATGCTGCCGGTCGATTCGTCAGTGACCAGCGGGTTCAGGGCAAGGAAATGCTGGCCGCAGATGAAGAGTGCGGAAACCACGCCCGCCGCCAGCGAGCCGATGCGCAGCACCGGGCTCGGAGAACGCATGTCGAGGGCGACAAGGATGCCGCCCGCGCCGAGTGCAAGCAATGTATAGATCGCCTGTTCGGCAAGCGTCGGCGCACCGGAATCGATAACCCCGCCATGCATGGCATGGCGCACCAGCATCGCCACCGCCAGCAGCGCGAACAGCGCCGCACCGGCCTCCATGATGAGGCGCGGGCGCCCGTTGGTGGTGCGGGCGAGTTGCCAGGCGGCGAAGCCGAAGGCGAGCGCCGGAATGCCGTAGCCGGGCAACAGCCAGTTGAACACCGGCGTGCGCGACAGGAACTCGGCCCCGACGATGGTGGGGTCGAAGGCGACACGCGCAAGCACCGCCACCACCGCCGCCGCCGAGAGCCAGCCGAGCGCCGGCCAGGCGCGACGGCGCGTGGCGAGCGCCGGCACGACGGCGGAAGCGCCGAGCAGGACAGTGGTCATGCCGGAGCCGAAGGCCATGTGCAGGAAGAGCAGCCACGCCGTGGCCGCGCCGGCCAGTGCGCAGGAAACGGCCGCGCCTCCCTTCTGCGGCGGCTGTTCGGCGCGCGCCAGCCCTTCCGCGGCAACCATGAAGCCGGCGCAAAGCAGAACCGCCACCACGGCATGAACGGGATCGCGGTCGATATTGCCGAAGGTCACCCAAGACGTCAGCAGGATGACGAGGGGCACCGCCGCCGCCCAGAACGTCCACATGGCAGCCAGCCATGGGGAGGCATTCAGATGGCGGCGGGCAGACCACAGACCTGCGCCGATAAACAGCAGCGCCAGCACAAGGCCGACAGGGACGATGCTGGAACGGCTGACGGCAAACGCCATGCCGTCCAGGATCATGGTGCCCGACGACAATTCCGCATGCAGATCGAGGATCGGCATCATCTGGAGATAGGCCAGCGCCGTCACGATGCCGGCGGCATGCAGCACGGCTTGCGCGGCCGGGCGCCAGACGGCAGCGGCCACCATCATGGCGACGATGATCGCCGCCCGCGCCGGGCCGCCACTGATGGCAATGTCGGGGATGACGAACAGCGCCAGCGCTGTGGCGCCGACGAAGAAGGCGGGAACGATGGCGACGAAATCCACCCTTGGTTTCTCCGCCGCGCCGGACAGCCATACGAAGACGAGCACCGCCAGCGTGACGGCGCTGAACACCAGCAGGACCGCGAAATCCGGAAGGGTCACCCCGGCCATGTAGACCAGCGTCCACAGGCCGGTGCCGACGAAACTCGCTCCCATCAGGAAGTGCCAGCGGCGCATGCCGGCGATGACGCCGGCAGCGGCCAGCATGACGGCGAGATATCCGAACAGGCCCCATGCGCTCGGCGCCTGGCTCGCGACCAGTGCCGGCGTCGCCAGCGCGCCCAAAAGGCCGATGCCGGCGAGCGCCTGCCCATGGACGAGTGCTGCGACGATGGTGGCGATCGCGATCAGCCCCAGCAGGAAGAAGGCCGCTCCCGCGCCGATGAAGCTATAGACGCCATGCGCGGCATAGACCGCACCGAACAGGGTGAAGGCGCCGGCCGCCGTCAGGATGGCGGGAATGTAGGCGCCAGCCGCGCCCGCCACCGGCGTGCGCCAGCCAGTGCGCCGCACGAACTCCCCGGCGCCGGCGAGCAGCAGGCCGAACAGCCCCGCCATGGTCAGGCGCACGCCGGGACCGAATATGCCGGCCTCGATGGTGTAGCGCACCAGGAACAGCCCGCCGAGCGCCAGCGCGATACCGCCCACCCATACCGCCCAGCGGGTGCCGAGCGCGGTCTCGATGTCGCGCTTGCCGGGCTTCGTCCCGGGCTGGGCCGGTTTCGCCTCGGGCTCGCCCGAAACCGCGTCCTCTGGGGTAACGCTTGCGGCCGCCACCTTGCCCCACGGCCCCGGGGCGTCCTCGACCTCGTCGGCCGCGTCCGGTTCGCTTTCCGCTTGCGCGAGGGAGGCGGGCGCCTGCTCTCCGGCCTCCGCCACCTCGGCGCCTGCAACGGGAACGATGCCGCCCGCAGTCACCTTGCGGAGCGCGCCCAGTTCCGTCTCGACGCGGTTCAGCCGCTTCTGCTGCTTCGTGACGATGACGAAGAGCACGATGATGGCAATGATGGCGATCTCGTACATGAGGCCCCTCAGGATTGGCGGCTACAGGCGACGGGCCGTGTAACCTTCATGCGGCTGTGCCACCCTCCAGCGCCTGCCCGGCGGCGAAATGCCGGCGCAGCGCCAGCAGGAAGCCTGCGCGCGCATCGGGGGGCTCGATTCCACGCGGCTCATAGACATGGCGGTTGAGGAAATAAAACGAAAGGCGAAAAGCGTCTTCGAGCGCCGGCGCATCGGCGCGGCAGCCGGCGCCCCGCTCCAGAAAGGCCGGCAGGGCCAGCATCCTGTCCCGCCACGGCTCGCCCGCCATCCGCGATACGGCCCGCCCGGATTTCGGCGAGACATAGACGAGGTCGGTGCGCTGGCCGGTGGCGGCGCATTCGCCGAGGTCGAGACCGAAACCCAGTTCCTCCAGCACCATCAGCTCGAAGCGCGCCACCAGTTCGCCGGCGGCGGCGGGATCGTCCAGGTGCTCCAGCATCACCAAAAGCGTCCCGTAGAGCCCGGCATGGGCATCCCGTTCCGGCAGCAGGCGCAGATGCGCGGCCAGAAGCTGGAGCCCGTAGACGGCAACCGCGCTGTCCATCAGCCGCGCCGCATTCATCTCCAGCGCCTCGGCCTGGAAGGTGCCCAGATGCTCGTCGAGGCGCGCGCGCCAGATCAGGTCGACCCGGTTGCCGGCCTGAAGCACCGGCTGGAGCTTGCGCGAGCGGCCGCCGCGCACAAGGCCGAGATGCCGGCCATGGGTGCGCGTCATCACCTCGAGGATGGCGCTGGTTTCGCCATGCCTGCGGGTTCCAAGAATGATTCCCTCGTCTCGCCACTCCATGGCGCGACCTTGTCACCGCTTCCGTGCCGAAATCAAGCGCAACCGGCCTCAGGCGGATTGGGACAGGTCGTAGCCCGCATCGATGTCGCGGCCGACGATCAGCGCCTTCTTCAGCTTCGGATCGATCTCGTGATAGGCGCCGTCCGGCTGCACGCCGAGGGCGTCCAGCGTCTTGCTGAAGAAGCAGCGCACCGCCGCCGCGGCGACGATGTCGAAGATCTCGCCCTCGGAAAGGCCATGACGGCGCAGGCCGTCGATGTCGTCCGCATCGACCGAGGTGGCATCGCGCACCACCTTGGCGGCGAAGCGCATGATGGCGCGGTCCGCCTCGTTGAGCGGCGAGGCATCGCTGTCCTCGATGATGGCCTGAAGCTCGGCCGGGGTGAAATGGCCGTGCAGCAGCACGTTGCCATGGGCTAGCATGCAGTAGGAGCTGCGCAGTTCCCTGGCCGCCGCCAGCGTCACCAGTTCATAGCGGCGCAGATCCATGCCCTTCTTGATGCTGGCAAGCAGGCCGTTCCATGCCTCCATGACCTCCGGGCGATGGCTGAAGGCCTTCACCATATTGGGCAGGTATCCATAACCTGCCTGCGCCTTGGCGAACATCTGCGCCGTTCTGGACGCAGGATCGTTGTCGGTCACGGTACTGATGTAGGACATCGCGCGTCTCCCGAGCTGAGGGCCAAGTGTAGCGCAAATGCGCCGGCCGCGAAATCGCGGAGATCGCGAATCCTGTCCTGCGAGCCGCAATCAGGTCGGGAAATCGAGCCCCATTTCGCGGTAGCGCTCGGGGTCGTCACCCCAGTTCTCGCGCACCTTCACGAACAGGAAGAGATGCACCTTCTGTTCGAGGATAGCGCCGATTTCCTTGCGCGAAGCCTCGCCGATGGCGCGGATGGTTTCGCCCTTGTGACCGAGCACGATCTTCTTCTGGCTGTCGCGCTCGACATAGATGACCTGCTCGATGCGCACCGAGCCGTCCTTCTTCTCCTCCCACTTCTCGGTCTCGACATGGGAGGAATAGGGAAGCTCCTGATGCAGGCGCAGATAGAGCTTTTCGCGGGTGATCTCGGCGGCGAGCTGGCGCATCGGCAGGTCCGAAATCTGGTCCTCGGGATAATACCAGGGGCCGGCAGGCAGCATCTGCGCCAGATAGTCGAGCAGGTCCTCGCAGCCGGAGCCGGTGAGCGCGGAAACCATGAAGGTGCGCTCGAAGGCGACGCGTTCGTTGGCGGCGGAAGCCAAGGCCAGCAGATTCTCGCGCTTGACGCGATCGACCTTGTTGAGCACCAGCACCTTGGGCTGGCGCACATCGGCGAGCCGTTCGAGGATGGTGTCGGCGTCGCCCTTGATGCCGCGCTCGGCGTCGATCAGCACCAGCACGATATCGGCATCCCTGGCCCCGCCCCAGGCGGTGGTGACCATGGCCGTATCCAGCCGCCGGCGCGGCTTGAAGATGCCCGGCGTGTCGACGAACACGATCTGCGTCTGGCCATGGGTGGCGATGCCGCGCACCAGCGCGCGCGTCGTCTGCACCTTGTGGGTGACGATGGAAACCTTGGTTCCCACGAGCTGGTTGACCAGCGTGGACTTGCCGGCATTGGGCGCGCCGATCAGCGCCACGAAGCCGGAACGGGTGGCAGGCGTGGTTTCAGCTTCGCTCATGGCGCATTCCCTTCCTCGGCCCATACGCCTTCGCGCACCAGCATGGCGGTGGCGGCAGCCTGTTCGGCCTCGCGCTTGGAGCGCCCCCTGCCCTGCGCGGCGGCCAGCGCGCCCACCTGGACGCTGACGGTGAACACCGGATCATGATCCGGTCCCTCGCGCCCGTCCACCTTGTAGGCGGGCGTGGCGGCAGCCGCCTGATGCGCCCATTCCTGCAATTCGGTCTTGGGATCGCGCTTCGCCTTGGCCATGGCTTGCGAACGCGGCAGCCAGTAGCGGTGGATAAAGGCGCGCGCCGCCTCCAGCCCGCCGTCGAGATAGAGCACGGCGATCAGCGATTCCAGCGCGTCGGCGCGCAGGTTGACGCGTTTGCGGGCGGCAAGGTTGCGCACGTCGGAACCGGCGCGGATCAGGTCCGCCAGCCCGATCTCCTCGGCGATCCCGGACAGCGCCTCGGCATTGACCAGCGCGTTCAGGCGCAGCGAAAGCTCGCCTTCCACCGCATCGGGATAGGCGGCAAGCAGCATGTCGGCCACTACGAGCCCCAGCACCCGGTCGCCAAGGAACTCGAAGCGCTCGTAGTCGAGGCCGGCCTGGGCGCTGCGCGCACTGGCATGGGTCAGCGCGCGCTGCAAGCGCTGCTTGTCGCGGAACTCATGCCCCGTGCGCTCCCGCAACGCCTCGGCAAGCTGCTCGGCGGTCAATCGCTTTGGCGCGACCATGGGCCTAACGAATGAAGTCGAACAGACGGCCGAAGCGCACGTCGCTCGGCCATTTCCAGACCTCCAGAGGGCTGGCGCCGCCGGCAATGGAGAAGAAGATGATGTTGGCGCGGCCGACCAGATTGTCATAGGGCACGAAACCGACGCTGAAGCGGCTGTCGGCCGAATTGTCGCGGTTGTCGCCCATCATGAAATAATGGCCTTCCGGCACGATGAACTCGCGCGTGTCGTCGCCGATGCCGTTCGGGGTCAGGTCGAGCGTATCGTAGCTGACGCCGTTGGGCAGCGTCTCGCGATAGACATCGACGGGACGCGCCACCTCGGTGATGTCGGGATTGTCGATCTGGCCGATCTTTTCGCGCGGGATCGCCACATCGTTGATGAAGAGCTGGCCGCCGCGCATCTGTATCTTGTCGCCGGGCAGGCCCACGACGCGCTTGATGTAGTCGATGGACGGGTTCGGCGGGAACTTGAACACCACGACGTCGCCGCGTTCCGGCTCGCCGCCCCAGATGCGGCCCGAGAACAGGTTGGGCGAGAACGGCAGCGAATAGCGCGAGTAGCCATAAGCCCATTTGGTGACGAACAGATAGTCGCCTTCCAGAAGCGTCGGCCGCATGGACCCGGAGGGAATCGAAAAGGGCTGGAACAGCAGGGTCCGGATGACGAGAGCCAGAAGAAGCGCCTGGACGATGACACTGAAGGTTTCCCCAAGTCCGCCTGATTTCTTCCGGGATTTGTCGGCCACGCTCATGTCGTCCTCATTCATGCGTTGGTTCTATAAGGGCTGAACGCGCCGGGAGCAACGCCCGGAAACACCACAGACCGGCGGTGAGGCACGATCAATGTGGCGTTATGGCGGCGAAATTCCTGCGTCGCCGCCTCACGGCTCCTGCCTCACGGCCAGCGCCTCGATGATGACGAAGGCCTGGGCCAGCGGAAAATCGTCGGTGATGGTGAGATGGATCGCGGCCTCATGGCCGGGCGGCAGCATCTTCGCCAGCCGCGCGGCCGCCCCGCCGGTCAGCGCCATGGTCGGCTTGCCGCCGGGCAGGTTCACCACGCCCATGTCGCGCCAGAACACCCCGTAGGAAATGCCGGTGCCGAGCGCCTTGGCGCAGGCTTCCTTGGCGGCGAAGCGCTTGGCATAGGAGGCTGCCCGCTCGCGCCGGGCCTCGGAGCGCGCGCGCTCGATATCGGTATAGACACGGCTGATGAAGCGCTCCCCGAAGCGCTCCAGCGACTTTTCCACGCGGCGGATGTCGATCAGGTCGCTGCCGATACCGATAATCATGGCAAGTTCAGATGTTGCGGCTGCCGGGCTTCACCGCGGGGATCGCGGCAAGCTCGGGCGGCAGCGCGTCCGCCGGATAGGCCGGCACCTCATATTCGGCCAGCGCGATCAGCGGCACGCCGACATCGGTCTTGCCGGCCGAACGGTCGATGATGCAGGCGGCGGCCACGACCTCGGCCCCAAGGTCGCGCAGGCAGGCGATCGTTTCGCGGATCGACAGGCCGGTGGTGACGATGTCCTCCACGATGACGACGCGCGCGCCCTTCTCCAGCTCGAAGCGGCGCAGCCTGAACACGCCCTGCTCGCGCTCCACCCAGACCGCCGGCACGCCGAGATGGCGCGAGGTCTCGTAGGCGGGAATGAGCCCGCCGATGGCCGGGCCCACGACATAGTCGATCGGGCCGTCCACCTCGGCGCGGATCTTCGCTGCCAGCGCCCTGCACAGCTTCTCTGTCTTGTCGGCATGCATGAAGACACGCGCCTTCTGCAGGAAAACCGGGCTCCGGAGGCCGGAGGTGAGAATGAAATGCCCCTCCAGCACGGCGCCGGCGGAGCGGAAGACATCGAGCACTTCGGCAGTATTCATCGTTTCGCAAATTCCATTTCGACAGACGGCTGAAGTCAGCCGTTGACCCGCCGTGCGGTGCTCACGGAGGGATGTTCCTTGAGCTGCGACAGCAGCCGGTTCAGATGCTTCACGTCCCACACTTCGATGTCGATGAGCATTTCCGTGAAGTCGGGCGCGGTGCGCACCATCGACAGGGTATGGATGTTGGCGTCGTTGGATGCAACCACCTGTGCGATATCGGCCAGCGAACCGGGCGCATTGATGGCCGTCACCGAGATGCGGGCGGGGAAGCGCTCGCGGTTGTTCTCGTCGATGTCCCAGCGCACGTCGATCCAGCGTTCGGGCTGATCGTCGAAGGCGGTCAGCGACGGCGACTGGATCGGATAGATGGTGATGCCGGAGCCGGGCTGGACGATGCCGACGATGCGGTCGCCCGGCACCGCCCCTTCCGGCGCGAAGGTCACCGGCAGGTCACCACGCACGCCGCGAATGGGCAGGGCGCCGTCCTTCGGCTGGCTCTTGCCCTTGCGCGACGAGCGGCCCGGAAGCTGGAACAGCATGCCGGCCGCATTGCGGATACGCGACCAGCCTTCCTCGCGCTGCTTCGGCACCGGCGCGGTGACGCGCTCGTCCTTGTAGTCGGGGAACACGGCCTTGATGACGTCTGCCGACGACAGTTCGCCGCGCCCGACCGCCGCCAGCACGTCCTCGACATCCTTGCGCGCCAGCCGCGGCAGCACGGGCTTGAGGCTGTCCTTGGAGAAGGGCTTGCCGGTTCGCTCGAAGGCACGTTCGAGGATGCGCATGCCGAGGCCGGAATATTGCTTGCGAATGGCGTTCTTGGTCGCCCGGCGGATGGCGGAACGGGCCTTGCCGGTGACGACGATCGATTCCCACGCCGCCGGCGGCACCTGCGCCTTGGAGCGGATGATCTCGACCTCGTCGCCATTCTTCAGCTCGGTCATCAGCGGCATGATGCGGCCGTTGACCTTGGCGCCGACGCAACTGTCGCCGACATCGGTGTGCACGGCATAGGCGAAATCGATGGGCGTTGCGCCGCGCGGCAGGGCGATCACCATGCCCTTGGGCGTGAAGCAGAACACCTGGTCCTGGAACAGCTCCAGCTTGGTGTTCTCCAGAAAGTCTTCCGGATTGTCGCCCTCGGAAAGCTGCTCGATGGTGCGCCGCAGCCAGGCATAGGCGCTGGTCTCGTTGGAAAGATCGCGCCCGCCGCCGTTCTTGGAAACGCCGTCCTTGTAGATGGAATGCGCGGCGACGCCGTATTCGGCCACCTCGTTCATCTCGCGGGTGCGGATCTGCAATTCGACACGCTGGCGCGAGGGGCCGACGATGGTGGTGTGAATCGACTGGTAGCCGTTCTGCTTCGGGGTCGAGATGTAGTCCTTGAACCGGCCGGGCACCATGGACCAGGTGGTGTGGATGGCGCCGAGCGCCTGGTAGCAACCCTCCACGGTATCGACCACGACGCGGAAGCCGAAGATGTCGGAAAGCTGCTCGAAGGACAGCGCCTTGGTCTCCATCTTGCGGAACACTGACCAGGGCTTCTTCTGGCGGCTGGTGACCTCGGCGTGGATCTCGTATTTCACGAACAGCGCCGACAGCGCCTTCTCGATGTCGTTGAGTACATCCCTGGCACGCTCGGAGATTTCGGCCAGCCGCTGCGTCACCATGCGGTGCGCTTCGGGGTTGATGTAGCGGAAGGCCAGTTCCTCGAGCTCCTCGCGCATGCCCTGCATGCCCATGCGCCCGGCCAGCGGCGCATAGATTTCCATCGTCTCCTCGGCGATGCGCAGCCGCTTGTCCTCGCGCATATGGCCGAGGGTGCGCATGTTGTGCAGCCGGTCCGCCAGCTTGACCAGCAGGACGCGCACATCCTCGGAGATGGCGAGCAGCAGCTTGCGCAGGTTTTCGGCCTGCTCCGCCTTCTTGGACACCAGGTCGAGCTTCTTGAGCTTGGTCAGCCCCTCCACCAGCCTGCCCATTTCCGAGCCGAACAGTTCGTCGATCTCGGCGCGCGTGGCGGTGGTGTCCTCGATGGTGTCGTGCAGCAGCGCTACGGCGATGGTCGCCTCGTCGAGCCGCATGTCGGTGAGGATGGCCGCGACTTCGAGCGGATGCGAGAAATAGGGATCGCCCGAAGCCCGCTTCTGGTGGCCATGCTTCTGCATGGCATAGACATAGGCCTTGTTGAGCAGCGCCTCGTTGACGTCCGGCTTGTAGCGCTGGACGCGCTCGACAAGCTCATACTGACGCATCATGGGCGGGCTCTCGCAGCAGAAAACAAAACATGCGCCACTGCTTAGCGGCGCATGTCATAGATAACTGCGATTGAGTTCCGGCGGAAGAGCCGGAACTTCCCTTAAAGGTCAGAAATCGTCGCTTTTTTCCGGCGGCACGAGGCCTTCGATGCCGGCCAGAAGGTCCTCTTCCGACATGCGGTCGAACGTGATGTTCTCTTCCGGCTCGTCGACGTCGTCGGCGGCAGCGGCGCCCGGCTGGGCGGCGATGGCCTCGGCTTCCGGCTCATCGACCTCGACATGCTTCTGCAGCGAGTGGATCAGATCTTCCTTGAGATCGCCCGGCGACAGGGTCTCGTCGGCGATCTCGCGCAGCGCCACGACCGGGTTCTTGTCGTTGTCGCGCGGCACGGTGATCTGGGCGCCCTGGCTGATCAGGCGGGCGCGATGGCCGGCCAAAAGGACCAGCTCGAAGCGGTTCTCGACCTTGTCGATGCAATCTTCAACGGTGACGCGGGCCATTGGATGCCCCTTTCATGCGAAGGATTTGATGGAAAACAGACGCGCTCCATAACCCGGATGCCGGAAAAACACAAGCGACAGGCTTCGCCTCCCATCGCAACCCCCAAGCGGAAAATGAAATCCGGTTTCCGGGAGAATCCGCGGCATGATCGGCCCGACAAAATATGCAAAGGCGGGATTGGCCTGCCACGAAGCTGACGCTATTTGGGGGAATAGCTCGATTTCGGCGGGAGGGGTCCGGTCATTTCCAGGCCACGTACCGTCGCAGGTTATTTCACTGCCACGTTATACTTGCCAAGGGATATTTCCGATGTTCGACCCCCGGGAGAAGATTGCTCTCTTCATCGACGGTGCCAATCTTTATGCCACCTCGCGCTCACTCGGCTTCGACATAGACTATCGCAAGCTGCTCGCCAGCTTCCAGAAGCGCGGTTATCTTCTGCGCGCCTACTATTACACGGCGCTGGTCGAGGATCAGGAATACTCCTCCATCCGCCCGCTGATCGACTGGCTGGACTACAACGGCTACAAGGTGGTGACCAAGCCGGCCAAGGAGTTCACCGACGCGACGGGGCGCCGCAAGATCAAGGGCAACATGGACATCGAACTCACCGTCGATGCCCTCGAACTGGCCGATGTCGTCGACCACTATGTGATCTTTTCCGGCGACGGCGATTTCCGCACTCTTGTGGAGGCGCTGCAACGGCGCGGCCGCAAGGTCTCCATCGTCTCGACCATGGCCTCGCAGCCCTCCATGATCTCCGACGAACTGCGCCGCCAGGCCGATCATTTCATCGACCTCATGACGCTGAAGAACGAGGTCGGGCGCGAGCAGGCCGCGCGGCGCCCGGAACCTGCCCATAGCGGGGAGGACGAGGAGGACGACGACTGAGGGGGACGACGATGCTGCTGGCTCCGACCGATCCGGACCGTAACTGTCCCCTCTGCCCCCGGCTTCACGATTTCATCGCCGAATGGCGGGCGAAGGAGCCCGGCTGGTTCAACGCGCCCGTTCCGCCGTTCCTGCCGCCGCAGGGGCGCGAGGCGGTGCGCCTGCTCATCGTCGGGCTGGCGCCCGGCCTGCGCGGGGCCAACCGCACCGGCCGGCCCTTCACCGGCGACTATGCCGGCGACCTGCTCTATTCGACGCTGACCCGTTTCAATCTGGCGCGCGGGCGCTTCGAGGCCCGCCCGGACGACAGCCTCGAACTGATCGACACGGCCATCGTCAATGCGGTGCGTTGCGTGCCGCCGCAGAACAAGCCGACCGGCGTGGAAATTACGACCTGCCGGTCCTTCCTCATCCCGACCATCGAAAGCTTCCCGAACCTCACCGCCGTGCTGGCGCTGGGCGCCATCGCCCACCAGTCCATGGTGCGGACGCTGGGCGGGCGGGTGGCGGCGCATCCGTTCAAGCATGGCGGCCGCCACGACATCGCCGGCCTCACGCTTTTCTCCAGCTATCACTGCTCGCGCTACAACACGAACACGGGCGTGCTGACGGAGGAGATGTTCGTCAGCGTGTTCAGGGAGATAGCGGGGTTTTTAGGGCAGTAGGGCAGTAGGGCAGTAGGGCAGTAGGGCACAGTAGGGCACAGTAGGGCACAGTAGGGCACAGTAGGGCACAGTAGGGCACAGTAGGGAAAAATATCAGGGCTGTCAGACAACGAACAGCGTGATTTTCTAAAAACATACTGCCTTACTGCCCTACTGCCTTACTCCCCTGACCTAACCTCTTTCCTTAAGCAGCCGCCCCTTCTCCCGGTTCCAGTCGCGCTGCTTCTCTGTCTCGCGCTTGTCGTGCAGCTTCTTGCCGCGGGCCACGGCGAGCAGAAGCTTGGCGCGGCCGCGATCGTTGAAATAGATCTTCAGCGGCACCAGCGTCATGCCTTCGCGGTCGACGCCTTGCGCCAGCCGCGCCAGTTCGCGCTTCGAGACCAGCAGCTTGCGGCGGCGGCGCGGCTCATGGTTGAAGCGGTTGGCCTGCAGATATTCCGGCAGATAGGAGTTGATGAGCCACAGCTCGCCGCCTTCCACGGAAGCGTAGGATTCCTGGATGTTGGCCTGGCCGCCGCGCAGCGACTTCACCTCCGTTCCGGTCAGTACCAGCCCGGTCTCGAGCGTGTCGAGAACCTCATAGGAGAAGCGCGCCTTGCGGTTTTCCGCGGCGACCTTGTTGTTGGGATCGGCTTTCCGGTTCTGGCTCATGATGCGCACAGATGGCGCATCGGCCTCAGTTTATCAAGCCGGCGCTTTTCATCGCCGCGTCGATCTTCGCTTCCGTTTCCGGCTCCGCGGTGACCAGCGGGGAGCGGACGACGTTCGCGATCCGGCCAAGCCGCGACAGCGCATATTTGGCTCCGGCGACGCCGGTGTCGGTGAAGATCGCCT
Organism: Aquamicrobium terrae; assembly: GCF_040545735.1. Lineage (GTDB taxonomy): Bacteria > Pseudomonadota > Alphaproteobacteria > Rhizobiales > Rhizobiaceae > Mesorhizobium > Mesorhizobium terrae_A. The sequence continues at coordinate 299,724 of NZ_JBEPML010000002.1, forward strand.
TGTGCAGCGGCAAAAGCCGGTCCTGCAATTCCAGCGCGCGGGCGCTGTCGCCCGACAGCGTCGCCTGCTGGAATTCGGCGCACAGGCGCGGCGCGACATTGGCAGTGACGGAAATGCAGCCGACGCCGCCATGGGCGTTGAAGCCGAGCGCCGAGGCATCCTCGCCCGAAAGCTGGATGAAATCCTTGCCGCAGGTGGCGCGCTGCTCCGAAACGCGTTCGACCTTGCCGGTCGCGTCCTTCACGCCGGCGATGTTCCTGAAGTCGTGCGCCAGGCGGCCCATCGTGTCCGGCGTCATGTCGATCACCGAACGCGGCGGAATGTTGTAGATGATGATCGGCAGCGTGGTGGCCTGGGCGACGGCGGCGAAATGCTCGTAAAGGCCGCGCTGGGTGGGCTTGTTGTAATAGGGCGTCACCACCAGCACGGCATCGGCGCCCACGCTTTCGGCGTGCTTGACCAACCCGATCGCTTCCTTGGTGTTGTTGGAACCGGCCCCGGCCACCACCGGAGCCCTGCCCTTCGCCACCTCGACGCAAACCTCGACCACCCGGCGGTGCTCCTCATGCGAGAGCGTGGGCGACTCGCCCGTGGTGCCGACCGGAACCAGCCCGGTGGTGCCTTCCTCGATCTGCCACTCGACCAGGGCGCGAAAGGCTTTCTCGTCGAAACGCCCGTCTTGGTCGAACGGCGTTACGAGCGCGGTGAGCGAGCCTCTCAGCATTATGTCCAACTCCTTGGAGCCCTGTTTGAGCGAAATGCCGGCTTCTAGCGCAAAGCCGGGCGCCGCACCATAGGACAAGTTCAGGAATTTGATGACCGCGCCCGAAATCCGTACCGGGTCTGATCGCCTGTTTCCCCAGGCGGGGACTGCCGTGGGACTTGCCTTGATATGGGCAGGCGATCTGCTATCCCCTCCCCGTCTTTCGGTTCCCCGGTGCTTCGAGGGACCATTCCCCAGCATCAGGAACACGATCATGAACATGACCGAACCCATTCGCGTTGCCATTGCCGGCCATGGAAACCTCGGGCGCGGCGTCGAGGCGGCCATGGGCCACAATCCCGACATGCAGCTCGTCGGCATCTACACGCGCCGTCCGCCCGAACAGCTTCGCCCCCGCCAGCCCGGCACGCCGGTGTTCGCCATGGAAACCCAGCCCGGACATGCCGGCCGGATCGACGTGCTGATCCTGTGTGGCGGTTCCCGGGAAGACCTCCCCCGGCAAGGGCCGGAATATGCAGCCCTCTTCAACACGGTCGACAGTTTCGACACGCATGCCCGCATTCCGGAATATTTTACCGCGGTGGACGCCCCGGCAAAGGCCAATCGCCGCACCGCGCTGATCTCGGCCGGCTGGGACCCCGGCATGTTCTCGATCAACCGCATATTGGGCGAGGCCCTGCTGCCGGACGGCGAAACCTACACCTTCTGGGGCGACGGGCTGAGCCAGGGCCATTCGGACGCCGTGCGCCGCATTCCCGGCGTGGCGGGCGCGGTGCAATATACACGCCCCGTCCCGGCTGCCATGGAGCGGGCCCGCAACGGATCGCGGCCGGCGCTGGCAACCCGCGAAAAGCACCGGCGCGAATGCTTCGTGGTGCTCCAGGACGGCGTCGAACCGGGACCGGTGCGCGAGGCGATCGTCACCATGGAGCACTATTTCGCCGACTACGACACCACCGTGAATTTCATCAGCGCTGAAGAGCTTGCCCGCAATCACGCGGCGATGATGCATGGCGGCTTCGTCATCCGCAGCGGCAAAACCTCGGCGAACACCACGCAGACGATCGAATACAGCCTCAAGCTCGACAGCAATCCGGAGTTCACGGCCAGCGTGCTGGTGGCCTATGCGCGGGCCGTGCATCGCCTGCACGCCATGGGCCAGTTCGGCGCCAAGACGGTGTTCGATGTTCCTCCCGGCCTGCTTTCCCCGAGGAGCGCGGAACAGTTGCGGGCCGGACAATTGTAGCCCGCTCCGCACCGCAGCTGCAAAAAAATCCGGGCCAATTTGTCGGATTGGCGAAACCGTGCTCGTCCTAGGAGCGTTGATCGCCAATCCAATCAGAAGGGACACATGTCATGCCCAGTACCGTCCGCCTGCATCGCGTTCTGGCAACGAGCCCGGAGAAGGTCTACCGCGCCTTCATAGAGGCCGATGCACTCGCGAAATGGCTGCCGCCCAACGGGTTCGCCTGCACCGTGCATCACCTTGAGCCGAAAACCGGAGGCACCTTCCGCATGTCGTTCCGCAACTTCACGACGGACCAAAGCCATGCCTTCGGCGGCGAATATACCGAACTCGTCCCGGGCGAGCGGGTGAGCTACACGGACAAGTTCGACGATCCCAACCTGCCCGGCGAGATGAAGGTGATCGTGACCCTGACGAAGGTCTCGGTCGGCACGGAACTGAACATCGAACAGGCAGGCATCCCCGACCTCATTCCAGCCGAGGCCTGCTATCTCGGCTGGCAGGATTCACTCCGGAACCTGGCAAGGCTAGTGGAGCCGGACATCCAGGAATAGGACAAGAAGCCGAACCGGATAGTCGCGGCCGGCGAGGAAACTTGCCGCCTGCCGAAACCAAGAACCCCGGCCGAAGCCGGGGTCATGGTCTTTAAAGCACGGCGTAACTCGTCGTAGTCGGCCACCAGCTTCAGCTGTTCTTCTTCGTGATCAGCGTCAGCGTGCCATCCGCGCCCATGCTTGTGGCCACGACCTGAGTGGACTTGGCACCCTTTTCATCGAGGGCCGACTTCGCCTCGGGCGAGGCTTCGACCATGCTGTGCAATTGCTGCATGCTCTCGCTGCTGGTTTCTTCCACGATCTTGTTGACCTGCGCCTGCGTCTCCTGTGGCAGTTCGCTCACATCGATGACGTTGACGCGCTGGATGGCCGGAGCCGTCACGGGCGGATTGGCCGGCTGCTGAGAGGGAGATGCCTCCTGCGCGAGGACAGCGCCGGCAGTTCCGAACAAGGTGACGCTGGCGAGGATCATTACTGTTTTGCGCATGGATTTGCCTTTTCCGATTGGCCCCACCGCACGCACGCGCAACTGACATGATCATTGCGACGAGAAACTGCCGCCGATGTGGCCATTTCGTGACGAATTGCCTTCTGGAACGGGCTGTTTGACCGGGGTCGCGAACCTTATGCGGTGCCCAGGACGGCTTTCGCCACGACAGGCCGCGGCCGCCGTCTCTCATTCCGTCAAGATTTGTTGGAACGATTCTCCCCGCCCCTCATTGGCCTCACTCACCCGGGGCAGCGTGGGGTGAGGAACACAGGGAGAAATCCGTTGAGAGTAAGCGAATGCATGACCAGGGACGTCCGGTTTGCCGGCCCCGAGGCAAAGCTCAGGGATGTCGCCCGGGCAATGGCAAGCCTCGATATCGGCCTGCTTCCGGTCGCCGACGACAACAGGCTCGTCGGGATGATCACCGATCGCGATATCGCCGTTCGCGGCGTGGCTTCGGGAATGGGACCGGACACGCCCGTCAAAGATGTCATGTCGACCGACGTCAAATATTGCTTCGAGGACGAGGAGGTTGCCAGCGTCCTGGACAATATGGGCGACATACAGGTGCGGCGGCTGCCGGTGCTCAACCGGGAAAAGCGGCTGGTGGGCATCGTCTCGCTGGGAGACCTCGCCACCAACGGCGACGCCACCAATGCCGGAAGGGCCCTCGGCGGCATATCGAAGCCGGGCGGCGAACATTCGCAGACCGCCCATTGAGTTCCGGCCGTCTGCGCCTGACTGAAACAAAGGCCCGCCCGGCCTCAGCCGGGCGGGTTTCCGTCTCGATCTTCGTTTCGAGGAGCTTTCCTCGGGCCTGTCGAAACAATGCCTCGATTGGTGGAGCACGACCGGCCGATGAGGTGCGGATCACATGGTGCCGGAAGGGGCGGGCGCGACCGTGTCGCTGGGTGCCATGACGCCGGCACCAGGCGGAGGAGGAGCTTCCGTCGCGCCGGGAGGCGGGACCGAACTGGTCGTCTCCGTCTGGCTGCAGGCGGTGACGGCGATCAATGTCAGGCCCAATGCGGCGAGAAGCTGGATCTTGCGGGTCATTCATGGTCCCTTCTTGTTGTCCCCGCCGGGCGCGCATCATGAAGTCCATGACCGTGAGGTCAATGCCACTGCGGTCAAAGCTTCTTTCACTCCGTAACGAGGCCGGACCGGGGAATGCGGCTTTCGGCTGAAGCGGGCGGGTTGGAAATAGCGCGCTTTCCGATATAGAAATGTTTTCGAGCGGACGGCATGTGAGCGCCGCGTCACAACGCCGGAGCGGCCATGGCGGGACATACCTGGGATCGGGTGCCAATCGACGCCCAGAGCATCGAAGCTCCGCTTTCGCGCAGTGCCATCTTCCTGGTCGTCGAAACCATGGACGGCAATGACGCGATTGCCAGCGTCCGCGCGACACTCGGCGGGCTGGACGACCTCATCAAAACCGTTGGCTTTCGCGACCTGGACGGCAAATTGTCCTGCATCGCGGCGATCGGGTCCGCCCTGTGGGACCGGCTCTCTCCTTCCAGCCGGCCGGCTGAACTCAAGCCGTTCTCTCCGATCGATGGCCCTGTTCACAAGGCCCCGTCGACGCCGGGCGACCTGCTGTTCCACATACGGGCCGAGCGCGCCGACCTGTGTTTCGAATTCGCCAGGCTGCTGCTTGACACACTCGGTGACGCGGTGCGGATCGTCGATGAGACCTGGGGCTTCCGTTATTTCGACGCGCGGGATCTTCTTGGTTTTGTCGACGGAACCGCGAACCCGGTGGGACAGGACATTCCGGAATCGGCGCTGGTCGGGGAAGAGGATCGCGAATTCGCCGGGGGAAGCTATGTGGTGACCCAGAAATACCTGCACGACCTGTCCGCATGGAAGGCGATCGGCGCCGACCGACAGGAGAAGATCATCGGCCGCACCAAGGTGGACAACATCGAGCTCGACGATCAGGCAGCAAACCAGAAATCGCACAAGAGCCTGGCCACCATCGTCGACCCGCAGGGCGTGGAGCATGATATCCTGCGGGACAATATGCCGTTCGGCAGCCCGGGGCGGCGTGAGTTCGGAACCTATTTCATAGGCTATACCCGCCGGCTTTGGGTGATCGAAAAGATGCTGCAGCGCATGTTCATCGGTGAACCGAAAGGCGCATACGACCGGCTTCTGGACTTTTCCACAGCCCGGACAGGCACCACCTTCTTCGCCCCCTCGCGGTCGACATTGGCAAAGCTGGCAAACGCGGAGTAGCCTACCCCAGAAGCCTGCGGGCGATCATTATCAGCACCCCTTCGGCCCCTGCTACCCATCGCCGCTTGTGGCCCAACACCCCGCCCAGGATCCGCACGCCCGTTGGAACGCGGCGCCGGCGGCAACATCGGATGACAGAGGGCAATCGACAGCGATGGCGGAGGGGATGGGCCTGATATCCAACCTTCTCCAGGACGAGAAGTGGTGTGCCGCCCCTCATGATTTGCTGCGACGAAAGCCGTATCGAATGCCCTCGCCGCGGAGTTCTAAGACACGCGCCCCGTCTTCAGACATAGGGTTTGGAAGCATTTCGATCATCGCTCGCGCGGGTTCAGAGACGTAGCTGACGTAGGCAATCTTATACTGGACGCCGCTTCGTGGTCGTGCTGCGGCTCGTGCAGCTGCTACCTCAGTTTCGCCCATCTCAAACGACTGAGGATCGTCAAGACTAGCTTTTACTTCGATCTGCCAGATCTGGTTGCGGTAGCTTACCTCGAAATCGTATCCCAACCCGTCTCGACCCTTGCGGCCAGTGATCAGTTCGCCGTTTTCTGAGCGCCACGCCGCATCAATATCTTGATTGGGTAGAATTTTCTTAAGCCAATGGTAGATCGTCACTTCGCCAAGCCGACCGATGAGTTCCGTTTTCTCTTCCGGAACTCGCGGTCTGCGGCCTTTGGGGGAGCGGTCGCCTGCTTCTTTTGGCTTGGATGTCGGGGACCCGTCGGGTTCTGCAAGATCGGTTATTGTTCCGAGCGACCTCCCCAACACTTTTGTCGAAAGAGTCCGACCAAGTTCTTCTGATATCTGAAACAGGTCGGCGCCGATTGGGTCGATAAAACGACCGTTGAAAGGGACGGAGCGCGCTTCTCTCTTCCGCTCCTCATTGGCCTCGCGAGCTCGTACGCTCTCCGTCGACAGGTCTCCCTCAGAGAGTCCCAGCCCCTCGAGATCGAGTGCGAGCGGCATCGCCGTTGGCCAAAGTTCAAGCACACGGAGCCATCTCAACAGCGCATTCTGGTCCAACGGCTGGAAATCTAGGACACCAACGTCGTCGAGGCGCTTGCGAACATGATTACCTTCATCATCCGCAAGCAAAGCGGATGTAGACCCGTCCGGCTCGTTCTTCGCGCACCATGCACGCACGATAGGCGCAGCCTCTAGTATAAATTCTCGAACAAACTTGTGATTGTGCGTGCGTACTTCGGACAGAGGAGAAAGGTTCTTGGCAGCATGACCAAGTGGCGGCGCCTCATGTTCCGCAAGCCATGAGTTCACAAGTGCTGCGAGAGCATGTTGCGGCGGCTCTTCGAACTCCAGCAGCCATTTAGGATCCGGCACCAAGTTTCTAAAGCTCCCCCGGAGTTCGCCATAGGTCTCTGCTGGTTGCATACTTTTCAGACGCATCGCAGTAGTCGTTCGAAGACAATTCGTTATCTCTACCTCCTTCACACGGATGAAGTTTTCGAGGCGCGATCTGTGGGTGTCAGGGTACGCTTCTGGTTCCATTCCGAGCGCTATCAAGCTCGAATTGAAGTCAGCAAAATCGAGCCGGAGCCCCTCGCGGAAATCCTTAGGGCCAAGTGCGGTCCGGGCCACTTCTACGACCTTGTCAGCAGTGATAGCCATTTCATTCAGCAGTTTCGAGAGCGCGAGTTCGAGAGCAAGTGCATCCTTAAGGACATCGGCACCCTCTTCGTCGAATTCTTGAAGTGCTTGTGGTCCTGCCACCAGGTGCAGCACTGCTCTTATCCAGGGTGCCACGCGCTCCAATCCAGCACTTATTGTGGCACGCGCGGCCTCCGCTGCAGTATGAGACAGCTGCAAGACACTCGCGAAACGCTTCAGATCATCGAACGGCGCCGACACCGCTTCTCGAAGGGTTCCTAGGTTCCGGACATGCGCCACCAACAACCTCATGTGTGGCGCGAGAGATCGATAACCTACTGCCTCGGCTATCGCAGGCATGCAGCGATCCAAGACATCCCAGGACCAGTCACCTCCAGCTCCAACCACAACCACCGATTCACCACTTGAAAGCCGGAAGTGGAAAGCGCTTGTGTCTTCGTCAGCAGACACGTCAATGCCGTCGATGTTGAAGCTTAGCTTGCCGGCTTTTTTGGCCAGCAGTCTCTCAAGTCGTGCCAGAACAAGGGTGCGGTCAGACGGAAGACGCTGTGCCTCTGTGCCGTTTAGCGCCTCCATCGCGATCGCCAGCATCGCTCGCAGCTGAGGGCATATAGTTAGGAGAGGCGTTACATCGCTAAGTTCAATATCGCGGCCGTCTGCGAGGAGCGAATATTCTACGTTCGAAAGCCGCCTCACCGCATTACCATAGAGCGCTTCCAACAGCTGGCCTATGCGTTTGGGCTCTCCTTCTTTCAGATCGAAAAATAGCCTTCCACTGGCTTCGAGCAGGCTGACATCCCCCTCACGCTCAGTATCACAAACATAAACGACTTCACCCTCTTCACCGGCCTGCTGAGGCATCGTGACAAGGTGTAGAACTTGCCCTCTTTTCGCCAGGATACGCGATGGAGCTGCCTTCCGATCGAGATCGGTGGCTTCGTTGGCAAGTAGCAACCAACTCCGATTGTATAAATTGATGAGATGGCGTTCAAAAAATCTGTCAAATCCCTCGCCAACATATTGCTGTGCAAGGAACTCCAACTGGGCCGGCAGGACCGCAGGATCATTGAAGATGCGCAGCCCTGCGTGGACTTTGAGATTTTGGATTAGCCGTTCGGATGCCCGTTCCAGTTGACGTCGGATGGAAACGACTGGTCGTCGAAGAAATGGCACAAAGCGTTCGCTGCCACCATCGAACATCCATACCTCGGATGGTCGCACAACGACTGGCTCTGCGCCAGAAGGCCCTGGATCCTCGATTGGAAACCATTTCGCTGAGACTAGAAATGCCATTGCTGGTGACGGCCAATCCCTCCGATCTGCCCATCTGGTAAAGTGGTGGTGAACCTCAACCTCTGACGGAAAATTAGAAGTCTCAGAAAGCCATCTTAGGACAAGCATTGCGTAACAAGCTGCGCACTTCGGCGAAAAGGCATCAACATCCGCTTGGCCCGGGAGCCAAGACAGGTCTCCATTAATCACGTAAGTCGTGCCGGACGGAAGATGAAGAAGCGACGGGTTCAGCGACGCAATCGCTTCGCTCCACTGACTTCCGAATTCTTTTGGGATACCGTAGTTTTCTAAAAAGGAAAAATTTGAAACTTCGTATGCGGGAAAGTTTGTTTTCTTGGCACTTCTGATTTCCGGTTTTAAGCCGGAGGCAACACCAAGCTCCGCCAAAAACTGAACCCAGTCGTCGATCCAACGTCCTCGAAATGCAGGATGGTCAGGCGCAGCCAATCGGCGATGTGCCAATCTTTCAATATCGGGAAGCCCCTGCGGGGCAGTGTCCAAGAATGACTGTAATAGCTCACCCGCAGTTTCTTTTGGCCAGCCGGCAGAGAAGATCGCCTCCCCTGCTGGGATATAATTTCCATCCAATGTTGGCACACTGAAACGATGCTGAGATTGCATCCGAAAGGCACGGCCGTAAGCCCGTGGTTGCCTCCAGAGTTGAAATGCCCATCTCAGGCCGCCTTTAAGTACCTCCTTATTTCGCTCACGCTGGAGAGTTCGGGAGAGGTGCGCCAGGATCGCGTCGCGATCAAATTCCTCGACGAGTCTGTGCTGCTCTAGATAGCTACGCGCAGGGGCCAGCTCTCCGTGCCATGGCAATGTCGGTGAGAGAAACGCGAAACGTCGCGAAAGTTTCTTGGGCGGCTCAACATCTAGGTCATCCTCACCATCGACCCTACGCGGATCGGGCGGCGAAAATACCGCTGTTTGGGGTGTGCGGCGACGGCGAGTTGTCTGGTCGCTAGCAGCTTGACGGGGTTCGCTCGCCATTGCTGCGTGGAGATCACCATCGTCACCCAAGAGTACCGGCGACCCTGCCAAGTGCCTGCCGTCCTTGCCCATGAAAGTGGGGAGTTCAGAATAGTATTGCAGCCACTTGGACTTTGTCGGCTTGCGCTCAGAGCTGATAGTCTTTGCAACGATGCTCACAAGACGCACGCGCTCATCAGCTTTGGGGAGCCCTGGGTAGCTGTGAGCATGTTCCGCAAGGAATCTGTCAAGCTGCTCCAGCCGGTCAGCCAGTTGATCCCATATCGGTCGAAACTTGATGCGGTCCGCAGCTTCCGCGGCGACCTCTGCCGAGAATACCGCGTGTCCTTCCGGCCATCGACGTGCAGATGTTGGTGGTTGCCACGTCAGCAGATGCGCTTCCGTCCTAGGTGCCAGACAAGGCACGAGAGGAGCGTCCTGGAAGTCATCAACACCAAAAAGCACGGTGAGACGGTCGGCCACTTTTGCTGGAAGGTCCTCATCAGTTTCCAGGCTTCCTACCTGAGCCCAGCACAGCAGATCGACAACTGCGGTCGCGCGCTCCTTACTTGTCAGCCACTCGGCTGTCTTGCCTGAAGGAAAATTGACTAAATGGTCAATCGCCTCAGCGGCAAGAGATGCAGCCTCCGTCAGCAAAAGGGCGTTTAGCTCGATGCGGGCGTTCAGATGCTTTCGGTTGGACGAGGGGAAGAAGCTGCCATGAAGATGGCCAGCGAACGGGGCGTTAGCTTGTTCGCCCATTGGCAAAAAGGTGTAAAGCCGTGGTGTCTGGACGACGGCGTCGAGACGAACTGCGACCGCTACTTCTCCATCGCCTGCCCACCTCTCCCAATGCTCGTTCAATTCCTTGCGGGCGATCCCCTTCTCGATGGCGTCCTTCATCTTGGACTCGGCTACAAGCCGCCGCGCCATGAAGAACGTTCCCGCGCCTCCCAAGTCAACGCGCGCAAGTTGCAAGCCTGCCAAGTTGTCAACGTCTTCCGATCGGGTAAAAGCCAATTCGGTCTCTATTTGCCCGGCCTCGGCCACGATGCGAACGGCTAGCGAAGACGCGCGCTCCAGGAAGAGCAACATCGGAACCTTTTGGTCATGCAGATCAATGATTTGCCGCCGTACCGACTCCGTGGCCACTGCATCGCGCAACGGTAACTGAATGACGGTGGAGAAGCCTTCTTCGGCAAAGTCACGAATCGATCGAGTTTGCTCGTCGATCCAGATGGGGATGTGGAATATCGGAAGATCGCGACTAGCGAGTTGAAGATGTCTGCGATTGTCAATCAGCTCCGCATAGTCGTCAGGCCCCGCAAACCTGAAACAGAACCCTGAAAAATGGTTCTCTGACGCTGTCGCTACAGACTGTGAATAGACGGAGGGTGCGTCCGTGATCTGCACCACACTGCGGAAACCGAGGCCCTTATTGCCGATTGACTCGCCCAAGGGCTTCCGCGAAAGCCCAATGTCACAGAGGTCTTTAACATTCTCTTCGGCGAAGGGCCGCCCCTTGTTTGCGACAAAGAGGGTGCCAAACTCGCCTTCTCGCATATCGAGAATGACTTTTATCTGACCATCCCGGGTTCCCACTGGATGGGCGTCGTAGGCATTCTGGATCAGCTCGATGAGAAACCGGTCACGGTAGTCGGAAGCAATATTCGCGGTGAGCCTCGCGTTGCTTTGGTATACCTCGTCAAGATATTCACCCCGTTCATCAATTGTCCCCCTGAAACCGCGGATTTTCCGCGCCGCAAGCGACTTGACGTATTCGATCTCGGCCACGCTGCCTACAACTACATCTGATTTAGAACCCGAGTCTCTGGTGTTGGTTCCGACGTTACTCACCCTAGGACGTCCTTGATCGTCTTGCCATCACTGGGCCTGCGCCAGCTTTGCGGGCCGCTGCAATTGCCGTCCTTGACGATGCCCCCAGCCACACTGGAGCTGCTGAAGAGGTGATCGCGCGAGAAACGGTACAATTCCGGGTCACTATCCGGTACGAGGACCCCTTGCCGAACCAAGCGGTCACGCTCCTCGCGATCCCGCTTCACACGAGGGGAGCCTTCCCGCATCGCCGTCGAGCCCTTGCGAACAAGGAAGCCACCAGCCTCGGGGCGGCCATAGGCCTGAGCCTTCTGCGGACGCATTACAAACCACTCGTTCTCGCTCATGCACTTCCTCTTTCGTTCTGTTTGAATACTGGCAGAGCACAGAGCGTGTTCACCAGCCGCATCTGCTCGACAGTCTCGCATTTCGCTTCGCGCAGACGCGGCGCGCCGAAGACCAGCGCCAGCCCCTTGGCGCGCGAGACAGCCACGTTGATCCGGTTGAGGGAGAACAGGAAGTCCATGCCCCGCGGCGTCTCTTCGGCCGATGACGCTGTCATCGAGACTAGGCAGACAGGCGCTTCCTGACCTTGGAACTTGTCCACGGTGCCGACGCGAATGCCGTCGGGCAGCGCGTCGCGCAGACCGTTCACTTGTGCGTTGTAGGGCGCGACCACGATGATGTCGGACTGGCGCATGGAACGCGTCGTGCCGTCCTTCTCTGTCCAGGTACCCGTCAGCAGTTGGTGGACGGCAGCCTGGATGGCCGCGACTTCCTCTGGCGCGATCTGGGCATTGCCCTCATGCGGAACCGACACCCAGAACGCACCCGCCGGGGGAAACGCGGTCCCAGCCACGACCTAGCGCGCAGTGTCAGGGTAACTGGTCAGCCGCCCCTCGTAGACTTGGTCGGAAATGAACCGGCAGACGTCCGGATGCATCCGCCGTGAAACAGGCAGGAAAATGCCGCGGTCCGGCGGCACCGTCGCATGATCGCCCAGCATCCAGTCGAGGCAGGAGAGGTTCGCCGGTTCAGGATGCGCGCCCTGTATGACCTGCGGCAACTGGCGCGGGTCGCCGACCAACACGATGTTGCGTGCCGCCCGGCCCATGGCGACCATGTTGGCCAGTCCGACCTGACCGGCCTCGTCCACAAAGAGCCAGTCGAAGGCCTGCACATTCTCATCGCGGGAGAAGAACCACGCAGTCGCTCCAACAACCTGCCGGCCACCAGCGGCCTCGGCATTGTCGGTCGTGCGACGGACGGGGCAATCATCGGGATAGCTGTCCTCGTCTCCCGAAGTCTTATGGACGAGGTCGAGAGTGATCGGCAGGTCCACATCTTCCAGAGCGGCAAGGCAACCCATCAGCACGTTGCGGATGGCCTCATGGCTGTTCGATGTCACGCCGACACGTGCGCCTTGCCGCACGAGCGACAGGATCGCCCGGGCGGTGACATAGGTTTTGCCTGTGCCTGGCGGCCCCTGGATAGGCAGGACGGTTTCATCCATGGCGCCCACGGCGGCAATGGTGCCCGCAACCGGATCGGTGACAGGTTCCAGCGTGCCGGTCGTCAGGCGGGGCGCCGTGCGGGACAGAAGGTCATCGACCGCCCGGTAGGCGCGGGAGCCACACTGATCAGCGATCACATCGTGCAGGGCGGTGGCGATGACGTCGGTATTCAGCGGCCAGTCCGGGTGCAGGGTCAGACGGTCCGTCAGAAGATGCGCCTTCGCCGCCCCGGCCTTGAGGGTGATCTCGCGCGAAGTCCGATCAAGATCGATGATGCTGATTGTGGCAGGCGGCCCGTCAAGGACCGGCACGGTCGCGTTTCTACCGCCCCGCAACTTCGTCTCCTGCTGTGGGAAGCGATAGGTGCGTGCCATCGAGCGTTTCACGGGCTCAGCCGCGCCCACAGCCTCGAGCCCGGCAAGCGCGTCGAGATCGTCGATCAGATCATCCTCATCCTTGCCAACGCTGTCGAACACCGCCCATTGCGCGGGCTTCGCCTCGCGCTTGTGGAAGAGGCCGAGGTTGAACAGCATCTCCTTCCGGTCGTCGGACAGGTCAGAGGCCGCCAGGGCCGAACGCAGCTCTTGCGTGTCGGCGTCCTCCTCCGCCTCCTTCATGCCCGCATCCTGACCGAGCGACGGCCAGGGGCTGCTGGGGCGAATGCCGACCAGCCAATCCCTCAGCTCCTCGGTCGAAATGCAGTCGACGCGGTTGTAATCCTCGATCTCGTCGAGGATCTGCTGCTCGCCAGTCTCGCGCCAGCGTTCATAGGCCACGACCGAACCGCCCGCCGTCTTCACCTCACCATCGCGCTTGCGGCCGTAGAAGGCCTCCATAGACTTGATGGAATAGTTGGCTTCGGACCCGATCAACGCGCCGCGCACGACGGCGAACAGATCCACGAACCGCCGCTCCCGCAGTAGCCGATCGAGGAAAGCCTCGCCGGTCCCATATTTCGTGGTCAATCGCCGAAGTGCCGTGATCTCATAGGGCGCGTAGTGATAGATGCGCGCGTCCGGATAAGCCGTGAGTCGCGCACGGAAGAACTCCAGCAGTTCAGCGAGAGCGCGTGCCTCGGCCGCATGATCGTGCGCCCAGAACGCACGGAACTGGCCGTCGAACCAGACGCCGTGCAGGTACTCGAGGCCGCCCTCAAAATGTGGATCGCCTTCGATGTCGTAGAACAGATCACCGGCCTGCGGTTCGGGCAAAAGGTCAAACCCCTTGCCAGGCTCCGGGGCGCGCAGTTCGAACGCTGGCGCGCCGGTCTTGCGGGCGTGTTGCAAGCGGGCCTGCGTCATCAGGCGAAGACGCGTGTTTCCCGCCATGCCGCGGATCGGATGATCGAGTTTGGCGAGGGCTTCCATAGTCCGGATGCCCGCAGCTTCCAACTTCTTCACCTGTCCACGGCTGATGTTGGCGACATTGAACAGGCTGTCCTCGGCCTGCCAGACATCGGCGCAATGGTCGCCCCAGCGGCAAAGACCACAGTCGGCACGCGGCGTAGGACGGGTCGGCTGCGGGTCGGCCACAAAGGCTTCAAGGCGCTGTCGCGCCATGCGGGCATAGGCTGCGTAGTCCGAAAGCCGGAGGGTTGCGCGAGTGCCGTCCCCCAATTCGACATGGGCGAACTCGGGCGCCACGCCCTGAACCTCGGTCAGCAAATCAGAATAGAGCACCAGTTGCAGCACATGTTTCGGGTGCGGGCGGCGTTTGAGCTTGGTGTCGGTCACCTCATAGCTGAAATCCCCAAGCGCCGAGGGACGCTCCACCCGTTCCAGGAAATCCGACCAGCCGCCCCAGTTGCCTGACAGGAAAGCGCCCTGGAAAACGACCTCCGGCCCGGCCGCCAGCGCCGCGCGCGTGGTTTCGGCGTCGGTCGCAAGGTTGCCTCGCACAATCTCCACGACACCACGACCCGCCGCGCCCAGCTTTGCCAGATGCGCGGCCTCGTGGGCGTCGCCCTGCTTCTGCAGCAGTGCAACGTCCTCGCTGTCTTCTCGCGGCTCCGGGCCGGTGCCGCGCATATGCGCCAGATCGAGGGTCGTCGCGTGCGAACATCCCATGAAGCGCATGAGGTCTGAGGCGGACAGAAGGATTTGGCTGTCGAGGTCCCTCATTACTGCTCCAATACTTGCGAGACTCGATCCCCGAGGGAATCGCCTCGACAGACCGCAAGTCCATCAATAGCTTATAATGGTGTCAATTCCTGACATAGAGGTCAAATGTCTTTCGCCAAGGCTCAGGATCTGCTCCGGCTCGCCCAGAATGGCCGCTTCCCGGCGTGGCGGCGTCAGCCTTGAGGACATCTGCGCCGAGTTCGGGGTCTCGCACCGCACGGCGCAACGGATGACCGAGGCGCTGGACACCGCATTCGCCAATGTCACGACCGTGGATGACGAAGATCGCCGACGGTATTGGCGGCTGGAAACACCGCCGCCCGAACGTCTGCAACCACGACAGGAAACGACCATTGAGGCATTGGAGATCGCTGCCCGCGACGCCCGGGCTCAGGGGCGATTTCACCACGCCCGCGCGCTCGAGGATCTGCGTGATGGGCTGCTGGCGCGGTTGAGCCCGCGCGATGCAACGCGGTCCGAAGCCGATGCCGAGGCGGTGCTGGCAGGTCTGGGTCAGGTCATGCGTCCCGGTCCGACCGTCACCCTGCACCCTGCAGTAACTGACGCCATGATCGAGGCGCTGCGAGGGCCGTTTCGCCTGCGCGTCACCTATGGATCAGCTGACGCCGCGCCCCGGGTAATCGAACCACACGGGTTGCTGTTGGGTCACCGCAGCTATCTTGTGGCCCGCCAGCCATCACGCAGCGGGACCATCCTCAACTTCCGCATGGATCGGATCCATGCCGCCGAAGTGCTGGAGGAAAGCTTTGCCTTCGCACCGGGGTTCACCCTTGAGGACTACGCCGCCAAGGCATTCGGCGTCTATCAGGATCCCGCACAGTATGGCGAGGTGGTCTGGCGTTTCGCACCCGAGGCCGCCGAGCGCGCTGCCGAATTCCGTTTTCACCCGACACAGGTGCTCGAGCCACAGGACGACGGCAGACTGATTGTCCGCTTCACGGCGGCGGGGTGGCTGGAAATGGCCTGGCATCTCTATCAATGGGGCGACAAGGTCGAGGTGCTTGCGCCAGACGGGCTGCGGGCCTTGGTCGATGGATATCGGCGGCCGGATTTCGACGCCTTGCCGTGACCGGATTTTCAGAGGGGGATTGTGAATGACGGATATTCTCGACCACGCGGCGCTGAAAACCAAGCAGCGCGCCATCCGCGATGGCTTTCCTGAAACCATGGGTCTGCGTGCCCATCGTGCCATCAGCTGGATCGGACGCGCGGAAGCCTGCGGCGAAGACGACGACGCCCGCTTCATCTTCCTCTGGATCGCGTTCAATGCCGCCTATGCGGACGAGCGGGAGTTCCAGTCGGTTGCACCCGGCGAACGGGCTGCCTTCGTCGATTATTTCGGCAGGCTGGTGGCGCGCGACGGGGGACGACGGATCTACAAGGCGTTGTGGCAGCGGTTCTCGGGTCCGGTGCGAATGCTCATGGAAAACCGCTACGTCTTCAATCCGTTCTGGCAGCACCACAACGGGATCGACGGCTTTGAGGATTGGGAGGAGAGGTTCAAGGCGTCATCCCGCAGCTTCGCGCAGGCATTCCAGGCTGGCGACAGCATCCGCGTGCTGAGCTTCGTCTTCGACCGGCTCTATGTCCTGCGCAACCAGCTGGTCCATGGCGGATCGACCTGGAACAGCGGGGTGAACAGGGCGCAGGTGCGCGACGGCGCCGCAATCCTTGCCTTCTTGATGCCGGTCTTCGTGGACCTGATGATGGATAATCCGCACGAGGATTGGGGGCGGCCGTTCTATCCGGTGGTCGCCTGAGATGCTGAGTTGCCCGCCGAGAATGCCACGCCGAAGTTCAGCTTTCGTAATTCGTGCGTCTGATCATTTGCGGATCGATTTCAGGCTCGTCCCACTTCCCCGCGGCGGCCATCCACTTTTCAATCTCGGCCTGCAGCTTTGGGTCGTCCGCGCAGAGGTGGAACGTGTAGAGCCGGTTCACGATCTGCCTCATCAGCTCACGCATGTCCTCGTCGGTGATATGCGACACCTCCGTCCACGGGATGCGCCTGCCATCGGCATCGACCACGATGACATCGCTCCAGTCCCCGGTATGGGTTACGGGCGTGAGGCCCGCATGGATGTTCTCGATATGGGTGTTGCGCACGCAAAGCATCGCCATAATTTTGGCGAGCTTGGCCGCGATCCGTTTTTCGGCGTCCGTGTTCATTGGACGAGCCTATCCCGCGCCATCCCGTCTGGTCACTACCTTCCGTGTCACCCGACCTTGCAGCCCCAGAAAGACGTATGATCGGCGGCAAAATACCCATCCGCCACGCGGAACGTGCCTTGCAACTCGACAGTGTCGCCCACACTGAGCACCATCATCGTCTGCAGCCAGAGCGCGGTTGCCTCGGAGACATGATCGCCCGAGATTTCACCGCGTGATCCCCGGATTTCGGTCGAGCCGTTCAGCACGAGCCGCCCGCGCATGCGCGCCGTGGTGCTGGAATTGACCTTGTAAAGCAGCGTGGCGCCGAAGAGGTAGGTGCCGGCGACCGGCGCGACGAAGCGGTTGTTGGCGGCCTCAAAGGCGCTCTGGTCATTGTAGTCGGTGTTGTTGATGGCGATCTTCGTCCAGATGTCAACGGCGACATAGTTGTCGTAGTTGGTGTAGCCCTTGAAGCGTGGCAGCCGGGGCTGGTCGACGATGCCGGTGGCGTTGTCGACGATCAGCCCGTCGAAGAAGGTGCTGCCGTCGGCGGAGACCGCCAGCCGGAACCTGTCCGAACCGAAGAGGCCAATCAGCGCCTTGGTGACATAGGCGGTCTGGAGGGTGAGCCCGAGGTCGCGACCGGCGGCCTCCTTGTTCATGGTGTAGAACAGATCGCCAGTGCCGCCTTCGGCGATGGCCTTCGCGGTCCAGAGCGCGGCATTGAGTTTTGCGGAGAACGGGTTGGACGCATCCGCCGTGGTGCCCAGGCCCAGCAGGGCAAGGTTCTGCAGTGCCGCCGGTGTGGTGCCAATCCAGCCCGCGCCGTTGTAGACCAGCAGCAGAGCCTCGTCCTCGATCCATGCAAGCCATCCGGCCCGCGGCGGTAGACGCAACCAGGCGCCATCGGTCAAGAGCGCGACGTTCAGGTCCCAGCCAGCCCAGTCGCCGGTGGCGCCGGAGCCGACGATGTAGCGATCACCGTCTGTGGGGCTTCCCGGCGGCGCGGTCAGGTCGCGATCCTTGACGGACAACTGCACGATGCCGTCGAGGATCCGCAACGCCTCGTTGTGGGTGACATGCTTCTGGGCTTGTGCGGCCATGATGAAGGGCAGCGCCAGGTGCGCCGTGGTGTCGGACATGGATGTCTCCGATGGTCAGAACCAGGGTGGTGGTGAGCGCAGCGCCGGCGCCGAGGAACTGCCCGATCTGGGCGATGCGGATGGTGAGCGCATCGCCGGGCTCGAGCGGCGCACCCCAATCGGCGGCCTGGTCGGCGCCAGTGTAGACGGCGCTGGTGGCAGCAGTGGTCAAGGATCGCTTGACCACTGAACCGTCGAGAATGTCGACGACATACATTTCGGATGCCTCGCTCATCGGCACTTCGGCGGCGTTCCAGCTGTCGGCGACAAGCGAGCGGTCACAGCGCGTCCAGCGAATGGTGAGATCGCCGGGCACACGCGCCCGGCGCCATGGCTGCTCGACATGGGTCGGCGCGAACGGCCGGAGCCCCTTGCCTTCGGGCGTGAAGCTCGCGGCAACATAGGTCTCGTCGCTGACCGGGCGGCTTGCCGGACCGATACGCCAGTTCCAGGGAAGCCCGAGATCGGCTTCGGCGATCGGCAGTGACGCCAGCGCAGCGTCCAGCACCACGAGCCGCGCCCCGGCCGGGACCGGATTGCTCATGGCGCCCTCGGTTCCGCGCTGCCCGCGCAGGAGTCGGGTGAGACGATAGCGCCCCGGTGCGATCAGTTCGGCCGCCCCCGCCTGCACGATTTCCCAGATGCCTGGTGCGCTCTCGACGGCGAGTGCGTTGGCGCCGCCGAACAGCGCCAGATCGGTCACGCTCTCCAGCGTGCCCGACAGCAGATCGACCACCAGCACGTTGCCGAGATCGAAGCGCGCGGTCGGTCCCGACCAGAAATCCGAAACCAGGACGCCGATCCTCGCCCGACCGCCGAAGGTGGTCAGCAGTTCGAAGCCATCGGACGAGCCGCTGCGAAACACCGCCATCTCGCCGGGCCATGGAACGGCATGGGCTGCGACGAAGGGACGATGAGCAGGCTGATCCTCGGTCAGTTGCGGCAGGTCCATCAATATCGCGTCGGGCGCACCGAACACGACCGGGCGCGTCAGCGAGGCCGCACGCGGATCGCCGGGCGGCAGATCGTAGGTCACGCGGTCCTGGCGGATCGCCTCCACTCCGCGCGCCTCGGCATCTGCGACGGAGACGAGACGGAACTCGATCTCCCGCCCGTCATGGGCGAGCCGGATCACGTCGGCGGGATCGAGCGCCAGCCGCGAGGGCGGAAGGCGGAAGGCCGCGCTCTCGCGCCCGGTCCAGGCTTCGAGCAGCGCACGACGGCAGCGGCGTTCCGCCTCTTCCGGCGGAACCGCCGTCGGGAAACTCTCCGATGCGATCCGCGCCGTGTCGACCGTGATGCGCCGTGCCTCGACGAGCGCGGCGTCGTAGTCCTCGTCGGCGCGGGCCAGTTGCCACTTCAGCGCCTGCGGCAGTTCGGTCTCCTGGCCCCGCGTCAGCTCCAGCACGTCACCCTCGCGGGTGGCCACCATCTCGTCGGGCGCGATGGTGGCGACGGAGGCCCGGCCGCGCATGATGAAACGAATGACCCCCTCGGTCTCCACCGCGTCGAAGCCGAAATGCCGCGACAGCGTGGTGATCGAGGCGCGTGGGCTTTCCAGCGCGCCGATCGCGTATCCCTCGACCGCGCCCCAGAGCCCGGTGACATCGATCCGGTCATCGGGCATCCCTGCGCGCAGGCAGAGGTGCCGGACGAGTGCTGCGAGCGACACCGCGCCGAGCCGACCGGTCAGCCAGTGTCCGAGCCGCCAGTTCGGCCCGTCGGTCCAGACGCCGGTCAGTTCCGGGAAGAAAGGATAGGGCCGTGCATCCCAGGTCCAGGCGGCGCATTCCGGGACATGGACCATCCGGCCGCCATAGACGACGGAGACCGGGTTGTTCGCGGCTTCACCCCACCAGAGATAGCTCGCCTCGAGATAGGCGCGCTGGATCGCATCGTCGCGCCAGCCCCGCGAGAAATACGGCGTGAAGCTCTCGGACGACTTCGGATCGAAGAAGACGTTGGGCTGGTTGGTGCCCCGGTCGATGGCGGGACAGCCGAGCTCGGTGAACCGGATCGGTTTCGACTGCGGCGCCCATGCCGTCGGCGTCGCGCTCTCCACCCCGCCCGGGCGGTTGTAATGCGGGTTCGACCACCAGGCGCGCAGATCCTTGTAGCGGAAGACCCACGGCTTGCCAGCGGCGCCATCGGCGATCGGAGTCCGCAGCTGCGCGGACCGATCGGCGGCCGAGGCATAGAACCAGTCGAAGCCTTCGCCGCCCGCGATGTTCGCCTGAAGATAGGCCCGGTCGTAGATCGCAGGCCAGCCTGCGGTAGCGTCGGCATGCTCGAACCCGTCCCGCCAGTCCGACAGGGGCATATAGTTGTCGATGCCGATGAAATCGATCTCCGGATCGGCCCAGAGCGGATCGAGGTGGAAGAACACGTCGCCGCTGCCGTCGCCCGGCTGATGCCCGAAATATTCCGACCAGTCGGCAGCGTAGCCGATCTTCGTTCCGGCCCCGAGAATGGACCGGACATCAGAGGCCAGATTCCGATAGGCCTGCACGGCCGGATAGGTGGATGCGCCCGAGCGGATGGTGGTGAGGCCCGGCATCTCGGTGCCGATCAGGAAGGCGTCTACCCCACCTGCGGCCGCGCAGAGATGGGCATAGTGCAGGACCATGCGGCGCAGGCCCCAGTCGCCCGATGGGCCGGTCCAGACGACCGACTGGCCCGAGACGTTGAAATTCGCTGGCGTGGCCGCGCCGAACAGCGCCGCGACCTGGCTTGCCACCGTGGCGGTCTTGTCCACGGTCCCGGCGAACCCCACTGCAGGCGAACAGGTGATCCGCCCCCGCCAGGGGAAGGCGGGCTGGCCCATCTCGGCAGCGTTGTCGGAATACGGGTTCGGCAGCGTGTTGCCGGGCGGCACGTCCATCAGGATGAAAGGATAGAAGGTCACGCGCAGCCCGCGCGCCTTCATCTCCTGGATCGCCTGCACCACGGCGAAGTCGGACGGCGTGCCGCCATAGACCGGGCGGTCCTGGTCGTCGCGGCTGACCAGGAAGGCGCTTGCGCGGCTGACGCCATTCACCGACCAGCTGGCGGGCGTGGTCGACTTGGCCGACACCTCGACGCCCGGCCGCACCTTGCACGATCCCGCCCGCAGGTCGTCGCCGAACCAGGCCACGACGAGGCTGACGCTCTCGACCGCGGGCGCCATCGCCTGCAGCCGGTCCAGCGACTCCACCATGTCGGTGGAGTCGGCCAGCGCGTTCAGGTTCTCCGCCTTTGTCGTCCCGCCATCGGTCTTGCGGATGGCCTGCGTCGCGTAGGTGAACTCCCCCGAGGTCGGGATCATGGTGACCACACGGGTCAGCCCCTCGGCGGTGTCGGGATCGGCGAGCGGCCGGAACACCTCGAAGGACAGCTGCGGCAGGCGGTTGCCGTAGGTCGAGAGCGCCAGTTCCTCGAAGACGACATAGGCCGTGCCGCGATAGGCGGGCGTGTTCGCCGCGCCCATCCTGGCCGCGATGAACGGATCGGCCGTCTGCGCCTCGTCGCCCGGATACCAGCGCCAGGTGACGCCGGAGAGGTCCATCGGCTTGCCGTCGGCCCAGATGCGGCCGATGCCGGTGATCGGCCCCTCGCAGAGCGCCACGGCGAAGCTGGCGTAGTAGAGATACTCGGTCGTCTTGACCTTGCCGCCCCCGCCGCCCTTGCCGCCGCCCTGCGTGCTGGTCTTCGTCTCCTCGCGGAAATCCGTTGCCCAGATGATGTTGCCGCCCATCCGCATCCGGCCGTAGAGCCGGGGGATCACGGCCCCTTCGGTGGACGCAGTGACTCGCAGCGTGTCGAGCCGCACGCCCTCGATGCGCTGCGTCGGCGCCAGCGACGAGATGATCCAGCTGTCGACAACCGAGCCGATGCTGGAGCCGATGAAGCCACCGATGGTGGCGGCGCTGACGCCGAGGATCGCGCCGCCGATACTGCCGCCAATGGCGGCACCAGCGACACCGAGAACGAGTGTGGCCACAGGTCAGGACTTTCTTCTGCGCCGAGCCTTCTTGCACTCGGATGCGGCCGGGCGGGGAAACAGGAAGGCGAAGGCGATGCGGCGACGCCATGTCGGCGTCAGCGCTTCTTCGATCACGCCGAGCCGCTCATAGGCGTGGATGAAGCTGTCGGGGCCGGTGAGGATCCCGACATGCTTGGCGATGGCGCGGGGCTTCATCCGGAAGAGGACCAGCGCGCTGGGACAGGCCTCGGACGGGGCGATCTCGGGCATCATGCGCCGCGCGCCCTCGGCCAGCACCTCGCGCGGGCCGGTCTCGCCCCAGTCGCGGCTGTAGGCTGGGATCGGGAACGGCTCGGGGCCGACGATCTCGCGCCAGACCCCGCGGGCGAGGCCGAGGCAGTCGCAGCCCACGCCGCGCAGGCTGGCCTGGTCGTGGTAGGGCGTGCCGAGCCATGACCGCGCGATGGCGATGACGCGCGCGGGGTCGGCCAATGCGAGGGGTTGCGTCACAGCACGCCTCCCTCGTGACCGCCGTCCTTCGTGGCGTAGCGGAGGACGGCATCCTGGCCGGGGATGTGCAGGAAGCCTCGGAAGTTGGCAGTGTTGGCGAACTTTGCGCCGCAGGTCTCCATGCGCTTGTCGCAGCCCGCGCGGATGGTGAAACCGTCACCCTCGGCGATGGAGCGCACCGGCGCTTCGAGCAGCGTCAGCACGGCGATGCCGTCGGTCAGGTCATGCGCGATGATCTCTGCCCGCCGTCCGGCATTGGCACCGCTGGTCCATTCGACCGTGCCGAAGGTGAACCAGCCGGCGGCAAACGCGCCGAGGCCGGAAGCCGTGAACGTTCGGTCACGCAGGAGATCAATGACGACGCCCGTTCCCCTGAAGGCCGATGCGTCCAGATCGACGCCGCAGCGCCCGTCCCCGAGCGCCGCGTCGCAAGTGGCCTGGAACGTCCGGCCGACCGTCTGTCCGAGGACATGTGCAAGCGAACGGACCTCTGCCACGAAGGCGAGCCGTCCCCGCCGGATCTGGCCGATCGCCCCGCGGCGCATCAGCACGCGCTGCGCCGGATCGCTCCAATTCACCCGCCAGACCTCGACCTCTGCATTGTCCCAGCGACCGTCGAGGATGTCGGTCTCGGTGATCCGGTCGGAGGTCAGCACGCCTTCGGCGTCCTGCGCGTCGACGGAGAGATCGGAACCGGAGCGGACCTCCGACGCGGTCAGCCCGCTCTCGGGCTCGAAACCGGTGCCGTCGAAGGTGAGCGTCCCGTCATGGTCGGTGAACCCGAAGGTTGTGCCATCGGCGCGCGCGATCCGCCAGCACCAGGCCAGTGTGGTCGTGCCTTCGTCGAGATGGGCCTGGAAAGCAGGCGAGAGGGACTTCACTTCCGCCCCCAGCCGCGCAGAAGCGCCACGGAAGCCAGAAGCGAAGACACCACGCCTCCGCCCGCGCCGGTCAGGGCATAGAGATTGAAGGGCCGGATATCGAGGGTGCCGGTGGCGAGGTCGAAATCCGCCAGCCCGGCCATGGCGAGGCCGGATGCGGCAAGACAGGCCAGATAGACGAGGCCGCGGGCAAGGTTCCAGTTCATGGACGTCCTCCGATCAGGGTGGTGAGGAATGCGATGAGGCGAGACAGCAGCGTGGGCGCAGCGGGCACCATCGGTATGGGGTCGCCGGCCGTCGGAGCCGGAGCCACCTTCGGGCGCAGTAGCGCGAGCGCCTCGTTCTCGGTCAGCCGCCGGATTGGTCGCGAGAAATCGACCCGGCCATTGCGGTCGACCGCCCAGACCGGGATGGTCCCGGTGGGGTAACGGCCATGGCGGAACAGATCGCGCTCGGCCTCGCGCCGGGGCCGGATCGCGGCGGGTTTGAGCCAACCCATGAAGGCCTCGGCCGCCGCCGCGCGGTTGCCTGCGTTCAGAGCCTTCGTCAGTGCGGCTCGCGCGATGCCGCCGGTGTTATAGTGAAAGCTGACCAGGGCATCGAATTCGTGCGGCTCGAGCGGCACGGTCACCGCGCGTCGCACCGCCGCCTCGTAGGCGGCCAGATCGGTTCTGAAGACCCTGAACGCCTCACGGATACCGGCATCGAGATCGGCGGGCATGCCACGGGGCATCCTGGCCGGATCGGGCGACCCAGCCGAGGCCGTGTGGCCGATGCCGAAGGTCCAGACCTGTTTCACATCGAGATAGGGTCCGGGCACGAGTCCTTCGTGCCGGACGAGGGCCAGAAGGCCCCGGTCGGTCATGTGCATGGCGTTATCCGAAAGTGGAAATCAGGAAGATCAGCGCGGCGATGGCGAGGCCGATGCGCAGGCGGTGGGCGAAAGCCTGGCGTGGGGCGGTGGGTTCGCAGCGAATGAAGCGCGCAAGTCGGAGAAGCTCATTCATCGTCCCCTCCCTTCGCGCCGCGCAGGCGGGCGAGGACGAGTTCGATGAAGGCCGGGCCGAAGACGCCGACGAGATAGGCCGCGGACCCTGCTGCCCCGCCAGCTGGGATCGCCTCAGGCGGCAAGCCGAGCCACCTGGTGACGAGTGCCATGGAAAGGCTGCCCATCCCGGCCGCGATCAACCCGCCGAGCAGGATGTGCCGCAGTGCATCGCGCAGGCGCATCCTCGTGGTCAGCGCATTGGTCGCGCCGCCGAGCGCGCCCCAGGCGGCAAGGATCACCGCTGTGGAGGCGAGAAGATCGCGCAGGACCGCAGCGATGAATCCGGGCTCGTCGTTCATCTGCGGATCTCCAGCAGCGGGATGGAAGTGATCGAACCGAGCCGTTCGAGATCGAGGGTGACGTCGATTGCATCGGTGTCGAAGCGGACGGGCACGTCGAAGGCGAAGCCCGCCGTGACGGCGATGACCGCACCGGGTGCCGTGCCGAAGGTGACGAGGCCGGTCGATGTGGTTGCCGACCAACCGGAAGCCTGAGCCGTGCCGTTCAGGGCGATGGTCACGGTCCCGGCGACAGGCTTGGTGATGGTCCGTGTCCAGGACTGCGCGCCGGAGGTGTAGCGCTTCACCAGCTGGAACTGCGTTGTCGAACCGTCGCCGGTGCCGATCACCTGGTCGGTTGCGCCCGGCACCTGCGACGGCAGGCAGGACTTGAAGTCCGCCCAGTCCTTGAAGCGGAAGCCGTGAAGGCGGCCATTTCGCGCCTCGAAGAAGGCGACCACTGCCGCGAGATCATCGGTACGACGGATGCCATAGGCCACGTCATAGCGGCGGCGCGAGTTTGCCCAGCTGGCGTTGCGCTCCTCGTCGCCCGAGGCGAGTTCGACAATCTGGGTGCGTCGCTCCGGTCCGCCGCGTGCACTACGGCTGATATCGCCCGGAAACCGGACCTCGTGGAAAGCCATGACGATGCCTCACATACCCCTTCGGCCGAGCGAGACCGCGCGGGCGATATCGGCCGCCACCTGTGTGCGGGATTGCCGGAAGCTCTCGGCGTCGCGGGCATTGATCGTGACATTGACGGTCTGGCCGGCGGTGGCGCCGTAGCCCGCTGCCTCGCGGCGCGAGAGCACGCGCTCACCGCGTTGCAGGATCGCGGGCACCTCGTCGGGCCTGAGGCCAGCCCAGCCCCCGGAATGCATGCGTGGCGCCCCGGCGAAGGCCATGGCGGGCACTATGCGGCCCGGTCCCGGCGCGCCGACCATGCCGCCTGCGTGCAGGATGTTGGCGAAGATTCCGCCGCCGAGATTGCCCAGAACGCCCGAAAGCACACCTGCGAGCGGGCCAAGGATGAAACGCCGCGCGGCGAGCTTCGCCAGATCGGCGATCAGCGAGGTGACCAGATCACTGATCTTCAGCTTGCCGGTCTTCACGAATTCGCCGATCGCGTTCTCGGCGCTGCGGAACGCCCCGACCAAGGCATTGCCGATGTCGCCGCCGATGTCGCGCGCCTTCGTTGCATAGTCGGCCAGGGTCTGGCTCACCGCCGCCCAACCGGTTGCGGCGGCCTCGGCCCCGGCGCGCGTCTGCTCGCCAGCATTGCGCCCGGCCGCGCCGGCACGACCGGCAGCGGCCGTGGTATCGTTCAGAGCCGCCGTCACTCGACCTGCCGAAGCAGCGGCATCGTCCAGCGCGCCTTCGCTGTCATCGCCACTCAGCGCATCACGCAGCGCCTGCATCGCCGCGCCCACGCCGTCGAAAGCTCCCGCCCGGGTCTCGGCCGCCCGCTGGCGATAGCGGTCGGCCATCGCGCCGGCGTTGCTGGCGGCATGGTCGAGCATCGAGGCATAGGATTGCGCCCCGAACCAGTCGATCCGCGCGTCCGCACCGATCGTGTCGGCGACCGCGTTGAAGGTCGGTCCGATGGTGCCGAGAAAGTCGGCCCATTTGTTCGACAAGAAGGCCATCAGCCGCAGCCAGATCGCCTCGATATCCGCGCGCATGGCCCGGAAGTCATCCACGAAGGAGCCGAGGGTGGTCTTGATCCCGTCCCAGACGGCGCGCGCCACGTTGCCCATCAGCTCGAGCGCCGAACCGAAGCCGCCCGCGCCCTTCACGAGCTGGCCGAACCAGTAGATCAGCTCGCCCGCGCCGACGATCAATGCGCCGATCCCGGTGCGGATGATGGCGCCGCGCAGCAGCGTCAGCGCGCCCGACAGCGTGAGCGTCGCGACGCGGGCGGCAATGAGCCCCGCGACCCAACGCCCGGCCATGAAGGCCGCGAAGGCGATGCCGATGGCCGCAAGCCTCTCCAGATTGTCGGCCAGCAGGATCAGCGCCTCGGACACCGTCGAGGAGGCGCCCGCCATCTGATCCCAGGTCCCGACCAGCTGCAGGGCGGCATTGCCGATCAGCGTGAAGGCGTCGCCGATGGTCGCCGGCATGCTGTCGGCTTCCTCACGCAGCAGCTCGAGATTGCCGATCAGCGCCGTGCGGATGACATCGCCGGTGATCGCGCCCTGCTGACCGAGGGTGCGCAGGCCCGAGACGGTGGTGCCGAGCTTGGACGCCAGCAGTTCCGCGAGCCGCCCGCCGCTCTGGATCACGGTGTTGAGGTTGTCTCCGCTGAGCCTGCCGAGGGCCATGGCCTTCGAGAGCGCGTTCTGCACCGAGGCCGCGCGCTCGGCCCGCGCACCCGAGACGACCATGGCGTTGTTCAGCGCCTCGGTGAAATCCAGCGATTCCGCCGTCGTCAGTCCCAGTTCGCGCAGGGCCGTGGCATTGGCGAGCCAGGACTCTGTGGTCTGCCCCAGGCTCGAATAGGTCCGGCGCGCCATCGACGCGAGCCGGTCCATGACGGCCGCACCAGCTTCCTGCGAGCCGGTGGCGAGATCGACACGCGAGCGCAGGTCGGTCCACTGGTCGGCATAGGCGACGAGCTGGCGCGTGCTGATCGCTGCGCCGAGGACGCCCATGACCCGGCGCACCACCGCTCCGGTGATGTCGGCCTGCCGCTCGATCCGCCTGAAATTGTTCTCGCCTGCGTCGCCGATCCCCTGAAACTCAGTCTTCACCTGCCGGCCGCCTTCAGCGACGAGGCGGACGGAGACGCGTTTCTGGGCCATGGGTCATTATTCCTGACGAACGGGACGACGCTTGCGGACCAGATTCATTGCTCCGGCCCCGGCGACCGCCGGTCACTGGACACCATCTGTTCGTTGAGCTTGCGCACCATCACCGCCTCGATCTCGGGCAGGCATTCGGCAGCGACCAGCAGATCGAGCCCGAGCGCCCGCGCCATCGCGAGCGCCGCCGTCATGTCCCAGCCGAGCACCATGGTCCCGCCCATGCCGGTCGCGATGCGAAGCTGCCCGGTAAGGCGCTGTGCCAGATCCCAGACCTGCCAACCTTCCGGAGTTTCCGGACGGTTCAGCCGCGCCGGGCAGTCCGGGCACGAGCCTTCGCAGGCCGCGCAGTAGCTTTCGCCCCCGCCGAAGTGCCAGTCTGCGAGGGCGCGGAGCCGTTTTTTTCCGCATCCAGCATCAGATGCGGCGCGAGGCAGCGGGTCTGGAAGGCCTCGAACACCGGCCAGATGTCCAGAAGCGCGTCGATCCCTTCCGGTGTGACGGGAACGGGATTGCCGTCGGCATCGCCGACACCTTCCCAGCCGGTGACCACGCGGCGGGCGACCGCCTTCGCCATCACCAACGCCTGTTCCTCCTTGCTCGCCCCCTCGGGTAGCGCTTCCACCGCCGGATCATTGCGTGCGGCGACCATGATCGCGGTGGTGACGGGCAGGACGTGCAGGCGCAGGCCAGAGCCGAGATCGAGCCATTTCGGCTCGCTGGAAAGGTCGAGACGGATCATGGTCAGTAGCTTTCGATGTCGTTGACGAGAACGGCGGTGCACATCCGTCCCAGCGCAGCGTCGCGCGCGGCCTGCCAGTCGAAGCTGGCCTGCACGCCCTGCGGTCCGGAAATCTCGATCCGCGGGCGCGGCAGATAGACCGCGTGCGCCATGAGGGTCAGGCTTTCGCCGGAGAGCAGCGTGTAGGAGAACTCGAGCTCGCAAGGCGTGCCGTTGATCGCCTGGCTGACGAGCGTGCTGTCGGCGAAACGCACCTCGGTGCGGCCGGTGAGTGCGGCGATCGAGGGATCGGCGCCATCGATCATGCCGTCGGCGCGGATGGTCTCGATCCGATCGAGATTGTTGGCATAGGTGATCTCGGTCGAGATCACGTTACCCAAGGCGGTGCCGTTGCGTTTGATCGAGCCGTTGAAATGCCCGAAACGGATCAGGTCGAGCTCCGCCGGTGTTCCCGCGCCGCTGGTCGTGGCGACCGTCTCGCCCTGTGCCACCAGCCGAGCGGTGTCGGTGAGCAGACCCGAGCGCTGCATCTGCCAGCTGAGCTGGTCCAGCACCACGCCGGAATACATGGCGTAGCGCGGCACCTCGGGCATGGCGGTCTCGATCGCCATGCTAGGCAGGGTCCAACTGCCGGACTGAAACGTATGGGTATATGGACCAGGCGAGCTTCCGGTGGTGGTCGGCGTGCCGAAGGCCGCCTTCAGCCAGAAGCCGAAGGCCTCGGCATCAATCGGCACCACCACATCGCCATCGGCGGTCACCGCGTCCTTGATGGGCGCGAGAGGATCGCGACCGTAGCCCAGAAGCTCCGAGTTCAGGAGCGGCTGTTCCGCCCCGAGCGTGGCGCTGGCAAAGGGCATCCTCGTGTAACCGCTGCCGGGCGGGGTGCCATAGGTCGTCTCGAACGCGAGCGCCATCCGCGCTCGCGCCCCTTGGGCGCGTGCCATGTCGGTCTCCTTGTCGAAGGGGTTCAGCCGAGCGGGTCGGCCGTGGAGTGAGGCGGATCAGGCGACAGTCCGGTGGACTGTCACCCCGCCGAACGCAGCACCCGCATCAGCCAAGCGGGTCCGAAGCGGAGTGTAGAATGACAGGAATGACGGCCGCCTTCAGGCTGGCCGCGCCGTCCACCGGCAGGTCGACCAGCTGCGGCGCTTCCGCCTCGACCCAGTCGCAGAGGCCGCCCAGCATGCGGTCGGCGGCGAACGCCGCGCCGATGCTGGCGCAGAGCGTGTCGAAGGCCGTGTCACGGGCGGCTCCCTGCACGACCGCCTCGACCTCGGCGCGGTGCTGGTAGTGGTAGCGCAAGGGCGAGAGCGTCACCTCGGGCTCCCCCGGCTCGCCGTCGCGCAGGATCAGCAATCCTTCGGCGGGGACGCGCTCGGGCAGCACCTCACCGCGCAGGGCGGTGGCGGGCAGCGCCGAAAGCCGCGCGTGCAGCGCGGCGAGGATGGTTTCGCGAGTGGAGGGCATGGCGATCCCGTTGTCCGGGACCCGCCCGGCTTCAGTGGTCCCTGTCGGGTTTCGGTTCCGTGATGGCAGCGAGCCGTCGCGGCAGGTCCGAGCGGGCGTGGAGGAAATCGACGATGATCACCTGCTCGGCATCCTCGACGAAGATGACGAAATGCTGGCCCGCGCGCGTGAACCGCAGATCCTCGGGCAAGTCCGGGTCGATGATCCGGCGGCAGTCCTGCGACATGGCCGTACCGGCTGCGATCTCCGCGCAGCGGGCGATCAGGTCGTCCTCATAGGCTGCGGCCTGTCGCGGGCCGAAGGTCTCGACCGTCCAGTTCGCACTGTCGACGAGCGATGCTTCGGCCTGCCGGGTCAGGCGCCACGGCTTGAGCATCAGGTTCTGGCGCGCGCACGAGCAAAGGCACGCCGGACAGCCTCCTCGCCGCTGCCCTCGGCCAGATCACCACGCCGGGCCTGCTCCAGCCCGGTCGCCAGCCGGTCACGCAACGCGCCAAGCTCGGTTTCCTCGCGTTCGAGCAGTCGCAGCCCGGCCCGCAAGGCTTCCGAGGCATTCTGATAGCGCCCGGAAGCGACCAGCCGGTCGACCAGGTCGGATTGGGTGTCGGTCAGAACGACGTTTCGCGTGGCCATGCGCGCCTCCATGCAGGTGATTGGCAATATATGCCAATCGACCCTGAATGTCGACCTCCCGTTGTTACGACCGAGGCTCCACCCATTCGCCACGATCAGCCCCGGCACCGCATCGCGCACCCGCTCGGCATCCCGCGCGAGGTCCAGCCGCTTCGGCAACCTGACCTGCGGGACCAGCAGGAAGATCGGCACGGTGGTCAATCCCCGGCCGGTCTTCGACCGTGATGCCACGGCACGGCCCTTCTTGTTCAGTCGTCCCTCCGCCACCAGCAGGCTTGATTAGCAGGCCGCTAACCGCCTAGCCGCAAACACTTTGAAAATAATGGATTTTTCAGTTGACAATGGCGGAGAGGATGGGATTCGAACCCACGAGAAGCTTTTGACCTCTACTCCCTTAGCAGGGGAGCGCCTTCGACCACTCGGCCACCTCTCCACAGCGCGCTTTCTAAGGGTTTCCGTCAGTTTGGCAAGGCTCAATCTTGCAGATAGATGCGGGAACTTGCAGAACGATGCAGGAACTTGCAGGGGGAAGTGGGGGAAAATCGGGGGAATAGGTTCATGGGCTGTTCCTCTATCCACACATTTCGCTCGCTGTGGACAATAGGGCGGCAACCCTCACCCTAAACCTGGCGCGTCGCCTCCCTTCTTCAACGTCTGGTTCGGCTCTCCTCCTCCCCCACAATGCGCTCCTCCTCCACCCATGACCTCCTGCGCTGAGAGAACGAGTACCTCGGATAGCTCGCGCATAGCTCGTTGAAGGCCGCCCGCGCGACAATCGAATTGCTAGCGAATGCCACCACCTCCTCGATGTCGCCTTTGGCATCGAGTTTGTAGATGGCACTGCCCTGCGCATGAACGTCGATCCAGGAGCGACCCCGAGGCTGGCGCGGTGATTCGAGCATGAGCGCGATGAGTCTCGCGGTTTCCGGAGAAAGGACAGTGGTGCGCTTTTCGTCGGCCCTTGTTCGTAGGGCCGCCGCGAGTTCTGCTACGCTGTTCCATTTTCTCGACATGAGAACAGAAGTGGAACAAGAACCCATTGCGGTCAAGATAAGTCGATGGCAGAATCGATCACATGTGCGGACGCTTCACCCGCTGCCATACCTGGCGCGAAATCCATGCGATGTACCGGCTGACCGTCTCGGAGGCCGGGCGGAACACCGAGGCGCGCTACAACATCGCGCCGACACAGGACGTCCTCTTCGTCACCGCCGGCGACGACGGTTACCAGCGGGTCCGCGAGGGTCGCTGGTGGCTCGTGCCGGGATGGGCCAAGGAGGTCCCAAAATATGCGATGTTCAATGCCCGCTCGGAAGAAGCGGCAGAAAAGCCAGCTTTTCGGGACAGCTTTCGGTCGAAGCGCTGCCTGATCCCTGCCGATGGTTTCTACGAATGGACCAAGGCCGATGATAGCGGGAAAGACCCGTGGTTTATCCATCTGCCGGATCAAAAGCCTTTCAGCTTCGCCGGTCTCTGGGCGTACAATCCGGCGCTGGACATCACGAGTTGCACGATCCTGACGGCAGCCGCGCAAGAGCCCATGTGCCAACTCCACAGCCGGCAACCGATCATCCTCGATCCTGCCGCCTACGATGCGTGGCTCGATCCGGCCACATCAGTCACCAACGCCAAGGATTTATTGACACAGGACCTCGACGGCGATCTGCAATTTTATCGCGTCGGACGCGAGGTTAACTCGACGAGCAAAGGCGGCGCCGACCATCCTGGCCTGATCGGCCCGCTCAACCCGCTATGAGTGACGAGATGCGAGGCACATCGCC
Organism: Aquamicrobium terrae; assembly: GCF_040545735.1. Taxonomy (GTDB): domain Bacteria; phylum Pseudomonadota; class Alphaproteobacteria; order Rhizobiales; family Rhizobiaceae; genus Mesorhizobium; species Mesorhizobium terrae_A. The sequence goes on from NZ_JBEPML010000002.1 coordinate 331,765, forward strand.
ATGACCCGACCGACAGCCGAAGAGGAATTCTTGACCGCGGATGTCGTCTACCCGATCAACGACGACGCCAAAGCGCAATGGATGATCGCCGCCAAGGATGCCAACGACGAATATGCGCACATCCGCTGGCGCAGGTGGCCCGACTCGGACGACCCTACCCCGGAGCAGCATGAGGAGTATTGGGCGCTGATGTCCACCGACGAACTCTTTGAGCCGATCGCCTGGGTTCCGACCCGCTACACCTATGACGACATGGTCAGGGTATACGGATGAGCGACGATCCGATCCGCCTCCCGGGTGAGGCACCAACAGCGCCGGCCGGCATCTATGAGCACTGGTGCGAGCATCCCGGCTGCTCGAAATGGGGCGGCTGGGGCTACAGCATCAACAAGCACACCCAGCCCCACTGGTACTGCTGGGAGCACCGGGACGATGGCGAGGCCCTGCTCAGCGGGTTTACTCGCCAGTAGCGTCCGAAACGTGAAAGCCCCGCCACCCTTTAGATGGCAGGCCTGTTGCCAAACTTGCTACCTCCCAAATCGTCAGGCGCGATGGGCGACTGGCGATTTGCCGCAGGCGCGGCTATAAGCAGAACGGAATAGCGATATCGGTCGGGGGAAATGGCTTTTCAACTTTTTTGGGGCGATGAGACATCTATCCAGTTTGAACATGCGTACAACGGAACGGAAGGGGTCGTTACGGCGCAATTGGGTTACGATGACATAACAGACGACACATATTCCCTAATGGTTTCACTCTCTCCGCCAGGAGGCGCATCTCCTGGCGAGTTTGAAATTGTTTTCTGCATCATCCAATATGACCATGGGGAAGAGTGTTCATATCAGCTATGGGATGGGCAACAGACGAAAAATCATTTCCCAAATACGGAGCACCGTGCGGCCTGCTTATGGGGAATTTGCGAATGTGTAAAAATCCTAATCGACCAACATTCGCCACAGATTGTTACTATGCATGCCTACGCGCCGAACCTCCCTATGAGGGCCTTGCGGAAATATCACGCCGTCGCTAGTGTGTTTTCGGAGGCTGGATTTACGGTCGGTCAACCGGACCCGTTTCATGGTAGGCAAATGTGGCTGATGGAACGTGTGTCATGATACCGCGTTGATAACCGATCGTCGGCATATTAAATGCAATCCAGAAACTGGGGCTTAGATTGAGATGAGACAACCAGTTAACAGAGATCGCCAGATTGAGCTGGCCACCGGATTTGAGGAACGTGTTCAAAAGCACGTGGATAAGCTTTTGCGCGTCCCAGTAATTCGCGAAACGATTTCGCGCCCGAACCCGAAGCAGGGAGAGCGGAAAGCCTTTGTCGTGCAATCCGTGCGAGCTATTCGCTGCGCATAAATCGATTCCCCCGCCCCTCCCACTCATCAAGCCGCCTTCGGGCGGCTTTTTCGTTTTTCTCAGACGAGTGCAAACTATCAACCTTAGCTCGGTCGATGTGCATTAAGGTGGCGGCCTGCCCGTCATCGCGTACCAGGCCGAAGCAGCGCCGGCCGCCGCAGCGAGGATCATTTTTCCAATCGTCCAAAGCCCCTGACCAAGCCTTCCGGCGAAGATGACGCGGTCCCGCACCCGCTCCAGTTCGACCGTGGTCGGTTTGATCCCCTCGACCGAGCGCTCAAGCCCATCGAGCCGGTGCTTCATATTGATGATCTCGATCCGTGTTTCCTCCTGCGCCTGGTAGCCACGGCGCCGACTTTCCGCTGCCTCCTTGCCTTGGTCGACGAGGGTCGCAATGGCAGCCACCAGCGCCTTGATCTGCTCTTCCAACCGCACTTGGCGCTCGGCAATTGTTTCCCTGGTCAAAGCGGCCTCCGAACAACGGCGACGAGGATTAAAGCCAGCAGGATCACGCCGGCGCACAGGACGGCATCAGCTATTTCCGGCACCACACATCCCTCGCAGCATTCGCCTGTCGAACCTCTTGCACCGTCTGGGCGGTATCCTTGCTGGCCGAATAGGTGACGACCGGCCAGACGGCGCATTCAGCGCGTGTTGTCGCGATTGTTGGGGTCTGACTGCATCCCGCCATCGTCAGGCCGCACAGCACGGCCAGCAGCGGCAGCGCGCTCGATATCCTTGATATGTTCAGCATAGCTGTCCCTTTCACTCGCTGCCTGCCTGTCACGTTCCCGCAGCGCGCCGGATGCACGGCCGCGGAGGTAGGTCGCGATGATGGTGAGGATGCCGATGCCGGCCGCGATCAGATAGCCGCCGGCATCGGATATGAGCGCGGTGAGCAGACCGGTCATGTACGCCACCCCAACCGCTTGGCGAGCAGGTAAAAGCCCTCGGTGCCCACCCACACGATGCCGCCTGCAATGATCTCGAATGCGGCATCACTGGCTGGATCGTTGAACACCTGGTCAACAGTATCGAGGCTGACCCAGCCACGGCCGATCAGGACACCCGCGGCTACACGGGCGACGATGCGAAGAAGCGGCCCCATGTCAGGCTCCTTTGCCGAAAAGCTTGGTGATGATTGCGAGGATGACGGCCCAAAAGCCGCGCGCTGGCGCCGGCTGGCGCGCGGATGCCTGCGGCGCGGGCTCGGCCGGAGGGGATTGACGATCCACGCCATACCCTTCCGCCAGCAGAAGCGCGTTGAAGGCCTTGGCGTAGCCAGCAATGAGATCGGCCCGATCCGTACCGTTCACGATCCGGCGCGCCCACGTGTAATCGCTCCTGGTCAGGGTGATGTAGTCGGACAGCTTCTTGCCGGTGAACCAGCCGTCGCGCATGCCCAGCACAAGGATTTCGGCGGCAATGGCCGGCTCCAGTGCCTTCGACGGGTTGCCGACCAGATCGATGCCCAGCTTCTGCCCTGCCTTCCGGTAATTCTCCTCATGGGTAAGCTGGACATATCCCCGGCCGAAGAACCCGCCGGACCAGTAGTTGCGCGTCACCCACTTCATCTTTCCGGCCTTCCACGCCTTGGTGAGCAGTTCCTTGGCTTTGGCGTCGGAACTCGCCAGCGTCTCGCGCACCGGTTTCATGGTGCCGGCCGTCTCGTGATAGGCCGTGGCCAGCACGTAGGCGCACTGGTTGCGCAGCAGGCCATGTTTCGTGCAGACGGCAATAATCAGCCGCCCGTCGCCGTGCGACAGGTCCATGTCAGTTCCTTTCAGATTGTCAGATGAGAGCGATCAGGATAGATGGCCGGGCGGCTTCAACCCCAGGAGCCGCCGGGTCGGCGCGCTATCCGACAGGATCGAGACGGCTCGCCAGCCCGCGCCAGCTATGCTATTCGTCAGATCTAAAACCCGCAGCGGGGCACGAGATGATCAAGCGCATCCAAATCGCTCTACACCGAGCGATCTGCTTCCTTTACGGACAATCGCCAAACGATTGGCATGAGATTCGCTCATCCAAGAACGGACCCGTCATGCGGCGGATTTCCAGAGATGGCCTCGACTGGGAATACCGCCCCATGACGGAAGAAGAAACGCGGGACTTCCTGACGGACTGGGCCATTAAATAGTTGATGGGAAGAAGGTCCTCACACATGATGCGCGTCGAGGTGACTTATCGGGGATATTGCGGAGTAGCAAATCACGACGCTGAGAGCGGCCGGATACTCATAGAAGACACTCAAGACATCGACGACCTGTCCTGCTCCGGCGCGAATTACGAAGAAGCCTTCGCTCGCTTTTGTGAGCGTGTTGATAAGTGGTACGATGCCGGCGTCCCATCATCAGATTGGGTGCCGCGCTTTGCATGGCTACCCAAACCCCTTTCAGACGGAGGCTATGCTTTTCTCGAAAAATACTGGGAGATAAAGACGGAAGCGGGTATTGCTCGACGCATTTTTCAAAGCAGGCACGACGCATACACCCACTATACCGAATCCCCAATGTGACTACGCGCCTTCGATCGCCCGGATGACGTTTTCGGCGATCATGCTGTGCCCCAAGTCGTTCGGGTGTAGACCGTCAGTGGTGTACTCCTCGAAATCCATCCCGCGAAAGATCGCATAGTTGTCGATGACGTCCACGTCCCGCTCCCGTCCGACCTGATAGATCACGTTGCGCACCTCCTGCTGGGTAAAGCTGTAGGTTGCGGGATCTTCGTTTTCGACCGGGTTGGATATCATGAGGATGACCTCCTTGCTGTCGAGGGCAGCGTTATCGAGCAGCGCGTTCAGGTTCTCATAGAATTGATTGACCCCGTTCGGCCGAACTCCCCGCCCACGGTCATTGACGCCAAGCTGGATGAACACAAAGCGGTCGCTGGCGGGGACAGCCACCCCATGGCCGTTCGGGTTCCCTGCCATGTTGTTGGCCAGATAGGAGACAGTCGTTGCACCGTTGATGCCTTGATTTCGAACGGACAGTCGACGCGGGATGCGCAGGGCGGTGACATTTAGGTATCGGTTTCCAGACAGGCCGTTCCGCTTTGTCCTGATCTTCACGACGCCATCATGGACCATCGCCGGTAGCGTGATCGGGATTTGCTGGTCGAAGTTCCCCGCATCGACGACGAGGCCGTTGTTGCCCTCCTGCGCGTTGACCGTCTGCACCACCACGTCATTGACCAGCACGTCGAAAAACATCGAGAGGTCGGCCTGAGTGATCCGAACCGAAAGAGTGAACATCGACCCGGTGAAGGGGAAGGCAATCTGGTGTCCGTAGTCCTGCCCTGGAATGTTGTGCGGCAACCCCAGCACCATGTAAGTGGGCGAGCGGGAATCCTGCTGGTTGGAAATTGGCGCGGTCGCTCCGAGATTGGAGACGGTGAATTTGCCATATCGTGGATAGACGGCGCTGATCTTCTGGTAGAGCGCATCACTTTGACCGCTCGGGGATGCCGGCCAGTTTCCGATGCTCTCGGATGAGCCCGGTCCGCTCCGATACGTCTCTTGAAGATATCTCTTGAGGAGATTTACAAAGTTCGGAGAGTCATAATTGGCTCGAGGGTCAGCCAGTGTGCCGTCACGAGGCGTTGAGGTTCCGGGATTTGACGCGCCAGATCCCCATGTGATGCTATCACCGATGGCCACGATACCCACATATTGGGTAAGCGGATCAGAGACAGCCTCCTTGAGCCTGCGCAGGGCGCGACCGGGTATCGCAACCTCTATTCCGGAGGCCAATGTCTGTGTGCCGCGCCGGGCGGTCTCGATTTCATCCGTGCTTGCCGTGACGGCATCTTCAAGGTCGGAAACCGCCCCGGCGAGCCCTTCCGGGTCACCACTCGTTTGCACAAACAACAAGTCGGTAGTTCCCACCACAATCGGCTCTTTCGTGGCCAGCCCGAAGGCAAGCCCCCCATTCACGGCGCCGCCGGTCACATAGACCATTGCCCCCAGCAACTCGGCCTCGGTGTCGGCATCCGTTGCGCGCGTCCATGCGCCCGACGAGTTGGTGACATAGATGCCGTTCTGCGCAGCGTTCGTCTGGTTCATAACCAGCCCGCGCTGGCCGTTTCCCGTACCGACGCCATCGATGGTCTGCGAGCCGCTAAGTGTGATGTTGCCGGTCGTGGCAAAGGTGACAGGCTCTTTCCGCTGCGCCCCCTGGACTGCATCTATCCGGGCCGAAAGCGCAGCATCGGCGGCCTCCAGATCGGAAACGGCCTGCTCGCGCGCCTCCCGCTCCGCTTCAACCTTGGCATCGACGTTGCCCGTACCGTCCCCGATGGCCTGCTCGATCATCTGGCCAATCGGTCGGATTTCCGATTTCGCGGGATTATTCTTCCCGCTGGCCGGCACGCCATCGGTGACGAAATCCCGGAATGCGTGCCGGAAGGCATCAGCTATCTGCCCCATGCTGTTCTCCATGCGTAATCGCCCCCCCAAGGCAGGGGCTGAATGTCAGGTTGTCGGATTGGTCAGGTGACGATGATGGAGCCGGTCGGAACGGCGCTAGCAGGCACGCCGCTCTGGTTCGCCGCAACCAGCCAGTAGTAGTAGGTGCCAGCCGAAAGGCCGCTGTCTTGCCAACTGTCCGCGGCGCTTGGCGCGCCGTACTCGGTAACCACCAACGCAGCCGACCCAAGGTCATTGACCGTGTTGCGATAGATGATGGTGGCGAAATAGTTCGGGCTGTTGGGCGCGGTCCAATCGATATCAACCACGCCGGCGCCGCCAACAGCATTGACGCCAGTGACCACGCCCGGCGGCACCGGATCGACACGAGCGGTTACGGCAATGGGCGGTTCAGGCCGCCACTCCGATGCCTTGCCGGAATTGGTCATCGCCCGGGCCTGGACATGGTAGGTCTGATTATCGAGCAAGCCGAGGATGTTTTGGTGGCTCTGGCCCACCGGAGCGTTGAGCGTGGTCCATTCACCCGGCGGCGAAGCAACACGATAGCGCACCTGATGCAGCAGGCTGTCACGGGGTGGCGCTGCCCATTCGACACGGATCGCGACAGATCCTGCATAAGGCTGGCTGACCGCCGTCACACCGGTTGGAACCGGAACCTCCGATGAGATCTCGATCGAGGTCCGCTTCGGCTTTTCTGGTTCTTCCGCGGCCGAATTGAACGCGAAGTCTGAAGCCTGCACCGAATGCGCCTCGATCGACCAGGTGATGCCGTCCTCGTTGCGCTTCAACTTGTCGACTTCAAAAACCTGATCGAGGTTACCGAACTCGGCATGACGTAGGCGGAAGAAGCGCTTACCGATCAGGCGAATGCCGTGATATTTGAGCGTGGCGCTGATCTTGTACTTGGCGCGGGAGACCAGAAGCAGGCGCTTAGAAACCCGAACAGCCTGATTGTGGTTCGGCGTCCAGTAGACGCGAAGGCTGTCTTCCTCGTAGGGTTCGTCCGGAACTTCGAGCACGTAAGGTGCACTTGCCGCCTCACGGTAGCCGATCTCGGGTTCCGTGTATTCGACCGAGAACGCATTGGCGATGTCAGTGCCGGCCTGCCCTTCCGTGTATTGGATCGACAAAATATCATCATCTGTGATCTCGACATCGGGCTGAATAAAGCGGCCGACATTGAAGCCGACAATGCCGTTGGTGTCCTCGTAGAAGAAGGCATCGCAGGCAACGCCCATCGACGCGCGCACTGTGTCACGGTCATCTGCTGATGAATACACGCCGGAAAGCTGCCATCGGGGGACAGGATTGCCGTTGCGATCAATGATAATCTCGTCCGATACATCCGCCTCAATGGCGACCTGATTCCAGTCGACCTCCCGGTCGAGGCCATCTTTCGAGGTGATCCAGTCCGCGATGATCAGCGCGGCATTGGTGGTCCATTTCGTCTGCTGGTCGCGCGGATCATAGCATAGATACCCCTCGACAACGGGCGCGATGACCGGTTCGCGACCACCGGGATAGACTTTTGAGAAGTCTTCAGCCTTAACCGTTTCCGCCACGGCAACGACATGGGCCAGCCCCGCCATGTCATGGGCTGCGGTCCACTGCGGGAAATTATCTGCCAGGAGGGCCGGAGCGATCTGTCCCGCCGCACCGAGAAAGGCAGCAACCCGCAACCTTGACCGGCCGTCAGATTGGAACCGCGCCTGCTGTGCGAGACCATTACCGTCGACAGTGAATTCCGTCTCGTCGGCAAACCACTGCCTGATCCCGTTGATCTGTCGGGCAGCCAGGATCACGTCATAGTAGCGTTTGCCGTCCTTGGCCTGCCAGAAATTGACCGGGCCTCCTTTCCTGACCAGCCCATAGGCATGTTCGAAAAAGCTGATCGGCTGGCGCATATTGACCATGCGCGCACCCGGATTGGGCGGCGCATCAGGCCGCGGTCGCAGCAATGTCGCAAGAGCCGAAATACCGACAGACAAGGCAGCATTGAGCAGCAAGCCACCCAATGCCGAGCCCGCGAATGCCCAACCGGCCGCGAATGCTCCGGCTGAAAATCCACCGAAGGCGCCCGCAATAGCACCACCAATGGCCGGAGCGCCCAACGCCGTGATGATGCCACCGATAAATCCGACGACTGGCGGCATGGCATACGCCGGCGACGGATAGAGTGCCGTCGTGCCGAGCAGGAAGGCGGCGTAGAGCGTCTTACGCACGGTCGACCTTCCACGCTGCTAGGATTTCGAGTGGCTTGCAAATGACCACGGTGTACTCGCCTTTGAGCGCCCAATTTTTGCCGAGGCAGACCGCGCCCATAAGTTTGATGCCGTCCTGGTCGCGGATGCGCACCACGCCGACATCGCCGCGGTCGGGATCGTCGGTTTTGGGGAGGCCCACGGACGCAGCTGCCTCGCCCATCACGCCGACCGGGTTTTGCAGAAACCCGCTGACGCGCTGACAGGAGAGCGCGCTGTCATACTGACTACGCCATTTGGCGGCAGCATCGGGAAAGCCGAGCGCAATGAGGTAGTCAGCCAGCACAAGCATGCAGTCCGATTTTCCCCACACGAAAGGCTCCGCCATCCACCGGTGAAGATGGGCGTAGAGGATGTCCATGATGCTGTTTGCCTAGAGTCCGAACAGACTTTGCTCGTCCACACCGTGGACCGGCATGTATTCCAACGACGGGTTTATAACGCCGGAAGGCAGCCCCAGCCGCCGCGAATGATCCGCCGTATTATAGCGGCCGCCGACCGGCTTCGCGCGCAGATTGAACGGCCCTTCCACCTGCAGCGATATCCGCCTGATCTGCGGGCCCTCGAACGAATAGCCGAGGTTCACCATCTTCCGTTTCGTCAGAAGCTGCGGCTGGTAGACGGGACGGAAGAACTCGCTGGTCGCTTCCAGGTACTGGATAAGGAACCGGGCTTCCCGATCCTTGATGACGTCATTCCCAAGCGCCCGGACCTCGGAGATTAGATCAGGTTCGTCAGGATCCTGAATGAAGGTCAGCCCCAGCTCGATGCCCGGCGCCGATCCATTGATGGAGAACTCGACCTCAGAGCAGCTTATCAGGCGCGAACCGACCCAAACGTTTCCGGACAGATCCTTGAACCAGCCGTCATCGCCCAGCAGGAACCGAAAAACGCCGACGGTGGTGTCCAGTTCGATCAGGTTGATGATGCCGACGTTCTCCGATCGAAAATCGTACTCGGACGGCATCGTCATGGTCGAGACGTCCATTCGAGCAGTTTCACGGAAGCCGTGATGAGCCGGCCTCGCTCCAACGGCATCCGGCCCTCCAGATCGGTTTCAAACACCATGAGCGCGGTTGCTTGAAGCGTGATCTCGTGTCCCTGCTGAATGTCACGGCGCAAGGGCGGTTCAAAAGCAAAGGTCGTTGCCCCACCCTCACCTTCCCACATGCCGGTGACCCGATAGGGCCAGTCGTCGTGCGAGAACCACATGCCCGGCTCCAGCACATGATTCACCGACGAGGTATCCACGGTCATTTCCTCGGCACCCGCTTCTAGGAGCGACGGCATCACGACGGTCGGCTCCTGCGCATAGTAGGTGCCATCAGAAAACGGGCTTTGATCGCTGTGCGGGATATGGCTCATCGACCATTCATCGAGACCTGGAATGCCCAGATCGACGGGGCACAGATCAATGAGGGGCACGCGCAGCACATTGATCCGGCCGCGCATGCTGCTCTGGATTGCGCTCCATGTCCGAAGTCCTTCGCATCCTATGGCCGCAAGATCGATGGTCGTTTCCCACCTGGGTTGCGCGCCGTAGGCCACCTGGCCGGTGCCGGTAACACCGTCCCCGGCAGACTTGCCACGGACGTTGATGATCCAGTCGTTCGTGATCTGGCCAAACGAACGCGGGAGATCGATGATTTTTCGCTTCATCAGATCGTCCCGCGCTTTTGGTAGTAGCCGCTGGCCCCCGGCAATCCCTTGCGGCTCATGCTGGTGCTCTGCTTGACGGACACCTGAAGCATCGGCCCAGATGCCAGTTCGATTTGCTGGTCCGCGATTTCCGCCATACGCCCACTGTCATCGCGCAGGACGATCTCGATTACCTCGCGCCCCTGCGCTACGGCGGCATTGCCATGATACTGAGGGGCCGACGCGACGTAACCGCCGACATCGTAGCCGCGAAGATTGCTGTTGGCTGGGGAATGCATTCGGGAAACGAACCCGCCCGCCATGTAGCCTTTCGCCGCCCTGTGAACCTGATCGAGGTAATTCACCCCGATCCGGTCAACCGCCTTCTTGGAAAACACGTATTCCCCGGCATGAACGACACCGGCAGGCTGAGAGGCGGAGCCTGGGCCGGTATACCCGCCCTTGGCGAACCCAAACAGTTTGCCGATCCCACCAAGCAGGGAACCTAGGAAACTACCGCCGCCACCGCCGATACCGGTCGATGCGTTGTTGACCTGGAAAATCGCGTCGAGAACGTCATTCATGAGCTTATCGGCGATCTTGTTCAGCACATTGATCGCCGCATCTCCGAACGCACGCCAGAAGCTCTTTCCCTGCTCGAGACCGGACCGAAGATCAGAAACAAAGCCTCCAACGAGATCGCGAGCAAACTTCATCGCCGCTTCGGCTGATTTGTCGACGGTCTCTCTCAGACCTTTCCACTGATCCGTAGCGCCCTTTGCCGCATCGTTGGCGGCCCTCCCCGCCTTCCCCGACGCATCCTCGACCTTGCCAAAACTCCCGGCGAGTTCACGGACCTTGTCGGCGGCAGCGGAAGCGCCTTTCGCGACGGCGTCATAGGTGGCGCCGACATAGTCGGTGCCCATTGCCGAGCCGAACGCTCCCTTTGCCGTATCGACTGCCGCGCTTGCGGCCCCGGCATAGGGGTTTCCAAGACGGCCCAGTGAAAACTCACCGATCGTCCCGATATTGATATTGTCGCCCATCCCGAAGGGCAGCGACTTCATCGCGGAATTGACCTTCCCGATGAATCCGTCGATCAGGCCGGCAACCTTGTTGATCATGCCTTCAACGCCGCCGATCACCGCATTTGCGGTGGATATGACGAGATCGCCAAGGGCAGCGGGCAAAGCTGACCAGGTGGCTTTGATGGCGTTGAAGCCTCCGACGAATGCACCGATTACCCAGTTCACCGCATTCTTGGCATCGGCGACAATATCCCGGCCGAAAATCTGTGTGAGTTCGTCCCTGAAGATGTTTGCAGCCACGATCGCCGCCGTGATGCCGAGGACAAAAGCGGCGGCCGGGTTCGCGGCTGCAAAGGCGATGGCTGCAGCGCCCAACGCCCTCACGACGCCCCATATGCCAACGGCAAGCGCGCCGACCCCTGCCAGAATTGCAGGAGCGTAGATCAGAGCGAGAGCGGCGGCGGCGCCAACCGCATATGGCGCGATGACCTCCATGGCATCAGCCAGGCCATGGAGGGCTGTAACGGCGAGAGCGCCCCAGTCGACCATCTTCGCCAATTCGGCGAGGAGAATGCCGATGCCGACCGAGATGGCATTCAAGACGATGCCGGCCAGCGCCTGTTTCACTTTCCCCAGCGCGAGCGCGAAACCTTGCGAGGCAAGAGAGGCACGTTCGGACTTGCGTCCCGCCTGATCTACGGCATTGCCGTGATTAGTGACCTTCTGTGCGGCGTCATTCGCAGCCGCGCCCTGATTGGAAATGCTCTTTGCCGCCTGATCCGCTGCCTTGGCGGAATCCTTGATTTTTATCCCAAGACGGGCCGCCGTTTCTTCGGCGGTTTCCCACTGTATCCTGGCCTTGCCAGTCGCAGTAGTGATGTTCGCCGTTGCCTTGGCGGCTTTGTCCGACGCGCCGGCAATGCCGGCTGTCGCGTCTTCCGCCTTCTTGGCCGCCGCGGTCATTCTTGTGAGCGCAACAGTCGCCTTGTCGGCATCCTGATAATCGACGGCCAAGCCGAGATGGGCAATGTCAGTCATCAGCTATTCTCCTGACACCCTGCTTGCTGGCCCGGCCCAGTCCGTCTTTCATCGCCTGTTGCCTGTCACGCTCATTCGCCTGTTCTGCCATCTTGGACAGGTAGAGGTCGTCGATGTCCTCGATGAGCTGGACATCGCCAGGATCGAGCCGCAGGCCTGTGCGGCGGATGAAGGCGTCAATCGCCTCGATTGTGATGGGACTCGGCCCATTGACCCCTGCCGGCGTCCGACGGCGTAGTCTCACCCACGCCTGCCAGAGATAGGAAAGAGCCATAGGGAACGGCGGGCATTCCAACTCCGCTTGAAGCTGCTCGGCGATGTCCTGCCGGTTCTTGCGGATGGCCCGCTCCAGGCGCGATGTCAGGCGGTCCCGGCGGGTGCGGCCTTCTTCGTTCCGGTCGAGCTCGAATGATCGCTCGGCGAAGGCTCGGAGGTTGTCGCCGAGCGCCCGGAAAAAGCCACCTCGTCTCCAAGGAATTCGAGCGCCTGAATGAGGAGATGTCCCTTACGCCGATCTTTCAGAATCAGATTGGCATTCTCGACCGAGTACGGAAACGGCGTGCCATTCAGGTTGATCGGCGACCAGCCAAGAAGCCGGTCAGTCACAAGCTTGACGTTCCGATCGAGGGCTTCGTCCGGCGTCTCATCCTCAGCCTTCCACTTTTTGCCATTCACCACGGCCTGTTCCTGCGCCTTCTCCCGGCGGAGCCGCTCCTTGGCAAGGCGGTTGGATTGCTCGACGGTCTTCGGGTGGCCGGGACCAGCGAATGTCCAGGTCCACGTCGTTTCCGTGCCATCCTTCGTCTTCACCGTCATGACGTCTTCATCGACGGTATCGAAATCGGAAAGGTCGAGTTCTTCGCTCATAGTTTCACCTATCGGGATATGTCGGGTGTCGGGGTTGGCCCGCCCTGCCCCGACGACAGGGCGGGCCGCTCTGCGCAGAAAGGATCAGGCAGGCACTTCGGCGGTCGGCGCGCTTTCGGCGGTCGCGGCGCCGGCACTATTCGTCCCCGTCACAGCAACGGAGATGGACTTGCCGACGTCTCCGGCTTGGATCGTGTAGGTCTTGGCGGTGGCGCCGGGAATATTCGCGCCATCGGCCTTCCACTGGTAGGTAAACGTCGGGCTTCCGGTCCACACGCCGTCGATGGCGGTCAGAACCTCGCCTTCATCCAGCACGCCTGCAATCGACGGCTCCAGCGTATTCGTGGGCGCAGCCAGTTCCTCGCTGGAAACCTCAAAGATCGCGGTATTGATGCCGACGGTGAAGGTGCGGCGCACCACGTTGGACACGTTGCCCAGATTGGTCGGGGCGCCCTGGACCATGCCAGCATAATAAAGCACGGAGTTGCTGTGTCCGGCCGTTCGCGCATCCGCCAATTCGATCTTGATCGGGAAATCAAACTTGGTCCGCTCGGCAGCGATAAACGCCTCCTGTCCATCATCCAGAGGATCACGGCCAACGACGATCGTCTGCGTGCCGGCGTCTCTCGGACCCTTCAGCTTCCGGACGCGGGCGTTGTTAAGCGCCGTGAATGTAATCGCTTCCGAGGTGTCTCCCAGTTCTCCGAGGTCTTCCAGCTCCTCGACCTCGACCCAGTCGTTGATACCCTCGAAGAACGCGACCGCAGAGGCGTCGTTCATCGCGTTGATCGTGTCGACGTTCACGGAAGTCGGGGAAATGAACAGCTTGCTGTCCGCATTGGTATGGATCGCCATCGCGGTTGCTCCTTTTCAATGGCATGAAAAAAGCTCCCGCGAAGGGAGCCGGGGTTACCCGGATGGCCGGGAATGGGTTAGGCGAAGGCCTGGTAGCTCACGCGCACCTGCGTTCTGAGATAGGCATCATCGCGATATGCCCCGAGGACGTCCGGGGCTTTCGTAACGCGCACTCGGACGCCGTCGAAGTCCATCGGCTGGTCGACCGGGAAGTGCGCGCCGATCTGGCCGGCGTATTCGCGGATCGCGTCCCGGTGCGTCTTGCCGGATCCTGACCCGACCTTCGATAGCGGCCAGCAGAGTGTCAGCAGCAGGAGGCCCGGCCGCTGGTGTGGATCGCTCGATCCGATGAAGTGACGGACCGTCCGGTTCGGTTCATCATGCGCCACGATGTATGGCTCTGGCTGGCCGCCTGATGCCGGTAGCGCTGCCGGCGCATCATCGGTCCACAGAACCACGAACGGTATTGGCAGGCTCGCCACGCGGGCCTGTATGGCCTGCGCGATCTTCGTCTCGACTGTCGGCATGGCGCTCCTATAGCCCGAAGCGGGCTTTCACTTCCGCGGCCTTCTGCGCCACAATCTGCTGCCACCGCTGTGCAACGAGGTCGACCCAAGGACGGGGTGCCATTTTGGAGGTGCCACGCGCGACCATCGCTCCGTATTTCGCGGTGTAGCCCAAGAAGATTGTCTGGCCCAGCTCGGCGCCGGCGATGACGAGGATCACGTCGCCGGCATCCGCATTGACCGTCACGCCCGGGTTATCGCGGATCAACTGCGGCATCGCCTCGGTCGAGGCCATCAATGAAGCTCGCAGGAAGCCGGTGCGCTTGTAGCCGGGGCTTTCTGGCGTGTCGTAGATCATCTCCGTGACCTGGTCGTTGAGCTGCTTCACCAGCTCTTGTGCTGCCTCTTTAAAGACTGCTTCCTCGGCCTCCTTCACGCGCCGGGTCCAACCCTCGATCACCGCCGAGAAGGTGTTAGCCACCGGTGCGCTCCCGATACCTGCGCAACGCCTGCCCCGTGAAGTCGATGGAAATGTCCAAAGAGCACTTGCAGCCCACGACATGCCTTGCCGGCAGGCTGGGATCATGCGGCCCGTCGCACTGGATGCCATCGGGCAGCGTGAACTTCGCGCTGAACGGGATGGCGGGCTGGGAGGCCATCGCCAGATGCTCCATCCGCGGTTCACGGCTGACCGTCCGGCGCCACTTCTTCGTCACGAGGTCAGCGTCAAGCTTGCCCTCGCTGATCTGCTGCTGGTAAGCATCGCGCTTTGAACGCGCCAGCGCCGAATGCGTCTCCAGAATGGAGATGGTATCCGCCCGGAACTTCAGTGCCTTGTTGGCATAGAGACGCGTGACCCGCTCGACTTCTTCGGGAGCAAGGCCCCTGCCCTCACGGATCGCCTTCATAACCGTGCGGTCGAGCCGCTTGTCGCGGTTGGCGAAGGTCAGGTAGTCCCTCATGTAGGCCATGTCGCCCTCGCGCATGGCGCGCTGGATTTTGGCGACGGTCTCCATCTGTGGACGAGAAAGGCCGACAAGACCGCCCTCGCGCCGGCCAGTGACGCGGTTCACGCGACCGGCGATCAGCCTGCCGGCATCATATGGCGACTGCCCGCGCGCAAGGTTCTCGGTCAGGATTGCTGCAATGCCGTCCCGCGCCTCGGTGACGATACCGGTGACCAACCGAGCGGCATGATCGCGCATGGCCTGTTCGGCAGGGAGGTTGCGGACACCCCACGAGAATACGACGCGGTTGCCCGACGGATGGCGCAGCGCAGGCATGGTGTCCACCGTCGCGATACCGCCGGCATGGTAGGCCTGCACCAGTGCCTGCTCGAACTTGGCAAAAGCCCCGTCGTCGATGCCGAGATCAGCAACCACGCCAGCCACGTCTCCGCGCTCCAGCTTCTCCACGATGCGCTTCAGGACGATGTTCGACCGGATGCGATCAATCGCCTCGATCCAGGCAAGCCGAACCTGCGGCTCGAAGTCGGCTGCGACCTGCTCGAGCAATTCACGGGCTGTCAGCCTCTTGAGCATCGGTCAGCCTCGAATAATGAATTTGTGCGCTGCCTTCACACCCGCGCCAGGTATCGGAACCCGCTGGAGCGTGGTGAACGGCAGCCCATCGATATTCACGACCTCCGGCACAACGAGATCGAACGGGACCTCCACGTTCGAAGCGACTGGATCGTCATCGCCGGTCCGCGTCGATATCAGCGCCATCCAGTCGGCGCAGATCAGCATCTGGTCGGACGCTAGGACGTTGGTGCCGTCGACCAGTTCTTTGCTCACACCAGAAACTGCGCCGCGCAGGAGATAGGTCTTGATGGTAATGGCGCCTTCCCACGGCTCCCATGTGGGCCAGTCGGACGGCATCGGCTCTTGCTCAATGCGCACCACCGTGATGGCGCCCTGCCCGAGACCTCCGGCACTCTCTGGCGCCAGCAGCTCACGGGCCATGTCGGCCATTTCACCGTAGAAGCTCATGGCCCGATCGACCAGATGCCGATGCCGATCCCGTCCATCTCAGGACAGAGGAACGGCGTGACCATGCCGGCGATACCCGCATCGACGTTACCAACGACGCCAGTGACGCCACCTTCGGCCGCCGCTGCGCTGTCGAAGAACTCGCGCTCGATTGTATCGACCTTCTGGCGCTTCACGCGACGGTTCGGATCGATTGAGCCCGAAGCCCATCCGGGATTGGTCGCCTCAAGCCAGGCAGCGCGATACGACGCGCGCACCCACGCCGTTGGGATCACGTCATCGGCAATCGTCTGACCGCTGACCCGGTGTCCAGTGCGGGGCCATGCCCGTTCCTGATCGAACCCGCCCGTAGGCGAACTGCATGTGAGCATCGGCCCGTAGGTGGCATCCACATAGTCGCTACCGCGCTGGCGCAGGGCGGCGACGGCCGGCGCGTCAGCGGGAAGAGAAAGCCCCTGCCCGCTTAGCCACACCTCGAACTCCCCATCGCTCCCATAGCCAGCCATCGCAATTAGCCCTGCTTGCTGGCTTCGACGTAGGCGCGGCGATCATCCTCGCTCATCTGGTTGAAAGCGTCGGCATCGGCCTTGGACAGGCCGGTCAGATGCACCGTCTCGCCCTCAGTGACGTTGAACCGGCCACCGCCATGATGCTCAGCCTTCAGGCTGGTATCGGCCTCCTTGCCCTTGCCCTTGGCCGGGTTGGTCACGGCCTCCTTGCCCTTGGCTTCGCCTCCGGAGATGACGCGATAGCGCCCGGCCCAGCCCTTCGGGGCTTCCTTGACCGTCAGTTCGGTCCCGACCGGGATTTCGCCCTTGGCACCGAAGATGCCGCCTGCGGTGATTTCGATCTTCATGTCAGTGTTCCTTTGCTCTCTGGCCATGACCTCACCGAACGGGCCGACACTGGGCCGGCCCGTCTCAAAGGCCATCTTCAGGGAATGATCAGTTCACCACCACCGAGTAAAACACACCCGATTTCCCGTTCCAGTCGGAGCGGATGTCGAGGCCCATCGCGCCCATGACAAGGAAGTTGTAGTCATCGACCGGGTTGGTGCGGACCATCGCCGTGGTGTTCACAGCCATCCCGATCAGCGGGCGGATGAAGTTCGCGTTCGGCACGAAGCCGAAGAACTCATTGCCGCTGAGCTTCCACGTGACGACGATCTTGTTGATGCGCCGGTTCGTAAGGACGAAGTCCATGATCCGACCGCCCTTGAACCCAGCCGATCCGGAATACTGGCGGTCCCAGTTCCGGGCGATCTCCGGCGAGATGTAGAGGTTCACCGGGCTGGTGATCAGGTTCGCGTCCAGCATGGCGCCGAACGGCCCGGTGAAGAACTCGTCGATCTCGTCGGCGGTGGTGGTCGGATCAGCCAGATCGATGTTTGCCCCACCAGCGGCGCTGCCGAGGTTGATCGACTTCGACGCAGGATGGTTGCGGATACCGTAGCCAACCGCACCCTCGAAGGTGATCGAGGTGTCCCCGTCCAGTGCATAATCCGCCATGTCCTCTCGAATCGCGGCGGTATGGTTCTCCTGATCGTCCGACAGGGCGTCGAAGTTCTCAGACTGGAAGGTGTTCCACTCGCGCCAGGACCGGCCGTAGCCAGTGTTGAATATCGGCACGAGCGTGCGGCGGTAGTCGTATTCGGTCTTGCCCATGACCTCGGGCACCTGACCGGACAGCGACCGGCGGACCGTCCCGGCATCGCTCGAAACGCGATATCCGAAGGCGATCTTGCCGATATGGACCGGGCGGGCCAGCGCCATGAGGTCGGCCATGTAGGCCTGCCCCTCGTCGTCGCGCATGACACGGCGGGTGATATCGTCCATCTCCAGCCACGCGTCACGTGGCAGGATGGCAGCCGTGTTGGTCACGAGGCCCGTACCGGACGCGAGTTCCGCCATGCTGTTTTCAACAACATGGAAGCTCTCACGCTGGGTCGAGACCTCGGCCCACCACTGAGCGTGGGGGCGGGAGTTCGCGACCAGCTGTTCATCAAAGTAGCGCATGTCGCTTTCTCCTTATGCGCCGGCCGACAGGTAGCTCTGCGATCCGGCGGGCCGGATACGGATGAGCTGGTCGGTGCCAGTGTTGTTGTTGAAGACCTCGTCGGCATAGGCGACGACAAGATCGGAGGTGGCGGCGATCCCGAGCATGCCGTTGGCCGCCGGCGTCAGCGCAGTGCCCACGGCCGGGATGTTCACGCCGGTGGCGATGCGAGCCGCATAGATGACATCGTCCTGCATCTCGATGCCCAGAACGCGGTCATCGGTGTCATAGGCAGTATCGACACCCTGCATGGAGAGGTAATTCTCCTGCGCGAGCCAGACCTTGCCGACCGTCGCGGCACCGGCGAGTGCAAATTTGCCGGCGGTCACCACGACGAGACAGCCAGGCTTGGTGGATGCTGCAGCCGGGAATTCGAGCACCTGCGGATCGTTCTTCCGCGCCGGCCCGAGGATGATCTTGGAATAGCGGCCCATCTGATCAGCCCTCCGCCTTCGGCAGCTTGAAGCCGCCCTTGTCGCCGCCAGTGGGCTTGAATGCGCCGTTCAGCGCAGCCGCCTTGCCGGGTTCGGCCTTCTTGGCGAGAGCGCGGGCCGCGTTGAGCGTAAGCTCCTTGGCCGCATCCTCATCCAGAAGGTTGGACTTCACGATCTTCTCGCGAAGTTCGGTCAGTTCGGCCTCATCTTTGGCCTTCTGGTTGGCGATGACCTCGTTCTGGGCATCGACCAGCGGCTTGATGGCGTTCGCGACGGCGGCGCCGACGGTCTCACCGATCTTGCCGAGGCTTTCCGAGAGGGCGTCAACCTTCTGGGAAAGCTCATTGAGCTCTTTCTCGCTCATGGCATCTTCCTTTTCATTGGTGGAGGTTTCCCGCTCGGAGCCGAACAGATCGACTATTGCGGTCTTCATTCGCTCGATGAACGACGCTCGCTCGCGGCGCTCCAGAGCACGGGCGATGGAATCCACCGCCCATCCAAGCTCCCGATCCGCATCGTCTTCGATGACGGAGTTGATCACCTGGATTTCCTTGCCGTCGCGGACGGCCTTGTTCACAAGCATGCCGACGCCCTGATCGGGCGTGGCGGCACCCGCCTCGCCCAAGAGGATGGCGTCATGGTCGAACTCGATGTCGGAGGCGATGAAATCGGCCTCATCATCATTGTTCGTCGCGGTCATGATTGCGTAGAGACCGGTCGACGTGTGGATCGGCTCACCCTTCTCGATGGCGTTGAGCACCGCCTTACCGCCTTCAAGCTGCATGGCGGTGGCGACGTCGATCACCTTGTCGAGGAAGACGCGGCCATTCTCACGCCGGACATTCCGGTTCCATGCGCCGATCCAGCCGCGCGCGAGCCCTTCAGGATCCTTGGCCGAAACGAACTGCCCCTCGATGTCGGGATGGCCAAGCGGTGCCGGCGTGTTTTCCAGCGAGGCAAAGCCCTTCTCGATCTCCTCGGCGGGATAGCGCACCCTGTTCATGACGATATTGTCGGGCAGCGTGGCGCTGGGCACGATGATGTAGTCGCGGCCGTTGCGGCGCTCCCTGCGGATCGACGCCGCGTTGACGGAGGTGTGCACGTTGACGCGCACCGGGTCGCCGGCAGCGTTTCCGCTCCGGTTGGCAAGCAGTTTCGGCATGTCGACTATTCCTCGGTTGGCTCTCGCGCAGGCGGCGTGATCACGTCCCGATCTTCGTCTTCGTCGCGATACTTGTCTGCGTCGCTCAGCGGCTCGTAGTCGGCGGCCGCGCGGATTTCCTCGGGCGTGAAGACGAACTCCCCACTGTCCTTCATCTTCTGGTTCACGTCCGCCATTTTGACGGTGCGCTCGATTTTCTCGCCCATCGAGGTTTCGGTCAGGTCGGTCCAGTCAAGATGCCAATCACGCTCGGGCAGGATGCCGAAGCGCTCCAGCCGGTTCACTAAGGTCATGATGTTTGGGATCACCTGCCCGGTGCGGCGTGACATGTTCGTCTGCGCCCACTCCTGCGCGTCTTCCGTGCTGGCACGCTCGCCGGTCTGCATGCCGATAAGGATCTTGATCGGGATGCGCATCGAGGCCGCGAAGGACTGAAGCGGCGCCGCCCAGAAGTGCTCCGGGCTGGGCAGCGTCACACCGAGGGTCTTAGCTTGCATGCCCTGCAGCATGAGAAGCTGGTCGAACCCCTTCTGCCAATCCGCGACCTGTTCGTTCATGCGGTCGGCGATCTCGGTCTCCGGCACGCCCATGACCTTCGCCATGTCCCGGATATTCGCCTCCTTGTCGACCTCGAGCACTGGAGCCGACTTGGCGTTCTTCCAGAAACCCTCGCCGCCCGCGCCCTTGATCTTCTCCATATCGATCAGGTCGTTGTAGCCGGGCTCCAAACTGGATCGGCCGTGAATGGTCCCGTCTCGTGACCAGATGATGACGCGATCAGGATGGACGTTGAACGCACGAGGGTTCGTCGTCTTCCCGACCGCCGCCTCGTTGAACTGGTACATCTTCGGCTGGCCATAAGCCTCAGATGTTTCGTCATTGTCCCATTCGGAAACCTGAAGTTGCCCCTCCCAGACCGGGACAAGCTCGACAACACCATCGATACCGCCCGGCACCGTGTCGACTGGCTCGGAAAACCGCTTGCCGTCTGCCAGCCGTAGGATCACGCCTGCGTAACGGCCCACCATAGAGCGGCGATCAGCTTCCGACAGGTGCATCCAGACGCGCAGATCATCGAATCGCAGCCGGATTTCCTTCTCCAGCTTCGTTTCCTTCTCGATTGTCCCTTGGCTGCCGTCCCGTTCCGCCTCCTGCAGGAATGGCTTGTCCTGCCAGGTCTTGTCGATCGTCTTCTCGACCGCAGCGTGGGCAACACCGTTGCGCAGGTAGATGCGGTAGAGATCATCGAACTTCAGGTCGGTCGGATAGCCGAAATCCCGATAATGATCATGCTTCGGCGCGTTGAAAAACGCCGGAAACATCCGGTCGAGACGGCGCTGAAACTCGTTGGTGACGAGGCGCAAAACAGTCATGATCTGTGCCTCTTCATCAGGAACATGGCGACCGATGGCGCCGCTGGCGGGTCAACGAATGTGAGCATCAGGGCGTCCGCGTGATCCGGGCTGGCAATTCCGCGCTTGGCTAGGGCTTCCTTGCGCTCGATCACGATCTTGCCCTTGTCGTTTCGGCCCCACTTCACCAGCGATAGTTGCAGGCATAGCTGGTCGCTCTCCCGGTCACCGCTGGGCAGTGCCAGAAGATCGGTCAGCGGATGCTCGCGCCCGTTCTCCTTGCCCTCGATCCACAGCACATGCTCGTGCGTACGCTGTAGGGCGGTTCGACAGAGCCACCAGATCTCAGCCTTTAGGTTGCCGAACATCTCCTCGGATGTGCGACCGTCCGGCCAAAGCCGCTCGGATGGCGAAATACCAGTATTGACAGGGACCACGGCCAGGTGAGCGAAGCGCTTTGCCCGTTCGGCATCGGCGGCAGTCTCATTGTCGTCGCGGTGCATCAGCGTGGACGAGACGCCGGCGCCAACGCCAGGCGCATCGAAGTTCAACGCGTCGCAGCCTGTCTCGACGGCCGTTTCCAGTCCCCACCATGCCGTGCCGGTCGTATCCGGGTGGCCGCGGACCTTGGGCGGAAGGACAATCGGACCCTTGCGCGGGATCGCCACAGACTTCGCTTTACCCGCGCCTACGTCGAGGCCGACGACACCAGCATTCGATGGCTTGAGCCTCGGTTCCATCGCGGCGAGCCGCTTCGCGCTCTCCACCCACAGCGCCGGGATGCAGATGCCCTCGACCGACGCGGTGTAATCGATGTCGTATTCCGACGCCCACGTCGTGGGGTCCGAGAAACTGGCCTGCTTGGCCGCAGCCCATTCTTCGGTCTTGCGCGGGTCATCGCGCCAGTGCAGGCGCATGATCTGATGCGGCTTCATGATGGAATGGCGCTTGCGGGCAAACAGGTTGCCCATGCCATTGACCGACGACACCCACATCACGCAATCAGTGTTACCCGACAGCGCCTTCTCGACCGCATCAGCGTTCGGCACGAAGGCCGCCTCGTCCACCACATAGAGCGACGAGCGGCCGCCACGGCCCATGTCCTCGCCGCCCTCGCCCGAGATCACGGATCCGGTCGCGGGGTTGACCAGGCGCATGTAATTGTCGTGCTGCGCCCAGTTGAAGCCCTCAGGCATCAGTTCGGGCGGCTGGCGGCGCGCCATGATCCGAAGCTTAGCGAAGATGCTGTCCGGGTTGTCCTTCTTGTCGACATAGTCGACCTTGCGGGAGCCGAATGTCGTCTTGAAGCCCGGCACGAAAAGCCAGCGGTGTAGCGCAAAGCCGGCCGTGAGGTATGTGGCGCCGGTGTCACGGCTCTTTTCGATCAAGCCCTCTTCGCCGGCATCTACCAATTCGCCGATCTGGAGGAGGATTTCCCGCTGCTTCGGCCAGAGGCGGAAAGGCACATACGGGCTCTTCCGCGTGCCATCCGGGTTCCGCTCGCGCGTCAGGCGCGGGTCGTATGTCCAGACGTGTCGGTCGAACCAGTAAAGAATATCGGCCGCGCACTTCTTGCGTTCGATTGCCCATCCACCGGCCTGGCGCTCAACCTCCCGCTTCGCCTTCTGCTGCTGGATCGCCGACCAGTCCAAGCTTCCGGAGAACCGGATAGGCTCTTTCAAGGAGCGCAAGTTCATCATCACTGAGTGAATCCAGCTTCTCGGCCGTGATGGTCACCTGCACCGAACCGCTCAGCCTGCGGTTCTCGACGCCGAGGCCGAACAGCTTGGCCTTGCCCATGGTGGCTTGCACCGCGGCGCTCGACTGCTTTTCCTGCAGGGCAATCGCGCGGGCCTCCTCGAGCTCTCCGGCGAGGCTCTCGACGGTCACCTCGACCTTCTTGGCGACCTTCTGCTGAAGCTCGGCGACGCGGGCGGCGATGTTACCCTTTGCTACCAGCCGCGAAGCATGGGAGCGGTTAGGCTTATACCCAGCGTCGGCATATGCCTCGGTTGCCGTCTTGCCCTTTGCAAGGGCTTGGGCAAATGCTTCATGCCTTGGGTTCGGGAGGACGGGCATGAACCGAAATCACCTTCGCAAACGAATACTGCATCAAGTTGCGCTGCTTCGGGCGATGGCAGATCGGCTTAGCGACATTGCCGAATATCTGGAGAAGACAGCGAAAACCCTATCCCAGAAGCCGATGAGAATAAGTCGAAGCGAAGTCGACAATGAGTCTGATTCTGTAGCCGCACTAGATCCAGCGGCGATCGCAACATCCCTCGCTGCGATCGCCAAGGACATGACCCCAAACATGGATCAGATTACAAATTCCAAATACAACCGGAACTACGATTGACCTGATACGCAGGACAGGGTCCGCCTGCGATCGGATGGTTATGCCGCCTCTTTCTTCCGCTTGGCAGCGAGCCGGGCAGCCTCTTCGGCCTTCCTCAGCGCTGCCTGTCGTTGCCGCTCCGCTTCCTCGCGGCGCTGCTTGTTCACCTTCTCGATGTGTTTGGCGATTTCGGCTTCCGAGCCGTGAATATGGACCGGGATAGCGTCATCCGCGCGGTGGTAAGGCGTACGCTTCACCTGTGCGCGGCTATCCGAGGCTACCTCGGTTGACACGCGTTCTGACTGATTTTGCGACACGTCGTCAACTGGCATCGTCAACCGAGTTGCATGGTTTCGGTTGAGATTGTCCGCAATCTGTTGACAGCAGCGGTTTACAGCGCGTTCGAAAGTTCGCTTTACCCAGCCGTTTCGGTCGCACCACTTGGCCAACGTAAGGCCTTTGCGGGTGGTGATGAAGCCATAATCGTAGACCAGCTTGCGGTCTTTCTCGCATAGCCAAGCGTTGATCCATGTCCATGTCTCTTCCATTCGGGAAAGAGCACCGGGCGCGGGGACACGCTTGATCCGGGTCGGCTCACCGCGGCGGTAGTCATCCAGATACTCTTCGAACAGCTCGGACATGCTGCCGAGCATCCGGGGACCAAGGGCAGCGGGCGACATCAGAAGCGTTTCGGCCGCCTCGACTATGCGGGCGCGCACGGCGTCGTACGTCCATGCCTGATATGTGACGTGAATGGTCATGCCGCTCGCCTCCAGTCGTCGGGGAACATGTCACCCTGGTCCTCGCTGTAGAAATGGTCGGCCAGAAGGTTCAGCATCGCCTCCCAGACCTGCTGATGCCGGCCCTTGACCTTCTTTGCCCTTCTCCGGAGAGCGCCGAGGTCGATCCGGTCGAACTCATCGAAGAGATCCAACCCGCGCTCGATCAGCCACGGCATTGTCAGAAGCAGTTCGGATATGGCGGTGATCGTTGCGGCCCATAGCTCGGTCGCATTGCCTTTGGTTTCTACGATAAGCCTCAGAACCATGGTCAGGTGCCCCTCTCCGTGCCGTACCACCTTCTGGAGCGTCGGCATGCAGAAACAATGCTTCGGTCGCACGGAAGTCGGGCTATGACGGCTGGCATCGAGCACCTTGACGCCAAGCGCCCGTGTAACCTTGTAGACGTTGTGGCCGCCGGATTTGCTCATTGGTGATCCTTCCGCCGCCGTGGCCGGCCCACAATCTTCTCGATGGTGGTCATTTTCTCCCCGCACGACGCGCAAATCCTGGTTCTGCGCTGGGCCTCGTGGATGGGTCGGCTATCCAACGTCCGGAGCATCCGCTTCCCGCAGGCGATGCAATGAAGGCCGACCGGCTTCACGATGACCTCCCGCCGAATGCGCGCTCAATATTCCATCCGCGATTGAGCCGTGCTTGTGCTGTATTGTAGTTGACGCCAGACATCTCGCAGGCTTCCGCGACAGTCACATCTCGGCCATTAAGGCAAACAATGCGGTTGTCCCTGCGGTTTCTATTTTGTTGGCGACCTGTGGCCCATCGGACATTTCCGGGTTCGTAGCCGCGATTATTGTCGATCCTGTCGATCGAATGCCTTTTTGATGGTCGATCGGGAATATCAGCGATGAAGCATTCGAGGCCGGACAGCTCGCTTTCGCCGATTTCCCACCTGGGGCAAACAGTAATGCCCCTCCCGCCGTATCGGTAGTAGTCCTTGTTTTCTGGATTGATGCAACGCTGCACCATACCGTACCAAGTGCGATAAAGCTCGTGCTGATGCAGGCCATGAGTGGCGGTTCTGTCGTATCTCAGACATCCGCACGATTGAATGCGACCGACGCGCAGATAGATGCCCGCGACAGTCGTATTGGTGCCACAATCGCAACGACAGAGCCAAAGCGCCTGCTTTGTCGCATTGTACCCACACATGGACACCGCCACGAGGCGCCCATATCGGTTTCCCTTCTCGTCCTTGTATCGCAGCTTGCTCATCCCGCCATCTCCCTTCCGAGTGCGCTGCGCTCAGGGATAGGATCGCCCATGATTATTCCGGTCAGGGAACGCCGATCAGGGAACCTGTCCCATATCCGGCGCCGCTCGATATGCTCGGGAGGAATGCTCACGGTACGGTCCATGCCGACCAAGGCCATGTTTTCCACGGCCTCGCGGATCATTTCCCGCAATTCGCGCGACCTTCTGCGGGCGCGCTCCGGATCCGGCTTCCGCTTCTGCTTGATCGCTTCGGCATTTCCGTCACGGTAGCGGGTATCGTATTCGAGCCTTTTCCTGCGACGGTTCTCAGCGCTGCAGGCAGGGCCACAGGTAATGGCACGGGGCTTGGCCTCGAACTCGGCGTCGCAGATCACGCATCGCTTGGTCATGACGGCTCCTCCTCCATTGCTGGAGAGAGCAGTGCCGTGAAGATGCTGATGTCGGTCTTGCGCGTCTGAATCTTCCGGAATCCAGAGTGGTGATGCCAAACCTTTCCGTGCTCGACATCAACACATCCGACAAATATGCTCGGGCCTTTATGCCTTCCCTTCGCGAACCGTTTTCGGATGCACATATCGAGGATCGCGTATTCCTCCCCTATCGCGAGGAAAGGAACGCGGTTGAGACGCTTCTTGCCACTGAAAGCCCCTATCTTTTCGGGGTATCCGACAAAGATGACGCGATCACCGATTTTCCAGTCGAGATAACTCACGACGCTCTCCCCGACATCACGATCAGCTTCTTCCGCCCCGGCCGATAAACCGTCTCGGCCTGTTTCACGTCTTCCCGCTTGGACTTCAGCCAGCTTTCCGCGTCAGCCAGCATCTTGGCCTCCATGCGGGCCTCTGCCTTCTCGGGGTCGATCTGGATCGTTGCCCTGATTGTTGGGTTCAAACGCGCCAGATAGGCGTTCTCCGCCGCGTCCACCGCCATTGACCGGCTCGGGAATATGATCGGCTCACCACCTGATTTGACGATGCGCCACGTTCTTTGCCCCGGTGGCAGGAATTCGGCCGAGTAGCCGCCTCGGAACTGCTTCGCGCGCCAAGGTTTGATGTCCATCAGAAAAACCCCAGAGGATTGTCGACAGCGGGCACAAGCTCGGGCTCGTTCTCGCTGCCTGTTTCGTAGAATGTGGTGGTGGCGCCGTCCCATCCGCAGTCGGATTCGCGGGGCCAATGGCTTTCGCGGGAAAGTGCGAGAACGATCTTGGCCTTCCGCTCCTGATCCGAGACCATCGATTCCCATTTCAGGTGAAGGTCGGAGTGCTGCGGCGGCTCGTGCTCTTTCAGGAATACCGATGGACGGAACGGGATAATGACGTGATCTGCGTCGCGCTCCATGGCGCCGATAAGGTCGGTATATCTGGGACGACGGGCGACGATCTGGTCAAGGAACTTCTCATTCAGCGGACCACGCTCTGCAAATGTGTTCTTCTTTAACTGGGCGCATCCGATCACCGGGCATTCGATCTCCCGCGCAAGCTGCTTCAGGTTCATGGTGACTTCCTGCCCGAACTCCCATTCCGACATGGCCTTTTGGCCGCGGCCGCGCTCGACCAGGCCGATATGATCAATGACGATGAGGCCCGGCCCCTTCTTGCGCACGAACAGCTTTGCCCGCTCGACAATCGCGTCGACCGTCAATCGCTTGGGCTGGATGAAGATCGGAAGGTGGATGTGGTCGGTACGAAACTGGACCAGCCGTTCAAAGTCCGCCTCGACCACCTTGCCGCGCTTCTGGCGGCTCACGGAAACCTTGGTCTCGCGACTGCTTTCGCGCATCGCCAGTTCGGCAGGAGACATTTCCCCGGAATAGAACCAGACCGGGCTCCCCTTCTCTGCTGCGCCCATTGCAAGCTGGCCTGCCAGAGCGGACTTCCCCTGCTTGGTGGCACCGCCGAGGATGATCAACTGCCCCGGTGAAAGCGGGCCGATCAGCTTTTCAAGCGGTGAGAAGCCATAGGAAATGCCCGACGTCTTTCTACCGGAGAATGCCGAGTTGGTGATTTCCAAGGCATCATCGAGGGCGTCTGCGAATGACACCGCACCGTAGATCGCATCGTCTCCGGCCATGGCGTCGGAAAGATCGACAATCGCCTTCTCCGCCAAATCGTTCGGATCGCAGTCGACCTCGATGTTCCTAGCCGACGAAAGCATTTCCTCTGCGATCGACACGAGCCGTCGGCGCTTTGCCATGTCTCTGATGAGGCCGGCATCCGTGATCAGGGATGAAGGATTTGCTGCTGTCGCTATCCGGGCCAGATAGGCTGCCACGGTAGCGGGCTGCCCCTCAATACGAAGGTTCTTGTAAGTCTCGGGCAGGAAGGTTTTCACGGTGATCGGATTTGCCACCTTCCCCGACCGCACCATGTCGGAGATCACCTCATAAACGTCCCGGTGCATGGGCTCGAAGAAGTGCTCCGGCAGGAGATAGTCCTTAATGTGAAGCAAGGCGTCATTCGCGAGGAACAGTGTTCCCAGAAGGCTTTGCTCGACCTCGATGTTGCAGATTTCGGTGGGCGCTTGAAATTCGCGTGAATAAGCGTTCATGCCGTGGCCCTCTCGAAAAGGTCACTTTGCAATGGTAATTCGCCCCACTGATCGGCCATCGCCTCTGCAATGCCGGGGAAGAACCTAGAGCGTTCTTTCCAGCGGTCAGGACCGGGCGACATATGATGGACGCGCGGTTCTCTGCCCTCGACTATATTTGTCGGGACGAGCGGCGGCAGGTTCTTGAGCCACAGGCACGTGCGCTTTGTTTCGCCATGGCCGAACTGCCACGGCTGCACCGACTGCACCGGCTCCTGATAATTGCGGATGCGAGCCTTGGCATGCTTGTGCATCACCGGGTTTTCGACTGCGATCCGTTCGACTGGCGCATTCCAGAGGTCCGAGAACAGCGCGGCGCCGGCATCGAGGTCGGCCCACATTTCATCGAGGGTGCGGCCGGCCGGCGGCGCCGAAAGCCAGCGGACACCGGAATTGCAAAGCCGGGTACACGGCGGGTGCGCCACGATCAGCATATCCCAGCCATCGTCGAGGATGCCGCGGACATCGCCGGTGATGTGCTTGTTCGACCGATCTTCCGCTGGAAGAAGGTCGCAGGACCACGCATCGTGTCCGCGGGCCGCAAATGCCCGCCTGACAATGCCGGAAAACTCACAGGCTACGAGAATGCGTCCCATTAAGCTGCCACCTGCAGGTCAAGCTTCTTCTGGGCACGCTTGGCTGCGGCCTTGGCCTTTTTCTCGTTCCGACGGCGCTCCTGCTCCTCTTTGCCACCTCGGATAAGCCAGAACATCATTCCGAGGGCATCGGCCTCGTTGTCATTCTTGGGGCGCAAGCCGCGCTTCGCGCACTCGGCCATGACAGTTCGCTTCAACCATTTGCGACGCTCTTCGAAACGTTGCGCATCGGGAAGCCCGGCACCAACTTCTTTCGGAGCTTTGGTGCAGCCGATATATGCCAAGCGCCAGTTATCCGGCGGGCAGGTTCGGGGATATGGAAGGCCCTTGCGTTCGCACATCATTTCCAGAACCGCGAGCCAGAGCGCCGCGGTGCGCCGGCCGGCCTCGCTCTTCTGGGATCCGTAGGATTCGCCTTCGAGAATGATCTCGACGTCTTCGCCTTCGATTCCATGCTTCCGCATCAGGGCATTGAAACAATGCCAGAGGTTCCAGGCATATTGGCCGCGGCGGCTGCACTTCTTACCGTCCTCATCGCGGGTAAGGTCCCATGTGCCGTAGAACAGCCGCTGGCCCACCTGCCGGCGTTCTTCCTCCGGCTTGTTGCTGTCGTCGACCAGAAGGCACCAGCCGAACTGCGTTGCAGGGTCGAGGGTGAGTTTGTGCATCACGCGGCCTCCCCGCCGAAGAGCGGCCCGAAATCTGCAGCCTTGGGCTTCTGTGGCACCCGCCACTCGGTTTCGATGCGACGCTGCGCCATCTCGGCATATTCTGGATTGAGTTCGATCAGTGCAGCGCGTCGACCGTGCCGTAGGGCGACGAGGGCGGTCGTTCCGGCGCCCCCGAATGGATCGAGAACCAGACCGCCCTTGGGACAGCCGGCGCGAATACACCGCTCGGCTAGTTCAGGCGGGAACGTGGCGAAATGAGCATCAGAGAATGCCTGCGTTGCCATAGGCCAGACAGAGAGCGGGGCCGGCTCGAAATTCCGCAGCAGCCGACCATTGGCCTGCTGTTCGGCTTTCTCCATTTGGTCCCACCGATCGTTGAAGCCCGCATGTCGGCGGGAATGACCGCGCTGCTTATCAATGGTCTTCCCCGCCTCGCGACCGTTGCGGTGGTGCGATCCATGCCCACCAGGACCAGTGTCCCAGCCGTCGGGCATCTTGATCCGCTTGTTGCCCGTTACAACGCGCGGCCCCGGCACACCCCCAACATACGATCCGCCCCTAAAGGTTGCGGCGTCCTCGTCGGACGTTCTTCCCTGCCGAACCGCCTCCGCATCATAGTAAGAACCGATACGAATCCAGCGGGCACCATCGCGTTCTGGGTCAGTTATGAGTGGGCAACGCTCCGAAAGGTCGGGGAAGAAGCTAATCTCGCCGGTATCGCGGGCGCGGTAGACTTCGCCGTCGTCCGATTTGGTCAGCAGGAAAATCTTCTCGTGCGCCGTCGATGGCCGTTGAGCGCCAGAACTATCCGGCATCGGGTTGGTCTTGCCCCAGACGATTTCGGATCGAACCCACCATCCTGCGTCCTGCAACGCTATGGCAAGCCTATTCGGGATCATGCAGAGGTCTTTTGCCTTGAGAACCCCTCCACGCCTATCGAAGTGCTGTCCTTCCCCGCCATTGCTACGAGATTGGATCGGTCCGACAGTCGAGAACGGCTTGTCGCGGAATGTCCGATCGTCATTGCCTTCCGCCTTATAGGCTGCAGCGCACCTGCCGTTCGGCGTCGTCGCATAGCAATCGCCGTAGTTGAGCCAGAGCGTGCCGGTCGGTTTCAGAACGCGCTTCACGGCCTCGAACACACGCACCATGACGTCGAGATGCTCACCCAGAGTCGGCTCCAAGCCGATCTGGCCGTCGACACCGTAGTCGCGCAGCCCCCAATATGGCGGCGATGTCACGACGCAATCCACGCTATCAGGCTCCATCGCAGCCAGAGCCTCGAAGCAGTCTGTAACCCATAGGATCACTCGCCCATCTAGGAACTGCCGATAATCGGGATGGACGCTCATCTCACCACCGTCATGAAAATCACGAAGGCATAGGCCGAGGTCACGGCCAGCCCCCAGATGCAGTTGATGAAGAACAGGCGACGGGTCTGCGGAGACACAGGACTTACTCCGCGGCTTCGGCAAAGGGGTCGTCGGCATCGTGGCCGGAGATCAGTTCGTCGCCGTCTTGCTCGGAATTCCGCTTTTCCATGGCCAAGGCGAGATCAGACAGCATCTGCTCCTGCGCCTTCTTCCATGACGCGGACCATGCCCGGCCCATAGGGCTGTTGGCATCGTATGGAGGCTCGCAGTCCTTGCCGGCAAAGCCTGCTGCCTCGCCTTCTCGCGCTGCACGATCCTCGCCGGGTTCGCGGTCCACATCACCGAACAATTCCGGCTGAGCACCGATCGGCAGAGCAAACCACTGCGCAATTTCGGCTTCCCGCTTGATGCGATCGGTCAGGATTTCCGGGTCTTCGATCTCCGCGCACTTCATCATGAAGTCGATGTCGCTGAGAACGATTCCGTCGGCCTTCGCCAGCCTGCGCAGGCGCTTGTACTCGGCCTGCTGCTCGGCAACCTTGACCTGCTGCGCGCTGATCGCCGCGAAGTGATGGAATTTGAGCGCCTTCCATTCGGCCGGCGTCAGTTCCGAGTTGTGGCCTGCTTCTGCGTTCATGTCGGGGCTCCTCAGAATGGGATTTCGTCGTCAAGGTCGCCGGGCCGCAGATCGATGAACTGGACATCGACCTTCTCAACGGCACCGACGGTTTCGAGAATGAAGAAGCGGACACCGGGGACCATTCGCGCCAGCCGCTCCGCTTCTGTACGCGCACTGTCGAAAGACTTGTGTCTGGCCGTGGGAGCACCCTGCCCCGCGCCGTAGACCATCCAGAACCGCTCGTTGTTCATGCTGATCACCTCTCGTCACCACGCCGTGGCGCGCTGGATGGATGGGCTGGGTTCACTTCCGAACTGGACCGAGGCATTGGCGATGAGCACCAGCCCGACCACGACCGCGACCGCGGCGGCGAATGCGAGGACCGGGCGCAACCGAATTCGCTCGCCAGCCTCAGCCTTGAAAATCAGCGTCGCGCCGAGCCCCTGTATCCTGCCGCCGGTCCACAAGAGGGAACGACCGGCCATAACCAGGATCGATCTGCTCAAGCCGACGCCTGAGTGCTTCTGCTTCGGTCTGGGCGATGAAGAGTTCGTGTTTTGCACGGCTCAGGGTTTCCTCGTTGTGCTTTGCCAAGGCTTCGCGGATCGCGTCGGCAAGATCGGCCGGAACGCGCTTGATCTTCCGCCAGCGAAGGCGCTCGATTGTCGTGTGAGGCAGGCGCGCCGCGCGTGCTGCCCGTGTGATCTGCTCTTTGGCAGAGCCGTCACCACCAAGGACGCGGACGGCTGACGCCATCTCTTCCTGGATTGCTTCAACTCGATACATTTCCGCCTCGCGCCGTGGATTTTCCGGTTCGCGCCGTGAGATTTCCGTCATTGAGAAGTGCTCCACGCCTAGATTGATCGGCGTGGGGGTCGGGCCTGAACGGCTCGATCTCGAAGGGAAGAAAGGGAATGATGAATGCGCTCTTTTCCGAACCGCCAAGAACAGACGAGAGCGACGCAACTGGTACTGCCGTTCCCCGATTGGGGACGGCGAAGGGCTGACAATGACGATGACCCATTCGCATCAGCGCCGAACCTCCCAGTCACGGGTGAACTCGCACTGCTCAAGATCGACATGGCTCCGAAGCTCGGCAGCAAGATCGCGCCGGGCAGCCTCACGCTTGATGATCTCGTGGCGCGCTGCGGCCCTGCCGAGCAGATAGCCAGCAAAACCGGTGACGACCGGCGATAGGGCCACGAACAGATCGAGCCAGGTCGAGATCATGACGCTCGCCTTTCCGTCTCGACCGGAAGGGCCTTTTCACGGCAGCGCTGGCAATAGACGCGCCGGGAAGCAACGGCTTCCGAAACGCCAAGTCGTTCAGCAATCTCGACCGTATCGAGGCCCATGAGAAACAGGGCATATGCCGACGGTTTGCTGCGTGGGCGCTGATCATCGCCGGCGAATTGAACGAGGGCCTGGGTCATGCTGCCCTCGCCTTCATTGCCGCATTGGAGCAGGCAGAGCACGAGGCTTGCGAATGAGCCCACTTGCACGTTTCCGGCTTCTGGCAACGCGGGTTGAGGAAATTATCGACCGCACCGGCATGGGCGGGGGGCTTGGGGGATGCCGGTGCGGCCTCGGCTGGGGTAGCCGATGGGGTGTCGGACGGCGACGGTTCAACGCCAGCGGCGTTCGCCAGTCGGGCCATGCCCTTCACTGCAACGAATGCGTTGCCGTCCGATTGGGAATTGGTGGTGACGGACGCTGCTCCACCAAAGGCTTCAACATCCCGTCCGTCACCTTCGCCGGTATTCGTCGCCGGCGTCGACCTACTCACCTCTCCCGCCATGCTGTCGGCTCGCCTCATCGTGGCCTTGCCGGTCGCACCGTTGTCCTCGGAGGCTTTCGCTTGGAATTGGAGATTGTTTCGGGCCAGGAAGAGCGCCCTGCCCTCATCGCCGGCGCGGTCAAATGGCGACTGAATGGCGTCGGCATCGCGCTCAGGGGCCGCGCGGGTGTCGACGGCCTGCGCAGCGGCATGACGTTCACCGGTTTTCAGGAGGTTGACCGATACGCGCTCGTTCTCACGCTCGACTCGCTCACGCCAGTCCGAAACAATTTCAGTGAACTCGGCTTCGGGGATCGCTGCCAGTTTACGAGCGCGGTCGGCGAGATGCTTATCGATGCCGGCATCAGCCAATGTCGGGCGATCATCCCGCGGGTCCGTTTGCGACCCACGGCGAAGCGAGCCGGTGTTGAGGCCGACAGTAGCCCTTTGATCGGCGATCATTTCGCCCAGCCGGCGCTCAGCCCTGATCCTGATCTCGGCCGCGTCGACCTCAAGCTGCTTGTTCTTCGCCTGCCTCGCGTAGGCCCGCATCGCTTCCGAGCGGTCGCGGATATCCTTCACATCATCGACGGACTTAGCTTCGGCAAGCGCACGGCAGGCGGCATCATATCGAACCAGCGACGGCTCGTTTGCCGCAGGCGGCGCAGCCTCTCCAGACTTTATGTCGCCGTAGGAGATCATGCGGCTTCTCCGGTGGCCGGGGCCTCGAAGAACCAAGCATCGTTCCAGTCGATCGACCGATCGGCGGCAGCACGGCGGATCGCCTGCATTTCGTCGAGAGACGGCGCAACACCGGCTTCCCAACGAGACACGCTCGCCTGGGTCACACCTGCCAAAGCCGCAAATTCGGCCTGTGTTACCTTGAAAATTTCTCGACGGATGTATCGGATCGCGCTCATGGCTACGCATATTATGCGCAAACGGATAGTTTGCAAGCGCAAAATTATGCGCAAGCGGATTTTCCTTTATCCGCCCTACATGGCAGCGTCCTTTTCATGACGATCGAGCAGAAAATCCGCGCCATCATGAAGGCTACTGGCTGGAAGCAGCAGAAGCTTGCTGAGCATTTCGAGGTATCGCAATCGACAGTGAACCGCTGGCTGTCCGGATCTGAACCGGAAGGCCACCGCCGCGATGCGATTAACGAAACCTATGAACGGCTGGTAGACCACGGTCCGAAAGATGGCGACGGCTCAGAGGTTCCCCTTATGGGATTTCTAGGAGCTGGCGCGGAAGTCGAGCCGGACTATGAGCAGGTCCCACCAGAAGGGCTTGACCAGATCCATATCCCTTTTCCGGTCCCAGACGATATGATTGCGTTTTCTGTCAGCGGGATCTCGATGATGCCGGTCTTCAAACCCGGCACGATTATCGTGGTTTACCGCGAACAGAAGAAGCCGATCGAATCTTTCTATGGGATGGAGGCTGCCGTTCGGACAGCGGAAGGCCGGCGCTTCATCAAGACGATCACCAAGGGCAGCAAACCCGGAACGGTCACCCTCACGTCGTGGAACGACCCCATGCCGATTGAGGATCAGAAACTGGAATGGATAGGCGAGATATTCGCGGTGCTGCCGCCGGCCGCATTGAGGAAGGTCGAAAAGCAGGGTGGCATCCAAGGTCATCTTGGTTTGAAGACAGCATAGCTCTGGAGGCTTGATGATGACAGTCGATCGCGGGGAACCCGATCTTTACGTCAAACTTCCAGAACGCCCCGATCTGGTCGGCACGATGATGCGCGGCCATACAATGGGCGCGATCAAGGATGGCTGGATCGTCTACTACTACGATTTGCGGCGCCGGCCCTCAGATGATCTCGTGGGGGAATTGTGCATTGTCATGACGGAAGGCGGGCGGAAGCTCATTCGCTATCTCCGCCGCGGCCACCTACCGGGAACGTGGGATCTTGTGACCGATTCCGGGAACCACATCCTCGACGTCGTTCTCCAGTGGGCAGAAAAGGTAGTTCTGATACAGCCCTATGTGCCCAATGGGGAAGAGTTGGCGAAGTTGGCCAAGCACAACTCGGTTAGCACCGAATAAGCGCGGAAGGGCTTGGAATGACCCCAGACCAGCTCGACGCCGCCCTGCACGACATACGCTGGACGCCCGACATCCTGGCCCGGGCGCTGGGATGCGACGTCTCGCTTGTCCATGCCTGGCTCGACGGAAACGCCGAAATCCCCATGAAGGTCGGCGTCTGGATCAAGGTCGTTGCCGACCACCACCAAGCTTTCGAGCAGACCAAGCCGGCCGGCGTGAAGGGCAAGAAGTATCTGGAATGAAAATCACCCTCACCCTCTTGACCGACGAGCGAATTGCCTTGCGTCGGTTTGCCAATGCGACGGGTAAAAGCCTGGATGACGCGGCACATCTGGCACTCCGGGAATATCTGATCAGCACCGGAGATTTGGAGATGCTGCACGAGTTAGGCGAGGATACGGAGACGGCCGGAGAGGCGTAACGCGTCATCCGCGGCATATTGTCAGTTGACGTTAACGAACTATATAGGTATCACCATGATACATAGTTCAAGCGGGAAAGCTCGCTTGCAGGGGGAGCTATGACTGCAACTCAGCCGTGGGAGCCGGGCCGTGCTACCATTGAGATTAGATCGATCGCACGCAGCAAAAAACTTAATATTAGCTACAAGCTGCATGCGCGGGACCGATTGGCCGAACGCAGCCTAATCGTCTCGGATGTTTTGCACGCGCTGAAATACGGCAACGTTTATCAGGCCCCCATACCGGCAACCAGGGCCGGCCACTACCGCTATCGAATTGAATGCCGAACGCCAAATAGCGGAAGCAGGACAATCGGGGTCGTCGTTATCCCGTCGAAAAGTGGGTGCTTGATAAAAGTTGTATCGGTCATGTGGATCGATGAGTTCGAGCGGAATGCAGGCTCGATAATTGGAGTACCAGAAGATGAATAGCTCACATCATTACACCGAATGCGGCCTCATGAATGTCTACATCGATGGCATCGCCGTGGAGATGGATGATGACGGCGATGAAATCATCACCATTCCCGCCGTGAACGAGTTGCACCACATCATTGCGCTCGGCATTGTCCAGCACGAAAAGGGCATGAGCGGCGACGAGCTAAGGTTTCTCCGGACCGAAATGGGGTTGACACAGGCTGAATTGGCGAACCTTGTCCATCGCGACAAGCAATCGATCGGCCGGTGGGAACGGGATGAGATTGACATTGATAGCACATCGGAGGCGATCATTCGTCGCATGGCTATCGAGAAACTTAAGCTTCCGGTCGAGGCAGGGATTGATGAACTGTCTCGCCGAAGTGTTCCTACTGTCGATGAGCAGCCGATCAAGATCCAAAAGGTCGATAATGACCATCGAACTTACGAGTTGCTCGCAGCATAGTCTAGACCCCGGCTCCGGCCGGGGTTTTCGTTTCAGGCGATCAATGGTGGGCAACCGAGGTGCCCCTCTACCGCCAGCTTCTCGCGTCTCGATCACGCTGATCTAGCAAGTGCTTCATCGCTTCATTCCGGCTACATCGATATTTTCTGGCCGCCCCCGCGATCAATTCCTCCTGCCGCTTAACTCCCATCATCGCGAAGACGTTGCGGAATCGTAGCTCGGTCGCGGACACAGGACGGCGCCAGATTCGGCTTATCTTTCGCCCAGAGACAACCAGCGCCAGTAGGGAAAGGGCCACAAAGGCTACCGCGGCCAGGGCGACCGTTACAACGTTGGCCCGAACTAGTTCTATGATTTCTTCAAGCCCCATGGCTTTGATGATGGCTCGAACAGATTACCGAATGGGAAATGGCTGATCGCTGGTTGGTCAGCGCCATCCTTTCTACGTTTCAGCCCGTGTCTTTTCGGCCAGATACGCGGCCGGATCGATGTGACGGACCTCCGATGCCGCGCCGAACGTGCCGAGAATGAATGGCTCGCGGCCGACCGGAGCCTTGCCGCCTTGTGCGTTCGGACAGAGCGAACGCTGGAGTTTCACCATGTACGGGAAAAGCGGCTTGGACCGATCGTTGGTGAACTTGGTTTTTTGCCGGCCGAGCGTACGCGCCATCCAGTACGCCTGCCGCTCGCTTTTTAGAGCATCGACGTCGACACCCTTGCGCCGAAGCCAATCGCGAAGCGGATAGAGTGCTTCTGGCCAGTCGTATGTCGTAATCGGACGTTTGCTCATGTGGTTTCCTTCCTGATCCCATAGGCTTCCAAAAGGAGCGTCCTTCACACATCGAAGGCCGTCCTTTCCCGTCGGCTCGAAGACCGACCAAGCATCCGTGAAACCGATATACGCCCAGCCTGGCATTTGATTTGGCAGTGCCCACCTGCCCTTCACCGGCATCCTCCCGCCTGTCCAGCGGTGCGAACGGAACGCGCCGATACGAAACTCAACTATGGCGTGTGATA
Source organism: Aquamicrobium terrae (assembly GCF_040545735.1). GTDB lineage: Bacteria > Pseudomonadota > Alphaproteobacteria > Rhizobiales > Rhizobiaceae > Mesorhizobium > Mesorhizobium terrae_A. The sequence goes on from NZ_JBEPML010000002.1 coordinate 369,147, forward strand.
AGTTGGCTGGGATTATTCCTCGCGCAGCAAGCGTTGTTCGAGGACGGGCGCTCCAAACCCCGTCGGCTTCGTCCGATGATTCCGCCACCGGCAGCGGTTGGGAAATTCATGCACCGGATGATCGGCGCGACGGGGCAAAATCCCCTGAAGACCGTCGCCTCATGCGCTTGAACCGCTACGTCTTGCCGGGAACCTCCGAGCAGACACAAGATGTTGCGACTTTCGCGCCGCGCAGGCCCGTTTGTTGTTGTCGATCCGGTCATGTTCTGATACATAAGCCGTCAGTTATCTTTGTGCTGCGCGCCCCGGTCGGATCATCCCGCCGGGGCTTTTCTTTTATCCGCGACTATCCGCCTTCGCAATTAATTTTATCCGTTTGCGCATTTTCTTTCTTGACGTTTATCCGTTTGCGCATATTATCCGCTCATACCCACCACGAAGAAGCCCCGGCCGATCTGGTGGATTTGAGAGGAAACGGAACGATGGCAGCCGATACGAAGACGATTGACCGGATCAAGTCACTGCGCCGCGAGGCTGCAGCAATTGCCGGTTTTCATGCGCTCTATTCCGAGAAGTATTCGCCCGACAGTCATTGCGACAAGAAGGGATACGGCTTCGGTGGTGACGACCGTTTTGCAGCGTTCACCATCAACTCCAAGTTCGAGAGCCATGCCGGATACTACGGCAATTCGTCCTGCTCTCGCATCCTCAATGTCTACGACCGCGAGATTGTCGAGAAGGCTTTCGTCAAGGCTCTCAACATTCACCAGAAAGAGCTTTTCGCGACCGCAGCCCGCCTCATGCGTGAGGAGGCCGCGAGCCTGACCGATCAGGCTGCGAAGGAAATCGAAGCGCTCAAATCGCTGCTCGACACGGCGCTTGCAGATGTTGCCGAAGCGCAATCCGAAGCGGCGTGACGGGAGGCCAGTCTCATGAACATCCACTCGCAGGACTACCTTGCCGATACGCCGATGAAGGTGCGCCGGGACTTGCTGGCGGCGGTCGAACTTTATCGGAACGAAGACACGATCATGCTGGAGCAGGCCATCGAGGCCATAGCTTCGGGCCGGGCCGTGTACTGGACCGCCTCGGGCTATTCCAACGCCCGCGCCTCGGACCTGCCCTACGAACTTAACCGGGGCAAGCCGATCCTTGAGGCGATCGACGCGGCATATGCGGGCCGTGAGTTCCTGCGCCAGCAAGCTCTCGACACCATTGTTCCGATCAACCGCAAGGCCGCGAATGCCCTTGTTCTGGCTTATGCCAAGTTCGGGTCTTGGGTGGACGAGGACGAGCTTTTGGAGCGCCGGGTGCGTGATGTGCGGAGGGCTGCGTGATGTCCTACGCAAGCGAGCAAGGCGTTCTGAATGCGCAATGGAATGCGGCTGAGATGGCCTTTCAGGCCGAGAGAGCAAAATGCTCTCCGCATGTCCTGATGCGCCCCAGATCGTTCCCTGACGGGAACATGTGGTGCGCCCTCTATGGGGAAAATTTGCAGGAGGGCGTAGCTGGCTTTGGCAAAACTCCAGAGCGTGCCGTCGCTGACTTCGACAAGAACTGGCGCGAACAGACTTTGGCGGGTGGGACGACATGACCCGCGCCCGCCACGAACGCCAGATCAAGCTGACGAGCTACACCCACAACGGACGCAACACGTTCGAGGCCGCGCTTTTCGAGGTCCTGTATCGACGCGGCGCACTCGACCTTTCCTGGCTCTCCGACGATCTGATCGCGGAAGTCCGACACCGCATGATTTCAAAGGAATGGTCCCGCCACAAGTTCCGCCGCGAGCAGCGGAAGCAAGCGCAAGCCATCCTCGCAAAGCAGAAGGAAGAAGCGGCATGAGCGCGCTCGGATACGCAGAAGGCGAAATGTGCAACCGGGGTGGCTGCGTTGGCGTCATCGAATTGCACCGTAGCGAAAACTGCTCGTGCCACATCACCCCACCGTGCCTTTCCTGCACATCGCCGCGTGGCTATTGCCCCGCCTGCGACTGGCAAGAGGCCGATGACCCGCTCGTCGTGATGGAAGTCACCACGATCCACCTGCCGACCGGCTTCATCGAGCGCAGGAAGCGCGTCCTCGACCCGTCGAAGATCGACTACCGCATCGAGGCGCATAGCAACTCGTCGCAAAAAGTCATCGGCGTCTACCCGGAAGGAACGGCGCGGGCAGAGGTAGAGCAGCGCGTCAAGGGCACCTTTGGTGGTCGCTTTGAGCGCTTCGGCTCCGGCCATTTCACCTACATCGCGTCCACAGACTAGGAGGCCGCATAGATGCCCGCCGATACAGTGAAGCATACGCCGGGGCCGTGGCACATCGTTGACACCTTCGACGGTAAATACACCATCGCGGCGGGAGACAGCATCGTTGCGCGCGTCGATGGCAACGAAATGGGAGCCGCGTTCTCACCCAAGCAGAACAAGGCCAACGCCGACCTGGTTGCGTTCACCAGCACCGCTTTCAGCCGAGAACGTCTCGAACCCATTCTCATCGACCTCGTCACGAAGGGCATTGAGGGATGGAAGAAGAACGACGAGGCTTTGATTGATCTGGCAATCTCAGATGCCATTGCAACCATCGCCAAAACGGAGGGCTGCTGATGTCCCCCGCCCCCGAATTCATCACCATCGAACTGGCCCGCCTTACCCGCGCTGAGGGTCAGTGGGCCCGCCGGTTTCGAGATTACGAACTGCTCCTGACCGCCGGCCTGTCCTGCGAGGAAGCGGCGCAGATCGTCACCGATCTGGCGCGAGAGGCTGAATCCCAACGCGAATTGGAGGCTGTGTAGATGGAACGCATTGAGCCCGATCGTTTCGAATCCGTCGGCGCCGTGGTCGGAAATCTGGTCAACGGCCTCTCTGGCGAACATGTCTACCGCGGCGGCCAGATCTCCGAGCCTGGCGTTTATTCCGGCGTCGATATCGAGCGCTACCACCACGATCCCAACTTGTTCGACGGCTTCTCGATTTCATCCAGCGGCGTCCGTTCCGTTCTGCGCCGGCCGCTCGAATACTGGTGGACCAGCCCGTACAATCCCAACCGGGAAGAACCGGAGAGCAAGCCTTCCCTCGACTTCGGCAAGGCAGCGCACATGCTTCTTCTGGGCGAAGATGGCTTTGCCGAGCGATATGCGCTGCGTCCGGCCAAATACGAGGACGACAAGGGCGTCTGGAAGCCGTGGAACGCCAATTCCAACCTCTGTAAGGAATGGCTGGCCAAGACCGCCGAGGCCGGCAAGACGGTAATCACCGAAATCGAAATCGGCCATATCCGCCACATGGCAGCCGCACTCCAATCCAAGGAAGCGGTTCGGCTCGGCATCCTGAACGGCAGGATCGAGCGGTCGATCTTCACCAAGCGCAACGGCATCTGGCTCAAGAGCCGGCCCGACGTAATTCCCAACTCATCGGGCGATTTCGTTGATCTGAAAACCGCTGCGTCTGTCGATGACGAAAGCCTGTCGCGGGCGATTTTCGCCCATGGCTATCACGTGCAGGCAGGGTTCACCCGCATGGTCGTTCGCGACGTGCTCGGGCCTGACGCCTTCACGTCCTTCACCTTCGCCTTTGTCGAGAAGCAGCCGCCCTACGACGTGCGGATCATGCAGTTGAAGGACAGCGACATCGACCTTGGCGAGCGTCAGGCGATGCGCGGGCTGGCAATCCTGGCTGAGTGCATCACGCGCGGAGAGTGGCCCGGCTTCGATGGGCACGACCAGCACATTTCATTCGTGGAAATGCCTGCATGGGCGCGGACGCGGATCGACACTGAATTGAATGCGGTGGCGGCATGATCATCGATCCCGACTTCCGCGAGGTCGATGAGCCGGTTGTCACGCTTCAGATGAGCCTCAGCCAAGCCGAAGCCCTCTCAAGTGGCATGTCCGACCTGCTGTGCTGGGCCAACGGTTTCATGGCCGCGAAGGGCGAGGACTTCCGCTTCGACCCCATGGGCACCCACCAAATCCGAGAACTGAACATCGCCCTGAAAAGCGCAATGGCGCGGGCCGAGAAAGAGGAAACGAGCGAATGAAGGTCCGCGTCATTGATTTTGAGACAACCGGCCTGCCCGAGGATCAAACCAAGGGCATCTGCGAAATCGGCTGGACCGACGTCACCGACGACTGGCAGGTTCATGGGCCATATTCGATACTGGTCAATCCCGGTCATTCGATCCCACCAGTCACCCGAGCCATCCATCATATTTCCGATGCTGACGTTGCCGGGGCGATCTCGCCCGACGTTGGCTGCGCCAAACTGATGGCCGGCATGGAGCCGGGAGACGTTTTCGCCGCGCACAATGCCAAGTTCGAGCGGGCATTCTTTGGCGGCGGTCAGCATGACTGGATTTGCACGCTTCAGTGCGCCCGGCATCTGTTTCCCGATGCTCCCGGTCATTCGAACCAAGTCCTTCGCTACCATCTTGGCATCGACGAAGAAGACGATTTCGACTCGGAAGCCTCCATGCCGCCGCACCGTGCCGGCCCCGATACGTTGGTCACGGCCTTCATTCTGCGCCGCCTGATCTTCGCGTCGAGCCTGGCCAAGCTGGTTGAACTGACCACCGCGCCCGTCGTCCTCCAGACCATCACCTTCGGCAAGCACCGCGGCACCAAATGGGCCGACCTGCCGCGCGATTATCTCCAATGGATCGCGTTCAAGTCCGAACTCGGCGCGGATGAGAAGCACACCGCACGTCACATTCTGGGAGCCAACTGATATGAACCAGATCGCCACTCAATCCGACAGCCGCATGTTGGCCATCGAGGAAAAGATCAATCGCGACGTGTCATCTGCAATCACCGTCGGCGTCGGCGGCATCACCTTCCAGAATGCCGGCGAGGTCATGGAGTACGCCAAGATGATGGCCGTCTCCGGTTCGGCCGTGCCAAAGCATCTTCGCGGCCAGCCCGGCGCCTGCCTCGGCATCATCGACGATGCGATCCGGTTTCGGACCAGCCCGTATGCGCTGGCCCGCAAGAGCTACTTCGTCAACGACAACCTGGCTTACGAGGCTCAGGTCATCGCCGGCGTCATTAATGCCTTTGCGCCTTTGAAGCAGCGCCCCGATATTAAATGGGAAGGCGAAGGGCCGGATCGCGTCTGCATCGTGATTGCCGAGTTCAAGGACGGCGCGGTGCGCGAGGTCAAGAGCCCGAAGCTCAAGGACATCCATCCCAAGAATTCGCCGCTGTGGAAGTCTGACCCGGATCAGCAGCAATCCTACTATACCCTGCGGTCCTTCGCCCGCCGGTGGTGCCCGGAAATCATTCTCGGCATCTACGACGTGGAGGAAATGCGCTTTGCCGAGATGCGTGACGTCTCGCCCGAACAGCCGTCGGTCATGCAGCGCCTTCAAGCCCGACAGGAAGGCTCCCAGACGCGCGAAGGCTTCGATCAGTCCTTTGTCACCCGCGAAACGGCCGCGCTCACTGGCGAGGCCGACAGCGGCCAGACCGAAGACAATTCCCAATCGTCGGTGCCCTCTCCCGACGACGGCAGCAGCGGCGGGGAAACGCCATCCTCTCAAACCGCTGCTGCCACCAATTCACAGCCCGATGATGAATCGGGCACCTCGGAGGAAGGCGACAATCCCGGTCAGGTAACCACGGAAACGGCCGCACCTTCCTCCGACCTCCATTCCGGGGACCGGGCATGGTTGCTCGAGCTTGCAAAGCAGCTTTGGGCCGCAACCGGTCTTGGCGAGCAAGAGCTTGTTTCGGCCATCGCCGCCGATCTTCGCAAGACGGCGCCCGAAGATCTGTCCCAGTTGGCCCGCGACAAGGCCCTGTCCGTCGTCAAGCAATGCAAGCTGGTCTGTTTCGGAGAGCAGGAAGCTGGCGACACGCTGCCGATCATCGCTGGTATCGTTGGTGTCGAAGTCGGGGAGATTGCTTGATGGCTGATCTCCCTATTCTCTTCTCCGCCCCCATGGTCCGCGCGATTCTGCGCGAGATCGAGCAGCCCGGCACCGGCAAGACGCAGACGCGGCGGGTGTTGGACGCGTGGTGCGATGAGCCGCCTGCGGTCGTCGATGAGGGCGTCATCACCGCCTTCGATGAGAACGACAAGCCGTATCGATGGCCGCGCACAGCAGCCGTCGGCGACCGCCTCTATGTCCGCGAGGCGTGGCATGCGGCGCGGAGCCTCGACCGAACGCCGCCGAGAGATATTCCGCGCGATGCTGATATTGAGCACGCGGCAACGGCCCGCAGCTATGCCGAGATCGGCCTGAAAGGGAAACTCCGTCCGGCGATGTTCCTGCCCCGCTGGGCCAGCCGCATCACCCTGATCGTCACCGATGTCCGCGTGCAGCGGCTGCAGGAGATCAGCCGTGACGATGCAATTTCGGAAGGTCTCATTCACAAGCCGGGCGTGATTGAGCCAGATTGGTGGGTTCTGCCGGAACCCTTCCATCAAGGTAGCTGGCTCTCTCCTGTAGCGGCCTTTCGCTTTCTCTGGGAGAGCCTCAACGCCGCGCGCGGATACGTCTGGGACACTAACCCCTGGGTTGCCGCCTACACCTTCACGCCGATCCTCGGGAATATCGATCAGATCGGGGGCGCATGATGGCCCGCCCCGTCAAAGAGTGGATAGGCGCCCACCACGGCGTCAACATCCCGCCCCGCGTCCGCCTGCGCGTCTTCGACCGAGACGGCGGCATCTGCCACCTGTGCAAGCTGCCGATCAAGACCGGCGAGACGTGGCAGGCCGATCACGTCGTCGCACTGATCAATGGCGGTGAGCACCGCGAGACGAACCTGGCGCCGGCGCACTCCCATTGCCACGTCGGCAAATCCGCTCAGGACGTAAGGGAAAAGGCCAAGGTGGCCAAGGTTCGCGGCAAGCACACCGGTGCCGTCCGCCCATCTTCCAAGCTCTCCACCCGAGACAAGCGCGCTCCCAAGCGCCTCACCAAACAACTCCCGCCGCGCGTCCGCGACGTGTACGGCAGACCTGTCGCCAAGGAGGCGCATAGCCATGCAGATTAATGAAAAGGCGCTCAAGCCCTGCCCCTTCTGCGGGACAGCGATGATGCTTCGCGGTGCGCTCTGGCCTTCAGAAGGCGACCGGGATGCCGTCATCCATGCAGAGCCTACAGACTGTCCGCTTCCTCATTTCTCGAATGACACCTTTGACGGGAGCATTGTCGAGGTCTGGAACCGTCGCGCCGAAGCCGTAACGCCGCCTGATGTGGCGGGGCTGATCGACGTACTTGTTGAGTGCGCAGAGATGGTTGAAGACGGCCGACAGGACGGCCTGACGCAATTCTGGCACGACGAAACGGCAAAGCTGACCGCAAAAACCTGCCTCGAAGCCGCCACCGCGCTCCGTCTCTCCGCAGGTGGTGGGTGGAGATCGATGGATAGCGCGCCGGAACTGGATCGAGTGATTGTAGCGGGGTGGCAAAAGCCCACCCGAAGCTGCGCCGGTTACTGGTGGATGCATGAAGACGTAATCATTAATGGCCGACCTGACGAGCGGCCAGATGCTCTCCTGTGGCATCCCTTCCCTGCTAGGCCAACTGGCCTCCCCGCATCCCCCACCGCACCGGAGGCTGTCCGATGAGCAGGATCGCCTATGCCGACCCTCCTTATATCGGATGCGCCCACCTCTACCGGGATCACCCAGATTATGCCGGGGAGGTTGACCACGCCGAATTGCTTGATCGCCTGGAGAGCGAGTTCGATGGCTGGGTGCTTCACGCGTCCGCCACACCAACCAGCATGGCAACACTCGCGCCTCTTGTCGCCAAGATCGATGGCGCGCGATGGATGTCATGGGTGAAGGGATTTGCCGCCTTCAAGCGCAACGTTCCCGTCGCCTATGCGTGGGAGCCTGTCGTAGTGAAGCCCGCCCGAAAGCCGGTCGTCAGCAAGCGACTGGTGATGCGCGACTGGATTCAGGAGAGCATTACGCTCAAGCGCGGTCTGACGGGGGCCAAGCCCGAGGCTGTTTGCCATTGGGCTTTCGAAATGGTCGCAGCTCGGCCCGATGATGAATTGCACGATCTGTTCCCCGGCACGGGCGCAGTCACCGAAGCGTGGCGGACGTGGCGGCTCAAGTTCGCATTGCCGGAAGATGGGCCGCTGTTTGAAAGGAAAGCGTCATGACTGACAAGCCCGTCTACACGATGCGCGAATGCGTAGAACTCTCTCTCATGTTGGTGACCGTGCAGATCAGAGAAGAACGCATCAACAGCATCGAAGAATTATATGGCCTGAAACGGCATTTCGAGACCGTTCTAGATGAAACTTCACCCGCCCGCATCGAAGCCTTGGAAGCCGAGAATGTGCGGCTGCGGGCGGCGCTGGAACCATTCGCGCGTCACGCCGACGGACGGAAATCAAAGGGTCTTCTTGGTGGCGTAATTTTTACACAGCCTGCGCTGCTAGCCGCCCGCTGCGCCCTTGAAGGAGGCAACGAAGATGGTTGAGCGCTACACTCTTGTCAGGGACGGTCGCCAAGGATGGGGTTTAGCCAAGCGGCCCAACGGTGTTTATGTTCACCACTCCGATTACGAAGCCCTTCGCGCCGAGCTTGAGCAGGTCAGGCGGGATCGGGATGCAAATCATAACCTCGCTATCGCGAATGGCGAACGCGCTAAGGACGAACACAGACGCGCCGAAGCCGCCGAGCGCCTTGCCGAGGCGCGGGTGGTGGTCAAGCCGCTGGAGTGGTCGGAATACGAGACAGAGGGCTGGGCCGACCGCGCCGACGCGGAAGCCGGTTCGTTTGGGGTTTTCTATAACATAGATATCCAGAGAGATGGATATCGCGTCGTGTTCGACCGCGAAGCTGTGGGCGCTATAGGAACATTTGAAACCGCAGACGAGGCCAAAGCCGCCACCCAAGCCGATTACGAGCGCCGCATCCTCTCCGCCCTTGCCGAGCCTGCCGGAGAGGTGGAGCCGGAACCTGTGGCGTATCCGAAGATCATGTATGTCTGTGAGCACTGCCACGAGCACAATCCAGAAATGTGCGGGCACGACCGTACCGACATTTATGTGACGCCAGACGGGCGGTGGCTTTGCGACGGGTGCCTAGACGAAGAAGGAGTACCACACCGCGACTGCGTGTCTCCGCCGACGCTCTACACCTCTCCCGTCGCCACCCCTCCAGCGAGCGCGATAAGGGGGGCGCTACCCGCGACGGGCCGGTATGTGGACAGACTCATCCGCATCTTCCGTGACAGGCCAGACGACGACACGAGCGCTGTAGTCTTGCAGGACTATGCCCGTGCCGCCCTCGCAGGGAGCGCAGAGTAAAGAACATGATCACGTCATTCGTCCTACAACGCGCCCCAGCCCGCTATAACATGGTCGGCCAGCGCCTACCGGACAGCCTCCACGATACCGATCAGGTCATCTCTCCCGGCCTTGTCCGTCGCTTGCAGCGATACGCCCTCGGACGGCTCCAGCAAGACGCCGGTTTCCGTGTCCGCGACTGGCGGTGCGAGGTCTACACGATGGATGGCGACACGCCGCGCAGCGAGCGGTTCTACTGCGTGGAGTTTACAAACGAGCGCGGGGGCATGCTCGGCGTGCAGGGTATTGCGATTGGACGGGGCGGACATCCGTGCTTGGACCACGGCATTTGCGTTGAAGAGGGCAGAGACGCAATAACAGGGAGCGCAGAGTGATGGGCGCGCGCGAGGTGATAGCTAAATGGTCCGCTGTCGATATCGGAGGGCCGGGAACGCGCCCGAACAAGGCAGATTTGGCAATTGCAGACCAGATCATCGACGCCTTGAAAAGCAAAGGCTACGTGATCCTGTCTCCCGACGAGGTGCGGGGGATGACGCCGGGCGCAGCGGAAGCTTTCGCGGCTCTCGATCTTGCGGATCGCCTCATTGAAAGCGCCTACGGAACCGATACCCCGCGAGAATGGAACAAGGCGTTTCGGCAGGTTGCCAAAGCCCGCTCGATGAAAGGAGGCGCAGGATGCGACTGACTGACGATGAGCGCCGGGAACTAAGGTGGCTCGCGCGCCAAGCTTTCCCTGTATGGGGCGGAGTTTATGACAGAGGCGGTGACGAGTTCACATCGAAAATGATGAGGCTTGGCTACGTGGCATCCGTCGAATGCCCCGTCAGGGTAGGCAAGTCAAAGTTCTCAGGTGGATACCGCATCACCCCCGCAGGTCGCGCCGCACTCAAAGCTCTGGAGGCGCAGGATGCGACTGACTGAGGCGCAGCGGAGCGACCGCGACGATGCGGTCGCGATTGAACTCTCCGGTGGAGAGTTTGCCATAATCGACGCTGAAGACCTTCCGAAGATTGAAGGCCGAAAGTGGTGGGTGAAGCGCAGTCGAAATACGTCATATGCCATCGGCCATGGCGGGAGAGGGTCTCCATGCCTAAGGATGCACCGGATTATCATCGGTGCTAAACCCGGAGAGATTGTCGATCATATCGACAGGAATGGCCTTAACAACAGAAAGTCAAATCTGCGGATTGTATCCCACAGCCACAATGCCGCGAATATTGCCCCCCGCAGCAAGTATGGGTATCGGGGAATAGGCTTCAACCCGAAGGGGAAGGTCCGCCCATGGCAAGCGATGGCGAAATTGGATGGGAAAATCCATCGATTTGGCTGGTTTGATTCGAAAGAGGCGGCGGCTCTTGCTCACGACATCGGCATATTTGGCCTTCGCCGCGATCTGGCTCTGCTGAATTTTCCAAGCCTGTTTTCCGCTCTCACGGAGGGGAAGGATGACTAGCACCCCATCAATCCGCCAGTATCCCGGCCTCGCGCGCGGCCTCGGCAAATGCCTCTTGGGCCTTGGCCTGCGCTTTAGCATTGTCGGGGTTGGAATAGGCCTCCAGCGCCGCTTTCCGTGCCTCCAGATAGGCAGGACCGTCGCCCGGCCAGTCGCCCAGCAGCAACTCGACGGCGCGGCCGAGGCGCGTGACGGCGACAACGCTGCTGTCGGTTACGAAAACATGCACGGGTTTGTCCCACCAGGCAGATGTGTCGGCCATGTCGGCCTCCTTTCCCTGTGGCAACGGGGGACGGGACTTGTTGTTCCGCCAGGGTGCCGCGATGGGTAGGCCAGCGACCATTCTGGATCGTGCAATCTCGCCTGCCGAGGCTGTGGACATCCTGTGGAAACGAGGCGTCGAGATTTCAGAGCGCGCTTTGAGGGAGCGAGCGCGGGAAATTGGCGCTTATCGTCAGATCGGAAGGGCGATGTTCTTCACCCCCGATGACCTTGAAAGGATAATGGAGCCGGTAGGATGCTCACCCTCACAAAGCGCCCAAAAAGCCCATACTGGATCGCGCGGGGCACGTTCAACGGTATCCGAGTTGAACGAAGCACGGGCGAGACTTCAAAGCCTGAAGCAAGGAAAAAACTTGCGGAGATAATCCAAGAACTACAGACAGCCCCAACCCGGGCAGGCTGGCAGGATATGTCGTTTGCAAAGGCCATGACGGCCTACATCGACAGCGGCAAGGATACCCGCTTCCTCGATAGGCTTCTTGAGCATTTTCAAGAAACGAGGCTTGGTGACATCGACAATGTGGCGATGACACGCGCGGCGAACGCGATTTATCCCGGCCGTGCGCCGGCCACGATCCGTCGACATCTCTATGTGCCGGTATCCGCCATTATCAATTTTGTGAAAGACGACAAACTACGGGCGCCAAAGGGCGGCGGCGCCAGGACGATGTTCGTCATGCCCGCTCTGGCCGACGCAATCATCCAGGCAGCAACAACCCAACCCAGCCCTTGGCTGCCGGCTCTGATTACATTCTGGTTTGGTCAGGGCACCCGTGCCGGTGAGACTTTCGCCATCGATGGGCGCGACGATGTCAGCCTTCAAGGACGATGGGCAATGCTTCGCGATCCCAAAAACGGACATGAGAGGAGGGTGACCTTGCAGCCGCGGGTGGTTGCAGCCCTATCGGTTCTTCCAAATATCGGTGAGCCTGGGCCACTGTTCCGTCGGTTCGATGGCAAAGCCTTCACCGAGAAGGTGGGCAGAGGAGGTCAGGTCAGAACGGCTTTCGCGCGAGCCGTTGAGAACGGCGGCGGCGATCCCAAGGTCATCACTCCTCATGTATGCCGCCATTCGTGGGCAACATGGTTCTACGCGCAGACGAAGGACACGCTGCGCCTGAAGGAGGAAGGTGGGTGGCTTTCAAACGAGCATGAGCGCTACGTGAAACTCGGAACGCCGGAGATCGGCGCCGAGGCGTTTACGAAGGGCTGGGATTTCACAACTGTGGGGGAAAATTGGGGTAAAGTCGTTCCGCTTGTAGCAAAAACAAGTGCTTAAGCGTATGTTTCTGCCATGAGCACATGGCGACAAATCCCTGATTTGCCCTCCTATGAAGCAAGCGAGGATGGCGAAATACGCCGTATCCGCCATGGGAGAGAACCTCTTATCCTGACGCAGTCCCTCAAGGAGGACGGGTATTGGCGCGTTGCGGTGTGGATCGACGGCAAAAGGCTATGGAAGCCTGTTAACCGCCTCGTATGTCTTGCCTTTCACGGGCCTGCGCCTCGGCCTGATTCCATGGCGTGCCACAACGATGGCTGCAAGGACAACAATACACATGGGAACATTTATTGGGGGACCGCCAAGTCAAACTACGATGACGCTGTTCGCCATGGCACCGCGCATATCATGCCTCTGCCTGAAATCCCCGATGGTGATCTCCGCGAATGGCTCAATCGCGACCGCGTTCTTAACCGGAAATCGCTTTCCGATTATGAGCGGGGGAAATTTGGGGGAATAAGGTCCGCCAAACAACGAACATCAATGCGAAAAGAAGCAATTTCAAGAGGTTACAACGGACTGGCTCGATGGTAATCCGGCCTTAGCAGGGGAGCGCCTTCGACCACTCGGCCACCTCTCCACAGCGCGCTTTCTAAGGGTTTCCGTCAGTTTGGCAAGGCTCAATCTCGCGGTTGAGCGCAGCTATTTGCAGAATGGCGCAGAAACCCACAAGGCAAGGAGGAGAAAATCGGGGAACAGGTTCCACACGATTCTCCTTCGCGCAATTTTTCCCCGGTACAAGAAATCTCTTCCGGTGATCCCTGCCGCTTCCCGCGCAAGCGCCGGGCCCGGTTGGGAGAGTCTCGGCAAGGTCTGGATGCTGCCTCCGACCCTTACCCTGCAGTACATTTCACCGATTTCGGCGCCTTCAAGCCTTATGTCGGCGCTGGCGTGAATTGCACGATGTTCTACAATCAGGATGCGGGAAGCGCAGGCACGACGTCCACCGGGGCTGCAACCTCGACGTCAAGAAGCTCTTTCTTGAGCGGCCGGAGGAGTCTGCCAATCCTGCAAGAACCTGCTGGCAGCCGCACGTTTCCGCGATGCCGGAATTTCACCCTGCCAAGGGTGCGCCCAACCGGGCCACGCACAAGGCCAAAGCTCCGATTCGCCTCTTCAGGAAGGGATAAGAGGCAGAGTTCAGTCAGCAGATGCTTGCGCAGCACCTGCCACTTGGCTTAGCTGCAATCCGGTTCGACAACAGGATTGCCATGCCCATCCATCCTCCTTTCACCCCTGTCATCGAGGCCCTGCCCTCCACCGTTCCCTTCGTCGGGCCGGAGGCGCAGGAGCGCGCCACCGGACATAAATTCCGTGCCCGTATAGGGGCCAACGAAAGCAGCTTCGGGCCCTCGCCGCGCGTCATAGCCTGCATGACCGAGACGGCGCCCGACATGTGGATGTATTGCGACCCCGACAATCACGACCTCAAACTCGCGGCCGCCGCCCATCACGGCGTCAAGCCGCAGAACATCGTCGTCGGGGAAGGCATAGACGGGCTGCTCAGCCTGCTGACGCGCATGTATGTTTCGCCCGGCGAGCCGGTGGTGACGTCGCTGGGCGCCTATCCGACCTTCAATTTCCATGTCGCGAACGTGGGCGGCAGGCTGGTGTCCGTTCCCTATGAGAACGACCGCGAAAACCTCGACGGGCTGCTCGATGCGGTACGCCGTGAAAATGCCCGGCTGGTTTACCTGTCCAACCCCGACAATCCGATGGGAAGCTGGTGGGAGGCGGACGACGTGACCCGCTTCATCGAGGCGCTGCCGGAAACGACGATGTTCATTCTGGACGAGGCCTATTGCGAACTCGCACCGGCTTCCGCCCTGCCCGCAATCGACGTGACACGGCCGAACGTCGTGCGGATGCGCACCTTCTCGAAGGCCTACGGGCTCGCCGGCATCCGCTGCGGCTATGCCATCGGCGAGGAGACGGTGATTGCCGCCTTCGAGAAGATCCGCAACCATTATGGCGTCAGCCGCATGGCGCAGATCGCCGGCGAGGCGGCGCTGGAGGACCAGGCCTGGCTGGCCGAGGTGGTGCGCAAGGTGGATGCCGGGCGCCGCCGCATCACGGCAATAGCCGCGGACAATGGCTTGCAGGCCCTGCCCTCCGCAACGAATTTCGTCGCCGTGGACTGCGGCCGCGACGGAGCCTTCGCGCTGAAACTGATGGAGGCGCTGCTGGCGCGCGGCGTGTTCATCCGCAAGCCGATGGTGGCGGGGCTGGACCGCTGCATTCGCATCAGCGTCGGGCTCGACCACGAACTCGATGTTCTGGCCGAGGAAATGCCGAAGGCACTGGCGGCGGCGCGGGCCGGATAAGCGGCGCTAGAGCGACGCGATCCGCAAGGCCCAGCGGCGTTCGTCGCTGGTGAACCGGGTCAGGCCAAGCGGCTCGACATCGACCGACCAGAAACCTTGCGGCGGGGCGTCAAGCACCGCACAGACAGCGGCGCGAATGACCGACGGGTGGGTGACCGCGAGCGTATGCCCGGACAGGCCGAGGCTCTCTTTCAGCAAGGCCGACACGCGATGCCTGAGGTCGTTCAGCGATTCACCGCCATGCGGCGCGGTTGCCGGGTCGGACACCCATGCCGCCAGGTCCGCCGGATCGAGTTCGGCAAGCCTGCGCCCGGCCCAGGTGCCGAAATCCTGGTCGCGAAGGGCCTCCACCGCCTCCCCGTGCAGGCCGAGGGCGGCAACGGTCTGGACGGCGCGCAGGGCGGGGCCATGCCATACGCGGTCGGCGCGAGGCAGGTTCCCGGCCAGCTTCTGCGCCTGTGCAAGGGCAGCAGGCTCCAGCGGCTCGTCACGCGGAAAAGCCCCGCGCCGGGTCGCCTCCGTCGCGCCGCAGCACACCAGCGTCAGCCGCCCTGTCATGCATCCTCCTTCGCTTGATTGACAGCCATACATGACGGCGACTAGTGTCGGCAAAGGTTACGGATCTGGAAGCTGGTGAAAATCCAGCGCGGTCGCGCCACTGTGATCGGCATAATGCCGGAAGTCAGGCCTTGGTCCGTCTCCCCAGCTTGCAATGACGGGACGCAGTATCCCAGGGAGAAGCACAATGTCTGACATCACATTCGCACCGGAAATCCGTCCGATTCCGGTGCGCGAAATCATGCCATGGGCCGTTTTCGGCGGGTTGCTCATGGTGCTGGCCATCTATTTCGTCGGCGCGGAAGAAGGGGCCACCACCCTGTTCTCGAGCCTGAGCACGCATGAATTTGTTCATGACGCGCGCCACCTCCTCGGCTTCCCCTGCCACTGAAAGCATAGCGCCATGGTTGGAAATCTTCTGCTTCGCGGGATGCTGGTCGGCATCCTCGCCGGACTTTTCGCGTTCGGATTCGCCCGTATCTACGGGGAGCCGCATATCGACAGCGCCATCGCCTATGAAGAAGCGATGGCTGCCGCCTCCGGCGAGCCCGCCGAGGAAGAGGAGGAACTGGTCAGCCGCGAGACGCAGGCGGGCCTCGGCCTGCTGACCGGCTCGGTCGTCTACGGCGCCGCCATCGGCGGATTGTTCTCCCTCGTCTTCGCCTATGTCTATGGGCGTGCGGTCACCCTGGGTCCGCGCGCCACCGCCGGGCTGCTGGCCGTCGCCGCCTTCATCGCCGTGGTGCTGGTGCCGGCGCTGAAATACCCGGCAACGCCGCCGGCTGTCGGCAACCCTGAAACGATCGGCGCGCGCACGGAACTGTTCTTCGTCATGCTGATCGTGTCCATCATCGCGGCTGTCGTCGCCGTGGTGCTGGCGCAGCGCCTGTGGAGCCAGCTCGGCGGCTGGAACGCGGGAATCGCCGGCGGCCTTGCCTTCATCGTCATCATCGCCATCGCCCAACATGCGCTGCCGACGGTGAACGAGATTCCGGAAGGCTATTCGGCCGACCTGCTCTGGCGCTTCCGCACCTCCTCGCTCGGCATGCATGCCGTGCTGTGGACGGTGATCGGCCTTGCCTTCGGCGCGGTTGCCGAGCGCGCCCTGCCCGGCGCACGCGCCCGGACGGCCTGAGAAATGCCATGACGCGGCACGCTCCCTTCTCGGCGCGTGCCGCGTTTCTTGTTGCGGTTTTCGCGACCTGCCTTGCTTCACCTGCGGCTGAGGCGCATCGGCGGATCAATCCGGCCGAAATCCAGGGCATACCGATCGCCAGCCTGTCGCACGGCCAGATGGCCGTGATCGCCGATTACCGCAGCGAGATCATGAAGCTCGCGGCGCAGGAGCGGCAGGTGGACGACACCTTCGTGCGGCTGCTGAACTACGGCAACATCCAGTACACCTACTGCCTGTGGGGTCTCGTTCCCGGCACGCTGGGCGACGAGGAAAGCCCGTTCAACGAATGCGCCCACGCCTATCTGTCGGCGGCCCACGCGCTGCTGACCCATATGCGCGAGACCTCGGCCAGCAAGACGGCGGTGGAAGACCTCATATCGCGCATCGATGCGGATATGGTGCGCAAGCAATCGTCCTTCGTGCTGTGCCAGTACAGCGGCGAAACATTCGATACGGCGAGCGTGGTGCGCCCCATATGGAGCGAGATACCGACGCATCTGCCCAGCCTCGCCGCCTTTTCCGGCCTCGGTCTTGCCCTTGCCGCCGCCGGCATGGTGCTCGGCAAGGGACGCTCCCGCCCGGCGCAGGACGACACCTGACCTTCCGCCTTTGCTGCTTGCCGCCCGGCCCGTATGGCCTCCTCTTGAATTAATTGAACGTACGTTTTATTAATGTATCCGGAGGAACACCGATGGCGCGCACGACAGGTTCGGACGGCGAACGAACGGAAGCGGCGATCCGCGAGGCGGCCGTCGACCTGATCGCGCGCCATGGCTACGAAGCCGTTTCCATGCGCCAGCTCGCCGCGCGGGTCGGCGTGCAACCGGCCGCGCTCTACCGCTACTTTCCCACCAAGGAAGAGCTGCTTTTCATCCTGATGCGCGAGCACATGGAAGCGCTGCTTTCAGCCTGGAGCGACGCCCGCCCCGCCACGGACGACGCCACCACGCGGCTCGCCGCCTTCGTCGAGAACCACATCGCCTTCCACATCGCGCGGCGCGCGCAAACCCATATCTCCAACATGGAACTGCGCAGCCTGTCGCCGGAGCGGCTGACCTTCATCCTCAAGCTGCGCGGCGCCTACGAAAAGGAACTGCGGGCCATGCTGCGCGAGGGCGCGGAAAGCGGCGCCTTCGATCTGGACGACATCGGGCTCACCGCCATGGCGATCATCCAGATGATCACCGGCGTCATCGTCTGGTTCCGGCCGGACGAGCGGCTTTCGGTGGAGGGCGTGACGCGGACCTATCTTTCCATGACAATGCGCCTCGTCGGGGCGTCAACGAACCGGGAGACCCATCATGTACACGCAGGCACTCGACTTCGGGCTTGAGGAAGACGTCGCAGCGCTGCGCGACCTCGTGCACCGCTTCGCGCAGGAGAAGGTCGCGCCGCTGGCCGCCGAGATCGACCGCAGCAACGAGTTTCCGGCCCATCTGTGGGAGGAAATGGGCGGGCTCGGCCTGCTCGGCATGACCGCCGACCCGGCCTTCGGCGGCACCGGCATGGGCTACCTCGCCCATGTCGTGGCGATGGAAGAGCTTTCCCGCGCCTCGGCCTCGGTCGCCCTCTCCTATGGCGCGCACTCCAACCTGTGCGTCAACCAGATCAACCGCTGGGGCACGCCGGCGCAGAAGGAAAAGTACCTGCCGACGCTGTGCGCGGGCAAGGCCGTCGGCGCGCTCGCCATGTCGGAGCCCGGCGCGGGATCCGACGTTGTGTCGATGCGGCTGAGGGCCGAGAAGAAGAACGACCGCTTCGTGCTCAACGGCACCAAGATGTGGATCACCAACGGGCCGGATGCCGACACGCTGGTGGTCTACGCCAAGACCGACCCGGAGCGAAAGTCGCGCGGCATTACCGCCTTCCTGATCCAGAAGGATTTCAAGGGATTCTCGGTGGCGCAGAAGCTCGACAAGCTCGGCATGCGCGGCTCCAACACCGGCGAGCTGGTGTTCGACAATGTCGAGGTGCCGTTCGAGAACGTGCTGGGCGAGGAGGGCAAGGGCGTCGAGGTGCTGATGTCCGGGCTCGACTATGAGCGCACCGTGCTGGCCGGCGGGCCGCTCGGCATCATGGCCGCCTGCCTCGACGTGGCGGTGCCCTATGCGCGCGAGCGCAAGCAGTTCGACCGGCCGATCGGCGACTTCCAGCTCGTGCAGGGCAAGCTGGCCGACATGTACACGACGCTGAACGCCTGCCGCGCCTATGTCTATGCCGTGGCATCGGCCTGCGACCGTGGCCAGACCACGCGCAAGGATGCCGCCGGCTGCATTCTCTATGCTGCGGAAAAGGCGACGCAGACGGCGCTCGACGCCATCCAGCTTCTGGGCGGCAATGGCTACATCAACGACTATCCGACCGGCCGCCTGCTGCGCGACGCCAAGCTCTACGAAATCGGCGCCGGCACGAGCGAAATCCGCCGCTGGCTGATCGGCCGCGAGATCATGAGCGAGGAGAACTAGTGCGCGCGGGTGTGCACCTTCGTGGAACCTTCGTCCACGCGCTTGCGGGCAACCTCAGCCAGCGTATCGGAAATCCACTGGTTGATGGACTTGCCGTCATAAGACGCCGCCTTGCTCAGCAAGGCATGGATTTCCGGCGTCGTTCTGAGCGCGAGCTTCCCGGAATAAGGCTTTTGCGGTTCCACGCCCCGCTCTTCACAAAATGCAAGGTAATCGTCGACGCTGTCGTGGAAGGCCTTCACCAGATTCTCGGCACTATCAGCCTCAAAAGTCACGATATCACGAAGGCCGAGGACGCGCCCATGGAAAACCATGTCTTCGTCGTCGAACTCGATCGATCCCGAATATCCCTTGTAAAGTCTCACTATCGTATCCCAACATTGACCAGGAATTGGCGGATTTCGCGTATTGCCCAGCGCTTCGTGTCCGGCGAAGGATGCGGGCGGTGGAGAAACAAGGTTTCGTCTCCTATGGTGAACCTGATCCGAGAGCCGCTTCCTTCGGACACTTGTGCTCCACAGGCGATCAGAAGTGCTTCAACCTCGCGCCATTTGATCGAGCCACTGACCGGATCGGTGAAAATAGCTTCAAGTGTGGCCCTGTGCTTGCCGCGCATGACAATCTCCACGAGAAATGACTTCGGCAGCATTGTCTGTGTTGCTGCCAGCCGTCGCACATCATGCGCAACCCTAACGCTATCAAAATATGATATCATATAGGTTCCGTCAATGGCCACGCTTCGCTCGCAAATCTCCCCCTCCTCCGACACCTTCCGCGCCAATGACGAGCGCATGCGCGCGCTCGTGGAGGACATTGCCGCAAAGGCCGCAACGGTGCAGCGCGGCGGCTCGGACGAAGCCCGCCAGCGGCATGTCTCGCGCGGCAAGCTGCTGCCGCGCGAGCGGCTGGCGCAATTGCTCGATGCCGGTTCGCCCTTTCTCGAGATCGGCCAGTTCGCCGCCTGGGACATGTATGGCGGCGACATCGCCTCGGCCGGCATGATCGCCGGCATCGGCCGCGTCGAGGGGCGCGAGGTGATGGTCGTGGTCAACGACGCCACCGTGAAAGGCGGCACCTATTATCCGATCACCGTGAAGAAGCATCTGCGGGCGCAGGAGATCGCCCGCGAGAACAACCTGCCTTGCGTCTATCTGGTCGATTCCGGTGGGGCGAACCTGCCCAATCAAGACGAGGTGTTCCCGGATCGCGAGCATTTCGGGCGCATCTTCTACAACCAGGCAACCCTGTCGGCGGCCGGCATTCCGCAGATCGCCTGCGTGATGGGCTCGTGCACCGCTGGCGGGGCCTATGTGCCGGCCATGGCCGACGAATCGATCATGGTGCGCAAGCAGGCGACGATCTTCCTCGGCGGCCCGCCGCTGGTGAAGGCCGCGACCGGCGAGGACGTGAGCGCCGAGGAACTGGGCGGCGCCGACCTGCACACGCGCGAATCCGGCGTGGCCGACCATCTGGCGGTGGACGACGAGCATGCGCTGGCGATCACGCGGCGCATCGTCAGAAACCTGAATCGAAAGAAGGAGATCGGGCTCGATCTTCGCGACCCGATTCCGCCGCTTCACGATCCGCGCGAACTCTATGGCATCGTGCCGACCGACCTGCGCCAGCCCTATGACGTGCGCGAGGTGATCGCCCGCATCGTCGACGGCTCCGACTTCGACGAGTTCAAGCAGAACTACGGCACGACGCTGGTGACCGGCTTCGCGCATATCCATGGCATGCCGGTGGGCATCATCGCCAACAATGGCGTGCTGTTCTCCGAAAGCGCGCTCAAGGGCAC
This sequence comes from Aquamicrobium terrae, assembly GCF_040545735.1. Classification (GTDB taxonomy): domain Bacteria; phylum Pseudomonadota; class Alphaproteobacteria; order Rhizobiales; family Rhizobiaceae; genus Mesorhizobium; species Mesorhizobium terrae_A. The sequence continues at coordinate 389,757 of NZ_JBEPML010000002.1, forward strand.
GCATTTCATCGAGCTGTGCTGCCAGCGCGGCATCCCGCTGGTGTTCTTGCAGAACATCACCGGCTTCATGGTCGGCAAGAAATACGAGGCCGGCGGCATCGCCAAGGACGGCGCCAAGCTGGTGACGGCGGTGGCCACGGCACGCGTGCCGAAGGTGACGATGATCATCGGCGGCTCGTTCGGCGCCGGCAATTACGGCATGTGCGGGCGCGCCTATTCGCCCCGCTTCCTGTGGATGTGGCCCAACGCCCGCATTTCGGTGATGGGCGGCGAGCAGGCGGCCATGGTGCTGGCGCTGGTCAAGCGCGAGGGCATCGAGCGCAAGGGCGGCACCTGGAGCGCCGAGGAGGAAGCCGAGTTCAAGCGCCCGACGCTGGAGAAATACGAGCGCGAGGGCCATCCGCTCTATTCCTCGGCGCGCCTGTGGGACGACGGCATCATCGACCCGGCCCGGAGCCGCGAGGTGCTGGCCCTCTCGCTGTCGGCCGCGCTCAACGCGCCCATTCCCGAGACCAAGTTCGGCCTGTTCAGGATGTAGGGATGCAAGTATTTTCGGAGATCCAGAAAGACCTTCCAGCAATCATCATTGCGACGATTGCAGCATCATCTTCATACAATTTCGGCTTCCTGCTTCCAACCGAAACAGGAATCGTGACGACACTGTCTTATAATGATTTTCTGAACGGAACGATATATCTTCTTCCATTCGTTTTGCTTCTGTATGTCGTTGGAAACGGCGTTCTTAAATTTACGAAGAACGATTTCGATTTCAGCAAAAAATCCCACCTATTCATGATCGTGTCGATGCTTATCGCAGGCGTGATATTGCTCCTGATTAGCAGGAAGGAGACAATCGATTTTCCCGTAACGATCATTCTCATATCCCTGTCTCCATTCATAATTCGCTTCCTGTATAGAATTTTCGACAAGACAGAGAAGAAAACGCTCGTTCAATTCCTTTCCATATTTTTTTGTCCTGACCGTTCTTTTCTTTCATGGATATTCGAGTTTCCATTGGAATATTTCTTCCCGCAACAACGCATATGTCACCATTGCCGGCTGCGAGAAATGCCGCCTCGTGAAAATCTACTCCGATTTCATGATTCTGTACGAGGGAGCCGACAAGCCTCTGAAATTCCTGCGAAACGACAGGGACTTTTCCATAGACCGGACGGGAGCCGACCAGTCCAATGTTCTCTAAAATCCTCATCGCCAATCGCGGCGAGATCGCCTGCCGCATCATCCGCACCGCAAGGCGCATGGGCGTGGCGACCGTCGCCGTCTATTCCGACGCCGATGCGGGCTCCATGCATGTCGCCATGGCCGACGAGGCGGTGCGCATCGGCCCGCCCCCGGTGGCAGAGAGCTATCTCGACGGCGAGCGCATTGTCGCCGCGGCCCTGATGACCGGCGCGGAAGCCATCCATCCCGGCTATGGCTTCCTGTCCGAAAATCCGGATTTCGTCGACCGGGTGGTGAATGCCGGGCTGATCTTCATCGGCCCTTCCGCCACCTCGATCCGCGCCATGGGCCTCAAGGACGCCGCCAAGCGGCTGATGGAAAAGGCCGGCGTGCCGGTGGTGCCGGGCTATCACGGCGAGGCGCAGGACATCGTGCTGCTTGCCTCCAAGGCCACCGAGATCGGCTTTCCGGTGCTGATCAAGGCCCGCGCCGGCGGCGGCGGGCGCGGCATGCGCCGCGTCGACCATGCGGACGATTTCGCGGAAGCGCTGTCCTCGGCGCGGCGCGAGGCCAAGGCCGCCTTCGGCGACGACCGGGTGCTTGTCGAAAAATATGTCGAGAAGCCGCGCCACATCGAAGTGCAGGTGTTCGGCGACAATTACGGCAACGTCGTCCATCTGTTCGAGCGCGATTGCTCGGCGCAGCGCCGCCACCAGAAGGTGATCGAGGAAGCCCCCGCCCCCGGCATGACCGACGAAATGCGGGCGGAGATGACCGAGGCCGCGGTGACGGCGGCCAAGGCCATTTCCTATTCCGGTGCCGGCACCATCGAGTTCATCGTCGATGCCTCGCAGGGACTGCGCCCCGACCGCTTCTGGTTCATGGAGATGAACACCCGCCTCCAGGTCGAGCATCCGGTGACCGAGATGATCACCGGCGTCGATCTGGTCGAATGGCAGTTGCGCGTCGCCTATGGCGAGGCGCTGCCGAAGCGTCAGGACGAGATCGAGCTGAACGGCCACGCCTTCGAGGCGCGCCTTTACGCGGAAGATGCGGCCAAGGGCTTCCTGCCCGCGACCGGTACGCTGCACCATTTGTGGTTTCCGGATGAGCCCGCGCCGGGCACATCGCTGCGGGTGGAAACCGGCGTGCGCGAGGGCGATACGATCTCGCCCTTCTACGACCCGATGATCGCCAAGCTGGTGGTGCACGGTCCCGACCGCGAAACGGCGCTCGACGCGCTCGGCGACATGCTGGCGGAGACGGAAATCGCCGGCTCGACGGTCAACACCGCCTTTCTCGCCGCCCTTGCCGCCGACCCGGATTTCGCGGCTGGCGATGTCGATACGGGCCTGATCGGCCGCAAACAGGATGCGCTGACCGCCATTCCAGAGCCTTCGGAAGGCTTTGTGACGGCTGCCGCGCTGGCCGTTTCCGGCCTTTCCGAAACGGCAAGCCCGGACGACCCGTGGTCGGCGCTCGCCGGCTACGCCCATTTCCATGCCGCGCCGAAGCGGGTGGCGCTCAGATATGGCGAGCAGGAGATCAGGGCGGCTGTGTCGGTCGTCAACGGGAAAACGGAAATCGCGTTGATACCCGCACCCCTAATCCCTCCCCACAAGGGGATGGGGGATTCCGAAGCGCCGCGCCTCAGCGAGAAGGAAACACACGAAAGCAAAAGATCCGCCTCCTCCTTGTGGGGAGGGGTCAGGGGTGGGGGTAACCCACCTCCTCGCCTTGCCAGATGGCCCGGGCACATCACCATATTCGACGGGCCGGTGAGCTATATGTTTTCGGTTCCCGATCCGCTGGAGCGGGCGGAAGAAGCCGGCGGCGGCGCGGACAGCCTGCGCGCGCCGATGCCGGGCCTGGTCAAGGTGGTGCGCGCCGCCGTGGGCGACACGGTCGCCAAGGGCCAGCCGCTGCTGGTCCTGGAAGCGATGAAGATGGAGCACACCATCGCTGCCCCGCATGACGGCGTGGTCGCGGAAATCGCCACGGAAGGCAGCCAGGTGACCGACGGCGCAACGCTGGTGCGCTTCGCCGAGGCCGGCGAATAACACGCAGCGCCAGAGCCTTTCAGGTTTGCCGGAAACGGCTCCTCACCCCGCAAACGGGGAGAGGGAAAACACCGGCGTTGCGGCCATCTTCCTTCTCCCCGTTCACGGGGAGAAGGTCCCGGCAGGGGGATGAGGGCGATTTCACCTGAACCTGCCATAAAAGCCGAAGCCGCGCCGATCTTGTTCCGATCGGTCGCGGCCCGGCTGTGCGTGAAGTTGGTATAAGCGCCCCCGCGCCGTTGTTATTTCCACGCCTTCCCTGTCGTCGCGGCCGGTTGTTGGAGCAACCGCCGCCTGGTCGTCGCCGCGTTCTGCGCGCGGCTTTTCGTTCAGATCAGTGCATCGTCATCCATTCACGCGCCTCGCGCAGGGCCCGGGCCAGATCGGCTTTCGACATGGTAGCCGAGATTTCCGAGCGCAGTTCCGCGGCGCGGGCCGAACCCTTGATGGCGGCGATGTTGAACCACTTGTGGGCGGCAACCTGGTCGACGTCGCAGTCGCGGCCCGTGGCGTACATCATGCCCAGTTCGAAAAGGATATCGGCCTGCGCCGTCGCGCCCATGGTGCCGAAACCAGCTTCGTGCATTTCAAAACGTGCCATTTCAAACCCCTGTCCCGTTTGCGAGAGCGCCTCTTTCTTGAAACCGGGAGGCTGCCCTTTCGATGCTTTCGAGAATGCCCCAGGGGCTTGAATTCGCCGTAAAAAGACGTGCTTAATTTGAAGAAAACAAAGCTAAAACAATAGGTAAACGTGACGGTTCGTTAACGATGGAAAGGCCTGGATTCGCGGGCTTTTGTTTCGAATTTTACCGAATTTTCAGACCCTGAATTCAACGCTTCGCTAACCACGGCATCGCATCGGTTTTGCGATCCCGGTTTCCGGAGGCTCCAAAAGAGCCCTCATTATTTCCGCGATCTTCCCCAGCGGTACGGCTTTCGCTTTGCACGGGACTGCACTAGCTTACGTTTGCGTAAGAGGAAACGCAGCGCTCAGGGAGGAGACATGTTTCGCATTACCGGCGTGGCGGCATTCGCCCTAATCATGACGGCCGGCACGGCTCTGGCCGATCCGATCGAAGGCACATGGAAGCGGCCCAACGGCACGCTGATCTCCTATGCCGGCAGCGGCACCAAATATTGCGGCACGGTGATGACCGGCGAATACAAGGGCAAGTCGATCGGCTGCATGAACGGCAGCGGCGGCGCCTACAAGGGCACGGTCAACAAGCTGGACGAGGGCAAGACCTACAACGGCAAGGCCAGCGTTTCCGGCAACACGCTTTCGCTTTCGGGCTGCGTTCTGGGCGGGCTGATCTGCAAGAGCGAAAAGCTCACCCGCCAGTAGGAAAGGCAATGGCCGCCGGCATCCGGCGGCCTCCGTTTCGAAATGCGGATGTTCAGGCCCGCGCCTTCTGGCCGAACAGGATTTTCTGCGCTTCCTTGTCTTCGGCCAGGTTGTTGCGGTGATCCTGCCCGACTTCAACCGCCTTCTGAACGGCCGGGCGCGCGGCAATGGTATCGAACCAGCGCTTGAGGTTCGGGAAGTCCTCCAGATCCTGTCCCTGATTGCGATAGGGTCGCACCCAAGGGAACGCCGCCATGTCGGCGATCGAATAGTCGCCGGCCAGATAGTCCCGGTCGGCAAGGCGCTTGTCCATCACGCCGTAAAGCCGGTTCACCTCGTTGGTGTAGCGGTCGATGCCGTACTGGATCTGCTCCGGCGCATATTGGCGGAAATGGTGCGCCTGCCCGGCCATGGGGCCGAGGCCGCCCATCTGCCAGAACAGCCATTGATCGACTTCGGTGCGCTGGCGCTCGTCCGCCGGGTAGAACCTGCCGAACTTGCGGCCGAGATATTGCAGGATGGCGCCGGACTCGAACACCGAGATCGGTTGCCCGCCCCATTTTCCATCCGAAGACGGACCCTCCGGATCGACGATGGCCGGCATGCGGTTGTTGGGCGCGATCTTCAGGAAGGACGGCTCGAACTGCTCGCCGCGGCCGATGTTCACATAGTGCACCTCGTAGGGGATGCCTGCTTCCTCCAGGAAGATCGTGATCTTGTGGCCATTGGGCGTGGGCCAATAGTGCAGTTCGATGGGAGCGGTCTGCGTCGTCATTCGTCTTTCTCCGGCGGTTTCGTGGCCTGTCCAAGCACATAGGCGCCCTGACGGCCGGCGCAATAACCGGGCCCGGTTAAGCAGCGTCAATAATTTTGAACCTCAGATGAACGGTCCCCTCAGAGTGAGTTCAGGCACCGGATGCGATCGTCTTTCCATATTGAGGGAAACGACATGCTCGCTCGCCGCTTCACCATCGTCTGCCTGCTGGCCACGCTGTTCGGCATCGGCTTTGCCCTGATCGTGGCAGAAGCCGGGCGCCAGCCCCGCCACTGGGACGAGGTCCGCGCCGGCAAATGCCTGCTCGGCTGCACGGGCAAGATGGGCCGCTGACGGCCAGAACACGGAACGGAACCATGAACGCGATCATCGACAACAGCCTGACCATCCTGCGGCTCATGCCCAGGGCAGCGCTCATCCTGGCCCTGCTGGCCGCCCCGGTGCTCGCCGTTCCCATGGTGCGCGGCGATATGGGCCTGACCATCGAGGCCCCCTCGCTGAAGAAGAAGGGCATGGGCTTCGTCCTGCTGGTGAGCCTGCAGCGGGTGTGAACGAACATCGGGCAGGCTGTGCCAGCCCCCTTCCCCAGCCTCCGGCCATGGCCGTATAGTGGGCCATGGAAAATCGAATCTATCCGCAAGCCATCGAGACGATCGTCACGCCCGAACCGGTGCAGCCGGAGAGCTTCGACGACCCCGCCGAAGCGGTGGCGGCGCTGCGCCGCATCTATGACCGCAACACCAGCTTCCTGCGCGATTCCTTCACCGGCCTGGCATCGGGCGGCGACATCAACCGGCGTTACCGGGCCTTCTACCCGGAAGTCGGGGTCACGACGACCTCCTTCACGCAGGTGGATTCGCGGCAGGCCTACGGCCACATGCCCCTGCCCGGGAATTTCACCACCACCATCACCCGGCCGGACCTGTTCGCAAGCTACCTGACCGAGCAATTCCGCCTGATCATGCGCAATCACGGCGTGCCGGTGACCGTGCAGGAATCGACGACGCCGATCCCGCTGCATTTCGCCTTCCTCGAAGGCAGCTATGTCGAGGGCTCGGTGGCGGAAAGGCTGCGCCGGCCCATCCGCGACCTGTTCGACGTGCCGGACCTCGACGGCACCGACGATCACATCGCCAACGGCACCTTCGAGGTGGGGCTTGGCGAGGCGCGGCCGCTGGCGCCGTTCACGGCCCAGCGCGTCGATTATTCGCTGCACCGGCTGCCGCACTACACGGCCACCAGTCCGCAGCATTTCCAGAACTATGTGCTGTTCACCAACTACCAGTTCTATATCGACGAGTTCGTGGCCCGCGCCCGCCAATTGATGGCGGAAGGCGGCGGCGGCTATTCGGAATTCGTGGAACCGGGCAATTTCGTCACCAAAGCCGGTGAAGACCGCAGCCCGGACGGGGCGCTGGTGCGCCTGCCGCAGATGCCGGCCTACCATCTGAAGAAACCCGGCCATGGGGGCATCACCATGGTCAATATCGGCATCGGCCCCTCCAACGCCAAGACCATCACCGACCATATCGCCGTGCTGCGCCCACATGCCTGGGTGATGCTCGGCCACTGCGCCGGCCTGCGCAACACGCAGGCGCTGGGCGACTATGTTCTGGCACATGCCTATGTGCGCGAGGACCACGTGCTCGACGACGACCTGCCGGTGTGGATACCGCTGCCGGCGCTGGCCGAGATCCAGGTGGCCCTGCAGGAGGCGGTCGCGGAGGTGACCGGCCTGTCCGGCTACGACCTCAAGCGCATCATGCGCACCGGCACCGTCGCCACCATCGACAACCGCAACTGGGAACTGCGCGACCAGCGTGGCCCGGTGCAGCGGCTTTCCCAGTCGCGCGCCATCGCGCTCGACATGGAATCGGCCACCATCGCCGCCAACGGCTTCCGCTTCCGCGTGCCTTACGGAACGCTGCTGTGCGTTTCCGACAAGCCGCTGCACGGCGAACTGAAGCTGCCCGGCATGGCCAGCGAGTTCTACAAGCGGCAGGTCGCGCAGCATTTGACCATCGGCATCAAGGCGATGGAGAAACTGTCGGAAATGCCGATGGAACGGCTGCATTCGCGCAAGCTGCGCAGCTTTACGGAGACGGCTTTCCAGTAGCAGCGAACTGGTCTGCACTACGCAATTCCAGACGGAAAACCGGGAACCACTTTTCCTGGAATTGCTTTATTCGCCGTTCACCAGCCCAAGAATGAGACGGTGCATGTTGGCGCCTTCGGCCATTTCCACCCGGTCGAAGTCGCGGCTGCGCTGGCGCTGGCGCTGCGAGGCCGCCGCCAGCGGCGCCTGGATGTCCTGCCTGATCTTCTTGCAGCCGGGGTCGTTCTCGGCCGTGACGCCGATGGTGTTGGCCTCGATCTCGGCCACCATCTCCTTCATGTGCACGCCATGTACCTCTTCATGGCGCTTGATGCCGTCGATGAAGACATCCCAGCGCTTCTTCGTCTCGGACGGAAGGGCCTGCGAGGGTTTCGGCAAGGTGTAGGTGATGACGAGGCGCGGAATTGCCGAAACCAGCGTGCATGAGGTGCCCTGAGGGCGATAGTCCCGGCGCCATGTCAGCTTGAAGGTGGTGTGCGCGATCGCCCGCCCGACGCCGCTTTTCGGCCCCTCTTCCCCGATCGAGCGGTAAAGCTCGATCGGGGTCTTTCCCGAGATGGAATAGGCTTGCACGCGTTCGATAACCTCGCCGCCGGCCACGGCCGGCGAGATGGCGGCGAACACAAGAGCGGCCGCCAGAAGCGGCAGGGATACGGCAGTCGCCCTCACACGGTTTTCCCTGTATCTAGAAGCTCATTTCGGGCATGCATCCTACGCAAGCACCTCGCCACCATCAATGAGCCGCAATTTGTTCCACAAGCATCGCCCATGACACGCAGCATCCGGCCCCTTCTTCTTCCCTGCATGATTGCGGCATCGCTGGGGCTGATGCTCGGCTTTTTCGGCAGCCTCCACCCCGCCTTCGATTCCTTCGCCCATTTCCGCGTGCATCTGGCCGCCGTGACAGCGGTTCTGGCGCTTGTCCTGCTGTTTTCCCCCTACAGGGTGCTGGCGCTGTCGGCGCTGGTGTTTGCGACAAGCGCCTTTTCATCGACAACGGCCGCGATGCGCCTTCCGTTCGGAATGGCCGCAACCGCCTTCCCCATCAAGCCGGCCGATCAGGCCGTCTACCGCCTGATGGAACTCAACCTGCGCTACGACAATGCGGCACCCGAAAAGGTGTTGTCGCTGATCGGCCGCGTGCAGCCGGACGTGGTGACCCTGTCCGAGGTCAGCGAGATGTGGGAGGAAAAACTGAACCTCCTGCAAAGCGCCTATCCCAACCGCATCATGTGCGAAAGCCGCGACCCCAGGTTCGGCGTGGCCGTGCTGTCGCGACGGCCGTTTGCCGATGGCGGCGAGCCGAGTTGCCACCGGCTGCTGTCGTTGACGGTCACGTCCGTGGATTTCGGAGGCGTGGCGGTCGATATCGGGTCGCTCCATCTCGGCTGGCCATGGCCCTTCCCGCAGGCCGAGCAGATCGCGGACCTGCGCCAGCCGCTGTCCACGCTGCGCGATAACGCGATCCTTGCCGGCGACCTCAATTCGACGCCGTGGAGTGCGGCCGCACACGATATCGCGGAAGCGGGCGGCTTCGCCATCGTGCCCTCGCCCGGACCGACCTGGATCGACCGGCGGCTGCCGCACGCCCTGCTGTTCGCCGGGCTGCCGATCGACAATGTATTCGCCAAGGGCGACATCACCGTGCATTCGATCGAACGGCTGGAGCCCGTCGGTTCCGACCATATGCCGCTGCTGGTCGAATTCTCATTACGCCCGCAGCCGGAAGAGCCCGAGGACGAGCGGGAAACCGCCACCGTCTCACGCGAACAGTTGCGCGGCTAGAGTATTTCAGGTTTTGCCGGAAACGGCGCCTTACCCTTGAAGTTGCCCCTCACCCTTACCCTCTCCCCGCAAGCAGGGAGAGGGGGGTCACCAGCGTTGCGGACGGCTTCCTTCTCCCCGCAAGCGGGGAGAAGGTCCCGGCAGGGGGATGAGGGGCGATTCCACCTGAACCGGAATTGCTCCGGAAAAGAAAAACGGGGCCGAAGCCCCGTAATTCCCTACATGTTTGCGTAGACCGGACCTTCGCCGCCTTGGGGCGGCACCCAGTTGATGTTCTGGTTCGGGTCCTTGATGTCGCAGGTCTTGCAGTGGACGCAGTTCTGCGCGTTGATGACGTAGCGCACGTCCTTCGCGTTCGGATCGGCCGCCGCATTGCCGTCGGCATCGACCCATTCATAGACACCGGCCGGGCAATAGCGCGTCGAGGGACCGGCAAAGACATCGTGCTCGGACCGTTCCTGCAAGGCCATGTCCTTGACCTGAAGGTGAACCGGCTGGTCTTCCTCATGGTTGGTGTTGGACAGGAAGACCGAAGACAGGCGGTCGAAGGTCAAAACGCCGTCCGGCTTGGGATAGTCGATCCTGCTGTGCTTCGACGCCGGCTCCAGCGCGGCGGCATCGGTCTTGCCGTGCCTGAGCGTGCCGAAGGGTGAAACCCCGAACAAGGTGTTCATCCACATGTCGAGGCCGCCGAGGCCGACGCCGACCAGCGTGCCGAACTTCGACCACAGCGGCTTGACGTTGCGCACCCGCCTCAGGTCCTTGCCGATGTCGGACCCGCGCCAGGCCTGCTCATAGGAGACGAGATCGTCATTGGCGCGGCCCGCGGCAATGGCCTCGGCCACATGGTCGGCAGCCATGACGCCGGACAGCACCGCATTGTGCGAACCCTTGATGCGCGGCACGTTGACGAGACCGGCCGAGCAGCCCATCAGCACGCCGCCGGGGAACGACATCTTCGGCACCGACTGCCAGCCGCCCTCGGTGATGGCGCGCGCGCCATAGCCGATACGCCTGGCGCCCTCGAAGGTGCCGCGAATGGCCGGATGCGTCTTGAAGCGCTGGAACTCCTCGAAGGGCGCCAGATACGGGTTCTTGTAGTTCAGGTGGACGACGAAACCGACGGCGACCAGATCGTCCTCCAGATGGTAGAGGAACGAGCCGCCGCCGGTCTTCATGTCGAGCGGCCAGCCGAAGGAGTGCTGCACGAGGCCCTTCCTGTGGTTCTCCGGCTTGACCTGCCACAGTTCCTTGAGGCCGATGCCGTACTTGCCGGGCTCGCGACCGGCGGCAAGGTCGTATTTCTCGATCAACTGCTTGGCGAGCGAGCCGCGCGCGCCTTCGCCGATCAGCACATATTTGCCCATCAGCGCCATGCCGGGGGCGAAATTGGGTCCATGCGAGCCGTCGCGCTCGACGCCCATGTCGCCGGTGTAGACGCCCGTGACGGCGCCCTCGTCATTGTAGATCAGCCCGGCGGCGGCGAAGCCGGGATAGATTTCGACGCCCAGCGCCTCGGCCTTGCCGGCCAGCCAGCGGCAGACATTGCCGAGCGAGACGATGTAGTTGCCGTGATTGTTCATCAGGGGCGGCATGAGGAAATTGGGCAGGCGGACCGAGCCGGCAGGACCCAGCACCAGGAAATGGTCGGCGGTCACCGGCGTCTTGAAGGGATGGTCGTCTTCCTCCCGCCAGCCGGGCAGCAGCCTGTCGATCCCGATCGGGTCGACCACGGCGCCGGAAAGGATATGCGCGCCGACCTCGCCGCCCTTTTCCAGGACGACGACGGAAAGCTCGGGGTTGACCTGCTTTAGACGGATCGCCGCGGCCAGCCCGGCCGGACCGGCGCCGACGATCACCACGTCGAACTCCATGCTCTCCCGCTCGATATCGCTCATCAATCCCTCCGCATTGGCTTGCCGATACTGTGCTGGCTCCAGCGCTCCATAGCGCATCGGTTTGCGACGGGGAACCGACAGAAACGGCATACCGGAATTTTCATTGCAGCCTAACGTCGCAGATTTTTACGTGAACGTAAACGTCAAAATACTATCGTGAGCCGGCTCGTCATATGCCTGAAGACTGCCCCGATACGCCGGCAACCCCTTGGCGCCCGCCGCTTGTGGTCATCTTGACACACGCCAACGCACAATTGAGTGTGCGCCGGCCCGCATATCGGCAATACTGCGCCAATGCGCACCTATGGATGGCCCGGCCTGCCGCAGCTGCGCCTGACGAAACCGCTCGGCAGGGTCCGGAAACTTGCGGTTTTGGCCCTTGTTCCGGTGATGCTTGGCGCTTCCCCGAGCCTCGCCGAAGAGGGCGGCATGTGGCCTGCGGGTCCCTATGCGCTCTCGGACGAACTCGGCGACTTCACCATCACGGCGGTCGGCGGGTCCGGCACGTCGGACGACCCGCTGGTGGTGATGGAAGAGTTCCGCTCCGCAACCCCGGCGACGCTGACCATCCACAACGCGATCCGGCGGATGCCTCGCCTGCCCGGCGACGGCCACCTCATGGTGCTTTACCTGCGCATCGACATCCTCAACAACAGCGGCCACCCCTGGATCGAATTCGAGTTCGAGCTGCAGGAGATGCGCGACCGGCCGAGCACCTTCGGCGACGGCCTGTCCTTCGACCAGCGCAACCGCTCGCCGGAAACCATCTTCTCCAGCGCCTTCGCCCGTTTCCACCGCGATTTCGAGCCCTATGACCGGCTGTTGTTCTCCGCTGGGCAGGTCGACCCGCTGAGCACGGTGTCTTTCCAGTTCGTGATCACCGATTTCACGCCGCGCTGGACATTCTATCTGGTGCAAGACCCGCGCATTCCCTCGTCGTGACTTGAAAATGCCGGCCGATGCGCCGAATGTGGCCCCATGAGCGCAGCCGCCCCCGACAGCAATGCCGACATCCACGCCTTGCTGGCCTTCTATGCCGAGGCCGGCGTGGACGAGGCCCTGGACGACGTGCCGGCGAACCGGTTCGAGGAGCGGGCGCCGCAACCCCGGCCGGGCGCCCAGCCGGCAGGCGAAGACCCAGGGCATCGGCCACAGGCGCAAAAACAGGCCCCGCCGCCAACGACACCACCCGCCGCACGCCCGCCGGCCCAGCCGGCCGCCGTTCCGGACGGCCAGCAGATCGCCTTTGCGCGCGAGCTTGCGGCGAGCGCCTCGACGCTCGACGAATTGCGCGAGCGTATGGCCGGATTCGACGGCTGCAATCTCAAGCTCACCGCCAAGAATCTGGTGTTCGCCGACGGGAACCCCGAGGCAAGCATCATGTTCGTGGGCGAGGCCCCGGGACGCGACGAGGACATCGAAGGCAAGCCCTTCGTCGGCCGCTCCGGCCAGCTTCTCGACCGTATGCTGAAGGCGATCGATCTGGACCGCAGCAAGGTCTACATCGCCAACGTCATCCCGTGGCGGCCGCCCGGCAACCGGGCCCCAACGCCGCAGGAAACCGAAATATGCCGCCCCTTCATCGAGCGCCAGATCGAACTGGTCGGGCCGAAGATACTCGTCCATCTCGGCGGCGCCTCCGCCAAGACGCTGCTCAACACCACCGAAGGCATATTGCGGCTGCGCGGCAACTGGAGGGTCTATTCCGGGCCGTCGGGCATCGGAATCCCGGCCATGCCGACGCTGCATCCGGCCTATCTGCTGCGCACGCCGGCGCACAAGCGGCTGGCCTGGCGCGACTTCCTCGAAGCGAAGATGAAGCTGCGGTCCCTGTCCTGAGGTCAGGACGGGGTCACCCCTGCGGCGGCGTGACCTTGCGCGCTCTCGCCCGCTCCAGCCCGAGCTGGCGCTCGCGGAAGATGATGAACATCCCCGCCCCCACCACGATCGCGCCGCCGGCCAGCATGTGAATGGTGGGCAGGTCGCCGAACACCATGTAGCCGATGATGATGGCCAGGATGATCGAGGTGTATTCGAAAGGCGCGACCACCGAGATCTCGGCGTGGCGATAGGCGGCGGTCATGAGGATCTGGGCGACGCCGCCGCAAATGCCGCCGGCAATGAGCAGGGCGACCTGCGTCGCCGTAAGCGCCTCCCAGCCGAACGGCAAGCTGCCCAGCGAAATGACGCTGGCCATCAAGGAGAACCACAGCACGATTGTGGCGGTGCGTTCGCTGTGGACGAGGTTGCGCACCAGTATGACGGCGACGGCGGAGGTCGCGGCCCCGGCAAGCGCCGCCATCACGCCCAGCACCTGCTGGTCGTCCATCGCCGACCCCGAACGCAGCAGGGTCAGTTCCGGCCAGGAGATGATGACGACCCCCACGAGGCCGATGGCCACCGCGCCCCACCTGTAGATGCGGATGGCCTCTCCCAGGAACAGCGAGCTGAACATCACCACCATCAGGGGCTGGGCGTAGTTCAGCGTGATGGCGTCGGCCAGCGGCAGGCGGGCCAGCCCGAAAAAGATCAGGCCCATGGAACAGACGCCGACGAAGCCGCGCGCCGTATGGCCGAACGGCCGCTTGGTGGCGAAGGCGGTGCGCAGTTCGCGCCGCCAGCCGAGAAACAGCAATATGGGGAAAATGGCGAAGAAGGAGCGGAAGAAGACCGCCTGCCCCGCCGGCAGCGCCCCCGCCGCCTTGATGAAGGCCGACATCGCCACGAAAACCGCGACTGACATGACTTTCAGGGCTATGCCTGTCAGGGGACTGCCCGAATGATCAAGCGCTGTCGTGCTCAACTTGGCCCTGCGTCCTCTGGTGGGTGCGAATCCGGTTCCCTGGCGTGGGGTTCCCGACGCAGGCGCCTTTCATGTAAAGAACCTTGGCCGGATTGTCTTGAGCCAAGAGCAGTCTCCTCCTATCCCTGGAGCACCGTGCGTCCTGTCGCGCACCTGAAGGGCGCTCCGGCACCTTGATTGGACGGACGACCGCTGCAGTTTTCGGTCCGATGCCCTGAAAGCCGACCGCGAAAGGAATGGAAAGCATATGCGTACAGATACCGGCCAGGTTTTCAGGCTCGAGGACTACCGGCCGAGCGACTACCTGATCCCGCAGACCCGGCTGACCGTCCGGCTCGCGCCCGACGCCACCACGGTGGTTGCCGAACTGACCATCGAACGGCGGCCGGGCGGGGACGCGGCGCCGCCGCTGGTGCTCGACGGAGACGGCCTGAAGCTGAAGCGCATCGAACTCGAAAGCGTCGCGCAGCCCGCCCATGAGGCAACGCCCGAGCGGCTTGTCCTGAACGACCTGCCCGCCACGGACCGTTTCACGCTGATCCTCGAAACCGAACTGGACCCGGACGACAACAAGGCCCTGATGGGGCTCTATCGCTCCAATGGCGTCTATTGCACGCAGTGCGAGCCGGAAGGCTTCCGCCGCATCACCTATTTCCTCGACCGGCCGGACGTGCTGTCGGTCTATCACGTGCGTATCGAGGCCCCGCATGCCGCCGCGCCGCTGCTGCTTTCCAACGGCAATCCGGTGGCGAGCGGCGAGCTTGGGAACGGCTGGCATTTCGCCGAGTGGCACGACCCCCATCCCAAGCCCTCCTACCTGTTCGCGCTGGTGGCCGGCGATCTCGGCCGGCTTGGCGACAGCTTCACCACCATGAGCGGACGCGAGGTCGAACTCGGCATTTATGTGGAGCACGGCAAGGAGAAGCTGGCCGCCTACGCCATGGACGCGCTGAAGCGCTCGATGACATGGGACGAGGAGGTGTTCGGGCGCGAATACGACCTCGACGTGTTCAACATCGTCGCCGTCTCCGACTTCAACATGGGGGCGATGGAGAACAAGGGCCTCAACATCTTCAACGACAAATATGTGCTGGCCGACGAGACCACCGCCACGGACACCGATTTCGCCAATATCGAGGCGATCATCGCGCATGAATATTTCCACAATTGGACAGGCAACAGAATCACTTGCCGGGACTGGTTCCAGCTCTGCCTGAAGGAAGGGCTGACCGTTTACCGCGACCACGAATTCTCCGCCGACCAGCGCTCGCGCGGGGTCAAACGCATCGCCGAGGTGCGCACGCTGCGCGCGCTTCAGTTTCCGGAAGACCAGGGTCCCCTCGCCCATCCGGTGCGGCCGCGCCGCTACCGCGAGATCAACAATTTCTACACGGCGACGGTCTACGAAAAGGGCTCGGAGGTGGTGCGCATGCTGCGCACCATCCTGGGCGCGGCAATGTTCCGCGCCGGCATGGACCTCTATTTCGAGCGCCATGACGGACAGGCCTGCACGATCGAGGATTTCCTCAAGGTGTTCGAGGATGTGTCGGGCCGCGACCTCTCGCAATTCGGCCTCTGGTACAACCAGTCCGGCACGCCGAACCTGACGATCAAGCCGAGCTACGAGGCCGGCACGCTGACGCTGGAAATCGAGCAGTCGGTGCCGCCCACCCCGTCCGAAAGCCGCAAGCGCGCCATGCACATCCCGCTGGCCTTCGGCCTGATCGGCAGCGATGGCAAGGAACTGGAATGGACCGAGGTCGAGGGCGCATCCGTGGAGGACGGCGTCATCCATGTGCGCAAGCGCAGCCACAAGCTACGCTTCCACGGCGTGGCGGAACGGCCCATCCTGTCGCTCAATCGCGGCTTCTCGGCTCCCATCACGCTCGCCGTCGAACAGAAGCCGGAGGATCTGATCTTCCTCGCCGGCCATGACAGCGATCCGTTCGCGCGCTGGCAGGCCTTCAACACGCTGCTGACCGACAGCCTGATTTCCGCCTACCGGTGCGTGCGCGGCGACACGAGGCTGCGCTTCCCCTCGCAGATCGCTCAACTGGCCGGCAGGATCGCTGCCGATGCCTCGCTCGAGCCCGCCTACCGGGCGCTCGCCATCACCTTGCCGTCCGAGACCGACATCGCCCGGGACATCGGCAAGGATATCGACCCCGATGCGATATTCGTCGCGCGCCGGGGGTTGAGCGATTTCATCGCCCGTTCCAACCACGAACCGTTCGCGGAGCTTTACCGGGAATTGCGGGACGACGGACCGTTCAGCCCCGACGCTGCCGGCGCCGGACGGCGGGCGCTGCGCAACGTGGTGCTGGGCTATCTGGCCCGCATCGAGGGCGGCGCCGACCTCGCCGGAACGCAGTTTAGCGCCGCCACCAACATGACCGATCTGGTGGCGGCTCTCGGCACGCTCGCCCACGACCACGCAGGCTCCCCCCAGGCCGAAGCGGCGCTTGCCGACTTCGCGGCGCGCCATGGAGCGATGCCTCTTGCCATGGACAAATGGTTCCAGATCCAGGCGACCGCGCCCGGCGAGCAGGCCCTGGATACGGTGCGCGCGCTGATGCGGCATCCCGCCTTCTCGGCCGACAATCCCAACCGGGTGCGCGCGCTGCTCGGCACCTTCTCGGGCGGCAACCAGACCGGCTTCCATCGCGCCGACGGCGCCGCATACGCCTTCTTCGCCGAAATGCTGAAGGATATCGACCAGCGCAACCCGCAGCTTTCAGCACGGCTGGCCACCGCCTTCCGCTCCTGGCGCTCGCTGGAGCCGGTGCGCCAGCAAAAGGCCAGGCAGGCGCTGGCTTCCATCGCCGGCGCAAGCGATGTTTCGGTCGATCTGCGCGACATAGTGGAGCGCTCGCTGGCCTGACAAAATGGCCGGCGCGGCGATCTTTTTTTGCCGTGCCACTGGACAAGCCGAATCACCTTTGATTCCTTAGGGACGATTCGGATGTGTGGCGTAGCCGGATCATCAAACGGGACATATTTTGGGGAGTGCCATTTCATGGCAAAGGCGGACGCGTTCAGCGCGCCCGGTGGGATGTCTGTTGACCGGCGCGGCAGCGGCCTGGCCGGCAATGCACAGCTCATCGCCCAGCCCGCCTACCAGAAGCTGGTTGCGGCCGAGCCCTTCCTGCGCCGGCTGATCCCTGTCCTGATCGTCATTTTCCTGCTCGTCGTCGCCGGCCTGCACTTCGTCTCGCTGATGAACTGGCGCGACGACGTCGAACGCAACGCCAGATCGGCGCTGGCGCTGGCGACCGGCCAGCTGATCGAGGCCGACCTCGCGGCCAGCAGCCAGCAGACCTTGCTGGAGCAGGTCGGCCGCACCGCGGCCCTTTCCGGCGACCATGTGCTGGCCTTCACCAACGAGAAATTCGTCGTTTCTGCGGTCACGCCGCGTTCCACCCGCTGGTACGGCCGCGCGCTGGACGAGATCGTCTCCGGCGGCCAGCCGCTGTTCCTGTTCGGCGAGAAGGCCGGCGTGATCCCGGTTCGGATCGGCGACGCGGACTGGTACGCGGCCGTCTCGATAGACCACGAGGCCAAGCGCGCCACGGCGGCGCTGATCCCGCAGGACGCCGTGTTCACGCAATGGCGCAAGACCGTCTCGCTCAACGTCTCCCTGTTCGTGCTGACCGCCGGCGTGCTGATCATCATCCTCTACGCCTATTTCAGCCAGGCGGCGCGGGCGGAGACGGCCGACCGCGTCTATCTGGAGGGCCAGCAGCGCATCGACATGGCGCTGGTGCGCGGCCGCTGCGGCCTGTGGGACTGGGACATGGTGCGCGGCAAGATGTACTGGTCACCCTCCATGTACGACATGCTGGGCTACGAACCCTGCGACGCCATGCTCTCATTCGGCGAGGTCGATTCCATCATCCATCCCGACGACGGGAACCTGTTCGAGATCGCCAACCGGGTGATGGCCCGCGAGATCGACCAGATCGACCGCGTGTTCCGCATGCGCCATGCCAACGGCCAGTGGGTGTGGATGCGGGTGCGCGCGCAGGTGGTGGACCCCGATGCCGCCGACATCCAGCTCATCGGCATCTCGATGGACGTGACCGAGCAGCGCCATCTTGCCCTGCGCTCCGAGGCAGCCGACCTGCGCCTGCGCACGGCGATCGAGAACATCACCGAATCCTTCGTGCTGTGGGACCCCGCCGACCGGCTGGTGATGTGCAATTCCAAGTTCCAGCAGGATAACGGCCTTTCCGACCAGGACGTGGTGCCGGGCGCGCCGCGCTCCATTCTGGAAGAGCGCATGCAGGCCTTCGCTTCCGAGCGGCGCCTCGCCAATGCCAACGGCCCGCGCGGCGGCGTCACCTATGAGCGCCAGTTGGCCGATGGTCGCTGGCTGCAGGTCAACGAATTGAAGACCCGCGACGGCGGCACCGTGGCCGTCGGCTCCGACATTACCCAGATCCGGCAGCATCAGGACAAGCTGCTGGACAGCGAACGCCGATTGATGGCGACCATCCACGATCTCAGCCTCGCGCGCCGCGCCGAGGAGGACAAGGCCCGCGAACTGGCCGAACTGAACCGCAAATACATGCGGGAGAAGGACCGCGCCGAGGCAGCCAACCAGGCCAAGTCCGAATTCCTCGCCAACATGTCGCACGAACTGCGCACGCCGCTCAACGCCATCATCGGCTTCTCTGAACTGATGACGCAGAAGCTGTTCGGCCCGATGGGCTCGGACCGCTACGACGAATACGCCAACGACATCAATTCCAGCGGCAAATACCTGCTTGGCGTCATCAACGACATCCTCGACATGTCGAAGATCGAGGCCGGCCAGTTCTCGATCGATCGCGAGGAGATCGACCTGTGCCCGCTGATCCGCGAGACGGTGCGCGTGGTCTCGCTGCAGGCGGCGGCCAAGAAGATCAATGTCGAGACCAACATCGCCGAGACGCTGAAGCTTTATGCCGACCGCCGCGCCATCAAGCAGATCGTGCTCAACCTGCTGTCGAATGCGGTGAAGTTCACCGGCGAAGGCGGCCGCATCTCGGTGCGCGCCCGCAACGCCTCGGGCGCGCTGATCCTGTCGATCGAGGACAATGGCTGCGGCATCCCCAAGCATGCGCTGAAGAAGCTCGGCCGGCCGTTCGAACAGGTGCAGAACCAGTTCTCCAAGAACCATGCCGGCTCCGGCCTAGGGCTCGCCATCTCGCGCTCGCTGGCCGAATTGCACGGCGGCGCCCTCAAGATCCGCTCCACCGAAGGCAGCGGCACCATCGTTTCCGTGCGCATTCCCGCCACCACCAAGAAGAAGCCCACCGGCCAGTTCCTGAGAGCCGCCGCCTGACTATTTCTTGCGACCGCGCAGGATGCTGTCGAAATCGCGCCGGACGGTCGCCGCCTTTTCCTTCAGCTCCGCCTCCAGCACCGAGAAATCCGGCAGGTCGGTGACGGCCAGCAGGAGGTCCGAGAGGCCGGGCGGCACGTCGTCCCTGTCGAAGGGACCGGTCAGGCACAGCCGGATGATCTGGGTGATGGCGAGATAGAAACCGTAGGCCCGCACCAGCTCCTCGCGCATGCCGGCATCGGCATAGTCCGGGGCAAGGCCCGCCAATATGTCGGCAGTCGCCGTCGTGCCGGGCTTGCCGGTGAACTTGCCGGTCAGCGCGGCGACCTGGGCGATGAATTCGAGGTCGATCAGGCCGCCCGGCACCAGCTTGATGTCCCACAGGTCGCGCGGCGGTTTCTCCTCCTCGATCAGCTTGCGCATGTCCGAAGCCTCGCGGCGGACCTTGGCGGCATCGCGCGGCTGGGCGAGGATGGCGGCAATCTCGCCGGCAAGCTCGGCGCACAACCCATCGTCGCCGGCGACCGGCCGGGCGCGGGTCAGCGCCATCTGCTCCCAGGTCCAGGCATCCTGTCGCTGATATTTGCGGAACGCCTCCATATGGGTGGCCACCGGCCCCTTATTGCCGGAGGGGCGCAGGCGCAGGTCCAGCTCGTAAAGCACGCCCTCGGCCGTGGGGGCCGACACCGCCGCAATCAGGCGCTGGGTGAGACGGCTGTAGTAATGCGCCGGCGCCAGCGGCTTGCCGCCGTTCGATTCATCCGCCTCCGGATCGTGGTCATAGAGCAGGATGAGATCGACATCGGAGCCGGCGGTGAGTTCCTGACTCCCGAGCTTGCCCATGCCGAGCAGGGCCACGCGCGCGCCGGCGATGCGGCCATGCCGGACCTCGAACTCGGCCGTCACCGCATCCAGCGCGGCGCCGATGGTGAGGTCGGCCAGATCGGAGAAGGCCCGCCCTGCCCGGCGCGCATCGATGGAGCCGGCCAAAAGCCGCACGCCGATAAGGAATTTCTGCTCGGCGGCAAAGATGCGCAACCGGTCCAGAACCTCCTCATAGGCACGATCACCCTCGAGGAAGGCGGACAGCCGCCCCGCCAGATATTTGCGATCGGGAAGCTCGCTGAGCAGGGCCGGATCGAGCAGCCCGTCGAAGACATGCGGGCGGCGCGTGATGATCGCCGCCAGCTTCGGGGCAGCACCCATGATGGTGGCCATCAGGCGCAGCAAGGCGGGGTTCGATTGCAGCAGCGAGAAGAGCTGCACGCCCGCCGGCAGGCCGGACAGGAACTCGTCGAAACGCATCAGCGCCTCGTCGGCGCGGCGGGTCTTGCCGAAGGCTTCGAGCAGCGCCGGCGTCAGCTCGGTCAGCCGCTCGCGCGCCTCGGCCGAGCGCGTCACTCGATAACGGCCGAAATGCCAGGCGCGGATGACCCGGCAGATGTCGCTCGGACGCTGGAAGCCGAGAGTGTGAAGCGTCTGCAACGTATCGGGATCGTCGACATCGCCGGTGAAGACGAGATTGCCCATGCCGGTCGAAAGCTCCGGCGCGGCCTCGAACAGCGCCGCATAGTGACGCTCCACCTCCACCAGCGACGCGCGGAACGCCCGCGAGAAGGCGTCGGCATCGGCAAAACCCAGCATATGGGCGATGCGTTCCAGTCCCTCGTCGTCCTCCGGCAGCATGTGGGTCTGCTCGTCGGCCACCATCTGCACGGCATGCTCGACGCGGCGCAGGAACCAGTACTGGCTGGCCAGCGCATCACGGGCCTCGGCCGTGATCCAGCCATTTCCGGCAAGCTGGGAAAGCATTTTTACCGTCTCGCGGCCACGCAGTTCGGGAAAGCGCCCACCGGCGATGAGTTGCTGGGTCTGGACGAAGAATTCGATCTCGCGAATACCGCCACGCCCCAGCTTGACGTTATGGCCCTTCACGGCAATCTCGCCGTGACCCTTGTGGGCATGAATCTGGCGCTTGATGGAATGGACGTCGGCGATCGCCGCATAGTCCATATATTTGCGCCAGACATAGGGACGAAGCTCCTTCAGGAACGCCTCGCCCGCTTCGATGTCGCCGGCCACCGGGCGGGCCTTGATCATCGCGGCGCGTTCCCAGTTCTGGCCGCGCCCCTCGTAATAGGTCAGCGCCGCCTCCACCGGAATGGCGAGCGGTGTCGAGCCGGGATCGGGACGCAGGCGCAGATCGGTGCGGAAGACATAACCGTGCTCGGTGCGGTCCTGCATGATGCGCACCAGCCTGCGGGCAAGGCGCGAAAAAATGTCCGTCGCCTCCATCGGGTCGCCGACCACCGCCTTGTGATCGAAAAACAGGATGAGGTCGATGTCGGAGGAAAAGTTCAGCTCATGCGCGCCGAGCTTGCCCATGCCGAGCACGATCAGGCCGCTGCCATGGGCGGGATCGGAGGGATCAGGCAGCTTCAGCTTGCCCTGCCGATGGGCATCGGCCAGCAGGAAGGCGGTGGCCGCCCGCACGCAGCCATCGGCCAGCACGCTCAGGCGCTGGACGGTCGCCTGCGTATCGGCCTCGCCCGCAAGATCGGCCAGCGCGATCAGGAAATGCGCCTCGGTCTTGAGCAGGCGCAGGCGCTTCATCAATTCGGCTTCCGAAACGCCCTCGCCTTGCCAGCATGCTTCGATCTCCGAGCCGATCGCTTCCAGCCGTTCCGGGACGGTCCGGTCGAGCAGGGCAGCGAGCATCTGCGGCCGACGGCGGGCGAGATCGCGCAGAAAGGGAGACAGGTCGAAGACGGCAGCGAGGAAGCGCTGCACCTCGCCATCCTTCGCCAGCAGGCCGGCCAGACGCGGAAGCTCGTTCTCGGCTGCACTCGCGGCCACGTCGGCAAGTGCTTCCCGCGCATGATCCGGATCGACAGGCCGCAGTTCAAGGGCGGGCTGCAGAAGCCAGCCGGTTGCGGCGCGTTCGGCCGTCACGCTCGATGCCATAGGTCAGGACCTGTCCTTTTCGGGAAACACCATGACCACGGATAATCCGGGATCGGCGGGCAGAAGATCAAGCCTGCCGCCGTGAAATTTCATCACCGCCTTGGCGAGGCTGAGCCCCAGCCCCGAACCCGGCTGCGAGCGGCTCTTTTCCAGCCGCACGAAACGTTCCGTCGCGCGCGCGCGATCCTGCTCGTCGGGAATGCCGTGGCCGTTGTCGGTCACCGACAGCCTGATCTCCGCGCCTTCGCGCTGCAACCGCACCCGCACGCGCGGCTCCTCGGTCGCATCGGCCGAATATTTGATGGCGTTGTCGACGATGTTGGACAGCGCCTGCCCGATCAGCTCGCGGTTGCCGCTGATGGTGACGGATTGCGCGGCTTCCGCCTCAAGCGCGACTCCGCTGTCCTCCGCCAGCGGCTCGTACAGCTCGACCACGTCGCGCACCGCTTCGGCCAGATCGACGCTGCTCATGCTCTCGGCGGAATAGCCGGCCTCCAGCCGGGAAATCATCAGGATGGCATTGAAGGTCTTGATGAGTTGGTCGGACTCGGCAATCGTCGCATCCAGCGCCTCACGATAGTCGGCCGTCTTGTGCTTGCCGGCCAGCGTGGCCTCGGCCCGGTTGCGGATGCGGGTAAGCGGCGTCTTGAGGTCGTGGGCGATATTGTCCGAGACCTGCTTCAACCCCTCGTTCAGCGTATCGATGCGGGCCAGCATGGCGTTGAGGTTCTCGGACAGCCGGTCGAACTCATCGCCCGCGCCCGTCGTCGGCAGGCGGCCGGAAAGGTCTCCGCCCATGATGCGGCGGCTGGCGGCGGAAATCCCATCAATGCGCTTCAGGGCGGCGCGGCCGACGAAGAACCAGATGACGATGCCGCCAAGCCCCATCATGCCGAGCGCCAGCATGAGCGAACGGCTGACCACGTCGCGGAAGCGTTGCGGCTCGCCGAGATCGCGCCCGACAAGGAGGATCATCTGGTTGGGCAGCCGCAGCACCATCGCCAGCGCATCGTGGCGGCGCAATTCCGCGCGCTGCGCCTCGGTCTGGCCGTTCTCGGTCTCGCCATTCTCGGCCCGCTGCCGCTCGGCTTCGCTCTCGCCATAGCGGCGGTAGTAAAAGGGCCGCGTCGTCCAACCCTCGATCTCCAGGACGCCCGGTTCGAGGCTCTGGACATTGCCGGTGAGAATCTGGCCGTTGGCATCGGCCAGCAGGTAGAGATTGGCGCCGGGCTGCCGCGAACGCTGCTCCACCACGCGCACCATGGTCGGCAGGCCGCCACGCTGGTAGGCCCGCGCCAGGCTCAGCACCTCGTCATTGATGGTTTCCTGCGTCTGGGTGGTCAGCATGCGCACCGACAGCGAGGTCATGTAGAAGACCAGCAGGGTGGCGCAGAGCGCGAACAGCAGCAGGTAGAGCGCCGAAAGCCGCGCCGCCGTCGTCTTCATGATCGCTGGCAGGGGAAGCGCCATGCGCCGTCAGCCGTGCTTGAGCATATAGCCGGCGCCGCGCACCGTGTGCAGGATCGGCTTGTCGAAGCCCTTCTCGATCTTGCCGCGCAGGCGCGAGACATGCACGTCGATGACGTTGGTCTGCGGATCGAAATGATAGTCCCAGACATTTTCCAGCAGCATGGTGCGGGTGACCACCTGCCCGGCATGGCGCATGAGGTATTCCAGCAGCCGGAATTCACGCGGCTGCAAGGTGATTTCCTGATTGGCGCGCTTCACCGAATGGGAAAGGCGATCGAGTTCGAGATCGCCGACGCGGTAGACGGTTTCGCTCTCGCGGCTGCCGGCGCGCCGGTTCAGCACCTCGACGCGGGCCAGAAGCTCGGTGAAGGCATAGGGCTTGGTGAGATAGTCGTCGCCGCCTGCGCGCAGACCGGTCACCCGGTCGTCGACCTCGCCCAGAGCCGAGAGGATCAGCACCGGCGTGGCGTTGCCGCGCGAGCGCAGGCCGGCGATGACCGAGAGACCGTCCCGGCGCGGCAGCATGCGGTCCACCACCATGACATCGTAGTCGCCGGCATCGGCCAGCGCGAAGCCGGTTTCGCCATCGCCGGCGATATGAGCGGTGTGGCCGGCCTCGGAAAAGGCCTTCTCCAGGTAGTCCGCCGCCTCGCGGTCATCTTCAATGACAAGAATCTTCATCGCATCACTATAAGCGATTCCGGCGGCTGTGGCGGAACATCGGCACAGCGGGAAAGATTGCCGGCCGCCGCGATATGCCACGGCGGCCGGAAGCCTGTTCAGCCCTGGCTGATCGGCAGTGCGACGAAGCGGTTGGCCGAGTCGCGGCTGATCTGTACGAGGACCGACTTGCGGCCGGCCTTGGCGGCCTTGTCCATGGCGTCGGTGACGTCCTTGACGTTGTTCACCTCGTCGGAATTGACCGCGGTGATGACATCGCCGGCCTGGATGCCGCGATCGGCGGCGTCGCTGTCGGGATCGACATCGGTGACGACAAGGCCCTTGCCATCGTCGGAGGCGGTCACGGTCAGGCCGAGATCGGCAAGCGTGTCGGCGGGGGAGGCCGACGAGCCGTCGCTATCGGTGGAGGCGGCCTTGTCGGCCCCCGGCAGCTTGCCGAGTTCGACCTTGATGCTCTCCGCCTTGCCGTTGCGCCACAGGTTGATGTCGACCGTGCTGCCCGGCGCATAGCCGGCAATGACCCGCGCCAGGTCGCGGGAGGATGCGACGTCCTTGCCATCCACCTGGGTAATAACGTCACCGGAAACGATGCCTGCCTTCCGGGCCGGGCCGTCATCCTGCGCGTTGGCGACGATGGCGCCCTTGTCCGAGTTCAGCCCGAGCGATTCGGCGATGTCCTTGGTGACCGGCTGGATTTCGACGCCGAGCCAGCCGCGGGCGACCGAGCCATTCTTCATCAGGTCGTCCACCACCTGCTTGGCGGTGGAGGCGGGAATGGCGAAGGCGATGCCGACATTGCCGCCCGAAGGCGAGAAGATGGCGGTGTTGATGCCGACGACCTGTCCGCCGAGGTTGAAGGCCGGGCCGCCCGAATTGCCGCGATTGACGGCGGCGTCGATCTGGATGAAGTCGTCATAGGGACCGGCGCCGATGTCGCGGCCACGGGCCGAGATGATGCCGGCCGTCACCGTTCCGCCGAGGCCGAACGGGTTGCCCACGGCGACCACCCAGTCGCCGACGCGGACCTGGGAGTCGTCGGCGAAATCGACATAGGTGAACTTGGTGTCGCTATCGACCTTCAGCACGGCGAGGTCGGTGCGTTCGTCGGTACCGATCAGCTTGGCATCCAGTTCCTTGCCGTCATTGGTGACGACGGTGAAGGCAGACCCATCGTTGACCACATGGTTGTTGGTGACCAGATATCCATCCTCGGAAATGAAGAAGCCGGACCCCTGCGCTACGGGACGCGGCTTGGCCGGACCACGACGCTCCGCCCGCGGACGGCCGTCACGGTCGCCGTGGCCGCGGAATTCACGGAAGAAGCGGCGCATCGGGTGGTCGGGGGGGAGATTGCCGAAGCCCTCCTCGGGAAAGCCGAAGGTGGGGCCGCGATCGGCGGTCTGGTCGACCTTGGCCTTGACGCGGACACTGACGACGGCAGGCGTCACATTGGACACCACGTCGGCGAAACTGGGAACCTGGGGAGCTTCGACACGCACGGCTTCGGCGAGCACCGGTTCGGTGCCCGCAGTGACGGCAGTAAAGCCGACCGCGCCGGCAATGGCGAGCGATGCTGCGGCGGCGGCGAGGCGCTTGCTCCTGCGGGAAACGATATGGGAGACGCTGGTCATCGATCTCTATCCTTCTTGCACTGGATGCCTCGAAAGCATCATCGCAGGCAGAGATAGGATGGTTGACCTTACTGCGCCATTTCCGGCTGATGAAACTTTGTTAATGTTGGGAGGGTGGCTCGCGACGAAGCAACTCGTCGAGCGCGGCGCGCTCCTCTGCTGTGAGGCTTTCGACCTCGACGGGGCGCTTGCGCCTTGAAGCGAAGAAAACGAAGGCCCCACCCGCCACGAGCAGCATGAAGGGCGCGGCCCACAGCAGCACCGTGCGGACATTGAAACGCGGCTTCAGCAGCACGAACTCGCCATAGCGGGAGACGATGAAATCGACCACCTGACGGTCGCTATCGCCGGCCTCCAGGCGCTCGCGCACCAGAACCCGCAGGTCGCGGGCGAGATCCGCGTCGGAATCGTCGATCGACTGGTTCTGGCAGACCAGGCAGCGCAGGCCGGCCGAGATGTCGCGCGCCCGCTGTTCCAGTGCCGGATCGGCCAGCATTTCGTCCGGCGTCACGGCACGTGCGGCCGGCGCAAGCAGCAGGCCCACGCACAGCAGGGCAAGCGCGATACGGCGCATCACGCCGTCTCCGCGGCCGGCCTGACCGCGCCCTTCCTGCCGCGGCGCGCCGGCGCGCCGACCCGCAGGCGGCGGTCGAGCAGCGACATGGTGCCGCCCGCCATCATGACGAGCCCGCCACCCCAGATAAGGGTGACGAAGGGCTTCCACCACAGGCGCACGACCAGTCCGCCCTCGGTCTGCTCGCCGATGGAAACATAGAGCTGGCTGAAGCCGAGCGTGCTGATGCCGGCCTCGGTCGTGTTCATCTGGCGCACGGGATAGAAGCGCCGAGACGACCAGATTTCCCGCCTCACCTCGCCGGCCGGACCGAGCAGCGAGAAATGCGCCCTCTCGTCAGTGTAGTTCGGCCCGCGAACCGGTGTGAGGTTGTCGAAACGCACCCGCTTGCCCGACAATTCGGTGACCTGTCCCGGCTTCATGGTCAGCACGCTTTCGGTGCCGAAGCTGGTCGCGCCCACCAGCCCGAGCACCGTCAGGCCGAGACCGAGATGGGCAAGCGCGGTTCCGAACACGGAGCGCGGCAGGCCGATGAAGCGCCTGACCATGACCGAAGGTCGCGCATGGCCGACGCCGGCCTTGATCGCCAGATCGGTCAACGCGCCCAGAACCAGCCAGACGGCCAGGCCGACACCGAATGCGGCAAACGCCGAGGAGCCGTCGATCAGGAAAGCCGTCACCAGCGCAGCGACAAGGGCCGCGCCGAAGGCGAACATCAGCCGCTGCGCGGCGGCCAGTACATCACCGCGCTTCCACGCCAGCAACGGCCCGAACGGCACCAGAAGCAGCAGCGGCACCATCAGCGGAATGAAGGTAAGGTTGAAGAAGGGAGGGCCGACCGAAATCTTGTCGCCCGCCATGGCCTCGACCAGGAGCGGATAAAGCGTGCCGATGAACACTGTCGCCGTCGCCGTGGTCAGGAACAGGTTGTTCAGCACCAGCGCACCCTCGCGCGAGATCGGCTGGAACAGGCCGCCCTGCGTCAGCGACGGCGCACGCAGGGCAAACAGCGCCAGCGATCCGCCGATGAACAGCATCAGGATACAGAGGATGAAAAAGCCGCGCGACGGATCAGTCGCGAAGGCATGGACGGATGTGAGCACGCCGGAGCGCACGAGGAAAGTGCCAAGCAGCGACAGGGAAAAGGTGATGATCGCCAACAGCAGCGTCCAGATCTTCAACGCCGACCGCTTTTCCATGACGATGGCCGAATGCAGCAGGGCGGTGCCTGCCAGCCACGGCATGAAGGAAGCGTTCTCGACCGGATCCCAGAACCAGAAGCCGCCCCAGCCAAGCTCGTAATAGGCCCAATAGGAACCCATGGCGATGCCGCCGGTGAGGAACACCCAGGCCACCAGCGTCCATGGCCGCACCCAGCGCGCCCAGGCCGCGTCGATGCGTCCCTCGATCAGCGCCGCCACGGAAAAGGCGAAGCAGATGGAGAAGCCGACATAACCGAGATAGAGCAGCGGCGGATGCACGGCGAGGCCGATGTCCTGGAGGATGGGGTTGAGGTCCCGTCCCTCGATCGGCGCCGGCGAAAGGCGGGTGAACGGGTTGGATGTGATGAGGATGAAGAGGAAGAAGGCAACCCCGATGGAGCCTTGCACGGCCAGCACCGTGGCTTTCAGGCTGGCCGGCAGATTGTTGCCGAACAGCGCCACCAGCGCGCCGAAGAAGGCCAGGATCAGAACCCAGAGCAGCATCGAGCCCTCATGGTTGCCCCACACGCCGGTGACCTTGTAGAGCATCGGTTTCAGCGAGTGGGAATTTTCCCAGACATTCTGAAGCGAAAAGTCGGACTGGGCATAGGCCAGCGTCAGAATGGCGAAAGACAGCGCCGTGAAGGCGAAGCCGGCCAGCGTGACGGGAACGGCGACGCCCATCATGCGCTCATCGTGCAGACGCGCGCCGATCAGCGGAACCGTCATCTGCACCAGTCCGAGGGTCAGTGCCAGAACCAGCGCGAAGTGCCCGATCTCAACCATGAGGCGGCCTATTCATCGGAATCCTCCTGCCACACGCCCTTTTCCTTCAGGCTGTCGGCGACTTCCTTGGGCATGTAGTTCTCGTCGTGCTTGGCCAGCACGCTGTCGGCGACGAAGCCGCCGTCGGCCCCGAACGCGCCCTCCGTGATGACCCCTTGCTCCTCGCGGAACAGGTCGGGAAGGATGCCCTTGTAGGTCACCTTCACGGTCTCATCGGTGTCGGTGACGCCGAACGTGACCATCGCATCCTGGCCGCGAACGATCGACCCCTTTTCAACGAGCCCGCCAAGACGGATGCGCTGGCCGGGCTGCACATCGGCGGTCGCAAGATCGCCCGGCATGTAGAAATAGGAGGCCTTCTGGCCCAGCGCGACGAAGGTCAGTGCGGTTGCGGCACCCAGGAAAGCCAATCCTCCGACAATGACAGCTAGCCGTTTCTGCTTGCGGGTCATGATGCCTATTCCATCATTTTCAGGCCATTCGATGAAGCGAAGGCAATGAGCGTGCGCGCCTGTTCGCTGTTCGCTCCGAATACCGAGATCGCTCGGCTCAGCGCATCGCGCGCCTTTGTCTCGTCCCCCAGAACCAGATGCGAGCGGATGAGCTGCTTCCAGCCTTCCTCGTCCTTCGGGTTCTGGCGCAACCGCTCGTCCAGCCGCTCCACCATGCCGGCGATCATCCCGGCACGGTCCTCGCTCGACATCGAGGCCGCCGCTTCCATTTCTTCCTCGCTGGGCGCCCGCGCGACCGGCGCCTGGCCAGCCTGTGCAATCGCCTGCTCGGCCGCGGCGCGCCATGGCGAATCCTCGGGCAGATCCTCGCGCATGCGCGTCCAGGCCGCCACCGCCTCATCCACGCGCCCATCCTGCGCGGAGGCCATGGCCAGGAAGAAACGGGCCTTGGGGCTGGCAGGATCCTGCTTCAAGGCGGCATCGAACGCTGCGCGCGCCTGCGCCTCGATCTTGCCGCCGGAAGCGTTCACCATGGCCTCGCCGAGCCCCTCCTGGCGAGCGGCATTCGGGCCGAGCAGCTTGATGGCGTTGTCATAGGCGCGCGCCGCATCGGCAAAGCGCTGCATGCGCATGTAGATCGGCGCCAGAACGTCCCAGCCCCTGCCGTCCGACGGATTGGCCGCCAGATGCGCTTCCGCCCGGGCAACGAGTTCGTCGACGGTGCTGTCTGCCGGGTTCTTCGCCAGTCGTTCGGCAAGTGGTTGGGAAGGCAGGTCGGGCGAGCCGAGGCGGGCATAGACACCCCAGCTGATCAACGGCACCGCCAGTACGGCGATGATGGAAACAAGGCGCAAGGTGGAAGACGAGGCGCCGCCGGCGTTCCCCTCGTCCTTTCCGCCATCGCCGAGACGCAGGATCCGGCGTCCGATCTCGGCACGCGCCTGCTCGGCTTCAGTAGGCTGGATCAGCCCGCGCGCGAGGTCGCGGTCCAGCTCCGAAAGCTGGTCGCGGTAGACCTCGAGATCGTGCGCACTGTCCGCGGTGGCGGATTTGGGTCGTGCCGCGAGAGGCAGCAGAACCGCCAGACTCGCGCCCAAAGTCAAGACAGCGGCAATCACCCAGAACAACATGCTGCCTAAATAGCCTTGGCATCGCTGGCTGCCAACATGGCGGGCCTGCGACCCTTTGACGATTCTTCGTGAAGATCCGCCCGGAGGCCGCTCAGGTCAGCGGCGTCCAGCTTCCATCCGGATTGCGGCAGGCCGTTCCACGGGCGCTGACCCCGGCGCCGCCGGCGTAGACCGTATGCGTGTATTGCCGGCAATCCTGCGACCCGACCCGATAGGGCTGCGCCGCAACGACTTCGCCGTAACGATTGGCCTGGCTGCCTTTCCAGGTCACCGGCTGGCCGCTGGCCGTATATTCAAGCGCCCTGTATTCCGCCTCGAGGCCGCTGCGCCTTTCGCTGCCGCTCAAGCCGGAGCCGATCGGGCCGCTGACGAGACCGCCGCCCATGGACGAAATCACCGTCGATGAAAGCTGTCCTCCCGGCTGGGTGGTGCTTCCTGCTGTCGCACCCCTCCCAAGACCGGTCGTGCCGCAGCCCGCAAGCATCAGAGACCCTGCCACCAGAACCAGACGAACGCTCATTTCATCCCCTGCCCGTTACCGCCGCATTTTCCGGACATTGCCAGCGCTAATGCTCCTCTTTGGCCGAAATTTGATCTGTCGGACCGACGCCCGTCATTCGATGCTCCTCAACTGGACCACGGCTTTCAAGCCGCCCAGCGCTCCACGTTCCAGGCGCAGCCTTCCGCCATATTCATTGACCAGATCGGTCACGATAGCCAGCCCAAGACCGGTGCCGGGCTTGCTTTCGTCCAGCCGCCGGCCCCGCTTCAGCGCCTCGCGCGCCTTGTCCTCGGGAATTCCCGGTCCGTCGTCCTCGATAGCGATCTCGAACACATCCGGCTCGCCCTCCACCTCCGGCAGCGGCGCCACCGATATGGCCACCCGGCCCTTGCCCCATTTCATCGCGTTTTCGAGCAGATTGCCCAGCATCTCCTCGAGGTCCTCGCGCTCGCCGGCAAATATGATCTCGTCCTCCGGCAGGGCAACCGACAGTTTCATGTTGGGGTTCAGCTTGCCGATCACCCTGGCAAGGCGCTCCACCAGCGGCTTGACGGGGGTGCGATAGACCACGCTGTCGCGCTGGGCGGCCACGCGCGCTCGTTGCAGATAGTGCTCAACCTGTTGCTGCATGGAGGCCGCCTGCTCGGTGATCAGCCTGCCTTTGGTGCCGCCCAAAGCGCGGCCCTCGTTGAGCAGCACGGCCAGCGGCGTCTTGAGCGAATGGGCGAGATTGCCGACCTGGGTACGCGAACGCTCGACGATGCGCCGGTTGTTCTCGATGAGCGCATTGGTCTCGTTGGCAAGGGGCTCGATCTCGGCCGGGAAACGGCCGTCCAGACGATGGGCGGTGCCTTCGCGCACCATGGCGAGTGCATTGCGCACACGCCGCAGCGGTTGAAGGCCATAAAGAATGGCAGCGGCGTTGATGGCGATCATGCCAAGGCCGAACAGCGACAGATAGATGAGCAGGCGGCGCTGGAATGCGCCGATCTCCTGCTCAAGCTCGCTTTCATTGCCCATCACGCGAAAGCGCGCGACGCGGTTGCGGGTATCGAGCACAAACTCACTCTCGAACACCGCCAATCGCTCGCCGGCCAGGCCGTCGGCAAAATAGCTGCGTTGGAATTCGGTGTTGAAAGGCACTTCCGTCGGGCTTGGCGAGGGAATGGCTCCCGTCATCGATGACGAGCGCAACCCGCCCGTGATCCCGGAGGAGGCCGGCTCCACCGCCCAGTACCAGCCGGATTGCGGCTCGGCGAAGCGAAGATCGCCGAGATCGGGCGCGCCTGTCAGCACCCCGTTGTCGGAAATGCCGACCGAGCCGATCAGGTTGAACAAGTGCGCCGAGAGCAGGCTGTCGAATCCGCGTTCGCTCGCCTGCCTGTAGAGGGTGGTGATCAGCGTGAAGACGACGACCTGCGCCAGTATCGCCCATATGGTCGAGAAGGCGATGACGCGGAAAGTAAGCGACCGTGGCCACAGCCGCACTCGGCCCAGCCTGCCCAGACGTCTGGCGGAGCGCGAAGACGGATTTGCGGCCAGCTTCTGCGAGTTCAAGCCTCCGGCTCACGAATACGGTAACCCATGCCACGCACGGTTTCGATGAGATCGATGCCGAGCTTCTTGCGCAGACGCCCCACGAACACTTCGATCGTATTGGAATCGCGGTCGAAATCCTGGTCGTAAAGATGCTCGACCAGCTCGGTGCGGGAAACGACTTCGCCCATATGGTGCATCAGATAGGCCAGAAGCCGGAATTCGAGCGACGTCAGTTTCAGCGGCACCCCGTCCACATCGGCCTTCGAGGACTTGGTGTCGAGGCGGAGCGGGCCACAGACCAGCTCCGAGGAGGCATGGCCGGCAGCGCGCCGGATGAGCGCGCGAAGCCGGGCCAGCACCTCTTCGATGTGAAAGGGCTTGGCCACATAGTCGTCGGCGCCGGCATCTATGCCGGCCACCTTGTCGCTCCAGCGATCGCGCGCGGTCAGCATCAGTACCGGCATCTTGCGGCCGTCGCGGCGCCAGCGCTCGACCACGCTGATGCCGTCCATCTGCGGCAGGCCGATATCGAGGACCACGGCGTCATATGGCTCCGTATCGCCGAGGAAGTGTCCTTCCTCCCCGTCATAGGCCTTGTCCACCACATAGCCGGCATCGACCAGGGCGTCGGAGATCTGCCTGTTCAGATCCTGGTCATCCTCGACGACGAGCACACGCATAAGAACGATCCTGCCGATAGCGGCCAGTCGGCCAAAGTCCTGTCAGATATAAAGCGATTCCGGTGCCATTCAAACGCGGGGCGAATCAGCCCTTCGGCACCACGACTTCGGTGCGGCGCGGCCGTTCTCCGTCCTTGCCCGGAACCAGCACGACGATGACGCACACCGCCTGCCCGCCTCGGTTGGCCTCGGACGCCCTGGCCAGCGTGCCTCCATTCTGCGCGGCGACCTGCTGCCCGATCGAATAGCAGTCGGCAGCGGCCGCCGGCGGCGCCAGCACAGCGCAGGCGCAAAGCGCCAGCATTGTCGACCTGATCGTGTTTCGTAGCTTTTCCATGTTCGCCGTTCTAACTTGCCATGGCTGAACGTGAAATGAATACTGGCCGCACTGCCTATCTCTCCCCCAATCAGGCATCGCATGTCCGGCACCCTGCCTCGACGGAGGGGCCGCGGGCGATCCTAGCCTATCCTGTCCTTTGCAGACAACCTGCCAAGAATGGCGATCAGGGCGGCAACGGCACTCACGCCCTGCAGCAAGGTATCGGTAATCAAGGCGCCGTACGCCGCATCGACCGGCAGGCCCACCATGCCGGCCGCGCCGGTCACCACCGCGACGACGGAGGCCCATATGGTGCGCGAGAGATACCAGGGTTTGGTTGCCGTCATCAGCCATTCCTTTCCTATGTAGCTGTTAAAAAAGACGCAGCAGGGCAGTTCCCGGAAGCCCCCATCCGGTCGGCCCGCCGAACTGCCGCACCGTCACATCGAGCGCCTCGGGACGTGTTCCGAAATCCGCGAACATGAGATTCCCGGAATAGAGCCAGCGCGACTCCGCTACCGTGACCGTGCGCCGTACCTGCCCATCTGCGCCGGCAATCTCAAGCCGGTACTCTTCGCGCTCTTCACCAAGCGGGATATCGGGCGCATCCCAGCCATCGGCATCGAGCCGGCCGCGGCGAATCCACGACAGCAGCACATCATTCTCGACGCGCTGCGCTTTGAAGTGCACCGGCGGCAGCGGCAATTGCGCCCGCAGGCCGCCGACATGCCGGCCGATGGCAAAATGGAGATCGGATATGTCCATCCCCGTCGGCCCGACCTGCCAGTTGAGTTCGAGCCCGATTTCACTGGCACCGAGACCGGCCGGCACCACCGCCTCGTCGAGAATGACGAAGTCCGAACCAGGCGGCGCGCCGTACGCCATGGCGTCGACGGTTCCCAATTGTCCCCGCAGCAATTCCGACAGACGCCATTTCTGCGGCTGGATCTCCTCGGCCCGCCGGAACTGGAGCACTTCCCACATGCCCGCCGCCGAACGGACGGCGGCGGCATTGGCGCCGTTGAGCATTTGCAACAGGCTCACGCTTTGCGCGTCCGCGTCGAACAGTTCGACCTCGATCGATCCGCCGCGGGAAAGCCTGGCTTCGAAACCCGGCTGAAGCGGTTCGAGCAATTGCCCCACCGATGCCGGCCGCGTCACCAGTTGCCGGGATGCAAAACCTTCCCCCTCCGGCGAGGCCAACACGATCTGGCTGCGCCACGGCTTTTGCCATACGGCCACGCGGAACTGGTCCGTCGGCTGGGTCCCGCCTGCGCCTGCCGGCAGGTCGAGGAACAGGACATGCGGCTGCCCCGCCACCAGCGAGGGCGGGCCCGCCGCCGGCAGCACCATTTCACGCCAGGGGCTCGGTGCCGTGCTGACGATCTGCCGCGCCTCGACCTTACGCGTGATTCCGTCCTCGGTGCCGGTCACCAGGAAATCGGAGGCCGAGCCGGACGAAGGCAGCCGCACCACCGCGCCGGGCACGATATCTGCGCTCGGTTGCGGCACCGCGAAGGATACGGTCTCGCGCTGATACCAGACGCGTTTCAGCCAATCCTCCAGCAACGCACCGGCATGCCCCGGTTCAAGCACACCAGGAAAATTGGTCACCTGCTGGCGCGAGCCTACCGCCCCTGCCCGTGCGCGTCGGACGGCCGCCGCCTGATAGTCGCTCGCCGGATTGATGAAATTGAGCAGGGCTTCGGCCGGCAGTTGATGATCCGGATTGCGGATCGTTTCCAGCGTGGCCGCCTCGTCTTCGACAACCAGCTCGTCCACATCGAGCACAGGTTTCCGGTTTACCCCCGCGCGCTCGATGACCAGCCGGCCGGCCTCCTCGCGAGCACTGAGATCGAACAGGTCAGCAAGCGGTTCGAGCGCCGCCCGCGCCGTCGTCGGATCGGAAATCACATAGCCATGCACGGAACCGTCGATGTCCCCGACAATGGCGTCCGCATAGCCGTGATCCTCAAGGATCGCGGCAATGAGCGCCGCCACGTCGGGGTTGGCCAGCCGTCCGTTCAGCCAATGGCCACGGCTCCAATGGCCGCCATCCGACCACAGATCGGTCCGTTGCGGAAAGGCCGGAAAAGGTCGTGTATCCCAGGCCCAAAGATAGGTCCGCTGGCAGTCCACCATGCGGCCGCCATAGACCGGCGAAAGCGGGTTTTCCGCCCCGGCGAAATCGGCGGAGGACGGGTCCCAGTGCGCCAAATGGGCTTGAAGGAAACGGCTTTGCGCCAGATCGGAGCGCCCTTCGGTCGAGAAATAGGGCGTCGAGTTTTCCGCCGACTTCGGGTCCGGAAACACGTTCGGTTGGTTCGGTCCCTTGTCCACTGCCGGGCATCCAAGCTCCGTGAACCAGATCGGCTTGCCCTTCGGCACCCAGGCTGTCGGAACCGGTTTCTCGACACCGCCCGCCCGGTCGAAATGCTGGTTGGACCACCAGTTCGCAATATCCTTGTAGCGGAATACCCAGGGCTTGCCATGCGCGCCGTCGGCAATCGGCACCCGCGCGCGTGCCTCCCGCGCCTCGGCATCGGAATAGTACCAGTCGAAGCCCTCGCCGCTGGCGATGCCAACCCGTAGGCCTCGCAAATCATAAGGGCCGGCAAATCCGTCCGGATTGCCGGCCCCATAGTCCGCATCGCGCCAGTCGGAAAGCGGCATGTAGTTGTCGATGCCGACCGCATCGATGGCCGGATGCGCCCACAGCGGATCGAGATGGAAGAACACGTCGCCGGAACCGTCGGCCGGGTGATAGCCGAAATATTCGCTCCAGTCGGCGCCGTAGCTGATGCGCGTTGCCGACCCGACGACCGCCCGCACATCCGTCGCCAGCAAGCCAAGCTGCTCCACGAAAGGAAAGGCATCGGCCTCGTCGCGCAAGGTGGTGAGGCCGCGCAACTCGCTGCCGAGCAGGAAGGCGTCCACGCCCCCGGCGCGGGCGGCCAGATGCGCATAGTGGAGAACAAAGCGCCGATAGCCCCAGTCGGCCCCGCCATTGAAAGAGATCGTGTCGCCAGCAGGAAAGAATTGCGTCCGCTGCGCCGTCCCGCAGAACGACGTGACCTGTGCCCTCGCCGCCGCCGTCCGGTCCGTGGTGCCCGGCTGAAAAGGTGCCGGATCGCAGGTGATACGCCCCCGCCATGGATAGGCAGGCTGATGTGCCTCGCCATAGGGATCGGGCAGCATGTTCCCCGCCGGGACATCCATCATCACAAAGGGATTGAGCGTCACCTTGAGTCCGCGTGCCTTGATCTCGGCAATGGCCTCCATCACGCTCCGGTCCGAGGGAGTGCCGCCATAAGCCGGCCCACCGTCATGTTGGGAGACAACCCTGGCATCCGGCCTCGAAAGGCCCGACACGCGCCAGTCAGCGGAAAACGAGCCGCCGGCGCTGGTCGTCGTCATCGGCCGGACCGTGCACGCACCGGCCCGCAGATCGTCGCCAAACCAGGCGACGACCAACGCCACATGCTTCAGGTTCGGGCAGGTCTGCTGCAATTCGTCCAGCGAGGCTTCGAGATCGGTTCCGGCAAACAGCACATTGCGGTTCACGTAGCGCTCGTCGCCCGGACGCCTGCGGCTGGTCACGGGCCTGGTCGAGAGCCCGTATTCCGTCGCGCCCGGTAGCAGCGCCACGGCCTGGACGGCCCGGTGCAGCCGGCCCACCGGCCGGATCACCTCGAATTGCAATTGCGGAATGCGATTGCCGTAGTCGCCGATATACAGGCGCTCGACCACCACATAGGCAGTGCCGCGATAGGCCGGCGCGTTGCCCGCCCCCTGCCTTGCCTCGATCAACGGGTCCGGGAACTGGGTCTCGCTGCCGTTGTAGACCCTCAACTGCACCGTTTCACGGTCGATCTCGCGCCCGTCCGCCCAGATGCGCCTGATGCCCGCGATCTCGCCCTCGCACAGCAGGAAGGTGGCATTGGCATAGTAGGAATATTCGGTGACTTTCGGGCCCATCTTGCCCTGACGCCGGGTCGAGCGGCTCTCCTCGAACCGGGTCGCCCAGATCAGCGTGCCACCCAGCCGCGCGGTCCCGTAAAGGCGCGGGATCGGCGCACCCTCTTCCGCGCCGAACGGGCGCGCGTGGGCCAGTCGCGGCCCCTCGATGCGTTGCGTGCCGTTGATCAGCGCACGGTCGAGCGCATAGCCGGCCATGGCGCCGATGGCCGAGCCGATCGCACCGCCGACGGTGCCGAGGAAGCCGCCCAGATAGGCTCCGGCCGCCTGCAACAGGATGGTCGCCATGAAATGCTCCGGCTGTGGTCACGTTTGGGGAAAAGCGAAGACGCCGGCGATCCGCCGGCGCCATTGCGGCACAAGGGCAGACAGGACCACCTGCCCGCCGCCCTCATAAGCATGCACGAACCGGTCTTCGGCCACGGCGATACCGGCATGTCTTGCCGGCAGATGCGGCCGCCAGCGGAAGATCAGCAGGCGACCAGACAAGGGCGCGTCGGCACCGCATGCCTCGAAATGGTGGCGCGCGCCCGCCAGCATCACGTCCCGCGTATCGACGCTGGCCCAATCGGGAGCATAGTCCTGCGGCGCCCCCAGTTCGCACCCGTAAAGCGCGCGCCACACCCCCTTCACCAGCCCGAGGCAATCGCAGCCGATCCCCTTGGCGCTCGCCTGGTGCCGGTAGGGTGTGCCGATCCATGACAGCGCCTCGGCCGCCACCCGCGCATCCATCACCGCACCACCGGGCCGCCGTCGAAGACGCCGCCATCGGTGACATAGGCATAGGCGGCGTCATTGCCGGGCAGATGCGGAAAGCCACGGAAGTTCAAGGCATTGGCGAATTTCGCCTTGCAGGTCGCGAAGGAATGGTCGCAGCCGGCCACGAGGGCAAACGCATCCCCGGCACCTATCGGCGGCCCGACGCCCGCCTGCAATGTCAACACGGCCGATACCTCGCCCGCTCGATGGTCGACGATGCGCTCCATGCGCCCCTGCCGCGCACCGCTCGTCCAGAGCAGCGTACCGAAGGAGAACCAGCCGGTCTCGATACCGCCAAGGCCGGAAACGCGCAGCATGTCCGGCCCTTCGACAGCTTCCACCGCACCCGCCCCGTTGAAAACAGGCTGGCCGAGATCGACCCCGCAACGCCCGTCGCCAAGCTCTGCATCGCATTTGCGCGTCACGTAGCGCCCGTTGGGCTGGTCAAGCCTGTGCACGAGGCTTTCCAGTTCGGCCACGAACCGCCCGTCAGCGCGGGTGATCTTGCCGACGGTCGCCGTCCTGACCAGGGCGAATTCCTCCGGCCTGCGCCAGTTGACGAGAAATGTCTCGACCGCTGCCCCGTCATAGAGACCGGCGGCAATGTCCTCGTCCCTTATGCGGTCGGAAGACAGCGCCCCTTCGATATCGACGGTATCCATGGACAGTCCGAGCGACTGGCGCGCCTCGCTGGCGCTCAGGCCGGTCTCGGGCTCGAACACGGTTCCATCGACAGCCAGGCTGCGGTCATGGTCGGTGAACCCGGTCACATGGTCGTCCTTGCGGCTCAGCCGCCAGCAATGGCATATGCTCGTCACATCCTGCGCGAAGTGGTCGAGCAGCGGCTGCGGACAGGCGCTCATGGCTGCACCTCGATCAATGGAATGGAAGGTATCTGTCCGGCCTTGAAGGCTTTGAGGCTTACCGACAGCCGGTCCGTGTCGAAGCGCACCGGCACGTCGAACTCGAAGCCTGCCGTCACCGGCTGTCCATCGGCCGGAGCCTTTCCGGCACCGAACAGAATCTCTCCCGTAGCGGCATCGAAGCCGAAATCCTGAACCGGCGCTTCCGTGCCGCCTGTGGCGACGCGCAAGCTTCCGGCAACCGGCCTGCCGATGGGGCGCTGGTAAGCATCCGCCCCTGCTCCATATGTCTTGACCAGCGCAAAGCGACGCGTCGCGCCGTCGCCGATGCCAAGAGCCTGATCGAGCGGCGACGGACTTTTCGTCGGCGCGCAGGATTTCATGTCGAACGGATCACGAAAGCGGAACGCATGCAGCGAACCGCGCCGCGCCTCGAAGAAGGCCAGCACCTCGTGCAGGTCTTCCAGCGACCGCAGCCCCGTGCCCGCATCGTAATGCCGGCGCGAATGGGCAAAGCGCGCATTGCGCTTTTCGCGGCCGGAGGTCAGCGCCACGATCTCGTTGCGCCGCTCCGGCCCGCCAGTCGCCCCGAAGGAGACGGCAAGCGGAAACAGCACGTCATGAAAGCTTGCGAGTTCGGACACCCAACACCTCAGAAGGTTCGTGTTCCGCGCGACACGGCACGCGCCAGCATGCCGGTGATCTGCGCTTCGGATTTGCGGAAGGAGGCGGCGTCCTGCGCCGTCACGTTGAAGACGACATTGACCGGTGCGCTTGCCCCGCCGGCGGCGACGCCGAGGCTGCCGTCAGCCCCGCGCCGCAGCGGCAGGATCGCCTCGCTGCCCGCCTCGCCCATCAAGCCGATCTGCCCGCCCAGCGGAAAATAGGTCGGCGACGACACCACGCCGCCCGATGCGAAGGGCACCACCCCGCCCTTGGCGAAAGGCAAGGCCCCTCCCAACCCACCCAGCAGACCCGAAAACAGCGATCCCGCCAGCAATTGCAGCGGTTTCAGTCCCTGCGAAAGCGCCATGCCGGCCAGGTTGAGCGCCAGCCTGCGCAGCACGTCGTCCAGTTCCTTGCCGCCGACCACCGCCTGCTTCATGGCCCCGGCCAGATTGGCGCCGAAGCCGTCGGACAGCTTTTCCAGATTGGCGAGCGCCGTCTGGAACGGCGCGACATCGGCCTTGATGGCCACCGTCACATCTTCGGCCATGTTCCACCTCCTTCGTCATGTGTGTCGGGAAATGCCCGCATCAGGTTCGCCAGGTCGGCACGCGCGGGCGCGGCCTGCCGGTGCTGCGAAAACGGCCGCGCCGCCCGCTCGAACTCGAGCGGCGTCATCGCCCAGAAATCTCTCGGGGAAAGCCGCAGCAGGCCGAGACCGGTCGCCATGACCTCGTCCCATGGAAAGGCCGGCCCGCCCGCTGCGGCGCTCAAGGGCGCGGCGCGGCATCTCCGCTCGAAGGGCCGCCGAACGTCGTCGTCAGCAGATCGCTCACGATTGCCGCGAAGCCCGCCACGCCGCCCGGCGCGCTCATGCGCCCGACATCCTCGTCGCTCATCGCCTCGCCCGCGCCGCGCAGGCCAGCGCCGATGATGCGGATCATGTCGAGCGCCGAAAGCCTGCCGCTGGCAAAACGCTCGACCAGCCTGCCGAGGTCGTCGGCGGCGAAGGCCGCCTCCAGTTCAGCCAGCGCCCCCAGCGTGAGGCACAGCCGGAACGGCCTGCCGTCGAGTTCGGCGGCGATCTCGCCGCGCCTGCGGTTGACGCTCATGGCGCCACCGCAAAGCCGATCTGGCCCGCCGATTCCAGAGCCACCTCGAAGGTGACCTCACCGTCATGCGCGCCGGTATATTCGAGCGACGTGATCTGGAACGGCCCGGAAACCACGCCGAAATCCGGCACGGCAAGCTGCCAGTCCACGATATCGCCGGCAAAGAAGCACTGCCGCATCAGTGCATCGGACTGCGCGTCCTTGAAGATGCCGGAGCCGCTCACCGCCGCGCGCTGCACGCCGCTGCTGGCCAGCAGCTCGCGCCAGCGGCCGGCCGAATCCGCATCGGTCACATCCACCGTCTCGCTGTTGAAGGCGATGCGCTTGGTGCGCAGTCCGGCGACGGTGACGAAAGCGCCCTGCCCGTCGGAATCGATCTTGAGAAGAAGGTCCTTGCCCTTCTGTGCGACCATATCGGTCTCCCTGATTGCAATGGAATGGAAGGATCAGCCGGCGTCCTCGGTCACGGCGCGCAATCGCAGCAGGCCGTGATGGACGGCAATGTCGTCGTCGAACGTCACTTCCGCGAGTTCGAAGCGGAAGTTGACCAGATGCTGGCTGTCCAGGACCAGCGGCCCCTGCAACGCGCCGCGCACGGCATCGAGGATGGCGAAGGCCTCCTTCTTGCCCTTCGCCTTCGACCAGACATGCAGCGTGACAAGATGTTCGAGACCCCGTTCGGTCGATGTGCTCCAGTCGAAGACGCTCGTCCGGCCGAAGGTCACGTAGGGAAATGTGGCATCCGTGGGCGCCCTGTCGAATATGCTGGCGCCACCCAGCAGGGCGACAAGCGCCGCATCGCCCGTCAGCGCCTCGAACATGGCCTTTCGCAGGTCAGCGCAAGCCGCGGTCATCGCGCGCCTCCTCCGTCTCCTGCCGGCCGGGATTGCGCGGCGATGCCGGCCGGCGAAGTTCGATCCGTTCGGCCAGTTCATGCGCCTTCCAGCGCAAGGCGCGCACCAGCCCATCGAGCGTCAACGCAATGCCCATATTCATGTTCCGCCCTCCTTTACCCGGCAGACCAGGTAGCGGCCGGTCTCGTCCGGGTCGTGCACAGTCACGATTTCGAAGATTCGGCCGCCACGCTTGAACCGCATGCCGCCATCGATGCCGGCGCGCTTGCGCAGGGTGATGCGATGCGTCACCGTTTCCAGCATCTTGTCGGCCCCGAAACGGCTTTGCGCCGCCAGGGGCTCGACATGCGCGAAAACCGTCGCGACCTCGCTCCACTGGTCGGAAAATCCACCCATACCGTCGGCCAGCGCCTCGGCCTTTTCGAGCGCCAGTTCGGTGCGCAGCGCGCCGGGGTTGAGGAACGAAGCCAGCATCTAGAGCCTCCGCGTCCGGAACGGCGCGATCAGCCGGTCATAACCGGCCGGATAGCCGACCGGCTGGTCCTTCGGACCAAAGGCGGTGCGGAATTCGTACCAATGCGCCACGAGAAGCAGCATCGCCCGGCGCAGGAGGTCGGGCACGTCGGTTCCCGCCTCGCCGAAGCCGGCGGTGAAATCGATCTCGATGCCGTTCATGGCCCGCAGCGCCGCAGGGGGCCGCGCAAACATCATGCGTGCCGGCCGCGACGCGGTATCGGCCTGATAGGTGGCCGGATCGATCAGCGAAGCTTCGCCATCCGGTCCATAGGCCGTCACCGAGAGGATTTCGCGCACGGGATGCAGCGGAATCGACACCGCGCCGCTGCACGGCCATGCGTCCAGCGCCAACCTCCAGCTCTGGTCGATCAGCGCAAGGCCGGTCGCCCGCTCGACCTCCTCGCGCGCGGCCCGGATGAGTCCCGCCAGCAGGTCATCCTCGCTGGAATGGTCGATGCGAAGATGGGCCTTCGCCTCGGCCGGCGTCACCGGCTCGGCGGAAGGCTCCACGGTTCTGATCAGCGTCATGCAATCGCCTTGTGATGGGGACAAAAAAGCGGCCCCGGCAGAGGAAACCGGGGCCGCGTCGGCAGTTACGTCGCGCGGGTGTGGCTTAAGCCGTGCCGAACTTGATCAGCTTGATGGCGTCAAAATCCTGCACCCCGCCGCCGACGCGCTTGGTCGTGTAGAACAGCACATAGGGCTTGGCGGAATAGGGATCGCGCAGCACGCGCACGCCGGCGCGATCGACCACCAGATAGCCGCGTCCGAAATCGCCGAACGCGATCGGCGTGGTGTCGGGGCCGATGTCCGGCATGTCCTCGGCCTCGACCAGCGGGAAGCCCATCAGCATGGCGTTCTGGCCGGGGCCGGCCGGCGGCTGCCAGATATAGTTGCCGTCGCCGTCCTTCAGCTTGCGGATCGCCGCCTGCGTCTTGCGGTTCATCACCCAGTGCGCATTCTGGCGATAACCCGCCTTCAGCGCATAGACGGTGTCGATCAGGATGTCGGATTCGTCATCGGCCGCGAAAGCGCCGTCCACGCCGGTCAACGTGTAACCGATGGAGCCCCACGCCCAGGAGGTCTCGGCAACCTTGGTGTACTCGAGAAAGCCCTTCGGCTTGTTCGTGCCGTCGCCGGATACGAACGCCGCCCCTTCCTGCTCGGCGAAGGCGGCCTCGACCTCAGCCGAGATCCATTGGTCGAGATCGACGATCGCGTCCTCCAGCAGCGTCGCGGTCGCGGCCGGCATGGCGTAAAGCTCCATGGTCGGGAACTGCAATTCCGCCAGCGTCGCCGTGTTGGTCTGCGGGCGCGCCGCCGTTTCCGCCACCCAGCCGACTGCCGGGCCGTTGACCGCGAACGGCTTCTTCAGCACGGCGGACGACACCTGCCGCACCGAGGCGATGGCCCGGATCGGCGAAATCGCGGCAAGCCGCTTGCCGATTGCGGCCTCCGTCTCCGCCGGCACCAGATAGCCGCCGTCCTGGCCCGAGCCGTAGGACATGGCCTTGGTGTCGAGCGCGCGCAGATGGCGATCGTCGCCGCTGCGCATATAGGCATCGAAGGCTTGGCTGTGCTCCGAAGCCAGCGGCCCATGTTCGCGGTCCAGCACCGGCCGTGCTCGCTTCAGGGACAACCGGTCGATGGCCCGCTTCTGTTCGTCCAGCGTCTGGGAAATGCGCTCCACCTTCTCGGTGGTCACCACATCGGCACCGAAGCGGCGTTCCATCTCGGCCAGCTTCTCGTCATTGCTTTCCTTGAAGGCCTCGAAGGTGGACATGAACTCGCCGAAGGCGTCCTTCAGGTCCAGATAGTCGCCGCTCAACGACTTGGTCTCGAGCGGCTGGGCAGTTTGCGATGCATTCATAGAGAACGTCCTTTCGGGTTGATGATGCTTATGGCGTGGCGGATCGCCTTGGTGAGGGGGCGCACGCCGCCCTCGTCGGCAGCGTGCGGCTTGCGGCGCTTCGCCTTCACGGTTTCGACACGGGCGGCCGGCTGCATGGGAAAGGTCACCACCGAGATTTCCCACAGGTCGGCCTCCAGTATGCGGCGGGTGCCGCTGGCCGCGTCGCGCCTCGTGCGCACGGCCTTGAAGCCTATGGAGAGGCCGTCCAGCGCGCCGCTGCGCAGCAGCGCCAGCACCTCATCGGCGCGCTGCACGCCAGGCGTGAGCCGGCCCCGCACGAACAGGCCGCGCCGGTCCTCCCGGATTTCGGTCCACACCCCGATCGGCTGCGCCGCGTCATGCTGGTAGAGCATGCGGATGCCGGAAACCTTCCGGCGGCGCAGCGACTTGGCGAAAGCGCCGGGCTCCACCACGTCCTTGCCGAGGTCGACCACGCCGAACAGGCTGGCATAGCCGGAGAAACTGCCGTCCGGCTCGACCTCGTCGACGGTAAGCTCGACGAATTTGCGCTCATAGCGCAGGGCAGACGCGTCAGTTTTCATCGTCGTCGCCTCCCGTTTGCCTGCGGGCCGACC
This sequence comes from Aquamicrobium terrae, assembly GCF_040545735.1. Taxonomy (GTDB): domain Bacteria; phylum Pseudomonadota; class Alphaproteobacteria; order Rhizobiales; family Rhizobiaceae; genus Mesorhizobium; species Mesorhizobium terrae_A. The sequence continues at coordinate 434,212 of NZ_JBEPML010000002.1, forward strand.
GGCCGGGGCGATACTGGCCCAGAAGCTTGAGCACGAAACCCAGCGCCCACCAGGCGCACAGGCTCGTCAGCGCCGATCCCATCAGCATCATTTCGGAGGAACCGATCCGCTCCTCGATGCCGAGGTCGGTCACGACCTTCAGGCCGGCGGTGCCGCCGAACACCAGGCCGCACATCACGCCGACGATGAAGCGCGATGCCGCTTCCCGCCGCCCCTGCGGCAATATGTAGACCAGCGATGCGGCCGAACCGGCGATTGCGCCGGCCCCCTTTGCCGCCCACAGCCAGCTTCCCTGCGACATGTCGGTCATGACAGGTCTCCTTCCTCGTCATCCGCGGCGCGGCTGGTAGCCGACTGCCTCGCGTTTTTCATCGTCCGTCAGGAAGGAAGCGGCCTCCAGGCGTGCCCACAGCGCATCGCGGTCGCTGGTCAGCCCGTCGACCCGGTCGGCGTCGTACCAGAGCCTCAGGCCGTCTCCGAAGACCGGTGCTATCCACGCCGAGAGGTCCTTGGCGGTGCGCGCCACCAGCGGCAGCACGGTCAACCGGTAGAAGGCCCGGTTCGCTTCCTGATAATTCGCATAGGTGTTGTCGCCCGGAATGCCGAGCAGCATGGGCGGCACGCCGAAGGCCAGCGCGATGTCGCGACTGGCCGAATGCTTGGCCTCGACGAAGTCCATGTCGCGCGGCGTCAGCCCCATCGCCTTCCAGTCGAGCCCGCCTTCCAGCAGCAGCGGCCGGCCGGCACGGTTGGCGCCCGCATAGCCCTGCTCCAGTTCGGCCTTCAGCCGGTCGAACTGCTCATCGGTCAGGTTGCCGCCTTCCTTCGGCGCATAGACCAGCGCACCCGAAGGCCGGGCGGAATTGTCCAGCAGCGCCTTGTTCCAGCGTCCGGCCGCATTGTGCGTATCGAGCGCCATCAGCGCCGCCTCCAGCGGCGGGAAGCCGTAGTGGTCCTCCAGCGGATGGAACAGCGTCAGATGCACCGCGCCGCCGGCATCGAGCGCAACCCGCCGCGTTGCAGCACCCTCGCGATGATCCAGCGCCACAGGCCAGCCGGCGGCATCCGTCGCCACGGTCACCCGGTCGGGACGCAGGAGATGCAGTTCGCGCGCGTCCGCGCCTGCTTCCACCAGCTCGACATAGGCGTTGCCGGCAAGCAGCAGATGCCCATAGAGCGCTTCCAGAAAGGTCGCGCCGGCCTGCCGCTGGTTCGGCCGCTCCAGAAGATCCAGCAGCGGATGCGCCTCGATCTCCCTGGCCCCGGCATAAAGCAGCCAGGGGATGCTGGCCGCCGATTCGGCGATCAGCCGCACCGCGCGGTGCACGATCGGGTTGCGCATGAAGCCCTCGCGAGCCAGCGTCGCATAATCGCGCCGCGTCCAGTTCGCCTCGCCCTGCGCATGAAAGGCGATGAAGCCGGATGGTCCGGCTTCCTTGCGTTCAAGGCGCGCGCCGCCATTCCCCGCGCTTCGGGGCCAGGGCCATTTCCAAGCCATTGCTGATCCTGTCGGTTAAAGAAAATCGCGGATGCGCGGGGCCGGACCCCGGCCGGACAACAGTTCTGTGATCGCCCAGACCAGCGCATCCATGCGGTCGGGCGAGCGGCCACCGGGCAAACCGTCCGGGCCGAAATCGCACATTTCGTCTTCCAGCTCGGGAAAGCGGCCGGCATGGCGCACCCTGCCCTGCTGGTAGAGTGCCGCCACCGGCTCGGCCCGCAGCCATTTTCCACGGCTCGCCCGCACCGGCTTTACCGGCACGGCGGGGTCCACGGTATGCAGCACCGCCGTCGCCATCTCGCCGCCCTGGTTCACTTCCACCACGATGCAATCCGCCTCAAGCCGGTGAAACAGGGCAATGGCCTTCGCTGCCCATTGCCGGGGCTTGGCCGCCCGCACCGTCTCGTCGGCCAGAACAACCGCAAAACCCTGCGCATCCAGCCCCGCCGCGACGACGCCGCAGGCATCTGAGGTGCGGCGCGAGCTTGCCGGTGGGTCGACCGCCACCACGATCCGCTGCAATTCTGTGCTCGCCGCAGTCATCGCCGCCTGCTCCAGCATGGCGCGCGACCACAACGCGTCCTCGCGGTCCTCGATCAGTTCACCGCCAAGCTCCTGCCGCCCCAGCCGCGTGCCCGCATAGCGCCGCTCGATCGCCTCGATGAACCCGGGCGCCAGATTGGCGCGGTTCTCATGGGTGCCGAGCCTCGTCAGCATCATGGAAGGATCGGCCAGCAGCCGCTTCATCAGCGGCGTCGAGCGTGGGGTGGTGGTGATGAGCTGGCGTGGCCTTTCGCCCAGCCTGAGGCCGAACTGCAGCATGTCGTAGGTCGCCTCGGCATTCTTCCACTTGGCCAGTTCATCGCACCAGGCAGCCGCGAATTGCGGCCCGCGCAAGCTTTCCGGGTCTTCGGAAGAGAACGCCTGCGCCACCGCCCCGCTCGGCCACAAAAGCCGGCGCCGCGACGCCTCGTAGCGCGGCCGGTCGTCGCGCGCCACGCTGGCAATGCCGGAAGCGCCGTCGATCATCACTTCGCGCACATCGCCCAGCGTCTCGCCCACCAGCGCGATCAGCCCGTGCCGGTTGCCGGGCCGCGCGAAAGGGGGCAACCCGCGCGCCAGCGCGATCACCCATTCCGCACCCAGCCGGGTCTTGCCCGAACCGCGCCCGCCCATCACCAGCCAGCCGGCCGGGTCGTGCCCAAGCTGGAGCTGGCTGGCACGCCCGCAGATCAGCCATTCATGCGCCGCCTTCCACGCCTCCTGCGGCTGCAGATTTCTCCTCAACCATTCGAGTTGCGAGTTCGCCCGCAAGCTCGACGATGCGTTCCTCAATTCGTCGCAGCGTGTCGGCAAGGTCCTCATTGTCCCTGATCTGGTTTTCCCTGGCGGCTTCTTCCGGCCGCATGATTTCGCCGATCTTCTCCAGGCCGCGGATCATGGCGATCAAGCCGTCGATGGCGCCCTTGTCGATGCCGCCGCCGTCCTCGGCCGCGCGGCCCAGTTCCTCCACCTTGCCGAGGACCATGCCGGCCGCCTTGCGGATGCGGGCCGAAACATCCTGCGGGCCGGCCTCGGTCAGCTTCCAGCCTTCCGTGTGCGCGAGCCGCCGCAATGTTCCGGCAGATCGGCCGCTGGCCAGGGCCAGGCGCTCGATCGTCGCATGTCCGCCCTCGGCCAAGGCCCGCAGCGCATGCAAACGAGCCCGCCGCCCTGCCGTCAGCTCCGGCATGGTCCTCACCCCATTCGACATGATGGAAATCCGATCGCCCGCCGACTGGCCGGTTCGTATGGCCCGAACCGCCTGCGCCAGTCACACTTTCTTGACGATAACTGAACACTATCAGAGCAGCGTTACGGTGTCAAGAATAAATTCCTAGGAATTTTCGCCTATGGAACCGTTACACGCTGCGATTGAACGATCTCCTCTTGCTGGGCTTGCCGGTTTGGAGGAAAAAGAAATGAGCGGGGTGGTTTCGAGCGGGTTGTCGTCCGATCACCTTTGTGCAGCCGGGCAGCATGTAGATGGTCAGTCCCTTGGAGCCGAAGAAGAAACGCGGACGGATCGCCGCCTTCCTGCTGGCGATCGATGCCTGGCTCGATTCCACGCTCTATGAGGTCGGCTTCAAGGCCCATGAATTCTGGGAGGCCGCGACCGTCTTCTTCCGCCGCTTCCGCGTGAAGGGCTGGCGCCGCGGCATCATCGAGATCCTCAGCGAGGGCTTCACGCTCGGCACAGGCGGCGCGGTTGTCATGCTGGCGCTGGCCATGCCGGCCTTCCAGGAGACCGGCGGCGACTGGCGCGCCCAGGACGATTTCGCCGTCACCTTCCTCGACCGCTACGGCAACGAGATCGGCCAGCGCGGCCTGATCCAGCGCGATTCGGTGCCGGTCGACCAGATGCCCGATCATGTCATCAAGGCGGTGCTGGCGACCGAGGATCGGCGCTTCTTCGAGCACTACGGCATCGACGTGCTCGGCCTCATCCGTGCCATGACCGAGAACGTCCGCGCCAATTCGGTCGTGCAGGGCGGCTCCAGCATCACCCAGCAATTGGCCAAGAACCTGTTCCTGTCCAACGAGCGCACGCTGGAGCGCAAGATCAAGGAGGCCTTCCTCGCCCTGTGGCTGGAAGCCAACCTCTCCAAGAAGGAGATCCTCCAACTCTATCTCGACCGCTCCTATATGGGCGGCGGCACTTTCGGCATCGAGGCGGCGGCCGACTTCTATTTCGGCAAGAGCGTGCGCGACCTGACGCTGGCCGAGGCGGCCATGATCGCCGGCCTGTTCAAGGCGCCCAGCAAATACGCCCCGCATGTCAACCTGCCAGCGGCGCGCGCCCGCGCCAATGTCGTGCTGTCGAATCTCGTCGACAGCAACTTCATGACCGAGGGACAGGTCCTCCAGGCGCGCATGCATCCGGCCGATGTCGTCGATCGCGGCGACCGAAAGAGTCCCGATTACTATCTCGACTGGGCCTTCGAAGAGGTCCGCAAGATTGCCGCGCGCTCGCGCCAGCATTCGCTGGTCGCCCACACCGCCTTCGATCCCAACCTCCAGCAGGCGGCGGAAGAATCGCTGGAATTCCACCTGCGCCAATACGGCAAGGAGTATCACGCCTCGCAGGGCGCCATCGTCGTCATCGAAACCAATGGCGCGGTGCGCGCCATCGTCGGCGGGCGCGACTACGGCGCCAGCCAGTTCAACCGCGCCACCAAGGCGCTGCGCCAGCCGGGGTCGTCCTTCAAGGTCTATGTCTACGCGACGGCGGTGGAACACGGCTTCACGCCGGACACCATCGTCTCCGGTGCGCCGATAAGCTGGGGCGGCTGGCATCCCGGCAACTACAACGGCGCCTCCGCCGGCCGCATGACGCTGACCACGGCATTGGTGAAGTCGATCAACACCGTCCCGGTGCGGCTCGCCAAAGACAATCTCGGCATCAAGCCGATCAAGGAACTGGCCGAGGCCATGGGCGTCGAATCGACGCTGGAATCGCACAAGACCATGGTGCTCGGCACGTCGGGAATGACCGTCATGGACCAGGCGACCGGCTACAGCGTCTTCCCGCAGGACGGCATGGTCGGCACGCGCCACGGCGTCACCCAGCTCGTCACCCATACCGGCGAGGTCATCTACGATTTCGCCAAGGATGCGCCGCCGCCGCATCGCGTCCTGTCCGAACAGGCCGTATCGTACATGAACACCATGCTGGTTCAGGTGCCGGTCATCGGCACCGCCCGCCGCGCCGCCCTGCCCGGCATCGTCTCGGGCGGCAAGACCGGCACCAGCCAGTCCTACCGCGACGCCTGGTATGTCGGCTTCACCGGCAACTACACGGCCGCCGTCTGGATCGGCAATGACGACTACAGCCCGACCCGCAACATGACCGGCGGCTCGCTGCCGGCCATGGTCTGGCAGCGCCTGATGGCCTATGCGCACCAGAACATCGACCTCAAGCCCATTCCCGGCATCGCCCAGCCCTTCGTCGACACCGCCACCGCGGCCAAGGCCGAGGAAGCCGCCAAGGCGGCCGCGCAGGCCGAGGCCGACCGGGAAGCCGCCGAGCGCCCGCCGGTCCTGTCCAGCCGCACCACGCAGCTCCTACGCCTGATGAACCGGCAATTCCTGTCCGCGCCGGCCCTGCGGCCGGAAGCCGAGCCGGAGACGGTTTCGGCGCTGTGACCTTCCCCGCCGCTTGCCAGAAGCGCGCCCGGCGCGGTAACTCCCCTTCGACGATTCATCGGGGCCCTTGATGCTGAAAAGAGCCATGCTGGCGCTGATCGCGCTCATCATCGCCATCGGCGGCGGTGCGGCCAGCGTCTGGTATGCCCTGCATGTCCAGAAAGGGGCCGGTGCCATCACCATCGGCGCCTGGACCGCCTTTCCCGACATCGGCACGCCGGCGGCAGATCCCTACACCAGCGCACGCGTCTCGCGCGAGGGTGTGCTGGCGCTCGGCCGCGCCGAAGGGCTCGCCTTTGTCGCCCGCCACGATTCCAGCGGCCAGCCGTTGCTGCGCGAATGCACCTACCGGATCGAAGGCCATCTCCCGATTGCCCGTTTCTGGACGCTTTACGCGGCCAACCAGTCGCTCGATGTCCTGCACACTGGAAAGACCCGCCCGGCAGCCCTGCAATCCTACCAGGTGTTGCGGGAACAGGATAACTCCGTCCGCCTGACCGCCTCCGCCCGCCCTGCCCCCGGCAACTGGCTGCTGACCGAGGGCAAGGGGGCCATGTATTTCGTACTCACCTTCTACGACACCCCCATTGCCAGCAGCACCGGCCTGTCGGGCATCGACCTGCCGCGCATCGTCAGGAGCGGTTGCAATGCGTAAGCTGCTCTATGCCGTCCTGGTCGGACTCGTCGGCGCCGGTATTGTCCATATCCTGGTGCTCATGATGGTACCGGAGCTGTCGGAGCGGGACGCATGGTCGCGTCTTGCCATGGCGTCCGACCTCTATCGCATGACCCCGCTCGAAGCCGAGACCGGAGGCCAGCCGGTGGTGAAGTCGGTCGATCCGCTTTTCCTCGCCGCCGCCTGCCGCTTCGATCTGACCGACGGCATGATCCAGGTCCGGGCGCCGGGTAAGGCCCCGTTCTGGTCGGTCTCTGTCTACGACCGCAACGGCCACAACATCTACAGTTTCAACGATCACAGCGCGACCAACGCCACGCTCGACATGGTCGCCCTCACCCCGGCCCAGATGCTGGAGGTGCGGCGGCAGTTGCCGGCTGATCTCGACGGTTCCATCTTCGTGGAAACCCCGATCGCGGAAGGCATCGTCGTGGTGCGCGCCTTCGTCCCCGACGAAAGCTGGCGCCCCGCCGTCTCCCGTTTCCTCCAGCAAAGCTCCTGCGAGCTGAAGGAACTGTAGCCGCCTTCAGTGCTTCGGTACCGGTGGTAATTCCACGGGCAACAAAGGTGTTTTGCCCTGCGGTGCAGCCGCGCCGGCCTCCGCGCGTTCGTAGCGGACACCGGGGAAGATGACCACGGACCCCGTGGTTCCATAGGCTCTGGAAGGTTTCTTCATGGCCGCGCTCTGCGGCGTGAAAGACAGGACTATACCCATTTCGCGCATTCCTCTCGGTTGAACCGGAGCACAACGCAACGCCTCCTTTGTGAATAAGGCCACCGGGAGGGTTAACGGAGCGCTAACGGATCGCGGCTAATTTGAGACGAGTTCCGCCGGTCGGCCGTCGTTGGCCCGCCGGTTCATCGCGAGTCGTTCAAGGCGTATCTTCGTGTCATCCTCGGATTTCCGGCAAATCGCGATCAGGACCGAAGCCGGCAAGGCCGAGCGGCTGTTCCGTGCCGCCGTATCCGCTTTCTGCGCGCTGACCCGTCCCTCACGTCGGGAGATCGCCCAGCTCGACGATCTCACCCTGCCCCTGTTCGACGAGGTCTCGCCCGAAACCCTGCGCTTCGCCGCCGCCGCGCTTTCGGAGTGCGAAAGCGCCCCGCCCGGCCTCGTGAAGCGCCTTGCCGACATGCCGGTGGAGATTTCCGCTCCCCTGCTGATCCGCTCGCGCGCGCTGGGCGATGTCCAGATCATCGCGCTCATCGGCAGGCACGGGCTGCCGCATGCCCGCGCCATCGCACGGCGGAAGGATCTCCACCCCACCATCGCAAGCCTTGTGCGGGCGCTGGATCGTCCTGCACCACCCCCAAGGGACGATGCCGCGCCCGAGCCCGGCCAGGCTGCCGACCGGACGCGCGAGCAACTGCGGTCGATGATGGTCGACAACCGCCAATCGGCGTTCTCGGTGGCGCCGGCCACGCCGCAAACCTTCAACAGGCTGCTTGAAGCCGCGCTCGACACCAACGCCGCCTTCTTCCAGACGGCTCTTGCCGATGCCCTCGACATCGAATTCGACAAGGCGCGACGGATCGTTTCTCCCTCGGATTATTTTTCGCTGCTTATCGCGCTGCGCGCGCTGAGCCTGAAGGAACCGGAAGCCTTCCTCATCGTCAGCGCGGCCTGCCCCGGCTCGTTTCCGGATGTCGGCAGCGTGCGCCTGTTCCTCGAACGCTATCGCGGCCTCCAGCCGAAAGCCGCCGTCGCCAAGGTCGCGACATGGGCGGAACCTGGCAACACCGGGCCCCATGAAAGTTCACCCGCCCAGAAGGCCGGATGAGATTCACTCCCTGATCGAAACAAGTTCCTCGACCGGCAGCGATCCGGCCTCGATCTCCACCACCCAGATATCGGGGTCGAATCGCTTCTCCCGCTCGATCCGCGCATCCAGTTGCTCGGCCGTTTCGCCGTTCCCGACACGCACGAACAGGCGTTCGTCCGGCCGCGCCGAATCGTAGCTGGTCTGGGGAGCCGGGCCGAGCAGCCTCACCTCGCCGAACCTGTCCCTGACGAGAATGAAGGCCGCACCCGCCTCGCCGGCGCCCCGCTGGAGCACCGCGGCGAAACCGCCGGAATTGAACACGCGGCGCAGCAGGGCAGCCGCCCACAGGTCGGTCGTCACCCGCATGTCAGTTCGAGCGTGTCGTTGTGTCGATCATGCCCGCTGCATAGCAGCAGGGCCGGGCCTTGGCGAGCCGGCGCGGCCTCAATCGGTGAGGCCGACCTCGCGCATCTTGGCATAAACGTCGGCATCCGCCTCGCCGGTCACCGGCAGGCCGAAGATCGACTGGAATTCGCTGATCGCGGCCTTGGTGCGCGCGCCCACAATACCGTCAAGCTGGATGTCCGGGTTTCCGAAAGCCCGCAGGCCCGCCTGCACCTTCACGATGCGGGCGTTGTCGTCCATGCCGGCCGGGGTCACCGAGCCGGTCATGTCGTTGCGGCTGGCGGGCGTCGGCACCACCGCCGCCGGCGCGGCACCCAACTGGCCGAGCAGCGCATCGTCGATCGACCCGGTCGGGGCCAATCCCACCTTGCGCTGGTAGGCGGCAACCGCATCGCGCGTGTTCGGGCCGGTCAGGCCGTCGGGCTCGGCACTGTAGAAACCGAGATCGCGCAGGATGGACTGCACTTGCCGCACGACCGGATCCCCCCGCGGCGGCTCCGGGCGCGCTGCCGGATCCGGGCGCACGATATTGATCGTCGTCTCCGGCTCGACCGGTTCGGACACGGGGAAATTCTGCAGGTTTCTGGTCGCGAAGAAAGCGCTGGAATGCGGGAATGGCTGGTACCACAGCGCATTTGCCGAAACGTAGAACAACGTCACCAGGAAGGCGGTCGAGCCGCCGACCAGCACCGGATTGCGCGAGACCATGTCGCCGACGGCGACCGCTCCACGCTGCACCACGCCGGGACGGGTGCCCTTCGTCTTCTTCCCCTTAGCCCGTTTTGCGGAGCGAGCCATTCCAATCCCCGTTCTTCCTTGCTGCCGGCGTCGCGTCCGCCAGCTTGATCAACCTCTCTCCCTCTCCCTTCGGTCCATCGACCGGAATGCTCACCGAAACCGTGGTTCCCTCGCCCGGCATGCTGTCGATGGACAAGGTGCCCTCATGCAGGCTCACCAGCCCCTTGACCAGCGATAGCCCGAGCCCGGCCCCCTCGAAGCCGCGCGTATAGTCGTTCTGCACCTGCACGAAGGGCTGGCCGATCAGCGCGAGGTCCTCCTCGGCGATGCCGATGCCGGTGTCGGCGACCCAGAAATGCAGCCGCGAGCCGACACGCCGCGCGCCGATTGCGACCTCGCCGCCTTCCGGCGTGAACTTGATCGCGTTGGAAGCCAGGTTGATGAGGATCTGCTGGATGGCGCGGCGGTCGGCATTCACCTCGCCAGCGTCCGCGGCCACGCGCAGGTCCAGCCGGACCTTCTTGGTATCGGCCTGCAACTGCATCATGGAGCGGCACATTTCGGCGGCTTCCACGAAGCGGAACGGCTCCGGATGCGTGCGGTAGGCGCCGGCCTCGATGCGCGAAACATCGAGGATGGAGGTCACCACTTCCAGCAGGTGCTGCCCGGAATCGCGCACCAGGGTGACATATTCCTTCTGCCGGGGATCGCCGAACGGGCCGAACATCTCGTGCAGCAGCATGTCGGAAAAGCCGATGATGGCATTGAGCGGCGTGCGCAGTTCATGGCTGACGGCGGCGAGGAACCGGCTCTTGGTCACGTCCGCGCCGGCGGCCACCTCCTCGGCGCGCGCAAGCGCCCGTCGCAGTTCGGCCATCTCGGAATTGTCGCGCAGCAAAGCCAGGAAGGCGGCTCCATCGCCGTCGCCCTTGGCCATTTCGAGCAGGAACGAGCGATAGTTGCCGGACGATGCCTCGGCCGCCTTCGGCAAGCGGATGCGGAGTTCCACGCGCGCCGCCACCGCGCCGTCGCGCATGTCGGCCAGCGCGTTCAGATAGGCGATGCGGTCGGCGATGTGAATGCGATCGAACAGGGCATTGCCGAGCAGGAGATCGGGGGCCAGGCCGAGCACGGCTTGCGTGCGCGCGCCGACATCAAGCACCTCGCCCTGCCGGTTGAGGCGCAGCAGGACGACGCCGGCCAGCCCCTCGACATCGAGGTCAGGGGTCGCATCGGCCCGGCCGTCGCCTGTTTCGTGCAGGCCGGCCAGCCGCGGAACCAGCGTCGCGGCCCAGGCGAGCGGCAAGAGCCAGTGCCAAGCCGCCGGCTGGGTGAAAACAGGCAGGGCCATCTCGCCGGGAAGGAACTGCATCGCCGCGCAGCCCAGCGCCGCCGCCCCACCTGCCAGCGCCCAGCGCCGCGACCGGCTCACCCAGCAGGCCTCGACGGGAAGTGCCGCCAGCAGCAGCGCAACGGGCGACGCGAGCCCGCCGGCAAATCCGATCAGCGTCCCCAGCGCCAGCGCCGTGGCCGCAAGCACTGCGGCGCCGGCCTCCCTTGCCCGGCCGGTGGCGGACACCCAAAGCGCTGCCAGCCAGCACAGGCCGAAGATCGCCAGTATCGCTGCCAGCGTCGCCGAGGCGCCGAGATTGGCGGTCACCAGCGTCACCGCGCTGCCGGCCGCAAGGAACGGTGCGGCAAGCATGACGCCGATGAATCGGGCATGGCGGCTACGCGTCCGGCCGTCGCTCACGCGGCCATGCACGAGACGCTCGCAGCCTGTCGCAATCGCGCCAGGCAATCCAACGTATCTTGCCGCAATCGAACTCAACTCAACGCCTCGTGCGGACCTGCTTGGCAGATCGTTTGTGGTTGGCCCCGAAAGTCGCATCCAGCCTTTAAGGAATGGATAAAGCCCGGCGCGGCCGGCCCAGTTCGACGGCATTTTTTTCCTGAAACCGCCCCGGACAGGCTCCAATTCCCGCCATGGTAAATGCGGGGTTAGCCGGCCCTGCCCCTGCATTCCGGGCGCATGTCGCAGACAGGAACGAGATGTTTCGACGCCGAATCAACCGGATAGGGCAAGGAGCCCGATGGGGGTGGAACGTTTCAGGTCCCGTTCAGGTCCGACGTCCGAATACAGCCGGCGCGGGAACTATCTCAAATTTTAATAAAATTCCTGCCTTGGTTGCAATCGGTCCTTGGCTCGACCCGGCTAGGATAGGGCCAATCGAGGAAGGGACCTCAAGAAAGAAGACGGACATGGGTTTCCTGATCAGGTTTGCATTCTGGTTCTCGCTGGTGCTGCTGGCCCTGCCCTTCGACGTGGGGCCGGACGAGAACGGTCGCGAGAGCGTCAACCCCATCCAGGCGCTGCTGGCCGCGCGCGATGCCGTGGGGGACATTGCCGGCATGTGCGAACGCCAGCCCGAGGTCTGCGAAACCGGTGCCTCGGCCCTGCACACCGTGACCGAGCGCGCCAAATACGCCGCGCGGATCGCCGTGACCGTCATCGAGGACGCGCCGGCCAAATCTCCGGTCCAGCCGGAAGAGCCCGTCACCACCGGCAGCATTCCCGAGCAGGACTGACGTCCGGGCCACCACGGCCCTCGGAAGCCGCTCCGACGCTTTTTTCCGTGACGCCGCGCCGCCCGGACACTATATCGAACGTCATGGCGACGACGATCCAAAGCATACTCGAAGACTTTTCCCTGCTCGATGAGTGGGAGGAGCGCTACCGCTATGTCATCGAACTCGGCGAGGCGCTGCCCGAATTCCCCGACGACGCACGCACGCAGACCAACAAGGTGCCCGGCTGCGTCAGCCAGGTCTGGCTCACCACCAGCTATGGCGAGGGTTCCGATCCGGTCATCACCTTCAAGGGGGATTCGGACGCGCATATCGTGCGCGGTCTGGTGGCCATCCTGCTTGCGCTCTATTCCGGGCGCAAAGCCAGCGAGATCCTGGAAATCGACGCCGAAGGCACGCTGCGCAAGCTGGGGCTGGACGAGCACCTGACCCCGCAGCGCTCGAACGGATTGCGCTCCATGGTCAAGCGCATCCGCACCGATGCGGAAGGCGCCAGCCAGGCCGCATGAGGCGGCCCGGCACGTTCCCGCCAATTCTCCTCTTAAGGTCCATGCATGCGCGGGCGATAATCCTGCGTACCCCAGTGCAACATGCGGGCCGGCCTTGCTTCCGCCGATGAGGCATTCGGCCAATAGTGCCGGGCAAGGGCGGCAAGCGCGGTCTTGAGCACCACCTTGCCGGAGCGCACCGGCCAGGCGCGCTCGACCTCCACGGTTTCCATCCCCTTCAGGAAGCAGCATACATCGATGAGGACGCCGGAAAGTTCCGGTCCCACGGCCGCGATCGCCTTCTCCACCCGCATGCGCGCGGCAAGCGCTGCATCGGTCAGTTCCGCCACCCCGCCGCCGCCCGCGCGCTTTCCGGAAGCCACGCTGGCGATCCAGTTCGCGCCGAGACGCGGCATGAGTTGCCCGCGCGTATAGTCGGCGCGAAGCCGTTCGCCCGCCTCGAATTCGCGAGCGGAAAGGAAGGCGGCTCCCGTTCTGGTGCGCAGTCGCGCCAGTTGCGCAAGCGGCGATTCCGAAAGATTGGCAAGCACGGGCCGCGCGCCATCGCCCGTATCGATACAAATTGCGCCGATGTTCTGCCCCGGCCCGCCGGGCACGGACGAAGCCTCCATATCGCGCATCAATTCCCCGCCTTGCCGGGAAAGGCATATGCTTCCCCCGGAAACGCTCACGATCCCCTCGGACACCAGCCATCCGAACACGTCGCGCTGAACGGAAACCGTGCCTCGGTCCCCGGCCTCTATCAGCATCTTGTCGCCATGGGCGGCCGTGGACGTCCGTCCCGGCCCCCTGGCTAGGAACTTCAGGACGCGCAGGGGCAATTCCCGGTATGCATGCTGCATCTTGCTCATATCCCCAGGCGGTTGCGGAAGGCGGCTGCGGCGATCTGCTCGAACATGTGCACCACGCTGTCGAATTCGGGATTGTCGCGCAGGTCCTCGATGATCTGGCACGCATGCACCACCGTGGTGCGGTCACGCCCGAAGCCGCGCCCGATATCGCTCATGGTCAGCCGCAGTTCCACATTGGCGACATACATGGCGATCTGCCGCACGCGCGCCACCGGCTGCGATGTGCGGCCGGGCCGGCGCAATTCCTTCGACGACACCGAAAACAGAGCGGACGCCATGTCGATCAGGCATTCGCACACCTCCAGCGCGATCTCGTCCCTGCGTTTGGGAAGGACGTGCGAGGGAGGGTCGTCTGCCTCTGCCTCCTCGCTGAATTGAGGAGGGTCGTCGAGAAGTGGCTTCATATGGGCGTGCACGAAATTTCCTCCAGAATAGGAATACATTCCTTATAAGAGGTCTTCTCGACCTTGTGAACAAACAACGAACACTCGCACCTGTCAACATTTCTCAAATGGTTGATATTTCACGACATTCACCATTGGAAAAAGAGCGGCCCGGCCGTTTTACTCCCCGCCTCTCCACCACGGCCGATAGTGGGTGCCCCATAGAAGGAGACGGCGCATGCGATCACTGCAAAGGGACGCCCGGAATTTTGCCAGACACAAGCACGAGCAGGCCATGGAGGCCGGCCAGTTGGTGGCCGTGCGCCTGCTCTGCGGTTTCGATCTGGAAGACGCACTCCACGCCGGGGGCGAGGCACGGCTGAAACTGGTCGAGCGTATCGAACGCCTTCTGGAGCGCGAGCGCCTGAAGGGCCTGCGGCGGCACTGGAGCTACGATCTCAACCGCCATATCGCCCTGAAGCAGGCCCGCGACCGGTTGCGGGAGCCCGCAAGCAGCCTTTGTCCAGGACCGGCCTGAAAAAGGAAACGGCGCCCAAAGGCGCCGTTTTTTTGATTTTCGAACCTGAAAGGCGGGCTCAGCGACCCTTGCGCTTGCGGCCCAGGCCCATCTTCTTGGCCAGTTGGGAACGGGCTGCGGCATAGCTCGGCGCGACCATCGGGTAGTTCGCGTCCAGGCCCCACTTTTCGCGGTACTGTTCCGGCGTCAGCCCATAGTGCGTCATGAGATGGCGCTTGAGCGACTTGAACTTCTTGCCGTCCTCCAGGCAGACGATGTATTCGTCGTGCACGGACCTTTTCGGGTTCACGGCAGGCTTCTGCTTGTCCACCGGCTGCGGCTCGGGTGCAACGCTGCCGCCGACGCGGCCGAGCGCGGCATGGATGTCTGCAATCAGGTTCGGCAATTCGGAAGCCGGCACCGGATTGTTGCTCACATAAGCCGCCACGACATCAGCTGTAAGTTCAATCAGCGTGTCGCTGCTTTTCGGAGATGTTTCGGCAGTGTCCATTATGGTGAAATCCCAACGAGAAACGAGATAACGATGCCAATGAGCACTTCATGGGCATCTGCGGATTCTGATGTCATGGGCGTCGACTGCGATTCGCCCGTAGGCGAACTTCATGATCCCAGATGACTGTCAAGTCAATCACCTCTTTCGGCTGTTTCGATAGTCATGGATGATTTTTTCAGTCGAGGAATTCAATTATCAATACACAACGACAAGCTCCAAGTCACCGAGCTGGCGGCTCATCTGCCTTAAAGCGGTAGAATTATTATTATCTTCGGCCGCAGCGGCCGGCGGGACTTGAACCTGAGTGCCTGACGTGGTCATTCACCTGTAAAAGAGACGGATATCGCAAGATGACATTGAAGACGCCCTTCGAACCGGCGCAACCGCCCCACGCCCGGCAGCATCCCCTTTCCGATACCAGGCACGGCGTCACCCGCACCGACGAATATGCGTGGATGAGGGCCGAAAATTGGCAGGAGGTGTTTCGCGATCCATCGAAGCTCGATCCGGCCATCCGTGCCCATCTGGAAGCTGAAAATGCCTATCAGGCCAAGCTGATGGCCGACACCGCCGATCTCCGGAAAGCGCTGTTCGCCGAAATGAAGGGCCGCATCAAGGAAGACGATTCCTCGGTGCCGATGAAGGACGGTCCCTATGCCTACGGCTCGTCCTACCGGCTCGGCGGCCAGCATCCGCGCTATTTCCGCAAGCCTGCCGGCGGCGGCGAGGAGGAAATCCTTCTCGACGGCGACCGGGAAGCAGAGGGCAAGGCCTATTTCCAGCTCGGCGGCCTCGATCATTCGGCCGACCACAAGCGCCTTCTGTGGGCCAGCGACGACAAGGGGTCGGAATTCTACACCCTGCGCGTGCGCGACCTCACCACCGGCACGGAGCTGGCGGACGTCATCGAAAGCACGGGGGGCGGCGGCACATGGGCAGCCGACAACGAAGGCTTCTTCTACACCTTGCTGGACGACAATCACCGGCCTTCCAAGGTGTTGTTCCACAAGCTCGGCGACGATACCGCCAATGACAGGCTGATCTACGAGGAGACCGACCCCGGCTTCTTCATGAATGTCGGCGGCACCCGCCGCAACGACTGGATCATGATCAGCATCAGCGATCACGAGACTTCCGAATACCGGATCGTCAGCGCCGCCGATCCGCTCGGCACCCCGAGGCTGGTCGCCGCCCGCGAAACCGGCCTGCAATATGACCTGGAGGAAGGCGGCGACATCTTCTTCATCCTCACCAATGAAGGCGGCGCCAAGGATTTCAAGATCATGACCGCGCCGGCGGCCGATCCGGTCCGCGCCAACTGGAAGGAACTGGTCGCGCACCAGCCCGGCCGGCTCATCCTGTCGATCATGGGCTTCAAGGACTATCTCGTGCGCCTCGAACGGTTCGAGGGCCTGCCGCGCATCGTGGTGCGCGAGCGCGCCACCGGCGAGGAGCATGCCATCGCCTTCGACGAGGAAGCCTATTCGCTCGGCATGGCCGGTTCCTACGAATACGACACCGATGTGCTGCGCTTCTCCTATTCGTCCATGACGACGCCGGCGCAGGTGTTCGACTACGACATGCGCACGCGCGAGCGCACTTTGCTCAAGACGCAGGAGGTGCCTTCCGGCCACGATCCGGCCGCCTACGTCACCCGCCGCCTGATGGCCCCGGCCGAGGACGGCGAGACCGTGCCGGTCTCCCTGCTCTATCATCGCGACACACCGCTCGACGGGTCGGCGCCTTGCCTGCTCTACGGGTATGGTTCCTACGGCATCACCATCCCGGCCTCATTCAACACCAATTGCCTGTCGCTGGTGGATCGCGGCTTCGTTTACGCCATCGCCCATGTTCGTGGCGGCAAGGACAAGGGCTATGGCTGGTACGACGACGGCAAGAAGGCGCACAAGCAGAACACCTTTAAGGATTTCATCGCCGTGGCGAAGCACCTCGTCGCCGAACGCTATACGTCACCCGACCGGATCGTCGCACAGGGCGGTTCGGCCGGCGGCATGCTCATGGGCGCCGTCGCCAACATGGCCCCCGCTGCCTTCGGCGCCATCATCGCCGAGGTTCCCTTCGTCGACGTGCTGAACACGATGCTCGATGCCTCGCTGCCGCTCACCCCGCCCGAATGGCCGGAATGGGGCAACCCCATAGCCTCGGAAGAGGACTACCGGACCATCGCCGCCTACTCGCCCTATGACAATGTGGGCGCGCTCGATTATCCGCCGGTGCTGGCGCTGGCCGGTCTCACCGACCCGCGCGTCACCTATTGGGAGCCCGCGAAATGGGTCGCGCGCCTGCGCGAGCGCAAGAGCGGCCACAATCCGGTCCTGTTCAAGATCAATATGGACTCCGGCCATGCCGGCGCTTCCGGCCGCTTCTCGCGACTGGAGGAGATCGCCTACACCTATGCCTTCGCTTTGAAGGTCACCGGCAAGGCCGCCGTCTGAGCTTCACGCGCCCGAGTTTCATGAGGGATGAGGCTCATCCCTCCGTCATCCCGGCCAAGGGAGCGAAGCGAATGGAGAGTGTCGGGAATCCATGCCGGGACTTTGAAACGTAACGGCATGGTTGGCGGTACTATTTCAGGTACGGTAAGCAGGCCGGCCCTTACTGCGCGGCCGGTTCAGGCCGGCGCGCCGGATAGCCGTTCGGATGCGCCGGGATCGCCTTGAGATACGCCGCGATCGCCGCCCGGTCTTCCGGCGCCAACTGGGCCATGTTCTTCTGCACCTCGACCATCGAGCCGCCGACCGAATCAAAGTCGGGCGTGAAGCCGGTTTCCAGATAGCCGGCGATGTCGGAGGCGGACCAGTCGCCGATACCGCCCTCGCCCGAGGTGATATTGGGTACGATGCCCTCGCCTTCCGCGGCCACCGCGCCGGCCAGCCATTGGCCCTTTCTGCTGCCGCCGGCGAAATCGCGCGGCGTGTGGCATTCGCCGCAATGGCCCGGACCTTCGACCAGATACTGCCCCGCCCGCACCTGTTCCGGCGCGTCGTCCGCAAGCGCCACCACCGGCTCATCGCTGAGATAGAGCAGCTTCCACAGGCCGATGCCGCGGCGGATATTGAACGGGAAGGCGAGGTCGTGAGCCTTCGCCTGTCCGGCCACAGCCGGCAGGGTCTTCATGAAGGCGAAGAGATCGGCGATGTCCTGCGGCTTCATGCGGGCATAGGAGGCGTAGGGAAATGCAGGATAATAATGCCGGCCGCCGGGGGACACGCCCTTCAGCATTGCGGCGGCGAGATCGTCCAGCGTCCAGTTGCCGATACCGTCCTGGACATCTTGTGAAATGTTGGGGGCGACGAAGGTGCCGAACGGCGTCTTGAGTTCGACCCCGCCGGCAAGCTCGAAGCGGGCGTCGCCCTCGGCGCCCTTTACCGCATGGCAGGAAGCGCAACCGCCGGCGTGAAACATCCGCCGGCCATTGTCCACGTCGCCAGGCGCCGTGGCCGCCATGATCTGCGGATCGGGCCGCTCCGGTGCCGAAAGCAGCCACCCTGCCAGCCCGCCTGCGCCGCCCAGTACCACAAGGGCGGCTGCGATCTTTCCAAGCGTGGACATGGGCCGTGATCAGCCCTTTTTGATGCGGAAGGTCTCGTGGCAGGCGCCGCAACTCGATCCGATCGCGCCGAACTTGGCCTTGAGCGCATCGAGGTCGGCAGGCGCGTCCGTCACCGCTGCGTTCACGGCGGCCTCGAACTTTCCTTCCGCTGCCTCGAAGCCGGGCTTGTCCTCCCAGACCTTTGGAGAAGCCTCGGTGTCCCCGGTGTTGGAGCCCTCGGGGAACAGTACGTCGGCGTCGAAGCGCCCGGCATTGGCCTGCATGCCCTGCAACGTCTTGAGCACCGCCGCGGCATCGAAAGGCTGCTCGCCCTTCACCACTTTCGCGAGTTCGCCTGTCAGCTTCCCGCGCTCTTTCATCAGGGCCTGCCTGTCGGCGAGCGGATCGGCAAAGGCCGAGGCGCCGGCAAGGGCGAGGATGGAGATGGCGAGTACAAGCTTTCTCATTCTTGGCTCCGTATCTGGTGAAGAAACGTGGCTGCTCCGGGGGAATCGGAGATCGGTGCTAAGCTGGCCCAAAATGCCGCGGATTTCCCCTCACGCTTGCGTGAGGCCGGAAAAAACAAAGCCCCGGAACCTGCCGGGGCTTTGCTCCGGGAAGATCAGGCCCCGGCCTTTTCGTACATTTCCAGCACGTAGTCCCAGTTGATCAGGCTGTCCACGAAGGCTTCCAGATACTTCGGACGCGCATTGCGGTAGTCGATGTAGTAGGAGTGCTCCCACACATCGACGCCGAGGATCGGCGAAGCGCCATGGACCAGCGGGTTCTCGCCGTTCGGCGTCTTGGAAATCTCCAGCTTGCCGTCCTTGACCGAAAGCCAGGCCCAGCCCGAGCCGAACTGCGTGGTGCCGGCGTTGATGAAATCGGCCTTGAACTTGTCGTAGCCGCCGAGGTCGCTGTCCACCGCCTTCTGCAGGGCGCCCGGCAGCTTGTTGCCGCCGCCGTCCTTCTTCATCCACTTCCAGAAATGGATGTGGTTGTAGTGCTGCGCGGCGTTGTTGAAGAGACCCTGGTTCTTGCCGAACGACTGCTTGACCACTTCCTCGACCGACAGATCGCTCATTCCGGCCTCTGCCGCCAGCTTGTTGCCGTTGTCGACATAGGCCTTGTGGTGCTTGTCGTGGTGGTACTCAAGCGTCTCCTTGGACATGTAAGGCTGAAGCGCCTCGTAGTCGTAGGGGAGAGCGGGAAGTTCGAAAGCCATTGGTCTTACTCCTCAAAAAATCCGGCGGGGTTGCCGGACTAACATAGGTCTGTATCCCTCGGGAACAACTCCCGCGGCCAAGCACCGGCTCCCTTTTATGTGCTCACGCAGAGGAAGTCGAATGCGCCCATTCCCAATAGAGCTCCCGGGCCTTCTTGGCCACAGGGCCGGCCGGCAAATGCCTGTCCTCGAAGCGGATAACGGGCACGACCTTGGAATGGTTGCCGGTGGAAAAAATTTCATCCGCCTCGCGGAAATCGCGCACCGTGAGCGTCTTTTCCGTGGTGCGGAAACCGTAGTCCGCCAGCAGCTGGATCGTACGGGCGCGCGTGATTCCGGCCAGGAAGGTGCCGTTGGCGGCCGGGGTGAAGACATGCCCGTCCTTCACCATGAAGATGTTGGTGGAGCCCGTCTCCGCCACGTTGCCCAGCATGTCCAGCACCAGCGCGTTGTCGAAGCCGCGCATCCTCGCTTCCAGGATGGCGCGGGCATTGTTGGGGTAGAGGCATCCCGCCTTGGCGTTGGTCGGCATGGTTTCAAGCGTCGGACGCCGGAACGGCGAGACTGTGATCGAAAAGCCTTCCGGGGCAAGCATCGGCGATTCGTAGAGGCACAGGCAGAAGCGGGTCGACGCCGGATCGGCGGGCACGCCCATATAGCCGCCGTCCTCGGCCCAATACATGGGGCGGATATAGACCGCCGTCTTGCCGTCGAACTTCTTCAATCCCTCCCGGGTCAGGTTCACGATCTCTTCGGGGCTCACCGTCGGCTTCAGCCCCAATGCGATCGCCGAAGCGTTCACCCGCGCGGCATGGAGATCGAGATCGGGAGCCACGCCCTCGAACCAGCGCGCGCCGTCGAATACGGTCGAGCCCAGCCACATGGCATGGCTCATCGGGCCGATCAGGCCGACATTGCCCTCATGCCAGCCGCCATCCACATAGCTCCAGGTCGTCGTCTGTGTCGCTTTCGCCAATGTCATTTCACGATCCGTCCGGTTTCAGGCCTGTCCTGCCATAGGAATTCCCCTGCCGCCTTGTCGTCAATGCCGAGGACGCCATATTCGTTGAGCCAGTGCGGAATACACAACCTGTTTACCTTCCTTTCAGCCGCGCCGGATACCGTCGGCCAACCCGTTGCCGTTCGGCAACAGTGGAACCTAAGTCACATGTTCGCCTTTATTTGTCCTCCCTGCGGCCAGATTCGGCGCTACCTATCGCCCCGGTCGGGAGCGGCGACGCCAGCAGCGGCGCCGATTGAACAGTACAGGAAAGATCGAGACCACAACTCATGGCAACAGATGCACCTCCCGTCCTGCTGACAAGGCGCCGTTTCCTCAACGTCGCGGCAATGGGCGCGGCCGCGGCTACCGTATCGGCCTGCACCACCACCTCGCCGGTCCCCACGCTTCCGCCCGAGCCCCAGGCCCAGCCCGAGCTCGGCAGCTACGACATCATGTACGGGCCGGTCTTCGACGGCGGTTATGAAGTGCCGGCCGTCCCCTATCGCAAGATCGATCCCAAGTTCCTGCGCCAGATCGTGCCCGATCCGACCGGCGAGCGTCCCGGCACCATCGTCGTCGATACCTCCCAGCATTTCCTTTATCTGGTGCGTGAAGACGGTCAGGCCATCCGCTACGGCGTCGGCCTCGGCCGGGCCGGTTTCGAATGGTCCGGGCGCGCCGTCGTCCAGTACAAGCGCGAATGGCCGAAGTGGACGCCGCCGGATGAAATGGTCGCCCGCCAGCCGGAACTCGAGAAATACAGCATCCGCAACGGCGGCATGCCGCCCGGCCTGATGAACCCGCTCGGCGCGCGCGCGCTCTACATCTTCCAGAACAACGAGGATACGCTCTACCGTATCCACGGTTCACCGGAATGGCATTCGATCGGCAAGTCGATCTCGTCGGGCTGTGTGCGCCTGATGAACCAGGACATCATCGATCTCTACAGCCGCGTTCCCGGCAAGACGCCCATCCTCGTCACCAACGGGCTCGGCGCGCCGGTGGCCAATGTGGACCCGACCGGAACGCCCGTCGATGCGGGCGTGCCCGAAGGCTCGACCCTGCTTGGCCGCGTCGGACGTTCGTGGCTCTGACGCGAAGTCGATAGCTCCCGAAACGAAAAAGGCGGCACCAGCGTGCCGCCTTTTCCTTGTTAGCCGCGAAAAACGCCTCAGCGGCGGCGGGTCAGGCTGCCGAGGATACCCCGCACCAGCGCACGGCCGACCGACGAGCCGACCGAGCGCACCACCGACTTGATCGCCGCCTCGGTAACCGTCTGGCGGTTGGAGGTGCGTGGCGCGGGCGCCCTGCGGGTGCGCCCCGAAGGCGCCGGCGCATTGCCGAAATCGGGCAGGGTCCAGCCCGACCCGCCATTGCCCTGGCCCTGCGTCTGCTCCTGGGCAGCCTGGGTCTCGGCCGCACGCTTCTGCAAAATCTCGAATGCCGATTCGCGATCGACGGTCCGATCGTACTGGCCGGCCACCGGGCTTTGCCCGATGATCTTCTGCCGCTCCTGCGGCGTCACCGGCCCGAGCCGCGACGACGGCGGACGGATCAGCGTGCGCTGGACCATGGACGGCACGCCCTTGTTCTCCAGCGTCGAGACCAGCGCCTCGCCGGTGCCGAGCTGGGTGATCGCCGTCGCGCAATCGAAATCGGGATTGGGCCGGAAGGTATCGGCAGCCGTCTTCACCGCCTTCTGCTCGCGTGGCGTGTAGGCGCGCAACGCATGCTGGATGCGGTTGCCCAACTGCGCCAGCACGGTTTCGGGCACGTCGAGCGGGTTCTGGGTGACGAAATAGACGCCGACGCCCTTGGAGCGGATCAGCCGCACCACCTGCTCGACGCGGTCGACCAGCGCCTTGGGCGCGTCGTCGAACAAGAGATGCGCCTCATCGAAGAAGAACACCAGCTTCGGCTTGTCGGGGTCGCCGACTTCCGGCAGCACCTCGAACAGTTCCGACATCAGCCACAGCAGGAAGGTGGCGTAGAGGCGCGGATTCATCATCAGCTTGTCGGCGGCCAGCACATTGATGGCGCCGCGGCCGTCGCGCGTGGTGCGCATCAGGTCGCTTATGTTCAGCGCCGGCTCGCCGAAGAAGTTGTTACCCCCCTGCTGCTCCAGCACCAGCAGCGAGCGCTGGATCGCGCCCACCGACTGCTTGGTGACATTGCCGTAGCGTGCGCCGATCTCGCCCGCCCGTTCGGCGATGTTGGAAAGCAGCGCCTGCAAATCCTTCATGTCGAGCAGCAGCAGGCCTTCCTCGTCGGCGATGCGGAAGGCGATGTTCATCACCCCTTCCTGCGCCTCGGTGAGGTTCATCAGCCGGGACAGGAGCAGCGGCCCCATTTCCGAAACGGTCGCCCGGATCGGATGGCCCTGCTCGCCGAACAGGTCCCAGAAAATCACCGGAAATTCCTGGAATTCATAGGGATCGAGATGGATTTCCTGCGCCCTCTTGGTGAGGAAGTCCTTGGCCTCGCCCATCATCGAAATGCCCGAAAGGTCGCCTTTGACGTCGGCGCAGAATACCGGCACACCGGCATTGGAGAAGCCTTCCGCCAGGATCTGCAAGGTCACCGTCTTGCCGGTACCGGTCGCGCCGGTGACCAGCCCGTGGCGGTTGCCGTAGCGCAGCAGCAGCTCCTGCGGCCCCTGATAGCTGTCGTCGGGCTTGCGGCTCGCGCCAAGGAAAATGCTGTCGTCACCGGCCATCATGAGTTCTCCGCAATCCCGATCGGTCCGCCCGCACAGGCCGCACCACTGGCAGGTATAGTAAGGCAGCAGCCAAATTCAAAGATGCAACTTCTTCCCTCACCCATCTGCTGCATTGCGGTAGATGGAGAGGAACCTTACACTGGCAAGGTCCCGGCCGATGCAGCGGCCCTGGGGGTGCAGCAAAGGAATCAATTCTTGACCGATAAAGCAGCAGATCGCCACGGCCAGGAGCAGCGGTGGCGGGACCTCGCCGAGAAGGCGCTTGGCAACGAGGTTCAGGACGGGCGCGCCGACCCGGCCACGCGACGATGGACGATTTGCCAGCGCATCGACGACCCGGATGTCGAAAGGGCCCGCGCGCAGATCTCCGAAGACCTTGCCCGGGGCGCGACAGGGCTGGCGCTGATTTTCGACGGTGCCCCCAACGCCTTCGGCTATGGTCTGCCCGGCACGGCCCAGGCGCTCGAGCGGGTGCTCGACGGCGTGCCGCTGGACAAGGTTTACCTCCGCCTCGACGTTCACCCCGCCAGCCGCGCCATGGCCGACTGGCTGGTGACGCTGCTCAGCGGCGGCAAGGTCGATCCGTCCCGCCTCAACCTCTCCTTCGGCATCGATCCGGCCGCCACTTTCGCCGGCACCGGCCGGCTGCGCATGACCATCGAGGCCTTGCAGGCATCGATGCCGCAATCGCTGGCGCATTTCTTCGCCATGGACGTGCCGGGCATCCTGCTGGAGGCGGACGGGCGCGTGCTCAACAATGCCGGCGCCAGCGAGGCGCAGGAACTCGGCGCCATGCTGGCTTCGGCCGCCGCCCATCTGCGCCTGTTCCAGGAAGCGCGCCAGGCGCTGGTCTATGCCGCGCCGCATATCGGCTTCGCACTCGGGGTCGATGACGATGCGCGCCTTTCGGCCGCCAAGATCAAGGCGTTGCGGCGGCTGTGGCAACGTGTGCAGGAAGGTTTCGCAATCCCGCCGGCGCGGGCCAGCGTCCATGCCGAAACCTCAGTGCGGTTCATGGACAGGCACGACCTCGCCGGCAATGTCGCCCGCAATGCGGCCGCATGCCTGGGTGCCGCCGCCGGCGGCGCGGATTCCATCGCCGTGCTGCCGCACACAATCGCCCACGGCCTGCCCGAAGGCGATGCCCGGCGCGTCGCCCGCAACATCCAGTTCCTGGTGGCTCAGGAAGATACGACCATCGGCGACGTCGATGCGCTCATTGACAGCCTCTGCGAGCAGGCCTGGGCCGAATTCCAGCGTATCGAGCAGGAAGGCGGCATCCTGCCCAGCCTCAAGGCCGGCCACATACAGGCGCGCGTCAGGGCATCGGGCGAGGAGCGCCGGAAATCCCTTGCCGCCAACCGGGTCAGTTCCGCCGCATCCGGCGGCACCGTCCCGACCCTGCCGGCCGAGCGCCACCCCGCGCCCACCGACGGCGTCGTCTTCTGCGAGGCGCTGCTCCCCTTGAGGCTCGACGATCCGGTTGGTGTCGGTCAGTAGCGACCATTGTTATAATCCTTGTTGCAACATTTCCCACCAATGTTATAATTGGCGTTGCAACAAGGAACGCTGCCATGAACACGACCATCCGCAAGATCGGTAATTCCGAGGGCGTCATCCTGCCGAAGGAATTGCTTGAGCGCCTCAACATCAAGGCCGGCGACCAGCTTTCGATCGTCGAAACCGACAAGGGTTTTACCCTTGAACCGGTGGACGACAGTTTCGAGCGCCAGATGGAGGCTGCGCGCCGGATTATGGACAAGTACAAGGTTGCTCTTCAGAAGCTTGCGGAATGAGCTGGGAGTTTCTGGGCCGTCGCGCGGTCGAGGCCATGCATGCCGAACAGTTGCGTCGTCATGGTGGAGCACAGGGTCTTCGCGATGAAAATGCTCTTGAATCGGCTCTCGCCCGTGCCGAGCACAAGGCCGTTTATGGCACGCCATCGATCCATGAGTTGGCGGCAGCCTATGTGTTCGGGCTGGCGCGAAATCATGCTTTCGTCGACGGCAACAAGCGTACGGCCATCGTCGCGGCCGGCACATTTCTGCTGGTCAATGGGCATGCGCTGACAGCCGACAACGGCACGCTGTATGAATTCACGATGGGTGTCGCCGCCGGCGAGATCGACGAAGCCGGCGCGGCCGCCTTTTTCCGCGACCATACGGTGCCGGTCGAGGAGTGAAGCTATCAGGCTTCCGCCGACAGCCCCACGATCTCCCATTCACGGCCGTTAACGGCGACGAGTTCGCCGGTTTTCTTGCCGAACAGCGCCTGCGCCATCGGCGAGACGTGCGAGATCGAGCCTTTCGCCGGATCGGCCTCGTCCTCGCCCACGATCCGCCACCGCGCCGCCTTGCCGTCCTCGTCTTCCAGCGCCACCGTCATGCCGAAGCGCACGACATCGGAAGCGGCGTCCGGAACGGACAGTTCGGCGCTTTCGCGCCGCGCGGTCCAGTAGCGCAGGTCGCGTGCCGCCAGCGCCACGCGTTCCCGGTCGGATTCGGCCTCGGCCCGCGCCATGTCCTCACGCAAACGGCCAAGTTCGGCCTCGATCATGGCAAGGCCGGCCGCCGTCACGAGATTGCGTGCGGGCTGACCGGGCGCTCGCCCAGCACGGCCGCGGCATTCTCGGTATCCTCTTCGCGCGTGAAAGCCCTGCTCATGACCTTCTCAGTTCAACGCCTCGGAGGGTCGCACCTGTCCGACCTCGACATCGTTGCGGCTCAGGATCGGCTGCACCGCCTGCCGACGCAGTTCCCTCGCCAGTTCTTCCTCGCCGGCCATCAGCCTTGCCAGCACGCCGGCAATCATGGATTCGGCGGCGCGGACCGCGCCGTCATCGCATTTCAGCGCAATGCCGAGCCCCAGTTCCGGTATGGCGGCGCAATAGACACCTTCCGCCCCCATCTTGACGAAGATGCGGCCGGGTGCCGCTTTCATCAGGCTTTCATCGGCGCGGCCGGTTCCGGACACCAGAAACGGTTCCGCCATGCAGGCTGAAAGCAGGCGCTGCGCCGCCTTCGCCCGCACCGGCCCCAGCCCGTTGCCGGTTGCCATTCTTGCAAAGCCGGCGGCGAAACTGCGCAGCGGTACGGCATAGGTGGGAATGGAGCAGCCATCGGTGCCGCAATGGTCCACGTCATGCGCCGCACCCGTCACCGCTTCCATGGCATCGCGCACCATGCCCTGCAATTCGTGGCCGGCATTCACATAGCCGCGATGGGCGATCCCGGAGTGGCAACAGGCGCACAGAAAGCCCGCATGCTTGCCCGAACAGTTGTTGTGCAACGCATTGGGCTCGCCGCCGGCGCGCGCCAACGTCACCGTCGCCGCGTGGCTGCTCGGCCAGTGGCTGCCGCACTCCAGCGCCGCCTCGTCCAATCCGGCGCGTGCCAGCATGGAGCGCGCCGTCTCGACATGCTCCGGCTCACCGGAATGGGAGGCGCAGGCCAGCGCCAGCTCGCGGTCGCCGAAGCCATAGGCGTCGGCCGCACCGCTTTCGACCAGCGGCAGCGCCTGGATCGCCTTCACCGCCGAGCGCGGAAACACCGGCCTTGCCGTATCGCCGATTTCCCAGACGGTTTTGCCGTCGGCATCGCAGACCGCCACCACGCCGCGATGGGCGCTCTCCACCACGGCGCCGCGAAGCACCTCGACCAGAACCGGATTTGCCATGTCTGCGATCCTGCTCCCGCGTTACCGGATACGGTCGAGGATCGACACATAGTTGGCGACGGCCGCGCCCCCCATGTTGAAGATGCCGCCGAGCCTGGCATTCGGCACCTGGATGCCGCCTGCCTCGCCCGCCAGTTGCATCGACGTCAGCACGTGCATCGACACGCCGGTCGCCCCGATCGGATGGCCCTTGGCCTTCAACCCGCCGGAGGGATTGACCGGCAGCTTGCCGTCCTTGGCGGTATAGCCTTCCAGCACCAGCTTTGCCCCCTCGCCGCGCTTTGCCAGCCCCATCGCCTCATATTCGATCAGTTCGGCGATGGTGAAGCAGTCGTGCGTCTCGACGAAGGACAAGTCGTCCAGCGTCACGCCAGCCGTCTTCAAGGCTTGCGCCCAGGCCTGCTCGCAGCCCTCGAACAGCAGGATGTCGCGCTTCGACATCGGCAGGAAATCCTGCACATGCTCATTGGCCCGGAAGGCGATCGCCCTGCGCATGGAAAGCGCAGTCGTCGCATCGGTCAGCACCAGCGCCGCGGCACCGTCCGAAACCAGCGAGCAGTCGGTGCGTTTCAGCGGTCCGGCCACGAAAGGGTTTTTCTCGCTTTCCTGCCGGCAGAAGTCGTAGCCGAGATCCTTGCGCATCTGCGCATAGGGATTGTCGACGCCGTTCTTGTGGTTCTTGGCCGCGATCGCGGCCAGCGCATCGGACTGGTCGCCATAGCGCTGGAAATAGGCGTGCGCGATCTTGCCGAACACACCGGCGAAACCGGCCGGCGTATCGCCATCCTCCGGCAGGTAAGAGGCCTTGAGCAGATTGGCGCCGATCTCGGGGCCGGGCGTGGTGGTCATCTGCTCGGCGCCCACCACCAGCACGAAACGCGCGCCGCTATCGACGGCGCGAATGCCCTGCCGCACGGCGGCCGAGCCGGTGGCGCAGGCGTTCTCCACCCGCGTCGCCGGCTTGAAGCGCAGCCGGTCGTCGGTCTGCAGCACCAGGCTGGCGGTGAAATCCTGCGCCGAGAAGCCGGCGTTGAAATGGCCCAGCACGATCTCGCCGACATCTTCGGGCCCGATGCCCGCATGCTCCATCGCCTCTGCGGCAACCTTGGTGATGAGGCTTTCCAGCGTTTCGCCTTCCAGCTTGCCGAAGCGCGAATGCGCCCAGCCGACGATACATGCGGTCATGGAACTGTCCTTCCAGATGAACCAGCCCGCCCTGCGGGCTTCCTCCTTGCCCAAGATGGACATCCGCGGGCGTGCCGTAAAGGGCCGTTTTGCGTTGCAGCATCATGATTGCGAATTTTTGATTGATTGATCAGTCAATAAAAAATAATCTTGCCGGCAAGAGGATCGGAAGAATGCCCAAAATCGGAATGGAACCGCTGCGCCGCAGGGCGCTGATCGATGCCACCATCTCGACCATCGGCGAGCGTGGCACGCTCAATGTCACAGTTGCCGAGATCGCCGGGCGGGCCGGTGTCTCATCTGCCCTGGCGCATCACTATTTCGGCCCGAAGGAAGAGCTTCTGCAGGCCACGATGCGACAATTGCTGGCCGATTTGGGCCGCGACGCCGTCTCCGCCCTGGGCAGGGCCGCCACACCGCGTGAACGGATGTCGGCGATCATCGCCGTCAACTTCAATACCGGCCAGTTCCGCGAAGAAACCGTGCATGCGTGGCTCGCCTTCTATGTCGAGGCGCAGAACTCGCCGCCGCTGCGCCGCCTGCTGCGCGTCTACGCAAGGCGCCTGCATTCCAACCTGATGAGCGGTCTTTTGCCGCTCGTCCCGCGCCCGGAGGCCGAGCGCATGGCCGAGGCCATCGCCGCCATGATCGACGGGCTCTACATCCGCCGCGCCCTGCGCGACGGCCTGCCCAATCCGGCAAGCGCCACCGCGCTTGTCGAGGACTATGTCGACGCGAAGCTCAAGCAGCAGGCCAACACCCCATGACCGCTCGTCCGAACATCCTCATCCTCATGGTCGACCAGCTTGCCGGAACGCTGTTTCCGGACGGTCCGGCCGATTTCCTCCATGCGCCGCATTTGAAGGGGCTGGCGGCCCGCTCGGCCCGCTTCCGCAACAACTACACCGCCTCGCCGCTTTGCGCGCCGGCGCGCGCCTCCTTCATGAGCGGCCAGCTTCCGTCGCGCACCGGCGTCTATGACAACGCGGCCGAATTCGTCTCGTCGATCCCCACTTTCGCCCATCATCTGCGCGCCGCGGGCTACCACACCTGCCTGTCGGGCAAGATGCATTTCGTCGGGCCGGACCAGTTGCACGGCTTCGAGGAGCGGCTAACCACCGACATCTATCCGGCCGATTTCGGCTGGACGCCGGACTACCGCAAGCCCGGCGAGCGCATCGACTGGTGGTATCACAACCTCGGCTCCGTCACCGGGGCGGGCGTGGCCGAGATCACCAACCAGATGGAATATGACGACGAGGTCGCCTTCCTCGCCGGCCAGAAGCTCTACGACCTGTCGCGCCAGTCCGACGATGCCGGCCGCCGCCCCTGGTGCCTGACCGTCTCCTTCACCCACCCGCACGACCCCTATGTCGCGCGCCGCCAGTACTGGGACCTCTACGAGGGCTGCCCGCAACTGGAGCCGGAAACCGGCTTCATCCCCTATGACGCGCAGGACCCGCATTCGCAGCGCCTCTACCTCGCCAGCGACTACGCCAGCTTCGACATCACGCCGGAGCAGGTGCGCCGCTCGCGCCGCGGCTATTTCGCCAACATCTCCTACATCGACGACAAGGTCGGCGAACTGCTTGCCGTGCTCGAACGCACGCGCATGCTGGACGACACCGTCATCCTGTTCTGCTCCGACCATGGCGACATGCTGGGCGAGCGCGGCCTGTGGTTCAAGATGAGCTTCTTCGAGGGCTCCTGCCGCGTGCCGCTGATGGTTGCCGGCAAGGGTATCGAGCCTGCCCGCATCGACGCGGCGGTGTCCAACCTCGATATCTGCCCGACGCTGTGCGACCTCGCCGGCATCGACATTTCCGGCATCATGCCATGGACGGACGGGCAATCGCTCAAGCCGCTCCTGCAAGGCAGCGAGCGCG
This sequence comes from Aquamicrobium terrae, assembly GCF_040545735.1. Lineage (GTDB taxonomy): Bacteria > Pseudomonadota > Alphaproteobacteria > Rhizobiales > Rhizobiaceae > Mesorhizobium > Mesorhizobium terrae_A. The sequence goes on from NZ_JBEPML010000002.1 coordinate 464,089, forward strand.
GCGAACCCGTGCTGATGGAGTATGCGGCCGAGGGCTCCTATGCCCCGCTGGTCGCCATCCGCGACGGCAGATACAAGTTCGTGCATTGCGAGATCGACCCGCCGCAACTGTTTGATCTGGAATCCGATCCGCTCGAACTGACCAATCTCGCCGCCGACCCGCAGCATGCCGATCTGGTTGCCGCCTTCATGGAAAAGGTCCGCGCCCGCTGGGACATGGCGGGCTTCGACGCGGCCGTGCGCCAGAGCCAGGCGCGGCGCTGGGTGGTCTATCCGGCGCTGCGCAACGGCGCCTATTTCCCATGGGATTTCCAGCCGCTCAGGCAGGCTTCCGAGCGCTACATGCGCAACCACATGGACCTCAATGTTCTGGAAGACCAGAAACGCTTCCCGCGAGGAGAATGAGATGATCACCGTCTGGGGCAGAGCTACATCCTCGAACGTGCAGACCGTCATGTGGGCATTGGCGGAACTCGACCTTGCTCATGAGAGGATCGACGCCGGCGGCCCGTTCGGCGGGCTCGACAGTGTGCAGTTCGCGGCCATGAACCCCAACCGGCTGGTGCCGGTGCTGCGAGACGGCGGTGAATATCTGTGGGAAAGCGCCTCGATCGTCCGCTACCTGGGCGCACGCTATGGCTCGGAGCAATTCTGGCCGGTCGACCCGCTGAAGCGGGCCAAGCTCGACCAGTGGAGCGACTGGACCAAGACGACGCTGGTGCCGGCCTTTCTCGGCAAGGTCTTCCTGCCGATCATCAGCGCCAAACCCGGCGCACGCGACGACGTCGCCATCGCCAAGGGCGTGGCCGATCTGACAAAGGTCCTGCAGGTCTTCGAAGAGAGGTTGCGCGAGGGGTCCTATCTGGGTGGAGATGCACCCTGTTTTGCCGACATCGTCGCCGGCACCCTCCTCTACCGCTACTTCACGCTCGAAATCGAACGTGCTCGCCTGCCCCACCTCGAAGCCTATTACGACCGGCTCACGCAACGGCCGGCCTACGCCCGGCACGTCATGATTTCCTATGAAAGCATGAGGGCGAAATGACCTCCCGGCTCGAGGCTGATTTCGTCATCATCGGTTCCGGCTCGGCCGGCTCGGCCATGGCCTACCGGCTGTCCGAGGACGGCAGGCATTCGGTCATCGTCATCGAATATGGCGGCACCGATATCGGGCCGCTGATCCAGATGCCGTCCGCCCTGTCGATCCCGCTCAACATGCCGCTCTACGACTGGGGCTTCGCCAGCGAGCCGGAGCCGCATCTGGGCGGGCGCGTTCTCGCCACCCCGCGCGGCAAGGTGCTTGGCGGCTCCTCCTCCATCAACGGCATGGTCTATGTGCGCGGCCACGCTCACGATTTCGACCACTGGGCCGAGGAAGGCGCTGCCGGCTGGAGCTATGCGGACGTGCTGCCCTACTTCAAGCGCATGGAGCATTCGCATGGCGGCGAGGAAGGCTGGCGCGGCACCGACGGGCCCTTGCATGTCCAGCGCGGCAAGCGCGAGAACCCGCTCTATGCCGCCTTCATCGAGGCAGGCCAGCAGGCAGGCTTCGAACTGACGCGGGACTATAACGGCTCCAAGCAGGAAGGTTTCGGGCCGATGGAGCAGACGATCCATGGCGGCCGCCGCTGGTCCACCGCCAATGCCTATCTGCGCCCTGCCCTGAAACGGAAAAACGTTAACCTGGTCAGCGGCTTCGCGCGGAAAGTCGTCATCGAGAATCAACGCGCCACCGGCGTCGAGATCGAAGTTCGCGGACAGATTCAAGTCGTTAAGGCGCGACGTGAGGTGATCGTCGCCGCCTCTTCGATCAACTCGCCGAAAATCCTGATGCTGTCGGGCATCGGCCCTGCGCAGCACCTGCAGGACAAAGGCATCGCCGTGGTCGCCGATCGGCCAGGCGTCGGGGCCAATCTCCAGGACCATCTCGAACTCTACATCCAGCAGGAATCGACCCAGCCGATCACGCTGAACTCCGTGCTCAACCCCTTCTCCAAGGCGCTGATTGGCGCGCGCTGGCTGCTGTTCAAGAGCGGGCTCGGCGCCACCAACCATTTCGAGGCGGCCGCCTTCCTGCGCTCCGCACCCGGCATCGACTATCCCGACATCCAGTATCATTTCATCCCCGCCGCCGTGCGCTATGACGGCAAGGCGGTGGCCAACACGCACGGCTTCCAGGCCCATGTCGGCCCGATGCGCTCCAAGTCGCGCGGCTCGGTCACGCTGCGTTCGCCCGATGCCTGGGACAAGCCGGTCATCCGCTTCAACTACATGTCGCACCCGGACGACTGGACCGAGTTCCGCCACTGCATCCGCCTCACCCGCGAGATCTTTTCGCAAGCCGCCTTCGACCCCTATCGCGGCAAGGAGATTTCTCCCGGCAGCCATGTGCAGACCGACGCGGAGCTCGACGCCTTCATTCGCGACCACGCCGAGAGCGCGCTGCATCCCTGCGGCACCTGCCGCATGGGCCGCGCCGACGATCCGTTGAGCGTGGTGGACCCCGAATGCCGGGTCATCGGCGTGGAAGGGCTGCGGCTGGCGGATTCCTCCATCTTCCCGCGCATCACCAACGGCAATCTCAACGGACCATCGATCATGACCGGCGAGAAGGCCGCCGACCATATTCTCGGCCGCACGCCGCTGCCGCCCTCCAATCAGGAACCGTGGATCAATCCGCGCTGGCAACAGTCGGACAGATAAGCCAAAGTCCTTTCAACCGATCCGATGCAACCACCGGAGCCTGCCATGCGCGCCCAGCCGACCGCCTCCCATTATGTCAACGGTCGCTATATCGACGACGATCGCGGCGCGGAGATTGCCGTCATCTATCCGGCCACCGGCGAGCGCATCGCCACGCTGCATGCGGCCACGCCCAACATCGTCGAACTGGCGATAGAATCGGCGCGCGCCGCGCAGGCCGAATGGGCGCGCATCAAGCCGGTCGAGCGCGGCCGCATCCTCCGCCGCGCCGCCGATATCCTGCGCGACCGCAACGAGGCGCTGGCGCGGCTCGAAACCCTCGACACCGGCAAGGCCATCCAGGAAACGCTGGTCGCCGACGCCCCTTCCGCCGCCGACTGCCTCGAATATTTCGCAGGCGCCGTCGCCAGCTTCAACGGCGAGTTCATCGACCTTGGCGGCCCCTTCGCCTATACGCGCCGCGAGCCGCTCGGCGTCTGCGTCGGCATCGGCGCGTGGAACTATCCGATCCAGATCGCCGGCTGGAAATCGGCCCCGGCGCTCGCCATGGGCAACGCCATGGTGTTCAAGCCGTCCGAGAATACGCCGCTCTCGGCACTGGCGCTGGCCGAAATCTATTCCGAGGCGGGATTGCCCGATGGCCTGTTCAACGTGGTGCAGGGCTATGGCGAAGTGGGCGCTTCGCTGGTCGGCCATCCGTCCGTCGCCAAGGTCTCCGTCACAGGCTCGGTCGCCACCGGCAAGCGCGTCCTGGCGCAGGCCGGCGCGGAGATGAAGCACGCCACCATGGAACTCGGCGGCAAGTCGCCGCTCATCGTCTTCGACGATGCGGACCTCGAAAACGCCATCGGCGGCGCGATGCTCGGCAATTTCTATTCCACCGGGCAGGTCTGCTCCAACGGCACCCGCGTCTTCGTCCAGAAAAGCGTGCACGACCGTTTCGTCGAGCGCCTTGTCGAGCGCACCAAGAAAATCCGCATCGGTGACCCGCTCGATCCCGAGACCCAGATGGGACCGCTGGTCAACAAGGCCCAGCACGAGCGCGTGCTGTCCTATATCGAGGCCGGCAAGCAGGAAGATGCTGTGCTCGCCTGCGGCGGTGGCGTCCCCGCCCTGCAAGGCTTCGACGGCGGCTTCTTCGTGGAACCCACCGTCTTCACCGGCGTGACCGACGACATGCGCATCGCCCGCGAGGAAATCTTCGGGCCGGTGATGAGCGTGCTTTCCTTCGAGGGTGAATACGAGGTGATCGACCGCGCCAACGGCACCGAATTCGGCCTCGCCGCCGGTGTCTTCACCCGCGACATGGCCCGCGCCCATCGCGTCATCGGCGACTTGCAGGCCGGCACCTGCTGGATCAACGCCTACAACCTCACCCCGGTCGAGATGCCGTTCGGCGGCTACAAGCAATCCGGCATCGGGCGCGAGAATTCACTGGCCGCCCTCCAGCACTATTCGCAGGTCAAGTCGGTCTATGTGGAGACCGGCGACGTGGACAGCCCCTACTGACACAAGACCTGCCAGACCGGCATCAGCCTATGCCGCCGAGCCCCTTTCCTCCGTGCTGTCCAGATACTGCATCAGCGCGTAGACGAGGTGGTAGAAGATCGAGGCCGGCACCTCGGCAGCCACCGAGCGGCCGCGCTCGTCGATGCGGTCGATCCACAGTCCGACAGGCGCCGGATCGATATGCCAGCGGAACAGGCGACCCACGCGCGCCTCGATCTCCGGCTTGAGGTCCGGTCCGTCCGCCCTGTCCAGCGCGATGGAAGCCTTGATCGCCTCCGTCTGCGGCCAGCTTCGCGACACGAGATCGAGCGGCATGCCCTGCTTCGACACCGCGCCATAGGCAAGCCCCGTCGCCCGGTTGAGCCCGTTGGCGACGGCCGAGGCGTAGAGCTTGCGGGCATAGGTCGTCAGGCTGGTCTGGCCGCTGCGATTGGCGAAGTCGATCAGCAGCGAGGCCCATTCGAAATGATGACCGGGTTCCGTCCAGTCGCCCTTGCCGTCCGGGGCCGCAGCCCAGCCATCCTGAAAATATTCGCCCACGGTCCATGAGTCCGCATCGAAGAAGTAGCTGCGGAACAGATCGACGATGCGCGCGGCGCGGCGCAGGTAGGTGCGGTCGCCGGTCGCCTCATGCCAGGCGAGAAACGCCTCCAGCAAGTGCATGTGCGGATTGGAGCGGCGCAGGCTGCCGCCCTCCGGCGCTTCGAGGAAGCCGGCAAGGCTGCTGTCTTCCAGATGCTCGTCGACGAAGGCAAAGGTCTCCCGGCCAAGCTGCAACGCATCCGGATTGCCGCACATATGGGCATGGGCAAGCGCCAGAAGCACGCAGGAATGGTCGTAAGCATCTTCCGTCGCATCGCTCACCGAGCCATCGACATTGAAGGTACGCACCCAGCCGCCCCGGTCGGTACGCCCGCGCGACATGAATTCGAGGCCATGGGCGATCAGCCGGTCGGCGGGACCGTCCCAGCCGCGCGCCCTGGCGACGGCAAAGCCGTAGACCTGCCGCGCCATGGTGCGCATGCGCTTCGGCCTGGCCAGCGGCACCGCGTCGAGGCCCAGCGCCTCGTGGAAGCCGCCGTGGCGCTCATCAACCCCCACGGTAGACCACAGCGGCAGCGCCTCCTCGAACAGCCAGTGCCGCACGCGGCTGCGCCATGCGCCGCTTTCCACGACGCGGTCATGCGAGGGCGTGAAGCGTGTTTCCAGCCGGCCGCTCTTTTCGAGCTGCTGCACCACCTTGCGCACATTCTGGCTGTGCGACACCGGGGCCACGAAAGTGGCATCGGCGGTGGCGACGACTGCCGTATCCTTCAGCCCGACCGCCGACAGAAGCCGTCCATGGCTGCGGATGTAGGAATTCTGGCAATCGATGGCGACGACATCGCCGATGATGACATTTCCGTTTTCATCCGAAGGCCCGACATCGAGCAGCGACTGCCAGGAGCCGAGGTCGTTCCAGCGGAATCCGGCCGGCACCATGGCGATGCCCTCGGCCCGCTCCATTACCGCATAGTCGATGGAATCGGAGGGAATCGCCGCATAGAGCTCTTCCGGCATGTAGAGGCCGGAAAGATCGCTTGTGGCCGCCGCGAAGGCCTTTTCCGTGGCAGCCCAGATGTCCGGCTGGAAGCGCAGGAAGGCATCGCGCATGACGCTTGCCCGGAACAGGAAAATGCCGGCGTTCCAGTAGTAATTGCCCGCCGCGACATATTTCCGCGCGGTTTCGAGATCGGGCTTTTCCACGAAGCGCGACACGTCGAACACGCCGCCATGTTCCGCGCCGACCTCGATATAGCCATAGCCGGTCTCGGGCTGGTCGGGGCGAATGCCGAACACCACCAGCCGCCCCTCGCCCGCCGCTGGGGCGCCCTGCTCCACCGTCTGCCAGAACTGCGCCGTGGTGAAAATCTCGTGGTCGGACGGCACCACCAGCACGAGGCTGTCGCCGAAATCGGCCAAGGTGCGCAGCGTGGCCAGCGCGACGGCGGCGGCCGTGTTGCGGCCCACCGGCTCGAACAGCACCCCGCCGCCGGCGAGGTCCATGCCGTTGACGTCGGCATGGACGCGCCCGGCATGGCGTTCGGAAGCGATCAGGAACACCGGTGCGGCGCCAGCCGTGCGCCCGGTCATGCGCCGCAGCGTCTTGGCCAGCATGGAGCCGTCGCCCGACAGGTCATGGAACTGCTTGGGATTGTCCTCGCGCGAGAGCGGCCACAGCCGCGAGCCCACGCCGCCGCTCATCACGAAACAGGCAATACGCTCGCTCATGTCTGCGCTCAGAAGGTCTGGTTGTAGGGGCCGACTTCCGGATTCCGGCGCAATAACTCGTCCAGCGCCTCGAACATTTCGCGCCGCCGCCCGGCCGAGACGGGGCTTTCCACCACCACGACCAGTTCCGGCTTGTTGGACGAGGCCCGCACCAGGCCCCAGGTGCCGTCCTCGGCCACGACGCGCACGCCATTGACCGTCACCAGATCGGCGATGGCCTGCCCGGCGAAACGCTCTCCCGCCGCCTTCATGCCCTCGAAATCGGCAAGCACCCGCTCGACGACCCCATATTTCAGTTCGTCGTCGCAGTGCGGCGACATGGTGGGCGTGCCGTAGGTCACCGGCAGGTCGCGATAGAGATCGGCCATCGACTTGCCCGGGTTGCGGTCAAGCATGCCGCACACCGCAATCGCCGTCACCAGCCCGTCGTCATAACCGCGCCCGATCGGCGGGTTGAAGAAGAAATGGCCGGATTTTTCGAAGCCGGCGATGGCCCCAAGCTCGGCCACCCGCCGCTTGATGTAGGAATGGCCGGTCTTCCAGTAATCCGTTGTCGCCCCCTGCGCCTGCAATTGCGGATCGGTCTTGAACAGGCCGGTCGACTTCACGTCCACGACGAAGGTCGAGCCCGGATGCAGCCGCGAAATGTCGCGCGCCAGCATCACGCCCACCTTGTCGGCGAAGATCTCGTTGCCCTCATTGTCGACCACGCCGCAGCGGTCGCCATCGCCGTCGAAGCCGAGGCCGACATCGGCCCCCGTTTCCAGCACCTTGTCGCGGATCGCATGCAGCATCTGCATGTCCTCGGGGTTCGGATTGTAGCGCGGGAAGCTGTGGTCCAGTTCCACGTCGAGGGGGATGACCTCGCAGCCGATTCGCTCCAGCGCTTCCGGCGCGAAAGCGCCGGCCGTGCCGTTGCCGCAGGCGGCGACCACCTTGAGCCGGCGGCCGATCTTCTTGCCGGCCACAAGATCGTCGAGATAGGTTTCGCGGAAGCCGCGCACGACCTCGTAGGAGCCGCTGCCGACGAGATCGAAATCGCCGCCGAGCACGATGTTCTTCAGCGCCGTCATCTCGTCCGGGCCGAAGGTCAGCGGCCGCTGCGCGCCCATCTTCACGCCGGTCCAGCCGTTTTCGTTGTGAGAGGCGGTGACCATGGCGACCGAAGGCGCATCGAGCGCGAACTGGGCGAAGTAGGCCATGGGCGAAAGCGCGAGGCCGATGTCCTTCACCTTCGCACCCGCCGCCATCAGCCCCGACACCAGCGCCAGCTTGATCGCCAGGGAATACTCCCGGAAATCATGCCCCGTCACGATCTCGGGACCGACGCCCATGCGCCGGATCAGCGTGGCCAGCCCCATGCCCAGCGCCTGCACGCCGATCAGGTTGAGTTCGGGCTCCTTTTCGGCGCCCGGCCGGCCGAACCACCAGCGTGCGTCATATTCGCGAAAGCCGGTCGGCTTGATCAGCGCCGCGGTCTCGAACTCGAACGTATTCGGTAGCGCCTGTTCCACAATGGTTAGCTTCACTTGAGCACGCTCCCCGCATTTTCCCACGCAATTCCGCCAGCTTGCCTAGCAGCAAAGCCTTTAAAGGGGGTTATCCTCGCACCTTCCCGGCCCTTGCACAAACAATCATCGAAAACGCGCAAATTGTCGTGTCATTGACGCTTGCAGGAACAGAATCGCGGCGCTATAAGCCCGGCGACTGGTCACGGAGTGTAGCGCAGCCTGGTAGCGCACATCGTTCGGGACGATGGGGTCGCAGGTTCAAATCCTGCCACTCCGACCAGTCGAAAATCTCCCGAAAAAGCCGATTTCCTCAATAAATTCATGGCGATAGACGATATCGGCCATGAGAACATGTGACCAAGAAAGCGCGTCACACGTCACACATGTGACTTGGGCTGTTCCAGGCGGGTCAGGAATCGGCGGCACCTCCTAGATCCTCTCGTGACGGAACCTATCTCCAGAGCCGTCATTCTCCTCTCATGACGAGTTGGAGAAGAACGATGGTTGAGAAAACCGAATATGAAAGCGGGGCTCGAAAACCGATGCCCAAACGCAACCGGGACGAGAATGACAACGTCTCGGATAAAGCCGCCGAAAACAGGCGCCCGCCAGGCGGGATCGGGAACAGCGACACCAATCCGCCCCGTGATGTGCGGGAAGCGCCGGCTCCAAACCCTCAGGGAGACGCCGGAACCTCCGATCAAAAACCCCGTTGGGAAGGCCCGCCTGAGAACCGGCCGCGAGGATACCTGCCTGCAAAGGACAATCCCGAAAAGGATCGCGACGCCGCGGGTGAGAATCTGAAAGATCCAGAAAAGCGCGACCTTGGTGACGCGCTCAAGAAAAAGGGCGGTTGAAAGGGCAGCCGACCGCCTTCGGTTCAGGGTTAAAACTAAGGAGAGCAATGCGATGATTTTGAAGCACGGTCTTTGGGTCCTGGTCGCAGATGGAGAAAAGGCCCTTTTCCTCAGAAACCATGGAGACACCGAATTCCCTGATTTCAAAGTCATGCGGGAACTGGAGCAGGCCAATCCACCGACCAGAGAACAGGGAACGGAACGGCCCGGCCGCCACAGCGACGGACCGTCGGCCCACAACAGCGCCTACGAGGAAACCGACTGGCATCGCATCGGCAAGGAACGTTTCGCCGACCAGATCGCCGACCGGCTCTACGTGCTGGCCCATGCCGTCCGTTTCGAGAAAATCGTCATCATCGCGCCTCCGCAAGTGCTGGGCGAGTTGCGGAAGCAACTGCATGAGGAGGTGACATCGCGGGTCGCCGCCGAAATCCCCAAGACGCTGACAAATCACCCGATCGCCGAGATCGAAGAGATGTTGAAGGCTGCATGAAGCATTTGATAGCCTGCTCCTCTCGCAGGAATATTTGCCGATGCCCAACCTGAAGGCGTTCGCGCAGGAAGTCTTCGCTTCGCAACCATTCACCCGCTGGATCGGAGCGAAGTTGCTTTCGGTCGGCGCGGACCATGCCGAGATCGGCCTGACCATTTCCGGCCATCACCGCCAACAGCACGGCTTTGTTCATGGAGGCGTGCTGAGTTATCTTGCGGACAACGCCCTGACATTTGCCGGCGGGCTCGCCCTCGGCGGTGACGCCTTGACCTCCGAATTCAAGATCAACTACCTGCGGCCGGCAAGGGGCGACTATCTTGTCGCCCGGGCAAGAACCGTCGGCAAAGGGAAACGCCAGGCCGTCTGCCAATGCGAAATCCTCTCCCGGGAAGACGGCGGGGAGCAGCTTTGCGCGATCGCGCAGGGAACGATCCTGCCGGTTGGGCCGTGAGGCATACCGCCTCGTCGCCGGCTGCCTGCGGCAGGACCGGCGCTAGTCGCAAAATGACCTTATTTCATTGCGGAACGGGGCCCCTTGGCCCTGCATTTCTCCTCCAGCATTGGGTGTCTGAAAGGAGAAATCCCATGAAACCGCTTCTTGCTACTTTTGCCGTTTGCGCCACCCTTGCCGGCCTCGGCGTGGCCAACGCTCAGGATACGGTGATTGTCCCCTCCCAGCCCAGCGAAACGATTGTCATCCAACCCGAGCAGCGCACCGTCATTCGCGAATATGTGACGCAGAATCCGGTCGCCTCCGTCGAAATCCTGGGGCTGGAGTTGAATCTGGGCGCCAAGGTGCCCGAAACGGTAGTGCTTCACGAGGTTCCGGAAGTCGACTACCGCTATGCCGTCGTCGAGGGGCGGACGATCGTCGTCGACCCCGCTACGAACGAGATTGTCGATATCATCGAATAGCAACTGCCCCGGCAGGGCTGGCCCGCGAATGGGCCAGCCCTGCCGTTCTCATCTCCCGAGGCAGCTTCAGCGGGCCATCGCCGGCGACGGGACCGGGCGTCTTCCTGTACCGATCGCAATCTCCGGGTTTGACATGATCAGGACTTAGTGTCATGACTATGACATGAAGTCTGAATCGAGACCAATCACACTCAGGGAAGAGCAGGCAGCCATGACCCGCGACAGGATCGTGCGCGCCTTGGTCGAGTTGCTCGAAGACGATGAAATCGATCAGATATCGATGGCTGCCCTGGCGCGGGCGGCCAATGTGGCCGAAAGAACGATATTCCGCCATTTTCCTACCCGGGCGGACCTGATCTCGGCTGCCGGCGAATGGATCAGCGCCAATATCTTCAGGCTCATCCCCTCCAGCGGACCGGAGGACCTGTCAAACGGGTTCCGCCAGGCATGCGCGCAATTCGACAAGCATCCCCGTCTGGCGCATGCCATCGCCGTCAGCCGGGTGGGGCGCACGGCCCGCAGCGAATTCCGAAAGCAATTCATCGAACTGAGCCGGGACGTTCTGGCGCCGCTGACCAGCGGCCTCAGCGAGAAAGAGCGACGCCGCGCCGAGGCTGTCGTGACATATCTGGACAACGTGCTGGCCTGGCACACGTTGCGCGAGGAATTCGGGATGTCCGGCCAGGAAGTGGCCGACACCATTCAATGGGCGATGGACCTCGTATTCGACCATCTGCGTCGTACGGCTCCAGACGCTGGCAGGACAGGTGAAAGCTAGCCTGACCTAGGAATCTCAGACCGCAACCCGAGGGAGGAGACTCGAGTGTCCAAATTACCGACCATGCTGATCGGCATGGGCGTACCGATCCTTTTGATCGTAATCGTCCCGCCTTTCCTGAACGACCCCAACCTTACCTGGCAAGGCATCCCGGTCCTGTTGCTGTGGATGTTCCTGTGCATCCCGGCAACGGCCCTGTGTCTCATCGTCTGCTGGTACTGCTTCGACCGCCAGCACTACGTCGGCGCCGAGGAAGATCAGCCATGATGATCTTCGTCTTCGTACTGGTGATGGCTCTGTCGATTGCCGCCGCGGCCGCGGCCCGCTTCGGCATCAAGAACCTCGACATTAATCACATGCTGGTAGCCGGCAGGTCCATGCCCGCCTTCCTGGTCTTCGTCCTTGCCGTGGGCGAGGTTTACTCCATCGGCTCCATCCTGGCTTTCCCGGCGGGGATATATGCCAAGGGCCTGGAAAGCGCCTATTGGTACATGGGCTATCTGCTGCTTGCCTATCCCTTCGCCTATTTTACCGCGCCCCTGATCTGGCGCGCCGCCAAGCGGCACAATGCGCTTACGGTTCCGGAAGTGTTCGGACGACACTTTGAAAGCCGCAATCTCGAAATCGTCATGTCGATCGGGGCCTTGATCGCGGTTGCGACATGGGGGCAATTCCAGTTCGTCGGTATCCAGGTGGCTCTCGGCGAACTGGGGCTTGAACTGAGCCCGGCCGGTCTCCTCGGTGCTGCCGGGTGCCTGGCCTTCGTCTACGTCGGTCTCGCCGGGGTGAAAGGCTCCGCCTTTGTCGCCTTCATCAAGGACATCGCAATGATGGTCGGCATCGTCGCCGTCGGCGTTGCTGCCTTCTGGGCGATCTGGGGTGCGCCGGCGGAGCCCATGCCGATATCGATGCCCGCGAGCCATTTGAGCATGACCGGGCCCGCCCTCACCTTCGCGATCACCACGATCCTGTTCCAGGGATTCGGGCTCTATTTGCAGCCTTCGGTCAGCCCCTTTGTCTTTACGGGAAAATCCGAGGCGGCGGTGAAGAGCGCGACCGTCTTCATGCCCCTCTATCTCATCATGTTGCCGTTTGGCGCCATCGTCGCCCTCTATGCACTCACGGCCTTTCCCAATGCCGGGAACGCAAACCGGATTTTCCTCGATGTCGCCCACGGCCTCCTGCCGCCATGGCTGGTCGGCTTCGTGATAGCGGGCGCCTGTCTTGCCGGTATCCTGGTGCTTTCCGTCAACGCGCTCAGCTGTTCCGCAATCGTCACGCGCAATCTCCTGCCAAGCGTGCCGGTGACGGCGCAGCGCCGGTGGACGCGAATCACGATCGCGGTGTTCCTCATCGTTGCCGCCTCGCTGACGCTCGTCGTGCCGAAGCTGATGATCGGCGTCCTCAACTTCAGCAACTATATCGCAATCCAGTTCGGCGCAGCGTGGCTTGCCGTCTTCTTCGGTCGCCGTGTTTCGGCAACTTCGGTTGGCAGCGGCCTGGTCGTCGGCGTGGTGGCAGCGGTCGTGCTCTATGCAACGGAAGTGAACTTCGGAGGCGCCAATGTCGGCCTCGTGGCCTTTGCCGCCAATCTCGCAATCACTTTCGGGCTGGACTGGCTGATGCCGTCGAAGACGCCATGCAAGCCAGTCGCGCTCGGCAACAACGCATCGGCTGTGTGAAAGAAGACACCATGAACCTGGACCAGTACCTGCGCCGCCTGCCGAAGGTCGATCTTCATTTCCACCTGGCCGGTACGCTCCAACCTCGAACGCTGTTCGACCTTGCCCGCAAGAATGGCGTCGATCTCCCCACCTGGGACGCCGAAAAGATCTATGATTTCCAGGATTTCTACGACTTCCTCGACGTCCTGGAACGCATAGCGGGATGCATAAAGGACAAGGGGGATTTTGCCCGGGTCTCGTACGAGGCCCTGCGCGATGCAGCCGTTGCCGGAAACCTGCGCTATGCGGAACTGTTCTTCAATCCTCAGTACCACTATCCGCAAGGCATCTCCTACACGACCATGGTGGACGGCTATATCGAAGGGCTTGAAGCCGCCGAGAAGGAGTTCGGCGTCGTCGGAAGGCTGATCCCGTCCATCAATCGGGAGCTGGGTTCCGGCTCGGCCCTGGACATGGTGCGTGACGTCGTCAATCACCCACGCGAGCGGGTGATCGGCATCGGCATGGACTGCGCGGAATACAAGGGTAAGCCTCATCTGTTTGTCGAAGCCTATGCGATGGCCAGGAAAGCCGGCCTTCGTTGCACGGCCCATGTCTGTGAAGACAACCAGACATTGGAGCAGGCGCCTCCTTCGCACGTAACGGACTGCCTCGACCTGCTCGGCTGCGACCGGCTCGACCATGGCTACAATATGCTGGCCGACCCGGCGGTGGTGCGACGCTGCCGTGACTGCGGCATCGCATGCACCGTAGGCTCCCACACCTGCATTGCGTCACGGATGAAGAAGCGCTGGGACAGCATCGGGAAGATGCGCGAGGCCGGCCTCAATCTCACCATTGCCACCGACGATCCGCCGATGTTCAAGACGGACATCGGTCAATCCTATGTCACCGCACAGGAGCGGCTTGGACTCTCCGCTACGGAAGCAGCGGCACTGGCGCTGGCCGGGATCGAGGCCACCTGGCTGAGCGACGGCGAAAAGCGCGATATGAGACGGTCCTTCGACGCGGAAATATCTGCCCTCACCCAAAAACTTCAGGTCGAGCCCATTCCCATCTGACAGGGGCTTCTTCAAAGCCCACCGCCCTTGGCCCGGCAGGGCGTTGCTGTCCGGCGCCCGGGTGCGGGAAGCAAAACGTGATTTCTTGTTTCCGGGGCGAGAGGTTACCTTTTCGCGATCGACGCAGCAGGAGAACGACGATGAAGACATTCCTCGCATTCGCCGCAGCATTTGGTCTTTCCGTGTCGGCAGCCGCCGCGGAATGCGCATGGCATTCGAACGTATCGGCCTCGGTGGACAAGCAAACGACGACAGCCAGCGTAAAGAACACCGAGACGGCATCGGCAGCGGAGGCCCAGACGACCCAGAAGAAGCTGCCCGAGAAAACTGAATAGCCGATCAATTCAGCTTTCGGCTTTTCGCCGAAGCCAGCATTCATGACGCTTGTCGGCCCGATGTGGGCCGAAGCGGGCGCATTGGTATGCAGCCCCTGAAATGCCCCGCCGTCGCGGTATCAGACGCCGTGCGGCTTGCGCTGGGCGCGATGCAGCATCCAGGTCGGCACCAGGGCGATCAGGAAGACCACGGTGACGATCAAAAAACCGTCATGGAAAGCCAGCGTGTTGGCCTGTATCGAGATCACCTGCCCGAGGAACTGGAGCGCGGCCGGAATCTGCTGATAGTCGGGCAGACCGCCGGATTTGGCGATGCCGGCCACGGTGGACAACAGATCCATGGTGGCGGGGTTGTGGCTGGTCTGCGTCGCGGTCAGCGCATCGGCATGGTAGACGGTGCGCCGCTCCAGGAACACGGACAGAAGATTGACGCCGAAGGCGCCACCGAGCTGGCGGATGAAGTTGATCGCCCCGGAGCCCTGCGCCACCAGTTCGCGCGGCAGCACCTTGAGCGAGCCGGCGGTCAGCGACGGAAACAGCAGGCCAAGCCCGATCCGCGAGATCACCGTCCACCAGGCCAGGGTCCAGAAGGCGGTGTCGACGCTGACCGAAGCCGTCAGCCACGACGACCAGGCGAAGATCAGCATGCCGATGCCGATCAGATAGCCGGCCGGAACCTTGTCCGACAGCCGCCCCGCAATCGGGAAGATCACCACCAGCACGAAGCCGGACGGCATCAGCAGCAGGCCCGCCTGCGTCGGCGTCAGGCCCTGTATGGTCTGCACGAACAGCGGCACCAGATAGGTGGAGCCGAACAGCCCGGCGCCCATGATGAAGGCGACCAGCGAGGCCGAGGAGAACGGCACGTTGGCGAACAGCCTGAGATCGAGCATGGGCTTGGCGCTCGTCGTCTCCCACCACACGAAACCGGTGATCGCGACCGCCGCCACGGCGAACTGGAGAAGAATGGGATCGGATGACCAGCCGAGCCGCTGCGCATTGGTCAGCGCGTTGAGCACGGTTGCCAGAAACAGGCTCAGCAGCACCATGCCGCCCCAGTCGAAACCGGGGCGCGGGCCTGTCTGCTTGCGCACGGGCAGGAAGAGATTGGCGAGCAGGATGCCGATGACGGCGAAGGGAATGCCGAGATAGAACACGTAGCGCCAACTGAAGGCATCGATCAGCATGCCGCCGATCCACGGCCCCAGCGCCGGGGCAAGCACGACGCCGATGCCGAATATGCCCATCGCCGCACCGCGCTGGTTCGGCGGGAAAATCTGGAACAGCAGGATCATGGCGAGCGGCTGGATCACCCCCGCCGCTGCGCCCTGGATGACGCGCGCGACCGTCAGGATGGTCTCGTTCGGGGCGAGGCCGCCGAGCACCGACCCGGCCATGAATATGGTCAGCGCCCCCACCATGGTGGTGCGCTGGCCGAAAGCGCGCTCGGCCCAGTCGGTCAGCAGCATGGTCGCGGTCATCGCGGCCAGAAATCCGGTGGAAAGCCACTGCGCCTGCACCTGGCTGATGCCGAAGGCGCCCATCACGTCGGGAATGGCGACGTTGACGATGGTCGTCGACAGCACCACCGCGATGGTCGCCACCATCACCGTGCCGGTGGCGAACCAGCGGTAGGACGGCCCGTATCGGTCGAACAGGCCTTCAATTGACGACATCGACGCTCACTTCCACCATCATGCCGGGCCGAAGCAGCCCGTCATGCTGGTCGATGGCGATGCGGATCGGCAGGCGTTGGGTGATCTTGGTGAAGTTGCCGCTCGGATTGGGGCTGGGCAGCAGCGCGAACTGGCTGGTCGCCGCCTCGCCGATGCGCGCCACCTTGCCCTCGACCTTGAGCTGCGGATAGGCATCGACCGTGATGCTGGCCGGCGCACCGAGCTTCACCCGGCCGAAGTCGGTTTCCTTGACATTGGCGTCGACCCAGATCACGCCCGGGTCGTGGTAGATGAGAAGCCGCGTGCCCGGCCCCACATATTCGCCGGCTTCGACAAAGGTGCTGTCGATGACGCCGTCGAATTGCGCCCGGATCTCGCGCCGGCCCAGATCCACCTGCTTCTGGCCGCGCTGGGCCGCAAGCGCCGCCTTCTGGCTGTCGAGAACGGCGATCTGGCGGTCGAGCACCGCGATCTGCGCCTGTTCGGCCTGCACCACGTCCAGATTGGCGCGGGCGGTGGAAATGGCGGCGGCGGCGGATTTTTCCTGTTCGGTCGCCGTCGACAGGGCGGCCTGCGCCTCCTCCAGCACCTGCTCGGACGTGACCTTGCTGGTGGCCAGACGGCTGACGCGCTCGAAGCGGCTCTTCGCGCTGGCGAGGGTCGCTTCGCTGGCGCGGTGATTGGCCTCGGCGGCGACAAGCTGCGCCTCGCCGGCCGCCAGCTTTGCCGTCACCTGGGTGCGGACCATGTCCTGCTCGGCGCGAAGCTGCGCCTGCTGGGCGCTCACGCCTTCGATCTGGGCATCGAGCGCCGCAAGTTCGAGCCGGGCATTCTCGCTGTCGATCGAGGCCAGAAGGTCGCCCTTCTTCACTTGGTCGCCGGCTATGACATCGACGGTGGTGACCCGGCCGCTGACCTCGCTGCCGACCGTCACCAGATTGGCGGCGATCCGCGAATCGTTGATGGCGACATGGCTCCAGCGGTGCGCCAGCCACGGCCACACCACCAGCGCCGCCGCCACCAGCGCGGCGACGACCAGCAGCAGCCGCAGCCTGCCCCCACCCATGCGGCCGCGCGCCCTTCGCGGTGTGGCCGGCGCATCGACGGACACTTGCGGCTCCACGGCCTCGGCCACTTCCTTTTCCTTACGCAGTTCCACTACCTTATCCACCGGTGCCCGACTCCAAACGATCTCCAATGATTTTCAGAAGCTCGCGCGCCCGGCCCAATTCCTCGGCAGCCACGTCTTCCAGCAATTCGCGCCGCAGCCCGGCGGCGATACGCGAAATCTCGGCCAGGACAGGTCCGGCGCCCTCGGCCAGCTCGACCAGCTTGACGCGCCGGTCGCCCGGGCACGCCCGGCGCAGGACAAGGCCCTGACGCTCCAGATTGTCGAGCACCCGCACCAGGGTCGGACCCTCGACACCGATGGTGTCGGCCAGTTCGCGCTGGGAAACAGGCGCAGCACGCGAAAGCTGCAACAGCACCATCCAGCGCGCCTGGGTGAGGTCGAGATGGCGCAGCCGCTCGTCGATGCGCTTGCGCCACAGCCGGCTCACACGGGAAAGCTCGACGGCGAACTGCTCGCCAGCGTCCATTTAATGCACTCCTATTTAGTAGGGTGCTATCGATATAGAGGCAAGAAGCGCCTTCTGCAAGAGCCGGCTCATGACATCCCAAACCGGTGCCCGGTCACGGAAATAGGGCTTGCTCTTGGCAGCGATATATTTTTATGAATATAACACTTTGATTCTAGTGAGAGACATCTCGCTCAGAATCCGTTTTATGGTGTGATTTTTCCGGGGGATGTCAAATTGCGATATGTCTACATGGGTGTAGCGCTTACAGCGCTGGCCACCGTCATGTCTGCCCAGCAGGCGCTGGCGCAGACCGACGAGAGCGAAATTGCAGAGGTCCAGTCCAACGAAAAGGACAAGAAGCCTCGCGCCAGGAAGGCCGATGAGGACGTGTTCGTCCTGGGGCGGATCACCGTCTATGGCGACCAGCAGGTTGGCGGAACCAGCGGTCAGGCCGTCTCGCAGAGCGTCGTTTCTTCCGAAGACGTGCGCACCCAGAACCGCAACACGCTGGACGATGCCCTGCGCACCGTGCCGGGCGTCGAGGTCTCCAACTCCGGCGGCCAGCGCAATGAACGCATGATCTATGTGCGCGGCTTCGACCGCTGGCAGGTGCCGCTGTCGATCGACGGCGTGCGCATCTACCTGCCGGCAGACAACCGGATCGACGTCGGCCGCTTCCTGACGCCGGACCTTGCCGAAATCCAGGTCCACAAGGGCTATGTCTCGGTTCTCGACGGCCCCGGCGGCATGGGCGGCGCCATCAATCTTGTCACCCGCAAGCCGACCAGGGAACTGGAAGGCGAAGTGCGCGCCGGCTTCGAACTCGGCAACACCGGCAAGCTGTCCGGCTATACGCTGTTCGGCTCCGTCGGCACGAAACAGGAGATGTTCTACCTTCAGGCCAGCGGTGCGGTCCGCGACAGTGACGGCTGGTTCCTGTCGCGCAACTACAATCCCGTACCGCCGCCGGGCGGCGGCGACCCCGTGCAGGGGCCGGGCCGCCGCGACTTCAGCCAGGTCGAGGACTGGCGCATCAATCTCAAGGCCGGTTTGACGCCCAACGCAACCGACGAATACGTCGTCAGTTACACGCACCAGGAAGGCAGCAAGGGGGCGCCCTACCACATTCGCGACAATGTGCGCGGCATCACGCCGAACGGCGGCTGGCAGAACAACTGGACCTGGCCTTACTGGAACGTTTCCAGCGCGTCGTTCAACTCTCACACAGCAATCGGCGATGCGTCCTATGTGAAGACGAAGACCTACTACAACACGTTCGACAACCTGTTGTCCGCCTTCGACGACGTGAACTTCGATTCGCAATCGGTGCGGGGCTTCGACAGCTACTACAAGGACTACGCCTACGGCTTCAGCGTGGAGGGCGGCACGGAGCTGATCCCCATGAACACGCTGAAGACCGCCCTCCACTACCGGCGCGACGCGCACCGGAACACGGATCACGAATGGCCCGGTCGCACCACTGGCGTCCCTGCCGGCTGGACCGGCTGGGAACCGACGGTGCAGAGGTCGGAGGACACCTGGTCCGTGGCAGCGGAGAACACCTTCCACGCCACCGAAACCCTCGATCTCGTCGCAGGCCTGAGCTACGACACGCAAAAGACCATACGAGCGGAGTTCTATACGCCTCCGAATCCTCCCGGCGGCGGCTCGCCCGGCGGAACCATCGACAGCGCATCGCTCACCAGCATGGACGCGTTCAACTGGCAAGGGGCGACGATCTGGCGGGCGACGCCGGACCTGGAACTTCACGCCAGCCTGTCGGCCCGTACGCGCTTCCCCAATCTCTTTGAGCGCTACAGCACCCGCTTCGGCACCAATATCCCCAATCCCGGGCTCGAGGCCGAGCGCGCCTATAACTACGAGATCGGCGGCACGGCCACCGTCCTCGACGGTGACGCGCGGATCGGCGGCGCCGTGTTCTACAGCGATGTCAGCAATGCCATCATCAGCGTATCCGGGCTCTCGTGCGCACCGATAGGCGGCGGTGGCGTCAACTGCACCCAGGCCCAGAATGTCGGCAAGGCGCAGTATTACGGGTTCGAGGTTTCCGGCGAGTGGGACGTGCTTCCCGAACTCACGCTGGGCGGCAACTACACCTTGCTGAAGAGCGAACTGAAAAATCCCGCAAGTCCGAACCTGAGGCCGGAGGGCAGGCCCGAGCACGTGGCATATCTCTATGCCCATTGGCGCCCGATCGAAAAGCTCACCATTTCGCCCGGCCTCGAACTGTCGAGCGGACGCTGGTCCAGCATAGGCGGAGGCAACTACAGGAAGCTGCCGGGCTTCGGCCTCGCCAACCTCAATGTGGAATACGCGATCAATGAGCAGACCTCGATTACCGCCGGCGTCCGCAACATGCTCGACAAGCATTACGAGATGCGTGACGGGTTCCCCGAGCCCGGCCGCACCTTCTATCTGAACTCTCGCATCACGTTCTGAAGCATCCTCCCCGACAACACCCGCCGGCAATTGCGATTGCCGGCGGGCATTTCCACTGGGGGCTTACCCTACCTCGAAATCGCCCGGCTGCGGCGGGGCGATGGGCGTGAAGCCTGTCCGTTCAGGCTTCAGGTCGATGAGCGGCGTGCCGTCGAGGCAGTCCATGCCGCGCACCAGAAGCACATTGCCCTCGCGCCCGGCCAGCGCGACGATCGAGGTGCCGATGGGATTGGGCCGCGCCGGCGAGCGGATCGAGAAGGTGCCGCGCGCCGAACCGTCATTGGCGGGGCTTTGCAGCACCAGATCGCGCCGCGACAGGTGCAGCCAGTAGAGCACCTCCAGTTCCTCGAACTCCTCGATATTGGCCAGCGCCTCGACCCATGGCTCGAAGACCTCGATGCGGCAGATGGGGCCGTCGCGGCGCCCCTGCCGCGGCGTCGCCATGCGCGATGTCCATGGCGTGTGAATGCGCCCGATGAACACCAGCCCGGCATCGGTCGCGGGCGGCGCCTCCACGGCCCGCTCGCCCTTTCGGATCTCGTTTTCCCTCACCATTTCGTCACTCCTGCTGCCGGAAACGGCCAAGCGCCGGCGCGCAGATGCTGCGCCCGGCCCCTTGCATGAACTCCACCGCGACCTCGACACCGTAAAGGCCGCGCAGCGTCTCCGGCGTGACTGCCTCCGGCGGCGTGCCCAGCCCGACGATCCGGCCCTTCTTCATCAACGCTACGCGGTCGGCGCAGGCGAAGGCATGGCCGGGGTCGTGGGTCGACAGCACGATGGCGAGACCGGAGCCGCGCAATTCGTTGATGCAATCCAGCACCCGCGCCTGGTTGCCGAAATCGAGGCTGGCGGTCGGCTCGTCCATAACGATCAGTTCCGCTTCCTGCGCCAGGGCCCGCGCGATCAGCGTCATCTGCCGCTCGCCGCCGCTGATTTCGGTGAACGACCGACCGGCGAGATGGACAAGGCCGAGCCGCTCCAGCGCGGCCATCGATATCTGCCGATCATGGGCGGATGGCGTGGCGAAGGTGCCGATGCGGCTGGCCCGCGCCATGGTCACCACCTCCATGACGCTGAACGGGAAATAGGACGAGCCGGCCTGCGGCACATAGGCGACGTGGCGGGCGAATTCCGGGCGGCTGAATTCCTGCACCGGCCGGCCATGCAGTTCCAGCCTGCCGGCCAGCGGCGGCAGCAGGCCGAGCAGCGTGCGGAACAGCGTGGTCTTGCCGCAACCGTTGGGGCCCATCAGGCACAGCACATTGCGCGCCTCGACCGCCAGCGTCACGCCCTCGCCCACCGGCGTGCCGCGATAGCCGAAGGCAAGTTCGCGCGCGCTCATCATCATTGCCAGCCGCGCCTCCCGCTCGCCAGCAGCCAGAGGAAGAACGGCGCGCCGATCACCGCCGTCAGGATGCCGAGCGGCACCTCGATCTGGGCGACGGTGCGCGCCAGCGCATCGACCCCGACCAGATAGCCGCCGCCGAGCATCAGCGAGGCCGGCAGCAGCCGTCCGAAATCCGGCCCGACGAGGCTGCGGGCGATGTGCGGCATGACCAGCCCGACCCAGCCGATGATACCCGACACGGAAACCGCGGCCGCCGTCATCAGCGTTGCCGCTGCCACCAGCAACAGGCGCAACCGGCCGGTCTCGATGCCGAGCGCGCGCGCTTCCTCCTCGTCCAGCGTCATCAGGTTCATGCGCCAGCGCAGCAGCACCATCGGCACCAGCCCGACCAGCACGGCCGGCATGATGGAGACGGCATCGGCACGGGTGATGCTGGCCAAGCTGCCGAGCAGCCAGAAGGTAATGGCGGGAAGCTGGTTGTAGGGATCGGCAAGGACCTTGAGGAGCGAGATGCAGGCGCCGAGCAGCGCCCCGATCGCCACGCCCGCCAGCACCAGCACCAGGATGGGGTCGCGGCCGCGCACCATGGAGCCGACCAGATAGACCATCGCAACCGCCACGAGCCCGCCGGCGAAGGCCATGCCCTGGATCGCCAGCACCGGCAGGGAGAAGAAGATGCCGCCGACGGCACCAAGGCTGGCCCCGGCCGATACGCCCAGAATATCGGGAGAAACCAGCGGATTGCGGAACAGGCCCTGATAGACCGCGCCGGCCGCGGCCAGCGAGGCGCCGACCAGCAGCCCGGCCAGCACGCGCGGCAGCCGCACGTTCCAGACCACCGTTTCCACGGTGGCGTCGAGGCCGCTCGGCATGCCGGTCAGGCGCGACCAGATGACCAGCGCCATGTCGGACAGCGAGACGTCATATTTGCCGGCCGAGAGGGCAAGAACCACGATGACCGCCAGCAGGGCCGGCGGCAGCAGCGGCCGCAAGCGGGAGGCGCGCCCCTGCCTGCCGATCTCCGGCAACGTTTCGCTCATCCTCACCGCCCCATGGACTCGGCCAGAAGCCGGTCAAGCTGCTCTTGCGACAGATCGACCTGATAGAAGAGACGATAGAATTCGCGCGTCCGCTCCCGCAGGTCGAACTCGCCCTTGCCCGGATAGAGTATCGCCGTCAGCCAGGTCACCGCCATCAGGCGGTTGACGCCGGGCGGGGAGTCGAACCAGCCGTAGGGCAGCGTCGGCGCCCTGTAGACCCTGCCCTCCTTCACCGCCCTGAGATTGGCCCAGGTCGGATCGGTCATGACCGATTTCTGGAAGTCGGGGTTGAGCGTCAGGATCACATCCGGGTCCCAGCCCAGCACCTGCTCGATCGAGACGTTGGAAAGGCCGCCGGAACCGGACAGCACGGCGACATTGCGCGCGCCCACACGTCGAGGATTTCCATGTTGATCGATCCGGCCGCGCCCGTTTCCAGCCCGTCCGGTCCGCGCCCGTAATAGACGCGCGGGCGCTCGGCGTCCGGGATGCCGGCCACCGCCTGCTTCTGCCAGTCCATGGTGCGCTCGGCATAGGATGCGAGTTCCTCGCCACGCGTCCCGACGCCCAGCAGGCCCGCCACCTCGCGGAGGGTTTCCGGCGTACGCGCGAATGCGCCGTCGATCAGCACATAGGGAATGCCGGTCTGCTCCTGCACCCGGTCGGCCAGCGAGGCGTAGGTGGCATCGACGCTGCCGACATCGATGATGATGTCCGGCTTCATGGACAGCACCATCTCGATATTGGCGGTATTGCCGCGCCCGGTGAGGCGTCCGGTTTCCTGCAGGTCGCGATAGGGGGCGGCGAGGAATTCCTTTTCGGCGGCCGAGGGGCTGCGCACCCAGCCCACCATCTTTTCCGGCGACAGCACATAAAGCAGCACCGAGGCCGGCGGGCCGGCAGCCAGCACGCGCTCTATCCTGTCCGGAATCTCGACCGACCTGCCGGCGGCATCGACGAAATGTCGCGCCGCCTCGGCAACGGCCGGCACCACAACCAGTTGAAGGGCGAAAAATGCAACAAGCAGCAGTCGGAAAAGAGGCATCGCAGGCGTCTCGGGATCAGCTTCGTCAATGTGGTTATATATGGTTGGACATATCGAGCAAGCGCGATCCTGAACAATTCCGCCCCGTAATCATCGGTAAACCTTTGCACTTTAAAGTTGATTATTGTCAATTTTAGACAGTCTGAGGTTGCATGATGCTGGATATGCTCATGATCAATGCTTCACCTCAAACAAGCCGCCTCGGCCGTTTTTGCCGATGTCGCCGGGCTGCCACCGCCATCGAGTTCGCCATCCTGGCCCCGATTTTCCTGATGCTTCTGCTCGGCATGATTGCCTATGGCATCTATTTCGGCGCCAGCCATTCGGTGCAGCAACTCGCCGCCGATGCGGCCCGCATCTCCATGGGCGGGCTGTCGGCACAGGAGCGCACCGACCTCGTCAACGACTTCATCACCCGCAACGGTGCCGGCTATCCGTTCCTGGATCCGCGCAAGCTCACCGTCGATGCCCGCGACAGCGCGATGGACGGTAGCCGCTTCGTGGTTTCCGTCAGCTATGACGCCACCGACCTGCCGATCTGGAACCTGTTCCACGGCATCGCCATGCCGGGCAAGACGATCCAGCGGCAATCCACCATCAGGCTGGGAGGACTGTGATGGAAAAGAACCTCGCACGCGCGCCGCGCCGCGTCAGACGGTTCCTCAAGAATTCCCGGGGCAATTTCGCGGTGATGACGGCACTGACCCTGCCCTTCGCCATCGTGCTCACCGCCTTCGCGGTGGACGAAGGCGCGCTCTACACCGAGCGCCGCCACGCCCAGGCCATCACCGACATCGCCGCCATCGCCGCGAACGCCAATATCGGCAGTGCGGAAGCGGTGGTGGCCGCCACGCTGGCCGACAACGGCCTCGGCTCCGTCCTGCTGCGCCCGGCCGGCGACACGACGCCGCCCCTTCCCGGCAGGCCGGTGGCGGAGGTGGTCAAGGGCCGCTACATCCCTAACTCCAGCGAATCCGTCGCCAGCCGCTTCAAGCCCGGCGTCCAGCCCTACAATGCGGTGCAGGTGTCATTGAAGAAGACCGGCCGCCTCTATTTCGGAAGCAGCGTCATGGCCCCGCCGGTGATCGGCACCTCGGCTATCGCCAGCAGCACCGCCGAGGCCTCCTTTTCCGTCGGCTCGCGCCTGCTCCGGCTCGACGGTGGCCTGCTCAACGCGCTGCTCGGCGGCCTGCTTGGCGGCAACATCAGTCTGAGCGTCATGGACTATGAGGCACTGGCGAAGGCCGACATCGGCGTGCTGCCCTTCCTCGACGCGCTCGCCACCCGCATCGGCATCACCGCCGGCACCTATTCCGACGTGCTGGCCTCGGATGTCCGTATCGGCCAGATCGCCGCCGCCATGGCCGACGTGCCGGGCCTCGACAGCACCACCCGCATCGCGCTGCAAACGCTGGGCGCGCGCTCGAGCGCCAACCTTCTGGTTTCGCTGCGCAGCCTGATCGATCTGGGCAACGTCGCCAGGCTGGGGATCGGCCAGCGGCCGGCGGGGCTCGACATCGCGGCCAATGTGCTGTCGATGCTGACGGCAAGCGCGGCAATCGCCAATGGCGATCATCAGGTCGCCGTCGATCTCGGCGGCACCCTGCCCGGTCTCGGCTCGCTCAAGCTCAACATCGCGATCGGCGAGCCGCCGCAAAGCTCGCCATGGCTGGCGGTCGGCGAGGAGGGAACGGTCGTGCGCACCGCCCAGACGCGCATCAGCCTCGTCGCCACCGTCAGCCCCCTTGCCGGCAATCTCGGCGGCGGTATCCACCTTCTGTCGATCAGGCTGCCGCTGCATGTCGAAATCGCCTATGCCGAGGCGCGGCTGAACTCGATCGAATGCCCGACCGGCCGGCCGGAGAGCATCCGCGTCCGGGTCGGTACGACGCCCGGCATCGCGGAACTCTATATCGCGGAGGCCTATGGCTCGGGCTTCGCCGACTTCACCCGCCGGTTGCTGTTCCGTCCGGTGGCGATTGCCGATGTCAGCCTGAAACTGCTGCTGATCTCGCTCGACCTGATCAAGGTCAAGGGCTACGCCCATGCCAGGATGGGCAATGGCGAGCCGATCGCCCTCACCTTCACGCGCGCGGACATCGATGCGAAAGCAGTCAAGACGGCGAGGACCAGCGACTATACGGCTTCGCTCACATCAAGCCTGATCGACGATCTGAAGCTGTCGGTCGAGCCGCTGGGACTGGGCATCGACCTCGGCTGGCTGCTCGGCACGGTGACGAAAGCCGTCTCCCCGGCCTTGCGCGGCGTCACCCCGGCCGTGGATGACCTGCTCGACAATGTGCTCGGCCTTCTCGGCATCAAGCTGGGGGAAGCCGATGTGCGCGTCACCGGCGCCACCTGCGGCCGCTCCGTGCTGGTGCAGTAGCTTAATCAAGTAATCACGCTCGGCCGGTCGCGGCCGGTATGGCGGCGGATGCCGGCAATCTCGTCGGCCGCCGCGATCAGGTCGGCCAGCGCCTGCTGCGTGTCGAGACCATGCCTTGCCGCGTCAGGCTCGTAGCGCTCGATATAGACGCGCAGGGTGGCGCCGCTGGTGCCGGTTCCCGAAAGGCGGAACACGACCCGCGACCCGCCCGCGAACAGGATGCGGATGCCCTGATGCTCGCTGACCGAGCCGTCGACCGGATCGTGATAGGCGAAGTCGTCGGCCGTCTCCACCGTCAGGCCGCGCACCTGCGTTCCCGGCAGGTCCGGCAGCCGGCCGCGCAACTCCTCGATCAACCCGTCGGCGCGGGTGGTCTCGACCTTTTCATAATCGTGGCGCGAATAGTAGTTGCGGCCGAACTCGGCCCAGTGCGTCTCGACGATCTCCTTCACGCTTTCGCCGCGCGCGGCAAGGATCGACAGCCACAGAAGCACCGCCCACAGCCCGTCCTTCTCGCGCACATGGCTGGAGCCGGTGCCGGCGCTTTCCTCGCCGCAGATCGTCGCCATCCCGGCATCGAGCAGATTGCCGAAGAACTTCCATCCGGTCGGCGTCTCGTAGAGGCCGATGCCGAGCTTCTGGGCCACGCGGTCGGCCGCGCCGCTGGTCGGCATGGAGCGGGCGATGCCTGCCAGCCCCGCCGCATAGGCGGGCGCCACCCGGGCGTTGGCCGCCAGCAGCGCCAGCGAGTCCGAGGGGGTGACGAAGATGCCCTTGCCGATGATCAGGTTGCGGTCGCCGTCGCCATCCGATGCGGCACCGAAATCGGGCGCGTCTGGCCCCATCATCTCGTCATAAAGATGCTTGGCGTGGACGAGGTTGGGATCGGGGTGATGACCGCCGAAATCCGGAAGCGGCCGAAAATTGCGGCAGGTGCCCTCGGCCGCGCCC
Source organism: Aquamicrobium terrae (assembly GCF_040545735.1). Classification (GTDB taxonomy): domain Bacteria; phylum Pseudomonadota; class Alphaproteobacteria; order Rhizobiales; family Rhizobiaceae; genus Mesorhizobium; species Mesorhizobium terrae_A. Next base: position 490,695 of record NZ_JBEPML010000002.1, read on the forward strand.
AGGCGACGCTCGAATATCTCCTTCGCATAGGGTCCGGTGACGGCGTGCATGGCGTCGAAGCGCATGCGGAAACCCGAGTCAAAAAGCCTGCGCAGCGCGTTGAAGTCGAACAGGCTTTCCATCATGTCGGCATAGTCCCGAACCGGGTCGACGACTTCCACCGTCATGCCCTCGACCTCGACCTTGCCGATCGTGTCGATGTCGACCTCGTCGATATCCGCGATCCTGTATTCGCGGATTTCCTTCGAGCGCGCATAGATCGCATCGGTGATCTTTTCCGGCGCCGGCCCGCCATTTTCGGCGTTGTACTTGATGCCGAAATCCTCCTTCGGCCCGCCGGGATTGTGGCTGGCTGACAGGATGATGCCGCCGAAAGCCTTGTATTTGCGGATGAGATGCGAGGCTGCCGGCGTCGACAGGATGCCGCCCTGCCCGATCATCAGCCTGCCGAAGCCGTTGGCGGCGGCCATGGCGACGACCTTCTGGATCACCTCGCGGTTGTAGTAGCGGCCGTCGCCGCCGACCACCAGCGTCTTGCCCTCGAAACCCGAGAGCGCGTCGAAGATCGACTGGATGAAATTCTCCGCATAGTGCGCCTGCTGGAACACCGGCACCTTCTTGCGCAGCCCGGAAGTTCCCGGCTTCTGGTCGTCGAACGGGGTGGTCGCCACGGTGCGGATCATCTGTCGGTCTGCCTCTTAGGGAAACAAGCGTGCGGATGCGGATCAACGCGCAAGCATGCACTTCGATCCGCAATCCAGATACGCTTTCCGACAGTGCCGGTGAAGATGGCCCAATTCAGGCCGCGACGGCAGTTTCCGGTGGCCGCTTGGCGCCGGTCATGAAGGCCACGGCGTCCGACATGGTGTATTCCTTGGGGTCGATGACGGTGAGACGCCGGCCCAGCCGGTGGATGTGGATGCGATCCGCCACCTCGAACACATGCGGCATGTTGTGCGAGATCAGCACGATCGGCAGGCCGCGCTTCTTCACGTCGAGGATCAGTTCCAGCACGCGCCGCGATTCCTTGACGCCGAGCGCCGCCGTCGGCTCGTCCATGATGACGACCTTGGAACCGAAGGCCGCCGCCCGCGCCACCGCCACGCCCTGCCGCTGACCTCCGGAGAGCGTTTCGACCGCCTGCCCGATGTTCTGGATGGTCATCAGGCCGAGTTCGGAAAGCATGGCCCGCGCCCGCTTTTCCATCGCCGGGCGGTCGAGCATGCGCAGCCATTTGCCGAGCACGCCCGGCCGCCTGATCTCGCGGCCGAGGAACATGTTGTCGGCAATCGACAACGCCGGCGACAGCGCGAGGTTCTGGTAGACGGTCTCGATGCCGGCATCGCGCGCCTCCATGGGCGAGCGAAAGGCGACGGGCTTGCCGTCCAGCCTGATCTCGCCCTCATCGGGCGTGATGGCGCCCGAGATCGCCTTGATCAGCGAGGACTTGCCGGCGCCGTTGTCGCCGATCACCGCAAGGATCTCGCCCGGATAGAGGTCGAAGTCGGCCGCGTCGAGGGCCGTCACCCGGCCATAGCGCTTGACCAGGCCGCGCGCCGTGAGAAGAGGTTCGCTTTGCATCAGCCGGCCACCTTCCTGATCCACTGGTCCACCGTGACGGCGGCGATGATCAGCACGCCAATGAGCAGGTAGGTCCATTGCGGGTCCGTGCCGATCAGGCGCAGCGCCAGCGAGAACACGCCGACGATCAGCGCGCCGAACAGCATGCCGAGGATGGAACCGCGTCCGCCGAACAGCGATATGCCGCCGATCACCACCGCCGTGATGGATTCGATATTGGCGAACTGGCCGGAGGTCGGCGACACCGAGCCCAGCCGGCCGATCAGCGCCCAGCCTGCCAGCGCGCAGATCAGCCCGGCCAGCACATAGACCGACAAGAGCATGCGGTTAACGTTGACGCCCGAAAGCTCCGCCGCCTCCGGGTCGTCGCCCACGGCATAGACATGCCGGCCCCATGCCGTGTGGTTGAGCACGTACCAGAGCACCAGAACCAGCACGACCATGGCGATGACGCCATAGGTGAAGACGGCGTTGCCGACGCGGATATTGTTGCCGAACCATTGCAGCAGCGGCGCCTGCGCCTCGATGTCCTGCGCGCGGATGGTTTCATTGGCCGAATAGAGGAAGTTGGCGGCCAGGATGATCTGCCAGGTGCCAAGCGTGACGATGAAGGGCGGCAGCTTCACCCGCGACACCAGCCAGCCGTTGAGGAAGCCGCAGGCCGCACCGACGCCGAAGCCGCACAGGATGGCGACCGGCGCCGGCAGGCCGTAGCGGAAGGTGAACTGGCCCATCACCACGGAGGTCAGCACCATGATGGCGCCGACCGAGAGGTCGATGCCGGCGGTCAGTATCACCAGCGTCTGCGCGGCGCCGATGATGCCGACGATCGCCACCTGCTGGAGGATGAGCGTCATCGAGAACGGCGAAAAGAAACGCGAGCCGATAACGAAGGCGAAGACGGCAAGGGAAGCGATGAGCACGATCAGCGGCACCGCCGCCGGGCTCGAATGCAGGAAATGCTGGAGCCGCTCCACCGCCGTCCGGTCGTGGCTCTCGAACTGCGCCACCGCAGTGTCGCTGCCCGTCAGAACCTTCTCGAACTCCTGCGGCTGCCCGCCGCGTGCCGACGCCTCGGTCATCCGGCTCTCCTCCCCGGAGCGCTTTCACCTGAGGCGCACGGATTTTCCGCGCGCCTCGCGATAGTGTGCCCAAGCGCGGGTCAGATCAACCCCAGCACAGTTCCAGCCCCTTCTGGACATCGATGGACTCGACGCCCTCGGCCGGCTTGGCCGTGACCAGCGCCACGCCCGTATCGACGAAGTCCTTGCCTTCGGTGGCCTGCGGCTTTTCGCCGGTCTCGGCGAACTTCTTGATCGCCTCGATGCCGAGAGAGGCCATCAGCAGCGGATATTGCTGGGAGGTGGCGCCGATGACGCCGGCCTCGACGTTCTTGACGCCCGGGCAGCCGCCGTCGACCGAGACGATCAACACATTGCCTTCCATGCCGACCGCCTTCAGCGCCTCATAGGCGCCGGCCGCCGCCGGCTCGTTGATGGTGTGGACGACATTGATCGAGGGGTCCTTCTGGAGCAGGTTCTCCATGGCCTTGCGGCCGCCTTCCTCGTTGCCGTTGGTGACATCGTGGCCGACGATGCGCGGGTCGTCCTCGTCACCGATGCGGTTGATGTCCTTGGTGTCGATGCCGAAACCCTTCATGAAGCCTTGGTTGCGCAGCACGTCCACGGTCGGCTGCGACGGCGTCAGGTTGAGGAAGGCGATCTTCGCATCCTTGGCGCCCTCGCCCAGCGTCGCCGCCGCCCATTTGCCGACCAGTTCGCCGGCCAGCAGATTGTCGGTGGCAAAGGTGGCGTCGGCGGCATCCGCCGGCTCCAGCGGCGTGTCCAGCGCGATGACGAGAATGCCCGCGTCGCGCGCCTTCTTGATCGAGGGCACGATGCCGGCCGTGTCGGAGGCGGTGATGAGGATGCCCTTGGCACCGTCGGCGATGCAGCTCTCGATCGCCGCGACCTGGCTTTCGCTGTCGCCGTCGATCTTGCCGGCATAGGATTTCAGGTTGACGCCCAGTTCCTGCGCCTTGGCGGTGGCGCCTTCCTTCATCTTGACGAAGAAGGGGTTGGTGTCGGTCTTGGTGATCAGGCAGGCGCCGATTTCCTGGGCCGAGGCCGGTGCGGCCAGCGCCGCGACGCCAAAAGCGGTCGCGCAAAACAGAGCGGTCTTCAACGCGGAGATTTTCATTCCATCCTCCCAGAACGATTGCGGCGCCGAGCCTATGCCGGCGCCATGATGCGAGCGCTCGCGCTACCTTCCCAGCCGCGCCCTCCGGCAAAAAAAGCATGGCCGCCACCCGCGTGTCAATAATTAAATCACTCTTATTTATTATTGACAGCATTGCACCGATCCAACATTCTTGCCAAAGGACGGGAGGATTGGCGGGAGACCTTGCGGTGGAAACCGGCATAGCAAAGCATGGGCCGCCCGAAGCGGCGGAAAGCCGTTTCCACCGCGGCACCAACCAGAGCGGAATGCGCGATCACAACGAGCGGCTCGTGCTGTCGCTCGTGCGCCTGCACGGCAGCCTGTCCAAATCCGACATCGCCCGCATGACCGGCCTTTCGGCGCAGACCGTATCGGTCATCATGCGCGAGCTGGAGCGGGACGGCCTTCTTCTGAAACAGGCGCCGCAGCGCGGCAAGATCGGCCAGCCCTCGGTTCCCATGTCGCTCAATCCGGACGGGGCCTTCTTCATCGGCCTGAAGATCGGGCGCCGCAGCGCCGACCTGGTGCTGATCGATTTTCTCGGCACGGTGCGCGCGGCCCTGCAGCTCTCCTACCGCTATCCGGTGCCGCGCGAGACGGTCGGTTTCGTTTCGACAGGTATGGCAAAGCTGCGCGACAGCCTCAGCGCCAGCCACCAGCAGCGCATTGCCGGCCTCGGCATCGCCATGCCGTTCCAGCTCTGGAACTGGGCCGACACGGCCGGCGCCCCGCGCGAGGTGATGGACGAGTGGCGCCACCGCGACATGCGCGCCGAAATCCAGCTTCTGTGCGACTTTCCCGTCTATCTGCAAAACGACGCCACCTCCGCCTGCGGAGCCGAACTGGTGTTCGGCCAGACGGGCGCGCTGCGGGACTTCGTGTATTTCTACATCGGCGCCTTCGCCGGCGGCGGCATCGTGCTCGACGGAAGGCTCTACAGCGGCCCGACCGGCAATGCCGGCGCCCTGGGTTCGATGCTGGTGCCCTGCAACGGCAACAAGCCGACGCAGCTCATCGATATCGCCTCCATCGCCGTCCTCGAAAAGCGTCTCAACACGCAGGGCATCGAGGCGCCGCATCTGTGGACCACGCCGGAGGAGTGGGGCGACCTCGGCCCCGTTGTCGACCAGTGGATCGCCGACGCCGCGGGCGCGCTCGCCTATGCCATCGCCTCCTCCACAGCCGTCATCGACTTCGAAGCCGCCGTCATAGACGGCTGGATGCCTGCCACGGTGCGGGCACGGCTGGTCGAGGCCGTGCGCGAAGCCATCTCCGGCATAGACGCGGAAGGCCTCACTATCCCCCGCATCGAGCAAGGCACGGTCGGCGTCCATGCGCGGGCGCTGGGCGCGGCGAGCCTGCCCCTGTCGGAGCGCTTCCTGATCGGCCCGACCCTCCCCGCCCGGGCGACGTGAGCTGCAGGCAGCCGTCGCTGAAACAACACCACGGAGCGAACGCGAATGATACTCTGCTGCGGCGAGGCCCTGATCGACATGCTGCCGCGCCGTTCCACGCTTGGCGAGACCGCCTTCGCGCCCTATGCCGGCGGCGCGGTGTTCAACACGGCCATCGCGCTCGGGCGGCTCGGCGCGCGCACCGGCTTCTTCTCGGGCCTCTCCAGCGACATGTTCGGCAGCCTGCTGCGGAAGGAACTCGAAGCCAGCCAGGTAGACTGCCGCTATCTCCACATCTCTCCTCGCCCCACCACGCTCGCCTTCGTGCAACTCGACGACGGCCAGGCCAGCTACACCTTCTATGACGAGAACACGGCCGGGCGCATGCTGACCGAGGCCGACCTGCCGGCGCTCGGCGACGAGATCGAGGCCATGCTGTTCGGCGCCATCAGCCTGATTTCCGAGCCGGCCGGCGGCGCCTATGAGGCGCTCATGCGCCGTGAGCACGGCACCCGCGTGACGATGCTCGATCCCAATATCAGGCCGGGCTTCATCCCCGACCGCGAAAAGCATCTGGCCCGCATCAAGGCGATGATGGCCATGGCCGACATCGTCAAGCTCTCGGACGAGGACCTTGCCTGGTTCGGACATACCGGCGCGCCGGAGGATTTCGTGCGTGCATGGCTGGAGCGGGGGCCGCGCCTCATCGTCGTCACCCATGGCGGCAGGGGCGCCACCGGCCATACGCGCAGGGGCAGCGTGTCGGCCGTCCCGCCGCAAGTCGATGTGGTGGATACGGTGGGGGCCGGCGACACGTTCAACGGCGGCCTGCTCGCCTCCCTCTCCGAACAGGGCTTGCTGACCAAGGCCGCGATCGCCTCGCTTTCCGGCGAAGCACTGCACACCGCGCTCGATCTGGCGGCCCGGGCCGCCGCCGTCACCGTCTCGCGCGCCGGCGCCAATCCGCCCTGGCGGCGCGAGCTCGCCTGATTTCGGCGGACATCAAATTTCGGCCGCACTCGCGCAGCGAAATGTGATCTGGCCGCATCGGCCGCAGGGGCCTGCGCCTTTCCCAGTCCGGCCAAGTCTGCTACTTGCGCCCGGTTACTGGCTCATCCGCATTGGAGCACTCATGCAGTTCATCGATCTCAACGCACAGCGCGAACGCATCCGCGACCGGCTCAAAGCCGCCATCGACCGCGTCGTTGACGATGGCCGTTACATTCTGGGGCCGCAAGTCGGGGAACTGGAACAGAAACTCGCCGCCTATGTCGGCACCAAGCATGTCGTGGCCTGCGCCAACGGCACCGACGCGCTGCTCCTGCCGCTCTACGCCTCCGGCATCGGACGCGGCGACGCGGTGTTCGTGCCGAGCTTCACCTTTGCCGCGACAGCCGAAGTGGTGGCACTTGCCAAGGCCGAGCCCGTCTTCGTCGACGTTGATCCCGACACCTACAACATCGACATCGCCAGCCTCGAAGCGGCCATCGACATGGTGAAGAAGGAAGGCCGCCTGCAGCCGAAGGCGATCATCCCGGTCGACCTGTTCGGACTCTGCGCCGACTATGATGCCATCATGCAGATCGCCAAGCGCGAGAACCTGCTGGTGATCGAGGACGCCGCCCAGTCCATCGGCGGCTCTTTCGGCGACAGGATGTGCGGCGCGTTCGGCCATGTCGCCGGCACCAGCTTCTATCCGGCCAAGCCGCTCGGCTGCTATGGCGACGGCGGCGCCATGTTCACCGATGACGGCGATCTCGCCGAAAGGTTGCGGTCCTTCGCCTTCCACGGCAAGGGCGAAACGCAGTACGACAACATCCATGTCGGCATCAATTCGCGCCTCGACACGCTTCAGGCAGCGATCCTGATCGAGAAGCTCGCCATCCTCGAAGACGAGATGGAAGCCCGCCGCAAGGTGGCCGCCCGCTATGCCGACGGGCTCGGCGACGTCGTGAAAGCCGCGAACAATCCCGGCCAGGGCCGCTCGGCCTGGGCGCAATACGCCATCGAGACGCCGAAGCGCGACGGCCTCAAGGCGCACTTGCAGGAAAAGGGCATTCCGTCCGTCATCTATTACGTCAAGCCGCTGCACGCGCAGGTCGCCTATCGCGGCTTCCCGCGCACGCCCACCGGGCTTGCCGTCTCGGAAGGCCTGCCGCAGCGCATCCTGTGCCTGCCGATGCATCCCTATCTGTCGGAAGACGATCAGGACCGCATCATCGAGACGATCCGCAATTATATCGGCTCGAACTCGGCAGCCGCGGCGGAATAGTGCTGGGGTTTTCTACCTCATCACATCGTCATCAACTCTGATGGTTTTGATTGTCTCTGAGCCTTGCGTTGAGGGTTATGATGATCTTTCGCATGGTCGCTGCGATTGCGAGGATCGGTGGTTTTCCGTTGGCGATGAGGCGCGCGTAGAAGGCGGCGAACTCGCCTTGTCCGGCAGCGGCGCGCAAGGCCGGCATGAAGAGTGCGGTCCTGACCTGCGGTCTGCCGCCGCGCTGGCGTCGCCGGCCCCTTTCTGTGCCGCTCTCGTTGGGGTGCGGGGCGGTGCCGGCCAGCGCTGCGGCCTGTCGGCGCTGGAGATGGCCGAGCTCGGGCATCAGGGCGAGGATCGTCACGGCGCTGACCGTGCCGATGCC
>NZ_JBEPML010000003.1:0-383191 GCF_040545735.1 Aquamicrobium terrae
CCCCGTCGCGCGCCACAACCCGCGCGCCCCCGCCATGTTGCGGCCATGCGTCGTCGTGCGGGAACGGTAGGAAGGCATCAATCTCGTCCTTGGCTAAGAGGCTAGGGGGCGCCCTGATCGGCGGCGGGCACAATAGGTCCGAGGCGCCGCATATGCCATCTTTTTCTGACGCCGCGGCATCGCGCCTTTTCCGGCAGGCCGATGGAGACATAAAAATCAGCGGCGGTGTCGGAATCCCCATTGCTGCCGCGTCCTCGGTCCACAGTCCGCCACCGATCACCCCACGACAGATTGCAGGGAGCGAGGAAATGCAGAAAATCACCCCATGCCTGTGGTTCCGGAACGAGGCCGAGGAGGCGGTCGACTTCTATGTCTCGATCTTTCCCGACGCGAAGAAGGGAAACGTGCTGCGGAGCGGCGAAAGCGGCCCCGGGCCCGCGGGCAGCGTCATCATGGTCGAGTTCGAACTGGCCGGCCAAGCCTTCCAGGCGCTGAACGGCAACATGGAAGATCCCTTCAACAATGCCATCTCGCTGTCCGTCGACTGCAAGGACCAGGCCGAAGTCGACTATTACTGGGACAGGCTGATCGGCGACCGCGGCAAGGAGATCGCCTGCAGCTGGCTGAAGGATCGCTACGGCGTGTCATGGCAGATCGTGCCCGCCATCCTGCCGAAACTGCTTCGCGACCCCGACAAGACCAGGGCGGCGCGCGCCATGCAGGCGATGCTGAACATGACCAAGATCGACATCGCCGCGCTGGAAAAGGCCGTCGCCGGCTGAGCGGGCCCCCCCAAAAAAGCAAACAGCCCGGCCAAGGCCGGGCTGCTTTTTTGCAGGCGGCCGCCGCTCAATGGGAGGCGGCGGGCTCGGCCTCCGGCGGCGGCGTCTCATGGGCATAGGCATCGCCATGATCCTTGCTGGCCAGGAAGGTGTAGAACATCGGCACGACGAACAGCGTGAACACGGTGCCGATGAGGATGCCGGAGAAGATCACCAGGCCCATGGAGTAGCGGGCGGCGGCGCCCGCGCCCTGGGCGGTGATCAGCGGCACCACGCCCAGCGCCATCGCCGCCGTGGTCATCAGGATCGGCCGCAGGCGCACCTTGGCCGAGGCCACGATGCCCTCGCGCCGCGACAGGCCCTGTTCGGCGCGTAGCTGGTTGGCGAATTCCACCAGCAGGATGCCGTGCTTGGTGATCAGGCCGATCAGCGTGATCAGGCCGACCTGGGTGTAGATGTTGAGCGTGCCCAGGCCCAGATTGAGCGGCACGATGGCGCCGAAGATCGACAGCGGCACCGACATCATGATGATGAGTGGGTCGCGGAAGCTCTCGAACTGGGCGGCCAGCACCAGGTAGATGACGACCACGGCGAGGCCGAAGGCGATCAGGATGGTGTTGCCCTGCTCCTTTTCAAGACGGGACTGGCCCGAATAGTCCATGAAGAAGCCCGTCGGCATCAGCGGCCGCGCGATCTCCTCGATGGTCTGCACGCCCGTGCCGGTGGTCACGCCGGGCACCGGCAGCGCCGAGATCGTGGCCGAGTTCAGCTGGTTGAACTGGTCGATCGACGCCGGCGAGGAGTTGGTCGAGATCTTCACCACGGCCGACAGCGGCACCATCTCGCCGGTGGAGGCGCGCACGAAGAACTCGCCCAGCCGGTCGGGATTGTTGCGATATTCCTGCGGCACCTGCGGAATGATGTCGTAGGAATTGGAGTCGCGGTCGAACTGCGCCACCTCGGCCCCGCCCACCAGCAGGCCGAGCGTGGTGCCGATGTCGCTGATGGGAATGTTCAGCGCGGCGGCGCGGTCGCGGTCGATGGTGATGGTGACCTGCGGCGCGTCGTAGGACAGCGAGTTCTGCACGATGATGAACCGGCCGGAAGCCTGCGCCTCCTGCTTGATCTTCTCGGCCACCTCATAGACCTGGCTGGCCTCGCCCGTCGACTGGATGACGATGGAGATCGGCAGGCCGCCGCCGGCGCCCGGCAGCGAAGGCGGCGCGAAGACCAGCGCCTCGACGCCGGCCACCTTGGACAGGCGGCCCTGAATGTCGGTCTGGATCTCCTTTTGCGAGCGCGAACGCTCGGCCCAGTCCTTGAAGGCCCAGATGGCGAAGCCGCTGTTGGTGCCACCGCCGATGCCGACCACCGAGAAGGCGGCGCGCAATTCGGGCAGGTCCTCGGTCAGCTCGTAGATCTGGTCGAGATAGACGCTGGTATAGTCGGACGTCGCATAGCGCGGACCGGTCACCAGCGAGAACAGCGCGCCCACGTCCTCCTCGGGCGCCAGTTCGCTGGAGGTCTTGAAGAACATGAAGCCGGTCACCGACACCAGCGCGATGACGATCATCAGCGTCACCGGGCGGTATTTGAGCGAACCGGACACCAGCCGCTCGTAGCGGTTGGCGACGCGGTCGAAGGTGCGGTCGACGAAGGCGGCAAAGCGGCTGTGGCTGCCCGACTTGAGGATGCGCGCCGACATCATCGGCGTCACCGTCAAGGCGACGACGCCGGAAATGACCACGGCGCCGGCCAGCGTCAGCGCGAATTCACGGAACAGCGCGCCGGTAAGGCCGCCGGTGAAGGCGAGCGGAGCGAACACAGCCGCCAGCGTGATCGTCATCGACACGACCGGACCGGTGATCTCGCGCATGCCCATGAACGCGGCGTCCATCGGACTGAGGCCTTCCTCCATGTGCCGGTGGATGTTCTCCACCACCACGATGGCGTCGTCGACCACCAGGCCGATGGCCAGAACCATGGCCAGCAGCGACAACAGGTTGATCGAATACCCCATCAGGAACAGGAAGAAGCCGACACCGATCAACGACAACGGAATGGTGATCACCGGCATCAGCACCGAACGCAGCGAGCCGAGGAACAACAGGATGACGAGGATGACGATGATCACGGCCTCGCCGATGGTCTTGAAGACCTCCTCGATCGAGGCGCTGATCTGGTCGGTCGCGTCATAGACCAGGGTGATGGTCATGTCCTGCGGCAGGCTGGCCTGAATGTCGGGCAACTCCCGCTCCACCGCTGCCGCGGTGTCGAGCGGATTGGCCGACGGCGTCGGGAAGATGCCGATGAAGGTGCCTGGCTTGCCGTTGAACACCACGCGCGTGTCGGTGCTCTCGGCGGCCAGCTCGACCCTGGCCACGTCGCGCAGGCGCACGACATTGTCGCCGTCGGACTTCAGCGGCAGGGCACCGAAGGATTCCGGCGTCTGCAGCGTCGATTCCAGCGTGATCGACTGCGCCACATATTCGTTCTCCGTCTTGCCCGGCGCAGCCAGGAAGTTGGAGTTGTTGATGGCGCCCAGCACGTCGGCGGCGGTGAGGCCGCGCGCGGCGAGCCGGATGGGATCGATCCACACGCGCATCGAATAATTGGCCGCGCCCAGCACCTGCACCTGCGCCACGCCCTCGATGGTCGACATGCGCGGGCGCAGAACGCGCTCGATATATTCGGTGAGCTGCTCGGCCGTCATGTGCGGGTTCTGCACCGCCAGATACATGATGGCGAACTGCTGGCCGGTGCCCTTGACGATGGTCGGGTCCTTAGCGGCGCTCGGCAGCTCGCCGCGCACCTGCTGCACCTTGGACATCACCTCGGTCAGCGCCGTATCGGGATTGGAGCCGAGCTTCATCTGCACGGTCACCACCGACGACGACGGCATGCTTTGCGAGCTGACATAGTCGATATTCTCGGTGGTCGCGACCGCCTCGGCGATCGGCGAGGTGATGAAGCCCTGGATCAGGTCCGGGCTGGCGCCGGCATAGACCGTCGTGATGGTGATGACGGTTTCGTCGACCTTCGGATATTCACGAACCGACAGGTTGAACAGGCCCTGGAAGCCGAGCAGCAGGATCAGCAGCGCGACAACGGTCGAGAGGACCGGGCGTCGGATGAAAAGCGCGGAAAAATTCATTCGGCGTTGCTCCGCGGCTGCCCGGCTGAAGACGGGTCGATGGTGTTGTCGACGGTGACGGGCGAGCCGTTGGCGAGGCGGTTCTGGCCGGCGGTGACCACCTCGTCACCGGCCTGGACACCGCGCACGATCTCGACGCGACCGTCCGAGCGGCGGCCGATGGTGACGAAGACCTGCGTGGCGACCTGGCCTTCCTTGGCCCCCTCGTCGGCCCCGGCGGCCGGCTTTTCGGCGGCGGGTTCTTCCGCCGGCTTGTCCTCGGCCGGCTTGTCCTCCGCGGGCGCGGCCACGGCGGCGCCGGTCTCGGCATTCTTCGGCTCGGCTTCCGTCTTGCCGGCCGGGCGCACGACATAGACATAGTCGCCGTAAAGGCTGCTGACCAGCGCCGTCTGCGGCACGGCAATGACATCGCCCTCGCTCGGCAATTCGACGCGCACCTGGAGGAACTGGCCCGGGCTCAGGCGGCCATCGGGATTGGCGATCTCGGAGCGGACCGAAACGAGGCGGCTGACCGGGTCGATCTTGGGGTCGATGCCGGTGATGGCGCCCTTGTAGGGCATGTCGTCGCCGTTGAAGCCGTACCGGACCGGCTGGCCGATCTTCAATTCGGGGAAGCGCTGCTCGGCCACGGTGAAATCGGCACGCAGCCTGTCGAGGTCCTGCAAGGTGGCGACCGGATTGCCCGGAGCCACATACTGGCCCTCCTCGATGCGCGGAATGCCGATGGTGCCGGAGAAAGGCGCCTTGAGCAGCTTCTGGTCGAGCACGGCCTGCAGCTTGGCGACCTGAGAAATCGAGGTCTGCCAGCTCGCGCGCGCCGCGTCGAGCGTCGCATCGGTGCCGACGCCGCGCTTCTGCAAGGCCACGGCGCGGTCGAGCGCCTGCTTATCGAGCGCCTCCTGCGTCTTGGCGGCCTCGAGATCGGCCTTCTGCACGGCGTCGTCCAGGCGCACCAGCACCTGGCCCTGTTCGACCTTCTCATTGGCCTTGAACAGGATTTCCTTGACGATGCCGGTCGTCTCGACCGTCAGGTCGACGCCGCTGGCGGCCGAAACCGTGCCGATGGCCTCGATGCCCGGCGTCCAGGTCATCGGCTCGACCTTGACGGTCGACACCGTCAGCGGATTGACCGGCATGTTGGCGAAGAAGTCCTGGATCGCCTTGTCGCGGAACAGGTTGAACCCGACAATGCCGCCGCAGACGATCACGAGGAGGATAAGGGCGATAATGAAGCGCTTGATCAAGGTGGTCCCTCTCGGTCGGCTGGTCTGGAGTCAGCTTTCGGGCAGCGTGGCGTAAATTCGGGGCTCTCTACTGTACCGTCTGGACGGTATTGTCAATTGGGTTTAGGCTTCGTATGGGGAGCGCCTATGAAACCCAGAAAGTCAAATTCACGCGATAGAATCCTCGTGGCGGCAGCCGATGTAGCGCGAGAAGCCGGTCCCGGCAATCTCTCGCTCGACGCTGTTGCCAGCCGCGCCGGTATATCGAAAGGCGGCCTGCTTTACAATTTTCCGAGCAAGGCGAAGCTCATGCAGGCGCTGGTGGAGCAGCATTTGCAGGACTTTCACGCGGCGCTGGAAGCCACCCACGCCGCCGACAAGCGGGAAAGCCTGCTGTCCGCCTATATCAGGCTTTCGGTGCAGGAATGTCAGGAGACTGAAGCCGCGGCCTCCTGGATTTTCTCGGCAATTGCCGAGGACCCGGAATTCCTGACGCCATTGAAGTCGTTCAAACACCAGCTTTTCGAGCGCCTGAAGTGCGAAACGCCGGATCTGAAGGCGCTGCTGGTCACCTATCTGGCGATCGAGGGGCTGCGCAGCATGACCCTGTTCGAATTTCACGCCTTGGGCGAGCAGGACCGGCAGGTCCTGGTCGACGCGCTGCTCGACATGGCCAAAAGCTGAGCCGCCTCCCCGCCCTTTCGGGCGAATCAAACTCTCCGGACATCCCTCGTTCGCCCCGCGCCCCCCAGGACGCCCAAAGCGGACGAAGAGGCACAAAGGCCGTTGCCGTCAAAACCGGAAAGACACAGCTTTCAACCCGGGACCTTTTCGGCCGGCGGCGGCTGGCGCACCGCAGCGGCGGCCTCGACGACCAGTCTGTCGAAGCCCGCACCGCCCGCCTCGATCATCTCGAAGAACTGGCGGCGCATGCGCGGCTCCCAGAACTTGTTGATGTGCTCGGCCACCCCGGCGACGCCTTCTTCGTGCGGCTTGGAGTGGAAGAATTTCGCGATCTGGTTGGCCTGGTAGACGAGTTTGTCAGGCGACATGCGTGGCAACTCCGGAAACGACACGGTCGGGGTGGGTGAAGATGTCGAACTCGTCGCCGCGCACCAGCGCCACCAACGTCATACCGGCCGCATCGGCCGTGCGGATGGCGAGCGCGGTCGGCGCCGAGACGGCGATAATGAGGGGCGAGCCGATGGATGCGGTCTTCTGCACCATCTCCACCGACACGCGCGAGGTGACGACGACCGCGCCGCCGGCACCGGCAATGCCGGCGCGCGACAACGCCCCGGCGAGCTTGTCGAGGGCATTGTGGCGGCCGACATCCTCGCGCGCCATCACCACGCCCTTGCCGGGAATGTAGAAACCAGCCGCATGGACGGCCCCGGTCTGCCGGTGCAGGGGCTGCTGCTGCGCCAAAAGCCGCACCGAGCGGGAAATGTCGTCAGGCGTCAGCGCCAGCCTGGGCGCGCCGACGGCGGGCACGGCGCGCATCGCCTCCTCGATCGATTCGATGCCGCACAGGCCGCAGCCCACCGGGCCGGCCAGCCGGCGCCGCCGCGCCTCGAAACGGGTGTTGGCGACGTCGCGGAGGCGGATCTGGATGTCGATGCCGGCGCCGAGGTCCTCCACCTCGACCGCCTCGATCTCGTCGGCGGCCGCGACGATGCCCTCGGTGATGGAGAAGCCGAGGGCGAAATCCTCGAAATCGGCCGGCGAGGCCATCATCACGGCATGGGTGGTGCCGCCATAGGAAAGCGCGATCGGCGTCTCCTCGGGCACCATGCGATCGGCGGTCGAAATGCTTTCGGCCCGATGGGCGATGCGCCGTGTCGCGGTCACCACGGGGCGCGCATCACTTTCCTTTGCCGGGGAAGGCCAGGCCTCACCGGAAGGGCAGGCAGCGGAATGCGTCACGTCAGGTCGGCTCATGGCGCCAATCATAGCACCCGGCGCGGCATCCGGCACCCCGCCGCGCCCGGGCGCCCGCCTGCCGGTCCGGACGGAATGCCCGTCCGGCATCGGAAAGAAGAGGCGCCACGGCCGGCCGCCTCACTCTGCGGCCGCCAAGGGCGCGATGCGCCGGCTGCGGCGGGCCTGCTCCTCATATTCGACCTGCCAGTCGCTCGGGCCGTTGGACGGCGCGATCTGCACGGCGGTGACCTTGTATTCGGGGCAGTTGGTCGCCCAGTCCGAATACTCGGTGGTCACCACATTGGCCTGGGTCAGCGGATGGTGGAAGGTCGTGTAGACCACGCCCGGCGACACCCGGTCGGTGATCAGCGCCCGCAGCGTCGTCTCGCCGGCGCGGCTGGCCACGCGGACCCAGTCGCCGTTGCGGATGCCGCGATGCTCGGCGTCGTGCGGATGGATCTCCAGCCGGTCCTCGTCATGCCACACGACATTGTCGGTGCGCCGCGTCTGGGCGCCGACATTGTACTGGGACAGGATGCGCCCGGTGGTGAGCAGCAGCGGGAAGCGCGGACCGGTCTTCTCGTCCGTCGCCACATATTCGGTACGGATGAACCTGCCCTTGCCGCGCACGAAGCCGTCGACATGCATGATCGGCGTGCCCTGCGGCGCCTTGTCGTTGCAGGGCCACTGCACCGAGCCCATCTCCTCGATCAGGCCGAAGGAGACATTGGCGAAGCTCGGCGTCGTCGCCGCGATCTCGTCCATGATCTCGGAGGGATGGGTGTAGTTCCAGTCGAGACCCAGCGCACGGGCCAGCTCCTGCGTCGCCTCCCAGTCGGCATAGCGGGCCTTGGGCTCCATCACCTTGCGCACGAGGTTGATGCGGCGCTCGGCATTGGTGAAGGTGCCGTCCTTCTCCAGGAAGGTCGAGCCCGGCAGGAAGACATGGGCGTAGTTGGCCGTTTCGTTCAGGAACAGGTCCTGCACCACCACGCATTCCATGGCGGCAAGGCCGGCGGCGACGTGATGGGTGTCGGGGTCGGACTGCAATATGTCCTCGCCCTGCACATAGAGGCCACGGAACGTGCCCTCCACGGCGGCGTCCAGCATGTTGGGAATGCGCAGGCCCGGCTCGTTGTCGAGCTTCACGCCCCATATCTCCTCATAGATGGCGCGGGTCGCGTCGCCGGAGATGTGGCGGTAGCCCGGCAGCTCGTGCGGGAAGGAACCCATGTCGCAGGAGCCCTGCACATTGTTCTGCCCGCGCAACGGGTTCACGCCGACGCCCCGGCGGCCGATATTGCCGGTCGCCATCGCCAGGTTGGCGATGCCCATGACCGCGGTCGAGCCCTGGCTGTGCTCGGTCACGCCGAGGCCGTAGTAGATCGCGCCGTTGCCGCCGGTGGCGTAGAGGCGCGCCGCCCCGCGGATGTCCTCGGCCGGCACGCCGATATAGGCGGCAACGGCCTCGGGGCTATTGGCCTCGTCAGCGACGAATTCGGCCCAGTCCTGGAAGGCGTCCCATTCGCAGCGCTCGCGCACGAACGCCTCGTCGACCAGCCCCTCGGTGACGATGACATGGGCGAGCGCGGTGAGCATGGCGACATTGGTGCCCGGCCGGAGCGGCAGGTGATAGTCGGCCTTCACATGCGGGCTCTTGACCAGGTCGATGCGGCGCGGATCGATGACGATCAGCCGCGCGCCCTCGCGGATGCGCTTCTTCATGCGCGAGCCGAACACCGGATGGGCGTCGGTCGGATTGGCGCCGATGACGAGGATGACGTCGGTGTTCTCGATCGAATCGAAATCCTGCGTGCCGGCCGAAGTGCCGTAGGACTGCCCGAGGCCATAGCCGGTGGGCGAGTGGCAGACGCGGGCACAGGTGTCGACATTGTTGTTGCCGAAGCCCTGCCGCACCAGCTTCTGGACGAGATAGGTCTCCTCGTTGGTGCAGCGCGAGGAGGTGATGCCGCCGACGGCGGTGCGCCCGTACTGGTACTGGATGCGGCGGAACTCGCTGGCCGTGTGGGCGATCGCCTCCTCCCACGTCACCTCGCGCCACGGATCGGAAATCTTCTCGCGGATCATGGGCTTAAGGATGCGGTCCTTGTGCGTGGCATAGCCATAGGCGAAGCGGCCCTTGACGCAGCTGTGGCCGTGATTGGCGTCGCCGCCCTTGTAGGGCATCATGCGCAGCACCTGGTCGCCCTTGACCTCGGCCTTGAACGAGCAGCCGACGCCGCAATAGGCGCAAGTGGTGACCACCGAGCGCTCCGGCATGCCGTGCTCGAGCACCGTCTTCTCGCGCAGCGCGTCGGTCGGGCAGGCCTGCACGCAGGCGCCGCAGGACACGCATTCGGACTCGACGAAATCCTCGCTCATGCCGGCCACGATGCGCGAATCGAAGCCCCTGCCCTCGACGGTCAGCGCGAAGGTGCCCTGCACGTCCTCGCAGGCGCGCACGCAGCGCGAGCAGACGATGCATTGCGAGGCGTCGTAGGTGAAGTAGGGGTTCGATTCGTCGCGGACCAGATAGTCGATGTTGAGCGAACCGTTGCCCGGCGCGACATGGTTGCGGCCGTCATGACCGTAGCGGTTCTGTTCCAGCCCCACCTGCGCGGCGACCCTGTCGAACTCGCTCTGGCCGGTGCCGCGTTCTTCGTTCCAGCCGCTCGGATGGTCGGAGACATAGAGCTCCAGCACGCCCTTGCGCAGCGCGTCGAGCCGCTCGGAACGGGTGTGGACGACCATGCCTTCGCCGACCGGCGTGGTGCAGGAGGCGGGCGTGCCGTTGCGGCCCTCGATCTCCACCAGGCAGATGCGGCACGAGCCGAAGGAATCCAGCATGTCGGTGGCGCACAGCTTCGGAATCTCGATGCCGGCCTCCATCGAGGCGCGCATGATCGACGTGCCCTCGGGCACGGTGACCGGCTTGCCGTCGACGATCAGCGTCACCTGCTTTTCGGCCTGCGATTCAGGCGTGCCGTAGTCGATTTCGTGGATCAGACCCATGGCTCAGGCTCCCAGAAAAGAAACATAGCACCCAAAGACGGCGCAATCGCGGAAACGGGCGCGGAAATGGAGATGTGTGGACATGGCTATTCCGCAGCCTCCCGCACCGGCGCCGGCTTGAAGTCCTCGGGGAAGTGCGTCAGCGCGCTCATCACCGGATAGGGCGTGAAGCCGCCGAGCGCGCACAGCGAGCCGAGCTTCATGGTGTTGCACAGATCGGTGACCAGTTCGATCTGGCTGTCCGGCGCGATGCCGGCGGCCAGCCTGTCCAGCACCTCGACGCCGCGCGTCGAGCCGATGCGGCAGGGCGTGCACTTGCCGCAGCTTTCGATGGCGCAGAATTCCATGGCGAAACGCGCCTGCTTGAGCATGTCGGCGCTGTCGTCGAAGACGACGATGCCGGCATGGCCGATCAGCCCGTCCTTGGCCGCGAAGGCCTCGTAGTCGAAGGGCGTGTCGAACAGGTCGCGCGGGAAATAGGCGCCGAGCGGACCGCCGACCTGCACCGCCTTGACCGGCCGGCCGGTCGCCGTGCCGCCGCCGATGTCGTCGACGATCTCGCCGAGCGTCAGGCCGAAGGCCGTCTCGAACAGGCCGCCATGGCGAATGTTGCCGGCGATCTGGAGGGGGATGGTGCCGCGCGAACGGCCCATGCCGAAATCCTTGTAATAGGCGGCGCCCTTGTCGAGGATGATCGGCACGGAAGCCAGCGAGATGACGTTGTTGATCACCGTCGGCCTGCCGAACAGGCCCTTGTGGGCCGGCAGCGGAGGCTTGGCCCGCACCATGCCGCGCTTGCCCTCGAGGCTGTCGAGCAGCGCCGTCTCCTCGCCGCAGACATAGGCGCCGGCGCCGACGCGCACCTCCATGTCGAAGGCCCGGCCGGAGCCCAGCACGTCCGGCCCAAGCACCCTGGCGCGGCGTGCGATCTCCACCGCCCGGCGCATGGCGGCAACCGCATGCGGATATTCGGAACGGATATAGATGAAGCCCTTGGTCGCGCCCGTGGCGAGGCCGGCGATGGCCATGCCCTCGACCAGCACGAAGGGGTCGCCCTCCATGATCATGCGGTCGGCAAAGGTGCCCGAATCGCCCTCGTCGGCGTTGCAGACGATGTATTTGCGCACGTCGCCGGTATCGAGCACCGTCTTCCACTTGATGCCGGTCGGGAAGCCGGCGCCGCCGCGCCCGCGCAGGCCCGATTCGGTGACCTCGGCCACGATCTCGGCCGGCGCCATGGAAGCCGCCTTGCGCAAGCCGGCAAGGCCGCCGTGGCGCTCATAGGCCTCCAGCGAGAACGGATCGGTGATGCCGCAGCGGGCGAAGGTGAGGCGGGTCTGGCGTGCGATGAAGGGAATCTTTTCCGGATCGCCCAGCGCCAGTTCGTGGGCGCCGCCCGACAGGAAACCGGCATCGAACAGGCCCTTGACCTGCGACGCCCTTACCGGACCGTAGGCGACACGTCCCGCATCGGTCTCGACCTCGACCATCGGCTCAAGGAAATAGGCGCCGCGCGAGCCGTTGCGAACGATGCCGGCCTCGATGCCGCGCTGCTTCAGCTCGGCGGCAATGGAAGCGGCCACCTTGTCGGCGCCGAGCGCCAGCGCACCGGAATCACCGGGGATGTAGATGACGGGGTTCATGCGCGCACCTCCGCGACGATCTCGTCGACCTTGTCGGCATCGATGCGGCCGATGACCTCCCCGTCGAGCATGGCGGCGGGCGAGCAGGCGCACAGGCCGAGGCAATAGACCGGCTCCAGCGTCACCCGCCCGTCCGGCGTGGTCTGGTGGAAATCGATGCCCAGCGCCTGCTTGAGACGCGCCGCGACGTCGTCCGAACCCATGGACTGGCAGGATTCCGCCTGGCAGACCTTCAGCACATGGCGGCCGGCCGGTTGCTTGCGGTAGTCGTGATAGAAGGAGACGACGCCATAGACCTCGGCGCGCGACAGGTTGAGGCCCTTGGCGATGACCGGCAGCGCCTCCTGCGGCACATAGCCGAACTCCTCCTGCACCTCGTGCAGGATGGGCAGAAGCGGCCCCTCCATGCCTCTCATGCCATCGACGATCGACGCGACCTGCGCTTCGATCTCGGTACCTGCGCCCTGCACGACCATGCAGCGCCCTCCCTGAATAGAATGCCAGCTTTCGCTAAGTCGTTATGCAATCAGAGAATAACGCCCTTATCAATAGCTGCTTTCCGTGGCGTGATAGAATTTTTCTATCGACGCCCAGTGAAATATCCTAACTGCTAGGAAAATAATAGCTTATTTCTCGCGCTGAAAATAGCGCGCCAGCGCCATTGCCTCGTTCAGAAGCGCCGAAACCAGCGGCGTGTGCGGCATGCGCGGCGCCGCGACCAGCCCCACCGTATGGCTGGCGTCGGGCTCGACGATGGGAATGGCCCTTATCGGCTCGGAAAAGCCGAAGGTCTCGGTCAGGGTGAGCGGCATGATCGACGACCATTTGCCGGTGCGGATGTGCGAGAACAGCACGATCATGGAATTCGATTCCAACGTCGGGCGTATCTGCACGCCGGCTTCGCCCAGATGCTGGTCGATGATGCGGCGGTTCTGCATGTCGGGCGTCAGCAGGCACAGCGGCAGCCGGCTCACTTCCGCCCATGAGACCTTGTCGCGGTCGGCCAGCGGATTGCCGCTGGAGGTGATGAGCTGGTAGCGCTCGTGATAGAGCGGCACGCTGGTCACCCGACCGAGCGGCTCGTTGTCGAGATAGGTGATGCCGGCATCGACCTCGAAATTGCCGAGCAGCGACAGGATCTCGATTGAGGTGCGCGACAGGATCGAGAAGGTCACGCCCGGATGCTTCTCGCGGAACGGCGTGGTCAGCCGCGGCATCATCGCCAGCGCGGTGGGGATGGCGGCGATGCGGATGCGCCCGGAAAGGCCGTGGCGGGCGGCGCGCATCTCCTCGCGCATCGCCTGCGCGTCGCCGACGATGCGCCGCGCCCAGCCCAGCACCTGTTCGCCCTCGGGCGTCAGCCCCTGGAAACGCGAGCCGCGCTTGACCAGCATCACGCCGAGCTGGTCCTCGAGTTGCTTGATCGCCGCCGAAAGCGTCGGCTGGGTGACGCCGGACACTTCCGCCGCACGGCCGAAATGCTCCTCGCGGGCCAGGGCGATGAAGAATTCCAGCTTGTCGATCATGGGTCAGGGGTCCGCTGCGGATGTCGTTATTTCTAAAGTCGGGGAATTCGCCACGGTGCGCAAGCCGGGCGCGCCAAACAGGCGGCTCGCGCCCGGCTTCCACATTTTTCAGCCAACTATGTGTTTGCAGCGGGCCAAAGCGGCGCTAAGGGGAAACATCGGTAACCGACGAAAGATCCGACATGCTTGGCTGGTTCAGGAAGCTGCTTCCGCGCGAGGACGGGTTCTTCGATCTCTTCGAGCGCCATTCCCGCACCGTGGTGGAGGCCGCCGAAGCGCTGCAGCGCCTGCTTGCCGGCCAGGACGTCGCCCGCAACGGCGACGAGATCGTGCGGCTGGAAAAGGAGGCCGACACCATCACCGCCGAGGTGATGCTGGCCGTGCGCCGCTCCTTCATCACCCCCTTCGACCGCAGCGACATCCAGGACCTGATCCAGTCCATGGACGACGCCATCGACATGATGCACAAGACCGTCAAGACGGTGCGCCTGTTCGAGAAGACCGAATTCGACCCGCTGATGCAGGAAATGGGCATCGCCATCGTCGAGGCCGCCCATCTGGTCGCCGAGGCGATCCCGCTGCTCAACAAGGTCGGCCAGAACGTGCACCGGCTCACCGCCATCGCCGAGGAGGTGGTGCGGGTCGAGGAGCGCTCCGACGATCTGCACGAGCGCGGGCTGAAGGATCTCTACCACCGTCACGGCAAGGGCGACGCCATGAGCTATTTCGTCGGCTCGGAACTCTACAGCCAGCTCGAAAAGGTCGTCGACAAGTTCGAGGACGTGGCGAGCGAGATTTCCGGCATCGTCATCGAGAACGTCTAGCAGAACATGGACGCCACCCTCGCCCTCCCGCTGCTGATCGGCCTGATCGGCGTCGCCCTGTTCTTCGACTTCCTCAACGGCTTGCACGATGCGGCGAACTCCATCGCCACCATCGTCTCGACGCGGGTGCTGCGGCCGCAATATGCCGTGTTCTGGGCGGCTTTCTTCAACTTCATCGCCTTCCTGTTCTTCGGCCTGCATGTGGCCGAGACGCTGGGCACCGGCATCGTCGATGCCAACATCGTCTCGCCGGGCGTCATCTTCGCCGCCCTTGCCGGCGCGATCGCCTGGAACATCATCACCTGGCTGGCCGGCATCCCGTCGAGCAGCTCGCACGCGCTGATCGGCGGCCTTCTGGGCGCGGGCATCGCCAGGGCCGGGCTCGACGCCGTGGTGTGGACCGGCGTGCTCAAGACGACCTCGGCCATCGTCCTGTCGCCGCTGACCGGCTTCGTGCTGGCGCTTCTTCTGGTGCTGGCCGTGTCGTGGCTGTTCGTGCGCCAGACCCCGTTCGCGGTCGACCGCTCGTTCCGCGTGCTGCAATTCATCTCGGCCTCGCTCTATTCGCTCGGCCATGGCGGCAACGACGCCCAGAAGACCATGGGCATCATCGCCGTGCTGCTCTATTCGCAGGGCATGCTGGGCGACACTTTCTACGTGCCGCTGTGGGTGGTGCTGACCTGCCAGGCGGTGCTGGCGCTGGGCACACTGTTCGGCGGCTGGCGCATCGTCCACACCATGGGCTCCAAGATCACCCGGCTGAACCCGATGCAGGGTTTTTGCGCCGAAACCGGCGGGGCGCTGACCCTGTTCGGCGCCACCTGGCTCGGCATCCCGGTCTCGACCACCCACACCATCACCGGCGCCATCGTCGGCGTCGGCGCGGCCCGCCGCGTCTCGGCGGTGCGCTGGGGCATCGCCGGCAACATCGTCGTCGCCTGGGTGGTGACGCTGCCGGCCACCGCCGCCATCTCGGCCCTCACCTATTATGTGACCCATCTGGCAGGATGACGCAGCCGGCGGCGCTTGGAGCCGCCGGGCTTATGCAGTATCCCAGGGGACGCCATCGGCAGCAGACCCAGGCATGAGGTACACGCAATGTCCGTCACCAAGGAACTTGTCACCGAGCGGTTGAGAAGCGTGAGCGGGCCGGATTTCTCCGGCAACATCGTCGATCTCGGCATGCTTTCCGAAATCTTCATCGCCGACGGCAAGGTGTTCTTCTCCATCACCGTGCCGGCCGAGCGGGCCGACCACATGGAGCCGCTGCGGGCGGCCGCCGAACGCGTGGTGAAGGCCATTCCCGGCGTCACCGGCGCGGTGGTGACGCTGACCGCCGAGAAGAAGGGCGGCGGCATGGAGGCGGCCCCTCCGCCCCGCCCGGCCCCGCCGAGACCGGTGCCGCAGAGGGCGGCCGCGCCGGCCGCGCGCACCCCACCGCCGGCACCGCCTTCGCGCGCGCCGGGCAAGCGCGGCGTGCCCGGCATCGACGCCATCATCGCCGTCGCCTCCGGCAAGGGCGGCGTCGGCAAGTCGACCACGGCCGTCAACATCGCGCTCGGCCTCGCCGCCAACGGGCTGAAGGTGGGCGTGCTCGACGCCGACATCTACGGCCCCTCCATGCCGAAGCTGCTCGGCATCCACGGACGCCCCGAGAGCGCCGACGGCAAGATTCTCAAGCCGATGCTCAACTACGGCCTCAAGGTCATGTCGATGGGCTTCCTCGTCGACGAGGAGACGCCGATGATCTGGCGCGGGCCGATGGTCGTTTCGGCCCTCACCCAGATGCTGCGCGAGGTGGACTGGGGCCATCTCGACGTGCTGGTGGTGGACATGCCGCCCGGCACCGGCGACGCCCAGCTCACCATGGCCCAGCAGGTGCCGCTGGCCGGCGCCATCATCGTCTCGACGCCGCAGGACCTGGCCCTCATCGACGCCCGCAAGGGGCTGAACATGTTCAGGAAGGTGGACGTGCCGCTGCTCGGCATCGTCGAGAACATGAGCTATTTCATCGCCCCCGACACCGGCAAGCGCTACGACATCTTCGGCCATGGCGGCGCCAGGCGCGAGGCGGAGCGGCTCGGCGTGACCTTCCTCGGCGAAGTGCCGCTGGAGATGGGCATCCGCGAAAGCTCGGACGCCGGCCGGCCGGTCACCGTCAGCCGGCCGAACGGACCGGAAGCGGCCGTCTACCGCGACATCGCCGCCCGGGTCTGGCAGCGGCTGCAGGAGGAAAAGGGCGCCGGCGCCAGCGGCCCCGCCATCGTGTTCGAGTAGGAACGTCCTTTCAGGCAGCGGGCCACCGGCGTGGCCCGCCAGGGCCCGGACGGCCGCATTGTGTTAGCCGTTGCTTACCTTTTCGCCGAAGGTCGAGAAGAACTCGCCGGCCAGCTTCTTGGAGGTCGAGGTGATGAGGCGGCTGCCGAGCTGGGCGATCTTGCCGCCGACATCGGCCTTGGCCTCGTATCGAAGCAGGGTGGCGTCCGGTCCGTCCTCGCTCAGCGTCACGTCGGCGCCGCCCTTGGCGAAGCCGGCTATGCCGCCCTTGCCCTCGCCCTGGATGGTGTAGGAATGCGGCGGCTTCAGGTTCTTCAGCGTCACCTCGCCATTGAAGGTCGCCTTGATCGGCCCGATCTTGAGCACCACCGTGGCGGCGAGATCGGTGTCGGACTTCTTCTCCAGGCTCTGGCAGCCGGGTATGCTTTCCTTCAATATTTCGGGATCGTTCAGCGCCGCCCAGACCTTGTCGATGGGCGCGGTGATGCGTTCCTCGCCTTCAATCACCAGAGCCATGAAAGCCTCCTCTCCAACCGGGGCAAACGGTAGCGCGGGCAGGGGCCCGTGTCCATTGCGCCGGAGCGGCTGCGGGCCTGTCCGTTCAGTAAAAGCCGATCGGGAAATAGCGCAGGTAAAGCTCGGCGAAGATGCCCTTGGCCGAAATCTCCTGCAAGGCATAGTCGAAGGCGGCCGGCAGCAGCGCATCGTCGGCGCGGGTGGCGATAGCAAGCCCCGTGCCCAGATATTCGGGGGCCAGATAGGGGCCGCCGGCGAAGCGGCAGCACTTTTCCGACTCCGCGTCGGCCAGCCAGAAGGACAGGCGCATGCCGTCGCCGAAGGCGGCGTCGATCCGGCCGGCCTTCAACTCGGCATGGAGCGCCTCCTCGTCCGGCAGCGGCACGGCCTTCACCCCGCCGAAATAGTCCTGCAACATGCGTTCATGCGCCGACCCGGCGACAACACCGACCGGCTTGCCCTGCAGGCGCTCGTAGATCGGCTCCGACAGCGGCTTCGACTTCAGCACCACGAAGCGGGCGGGAAATTGCAGGTAGGGGCGCGAGAAGGCGTAGGCGGCGCGGGTTTCGGCCGTCACCGCCAGCCCGGCGACGATCGCCTCGCCCTCGCCCAGTTCCAGCGCCGCCTGCAGCTCGTCCCACGGCACCGCCTGGATCTGGCATTTGTCGGCAAGCTCGAGCCGGGCGCAGATGGCGCGGGCCAGATCGACGTGGAAGCCGGACAGCCGCCCCTGGTCGTCGAGGAAGTTGAAGGGCGGGAAATCGGTGGTGGTGAGGAAGCGCAGCCTCGGCAGCGCCGAAAGATCAGGCTTGGGCAACCGCTCCTTGGCGTCCCACAACAGCGGAATCTCCGGCTCCTGCGCACGCGCGCCCGGCAGCAGGCCGGCAAGGAGAAGAGAGAAGGCGACAACAATCCGGAAACGCACGATTCGATATCCGACCGACCTGGAACCGCCCGCTTTTCCTATGAAATCGCAGCCGCGACAAGTTTTACCCTGATATTCACGGCATTTAGCTGCATTCTATGCGCAGTGATGCCACAATTTGCCTTAACATGCCGGGCTGCGGATGGTCGGCTGCGGCAAAAGCTGTCACACTGATTCATGCGCATGCAAGACCGCCGCGGGCAGGCCGGAGCGCCCTTCCGCCGACGGCCGGCTCTTTGGAGATGGCGAAGTGAAAGGTCTACCCGGTTTCGGCAAACCGAGACGGCAGCGTTCGGTTCAATATGGATACAGCGCGCCCGCCGCGCACTGGCACCGGATCAGGGAACACGCCCCCCTCGTCATCGCCGCCCTCGGCAGCTTCGTCTTCGTCGCCATCGCCGCCACCGCCATATGGTTCGCCCTGCCCCGCGACGACCGGCAGGTGCTGGCGGACGCGACGCCGCAGGAGATGACGAGCCCGCCCGTTGCCGAGGCGGAAGCCGCCATCGCCGAACCGCCCGCATTGCAGGCCGCCACACCCGCCGAAGCCGCGCCGGCGGCCGTTGCGGCGGCGCCCGCACCCCAGCCTGAAAGCACCGGCGAGCCGGAACTGGAGCCGCTGGCGCTGATGGAAGAGCCGCAGGTGCCGGCGCTCGACGCCAAGGCCGCCGCGGCGATCATCGTCACCGACGGCGAGGTCGGCGACACGGCCGAACCAGCCAGCGGGCCCCAGACCGCCGCCATTCCGGCCCCGAAGCCGAAACCGCCTGAACCGAAAGCGGACACGCCGAAAGCAGCGGCCGCCCCCGGAAACGGCCGCATCATCCGCGGCGTCACCTTCCGCGCCGGCCCCGGCGGCTCCGCCATCGGCACCATTCCGGCCGGCACCAACGTCAAGGTCATTTCCTGCGGAAGCTGGTGCGAGATCGTCCACGACGGCAAGCAGGGCTTCGTCTACAAGACCTTCCTGAAGCGGGACTGAAGCATTTTGCAGCCAGACGGAATCGTCTGGCGTCGCACAAATGCGGCTAAGAAATCGGGTAACCGCCCGCGCCGTTCTCCACTCAGATGCAGCGGCCGCCGTCCACCTCCAGCGCAACGCCGGTGATGAAGGAGGCCTCGTCCGAGGCCAGCCACAGTGCCGCATTGGCGATGTCGAGCGGGGTCGACAGCCGCCCCAGCGGCACCGAGGCGCGGAACTTCTCGCGCAGTTCCGGCGTGTCGGACCCCATGAAGCGCTCCAGCATGGCGGTGTCGCCCGCCACCGGGCACAGGCAGTTCACCCTTATGTTGTGCGGCGCGAGTTCCACCGCCATCGACTTGGTGGCGGTGATCGCCCATCCTTTCGAGGCATTGTACCAGGTGAGCCCAGGGCGCGGCCGGAGGCCGGCGGTCGAGGCGGTGGTGAGGATGACGCCGCCGCCCTGCCTCTGCATGGTCGGCACCACCGCCAGCGTGCTGTAGTAGATCGCCTTCATGTTGACGGCGGTGATCAGATCGAAGGTCGCTTCGTCCACGCCCAGCAGGTCGCCGTTGCGGTGGGTGAAGCCGGCATTGTTGACGACGATGTCGACCCGGTCGAAGGCGCTCTTGGCGGCATAGACCATCTGTTCGACATCGGCGCGCTGGGAAACGTCGGTGGTGACGGCGATGGCGCCGTTGCCGATCTCCTCGGCAACCTCGGCGGCGCCGCGCGCGTTGAGGTCGGCCACCACCACCTTCGCCCCTTCTTCCGCGAAACGGCGGGCGATGCCCTCGCCGAACCCCGCCGCCGCCCCGGTGACGATGGCGACCTTGTCCTTCAATCTCATGTCCTGCTCTTTCGCCTGTTGCCCTGTCTGTAACTGAACGCTTACCGATGGTCGAACACGACCGTCTTGGTCGCCGACATGTCGTAGAGCGCCTCGAACCCCTTCTCGCGGCCGTGGCCCGAGCGGCCGAAACCGCCGAAGGGCAGCTCCACGCCGCCGCCCGCGCCATAGCTGTTGACGAAGACCTGCCCGGCTCGCACCCGCTTGGCCAGCCGGTGCTGGCGCGCGCCGTCGCGCGTCCAGATACCGGCGACGAGGCCGTAGTCGGTGCTGTTGGCGAGCCGCACCGCCTCGTCCTCGCCCTCGAAGGAAAACAGCGACAGGACCGGCCCGAAGATTTCCTCCCGGGCGATCCTCGCCGCCGGATCGACAGCGCCGAACAACACCGGCGCCGCGTAGAAACCGCCCTGCGGGGCATGCTCGTCCACCCGGCCGCGCGCCAGCACGGAAATGCCGGACGCCTCGGCCTCCTCCACCATGGCGGCGACGCGGGCCTGCTGGCGGGCGCTGACCAGCGGGCCGAGATCGCGTTCGGGGTCGGCATCGTGCGGGCCGGCGACCAGCTTCGCGAAACGGTCGGCCAGCGCGTCGGCCAGTGCGTCATAGGCCGGCCGCTCGATCAGCACGCGGCTGCCGGCCGAGCAGGTCTGCCCGGCATTCTGGATGATGGCGTTGACCAGCACCGACAGCGCTTTGTCGAGATCGGCGTCGGCAAAGACGATCTGCGGCGATTTCCCGCCAAGCTCCATGGTCACGCCGCGATTGTTGAGGGCCGCCGCCTGCTGGATGGCGGTTCCGGTCGCGGGCGAGCCGGTGAAGGTGACGTAATCGACCCCCGGATGGCCGGAAAGGGCTGCGCCCGCCTCGCCTCCGGTGCCGGTCACCACATTGAAGACGCCTTCGGGAAAGCCGGCCTCCAGCCCCAGTTCCGCGATGCGGATGGTGGTGAGCGAGGCGTCCTCGGCCGGCTTCACCACCAGCACATTGCCCATGGCGAGCGCAGCACCCGCAACCCGCGCCAGGATCTGCAAGGGATAGTTCCATGGAATGATGCCGGCGACCACGCCATGCGGCTCGCGCAGGGTCAGCGCCGTATAGCCGTCGAGGAAGGGGATGGTGTCGCCATGGAGCTTGTCGGCCGCGCCGCCGTAGAACTCGTAATAGCGCATGGTGGCCGTCACATCCGCGCGGCCTTGCCTGAGCGGCTTGCCGGTGTCGCGCGATTCGAGCGCCGCCAGTTCCTCCGCATGGCGCTTGACCAGTTGGCCCAGCCGCGTCAGCAGCCGCCCCCGCTCCACCGCCGGTATGCGGCCCCACGGTCCCTCGTCGAAGGCCCGTCGCGCGGCGCGCACCGCAAGGTCGACGTCCTCGGCCGAGGAGGCGGGAATGGTGGCGAACACCTCGCCGTCCGAAGGGCAGGTCACATCGATGCGCGCGCCCGACACGGCTCCGGTCCGCCTGCCGCCGATGACCTGCCGCCAGGCCGCCGGTGCGGCCGCCCTTGTCAGCGAATCACCATCCATGACGCGTTTTCTCCCCTGCGCTCACCTTGGTTCGACATGCCCGCCGCCCTAGAATGATGTGGTGGCCGGGTGGTGCAAGCGTCGCGCGCCGCCCGGTCCCGACCTGCGATTGGTAACAATGCCAGCGCTGCGACGCCATGGCACTGGTCAAATTAAATCGATTAGATTATATCGGCTGCGTTGCCCGAACGATGCCGACAACGACGATGCCGAACAACATGGACGCACCATGACCAGTCAGATCATCCCCGTCGATCCCTTCGACTTCATCATCTTCGGCGGCACCGGCGACCTGTCGGAACGCAAGCTTCTGCCGTCGCTCTATCACCGGCAGCGCGACCACCAGTTTTCCGAGCCGACGCGGATCATCGGCACCTCGCGCTCGAAGATGAGCGATGACGAATTCCGCGCCTTCGCCCGCAAGGCGATCGAGGACCATGTCGCGGCGGAATATATCGACCCCGCCGAGGTCGACGAATTCCTCGGCCGCATTTCCTATGTGGCGGCCGATGCGGTGAGCGGCGACGGTTTCGAGGACCTGAAGGCGGCGATCGGCGACAGCACCTGCATCCGCGCCTTCTATCTGGCGGTGGCGCCGGCCCTG
Organism: Aquamicrobium terrae; assembly: GCF_040545735.1. GTDB lineage: Bacteria > Pseudomonadota > Alphaproteobacteria > Rhizobiales > Rhizobiaceae > Mesorhizobium > Mesorhizobium terrae_A. The sequence continues at coordinate 21,744 of NZ_JBEPML010000003.1, forward strand.
TTCGGCGACATTTCGCGCAATCTGGAAGCCCACGGGCTGATCACCCCCGCCTCGCGCATCGTGCTGGAGAAGCCGCTCGGCCGCGACCTCGCCTCGGCCCGCGAGCTGAACGACCTGATCGGCAGGAACTTCCGCGAAAGCCAGATCTTCCGCATCGACCACTATCTCGGCAAGGAGACGGTGCAGAACCTGATGGCGCTGCGCTTCGCCAACGCGCTCTACGAGCCGCTGTGGAACTCCGCCCATGTCGACCATGTCCAGATCACCGTGGCCGAGACGGTGGGGCTGGAAGACCGCGTCACCTATTACGACAAGGCCGGCGCGCTGCGCGACATGGTGCAGAACCATTTGCTCCAGCTCCTGTGCCTCGTCGCCATGGAAGCGCCGTCCTCCATGGATGCCGATGCGGTGCGCGACGAGAAGCTGAAGGTCCTGCGCGCGCTGAAGCGCATCAACGGCAACGAGGCGCCCAAGCACACGGTGCGCGGCCAGTACCGCGCCGGCGCCTCGGCCGGCGGTCCGGTCAAGGGCTATGTCGAGGAACTGGGCAAGGACAGCGGCACGGAGACCTTCGTCGCCATCCGCGCCGAGATCGAGAACTGGCGCTGGGCGAACGTGCCCTTCTACCTGCGAACCGGCAAGCGGCTGGCCACCCGCGTCTCGGAGATCGTCATCGAGTTCAAGCCGATCCCGCATTCGATCTTCGGCGACGGGGCGGGGCCGATCTTCGCCAACCAGCTCGTCATCCGCCTGCAGCCCGACGAGGGGGTGAAGCAGTTCATCATGATCAAGGACCCCGGCCCCGGCGGCATGCGCCTGCGCCAGATTCCGCTCGACATGAGCTTCGCCCAGTCCTTCAAGGGCCGCGCGCCGGACGCCTATGAGCGGCTGATCATGGATGTGGTGCGCGGCAACCAGACCCTGTTCATGCGCCGCGACGAGGTCGAGGCGGCGTGGAGCTGGATCGACCCGATCCAGCAGGCCTGGGAAAACGCCCGGCAGGAAGTGCAGGGCTATACGGCCGGCACCTGGGGCCCGTCCGCCTCCATCGCGCTGATCGAGCGCGACGGACGCACCTGGCACGAAAGCACCTGAGCATGGCGGCGAACGGCTATAGCTGGACCGAGTTCCCGACCCGCGAGGCGCTGGCCGAGGCGCTGGCCGGCCAGGTGGCGGACAGGCTCGCCGACGCCATCGAAAGGCGCGGCGCCGGCCTGCTCGCCGTTTCGGGCGGCACCACACCGGGCCGCTTCTTCGAGGCGCTTTCGTCGCGCCCGATCGCGTGGGACAAGGTGACGGTGACGCTGGTTGACGAGCGCTTCGTGCCGCCCTCCTCGCCCCGCTCCAACGCCGCGCTGGTGGCTGAAAAACTGTTGCGCGACAAGGCCTCGGCCGCCCGCTTCGCGCCGCTCTACCATGCCGCCGACAGCGCCGCCGAGGCAGCCTCGCAGGCCGAGGCGGACCTCTCGGCCCTGCCTTGGCCGCTCGACGCCGCCGTGCTCGGCATGGGCACCGACGGCCACACCGCATCGTTCTTTCCCGATGCCGACACACTCGCCACCTTGCTCGATCCGGCCGGCGGGCGCACTATCCTGCCCGTCGACGCACCGAGCGCCGGCGAGCCGCGCGTCACCTTGTCGATGACACGCCTCATCGAGGCCGGCTTCCTCGCCCTGCACATCGAGGGGGCGGAAAAACGCGCCGTATTCGAGACGGCGATGGGGAGCGGGGACAAGAAGCCGATCCGGGCGGTGATCGAGGCCTCGCCGCGCCCGGTCAAGGTGTTCTGGGCAGCGTGATGCAGGGCCGCCAGACAGGTTTACCGCACCCAAAAAACCATTTCGCCAGGATCGTGCCATGACAGCCAGAAGCGACATCCAAGCCATCACGGAGCGCATCAGGGAACGCTCGCGCCCCGGCCGCGAGGCCTATCTCGCTCGCATCACCGACGCCGCCGGAAAATCCGCGAACCGCGCGGTGCTGGGCTGCGGCAACCTCGCCCACGGCTTTGCCGTGTGCAGCCCGCAGGAGAAGATCGCCCTGTCCGGCGACACGGTGCCGAACCTCGGCATCGTCACCGCCTATAACGACATGCTTTCGGCGCACCAGCCGTTCGAGACCTTCCCTGCCCTCATCAAGCAGGCGGCGCGCGAGGCCGGCGGCATCGCGCAGGTGGCCGGCGGCGTGCCGGCCATGTGCGACGGCGTCACGCAAGGCATGCCCGGCATGGAGCTGTCGCTGTTCTCGCGCGACGTCATCGCCATGGCTGCCGCCGTCGGCCTGTCGCACAACATGTTCGACGCCGCCGTCTTCCTCGGCGTCTGCGACAAGATCGTGCCGGGCCTTGTGATCGCGGCGCTGACTTTCGGCCATCTGCCGGCTGTGTTCGTTCCGGCGGGCCCGATGACCAGCGGCCTGCCCAATGACGAGAAGGCGCGCGTGCGCCAGCTCTATGCCGAGGGCAAGTGCGGCCGCACCGAGCTGCTGGAGGCCGAATCGAAGTCCTATCACGGCCCCGGCACCTGCACCTTCTACGGCACCGCCAATTCCAACCAGATGCTGATGGAGATCATGGGCCTGCACACGCCGGGCGCCTCCTTCGTCAATCCCGGCACACCGCTGCGCGACGCGCTGACCAGGGAGGCCGCCAGGCGGGCGCTGGCCATCACGCGGCTCGGCAACGCCTATACGCCGGTCGGGCGCATGATCGACGAGCGCGCCATCGTCAACGGCGTGGTCGGCCTGCACGCCACGGGCGGCTCCACCAACCACACCATCCATCTCATCGCCATGGCGGCGGCGGCCGGCGTCAGGCTGACCTGGCAGGACATTTCCGACCTGTCGGAAGCGGTGCCGCTGCTGGCACGCGTCTATCCGAACGGGCTCGCCGACGTGAACCATTTCGCGGCGGCGGGCGGCATGGGCTTCCTGATCCGCGAGCTGCTCGACGCCGGCCTGCTGCACGAGGACGTGCAGACCGTGTGGGGCGAGGGCCTGCGCGGCTATGCGGTGGAAGCCAGGCTCGGGCCTGACGGTTCCGTGGTGCGCGAGGCCGCCCCGGCGACGAGCGGCGACGAGAAGGTGCTGGCGCCGTTCCAGAAAGCATTCCAGCCGACCGGAGGCCTCAAGGTGCTGGCCGGCAATATCGGCCATGCCATCATCAAGATCTCGGCGGTCAAGCCGGAGCGGCATGTGATCGAGGCGCCGGCGCGCGTCTTCCACAGCCAGCAGGGCCTCAACGACGCCTTCAAGGCAGGTGAGCTGACCGGCGATTTCGTCGCCGTCGTCCGCTTCCAGGGGCCGAAGGCCAACGGCATGCCGGAGCTGCACAAGCTGACCACCGTGCTCGGCATATTGCAGGATCGCGGCCAGCGCGTCGCCCTGGTCACGGACGGACGCATGTCCGGCGCTTCCGGCAAGGTGCCGGCGGCCATCCACGTGACCCCCGAAGCCCTGGAAAGCGGCGTGATCGGCAAGATCAGGGACGGCGACATGGTGCGGCTCGACGCCACCGCGGGCATGCTGGAACTGCTGGTGCCGGCCGCCGAACTGGTGCTGCGGCCACAGGCCGGCGCCGATCTGTCCGAGAACGAATTCGGCTTCGGGCGCGAGCTGTTCGCCGGCTTCCGGCATCTGGCCGGCCGCGCCGACCAGGGCGCCAGCGCCTTCGGCAACGCGGCCTGACCGAACGCAGGTCCGATCAGAATTCCGGTCGGGCCAGTCCGGCAACGAGATAGGCGGAAGCGACCGTATTGGCCATCAGCATGGCGATGGTCATCGGCCCGACGCCGCCCGGCACGGGCGTGATCGCGCCCGCCACTTCCGCCGCCCCGGCATAGGCGACGTCGCCGACCAGCCGCGTCTTGCCCTCGCCCCTCTCAGGTGCTGCAATGCGGTTGATGCCGACATCGATGACGGTGGCGCCGGGCTTCACCCAGTCGCCCTTCACCATTTCCGGCCGGCCGACCGCCGCCACCAGAATATCGGCGGTGCGGGCGAGCGCGGCCAGGTCCCTGGTGCGCGAATGGGCGACGGTCACCGTGCAGTTGGCCGCCAGAAGCAGGTTGGCCATAGGCTTGCCGACAATGTTGGAGCGGCCGATGACCACGGCGTTGAGGCCGGACAGATCCTTGCCGCGCACGCGCTCGATCAGCAGCATGGAGCCGGCCGGCGTGCAGGGCACGAAGGCGGTTTCCGCCTCGCCGGTGCCAAGCTTGCCGACATTGACGAAGGTGAAGCCGTCGACATCCTTCTCCGGCGCGATGGTCTGGATGACCTTGCCGCTGTCGATGTGGCCCGGAAGCGGAAGCTGCACCAATATGCCGTGAATGGCGGGATCGGCGTTCAGCTCGCCGATCAGCTTCAGCAAATCCGCCTCGCCGGTGTCGGCGGCCAGCGTGTGCTGCACCGAATGGAAGCCGCATTCCTTGGCCGTGCGCGACTTCGAGGCCACATAGACCTGGCTGGCCGGGTCCTCGCCCACGATCACCACGGCAAGCCCAGGCTTGCCGCCGCCGCCGGCGGCCAGATCGGCGGTCAGTGTTTTCACCCGCTCGACCACCTCCGCCGCTCGCTTCTTCCCGTCGATCACTTCACTCATGCTGATCTCCATTGCGCTGCCGGACGGCATATGACTTGAAAAATGGGGCGGGCACCTACGTCAATGCGTCGCAAGATGCCCTAAACCCGAACTGGAGGGGTCATGCCCGGTCAGAAAAGGCCGCGGGAGCGCCGTCGGGCCAGATCCTGCGTGGCGGCGCGTAACTGGCGCAGGCTGGCGCGGATCTCCTCCACCGAAGGAGGACGGCCGAGCGCAAGGTCCCCGCCGGCCTCGGCGAGGGACGGATCGGGCGAATCTTCGTGAAACTCATGCCGCGTTTCGCGAATGCTCGCGGGCACCGCGGCATCGGTGGCGGGCGGGGCAGCTTCCGGCTTGCGCCGCCGCGCCAGCAGCAGGCCGGCGACAAGGCCGAGCACCAGCCCGGCCAGGGGCAGGAAAGCGGCAGCCGCGCCAAAGGCGTTCCACAGGAGCAGGGCGACGGCGATGCCGATCAACGCCCCCAGCAGGGTCATGCGCAGGATCATCGGCCGCGAGGCCGCGAGCCCGGGTTTTGCGGGCGTGCCGAACCTTGCAGGCGGGGAGGACGGTTCGTCCGGTCGCGCCGATCCGACTTCGGCGGACGGTTGGGGAGGCGCTTCGGCAACCGCATCCGCGCTGTCTTCCGGCTGCTCGAGCCGATGATCCGCATCCGCGACAGCCGGCTCGTCCGGCGGGACAAAGATGTCCGGCCCGGCGGTCTCCAGCGGCGGCACGACGGGCGCTCCGGTCTCCGACGGTGCTGGTCCTACCGGCTGCGCGATGTCCTGTTCTATCTGTGGTGCGACATAAGGCTCAACCGGACGGGTTTCGGCTTGCTGCTCCGCCAGCCACCCAGCTTCCCGCTGCTGCCGGGCACGCCGGTGGCGCTCGGCCGCCGTGCGGCGCCAGTCCGTCGCCGCCTCGTCCGCCATGGACAGCAGCGAGCCTTCGGGGCGGGCGTCATCCTCGCCGCGCATGGCGCGGGCCAGCGCCGCGAGGGCGCGCTCGCGTCTCCAGTCCTCGGGGCTCTGTCCGTCACTCATCGCGCGCTTGCCGGTTCACCGCCGGCTCAAGGGCCGGCCAAAGGTTAAGACAGGCTAAAGGAATGCGGCAAACAAAAGGTTAATTTTCGTCACGGCGCTCAGCGTCATCCCGCCTGTCCACAGTTTGCCGGCATCCCGCGCGTTGCGGCCGGGACCCTGACCCTGCCCGAAAAGTCGCAACCTTGCGGCATCCGGCGCTAAAACCGCGACGGGGTCGAAAAAGCGCGTTGACAGGACAGGCCGGCCCGCTTACATGAGCGCCACCAGCCCAGATGGCGGAATTGGTAGACGCGCACGGTTCAGGTCCGTGTGCCGCGAGGCGTGGAGGTTCGAGTCCTCTTCTGGGCACCATCAACCGTACAGGTTGTTCCCGTACATCATCCGAAAATCGCAGACAGACTTCCCCGCAAGGGGAAATCCGCACGTCCGGCGGGCCGGATGCTGCATATCGCGATAATACCAGTTTAATACACGAACAGAATTTTGCATAAAGGAAGCCATCTTCCTAAGGTGGCTTCCATGGGCGATCAGGCAACACTCGACTTTCTTGCGCAATCGCTTGCCTCCGGCAGCGGCGAGCCGCTCTACCGGCAGCTCGAGGAGGCACTGAAGCTGGCCATCGCCAGGGCAAAGCTCAGGCATGGCGCCGTCATCCCCAGCGAGCGGACGCTGTGCCAGGCGCTCGGCATGTCGCGCGTCACCGTGCGCAAGGCCATCGACGGGCTGGTCCATGACGGGCTGCTCGACCGCCGCCAGGGCGCCAAGACGGTGGTGGCCTCGCGGGTGGAGAAATCGCTGGCCACCATGACCAGCTTTTCCGAGGACATGCGCTCGCGCGGGCTGGAGCCCGGCTGCGTGTGGATTTCGCGCGAAACCTGCCGCCCTTCGCCGGCCGAAATGATGGCGCTCGGCATTTCGGCCGGCGACCGCATCGTGCGGCTGCAGCGTCTGCGCACGGCCGACGATACGCCCATCGCCATCGAGACGGCCGCCCTGCCCGCCCGCTTCGTGCCCGACCCCGACGCCATCCAGTCCTCGCTCTACGACTATCTCGACGCCAATGGCGCCCGCCCGGTGCGCGCCGTGCAGCGCATGCAGGCCAAGCCCGCCACCGAGGAGGAGCGGCAACTGCTCGGCACGCCCGACAACACCAGCCTGCTGGTGATGGAACGGCGCTGCTTCCTCGCCGACGGCCGTATCGTCGAGTTCACCCAGACCAAGTACCGGGGCGACGTCTACGACTTCGTCATCGAGCTGGTCAGATAATACCAGTTAAAGTCCTGTTGCTTTCTGGTCTTGTGCTGGTACTGTGATCCGGCCACAGGAGAAGCCGCGCGTGCCGTTTGACCTTCACTCCCTGAGAAACGGACTGGTGGTGTCGTGCCAGCCGGTCAAGGGCGGCCCCATGGACCGGGCCGACATCGTGGTCGGCTTCGCGCTTGCGGCGCTCGACGGGGGTGCTGCCGGCCTGCGTATCGAATCGGCGGATTATGTGCGCGCGGTGCGCGCCGCCACCGCCCGCCCGATCATTGGCCTCGTCAAGCGCGACCTCGACGATAGCCCGGTGCGCATCACGCCATGGCTGGAGGATGTCGACGCATTGGCCGGCGCCGGCGCCGACATCATCGCCTATGACGCGACCGACAGGGTGCGGCCGACAACCACCCGCGCGCTGGTCGAGCGCATCCACCACCATGGCCGCATCGCCATGGCCGACTGCTCGGTGCTGGCCGATGCCGGGCGCGCATTGGCGGAAGGCGCGGAAATCGTCGGCTCGACGCTGGCCGGCTATACCGGGCCGGTCGAGCCGACCACGCCCGATCTGGAACTGGTCGCCGCCATGGCCCGGCTCACGCCCCATGTGGTGGCCGAAGGCAATATCCGCACGCCCGAGCTGGCGGCAGCGGCCCTGCGGGCCGGCGCCTTTTCCGTGGTGGTCGGCTCGGCCATCACCCGGCCCGAGCACGCCACCTCCTGGTTCCGCGACGCGGTCGACCGGGCCGCCGCCGAACGGGCGGCTGACGCCATGGCCGGCCCCGCCCTCGCGCTCGACATCGGCGGCACCAAGATGCTGGCGGCGCTGGTCGAGGGCGAGCGCGTCCTCGACACGCACCGGATGCCGACGCCGACCGGCGGCACGCCGGGCGACTGGCTGGCGGCGCTGTTCGCCGGCATCGCGGCATGGCGCGGGCGTTATGGCAGCGTCGGCGTCGCCGTCACCGGCATCGTCGACGACGGGCTATGGTCGGCGCTCAACGCCAGGACCCTGAACATTCCCGAGCGCTTTGCGCTGGTCGAAACCGTGGCGGGCCTTGCCGGCGCGCCCGTACTGGCGGCCAACGACGCGCAGGCCGCCGCCTGGGGCGAATACCGCTTCGGCGCGGGCCGCGGCGCCGACATGGTGTTCCTGACAATCTCGACCGGCATCGGCGGCGGCATCGTCGCGAACGCCCGCCTGCTCGGCGGCATGGCCGGCAATTTCGGGCAGTTCGTCGGCGACGACGCGCAAGGCCCGCTGGAAGACCGCGTCTCGGGCAAGTGGATCGCCGCCGAGGCCGGCCGGCATCAGCCGGGCGCGACCGCGCGCGAGGTCTTCGCTGCCGCGGCCGGCGGTCAGGACTGGGCGAACGCCATCCTCGACATATCGGCCGGCCGGGTGGCGCAACTGGCCCGCAACATCCAGCTCGCGCTCGACCCGGCCCGCATCGTCCTCGGCGGCGGCATCGGGCTGGCGCCATCCTATCTCGACCGCGTGCGGCAGGCGCTCGCGGAACTTCCGGCCCGGCTCAGGCCCGACATCCATGCCGCCGCGCTCGGCGAACATGCCGGCATCGTCGGCATCGCCGATCTGGCAGGACACAATCCGACAGGAGGAGAACGGACATGACATTCTCGCAGATCAGAAAAGCCGGGCTGCTGGCCACCGCAATCGCCGCCCTCATGGCAAGCCCGGCGCTGGCCAAGGTCACCGTGCTCGGCTGGCCGGGCGGCCCGGAGGAAACGGCCCTGCGCGCCGCCGCCGACGCCTACAACGCCAAGGCCGACGTGGCCGAGAACGACAAGGTGGAGCTGCTGTTCTTCAACCGCGACGGCTTCTGGGACAAGCTGCAGGCCGATCTCGCCGCCGGCTCCACCGCCTTCGACGTGAACCTGCTCGCCACCTATTCGATCGGCCGCTACGCCCCGTTCATGGAACCGGTCGAGCTGTCCGGCGAGGCCGAGAGCGTGTATGGCGAGGCCGTGCTCAAGACCATGCAGTTCGAGGGCAAGCAATATGGCGTGCCGACCGACCTGTCGCTGCATTTCATGTATTACCGCAAGGACCTGATCGACGCACTGTTGAACGACGACGCGGCCAAGGCCCGCTATGGCGAGATCTCGGAAAAGCTGCTCGGCAAGAAGCTCGAGCCGAAGGACCCGGACGCCTGGGACTGGGACGACTATGCCGCGACCGCGCTCTATTTCACCCAGAGCGTGAATCCGGACAGCCCGACCCGCTACGGCACCGTCTTGCAGATCAAGAACCTTCTGTTCAACATCATGGTGTGGCAGTCGCTGCCGCGCGCCTATGGCGGCGACTGGATGGACGCCGAGGGCAAGGTCACGGTCAATTCCGACGCCTACCGCAAGGGCCTCGAGACCTACAAGCTGCTCTATGACAACGGCGCCACGCCGCGCGACTCGCTGTCCTACGAGTTCCCGGAAGCCAATGCCGCCTATGCCTCCGGGCAGGTGGCGGCGATGCTGCAATGGAACGCGGCCGCCAGCGACCTGACCAGCACCGAAAAGTCGCCGGCCGTGGCCGAGGTGACGGAAACTGTCGCCCCGCCGAGCGGCCCCGAAGGCCGCTTCACGCATATCCACGGCCTCGGCTTCGGCCTCAACAAGAACGCCGCCAACAAGGAAGGCGGGATGAAGTTCCTGCAATGGCTGTCGTCGAAAGAGGCTGCGCTCACCTATGCCCGCAACAACGGCGCGCCGGCGCTGACACCGGAAGTGGTCAAGGAGGTGTCTGAGGAGCGGCCCGACCTCGTCCAGCTCGGCGAGTTCGCCGGCAAGTACGGCTATGTCATGACCGGCGGCACCTCGGCCAAGGCGCTTTCGGTCTACGAGCTTCAGGCGAAGGAGTTCACCGGCTACTGGTCCGGCCAGCAGTCGCTCGACGATGCGCTGGCCAATACCGAAAAGGGCATGGCCGAGCTTTTGAAGTAAGGGCGCGGGAACGCCGATGACCACGACCAGCCCCAGCGTGCGGACCTCGGAGTTCAGGCTTCTGGCGACGCCGCTGGTGCTGTTCCTCTTGGTGTTCCTCGGCTTCCCGGCCATCGTCAATCTGGTCTACTCGGTCTCGCAGGTGTCGTTCGAGACCCTGCGCAGCCCGCAATTGTCCGGCTTCTCGAACTTCGCCGCGGTGTGGAACGACGCCGCCTTCTGGCGGTCGGTCTGGTTCTCGCTGCGCTTCGGGGTGCTCACCGCGCTGCTCGAATGCGGGCTCGGCCTGTTCCTCGCCATCTTCCTGTCGCCGCTGATCGTGAAGCGGAGCTGGCTGCTGGCGATCCTGATGCTGCCGCTGATGGTGGCGCCGGCGCTGGTCGGGCTGATGTACCGGCTGGTGCTACACGAATTCGTCGGCCCGGTGCCCTATTATCTGTGGACCTGGTTCGGGGCGGGCGTCTCCTTCCTCGGCCCCGGCTCGGCCTTCTGGACGCTGGTCACGGTCGAGACGCTGCAATGGACGCCCTTCGCGCTGCTCCTGTTCTACATGGCCTATCAGGCCATTCCGGCCGACATCGGCGAGGCGGCGGCCATCGACGGGGCCGGGCCGCTCCGGCGGCTGTGGCGCATCGAACTGCCGCTGATGGCGCCGACCATCGTGGCGGCGCTGCTGATCCGCTTCATCGACGGCTTCCGCGTCTTCGACAATGTCTATGTGCTGACCGGCAGCGGCCCCGGCGGCGCGACCGCCTCGCTGTCGATCTACATCTACGAAGCCTTCTTCAAGCAGGGCGCGATCGGCAAGGCGGTGGCGGCCTCGGTGCTGCTGTTCGCCGCCTCCTTCGCCGTGCTCTACGGCCTCAATGCGCTTGCCACGCGCCGCAAGGGAGCCGCCGCATGATCACCGCGCTGCGCTGGCTGGTCTTCGCCGTCGCCGCGCTGGCGATGAACTTCCCGATCCTGGTGACGCTCGCCACCTCGTTCAAGAGCGCGCGCGAACTCACCACCAATCCGGGCCTGTGGGTGCAGGCGCCGACGCTGGCGAACTATATGGCCGTGTTCCAGGTGACGGACCGGCTCAACATCGCGCTCTACCTGTTCAACAGCATGGTCGCGGCGCTGACCGGCACCGTGCTGGCCGTGGTGCTGGCCCTGCCCGCCGCCTATGCCATCGCGCGCGGCCGGGTGGGCGAGCGCACGCTGCTGCCGCTGATCGTCAACCTGCGCGCCGTGCCGCTCATCATCTTCGCCATTCCGCTCTACATGATGTTCCAGTGGCTGGCCCTGCTCGACACGCGGCTGGGGCTCGGCCTCATCCTCACCATCGTCAACCTGCCGCTGGCGCTGATCATCCTCGTCAACGCCATTCGCGAGCTGCCGGCCGAACTGGACGAGGCGGCACAGATCGACGGCGCGGGACGCACCCGCACGCTTGTGCGCATCATCGCCCCGGTGTGCCGGCCGGCCATCGTCACCAGCCTGATCTTCGGCTTCATCACCGCCTGGAACGAGTTCCTGTTCGGGCTGATGCTGACCACCTCCAAGGCGGTGCCGATCACGGTCGGCGCCTCGTTCTTCTTCGCGGCCAGCGGCGGCGGCGTGCAGTGGGGCGTGGCCTCGGCGGTGATGATCGTCGGCGCGCTGCCGCCGGTGCTGCTCGGCCTCGTCATGTACCGCCAGATCAGCGGCTCGATGACCGCCGGCGCGGTGAAGGGCTGACCGGCCCGGCCGGGGTTCAGAGCCTGCGGCCGTCCTCGTCGAACAGGAAGGCGCGCGCCGGATCGATGCCGAAGCGGGCCTCGTCGCCGGCGGCGAAGCTGCGCGCATCGCGGCTTTCGACGGTGAGGCTCTCGCCATTACCGAGCTGGGCATGGGCGTAGGAGACGCCGCCCAGCCGCTCCATCAGCGTCACCAGGCCGGCGAGTGCGGCCGCGGCACCTTCCGCCGGCACGAAATGCTCCGGCCGGAGGCCGAGGCTGACCTTTGCGCCCGGCTTCGGCAGTTCGCCCCGCGTCGCCACGGCGAGCCCCGAAAGACCGGCTTCCGGTGCCGAGACGACCGCCTTGCCGCCCTCCACCGCATCGACCGTCGCGGGAATGAAATTCATGCGCGGCGAGCCGATGAAGCCGGCGACGAAGCTGTTGTCGGGGTTCTCGTAGAGGTCGAGCGGCGCGCCGACCTGCTCGATGCGCCCGGCGCGCAGCACGACGATGCGGCTGGCCAGCGTCATCGCCTCGACCTGATCGTGGGTGACGTAGATCATGGTCGTGCCGAGCTGCTGGTGCAGGCGCGCGATCTCGATGCGCATCTGCACGCGCAGCTCCGCGTCTAGATTCGACAGCGGCTCGTCGAACAGAAACACGCCGGGCTGGCGCACGATGGCGCGGCCGATGGCGACGCGCTGGCGCTGGCCGCCGGAAAGCTCGCGCGGCTTGCGCTTCAGATAGGGCTCCAGATGCAGGATCTTCGCCGCCTCGGCCACCTTGCGCTCGATCTCCGCCTTCGGCCGCTTCGCCATTTCCAGTGGAAAGCCCATATTGGCCGCCACCGTCATGTGCGGATAGAGCGCATAGGTCTGGAACACCATGGCGATGCCGCGCCTGGCCGGGTCCTCGCCGGTGACGTCGCGTCCGCCGATCTCGATGCGGCCTTCCGAGGTGCTCTCCAGCCCGGCGATCATGCGCAACAGAGTGGACTTGCCGCAGCCCGACGGGCCGACGAAGACGACGAACTCGCCATCGGTCACGTCGAGATCGACGCCACGGATCACTTCCGTCTCGCCGAAGCGCTTCTTCACCGATTTGAGCGACAGGCCGGCCATATGTTTCTCCTATGCTATTTCACAGCGCCTTCGGTCAGGCCGGCGACGAACCAGCGCCCGACGAGGGCGAAAAGGACAACGACGGGGATGATGGCGGCGGTGGCGCCGGCCAGCAGCAGGCCCCAGTCGATCTGGTACTGGCCGATGATGCCGGCGAAGCCGACCGGGATGGTGCGCCGCGCATCCGAGACGATCAGCACCGAGGCGAACAGATATTCGGTCCAGGACGAGATGAAGGCGAAGATCGCCACGCTGGCGATGCCGGGCGCGATCAGCGGCATGAGGATGCGCACCAGGATGGTGAGCGGCGGCGCGCCGTCGACCACGGCCGCCTCCTCGATCTCGCGCGGCACGGTGGCGAGGAAGGAGCGCATCATCCAGATCGAGAAGGGCAGCGCCAGCGCCACATTGACGATGACCAGCGCCGCGCGGTTGTCGATCAGGCCGACGCGGGCGAACAGGCCGTAGAGCGGGATGAGCACGACGACGCCCGGAAAGGCATAGGCCAGCAGGATCACCCGGTAGAGCGCGGCGCGGCCCGGGAACTCCATGCGGAAGAAGGCATAGGCGGCCGGCAGGGCGAGAAGCACGGTGAAGGCGGTGGAGAAAAGCGCCACCGCCAGGCTGTTGACGAGATAGACCGGGAAGTCGGACGCCTGCAGCAGCTTCTCGAAATGCTGGAGGGTGAAGGAGTGCGGCACCATGGTGGGCTGGCGCTGGATGATCTCGCGCGGCAGCTTGATCGAGCCGGTGGCCACCCACCAGAACGGCAGGCCGATGATCAGCGCGATGAAGGCAAGGCTGCCATAGAGCGCCGCTGCCTGCCGCCGGCTCCGCCTCATCGGGCCGGCTCCGTCGCGGTCATGACGCGGGTGGTGAGGAAGGCGAAGCCCATCAACAGGATGCTGGTCAGCACCGAGACGGTGGCCGCCTCGCTCAGCCTGTAGCCCTTGAAGGCGGTCTCGTAGATCAGCACCGGCAAGGTGGTGCTGGCGCCGGCCGGCCCGCCGGCGGTGAGCAGCCAGATGATGTCGAACACGTTGAAGGAGAGCAGCGTGCCGACCACGCCCAGCACCAGCAGCGTCGGCTGCAGCAGCGGCCAGGTGATGCGCCGGAAGCGCTGCCACGCGCCGGCGCCGTCGATGCGCGCCGCCTCGTAGAGGTCGCCGGGGATGCGGGTGAGGCCGGCCAGCATCATCAGCGCCGTGAAGGGAAACCAGCGCCAGGAATTGATGAGGATCAGCGTGGTCATGGCGCTCTCGCGGGTGGCGAAGAAGCCGACCGGCCGCTCGATCACGCCGGCCTGGATGAGCAGCGGGTTGATCATGCCGCCCGAGGTGGAGAGCAGCCAGCGCCAGATGATGACCACCACCACCGTCGGCACGATCCAGGTCAGGATGATCCACACGCGGGCGACGCGCACGCCGGGGAAACGCTGGTTGAGGACCAGCGCCGTCACCAGCGCCAGCGCGGTCTGCACCGCGGCGTTGCCCAGCACCCACACCACGCTGCGGCCGAGCGCGCGCCAGAAGCCGGCGTCGCCCAGCACCGCCGCATAGTTGGCGAGGCCGACGAAACGCCCCTGCGAGCCGATCACCCCGACATTCTGGAAGCTGAGCAGCAGCGCCTGCACCAGCGGCCAGCCCAGCACGGCGAGCAGGAACAGCATGGCGGGCGAGACGAAGAGGAACGCAAGCGTGGTGTTCTTCATCGTCCGCGCCGTCCGCCGCACACTTCCAGATCGCCATGCGTCCTATCGGACGCATGGCAGCGACCTGTCCTTCTGTTTGAGCATCGGATTTTCCGAAAACCGGATTCCACTTTTCGGTCCGATGCTCTAGCGGGCGATGTCGCTCATCTTCGCCTGACCGGCCTTGACCGCATCGGCCGGGCTCTGGCCGTCGACGACGATTTGCTGCAGGGTTTCGGCGATGACGTTCTGCGCCGAGATGGCGCCGATCGAGGGGAACACCTTGCCGGTGGTGAAGCCGAACAGCTTGCCGCCATGCGAATTGGCGATCATCGTCTCGACCTGCGCCTTGTACTTGGTCACGACCGGATCGTTCCAGAACGAGTCGGCCTTGGCGCCGTCGCCGGTCACCGGCAGGAACAGGCCCGGTTCCATGTTGAGGAAGCGGCCGTAGTTTTCCGGCTCCAGCAGCCAGGCGATGAAGGTTCCGGCCGCCTTCTGGCGGGCCTCGTCCTTGGTGGTGACCATCAGCGCGTTGGGATAGGAGATGGTGCCGGATCCGCCCTGGCTCTCGGCATGCGGGACGGCCGCGACGCCGAGGTCGGCGGCATCGCCTTCGGCCTGCGTGTCATAGGTGTTGATGACGCTGAATTGCAGGATCATGCCGCAGGTGTCGGAGGCGAAGCAGGCTTCCGCCTCGCCCCAGGTCCATGACCCGTTGTCGGCGGGCGAGAGCTTGGCCAGCTTGCTGTAGAAATCATAGGCCTCGACGGTCGCCGGCTTGTCGAAATCGACGCTGCCGTCGTCCTTGTAGATGTCGGCTGCGCCGGCATTGACCATGAAGGTGTAGACGGTCTGGTCGGTGTAGAGCTGCTTGTTGGCCGGCAGGCCGATGCCGTAGCGCCCGTCCACGGACAGTTTCTCGGCCGCCGCCTGCCATTCGCTCCAGGTCTTCGGCACCTCGATGCCGGCCTCCTTGAAGACGCTGTTGCGATACCACAGCGACAGCGCCATGTTGTAGGCCGGCACCGCCCAGACATGGTCGTCATACTGGTAGGGCTTCAGCGCCGCCTCGATGAAGCCGTGCTTGCCGTCCAGCTCCTTGACCAGATCGTCCACCGGGACGACCGCGTCGATGCCCTTGATGACGGTGGTGAAGTCGGGGATGGTGAACAGGATGTCCGGCCCCGTGCCCGCCGCGAAGGCCGCCGGCGCCTTGGCATAGACCTCGCCCCAGCTCTGCGGTTCCTGGCTGACCTGGATGTCGGGATGGGCCTTGTTGAACTCGTCCAGCAGCTCCTGCACGCGCTGCACGCGATGCGGCGGCTGCTCCATGTGCCAGAGCGTGAGCTTGACGGTCTCGGCCTGCGCCGTGCCGGCCAGAAGCAGGGCGGCGAAGCCGGCAAGAAGGGAAAGTCCAGTTGGCTTCATGACAATTCTCCCATTGACCCGGCCGTGGCCGGCTTGCTCAAAGATGCGGGTTGCGGGGCCGGTAGCGGGCCACCAGCCCTTCATTGACCTCCGCCGCGCCCGGCATGTTGGCGCTGAGATAGATGGGAGCGGCGGCGCCCGAGGATTGCAGGCGCACCGCGGCCTCGGCAAACACCGCGTTCATCAGCGCCGCGCCGATCGAGGTCGAGATCGGCCCGACGCGCAGTTGCGAGCCCGGCACGCTCATGATGGCGTCGCCGGGCGGCGCGCCATTGTCGAGCACGATGTCGGCAACGTCGGCGACCCGGGTGCGGCCGCGCGCCGCCTGCCGGGAATAGTCCTGCGAGGTGATGGCGATGACGGTGGCGCCCTTGGCCTTGCCGGCCTCGGCCGCCTCGACGGTGGCGGCGTTGACGCCGCTGTTGGAGACGATGATGAGGACATCGCTGGGGCCGATCGGATAGCGGCGCAGCACCGGCGCCACCATGCCCGGCATGCGCTCGAACGCGGTGCTGGCCACCGCGCCCTCATGCACCATCAGCGGCGTCGACAGGATCGGCACGGTCAGCGCCAGCCCGCCGGCGCGGTAATGCGCCTCCTCGGCCATGGTGTGGCTGTGGCCGGTGCCGAAGATGTAGACTAGCCCGTCGGCGCGCGCCGTGCGCTCCACCGCATCGGCGGCGGCGGCGATCGCATCTCCGTTCAGCTCCATCAGCCTGGCGGTGCGCTCGGCAAGCTCGGTCAGATAGGCGGCGGCGGTGGGCGTCTTGGTCATGCCTGGTTCCTGGCCTTGTTCCGGAAAGTCACGGTGAGCTGCATAGCCGCGCCGCATCCATGGCGGCCGGCCCGTGCATATTCGGGCGGGCGGAGCAGGATGGCAAGCGGCGGTTCGGCATGCTGCATCATCGGCCGGTATGCTCCAGGTATGTAAGTGGTATGTACCACTTTGCCCGGCGCTGTAAAGTGCGGCGGCTTCCTTATCCCAGCACTTTGTCGCGATGGGCGCGGTAGGCGGCGAAAGCGCGGTCCCATTGCGGCGCGGCCGCCGCGTCCGGCTCATGCCGGCGCTGAATGGCGCGGGTGGAGACCGAAGCCTCCTCCACGCTGGCGAAGCGGCCAACCGAAGTGGCCGCCAGCAGGGCGGCGCCGCGAGCGCCGAACTCGGTGCCGGCCGGCACCAGCACGGTGACGCCCAGCGCATCGGCGATCATCTGGCTCCACATCGGGCTGCGGGCGCCGCCGCCGGTCAGCAGGATCTCGCCTCCCGTTCCTCCCAGTTCCCGGAACAGGTCGCGCAGCGCCAGCACGACGCCCTCATAGACGGCGCGCAGCATATGCGCGCGGCCGTGCCGGGGCGTCAGCCCGTGGAAGCCGGCGCGGGCCGCGCGGTCGACCACCGGCGCGATGATGCCGCTTTCGCTGAGATAGGGCAGGTAGACCACGCCTTCGCTGCCCACCGGCACCGGCGCGATCATCGCCTCCATGCGGGCATAGAGGTCGGGCGCACCGGCAAGGTCGGGCAGCAGCGTCGCCACCGCCCAGTCGAGATTGAGCGTGCCGGCGACATTGACCATGGCGCGATACCAGCCGCTGCCTGGCAGGGTGAAGAGCAGGCCGAGATCGGGCGGCGTGAACACCGGCCGGTCATGCACCACGCCGACCATGCAGGTGGTGCCGAGCACGGCCAGCGCCATGCCGGGCTGCAAGGCGCCGGCTCCGGTCACCGTCGCCGGCACGTCGCCCGCGCCTATGGCAACGGGTGTGCCGGCCGCCAGCCCGGTCGCTGCGGCGGATTCCGGGGTTATGTCCCCGCCGACCGTTTCGGAGTCGCGCACCGCCGGCAGTTTCGGCGCCAGATCGGAGACGCCGAACAGGTCCAGCATTTCGGCGCTGCGGTCGCGCCGGGCGGCGCTTCCGGGGGCCACGGCAGCCTCGGTGCGGTCGGCCGCGACGCGGCCGGTCAGTTTCAGGCGCAGGAAATCCTTGTAGCTGAAGGCATGGGCGGCGCGCGCCAACACGTCCGGCTCGTATTCCTTCATCCACATCAGCAGCGGCAGGGTGCAGCCCTGCTGCAGCACGCAGCCGTTCGACAGGAAGACGCGCCGGTAGAGATCCGGGATTTCCGCCGCACGCCGGTCGAGGAGGTCCTGCGCGCGGCTGTCCTCCCAGATGATGCCGGGGCGCAGCGCCCGGCCCTCGGCATCGACCAGCCACAGGCCGACCATGGCCGCCGACAGGCCGACCACTGCAATATCCCTGCCGGTCACGCCGGCATCCTGCAATGCGGCGCGGATCGCCGCCACCGCCGCCTGCCAGGCCGCATCCGGATCGATCTCCGACCAGCCCGGCTGCGGCCGCAGCAGGCGGATGCGATGGCCGCCGGCGCCAAGCTGGCGGCCGGCGGCGTCGAACACCGCCGCCTTGGTCACCGAGGAGCCGGCATCGATGCCGAGGAACAGGTCGCTCATGACGGTTTTCTCCCGACCGCGGCCTGCCCGCCGGACCGTTCGCGATGAGATATGGAAGTCACGCCTGTCGCCCGCGTTTCAAGGGACTTTTGAAAAGCATTCGGGAAATAAAGCATTTCGAGGCGAAGGGGAACGCAGCCCGGCAAGGCGGGGTCAGCGCCGTTCGGGCGTGCGGCCCGCCACCAGCTGCAAGGCTTCCACCAACTCGACCATCCACAAGCGCATCAGGACGAGGATGGCGACGAGCCTGTAGCGCAGGGGATGGCGGCGGTCGCGCAGGAACGCCCACGCGCCGCGCAGCGGCGGCACCAGCGTGCGCACCAGCCACATCAGCCGCCGCGACGCCGATCCGGCCCTGAGCTGGCCGCCCTTGATGCGGCGCGCCTTGGTGGCGATCTCCTGCCATGTGGTGCGGGCGGGATGGTCGACGCGCATATCGGCTGCGTAGATCAGCGCATGGCCGGCGGCGACCGCCCGGCGGCACAGATCCGCGTCGCCCCCAGAGAAGCGCTTGCTGTCGAAGCCGCCGAGCTTCCTGAACACCGGCATCGGCACGGCGAGATTGGCCGTGGCGGCATAGCCGCGCCCCACATAACGCTGCTGTGGGATGCCCTTGACGACATCATAGATCTCGGCCGCGCCCGGCCGGGCCGATTGCGCCACGACCATGACCGCCCCGGCGATCAGCGCATCGCCGTTCGTATCGGCGGCGGCCCGGTCCAGCCCTGCGAGCCAGCCCGGGGCCGGCAGGCAATCGCCGTCGGTGAACACCAGCCAGTCGCCTTTCGCCTGCGATGCGCCGAGATTGCGCGCGGCATAGGAGCCGGGCGTGTCGCAGCGCAGGATGCGCGCATTGGCCGGCAGATGGTCGGGCGGCGCGAATTCCGGCGAGCCGTTATCGACGAGGATCACCTCGAAGCGCGCCGCCGGCAGGGTCTGCCGCTCCAGGCGCTCAAGCAGCGCCGGCACCAGATGCCATTGCATGTAGACCGGCACGATGACGGAGAACAAGGCGCCCGCATCGTCCGGCATGGCTTGGGCGGTCGGGCCTGGCTGCGCTGGGCGTGTCATCGGCTGTCATGCTCCGTTTCGAGCCCGTCTTCATGTCCGCCCGGCGCGGCGCTGCCGGCAAGGTCTTCTATGCGCCGGGACAGGTCCGCATAGATGGCCGAGGCACTGTAGCGGGCAAGGAACTGGTCCCGTATGCGGGAGCGGTCGATGCCGACGCGACCGGTATCGGCGTCTTGGGCCAGCACCTCCCCGATCGCCGCCGCCATGGCCTCGCCGTCGCCGGCGGCCACCGTGCGGCCGGCGCCGAGGCGGGCCAGAAGTTCGGCCGCCTCGCCCTGAAGCGTCGATATCTGGAAGGCGCCATAGGCCATGTATTCGAAGATCTTGTTGGGCAGGCCCTGCGGCGCGCCCTGCCTGTAGGGCATCAGGCCGATGGCGCTCGCATCGAGAAGCAGGGCGATCTCGCCGGCCGAGAGCCAGCCGGGCGCCACCACGTTCGACAGGATATCGATGCGCTTGAGCAGGCGCTCCCGTTCATGGCCGTCGCCGGCCAGCACGAACAGGGCATCGCTGCGGCCTTCGAGCCGCGCCGCCGCCTCGACCACCGTGTCGAGATCGTAGGTCGCGCCCCAGTTGCCGACGAAGCTGACCAGCGGCCGTGCCGGATCGGCCCCCAACTGCCGCAGCAGGTTCGCGCGGTCGCCGTCGGGCACCGGGGCAGGCTGGTAGCCGAGGGGAACGACCGCATCGAGCGCGCTGCCGGCGCGGCCGCCTTTGGCCAGCCCCCACTCCAGATAGCGCGGCGAGATGCCGATGATCGCCGTGGCATGGCGGCAGGCATAGGCGGCCTGGCGCTCGAAGCCAGCCAGGGCGAACCGGGTCAGCGGTCGCACCGCGGGCGGCAGGAAGTCGCTGAAGAAATCCGGCCACAGGTCGCGGATGGACAGAAGCGAGGGCAGGTTCCATTGCCGGGCCAGACGCATGGCGGCCTCGGCCGCCTCCGTGGTCGGCAGGTCGGCGACGATGATGTCGGGACGCTCGGTGGCCCGCTCCGCAGCGGCGCGGAAGGCACGGGCGAAGACGCGGTTGTGCCACACCCTGAACGGGCTGATGTTGTGGCGGTAGCCCGGCGCATGCAGGACCTCGATGCGGTAATTGTCCGCGATCCGGTGGGTTTCGCTGCGGCGCGTGCGCTGGCGCTTGGCGTAATGGTCGAAGCTGGAGGTGAACCACACCACCTCGTGGCCCCGCCCGGCCAGCGCATTGCACAGCATGGCGCAGCGCATCAGCCGGCGGTCGCCGTCATCGGTGGGCAGCGGCTCCATGTCGCGAACCACCCAGATGCGCAGGGCCCGGGGCGCAGAGCCGCCGCCGGCGCCGGGCATGTGCCGTTCCGCCGCCTCCTCTTCCCGCTCACCCCCCGCCAGGGGATGCGATCGCGGCTCTGTCATGTCAGGGCTTTTCCGCTCGCGGCAAGCTCATGGGGTCCGTATGCTGACGATTCATCGCGGCATGGGTAACGGCTGGCGGGGCCGGACGCAACCGCCATGGCCGGCATGGCGATCCATCAGATTCCCGGGGATGCCGCTTCCTGCGACTGGAGCCGTGCCGCCTTGCGCGTGGCACGGACGAAGGCGGCAAGGAACATGCAGCTCATCAACAGCACGATGGTGGGCGCCGGCGCGCTGTCGATGAAGAAGGCGGCGTAGACGCCGAGGAACGACGCCGCCACCGCCACGACGAGCGATACCAGCATCATGCCGGCGAAGGTGCGCGCCAGCAGGAAGGCGATGGCGCCGGGCGCGATCAGCATGGCGATGGCCAGGATGATGCCGACCGCCTGCAGGGCACCGACAATGGTCAGCGAGATCAGCGCCAGCAGGCCGTAGTGCAGCAGGCCGACCCTGAGGCCCACAGCCTGAGCCTGCGCCGGATCGAAGGCATGCAGCAGGAAATCCCGCCACTTCAGCGCGATGATGCCGGCGGTGACGGCTGCGATGACCGCCGACATGGCGATGTCGTTCCACGACACGCCCAGCATGTCGCCGAACAAGATGTGGTCGAGATGCACGTCCGACTGGATCTTGACGTAGAGAACCAGTCCCAGCCCGAACATGCCGGAAAAGACGATGCCCATCACCGTATCCTGCTTGATGCGGCTGTTGTCCTTGAGGAAGCCGGTGGCGACGGCGCAGAACATGCCGGCCACGAAGGCACCGATGGCATAGGGAAAGCCGACGATATAGGCGATCACCACGCCCGGGAACACGGCGTGACTGATGGCGTCGCCCATCAGCGACCAGCCCTTCAGCACGAGGAAGCAGGACAGGAGCGCCATGGGAATCGCCACCAGCACCGAGATGATCAGGGCGTTGACCATGAAGTCGAACTGGAAGGGCGAGGCGAGCGTTTCGAGGAAGCTCATGGCGCGGCCTCCTGCATTGCCTCTGCCGCGCGGCGGCGGGCGGCCAGCATGCCGTGCTTGGGGGCGAAGACGAAGGCGGCGAGGAACACCGCCGTCTGCAACACCACGATGATGCCGCCGGTGGCGCCGTCGAGGAAATAGCTGGCATAGGCGCCGGTGAAGCTGGTCACCGCGCCGATGGCCACGGCCAGCGCCAGAAGACGCGGGAAGCGGTCGGTGAGCAGATAGGCGGTGGCGCCGGGCGTCACCACCATGCAGATGACCAGAAAGGCGCCCACCGTCTGCAAGGCCGCGACGGTCGAGGCCGACAACAGGGTGAAGAACACGATCTTGAGCAGTGTCGGGTTGAGGCCGATGGTGCGGGCGTGGCTCTCGTCGAAGAAGGTGACCATCAGGTCCTTCCATTTCGCCAGCAGGACCGCCAGCGACACGAAGCCGATGATGGCGAGCTGGAGCGTGTCTTGCGGCGTGATGGCGAGGATGTTGCCGAGCACGATGGTCTGGATGGACACGGACGTCGGCGAGATCGACACCATGAACAGGCCGAGCCCGAAGAAGGAGGAGAAGATCAGGCCGATGATGGCGTCTTCCTTCAGCCGGGTGCGCTGGTTGAGGAACAGCATGGCGGCGGCGGCGAGACCGCCCGAGAAGAAGGCCCCGATCGAGAACGGCAGGCCGAGCATGTAGGCGCCGGCCACGCCCGGAACGATGGAGTGCGAGAGCGCGTCGCCGATCAGCGACCAGCCCTTGAGCATGAGATAGCAGGACAGGAAGGCGCAGACGCCGCCGACCAGCGCCGACACCCACATGGCGTTGACCATGTAATGGTAGGAAAAGGGCTCGAGCAGCAGGCTCATTTGCGCCCCCCGCTGAGCTTGTGCTCCATGGCGTCCTTCTCGCCGTAGAAGACCAGCGGCCGCTCGTCGTCGGTGATGACCGAGAGCCGGCGGCGGTCGTCGTCCTCGTGCAGGCCGGCCCCGCCGAGCACGAAATGGCGCAGCACGCCGCCGAAGGCGCGCTCCAGATTACCTTGAGTGAACACGTCCTGCGTCAGGCCATAGGCCAGGACCGTGCCCTTGATGAGCACGGTGCGGTCGCAGAATTCCGGCACCGAGCCCAGATTGTGGGTGGAGACCAGCATCACCCTGCCCTCGTCGCGCAACTCGCGCAAAAGGGCGATGATCTGCTCCTCGGTCTTGACATCGACGCCGGTGAACGGCTCGTCGAGCAGGATGACGCGGCTGTCCTGCGCCAGCGCGCGGGCAAGGAAGACGCGCTTCTTCTGGCCGCCGGAAAGCTCGCCGATCTGGCGCTTGCGGAAATCGCCCATGTTGACGCGGGCAAGGGCGGCGGCCACCGCCTCATGATCGGCGCGGCGCGGAATGCGCATCATGCCCATATGGCCGTAGCGGCCCATCATCACCACGTCCTCGACCAGCACGGGGAAATTCCAGTCGACCTCCTCGGCCTGCGGCACATAGGCGACGAGGTTGCGGCGCAGTGCCTGCTTCACCGGCATGCCGAGCACCGAAATCTCGCCCCTGGCCAGCCGTACAAAGCCCATGATCGCCTTGAACAGAGTCGATTTGCCGGAGCCGTTGACGCCGACGAGGGCGGCGATGGTGCCGGTGGGGATCTCGAAACCGGCATCGCGCAAGGCGGTGTGGCCGTTGCGGTAGGTGACGGTCGCGCCCCTGACCGCGATGCCCGATCCGGCGTCACCCGGCCCCGCATCTTCCGAAGCGGGGCGGCCAGGGGTCTTCACATGGCCGGGGTTTTTCACATGGCCGGGGTTTTTCACATGGGTTGTCACGGTGTCATTTCCCTTGGGATCAATCCGCCTGCGCCAGGCCCTTGGCGATGGTGTCGGACGTCACCCGCAACAGGTCGATATAGGTCGGCACGGGACCGTCCGCCTCGGTCAGCGAGTCCACATAGAGCACACCGCCATATCGGGCGCCTGTCTCGCGGGCGACCTGCTTGGCCGGCTTGTCGGAAATGGTGCTTTCGGAGAACACCACGGTGATGCCGTTCTCCCGCACCGCGTCGATGACCTTGCGCACCTGCTGCGGCGTGCCCTGCTGGTCGGCGTTGATCGGCCACAGGTAAAGCTCCTTCAGGCCGAAGTCGCGGGCGAGATAGGAGAAGGCGCCCTCGCTCGACACCAGCCAGCGCTTGTCCTGCGGCACCGCGTCGAGCTCGGCCTTGATCGGCGCGATCGCGGCGGTGATCTTCGCCTTGTAGGCTTCCGCATTGGCCTTGTAGGCCTCGGCGTTCTCCGGGTCGTATTTCACGAAGGCATCGCGGATGTTGTCGACATAGATGAGCGCCGAGGTCGGAGACATCCAGGCATGCGGATTGGGCTTGCCCGTGTAAGGCCCTTCGGAAATGCCCATCGGCTCGATGCCCTCCGACACCACCACGCCGGGCACATCCTTCAGGTTCCGGAAGAATTTCTCGAACCACAGTTCGAGGTTCAGCCCGTTCCACAGGATGAGCTGGGCGCCCTGCGCGCGCTGGATGTCGCCCGGCGTCGGCTGGTAGTTGTGGATCTCGGCGCCCGGCTTGGTGATCGATTCCACGATGGCCGCATCGCCGGCGACATTCTGCGCCATGTCGGCAATGACGGTGAAGGTGGTGACGGCCTTGAACTTCTCGGCCGCCTGGGCCGGCAGGGCCACAATAAGGGCGGCAAGGGCGCCGCTCACCATGGACGTGAGAACCGCGCGCCTCGGCAGGTCGAACATATGGGCTTCCTTCTTGCGACTGTGTCTTGTTTGCAATCTTAGCGCGCACCGTCGGGCCATGGTCGCGTTTCATCTGCGACAGGTTTCCGGCAGGTGGCCTTCGCACTTAATATGCTTTTAAGAATGAATTGCAATAGTGACAGCGAAAATTTCCTGATGAGGCGGGAACAGAAACATTGCGATATCCGCCCTCCCCCCGCGCTTCAGCGCCGCTTTCGTGCCGGTTGCGAGCTGCAAACGGCTCCCTTTCAGGCGCGCCACCCCTTCCCGCTCACAAAGCCAGGGCAGGAACCGGCAAAGCGGCGGGACCATGCCCCGCCGCCTGTTCTCACTTCGCCCAAGGCCGGATGCGGCAGTCGCGCCGCCCTATTCCGCCGGAACCGGACTGGCTTTCGCCTCGAGCACCGCCAGTTCCTCGGCCTTCGGCACCGACAGCCACACCGCCAGCATGAAGCCGGCCACACCGCCCAGCAGCTTGCCCAGCATCAGCGGCAGGATCATCGTCGGCTGGAAATTGGCCGAGAAGGCCAGATGGTCGCCGAAGGTGAAGGCCGCGCACACGGCAAAGGCGATGGCCAGCACCTTGTCGCGCGGCTGCATCTTGCCGACCAGCCGGTACATGGCGAGGATGTTGGCGCTGGCGGCCAGCAGCCCGGCCGCCCCCTCCGGCGACACGCCGATGCGCGCCCCGATCACCTGCATCGGCCCGGCAAGATATTTGGTCAGCAGATAGACCATGGGGAAGGCGCCGGCCAGCATGATGCCGATATAGCCGGCGATCTCCAGCGCCCGGAACTGGTCCTGCTCGTCGGCGATGATCGGGTCAAAGCCCCAGGAGCCGAACACGGTGCTGAAGAAGCCGGTAAAATATTCGACTATTGAAGCGACCAGCACCAGGGTGATGCCGGCATACATGATGCGGCCGAACCACAGGAAGCCGGCGATCATGGCATCCGGCGCGAAGCGCAGGCCGAGCGCGATGGCCACGCAGAACACGATCAGCGGCAAAAGATTGCGCAATATGTCGCCGATGGTCAGCGCGATCTGGTGGGTGGCCTCGGCCGTGGTCGAGACCTCGGGCCGGATGTCGAGGCCGGCCAGCGCGATGATGGCGCAGGCGATGAACACGCCGATGGGCACGCTGAGGATGCCCGACATGATGCCGAGCGCCATGTATTTGTGGTCGGATTTGGCGAGCATCGCCAGACCCACGGGGATCGAGAAGATGATGGTGGCGCCGGACGTGAAGCCGACGATGGTGGCGATCATCCAGGCGTCGCGCGAACCGGCCAGCGTGTCGGCAAGCTGGTAACCGCCCATGTCGACGGCGATCACCGTGGTCGCCGCGATCGAGGGATCGGCCCCGATCATGGCGAACAGCGGCCCGACCGCGATGCGGATGAACTCGGACAGGTAGGGGATGGCGGCCATGATGCCGGCCACCGGAATGAAGATCGGGCCGATGGAATGCAGGCCCTCGATGAATTCCTTGCCGAGCCCGGTTTCCGGATTGCGGATCGAGGCGATGGCGCCGGCGACGGCGCACGCCATGATGATGTAGATGACGAAAGTTCCGATAGAAGCCATTTGCCTTACCTCCCAGTGGCGCGTGCGCGCCGGCAGACTTTATCGACGCCCTTCCCGATCAGGCTTTCACGCGTTCCCCTTGCGGATCGTAGAGCGGCGCCATGTGGATCGTGGCGGCGAAGCGCTCGTTCGCCACGATGAGTTCGTAAGTGCCGGACGACAGGAATGCATCGTCCACGCCGGCCGCGTTGCGCACATAGCCGTAGCCGATGGGCAGGCCGACCGTGTAGCCGAAGCCGCCGCTGGTCAGGTAGCCGACCGGCTCGCCATCGCGCAGGATGGTCTCGCGGCCGAGCAGCACCACCTCCGGGTCCTGCGTGGTGAAGCAGGCCAGGCGCTTCGGCAGCGGCTTGCCGGCTGCGGCCGCGCACGCCTCGCGGCCAATGAACTCAGTGCCCTTCTTCAGCTTCACCGCCCAGCCGAGGCCGGCCTCGAACGGGTTGTCGTTGGGCGTGATGTCCGAGCCCCAGGCGCGGTAGCCCTTTTCCAGCCGCAGCGATTCGATGGCCCGGTAGCCGGTCGGGCGGATGCCGTGCGGCCGGCCCGCCGCCATCAGCGCATCGAACACCTCACCGGTGCCGGCGATGGGCACATGCAGTTCCCAGCCCGGCTCCCCGACATAGGTGACGCGCAGCGCCCGCACCTTGTGGCCGGCGATCCCGATCTCCCGCACCCGGCCGAAGGGGAAGGCGGCATTGGAGACCTCCGCATCGGTCACCTTCTCCAGCACCGACCGCGCCGCCGGCCCCATCAGCGACAGCGTGCCGTGGTCCTCGGTGACATCGACGATGCAGGCATCCGCGCCCGCTGGCAGATGCTCCTCGATCCACGCGAAATCATGGGTGCGCGAGCCGGTGCCGGTGACGATGTAGAAGCGGTCTTCCGCCAGTCGCGCGACGGTGAGGTCGCATTCGATGCCGCCGCGCGTGTTGAGGATCTGCGTATAGGTCAGGCGCCCCGGCTCTCTGGCGACAGCGTTGGCGCAGATCAGCTCAAGTGCAGCGGCCGCATCCCTGCCCTTCACCTCGAACTTGGCGAAGGACGACTGGTCGAACAGGCCGACTTTTTCGCGCACGGCCCTGTGTTCTTCGCCCAAAGGGCCGAACCAGTTCTGGCGGCCCATCGAATAGACGTCCTTCGGCTCCATGCCCTCCGGGGCGAACCAGTTCGGCCGTTCCCAGCCGAGCTTGGAGCCGAACACGGCGCGGTGCTTTTTCAGGCGCTCGTAGAGCGGCGAGACGATGCGCGGGCGGCCGCTCTCATACTCCTCATGCGGGAAGGCGACGGTGTAGTGCTTGCCATAGGCTTCCAGCGTGCGCTCCTCGACCCAGGCACGGTCGCGGTGCAGACCGGAGAAGCGGCGGATGTCGACCACCCACAGGTCGAGCGGGGCCTCCCCGCGAACCACCCATTCGGCCAGCACCCAGCCGGCGCCGCCGCCGGAGGCGATGCCGAAGGCGTTGAAGCCGGCGCCGACGAACATGTTGGCGCATTCGGGCGCGCGGCCGAGGATGAAATTGCCGTCCGGCGTGAAGCTCTCTGGACCGTTGATCATCTGCTTGACGCCGCTCTCGGCCAGCGCCGGCACACGGGCGATGGCCTGCTCCATGTGCTGCTCGAAATGATCGTAGTCGTCGTCGAAGAGCTGGAATTCCCACCGGTCGGGCACGTCGCCGCCAGGCAGGCCGGTAACCCAGCTTTGCGGGTTCGGCTCGTAGCCGCCCATGACCAGGCCGCCGACCTCTTCCTTGAAGTAGATGCGCCGGTCGGGGTCGCGCACCGTCGGCGTGTCGGGCGAAAGGCCGTCGATCTTCTCGGTGACGATATATTGGTGCTTCACCGGTTGCAGCGGCACGGAAACATTCGCCATCGCGCCGATCTGGCGGGCCCACTGGCCGCCGCAATTGACCACCGTCTCGCAGCCGATGCGGCCGTGGTCGGTTTCCACCGCCGTGATGCGGTTGCCGTCCATGACGAAGCCGGTGACGCGCACGCCCTCGAACAGCTTCGCGCCATGCATGCGCGCGCCCTTCGCCAGCGACTGGGTGATGTCGGAAGGGCTGGCCTGCCCGTCGGTCGGCAGCCAGGACGCGCCGATCAGATCGGACGTGTCCATCAGCGGCCACATGCGCTTGACCTCGTCGGGCGAGATCAGGTGCATGTCCATGCCGAAGCTGCGCGCCGTGGTGGCGAGCCGGCGGAATTCGGTCCAGCGGTCCTCGTTGGTGGCGAGCCGCAGGCAACCGGTCATCTTCCAGCCGGTCTCGAGGCCGGTCTCCTCATGCAGCTTCTTGTAGAGCTCGACCGAATATTTCAGCACGCGGGTGATGGAAGCCGAGGAGCGCAGTTGCCCCACCAGCCCTGCCGCGTGCCATGTCGAACCCGAGGTGAGCTTGCCCTGCTCCAGCAAGATCACGTCCGCCTTGTGGTCGCGGGCCAGATGATAGGCTGTGGAACAGCCGATGATGCCGCCGCCGATGACGATGATCCGGGCATGGGAAGGCAGGGAATTGACCATCAGGCGCGTCCATATTGGGTGCGATAGGCGTCGAGCGCGGCGTCGAGCCGCTTGAGATTTTCCGCCGTATAGGCGACGTAGTCGGTGCCGGGCGCATCGAGATAAAGCTCCGACACCATGCTCCACATCGCCTCGCGCAGCAGCGAGGCGCATTGCATGGCGGCCAGCGAACGCCTCAGCGCCTCGTCCGGCGCGCGCCCGAAATAGGCGCCGAGCAGCGCTTCCGATTCCTCCGGCGAGAAGCCGGCATTGGAGGAAAGGCCGGCAAGGTCGAACATGGCGGTGGAGAAGCCCGCATATTCGAAGTCGATCAGCCACAGGCGGTTGCCGTCATCGAGCAGGTTGGCGGGCAGAAGGTCGTTGTGGCCGAAGACGATGGGAAGCGGTATCTGTGCGGCTTCAAGCTCATCCGCCATTGCCAGATAGGTCGGCAAATGCTCCGCCATGCGGCTCCCACCCTCGTCCAGCGTGCGCGCATAGTCGCGCACCACATGGAACGGCCAGAACATGAAGCCCGGGCCCGAGACATGGTGCGGCATCTTCTCGTGGAAACCGCGCACGATCTCGGCCACGCGCCCGATATTGGCGCGCACATCGGCCTCCGCAAAAGTCCTGGCGCGCAGATAACGGCAGACCATGACGCCGGGCTCGGCATGTTCCACTTCCGGCGCGAAGCCCGCCCTCTCGGCGGCGCGCGCCGTCATCAGCTCGCGGTCGCGCAGCACGTGATGGAACGGATAGTCCTGGCCGAAGCGGACCACATGCCCGCCGGCGTCGTCGGTGACCAGCCAGCTCTCGTTGCTGATGCCGCCCATCAGCGGCTCGATAGCGATAGAGCCCTTCCAGATGGGCAAAGCCGCGATCCGCCCGGATCGCACGGCCGTGATTTCCCGGACCACCGCCATATTTCCTCCCGCAACCTTCGGCTGCCTTGTTTTGTCGAAGGATCGGTTCGACGGCTCATTAAGTCAACAGGAAAATGTGGATTTTTGACCGGAGTTGCGCGATTCTACCTTAATGACCGGTCATGAACCGTAAAAACCGGTCACGCTCAACGAGGCTCAGCAAGATGGACTACTCCCCCCGCCACGGCCGCATCCTCAGCCTTCTCAACGACGAAGGCACCATAGGGGTCGGCGAACTGGCCCAGCGCCTCGACGTGTCGGTCGAAACCGTGCGGCGCGACATCAAGGCGCTGGCCGGGCGCGGCGACATCGTGCGCATGCATGGCGCGGTCGGCCTGCCCTCGGCCATCAGCGAAGCGCCGTTCGAGCGCCGCATGCGCGAGAACCGGCAGGCCAAGGAGGCCATCGCCCGGCTTGCCGCCGCAACCATCCGCGACGGCGAATCGATCATGCTCGACACCGGCACCACGACCAGCATCCTGGCCCGCGCCCTGCTCGGCCACCGGCGGCTGACGGTGGTGACCAATTCGTCCGACATCGCCCGCACGCTGGCGACCATCAACGGCAACAAGGTCTACATGGCCGGCGGCGAATTGCGCAGCGACAGCGGCGCGGCGCTCGGCTTCTCGGCCATCGAGTTCGTCAATCGCTTCAGCGTCGACCACGCCGTCATCTCGGCCGGCGCGGTCAACGCCGCCACCGGGGTGATGGACTACGATCTCGAGGAAGCGCAGTTCGGGCAGGCGGTGCTGGCGCGCGGGCGCAGGCGCGTTGTCGTCACCGACGCCTCCAAGTTCGGCCAGAAGGGGCTGGTGCGGGTCTGCGCGCTGTCGGATTTCGACGAACTGGTCGTCAACCGCGCGCCGCCGGACGATCTGGCCGATGCGCTCGCCCGGGCCGAGGTCGCGGTCAAGGTCTGCGCCTAGACAGAATTGCGTCAAAACATCGCCATCGCGGCCGAAAGCGTGTAGCGGAAGGCATGTCGATGAGATGCATGGGAGAAGAGGATGAGCGCAATGGATGTCGTCAAGGTCGGCCGGCAGGATGATGTGGCGGTGGTCACGCTGAACAACGCGCCCGTCAACGCGCTCTCCCACGCGGTGCGATCGGCCTTGCAGGCTGCCTTTCACGAAGCCGACCGGGACGACGCCATCCGTGCCATCGTTCTGGCCGCCAACGGCAAGGTGTTCTGCGCCGGCGCCGACATTTCCGAATTCGACCAGCCGCCGCGGGCACCGCTGCTGCCCGACCTGCTCGCCTTCATGGATACGCTGGCCAAGCCGGTGGTGGCCGCTGTCGGCGGCGCCGCGCTCGGCGGCGGCTGCGAACTGGCGCTGGCCTGCGATGCCCGCATCGCCACCCCTTCGGCCGGTTTCGGCCTGCCGGAGGTCAAGCTCGGCCTGCTGCCGGGGGCCGGCGGCACGCAAAGGCTGCCGCGCCTGATCGGGGCTGCCGCCGCGCTGGAGATGATGACCGGCGGCGAGCCGCGCAAGGCCGAGGAGGCGCTGGCGCTGGGCATCGCCGACCGCATCGCCACTCCGCAGGACCTGCTGGCGGAAGCGGCCGCTTTGGCCCGCCAGGTCGCCGGCGAGGGCAGGCGGCGCCTGAGCGCCAGGGGCATGGACGCGGGCGCGTTGCCCGGCTTCGAGGAAAAGGCCGCGGTGCTGGTGAACAAGCACGAGGACGCCGACGAGATCGCGGCCATAATCGCCAGCATCCGCAACAGTTTCGGCACCGACTTTGCCGCCGCCTGCCGCGAGGAGCAGGCCCTGTTCCAGAAGCTGCGGCAGGGCGCGCGCTCGAAAGCGCTGCGCTACGCCTTCTTCGCCGAGCGCCGCAGCGCCCATGTCGAGGGCGTTTCCCCCAAGCCGGAAAAGCCCATCGAGACGGTCGCCGTCATCGGCGGCGGCACCATGGGCAGCGGCATCGCCATGTCGTTCGCCAATGCCGGCTTTCCGGTGACCCTGATCGAGACCGATGAGGAGGGCGCCGCGCGGGCGCAGGAACGGGTCGGCGCGACCTATGACATATCGGTCAGGCGCGGCAGCCTCAGCGCCGAGGACAAGACGCAGCGCATGGCGCGGATTTCCTTCAAGGCCGGGCTCGACCATGCCGCGGGCGCCGATCTCGTCATCGAGGCCGCCTTCGAGGACATGGGGGTGAAGCGCGATATTTTCGGCCGGCTCGATGCGGTCGCCAGGCCCGATGCGGTGCTGGCCACCAACACCTCCTATCTCGATGTCGAGGCGATCGCCGGCTTCACGGCCCGGCCGCAACAGGTGCTGGGCATGCATTTCTTCAGCCCGGCCAATGTCATGCGGCTGGTCGAGGTGGTGCGCACCGGCAAGACTTCGCCCGAGGCGCTGGCGCGCACGCTTGCCGCCGCACGGGCGCTCGGCAAGCTGCCGGTGGTGGTGGGCGTATGTCACGGCTTCGTCGGCAACCGCATGCTGGCGCGCCGCTCCGAGCAGGTCGACCGCATGCTGCTGGAAGGAGCGACCCCGGCGCAGATCGACGCGGTGCTGACCCGCTTCGGCTTCCGCATGGGCCCCTGCGCCATGGGCGACATGGCGGGGCTCGACATAAGCTGGCGCATGCGCAAGGCGACGGGCCGGCGCGCGCCGGTCGCCGATGCGCTGTGCGAGGCGGGCCGCTTCGGCCAGAAGACCGGCGCCGGCTACTACGCCTATCCGCAAGGCGCCCGGCAGGGCGTGGAGGACCCGGAGGCGCTGAAGCTGATGGAAGCGGTCTCGGCTCGCGAGGGCGTGGCGCGCCGCATCCTCGACGACCAGGAGGTTCTGGAACGCCTGGTCTACCCGATGATCGACGAGGGCGCGCGCATCCTGGCCGAAGGCATCGCCGCGCGCGCCTCCGACATCGACGTGATCTGGCTGCACGGCTACAATTGGCCGCGCGGGCTGGGTGGCCCGATGCACTATGCCGGCGAGGTCGGCCCCGACCTCATCGCCGAGCGGCTCGACGCCTATGCCGAACAAACCGGCGACGCGTCGCTGCGCCCGTTCGAACGGCTGGGCGAGATGGTCGGGAAGAAATGAACGGGACAGAAATGCGAACCGTCATCGCCATCGTTGCAACGCTTTTCATCGGCGTCATGGCCGCGCCGCTCGCCGCCCGGGGACAATCCATGCAGGACACCGCGCTTTTCACCGCCGCCGCCCGGGACGATGCCGAGGCCGTCCGCGAGCTGCTGGCCGCCGGCGCCGATATCGACGCAAGGGACGGCGAGGGGCGCACCGCCCTTCTGCTCGCCACCCACGCCAATGCGGTCGAGGCCGCCCGCGTCCTCATCGAAGCCGGCGCCAACGTCAACGCCAAGGACGGGATCGACGACAGCCCCTATCTCTATGCCGGGGCGCGCGGGCATCTCGAAATCCTCAAGCTGACGCTGGCGCACGGTGCCGACCTGAAAAGCACCAACCGCTATGGCGGCACGGCGCTCATCCCGGCCTCGGAACGCGGCCATGTCGAGACGGTGCGCACGCTGATCGAGGCCGGCGTCGATGTCGACCACGTCAACAGGCTGAACTGGACCGCGCTGCTGGAGGCGATCATCCTCGGCGACGGCGGCCCCCGGCACCGGCAGATCGTCGAGCAGCTGGTCAAGGCCGGCGCCGACGTGAATCTGGCGGACGGGAACGGCGTGACGCCGCTCCAGCATGCCCGCAGCGCCGGCTATGGCGAAATCGAGCGGATTCTTGCCGCCGCCGGCGCCCGATAAGGAAAGGGAGAACCCGATGAGCGATGCGAACCGCTTCCTGTGCCAGGCGATCGAGCTTGCCCATGCCAATGTCGAGGCGGGCGGGCGCCCCTTCGGCGCCGTCGTGGTGCGCGCGGGCGAGGTGATCGCCACCGCCGTCAACGAGACGCATCTCAGCCGCGACGTGACCGATCATGCCGAGCTTCTGGCCATCCGCGCCGCCGCCCGCACGCACGGGCCGGAGGCGCTCAAAGGCAGCGCCGTCTATGCCAGCGGCCACCCGTGCCCGATGTGCCTGGCCGCCATGCGGCTGGCCGGGGTGGGCGAGGTCGCCTACGCCTATTCCAACGAGGACGGCGCGCCCTTCAACCTGTCCACCGCCGACATCTATGCGGAGCTGCGCAAACCCTTCCCCGAACAGTCGATGACCATCCGCCACGTGCCGACCCGCCTCGAGACGCGCACCGACCTCTATGACGACTGGAGCAGCCGGCAGGTCCGCTGCGGCTGAACCTCGGAGCCCGGGGCATATCCACAGCCGCCGATGTTCCCACCCGGCCGCAAAATGCTAACCTCGGGCTGCAACGAGCAGGGAGCAGGAACGGATGGCCACCAAGCTGGAGCGGATGATCGATCAGGGCACCGGGCGCGCACCCGCCGACCTGGTGCTCAAGGGCGGCCGCTTCCTCGACCTCGTCACCGGCGCGCTGGTCGAGAGCGACATCGCCATCTGCGGCGAGCGCATCGTCGGCACCTGTGCCGACTACGATGGCGCGAAGGAAATCGACATTTCCGGCCGCATCGTCGTGCCCGGCTTCATCGACACCCATCTGCACATCGAATCCTCGCTGGTCACGCCGCATGAGTTCGACCGCTGCGTTCTGCCGCGCGGCATCACCACGGCGATCTGCGATCCGCACGAGATCGCCAATGTGCTGGGGCTGGACGGCATCACCTATTTCCTCGACAGCGTCGCCGAGACGGTGATGGACATCCGCGTGCAGCTTTCGAGCTGCGTGCCGGCGACCCATCTGGAAACCTCCGGCGCGGAACTCACCGTCCATGACCTGCTGCCCTTTGCCGACCACCCCAAGGTGATCGGACTGGCCGAATTCATGAACTTTCCAGGCGTGCTGGCCAAGGACCCGGAGTGCATGGCCAAGCTGGAGGCTTTTCAAGGCCGCCACATAGATGGCCATGCGCCGCTGCTGCGCGGCTACGACCTCAACGGCTATCTCGCCGCCGAAATCCGCACCGACCATGAGACGACCACGGCCGAGGAGGCGCTGGAGAAGCTGCGCAAGGGCATGCATGTGCTGGTGCGCGAAGGCTCGGTGTCGAAGGATCTCGCCGCACTGATGCCGGTCATCACCGAGCGCAACTCGCCCTTCATCGCGCTGTGCACCGACGACCGCAACCCGCTCGACATCGCCGACCAGGGCCATCTCGATCACATGATCCGCACCGCCATCGCCGCCGGCGTCGAGCCGCTGGCCATCTACCGCGCCGCCTCGATCTCCGGGGCGCGCGCCTTCGGCCTCAAGGATCGCGGGCTGGTGGCGCCGGGCTGGCGCGCCGACCTCGTGGTGCTCGACACGCTGGAGGACTGCCGCGCCGAAATGGTGCTGGCGGCCGGCCGCATCGTCTGCGACGACCTCTTCGCCGCCCGCAAGCCGGTCGCCCCGGTCGGGCGTGGAAGCGTCAAGGCAAGACAGGTGGCGGAAGCGGATTTCCGCGCCCGTTCCAACAGCGGCCGCACCCGTACCATCGGCATCGTTCCGGGCCAGATCATCACCCGCGACCTCGAATTCGACCTGCCTGTCGGAGAAAACGGCGTCGGGATCGATCTCGCCAATGACGTGGTCAAGGTCGCGGTGGTCGAGCGCCATGGCCGGAGCGGCAACATCGCCACCGGCTTCGTGCACGGCTTCGGCCTCAAGGCCGGCGCCATCGCCTCGACCGTCAGCCATGACAGCCACAACATCTGCATCGTCGGCTGCTCCGACGCGGACATGGCGCTGGCCGCCAACCGGCTGGGCGAGATCGAGGGCGGCTTCGTGGTGGTGCGCGACGGCAAGGTCCTGGCCGAACTCGCCCTGACGGTCGCCGGGCTCATGAGCCTCGCCGGCTACGAGACGGTGCGCGACGAACTGAAGACACTGCGCGCCGCCGCCTTCGAACTCGGCTCGACGCTGGAGGAGCCGTTCCTGCAACTCGCCTTCATCGCCCTGCCGGTGATCCCGCACCTGAAGATCACCGATAAGGGGCTCGTCGACGTCGACCGTTTCGAACTGATCGGCACGTAGGCCATATGCGTCGGCCGGATTGGGCCTGAATCATTCCCACTCGATGGTGCCGGGGGGCTTCGAGGTCACGTCGTAGACGACGCGGTTGATGCCGCGGACCTCGTTGATGATGCGGGTGGCGGCGTTGCCGAGGAAGCTCATGTCGTAGTGGTAGAAGTCGGCGGTCATGCCGTCGACCGAGGTGACGGCGCGCAGCGCGCAGACATATTCGTAGGTGCGCCCGTCGCCCATCACGCCCACCGTCTGGACCGGAAGCAGCACGGCGAAGGCCTGCCAGATGGCGTCATAGAGGCCGGCCTTGCGGATCTCGTCCAGATAGACGGCGTCGGCCTCGCGCAAAATCTCCAGCTTCTCGCGGGTCACGCCGCCGGGGCAGCGGATGGCGAGGCCGGGGCCGGGGAAGGGGTGGCGGCCGATGAAGCTTTCCGGCAGGCCGAGCTCCTTGCCGAGCACGCGCACCTCGTCCTTGAACAGTTCGCGCAGCGGTTCGACGAGCTGCATGTTCATGCGCTCCGGCAGGCCACCGACATTGTGGTGCGACTTGATGGTGACCGAAGGCCCGCCGGTGAAGGACACGCTTTCGATGACGTCCGGATAGAGCGTGCCCTGGGCGAGGAAATCGGCGCCGCCGAGCTTCTTCGCCTCCTCCTCGAACACCTCGATGAACAGGCGGCCGATGGTCTTGCGCTTGGTCTCCGGGTCGGTCTCGCCCTCCAGCGCCGAGATGAAGCGGTCGGAGGCGTCGACCAGAATGAGCGGCAGGTTGTAATGCTGGCGGAACATGGCCACCACGTCGGCGGCCTCGTTCTTGCGCATCAGGCCATGGTCGACGAGGATGCAGGTGAGTTGCTCACCGACCGCCTCATGGACCAGCAGCGCCGCCACCGAAGAATCGACGCCGCCCGAAAGCGCGCAGATCACCTTCTTGTCGCCGACCTGCTTGCGGATCGCCTCCACCGCCTGCTGGCGATAGGCGGACATGGTCCATTCGCCCTTTACGCCCACGATATTTCGCACGAAATTGGCGAGCAGGCGGGCGCCGTCCGGCGTGTGCACCACTTCGGGATGGAACTGCACGGCATAGAAGCGGCGCTTCTCGTCGGCGATGGCGGCGAACGGCGCGCCGCGCGAGGTGCCGACGACCTTGAAGCCTTCGGGCAGGGCGGTGACGCGGTCGCCATGGCTCATCCACACCTGATGGCGGGTGCCCCTGGCCCAGACATCGTCGAAGAGGGCGCAATCGGCCTCGATCTCGAGGAAGGCGCGGCCGAACTCGCGCTCATGGCCGGCCTCGACCTGGCCGCCGAGCTGGGCGCACATGGTCTGCTCGCCATAGCAGATGCCGAGCACCGGAATGCCGGCCTCGAACACTTCCTGCGGCGCGCGCGGGCTGCCGATGTCGATGGCCGAATGCGGGCTGCCGGAGAGGATGACGCCCCTGGGCTTGATGCGCGCGAAGGCTTCCGCCGCGGACTGGAAGGGCACGATCTCGCAATAGGCGCCGGCCTCGCGCACACGCCTGGCGATGAGCTGCGTGACCTGGCTGCCGAAATCGATGATGAGGATGGTGTCGGAGTGGTGGTTCGTCGTCATGTCGGGCCTTTAAAGAAGAACGTACGTCGGCGCAATGGGTTTGTATTCCGCGGTCTGGCGGCCACCGGGGGCGGAGCCTAGCCGAAAGGCAGCGCCCCGTCGCGCAGCGCGCTTTCCAGCAGTTCGACCGCCTGGCCAAGCCTTTCGTCGACGATATGGAGATAGGCGGTCCAGTCATCAACATGCTTCAGCTCGGCCGCGCCGTCGGAAATGCCGCGCAGCGCTGCCAGCGGCACGCCGAACATCTGGCAGGCGCGCAGGCAGGCATAGGTTTCCATGTCGACCATGTCCTCGGCGATGCCGTCATAGGCCGCGCCCGAAACGATCGCCGCCCCGGTCGACAGGGTCGCCTCCTTCACGCCCGGTATGCGCAAGGGCAGGGGCAGCGTGGCGGGAAGACCGAGGAAGGGCGTGACGCCCCGGACGAAGCCGAGCGGCGAAGCGTCCATGTCGCGATAGGACACCGAGACCGCCTGATAGACTTCAGCCTGCTCCAGCTTGCGCGAACCAGCCGATCCCAGCGAGATGACGAGGTCGGGAAGGGCGCTCGAAGCGTCCAGCCTCGCCAGTTCCGCCCCCAACCGCACACCTGCCTCGACCGGGCCGACGCCGGTCATGAACGGCCTGAACAGCTTCTTGAGCGCCGGCCCGTATTCGGCCTCGGCCGCCATGACGAACAGCACCCGCCGGCCAGCGAATGCGGTCGTGTGATCTGTCGGTCGGGTGCTCATGGTCTCACCCTTTGCGAACCGGCTTCTCACCCCTCGATCCCGTCCCGGCCGGCCACCGTCATCATGGTGCCGGTCATGGTGGCGATCAGCCGCGCCTCCCCGTCGATGCCATAGGCATAGGCCTGGCCGTCGGCCACGGTGATGGTACGGCCGGGCTTGGTGACGGAACCCCGGAACAGGAAGCGCTCGCCCTTGCCGGGAGCCAGAAGGTTGACCTTGAACTCGATGGTCAGCACGCCGGTGCTTTCCGGCATCAGCGAATAGGCGGCATAGCCGCAGGCCGAATCCAGCGCCGTGGAAATCACCCCGGCATGAAGGAAGCCGTGCTGCTGGGCAAGCCGCGCATCATAGGGCATTTCGATCTCGACGATGCCGGGCGTCACCAGCGTCAGCTCGGCGCCGATGGTGGCCATGGCCCGCTGCCGCGCGAAGGAGGCCCTGACGCGCTCTTCATAGTCGGGGGGCGGCACAATCTTGGCTGCCATCGCCTTATTCTCCGTTCGGCTGGCCGCTTATCGCAAAGCCCCGCGCGGCAGGCAATCGGGCAGAATCGCCTGGCCGGTGCTTTTGCGCCAGCTAAAGCCCAAGCTCGTAGCGCAGCTCCTCGGCCGAGTTGACGATGACGGCGCCGGACGGGCCTTCCATCGGGCGCTCCGGCCAGAAGATGGTGCGCATGCCGGCGGCGAGCCCGGCGGTGACGCCGGTCCAGCTGTCGTCGACGGCCACCGCATCGGCCGGGTCGACGCCGGCCAGATAGGCGGCGCGCAGGAAGGGTTCGGCGGCGGGCTTGGGCTCGATGACATCGTTGCGGCTGATGCTGCGCATGCCGGGATGCGACAGGCCGACGGCACGCAGATTGGCGTCGACCACCAGCCGGTCGGAGTTCGACACCACCGCTTGACGGATGCCCATGGCGCGCAGTTCGCCATAGATTTCCAGCGCGCCGGGGCGCGGCACCAGATCGGCGACCAGCGGCATGTAGTGGCCGTATTTGTGCAGGATCCATTCCTCGAAGGGCAGGGAGAGGCCCTGCTCGGCGCGCAGCATCTCGTAGAGCGGCCCGGCGGCGATGCCGATGGCGCGCTCCTGCAGGTCGGCCGGCGGCTCGATGCCGAGCTCGCGCAACGCCGCCTCCAGCGCGGCATGATGCAGGGGCTCGCTGTCGACCAGCGTGCCGTCCATGTCCCAGAAAACCGCCTTGTGCCGCATGCGCGTGATCCTTTTCCGGTTGATCGCCGGGACAATTGGCCAGATGCGCCTCGATGGCAAGTCCGGCAGGGCAAGTCTGCCGGGACAAGCCCCGCACAATCTGGATCAATCGACACGCATGGGGAGCCTCTTGCCTTGCCTGGCGCGGGAAGGCAGAAAACAACATGATTCCGGAACATCCTTTCCGGCATCCTCGTGCGGCTTCCGGACATTTTCTCCGACGCGCCGCGATCGGAACGAACGACATGTCTGCCCTCGAAGCCGATGCACGCGCATCCGGATATCTCTGGCGCGAGGAAATCAGGGCCACGCTCTCGCTGGCCTGGCCGCTGGTGCTGACCAATCTGGCCCAGACGGCGATGACCGCCACCGACGTCATGATCCTCGGCCGGGTGGGGCCGGCGACGCTGGCCGCCGGCGCGCTCGGCACCAACCTCTATTTCGCGCCGCTGATCTTCGGGCTCGGCCTGATGTTGGCGACAGTGCCGATGATGGCGCGCGAGGTGGGCCGGCGGCGCAATTCGGTGCGCGACCTGCGCCGCACCGTGCGCCAAGGCCTGTGGGTGGCCGTGCTGGCGGCGCTGCCGATCTGGGCGCTGCTGTGGAACGGCGAACGGGTGCTCTTGGCCATGGGCCAGGAGCCGGCGCTGGCCGCCGATGCCGGACACTATCTGCGCGCCCTGCAATGGGGCCTGCTGCCGTTCTTCTTCTACGTGGTGCTGCGCTCCTTCATCGCCTCGCTGGAGCGGCCGGGCTGGGCCACGGTGGTCGCCTTCATCGGCGTCATCATCAACCTTGTCGGCAACCTGTTGCTGGTGTTCGGCCATCTCGGCTTCCCGCGCCTGGGCATCTTCGGCTCCGGCCTTGCCACCTCGATCGCCAATTTCTCCATGTTCCTCGGCATGGTGCTGGTGGTGACGCTCGACCGCCGTTTCCGCCGCTACCATCTGTTCGGCCGGTTCTGGCGGCCCGACTGGCAGCGGCTGCGCCAGCTTCTGTGGCTCGGCCTGCCGATCGCGGCGATGATGGCGTTCGAGACGACGCTGTTCAACGCCGCCGCCTTCATGATGGGCCTGATCGGCGCCTCCTCGCTCGCCGCCTATGCGGTGGTAATCCAGCTCTGCTCGGTCTCCTTCATGATCCCGCTCGGCATCAACCAGGCGGCCACCGTGCGGGTCGGCCTCGCCTATGGCGCGCATGACCCGGAAGCGATCGCCCGCGCCGGCTGGACGTCCTACGCCATGGGCGTCGGCTTCATGGCGCTCTCGGCGCTGGCCATGACCACCTTGCCGCGCCCGCTGCTCGGCGCCTTCATCGATGTCGACAGCCCGGCCAATGCCGAGGTGGTGGTGCTGGCCACCGGCTTCCTTGCCGTCGCCGCGCTGTTCCAGATCGTCGACGGCGCCCAGGCGGTGGCCGCCGGCATGCTGCGCGGCTTGCAGGACACCACCTTGCCGATGCTCTATGCCGCCATCGGCTACTGGGGCATCGGCATGCCGCTCAGCATAGCGCTCGGCTTCCATGTCGGCTTCGCCGGCGTCGGCATATGGATCGGCCTTTCGGCGGGGCTGGCGGTCGTCGCCGTGCTGCTTCTGGCGCGCTGGCTGCGACGGCGCCGGCTGCCCGCCTATGCGGCCATGCGATAGCATCGTTTTTCGCGCCGCCCGATCAAAGCGGGCAGCGCACGCGCCAAAACGATGCTAAGAGACCGGCGCGGAATTTTCCATCGGGCAGCGAAGGCAAACCTGATCCATGGCCACCAAGACTGACATTGCGCGGCGCGTCTACAACCACACCTGGAAGCTGGACCCGATCATCCGCAGCCTGCTCGACACCGATTTCTACAAGCTTCTGATGCTGCAGATGATCTGGGGCATGTATCCCAAGGTCGACGCCACCTTCACGCTGATCAACCGCACCACCTCGGTGCGGCTGGCCGACGAGATCGACGAGGGCGCGCTGCGCGAACAGCTCGACCATGCCCGCTCGCTCCGCTTTTCCAAGAAGGAGATGATCTGGCTGGGCGGCAACACCTTCTATGGCCGCAAGCAGATCTTCGAGCCGGAATTCCTGGCCTGGCTGGAGGATTTCCAGCTTCCCGACTACCATCTGGAAAAGCGCGACGGCCAGTACGAGCTGAGCTTCGCCGGCCCGTGGATGTACACGACGCTGTGGGAAATCCCGGTGCTTGCCATCATCAACGAGCTGCGTTCGCGGGCCGCGCTGCGGGACTACGGGCCATTCGCGCTCGATGTGCTCTACGCCCGCGCCAAGGCCAAGATGTGGGCCAAGACCGAGCTGCTGAAGCAGCTTCCCGATATCAACATCTCCGATTTCGGCACCCGCCGCCGCCATTCCTTCCTGTGGCAGCGCTGGTGCGTGGAGGCGCTGAAGGAAGGCATCGGCGATGCCTTCACCGGCACCTCCAACGTCAAGCTCGCCATGGACACCGATCTGGAGGCGGTGGGCACCAATGCGCACGAGCTGCCCATGGTGCTGGCGGCGCTGGCCGACAGCGAGGCCGAACTGAAGCAGGCCCCGTATCGGGTGCTGCAGGACTGGCAGCGCTACTATGGCGGCAACCTGCTGATCGTGCTGCCCGACGCCTTCGGCACCGCCGCCTTCCTGCGCGACGCGCCCGACTGGGTGGCCGACTGGACCGGCTTCCGCCCTGACAGCGCCCCGCCCATCGAGGGCGGCGAGCGCATCATTTCGTGGTGGCGCGAAAAGGGCAAGGACCCGCGCCAGAAGATGCTGATCTTCTCCGACGGGCTGGAGGCCGAGACCATCGTCGAGACCTATAAGCATTTTCACGGAAAGGTGCGCATGGCCTTCGGCTGGGGCACCAACCTGACCAACGACTTCGAGGGCTGCGCGCCGGTTCCCACCACCCGGCTGAACCCGATCTCGCTGGTCTGCAAGGTGACCGAGGCCAACGGAAGGCCCGCCGTGAAGCTCTCCGACAATCCCGCCAAGGCCACCGGCGACGCGAACGAAATCCGCCGCTATCTGCGCATCTTCGGCGACGAGGAGCGGGTCGAGCAGATCGTCAAGGTCTGACGCCGAGCGATGCGCACGAGGACGGGAATCGCATTCGCGCTGCCGGCCCTGCTGGCGGCGGCGATGCCCTCGCAGGCGCTCGCCCATGCCTCGGATCGCGGCCATGTGCTCCTGTTGCCGACCGGCTATTATTCCGCCGGCGGCGCCCTCGCGGTCGCGGTGTCCTTCCTCGTGCTGGCGCTGGTGCCGCCACGGTTTCTGGGACGCCTCTGGGCGCAGCGGCTGACGCTGTTTCCGCCCGGCGAGGGGGCGCGGACCGCAACGAGCCTGCTGTCCTTCGCCGGCTTTGCCATGTTGCTTGCCGCCGGCTTCCAGGGCAGCCGTGACCCGCTCTCCAACCCGCTGCCGCTGACCATATGGACGCTCTTGTGGGTCGGCATGACGCTGGTGCAGGGGCTGCTCGGCGATGTCTGGGCATGGCTCAACCCGTGGCATGGCCCTTGCAGGGCCATGGAGCGGCTGGGCGTTGCCCGCAAGAAGATCATCTTGCCGCAGCGCCTCGGCATGTGGCCGGCGGTCGTCCTGCTGTTTGCCTTCGCATGGTTCGAGCTGGTCTATCCGGCGCCGGACGATCCCGAAAAGCTGGCGCGCGCCGCCGGCCTCTACTGGCTGGCCAGCTTCATCGCCATGCTTCTGTTCGGCCACGCGGAATGGAGCCGGCGCGGCGAGTTCCTCACCGTCTTCTTCCGGCTCCTGTCGCGCTTCGCCGTTCTGGGCCGGGACGATGCGGGCCGCCTGACGCTCAACTGGCCCGGCGCGCGGCTTCTCGCCATTGCGCCGCTGCCGCGAAGCGGCGTCGCCTTCGTGCTTCTGGCGCTGTCGTCCGTCTCCTTCGACGGCCTGTCGAAGACCTTCTTCTGGCTCGGCCTGATCGGGGTCAACCCGCTCGATTTTCCCGGCCGCACGGCGGTGATGGCGTCGAGCACCGCCGGCCTGCTGCTGAGCTTTGCCATCCTCGGCGCGGTGTTCCTGCTGGCGGTGCGGCTGGGCGACCGGATTGCCGGTTCGCCACATCCCAAGAACAGCGCCGGCCTGCTGGTGTGGTCGATCGTGCCGATCGCGCTCGCCTACCATCTGGCGCATTATCTCGCCTCGCTGCTGGTCGACGGCCAGTATGCGCTGGTCGCCCTGTCCGACCCCTTCGCGCGCGGCTGGAACCTGTTCGGCACCGCCGGCATGCAGGTCGAGGCCGCCGTCACGGCGGGAGCGGGATCGGCATGGGTGCTGTGGAACATACAGGCGGGTGGCATCGTCGCCGGTCATGTGCTGGCGGTGCTGGTGGCGCACGGCCTCGCCTTCCGCCTCTACGGCGATGCCGGCCGGGCGACGCGGAGCCAGCTTCCGCTCACACTGCTGATGATCGGCTACACCGTCTTTGGCCTGTGGCTGCTTTCGACGCCATCGGCGGGCTGAAGCCGCCTTTTCCCTTGGGTAAACCTTGTCTTGCAACAAGCAGCCTTTGATGATTTAGCTTGCGCGCCTAAAATCCGTCCGACGCCGCGAGATGCCCCACATTCCTCGCTCCTTCGCCACCACGCCAGAACAGGAAGTTCGCCCATGACCGATCGGAAAACGGTTTCCGCAGCCGGAACGGCCCCGCTCAGCCGCCGCACGGCCCTCAAGGGCATGGCCGCCGCGGGCGGCCTGATGGCGGCGCCGGGCTTCGTGCGCTATGCGCAGGCGCAGAGCGCCGCCCCGATCCGCATCGGCTTCCAGTGCCACCGCACCGGCATCGGCGCCGCCTATGGCCGCTGGTACGAGCGCACCACCGCGGCCGCCGTCAAGCTCATCAACGAGGCCGGCGGCATCAACGGCCGGCCGGTCGAGATCGTCATCGAGGACGACGGCACCGATGCCGGGCGCGGCGCCGAGGTGGTGGCCAAGTTCGCCAACCAGCACAAGACCGACATCGTCTACGGCACGCTGTTCTCGCATGTGGTGATCGGCTCGGCACCCGCCGCCGGCGAACTGAAGATCCCCTATTATGTGGTCAGCGAGGGCTATCACGTGGCCTCCGGCCAGCTCAACCGCTGGTGCCTGCAGCCCGGCATCACCGACGTGCGCGCCCAGGTGACCGCCATGGCGCCGTGGATCGCCGCCAATGCCGGCAAGAAGGTCACCATGATCTATCCGGACTACGCCTTCGGCTACGACCATCGCGACTACCTGCCGCCGGCGCTGGAGAAGGCGGGCGCGGAAGTGGTGGCCAAGATCGCCATCCCGCCGACGGAAAGCTCTTTCACCAAATATTTCCCGCAGATCCCGTCCTCCACCGACGTGCTCTACCACGTCATGGTCGGTCCGGCCGTGCTCACCTTCGTCAAGGAACTCGGCGAATTCTACGGTTCCAGCGGGCCGAAGCTGTTTGGCTTCATCGATTCGCTCGAAGCCGTCGACATCAACAGCCCCGGCCTCGAATATCTGGACGGCAGCCATTTCTGGGAAGGTTCGCCCCGCTATGCGCAAGCCGACGACACCGACGCCATGAAGGCCTATCGCGCCGCCGTCGGCATCGACGACAACGGCGCCTCGGTCAACGATCCGCGCGATATTTCCACCGCCGGCCACATGTTCGGCTGCTGGGAGACGCTCTATGTCATCAAGCGGGCGATGGAGGCAGCCGGCTATCGCGGGCCGGAAGACCGCGCCAAGCTGGTCGAGGCGACCGAGGCGATGAGCGCCTTCGCCGAGGGCCCCGAGCACCCGCAGGGCGACAAGGTTTTCGACGGCAAGATCCATCAGGTCTTCGGCCACCAGTACATTTCCCGGCTGGAAGGCGGCCGCCTCAACGTGGTGCACAAGACCGCCATCGAGGACAGCCGCTACGAGCCGGAAGCCGACTACACCACGCAGCCGTT
The DNA here is from genome assembly GCF_040545735.1 of Aquamicrobium terrae. Lineage (GTDB taxonomy): Bacteria > Pseudomonadota > Alphaproteobacteria > Rhizobiales > Rhizobiaceae > Mesorhizobium > Mesorhizobium terrae_A. The sequence continues at coordinate 66,659 of NZ_JBEPML010000003.1, forward strand.
CTGATGCATCCGAAACGGCGCTGACGGATAGTCCGGCATGGGTTTCGGACCTCACCTGCTGCTGGCGGTTCTGGAAGGGCTGGTCACCTCGGCGGTGCTGGCGCTGACGGCGCTCGGCCTGTCGCTGGTGTTCGGGGTCATGCGCGTCGTCAACGTCGCCCATGGCGAGCTGTTCATGCTGGGGGCGGTGCTGGCCTGGGCCGTGGCGACAGCGGTCGGCGGCAGTCCGGTCCTCGGCTTTGCCGCCGCCCTCGTCATCGCGCCGCTGATCGTCGGCGCGGTGGCTGTGCTGGCCGAGCGGCTGGTGCTGCGCCGGGTGGAGTACGACCCGGAGGCGACCATCGTCGCCACCATCGGCCTGCTCTACATCATCCAGCAGCTCGCGCTCACCTTCTACGGCGCCGACGCGCGTCCGGTGCCGCCGCCCTTCAACATGCGCCTCGCGCTGCCATGGTTCGGCTATTCGGCCTACAAGCTGTCGATCGTCGGCGCCTCCGCCCTGCTTCTCCTGATCTCGTGGCTGGTGCTGACGCGCACCCGCGCCGGGCTGGTCATGCGCGCCACCCAGTACGACCGCGAGACGGCGCAGGCCTTCGGCATCCCGGTCGAGCGGGTCTATGCCGCGGTCTTCGCCATCGGCGCGATGCTGGCCGCGATCGCGGCGGTGCTGATCGTGCCGATCAGCCAGGCACATTACCTGATGGGGCAGGACCCGCTGCTCTTGTCCTTCGCCGTGGTCATCATCGGCGGGCTGGGCTCGTTGCGCGGCACGGTGGTCGCGGCCCTGCTGATCGGCGTCTCCGACGGGGTGATCTCCATGTTCTTCTCCCCGACGCTGGCCAAGCTGATCGCCACGCTGGCGGTGGCCATGGTGCTGGTGTTCCGCCCGCAGGGCCTGTTCGGCAAGGCCGCGCGATGAACGGGACGCTAAGGCTCTACGCATTGCACGGCGCGGTGGTCGCGCTGCTTGTGGCGCTGAACTTCCTGCTGCCGGCCTATCATCACGGGCTGATGGCGCGCATCCTGGTGCTGGCCACCTTCGCCATGGGCTACAACCTCACCTTCGGCTATGGTGGGCTCTTGTCGCTCGGCCATGCCATGTTCTTTGCCGCCGGCCTCTATGGCGCGGGGCTCGGTATCCATCATCTCGGCCTCGGCGTGCCGGCGGCCTTCCTTGCAGCGCTTGCCTGCGGGGCCGTGCTCGCGCTGCTCGTCGGCCTTTTGGCGCTGCGCACCACCGGCGTCGCCTTCATGATCGTGACGCTGATGTTCTCGCAGGCGTTCCACCTCGCCATCCTCTATTTCTCCGCCTTCACCGGCGGCGATCAGGGACTGGTGCTGAAGCCCCAGCAACGCCGCATCGAAACATGGCTCGGCACGCTCGACCTCACCGATCCGGCGACACGCTACCTGACGGCGCTCACCCTGTTCGCGGTGGTGCTGTTCGTCCTGCTCGCCATGGTCCGCTCCGGCTTCGGCCGGGTGCTCGTCGCCATCCGCGAGAACGAGGAGCGCACCCGCATGCTGGGCTACGACACCTTCGCCAACCGGCTGGCGGCGCTGGTGGTGTCGGGCACGGTCTGCGCCGCCGCCGGCGCCGCTTACGGGCTGCTGTTCGGCTATGTCGGCGCGAACTTCGCCTCGGTGCAATACTCCATCCTGCCGCTGCTGTGGGTGCTGCTGGGGGGTGCTGCGACGACGCTCGGGCCGCTGTTCGGCACCGTCTTCATGTACTACGTGGTCGACATCACCAGCGGCTACACCTCCGCCTATATGCTGGTGGTGGGCGTAATCCTCATCCTGCTGGTGCTGTTCTTCCGCAAGGGGCTGCTCGGCACGCTGCGCGAACGCTGGCTGGGGTGGCTGCCGTGACCGTATTGCTCGAAACACGCGGCCTGTCGCGCAACTTCGGCGGATTGCGCGCCGTCGACTGCGTCGACTTCTCCCTGATGCAGGGCGAAATCCGCGCGCTCATCGGCCCCAATGGCGCCGGCAAGACCACTTTCGTCGGCCTCGTCTGCGGCCGCCTCGCGCCCTCCGCCGGCACCATCGTCTTCGACGGCGCCGACATCACGTCCCTTCCCGCCCACCGGCGCGTGCGCCTCGGCATCGCTTATACGTTCCAGATCACCAGCGTCTTTTCCAACCTCAGCGTCTTCGACAATGTCGCGCTCGCCGTGCAGCGCACGCTGGCCGACGGCCGCGCACAAGGCCGGCTGCGCGCCGGCGTGACGGAGGCGCTGGAGCGGGTCGGGCTGGCGGACCGCGCTTCGCTGCCGGCCGGCCAGCTCGCCTATGGCCACCAGCGCCTGCTGGAAGTGGCGATGGGCCTTGCGCTGAAGCCGCGGCTGATGGTGCTGGACGAGCCGACGCAGGGGCTCGGCGACGGCGAGATCGAGGCTTTCATCGCGCTGGTGCGCGAGATCGCCGCCAGCGCCACCGTGCTTTTGATCGAGCACAATATGGACGTGGTCATGCAGCTCGCCGATCGCATCACCGTTCTGGAAGCGGGCAGGGTGCTCGCCGAAGGCACGCCCGACGCCATCCGCGCCGACGAGGCGGTGCAGCGCGCCTATCTGGGGGGCAGCGCATGAGCGAGCTGCTCTCCGTCTCCGGGCTCGACTGCTTCTATGGCGAGGTGCAGGTGCTGCACGGGCTGGAGCTTGCGCTGCGCAAGGGCGAGATCCTGTGCCTGATGGGGCGCAACGGCGCCGGCAAGACGACGACGCTGAAAGCCATCATGGGGCTTGTGCGGCCACGCGCCGGCTCCATCCGCATGGGCGGCGTGGAGCTGACGGGCCGGCCGGCGCATGAGGTGCCGAAGCAGGGGATCGGCTATGTGCCGCAGGGCCGCCGCCTGTTCGCCGAGATGACGGTGCGGGAGAATCTGGAGATCGGCCTCAATGCAAGGGCCAAGGGCGCCGGCACGCTGGAAAGCGTGCTCGACCTCTTCCCGCTGCTGCGCGAGCGGCTGAAGCAGCAATCCGGCACGCTGTCCGGCGGCGAGCAGCAGATGCTGGCCATGGCGCGCGCGCTGTGCCTCGAACCGGAAATCCTGCTGCTCGACGAGCCGACCGAAGGGCTGATGCCGTCGATGATCCGGAAAATCCGCGAAACGGTGCTGGCGCTGCGCCAGCGCGGCGTCTCCACCATCCTGGTCGAGCAGCGCACGGAAGCGGTCCTGGCCATGGCCGACCGCGTCACCTTCATCGAGAACGGCCGCAGCCGCGAGACCGTGGCCGTGACGGAATTGAAGGCGGACCCCTCTGCCTTCAGGCGCTATGTCGGGATCGGCTGAAGACCTCTTCCGAATTGGAGCCTACGGCCACAGGACGGGAATGACGAGCGACACGCCCGACAGGAACAGCAGCGCAAAGGCTAGGCGCCGTTGCGCGAAGGGCGACAGCGGCGGCGGCCAGCGCCGCGCAAGGTAGGTCGCGCCCGCCACCCCCGGCAGGCCGGCAAGCGCCCACACCATGACATGGTTGTCCCACTCGCCGCTCACCGCCACCAGCGACAGGCGAAACAGGGCGTTGAAGGCGAAGACGGCGACGAGCGTTTCGCGGATGGTCACCAGCGGCAGCGGCTGGCGGTAGAAATGATAGACCAGCGGCGGCCCCGCGGTCGAGAACAGGCCGCCCATCAGCCCGCCGATGCCGCCGAAGGCGGCGAAGCTCCAATGCGGGGAAAGCTCCCGGCGCGGCGCGGGCCGCCGCATCAGTTGCAGGCTGGACAGGATGATGACCAGACCCAGGGTCAGCCTGAGCGCCGACAGCGACAGCGAGGCCACCACCAGCAGCGCCGCGTAGCCGAGCGCGACCAGGGGAATGCCGCCGGCCAGCGACAGCAGGAAGGGCCGGCGGGCGATGTCGCGCCAGCCGCGCGCCAGCACCATGAGGGCATTGACCAGCGTCAGCAGCGAGATCACCACCGCCGCTTCCGGCAGCGGCACCAGGCCGGTGAGCGCGATGACCCCCATCAGCACCAGCCCGAAGGCGAAGCCGGTCACCGTCTGCACATAGGCGGCGACGAAGCAGAGCAGCGGGAAGAAGGTGATACCGAGGGTCAGGGGCATGATCAGGCTGTTGTTGCGAGACGGACAATCCGGGTCCCTCACCGCCAGGACCGGGACGCTTGAGATCGAGGCCGGCTCCTCAATGGAAGCCGGCCTCGACTGCAATGAAGCGGGCGGCTAGCCGAAGAAGATGAAGCTCGACAGCACGAAGATCGGCAGCAGCACCACGCCGGACCACAGCATGTAGCCGAAGAAGCTCGGCATGCGGATGCCCTGGCTGCGGGCGATGGCGTAGACCATGAAGTTCGGCGCGTTGCCGATATAGGTGTTGGCGCCCATGAACACCGCGCCGGCCGAGATCGCCGCCAGCGTCGTGGCGAAGGTGGTCATCAGCTCCTGCGGATTGCCGCCGGCCAGCTCGAAGAACACCAGATATGTCGGCGCGTTGTCGAGGAACGACGACAGGACGCCGGTCATCCAGAAATAGGCCATGTCGTTGGGCTCGCCGGACGCGGTGGTCACCAGCGACACCAACGGGGCCAGCGCGCCCTCCATGCCGGCGCGCAGGATCGCCACCACCGGCACGATGCAGACGAAGATCGCCGCGAACAGCTTGGCCACTTCAAGGATGGGGGCCCAGTTGAAGCCGTTGGCGGAACGGTATTTCTTCGGCGACACCACCAGCGAGACGAAAGCCAGGCCTAGGATGATGGCGTCGCGCACCAGGTTCTGCAATTCGACATGCACGCCCTGGATGGTGAACTCCACACCCGGCTTCCAGGCTGCCGACATCAGGATGGCGCCGATGACGCCGGCCAGCAGCGGGAGGTTGACGAGGCCGAGGATGCGCACCCTCGAATCCGGCGTCGGGTCCTTGATCCGGGGCTGGCCGCCTTCGCGCCGGTAGAGGATGGTGTCGAGCACGAAGAACGCCGCCAGCACCAGCCCGCCGACCAGAAGCGTATCGGGCAGCAGATGCACCGTGGTCCAGAAGAAGTCGACGCCGCGCAGGAAGCCGACGAACAGCGGCGGGTCGCCGAGCGGCGTCAGCGAGCCGCCGATATTGGAGACGAGGAAGATGAAGAACACCACGACATGGGCGTTGAAGGGGCGGTTGTCGTTGGCGCGGATCATCGGCCGGATCAGGATCATCGAGGCGCCGGTGGTGCCGATCACCGAGGCGAGGATGGCGCCGACCAGCAGCAGCCCCGAATTGAACAGGGGCGTGCCGTGGATGTTGCCGGACACCAGAATGCCGCCCGAAATGGTGAACAGCGCAAACAGCAGGATGATGAACGACATGTATTCCAGAAGCATGGCGTGCAGAACCGCCTCGCTGGCGGCCGGAATGCCGTAGAAGAAGGCCAGCGGCACCACGACCAGAACCGCCCAGAGGGCGGCGATCTTGCCGTAGTGATGCTCCCAGAAATGATGGAACAGCAGCGGCCCGGTGGCGATGCACAGCAAGAGGCCGGCGAAGGGCAGGCCCCACCACAGCGACATGTCCGCGCCCGGAAGCGCCTCGGCGGCAAAGGCCGGAGTGGCCATGAGGCCGGCAAGGACCAGGGCGGGGGCAAAGGCAGCCCATCGCAATGCAGCAGCGTTCACCGGTTTCTCCCTTGTAGCTCAATGAGTGTGATTGTGGATGGTACGGCGTCAGCCCAGCGCGACGCCCGCCTCGCGCATCCTGGCGGTCATCGCATCGAGCGACCCGCCAAGGTCGATGCCGCGGCAGGCGTCGAGCCGCACCGTGACCGAGAAGCCGAGCCGCACCGCATCGAGCGCCGAATAGGCGACGCAGAAATCGGTGGCGAGGCCGGCCAGGGTGATCGCTCCGATGCCGCGCTCGTGTAGATAGCCGGCAAGGCCGGTCGGCGTGGTGCGGTCGTTCTCGTAGAAGGCCGAATAGCTGTCGATGGCCGGGCGGAAACCCTTGCGGATGACCAGCTCGGCCTTGGTCCAGGCGAGGCCGTGATGGAAATCGGCGCCGCGGCTGCCCTGGATGCAATGATCGGGCCACAGCGTCTGCTCGCCATAGGGCATGGTCACGGTCTGGAAGGGCTGGTGCCCCGGATGGCTGGAGGCAAAGCTGGAATGGCCGGCCGGGTGCCAGTCCTGGGTGAGGATGACGTGCTCGCTTTGCCGGATCATCTCGTTGACCAGCGGCACGATCTCATCGCCACCGGCGACCGCCAGCGTCCCGCCCGGGCAGAAGTCGTTCTGCAGATCGATGACGACAAGCGCTTCGTCGGCCATGTTCTCTCCTTGCCAGCGCATTTCGCGAGAGCCGTAACATGACCAGATGGGCTCCCCCGTCAACCCAAATCGGTCCGGATGCGGTCACTTCCCGTAGAGCAGGCCGGTGGTGTCGATCTCGGGCGGGCGTCCGGCGACGAGGTCGGCAAGCAGTCGGCCGGACCCCGCGGCCATGGTCCAGCCGAGATGGCCATGGCCGGTGTCGAGGTAAAGGTTGCGATAGCGGGCGCGGCCGAGCACCGGCACCGAACTGGGCATCATCGGGCGCAGGCCCGCCCACAGTTCCGCCCTGGCTTCATCGAAGGCGCCGGGGAAAATCTCGCGTGCCGTGCGGAACATGGCGGCGAAATTCGCAGGCTGGAACGAGCGGTCGAAACCGGTGAACTCGGCCGTGCAGGAGAGCCGCAGCCGGTTGCCGAGGCGCGAATAGGCGACATAGCGGTCCTCGTCGGCGCCGCCCATGGTCGGGCCCCGGGCCTCGTCCTCCAGGGGTATCGTCGCCGCGTAGCCCTTCACCGGATAGACCGGCAGGTCGAGCCCGTGGCGGCGGCCGAGCAGGCCGCTTTCCGGCCCCATGGCGATGACGACGATGTCGGCCGCCAGCGGCCCGGCATCGGTGCGCACGGCCCGCACCCCGTCTCCCTCGATGTCGAGCCCCTCGACCGTGGTGCCGAAGCGGAACTCCACGCCGAACTTTTCGGCGGTATGGTCCGCCAGCCTGGTGACGAACAGGCGCGAATCCCCTGTCTGGTCGGTCGGCGAATAGACGGCGCCGGCGAACTGCCCGCGACCGGCGGAAAGGCCCGGATCGATCTCGGCCGCCCGCTCCGCGTCGACGATCTCGATCGGCAGGCCGTGATCGGCCAGATAGCGATAGTTCGGCAGGGCCGCATCGAGGCTTTCGCGGCTGCGGTAGAGATAGAGGATGCCCTTGCGCCGGTCGTCATAGGCGATGCCGGTCTCCTCGGTAAGCGCGTTGATGCTGTCGCGCGAATAGAGCGCCAGCCTCAGCTTCGACAAGGTGTTGGCGCGCTTGGCGGCCGGCGTGCACTGGCGCAGGAAGCGCAGGCTCCACGCCAGCAGATAGGCGTCGCGACCGAGCCGGACCTTGATGCCGAGGTCGTGATTGAACATGCCGCGCACGAACGTCCTCAGGGCCTCGGGCGAGGCCCATGCGGTGGCGTCGCCCGGCGAGACCAGGCCGGCATTGGCGTAGCTGGTGCCGGAGGCCGGCGCCGCATGGCGCTCGACGACGGTGACCTCATGCCCGTCGCGGGCCAGATAATAGGCGGCCGCCGTGCCGACCGCACCGGCGCCCAGAACCAGTATCTTCATCCAAGCCTCTCCAGGATTCCGCCCCCCCCGCAGGCGTGGCATTTTGACCGAACGGCCTGCGTGGACGCCGGCGGCGGCCGGCATTATGATCGTATCAACCTGAGCAGTCCCGCTTTCCTTGAAACTGCGTAGCTGCCCTGCATCTTTGTCATGCGCAATTCCGTACGGAAAGCCATTCCCCTTGTTTTCCCGGAATTGCTCGAACGGGACTCGAAAATGAACTATCAAAGGTTCTTCGAAGACGCCATCGACCAGCTTCATGCCGAGCGCCGCTATCGCGTGTTCGCCGATCTTGAGCGCATGGTCGGCAAGTTTCCGCGCGCGCTGTGGCGCACCGGCGCCGACACGCGCGAGATCACCGTCTGGTGCTCGAACGACTATCTGGGCATGGGCCAGCACCCGAAGGTGGTCGGCGCCTTCCAGGACGCGGCCGGGCGCATGGGCTCGGGCGCCGGCGGCACCCGCAACATCTCCGGCACCAGCAATCCGCTGGTCGAACTGGAAAGCGAACTGGCCGACCTGCACGGCAAGGAGGCCGGGCTGGTGTTCACTTCCGGCTTCGTCTCCAACGAGGCGGCGATCTCCACCATCGCCCGGCTGCTGCCCAACTGCCTCATCCTCTCCGACGAGCTGAACCACGCCTCGATGATCGAGGGCGTGCGCCGCTCCGGCGCGGAAAAGCGCATCTTCCGCCACAATGACGTCGCTCATCTGGAAAGCCTGCTGCAGCAGGCCGGGCGCGAGCGCGCCAAGCTGATCGTGTTCGAAAGCGTCTATTCGATGGATGGCGACATCGCGCCGATCAAGGAAATCGCCGACCTCGCCGACAAGTACAACGCCATGACCTATATCGACGAGGTCCATGCGGTGGGCATGTACGGACCGCGCGGCGGCGGCATCACCGAGCGCGAAGGGCTGGCCGACCGCATCGACGTGATCGAGGGAACGCTCGCCAAGGCGTTCGGCACGCTGGGCGGCTACATCACCGGCACCAGCGCCGTGGTCGATGCCGTGCGCTCCTACGCGCCGGGCTTCATCTTCACCACGGCCCTGCCGCCGGCACTGGCGGCGGCCGCCACGGCCTCGATCCGCCATCTCAAGTCCTCGCAGGGCGAGCGCGACGCCCAGCAGCGCCAGGCGGCACGCGCCAAGCAGATCCTCGGCGACGCCGGCCTGCCGGTGATGCCTTCGGTGACCCATATCGTGCCGGTGCTGGTCGGCGACCCGGAGCTGTGCAAGATGGCCAGCGACCGGCTGCTCGGCGTGCACGGCATCTATATCCAGCCGATCAACTACCCGACCGTGCCGCGCGGCACGGAGCGGCTGCGCATCACGCCGACGCCCTTCCATTCCGACGCGCTGATCCTCGAACTGCGCGATGCGCTGGTCGAAACCTGGAATGCGCTGGGCATACCCTACGGCACCGTGCAGCGCCCCGAGGTCAGCGCCAGCGAACGCATCGTGCCGCTCTTGGTGCCGAAGTCCGGGGGCTGACCTCCAGCACGCTTTCCAGCCGAAGCTGTCCGGGTTATGAAAACCCCCGACAGCTCGGAGGAATGGAATGACTGCAAGGCTTGTTCTCGTCGGCTGCGGCCATATGGGCTACGCAATGCTGGCCGGCTGGGTCGGCTCCGGCCGGATCGCGGCCGGCGACATCGTGGTGGTCGAGCCCAACGACGCCTTCCGCGACCGGGCGGCGGCCCTCGGCTGCATCACGGCATCCGGCGCCGACGGGCTTCCCGCTGACATTGCGCCCGAAATCGTGGTGACCGCAGTCAAGCCGCAGGCCATCCGCGACGTGCTGGCCGACTATGCGCGCTTCGGCAACGGCGCCACAACCTTCGTCAGCATTGCCGCCGGCACCAGCGTCGCCACCTTCGAAAGCCTGCTCGGCGAAAACACGCCGGTGATCCGCTGCATGCCCAACATTCCCGCCGCCATCGGCAAGGGCATGATGGTGGTCTACGCCAACGCCCATGTCGGCGCGGAAGCCCGCCGGTTCGTGGCCGACCTCCTGGCCGCCAGCGGCGAGGTGGCATCGATCGACGACGAGAAGCTGATGGATGCGGTGACGGCGGTGTCCGGCTCGGGCCCCGGCTATGTGTTCCATTTCATCGAGGCGCTGACCGCCGCGGCCAGAACCGCCGGCCTGCCGGCCGAGACGGCGGCGCGGCTGGCCGTGCAGACGGTCTACGGCGCGGCCGTCATGGCGGCGGAAAGCGGCGAGGAACCCGGCGTGCTGCGCCAGCAGGTGACGAGCTACAAGGGCACCACCGCCGCCGCGCTCGACGTGCTGATGGGCGAGGAGCGGCTGACTCGGCTGCTGATCGAGGCCGTCGAGGCGGCGCGCAAGCGCTCCATCGAGCTGGGAAGCTGATTACAACAACCCGGCCTGCTCGGCCTCGATGCGCAAATTCTGGCGCGGGCGCGGGCCGATCTGCTGGATGACCAGGCCGGCGGCGAGCGAGCCCAGCTTGCCGCAGTCCTCGAGCGAACGCCCCTGCGTATAGCCGAACAGGAAGCCGGCGGCGTAGAGGTCGCCGGCGCCGGTGGTGTCGACCAGCTCGTCGATGGCGATCGCTTCGATCGGGATCGTCCGCTCGCCCTCGACGATCGTCGAGCCCTTTTCCGAACAGGTGACGGCCGCCAGCCGGCAATCCCTGCGGATGGCCTCGATGGCCGTTTCCAGGGACGCTGTCAGGTAGAGCGCCCGCAATTCGTGGTCGTTGGCAAAGACGATGTCGACCGTGCCGCTGCGCATCAGGTCGAGGAACTCGTCGCGGTAGCGGTCGACGCAGAAGCTGTCCGAAAGCGTCATCGCCACTTCCCGGCCGGCGGCATGGGCCAGCCGCGCCGCCTCGCGGATCGCTTCCTTGGCGCGCGGCGGGTCCCACAGATAGCCCTCGAAATAGACCACCTTGGAACCGCTGGCCTTTTCGGTGTCCACGTCCTGCGGGCCGAACTCGATGCTGGCGCCGAGATAGGTGTTCATCGAGCGCTCGCCGTCCGGCGTGACGAAGATCATGCAGCGCGCGGTGGGCGGCGTGCCGGTGAGCGGTTTCGTGTCGAAGGCCACGCCCAGCGCGCGGATGTCGTGGGCATAGATGCCGCCCAGATGGTCGTCGGCGACCTTGCCGGCAAAGGCGGCGCGGCCGCCGAAGCTGGCGATGCCGGCGGCCGTGTTGCCGGCCGAGCCGCCGGAGGCCTCGACGGCCGGCCCCATGCGCGCATAGAGCAATTCGGCGCGCTCCGCATCGATGAGGTTCATCGCCCCCTTGATGATGCCGTTCTCGGCGAGGAAGCTCTCGTCGCTCTGGGCGATGATATCGACAATGGCATTGCCGATGCACAGCACGTCATATTCCGGCATTCATTCCTCTCCGGTTCGGGCCTTTCCGGCGCGGCCCCGCGCCCCTGAAATCCGCATGGGTGGTAGAGCATGGCGCAGGCTTTGCAAAGCCTCGGCACGACGATGTCCGCGGATCGGGCAAACCGATCAACGCAGCAGGAAACCGCGGCCGAGTTCGTCGTCCGCTTCCAGGGTGAATTCGGCCTTGCCCGAATAGAAGGCCCGGCCGCCGACGCGGGCGACGATCGCCGCATGCGGGCCGGCACGCGTGGTGCGGGCGACCTCACCCGTAAATCGCGAGCCGACGATGCTTTCGAAGACGCGCGCCCGGCCGGGTTCGATCTGGCCCTTGGCATGCATGACCGCCAGCCGCGCGGTGACGCCCGATCCGGTCGGCGAGCGGTCCACCTCGGCTTCGGCGAACACACAGACATTGCGCGTCGGCCGGTCCGCAAAGGCATCGCCGCCATCGGTCAGGATGGTGCCGTAGAGGAAGGCGAGGTCGTCATGATCGGGGTGGGCGAGCGGGAAACCGGCCTTCAGCCGGTCGGTCAGCGCCGTCGCCGCATCGACGAAATCGCGCACCCGGTTGGCGCCGAAGGCAAGCCCGAACTGGCGGCAGTCGGCCAGCGCATAGAAGGCCCCGCCATAGGCGACGTCGAAGCGTATCGTTCCGTAGGGACCGAGATCGATGCTGCGGTCGCCGGCGAACAGAAAGGCGGGCACGCTCTCGAACGAGACGGCGCCGGCCTTGCCGTCGCGGACCTCGACCGAGGCGACGACGAGGCCGCAGGGCGCCTCGATCCTGACCGTGGTCACCGGTTCGCTGGCCGCCACCATGCCGGTGTCCACCGCATAGCGGCCGAGCGCGATGACGGCGTGGCCGCACATGGTGGAATAGCCCTCATTGTGCATGAACAGCACGGCCAAGTCGGCGTCCGGCAGGTCCGGCTCGACCAGCAGCGCGCCATACATGTCGGCATGGCCGCGCGGCTCGAACATCAGGAGCCTGCGCAAATGGTCGAGATGCTCGCGCACATAGGCGCGCTTTTGCAGGATGGTGCCCTTCGGGATCGGCGGATAGCCGCCGGTGACGATGCGGACCGGCTCGCCGCCGGTGTGCATGTCGGTGACGGTCAGCACTTCCGCCGCCATCGTCAGGCGTCTTCCGCGAACATGGCCTGCAACCGGCCATAGGCCATGGCATCGCCGGCGAAGGCGAAGCTGCCCTTCTCCAGCATTTCCTTCGCCGCCCTCTCCACGGCACCGAAGGCGCAGGCGGTCAGCTTGGAGCCGAGCGAGATACGCCTTGCGCCCGCCTCGGCTAGCGCGGCCATGGTGAAGGCCGGCATTGCCAGCACGTTGACCGGCTTTTCCAGCGCGGCGCAGAGCGTGCGCACCTGATCGATTTCGGTGAGGCCCGGCGCATAGAGCACATCCGCCCCGGCCTTCTCGAAGGCCTGCAATCGCCGGATCGTGTCGTCGAGATCGGGACGGCCGTGCAGGAAGTTCTCGGCCCGCGCGGTGAGCACGAAATCGTGTTTCAGCGCCCGCGCCGCCTCGACGGCCGCCGCCACACGCTCCACCGCATGGGAGAAATCGTAGATCGGCGTGCTCTCGTCACCCGAAAAATCCTCCAGCGAGCAACCGGCAAGCCCCGCCGCCTCCGCCGCGAAAATGGTTTCGGCCGCGCTTTCGGGGCTGTCGCCCTTGCCCTTTTCCAGATCGGCCGAGACGGGCAGGTCGGTCGCTCCGACGATGTCCTTGCAATGGGCGATCATCGCCTCGAAGGCGACGCCGCCATCGGGCAGGCCGCGCGAGAAGGCGAAGCCGGCGCTGGTCGTGGCCAGCGCCTTGAAGCCCAGGGATTGCAACAGCCTGGCTGTTCCGATGTCCCATGGATTGGGGATGATGAAGGTGGAAGCGTGCAGTTCCCGAAAGACCGTGCCCTTGTCCATGGCCAAACCCCGGATGTGATCATCGCGGCGATCCTATCGCCGCCGACGGGACCGGGCAAACGAAACCGATGGGGCCAGCCGGGATGCCGCGGGTCAAGCGGTTCCGGTCGAGCCGAAGCCACCCGCGCCGCGCCCGGTGTCGCCGGCCAGCTCGCGCTCCTCGGTGCGCACATGGGTGACCGGGGCGAAGACGATCTGGGCGATGCGCATGCCACGGCTGACCGAAAAATCCTCATCGCCGAGATTGACCAGCAGCACCTGGACCTCGCCGCGATAGTCGCTGTCGATGGTGCCGGGCGTGTTGAGGCAGGTGATGCCGTGCTTCAGCGCCAGGCCTGAGCGGGGCCGGACCTGGCCTTCCATGCCTTCGGGAATTTCCATCACCAGGCCGGTCGGCACCAGCGCCCGCTTGCCGGGCAGGATCAGGATCGAGCGGTCCTCGGGAATGGCGGCACGCAGGTCCATGCCGGCGGCACTGGCGCTTTCATAGGCGGGCAGGGGCAAGCCTGCCGCATGCGGCAGGCGCACGAAGCCGACGGTGGGGCCGATGACGGAAGCGGTGGGGGAGGACATGGCAGCTTTCCTATCGAGAGTGGACCTGGCGGAAACGGGCATACGGCCGGGACGCGACCTCGGCGGCGCGCCCGGCGGTTCCGCTTACAGCAGCCCGCCGCAATAGACCAGCACGGACCACGTCGCCGGGCCTGCCGCCGGGCCATTTCCGTTCGACAGGCCGGCCGGTTGTTGCTAGAAGCCCGCCACCAGACGGGATTCCAGACATGGCCGAGACAATTCAAGAAGCGGTGAAGCGCCGTCGCACCTTCGCGATCATCGCGCACCCTGACGCCGGCAAGACGACGCTGACGGAAAAGCTGCTGCTGTTCGGTGGCGCCATCCAGCTCGCCGGCGAGGTGAAAGCCAAGAAGGACAAGATCCAGACCCGCTCGGACTGGATGAAGATCGAGCGCGAGCGCGGCATTTCGGTGGTCACCTCGGTGATGACCTTCGAATATGGCGACAACGTCTTCAACCTGCTCGACACGCCGGGCCACGAGGATTTCGCCGACGATACCTACCGCACGCTGTCGGCGGTCGATGCGGCGGTGATGGTCATCGACGCGGCGCGCGGCATCGAGCCGCGCACGCTCAAGCTGTTCGAGGTCTGCCGCCTGCGCGACATTCCCATCATCACCTTCGTCAACAAGATGGACCGCGAGGCCCGCGACACCTTCGAGATCCTCGACGAGATCGAGGAGAAGCTGGCGCTCGACACCGCGCCCGTGACCTGGCCGATCGGCCAGGGCAAGACCTTCGCCGGCACCTATCATCTGGCCGAGAACGCGGTGCGGCGCGGCGATGCCGAGACCGAGCGCACCCCCGTGCACGGGCCGGATTCCAACCGCGCCGCCGGCCTTTTGCCGGAGAACGACCGCCCGGCCTTCATCGAGGAGGTGGAGCTGGCACGCGAGGCCTGTCGTCCGTTCGATGCGGACGCCTTCCGGGAGGGCCATCTGACGCCGGTCTATTTCGGTTCGGCGCTGCGCAATTTCGGCGTGCGCGACCTGATCGAGGCGCTGGGCGCCTACGGGCCGCCGCCGCGCGCGCAGGAGGCCGACAGCCGCACGGTCGAGGCGACGGAGGACAGGATGACCTCCTTCGTCTTCAAGATCCAGGCCAATATGGACCCCAACCACCGCGACCGCATCGCCTTCGTGCGCGTGTGCTCCGGCATCCTGCAACGCGGCATGAAGGCCAAGCTGGTGCGCACCGGCAAGCCGATGTCGCTGTCGGCCCCGCAATTCTTCTTCGCCCGCTCGCGCATCACCGCCGACGAGGCCTATGCCGGCGACGTGGTGGGCATTCCCAACCACGGCACGCTGCGCATCGGCGACACGCTGACCGAGGGCGAGGACATATTGTTCCGGGGCGTGCCGAACTTCGCCCCGGAAATCCTGCGCCGCGTGCGCCTCGGCGACGCCATGAAGGCCAAGAAGCTGAAGGACGCGCTGCACCAGATGGCCGAGGAAGGCGTGGTGCAGCTCTTCACGCCGGAAGACGGCTCGCCGGCCATCGTCGGCGTGGTCGGCGCGCTGCAGCTCGACGTGCTGAAGGAACGGCTCAACATCGAATACGGCCTGCCGGTCGATTTCGAAGTGTCGCGCTTTTCCATCTGTCGCTGGATCGACGCCGACGAGCAGGCAGAGCTGACGCGGTTCATGGAAGCGCATCGCGGCGACATCGCCCGCGACCTCGACGACGATCCGGTGTTCCTCGCCCAGCATGAGTTCTCGCTGAACTACGAGGCCGAGCGCTGGAAGGCGATCCGCTTCACGACGGTGAAGGACTATCAGGTCCGTGATGCTTAGAGCGGCAGACGCCCGGACAAATCCGGGCTACCGCTCTATCTGGTTTTTGGCCGCATTTGTGAAACGCCAAGTGATGTCACATGGCTTCAAAATGCTCAAAGCATGACCCCGAAAAGTTGCAGACTTTTCGGACAAGGATCATGCTTCTGGAAGATCAAATCTACCTCCGGCGGGCCATCACCTCCCGGATGCGGGCGGTGATGGCGCGGATTTCGGCCTCATCCATGCGCGCGATGTTCTCGGCCAGCAGGTTGGCCAGTTCGGTCGCCGCCGGCGACAGGCCCGAGGTGTCGACCTTGACGCGCGGATGCGAGGCCTGGGCGATGCGCTGGAATTCCTCCGCCTCGTCCCAGATAATGTTGAAATAGCCGATGATCTTCTGGATCAGGGTCCAGCTCGGCGCGCCGCGCCGTCCGTGCTCCAGCGCCGACAGATAGGCGGGGCTGACGCCGATGGCCGCCGCCATCTCCTTCTGGCTGGCGCCGCGTTCCTGTCGCAACGCGCGGATCTTTTCACCGAGCGGCGTCATCGCGGCCTCCTCACCGGACCTTGCGCAGGCGCACGTAAAGCGCGCCCGCGCCGCCATGATGGCGCGCGGCATGCTCGTGGCTCGACACGAACATGCGGAAGGCCGAGGTGGCCAGCCAGCCCGGCACCGAGCGGCGCAGCACGCCGTCGCCACCCGACGACGAGCCCTTGCCGGTGATGACCAGCACATAGCGCAGCCCGGCCGCATGGGCGCGGTGCAGGAACGAAAACAGCAGGGAATAGGCCTCGTCCTGCGTCATGCCGTGGAGATCGACACGCGCCTCGATCGGCAGCCGGCCCTTGGCCAGCTTGTCGAGGGTCGGGCGGTCGAGATGACGGGGCGGAGGCGGCAGCGGCTTTGCCGGCGCGGAGGCAGCCGGGGCAGCGGAAACCGGGACGGGAGGCGGGGGCACACCTGCCGCCGGACCGGGCGTCTCGGCGGGCGGCAGCGCCCGGCCCCTGAGCGGCACGGCCGTGCGTGCCACCAGGCTCCACAGAACCCGGTCCTCGTCGCTCAGCGTCTTGTGCGGCCGTCGCGTCATGTCATCGCATCCGTAACAGACGACAGATGGTCCGCGATCTGCCGCGGCACAAGAGCGTAGAAATCGGCCCGGTGGCGCACCACGCCGGCGATCTCGCCGGCCGCGTCGCCCGATCCGGCGAACAGGTCGCCGCGCGCCGCGCCGACGATGGCCGAACCGGTGTCCTGCGCGATCATCAGCCGACGGAAGGGTTTTTGGCCGAAGGCGAGAAGGTCCGGCGCATCGATGTAGAAGGGCGTGCCGAAGGTATGAAGCAGGCGGTCGACGGCGACGGAGCGACCCGGCGTCAGCGGCACCTTGGCCGCCGCCACCGGCCCGAGCGCCGGATCGTCCACCGACGCCTCACGGAAAAAGATATAGGAGCGGTTCCGCCACAGGATTTCGTCCACACGCTGCGGATTGCAGCGGAACCAGGCCCGGATCGACTGCATGGTGACCTCGGCCAGCGGGATTTCGCCGAGACCGGCCAGCACCCCGCCCGGACCGGTGAAGCGCTGCCCGGATTTGGCGGCATAGGTGACGCGGATGCTGCGCCCGTCGGTCATGGCGAGCCGCGCCGCGCCCTGCACATGGATGAAGAAGGCATCGACCTTGTCGGCCAGCCAGGCGATCTCGAGGTCCTGTCCGGCCAGTACACCGCCCTCGATGGCCGCGCGGTCGTGATATTCGACCGGCCCCTGCGACGTGACGCGGGCAAAGGCCAGATAGGGGTCCAGGCCGGGCGGGCGATTGGCGTCGTCGATGTCGACGAGATCGGACGGGCGGGCCAGCAGCGGCACGGTGAAACGGGCTGTCCTGACCGGCGAAGCCTCGACCTGCGGTTCGTAGAAGCCGGTCACAAGCCCGTGATCGCCATGATCCGGCCTCACATGCAGGGGCGCGAAATGGCGCTCGAAGAAGGCGCGCGCCTCGATACGATTCGCCGGCGAAACGGTTCGCGCCGCGTCATAGGTGTCGGCGAAAGCCTCGAACCGGATGCCGAGCGCACCGGTGCGATAGGGCTTCTTGCCCGCATGTTCGGCGGAACGCCGGAACGCCGCGAAGGCGGTAAGCTGGTCGTCGTCCTGCCAGCCGGGAAGCGCGCCGAAGCCGACACGGCGGAAGGGACCTGGCGGGCTTTCGGGAACTCGGGCTTCCGGCACGGGACGCAGCGCCCAGCCGGTCAGTCTTCGGCTTCGGTGGCGACCAGCTTCCAGTTCGGATCGCGCGAGCGGGTGTCGCGCGCGAAGGTCCACACATCCTTGACCTCGGCCACCGTGTCCGGATCGCCATCGACGATATCGCCGGCCTTGTCGCGGGTGGCCGAAATCAGTTCCGAAACGATGCGCAAGGTCACGTGGGCCTCGCCCCCCTTCATCTCCGCCGAAACGATCTCGGCCTTGTCGATGCCGACGAAGGAGGACTGGATCTTCTCGCCACGGCCCTCGCGCTCGGCTATCGCCGCGACGAAACCGTCATAGACCTCGCGCGACAGCAGGTTCTTGAGCGTCTTGCGGTCGCCGTCCGCATAGGCCATCACGATCATTTCATAGGCCATCTTGGCACCGTCGACGAAGCCCTTCGGCTCGAAGCTGGCATCGGCATCCTTGATGGCGCGCAGGCCCTTGTTCAGCTCGGTCTCGGGCCTGGCCAGCGCATCGATGGCCGCATAGGTCTCGGCCGCGGCCTCGCCGCGCTTGTTGCGCGGCAGGGCGACGACATTGTCGGCATCGCCTGCGGCGGGCTTGTCCTGCTTGCGCGCGGAATAGGGATCGAAGGGGGGGCGCTCACTGCCGGTGCGGCGGCCAAGCACATTGCGCAGCTGAAAGAAGATCACCACCGCCGCGACCAGGAAGAAAATCGTGCCGAAGTCGAAAAATTCCATCGCGCGCCAATCGATCCCTTTACGCTGCACCGAACGCACAGCACCGCGTCTGGCGTCATCCTATCAAAGCATATAGAACGCGAGACACAATCATTCAAATCAAAGGCACGCATACCTATCTGTAGGGACCAGTGCCAGCGGCAAATGACGCCGAAGGCGTAAACGACCAGCAAACGGTTACGATTTTGCGTGTTTCCTTCTTCCCCGTGCTCTTTCTCCTGCTTCCGCTCCTGGAGATCGCCGCTTTCGTCCTTGTCGGCAAGCAGATCGGGGCGCTGGCCACGGTCGGCCTCGTCCTCGCCTCGAGCGTGGCCGGCAGCCTGCTCCTGCGCCATCAGGGGCTGGGGGCGATGAACAAGGTGCGCGCGGCGATGGAAAAGGGCGAGGACCCCAGCCTCCAGCTCGCCACCAGCGCCATGTCGGTGGTGGCCGCCATATTGCTCATCGTCCCGGGCTTCATCACCTCCGCCATCGGCCTGCTTGTCCTCCTGCCGCCGGTGCGGGCCCTGTTCTGGCGGCTATTCGGGCGCCGCGTCGTCTTCACCGGCCAGTTCAGCGCCTCCGGCTTCCGGCGCGGACGCGATGGGCGCACCATCGATCTCGACAGCGAGGATTTCCAGCGCAGCGGCCAGGGAGGCGGACGGCCCGACGCGGATTCGCCCTGGCGACGGCTTCCCGAGGAATAGAGGCCGGACGGTCCGGACGGCGGTCAAAACCTTGTGTTGACTGACCGGTCGTGATAGCCAACCCCGCGAATCCACATCGGGGCCGGACGGTCCGAAAACAGGAACAGGGCTCATGGCCGACGAGAACGACAAGAAAGCCGCCGCCGGAAACGGCAATGGAACCCAGCCGACCCTCAACGTGCTGGCGCAGTATGTGAAGGACCTTTCCTTCGAGAGCCCCGGCGCCCCGAATTCGCTGCGCGGCCGCGACAAGGCGCCCGGCATCGCCATCAACGTCAACGTCAACGCCAATCCGCTGTCGGAAAAGCAGTTCGACGTGAACCTGTCGCTGACGGCCAAGGCCACGGTCGACAAGGACGTGCTGTTCAATGTCGAGCTGGTCTATGGCGGCGTGTTCAACATCGACGGCTTCCCGCAGGAGCACATGCTGCCGATCCTGTTCATCGAATGCCCGCGCCTGCTGTTCCCCTTCGCACGCCAGATCATCGCCGACGCGACCCGCAACGGCGGCTTCCCGCCGCTGATGCTCGATCCGATCGACTTCGCGCAGATGTTCCAGCAGAAGCTGGCCGAGGACCAGGCCGCCGCCAAGGTCCAGGTGAGCTGAGCCGCCACCGGAATGACGATAAGAAAAACCCGGCCTCGCGCCGGGTTTTTTCATAGAAAATATATTGAAAACAACAGGTTATTTTGTCAGGCCGCCGGCCGGCCGAGGGCCTGCAGCCAGACCGCCTTTTCCCCCATCGAATCGACCAGCGCCGCATGGGCGGCGCGGTCCGCCTCGCTGAGGCGCGACGGCAGCGGCGAGGGACGGCTGCCGATCCGGACCTCGGCCATGTCGATGCTGACCTCTTCCACGCCGACCGCGACCACCGTGTCCAGCACGAGCGCCGCCTGCTTGCCGCCGATCAACTCGATATAGACTTCGGCCAGAAGCTCGGAATCGAGCAGGGCGCCGTGCTTGGTGCGATGGCTGTTGTCGATGCCGTAGCGGCGGCACAGCGCATCGAGCGAATTCGGCCCCATCGGATGCTTGCGCTTGGCCAGCGCGAGCGTGTCGACCACCAGGTCGGGCACCACCGGCGGATGGCCGAGGCGGGCGAACTCGGCATTGATGAAGTTGATGTCGAAATTGGCGTTGTGGGCGACCAGCCTGGCGCCGTCCACGAAGGCCATGAATTCTTCGGCGATCTCCGGAAAGGTCGGCTTGCCGGCCAGGTCGGCGGCGCTGATGCCGTGCACGGCCTGCGCGTCGGGGTGGATCTGGCGGCCCTGCGGGTTGATGTACTTGTGAAAGGTGCGCCCCGTCGGGAACCGGTTCACCAGTTCTATGCCACCGATCTCAATGATGCGGTCTTCGCGCGCATCGAGCCCCGTGGTTTCCGTATCGAAAATGATTTCACGCACCGAATCGCTCCTTGCCTGAACCATGCGCAAAAGCCCGGCACGCGGCAAGTTCAGCCATCGGACGCTGCCGTCTTTTCCCCTGTCAGATCCGCGATGATTTCCCCGATGCGGGCGCGGGTGACGTCGAAATCCCGGCGGGTGTCGATGACATAATCGGCCAGGCGGCGCTTTTCGGCGTCCGGCACCTGCTTGGCCAGGATCGCCTCGAAGCGCTCCGCCGTCATGCCCGGACGCGCCAGCACCCGCTCGCGCTGGACCTCGGCCGGCGCCGAGACGACCGCGACCTTGTCGACGCGGTCACGGCCGCCGGTCTCGAACAGCAGGGGAATGTCGAGCACCGCGAGCCTGGCGCCGGCGGCGCGTTGCCGGGCCAGGAATTCATCGGCGTCGGCCCGCACCAGCGGATGCACGATCGCCTCCAGCTTCTTCAGTGCGACCGGGTCGCCGAAGACCAGCTTGCCGAGGGCGGCGCGGTCGACCACGCCGTCGACGGTCGTGCCGGGGAACGCGGCCTCGACCAGCGGTGCGGCAGCTCCGGCATAGAGACGGTGCACGGCCTCGTCGGAATCGTGCACCGCCACGCCCGCCTCGCGGAACATCTTTCCGGCAGTGGACTTGCCCATGCCGATGGAGCCGGTGAGGCCGAGCACGATCATGCCGCCACTCCCAGATCGGCCAGGACGAGATCGCGCAGCTCCGCCGTCACCGCAGGGCGTTTCCCGAACCAGCGTTCGAAGCCGGGAACGGCCTGATGGAGCAGCATGCCGAGCCCGTCGACACAGGCGAGGCCGCGCGCCCGGGCAGCGGCCAGCAGCGGCGTCTCCAGGGGCACATAGACGATGTCGGTGACGATGGCCTTGTCCGGCAAGGCCGCGGGATCGGCAGGCAGGCCTTCATTGCCATGCATGCCGAGCGCCGTGGTGTTGACCAGAAGACCGGCATCGGCCAGCAATTCGCCGGCGGCTTCCAGCCGATGGGCGCTGATGCCCTCGCCAAAACGGTCGCGCAGATCCCCGGCGCGTTCGAGGGTGCGGTTGAGAATGCGGATGTCGCGCACCCCGCGCTCCTTCAGCGCATAAATGATGGCGCGCGCCGCGCCACCGGCGCCAAGCACGACGGCCGGCCCGTTGGCGGCCCAGCCGGGAGCATGTTCGTCGAGATTGGCGGCAAAGCCATGTGCGTCCGTATTGCCGCCCCACAGGCGGCCGTCCTCGAACCACAGCGTGTTGACGGCGCCGATCCGTTCGGCGGCCGGATCGATACGGTCGACGAGTTCGAACACCGCTTCCTTGTGCGGGATGGTGACGTTGCCGCCGCGAAAGCCGTTTTCCCGCAATGCGGCAATGAAACCTGCCAGATCGCCCGGCGCGACGTCGATCGCCTCATAGCTGCCGGCAAGACCGTAGCTCTTCAGCCAGTGGCCATGGATCTTCGGCGAGCGCGAATGGGCGATGGGATGGCCGATGACGAAGGCCCTTTTCGCGTTCTCAGCCATCGATGGCTCCCAGCCGGCGCAGTTCGGAAAGCAGCGGCAGCAGCGGCAGGCCGACAATGGTGAAATGGTCGCCCTCGACCTTTTCGAAGAGCTGGATGCCTGCGCCCTCGATCTGGTAGGCACCGACGCTGGACAGGGCCTTGTCGCCGACTTTCGCCAGATGGCGGCCGATGAAGGCCGGATCGAGCTGGCGCATGGTGAGGTTGGCGATGCCGACATGACGCCACAGCACCGCGCCGTCGCGCACCAGAACGGCGGCGCTGTTCAACTGATGGGTCTTGCCGGACAG
This sequence comes from Aquamicrobium terrae, assembly GCF_040545735.1. Classification (GTDB taxonomy): domain Bacteria; phylum Pseudomonadota; class Alphaproteobacteria; order Rhizobiales; family Rhizobiaceae; genus Mesorhizobium; species Mesorhizobium terrae_A. The sequence continues at coordinate 88,749 of NZ_JBEPML010000003.1, forward strand.
GGCGAGCAGATGGCGGCGGGCGCCTTCCATATCGGCCGGCTTGTGAAACAGCCTGTCACCCAGCGAAAGCGTCTGGTCGCATCCCAGCACCAGGGCGCCCGGCCGTCTTTCGCTTACTTCCACCGCCTTGGCCTCGGCGAGGATCGCCGCCACGTCCTCGGGCGACACGCCGCTGTCCTGCAACGGCGCTTCCACGGCCCGCTCGTCGATCTTCGCCGGCACGGCCTCGACATCGAGCCCGGCATCGACCAGCATCGCCTTGCGGAACGGGCTGCCGGAGGCGAGGATCAGTTTCTCGGTCATGGGCGGACCTTTCGGCTTCTGTTGCAAGGCAGCCAGCGATTACCGGCTCTTGCTGCGCAGGGCAAGAATGGCGGCCGCCGTCTCCTCGATCGACCGGCGGCTGACATCGATCATCGGCCAATTGTAGCGCGTGCAGATCTTGCGCGCATAGGCGAGTTCTTCGGTAATCGACGCCCGGTCGACATAGGTGCCGCCCTCGAATCCGCTGGTGCTGCCGAGGGTGCGGTTCTGGCGGATATGCGAGATACGCTCGGCCGTCGCCACCAGCCCGACGACCAGCGGCTTCTTTGCCTTGACCAGGCCGTCCGGCACAGGAACGCCGAGCACGATGGGGATATTGGCGGTCTTGATGCCGCGATTGGCGAGGTAGATGCTGGTCGGCGTCTTGGATGTGCGCGAAATGCCGATCAGCACGACATCGGCATCGTCCATGTCGAGCGGCAATTGCCCGTCATCATGCTCCATGGTGAAGTTTAGCGCATCGATGCGCCGGAAGTAATCCGCATCCAGCACATGCTGGGCGCCAACCCTGCGCCCGGCCGGCGTGCCGAGATAGGACTGGAACACGGTCAGCACCGGCTCCAGCACCGACACGCAGGGCAGGCCCATGGTGACGCAATGCTCGTCGATGAGCCGCGCCAGCTTCTGGTCCACCACCGTATAGAGGATGATGCCGGGCTCCTCCTCGATCTCCTCGAACACCTTCATCAGCTGCTTCTCGTTGCGGATCAGCGGATAGATGTGCTCGATCGCCCGCGCATCCTTGTACTGGGCAGAAGCCGCGCGCCCCGCCGCAAGCAGCGTTTCGCCGGTGGCGTCCGAGATCATATGCAGATGGAAGAAACTTTGCGGCTTGTTCACACTATACATCCGGCTCTGTGGGCGACTGTGGACAAGGCGGGAGAAAATCCACGGCTCGCCGGGCGCGACTGTATCAGATGCCGCCTTGTCCACAATTCGCGGGTGCGTGCATTTTTCTCCCGGGCTGGGGACAAGACCGTGGAGAAAACCGGAAGCCCGTGCGCCATCCACAGGCCGGAATTTGCATCTCTTCCTGAATCCGCTTGATTCAGCTTGTGTTTTGGCGACGATCCCCAGCATTGTACGGGCTGGACAAGCCCGGTCGCGACAAAATGCTGAATGGCTTTCACGGCGGCGAACCGGGAAAGATCACAATCACCGATTCCAACAGACTCTTAGAATCAGAAGATTCTCTCATTTAGAGATTTGTTTTTAGATTTGGCTCCTGAAAGCGAGACGCAATGAGCGGCAACCGGAAGATGATGCGAGTCCTGAAGGGCGAGGCGGTTTTCCCGCCGCCGCTGTGGATGATGCGCCAGGCCGGGCGCTACCTGCCCGAATACCGCGAGACCCGGAAACAGGCTGGCTCCTTCCTCGACCTCTGCTACAATCCCGACCGCGCCGTCGAGGTGACGCTGCAGCCGATCGAGCGTTTCGGCTTCGACGCTTCGATCCTGTTTTCGGATATCCTTGTCGTTCCGCATGCGCTCGGCCGCGATCTGCGCTTCGAGGAAGGACGCGGGCCGCTGATGACGCCGATCACGGCCGGCGAGATCGGTGCGCTCGACGCCGAAACGTTTCACGTGAATCTGGAGCCGGTCTACGAGACGGTGCGGCGCCTGCGCCGGCAATTGCCGGACGAGACGACGCTGATCGGCTTCTGCGGCGCTCCCTGGACCGTCGCCACCTATATGATCGCCGGCCACGGCACGCCCGACCAGGCGCCGGCGCGGTTGTTCGCCTATCGCGAGCCAGAGGCCTTCCGGAAGCTCCTGAACGTGCTGGCGGACCAGTCCGCCGCCTATCTCATCCGGCAGATCGAGGCCGGCGCCGACACGGTGCAGATTTTCGATTCCTGGTCCGGCGTCCTTGATGAGGCCTCGTTCGAGGCCTTCTGCGTGAAACCGGTCGCCCGCATTGTGCGCAAGGTGCATGAAGTCCATCCCGAGGTTCCGGTGATCGGTTTTCCCAAGGGCGCAGGGGCCAACTACACTTCCTACCGTCGCAAGACGGGCGTGGCGGGGCTCGGCCTCGACTGGTCGGTGCCGCTGTCGCAGGCGGCCGCCCTGCAACGGGAAGGGGCGGTGCAGGGCAATCTCGACCCGCTCAGGCTGGTGGCCGGCGGCAAGGCGCTTTCGGACGGCGTGGCAGCGATCCTCGAAGCGCTGAAGGATGGACCGTTCATTTTCAACCTCGGCCATGGCATCGTTCCGGAGACGCCGGTCGCCCATGTCGAGGCGATGGTGAGACAGGTGAGGGAGGGAGCCAGCCGATGACGGATATCCGGGCAAGCAACCGCAATGCGGCGCTGCGGGCGGTGGTGGGGATCCTCGTCCTGGCCGCCCTGGCCGCGGCTCTGTTGCTTGTCGCCTCCGAGGATCTCTACAACTGGATCAAGGCCTTCCATGTCATCGCGGTCATCGCGTGGATGGCGGGAATGCTCTACCTGCCACGCCTGTTCGTCTATCATGCCGGCGCTGAAAAGGGCTCGGTGCAGTCCGAGACCTTCAAGGTGATGGAGCGGCGCCTGCTGCGCGCCATCATCAACCCGGCGATGACGGCGACATGGGTTCTCGGCCTGTGGCTGGCATGGAAGGGGTTCGGGTTCCAGGGCGGCTGGCTGCACGCCAAGATCGCGGCCGTCCTGGCGATGTCCGGCCTGCATGGCTATCTGTCGGCAGCGGTGCGCAAGTTCGACGAGGACCGCAATGAAAAGCCGGCCCGGCACTGGCGGATCGTCAACGAAGTTCCTACCTTGCTGATGATCACCATCGTCATTCTGGTGATCGTCAAGCCGTTCTGACGGTCTATCCTTTTGTAATTGCAGCGGATTTTCGTTCAATCCGGATCTGGTCTTCCCGCGTCGCGCTGTGAACGAGCCATATTGCTCTTTGGCCGGCGCGGCGGTAAAAGGACATTCCTCCCTTTTGCCTTGCGCCGTTGGTTTTCACCACATCGACCGCCTCGGCACATCATCGCATCCGCCGATAATCCGCTCAGCACACCCAGAGTCCCGCCATGCAGGAAATGAAACTCGCAGAGTTCAAGAACAAGAAGCCGCCAGAGCTGATCGCCTATGCCGAATCGCTCGAGGTGGAGAATGCCAGCGTCATGCGCAAGCAGGAGCTGATGTTCGCCATCCTCAAGAAGCTGGCGGCGCAGGATATCGAGATCATCGGTGACGGTGTCGTGGAAGTGCTGCAGGACGGTTTCGGCTTCCTGCGCTCGGCCAACGCCAACTATCTGCCGGGTCCGGACGATATCTACATCTCGCCCTCGCAGATCCGCCGCTTTTCGCTGAAAACCGGCGACACCGTCGAGGGGCCGATCCGCAGCCCGAAGGAGGGCGAGCGTTATTTCGCGCTGCTCAAGGTCAACACGATCAATTTCGACGATCCGGAAAAGATCCGCCACAAGATCCATTTCGACAATCTGACGCCGCTCTATCCGAACGAGCGGCTGAAGATGGAGGTCGACATTCCGACCACCAAGGACATCTCGCCGCGGGTCATCGATCTGGTCGCTCCGCTCGGCAAGGGCCAGCGCGGGCTGATCGTGGCGCCGCCGCGCACCGGTAAGACGGTGCTGTTGCAGAACATCGCCCATTCGATCACCACCAACCACCCCGAATGCTATCTGATCGTGCTGCTGATCGACGAGCGGCCCGAGGAAGTGACCGACATGCAGCGCTCGGTGAAGGGCGAGGTCGTGTCCTCGACCTTCGACGAGCCGGCCGCGCGCCACGTCCAGGTGGCCGAAATGGTCATCGAGAAGGCCAAGCGCCTGGTCGAGCATGGCCGCGACGTCGTCATCCTGCTCGATTCGATTACTCGCCTCGGCCGCGCCTACAACACGGTCGTGCCGTCCTCCGGCAAGGTGCTGACCGGCGGTGTCGACGCCAACGCCCTGCAGCGCCCCAAGCGCTTCTTCGGTGCGGCGCGCAATATCGAGGAGGGCGGTTCGCTCACCATCATCGCCACGGCGCTGATCGACACCGGCAGCCGCATGGACGAGGTGATCTTCGAAGAGTTCAAGGGCACCGGCAACTCGGAAATCGTGCTCGACCGCAAGGTGGCCGACAAGCGCATCTTCCCGGCCATGGACATTCTCAAGTCCGGAACCCGCAAGGAAGACCTGCTGGTTGCGCGTCAGGACCTGCAGAAGATCTTCGTGCTGCGGCGCATCCTGGCGCCGATGGGCACGACCGATGCGATCGAGTTCCTCATCGACAAACTCAAGCAGACCAAGACGAATTCGGATTTCTTCGATTCGATGAACACCTGACCGGGAACCGATCGGGCGCGTTTTGCAGAAGGCGGGGCTATGGCCTCGCCTTCAATGCTTTTTCCAGTGTGTCGGCGTCCGCGATGACCGGCAGACAGACAATCCCGGTGCACAGATAGGCGCAGGGCTTTTCCGTAGACGGCGCCACGCCACCCGGAAGGCTCACCTCCACATCCCGCCCGAGCGGCAGGACAAGGTCGACCCGGCGCGGATCTGGGCATTGATTCGCCGCCGGAACAAATTTAGGGTTTGCCGGATCGTCGACCATCACCAGCTTGCGGGGCTCGCGGGCCAGCTCGCAGGCATTGAAGATGCCGATCTGCCCGTAGCTTTGCCGGCTGGCGCGGCCGGCGGCATATTCGGCAATCGTCCACGCCTTCTCCTGGATGTCCGTGTCGCCGGTGGCGCTGGCCAGCCGTGCCAATGCCTCGATGATCTGGCTGGTTGCGGAGGGAATGGCTTCATCGACATCGCCGCGGATGCGGACCGGCACATCTTCGCTGTCGGATGCACTGAGATAATACCCGCTCCCCGCATCGTCCGCGTGCCAGCGGTCGAGCTCACCCATGAAGTGCCGGGCTTGGTCGATGAAGCTCGGTTCCTGCGTCGCCTCGAACAGGGAAATGGCTGCATTGGCCATGGAGGCATAGTCGCTCGATAGCGCCGGAAACTGCGCCTTCTTGCCCAGTGTCGAATGCGGCAGGCGCCCGCCCCGGGCGGTGCCGACAATCTGTTCAAAGGCCATACGCGCCGCTTCGATCCAATCCGGCCGGCCGAAGGTGCGCCCGCATTCGGCGAGAGCGCCGATGGCCAGACCGTTCCAGTCGGTCAGCACCTTGTCGTCAAGCCCGGGCCGGACCCGCTTTCCACGTGCCGAGAGGAGTCTTTGCTTGAGCGGCTTCAGCTCCACGGCATTCACGACGGCCTGCATAGCCTGGTCGGGCGTCTGGAAGAGGATCGGCTTGCCTTCCCACGAGGGCGGCTTGGCAAGGGAAAAATGTTTGAAAAACAAGGATGAATCCGAGCAAAGAACTTCTTCGACCTCGCTTTCTTCCCAGGTGTAGAACAGCCCCTCCTGTCCCTCGCTGTCGGCATCGAGGCTGGATGCGAAGGCGCCGCCCTCGACCCGCATTTCGTTGAGCAGGAAAACAATAGTTTCTTCGATTCGGACCCGGAACAATTCCGATCCCGATTCCGCATAGGCCCAGTTGGCAAGCCGCAGCAATTGCGCATTGTCGTAAAGCATCTTCTCGAAATGCGGCACCAGCCATTGTGCGTCGGTGGAATAGCGCGCCAGCCCGCCGCCGACATGATCGTAGATGCCGCCGGCCAGCATGTGTTCAAGGCTGGTGAGCACGGCCGATCGATGCGCTGCATTGCCGGTATTGAGATAGGACAGCCATAGGGCGTGCATGAAGGGGGCGTTGGGGAATTTCGGCGCGCCTTTCAGGCCACCTGCATCGCGATCGATCATGTTATGGATATTCTCGGCGATATCGGGAAGGGTTTCGGGCCGGATCGTGCCCTTGTCATGGGTGGCGCCGAGCTTGTCCTGGACATGGGCGGTCAGCGTTCCGGCGCCGCGCAATATGTCGGCGCGCTTCTTGTGCCATGCGTTGGACACCGCCTCCAGGATTTCGACGAAGCCATGCCGGCCGAAGCGGGCGCGCGGCGGAAAATAGGTGCCGCCCCAGAACGGCTGCGCATCGGGCGTGAGGAACATGGTGAGTGGCCAGCCGCCCTGGTCGCCCATGGCCGTCAGCGCCGCCATATAGAGCTGGTCGATATCCGGGCGCTCCTCGCGATCGACCTTGATATTGACGAACAGACGGTTCATGACGCCGGCAATGTCCGGGCTCTCGAAGCTTTCATGGGCCATGACATGGCACCAATGGCAGGCGGCATAACCGACCGACAGCAGGATCGGGCGGTCGAGTTCCCGGGCTTCCTGCAGCGCGGCAGTGGACCACGGCCGCCAATGCACGGGATTTGCGGCGTGTTGTTGCAGATAGGGGCTTGCCTCATCAGCAAGCAGGTTGCGAGGCGGTAGGGCCATGATGCCGCCTTTGGCCGAAAGGAAACCCAAGTGGTAGTGCGGTTCGTGACGAGGGGCAAATGATTTTCGGGGAAACCATTCTGGCGCTGTCGAGTGGTCGCCTGCCTGCCGGCGTGGCTGTCCTCCGCCTTTCCGGGCCGCAAACTCGATTCGTTGTCGAAACGATCTGCGGTTCTGTGCCGCCGCCCCGCAAGGCAACGCTCCAGATCCTCCGTTCTCCCGCCGGCGAGATACTGGATCGTGGATTGACGCTGTTCTTTCCGGCGCCTCACAGCTTTACCGGCGAGGACGTGGCCGAATTCCAGGTGCATGGGGGCCAGGCCGTCGTTTCCGCAATCCTGCGTGAGGTCACGGCCATACCGGGAGTCCGTCACGCCGAACCGGGGGAATTCACCCGCCGTGCCTTCCTGAATGGCAGGCTCGACCTTGTCCAGACCGAGGCCCTGGCCGATCTGATCAACGCCGACACCGAGGCACAGCGCCGTTTTGCCCAAAGCAATGCCGATGGCGCGCAAAGCATGCTCTATAATGGATGGCGGCAGCGGCTGATTCATGCGCGAGCCATGATCGAGGCCGAAATCGACTTTGCCGATGAGGGCGATGTGCCGGGTTCGGTCGCGTCTGCCATCTGGACGGACATGGCAACCCTTGCCGAGGATATTGGGGGGCACATCAAGGGGTTTTCGGCCGCCGAAATCATCCAGGACGGGTTCAAGGTGGCGATCCTGGGCGCGCCCAATGCTGGCAAGTCCAGCCTGTTCAATGCGCTGGCCCGCCGCGAGGCGGCCATCGTCACGGATGAGCCCGGTACGACGCGCGATGTTCTGGAAGTGGCGCTGGACCTCGACGGGCTCAAGGTGATGATTGCCGACACGGCCGGGCTGCGCGAGGGCGCCGGCAAGGTGGAAAGCATCGGAATAGAAAAGGCGAAGGCGCGGGGCAAAGCCGCCGATCTTGTTCTGGTGCTGGAAGATCTGGTCGACCCGCAGCCCATCGATACACATTGGCTTTCTGTCGATAGAATCACCGTTGGTACCAAGCTGGATCTGGTGGAGGCTCACGAGGGCCGGGCCTGCCATGATTTCCGGATTTCAACGCTGACGGGAGCGGGCATCGAGCCCTTGCTGAACGAGATCAGGAAGCGCACCGAAGCGAGGCTGAAAGTTGCCGGAGACATTTTGCCGTCACGGCTGCGCCATGTGGAACTGCTGGAAGACACTCTTGGACATTTGAGAAATGCGCTGAGTGGCTCCCATCATCCTCTGGAGATCAGGGCGGAAGAATTGCGCATGGCGGCGGATCGACTTGGGCGCATCACCGGCGCGATCGATGTGGAGGATTTGCTGGATGTCATCTTTGCACAGTTTTGTATCGGCAAGTGACTCACGTGAAACACCGCCAATGAAGCTGACTCACGTGAAACAGGGCGAGTTCCACCGCAGGGTTTCTCGCACCCGTTTCACGTGAAACACCTGCACAAGCCATTGACAGGCACCATGCGGTTGAACATGTGTCATCCATGAACAGAGATTTGGAAATGGAACAGACTTACGATGTCATCGTCGTTGGTGGCGGACATGCCGGCTGCGAAGCGGCCAGCGCGGCGGCGCGCAGTGGCGCCCGCACGGGCTTGGTAACACTGGATGCCGACAAGATCGGCGTGATGTCCTGCAATCCGGCCATCGGTGGGCTCGGGAAAGGGCAACTCGTCCGGGAAGTCGATGCCTTTGATGGGCTGATGGGACGCGTGGCTGATCAGGCCGGGATCCAGTTCCGCATGCTCAATCGCCGCAAGGGGCCGGCTGTACGCGGGCCTCGAACGCAGGCCGACCGCAAGCTCTACAGGCTGGGTGTCCAGGCCGCATTGCGCGCGCAGGCCGGGCTTGATGTGATCGAAGGCGAGGTCCACGACCTGGAGATCGAGAACGGCAAGGTCGCGGCGGTGCTGCTGGCCGACGGGCAACGGCTGTGCTGCGGCGCCGTGGTGCTCACCACCGGGACTTTTCTGCGCGGCCTGATCCATATCGGCGACAGGAAGATCGTTGCCGGCCGGATGAACGAGCAGGCTACATCTGGATTGTCCGCGACTATGGCGCGGGAAGGATTCCTGCTCGGCCGGCTCAAGACAGGCACACCGCCCCGGCTGGATGGGCGGACGATCGATTGGGCATCGCTCGAAATGCAGGCCGCGGATGAGGATCCGGTGCCGTTCTCGTCGATGACGGATAAGATTACCGTGCCGCAGATCGAATGCGGCATCACCCGCACGACCACGGCGACCCATGAGCTGATCCGGGCCAATCTCGGGCGCTCGGCCATGTATTCCGGTTCGATCGAAGGTATCGGACCGCGCTATTGTCCGTCCATCGAGGACAAGATCGTCAAGTTCGGCGATCGCGAGACGCACCAGATCTTTCTGGAGCCGGAGGGATTGGACGATCATACGGTCTATCCGAATGGCATTTCGACCTCCTTGCCGGAAGATGTGCAGGTTGAAATCCTCAAGACGATCCCCGGTCTCGAACTTGCTGTCATGCTGCAACCCGGCTATGCGATCGAGTATGATCATGTCGATCCCCGCGAACTTGAAGCGACACTTGAAACCAGGCGGGTAAGTGGCCTGTTTCTGGCTGGCCAGATCAATGGGACAACGGGGTATGAGGAGGCAGCCGGCCAGGGACTGGTTGCCGGCCTCAACGCGGCGCGCAAGGCATCGGGCGCGGGCCCGGTCACGGTCAGCCGCACCGAAGCCTATATCGGCGTGATGATCGACGATCTGATCCATCGCGGCGTCACCGAACCTTACCGTATGTTCACCTCGCGGGCCGAGTTCCGCCTGTCGCTGCGGGCGGACAATGCCGACGCGCGGCTGACACCCCTGGCGATCGAACTCGGGATTGTTTCGGCCGAGCGCCGCGCGCGATTTGAGAAGGCTCGCAAGGCTCTCGAAGCCGCCCGGACTCTGGCCAGAAGCATCGAACTGACGCCGCGCGAAGCTGCCCGCCATGGCTTGGCGATCAATCAGGATGGCGTGCGTCGCTCGGCCTATGATTTGTTGAGCTACGCGGAGGTCGATGTCGACTGGCTGTCGAAGCTCGATCCCGCCTTCGCGCAGATTGGCAGGAAGACGGCCGAGGCACTGGAAATTGAAGCCAAATACGCCGTCTATATGGAACGGCAGAAGGCGGATGTGGCCCGCATCCAAACCGAGGAAGCGAGGCTCATTCCATTCGATTTGAATTTCGGGACCCTGCCCGGATTGTCGAACGAACTGAAGCAGAAGATGGGACTGAGGAAGCCACGTTCCATAGCCGAGGCGCAACGCATCGAAGGGATGACGCCGGCTGCGCTTGCCATCATCATTGCCCATATCCGCAACCATGAACAGGCCAATCGCAAGGGCGCGGCATGACCGATCCGCGTTATGAGTCGCTGCGGGCAGCGGTCGAACCCGTTTCACGTGAAACGTTCGAGGAACTGGTGCGATTCGAATCGCTGTTCCTGAAATGGAATCAGCGGATCAATCTGGCCGCCAGCTCGACACTTTCCGACGTGTGGGGGCGGCATATCGTGGACAGCGCCCAGTTGGCGACGCTGGCGCCGGCGGCAACCAGATGGCTGGACCTTGGCTCCGGCGGCGGCTTTCCGGGTCTCGTACTTGCTTTCCTGATGCGGGAGCGGGGTGGCGCGATCGACCTCGTCGAGAGCAACCGCAAGAAGGCGGGTTTTTTGCAGGCCATGGTCGGGGAATTCAATCTGCCTGCCCGGATTGTGGCGCGGCGGATCGAAGACGCGCCCGGCATTGTCGGCCAGCCGCAGGTGGTGACGGCGCGGGCGCTGGCCTCGCTCCCCCTGCTTCTGGAGCTGGCTTCGCCCTGGCTGCTGGCCGGCGCCACGGCCCTGTTTCACAAAGGTCGGGATTACCGGTTGGAAGTCGAAGAAAGCGGTCAACGTTGGTCCTTCGATCTGATAGAACATGGCAGTTCGACCGATTCCGAAGGAGTCGTGCTTGAGATTCGCAATCTGAGCGTCAGGTAAGAGCGTCCTTCTATCGGAGTGAATTTCCGGCAGGAAAGCATGATCAGCAGCAAACCCCGCATCATCACCGTGGCGAACCAGAAGGGCGGCGTCGGCAAGACAACGACGACGATCAATCTCGCCACCGCCCTGGCCGCCATCGGCGAGAAGGTTCTCATCGTCGATCTCGATCCGCAGGGCAATGCCAGCACGGGACTCGGCATCGAGCGCAAGGATCGCTCGGTTTCGTCTTATGACGTGCTCACCGGCGCCGCCAGCATCGAGGCGGCGGCGATGCAAACGGTCGTGCCGGGCTTATCCATCGTGCCGTCGACCTTGGACCTGCTGGGCGTCGAGATGGAAATCGCGGCGGCGCCCGACCGGGTTTTGCGGCTACGCAATGCCTTGCGCGCCGCGGTCGAGCGCAGCAATCCGTTCAGCTATGTGCTGATCGACTGCCCGCCGTCGCTCAATCTGCTGACCCTCAATTCGATGGCCGCGGCGGATTCGGTGCTGGTTCCGTTGCAATGCGAGTTCTTTGCGCTGGAAGGTCTCAGCCAGTTGCTGGAAACCGTGCAGCAGGTGCGCGGTTCCATCAATCCGCAACTGGAAATCCAGGGCATCGTGCTGACCATGTATGACGGCCGCAACAACCTCGCCAACCAGGTGGTTCAGGATGTGCGGGCGCATATGGGCGAGAAGGTCTACGAGACGGTCATTCCGCGCAATGTGCGGGTGTCCGAGGCCCCGTCCTATGGCAAGCCGGCCATTCTCTATGACCTGAAGTGCTCGGGAAGCCAGGCCTATTTGCAGCTCGCCTCGGAAGTAATCCGCCGCGAGCGGCGCCTGCGGGCCGCATGATCCCAAGCCAGGCAAGACCAGTCAGGGCCTGGATTGATTCGATAGTGAAACGGTTTTGGTGAACGATGAACGATGATCCTTCAAGAAAGCGGCTGGGGCGCGGACTGGCGGCGCTGATCGGTGAGATCGATCGTCCCGCGGAACCCGAAAAGCCGGCTGCATTGGCCGACGGCAAGGTGCCGATCGAGTTCGTGGCACCCAACCCGCGCAATCCGCGCCGGCACTTCGGCGAGGCCGAACTGACCGATCTTGCCCAGTCCATTCGTGAGCACGGCATCGTCCAGCCGGTCGTGGTGCGCCCGTCGCCGCTCCAGCAGGGTCGCTACGAGATCATCGCCGGCGAGCGCCGCTGGCGCGCGGCGCAGCGTGCCGGCCTGGCCGAAATCCCGGTCATCGTGCGCGATGTCAGCGACCGTACGGCGCTTGAACTGGCGATCATCGAAAACGTGCAGCGCGCCGATCTCAATCCGATCGAAGAGGCGCTGGGCTACGAGCAACTGATCGAGGAACACAGCTACAGCCAGGCCGATCTGGGGCAGGTGATCGGCAAGAGCCGCAGCCATGTCGCCAACACGCTGCGATTGCTGAAACTGCCCGATGTGATCCGCGACCTCGTGGTCGACGGATCCCTGTCGGCCGGCCATGCCCGTACCCTGGTCACGGCCGAGGATCCGGTGGGGTTGGCCAGACGCATCATCGACGAAGGACTGTCGGTGCGCCAGGCGGAAGTGTTGGCGCAGGCGCCTGCCGCACCCGTGCGCGACGGCCGTTCCTCCGCGCCGGCGGAGAAGGATGCCGACACCATTGCGCTGGAGAAGCTGCTTGGCGATACGATCGGCATGAAGGTGTCGATCGCCCACAAGGAGCGGGGCGGCGGCGAGCTGCGCGTCGCCTACAAGACTCTCGACCAGCTCGACGAATTGTGCCGCAAGCTGAAGCTTTGAGCTGGTCCCGCTGCCCTATCGAACGGCCGCCATCGTGCGGGCTTTTCTTTACCTTATTGTTTTTAAAGTATATTATTGCCAGTTCAGGTCTGTCGGAAGCGGCCATCTACTCTCTCTGCGCACACGGAGAGAGGAAGGCAACAGCGTTGCGGACGGCATCCTTCTCCTGTCATGGGGGAAGGAGGGCAGTCCAGCCTGAACCTGAACGGCTCCAGCTTGGTTTCCTAACCGCATTTATGCAACGCCAGACGTTTCCGTCTGGCCGCAAAAAGCTCTATCGGCGCGAGAAGCGGGCGCTTTCCACGGCAATGCCCAGCAAAGCCTGCCGCACCAGCGCCGAGGCAAGGTCGGGACGTCGGCGCGATTGCAGCACCGCGGCCTGAAGCCGTCCCAGGGCGCGTTCGATGGCCTGCCGGTTCCAGCGCTCCAGCGTGCGTTCGATGAGCTTGCGGCGGGAAAAGAAGACCGGCGGCCGCGCGCCGGCCACGACCGAAGCGGCGTTGCGGCCGCTTTCCTCCATGGCGCCGCGCATGGCATGGATGGCATGGAACTGGCGCATGGTGCCGGACAGCGCCAGGAAGGGCTGGCCGCCGGCCTGGCAATGGCGGGCGAAGGCGCTGTCGAAATCGCCGATGCGCCCGTCCAGCACCGCGTCGACGGCGTCGTCCAGGGACTGGCCGGAAACGTCGCCGGTCATGGCCTTCACGTCCTCGAGCGAGATTTCCGGCTGGCCCAGTGCATATAGCGTCAGCTTCTGCAACTCGGCGCGGGTCGCAAGCCGGTCCCCGCCGAGATTGCGGCGCAGCGCCTGCCTTGCCTCCAGCGCCATGGTGATGCCGGCCTTGCGCAATTCGTCGTCGATCACCGCCTCGATGTCGCGACCGTCATCGGCATAGCACGGCAGGGCCATGCCGCCGTCCGCGCCTTCCACGACCGTGCGCAGCGCGGCGCCCTTCTTGAGGTCGCCGGCCTCGATCAGGATCGTGGCGTCGCGCGCCGGTTCGGCAAGCAGAGCCTTGACCTCGTCGGCCAGGCCCTTCTGGCCGGAGGCGTTGCGCACCCACAGCAGGCGGCGGTCCGAGAACATCGGTACGGTTTGGGCCTCTTCCAGCAGCCGGCCTTCGCCGCGTTCCACCTCAGCCCCGTCCAGCTTCACGACGCTGAAGGGATCGTCGAGCGGCAGGCCGGTGCGTTCGGCAAAAGCCTTGCCGCGTTCCGCCACCAGCCCGCGATCGGGGCCGTAGAGCAGCACGAGGAAGGTCTTCGGGTCCGGCCGCGCCAGCCAGGAATCGACTTCATGAGCTTTCTTCTGTGCCATGCGGGATTTCTAGAGCATTGGAGCGGAAAGGGGAATCCGGTTTCCCAGCCAGACCGATGCAGGGAGTGAAAGCCATTTCACGGAAGTCGGGTTGCCTTGCGTCGGAAGTGGGCAGGCGTTTTTCGTGCGCGACGATGCTTCGGCTGGCCGCCGGCGAGCAGCTATGCGCAGCATTCATCAACGGAACAAGCCCGCCGCATTCGCTTTATTGCCGCAGGATGATCGTCAAAAATGGGAAATTGCTCGGCTTTCCTGCCAATATCCGGGCATCGCCGCTGCTGTTCCGGGTCGCTGCTGTTCGGACAGCGATTATGTGCGATGATCGGACGTGGCGACAGGAGGAGAGGTCATGACCGACACCGGAATGTTGCGATTCCATGTGCCCGAACCGGAGGTAAGGCCGGGCGGCACGCCGGATTTCTCGAATGTGCCGATCCCCAAGGCCGGCTCGGTGCCGCGGCCGCCGGTCGATGTCGATCCGCGCGAGATCCGCGATCTTGCCTTTTCCATCATCCGCGTTCTGAACCGGGCCGGTGAAGCGGTCGGCCCCTGGTCGGGCTCCCTGACCGACGAGGCGTTGCTGGAAGGCCTGCGCCATATGATGACGCTGCGCGCCTTTGATGCCCGCATGCAGATGGCGCAGCGGCAGGGCAAGACTTCCTTCTACATGCAGCATCTGGGCGAGGAGGCCGTCAGCTGCGCCTTCCGCAAGGCGCTGGCGCCCGGCGACATGAACTTCCCGACCTATCGCCAGGCCGGCCTGCTGATCGCGGGCGGCTATCCGATGGTCACCATGATGAACCAGATCTACTCCAACGAGGCCGACCCGCTGAAGGGCCGGCAATTGCCGATCATGTATTCCTCGAAGGAGCACGGCTTCTTCTCGATCTCCGGCAATCTGGCCACCCAATATATCCAGGCGGTGGGCTGGGCGATGGCCTCGGCCATCAGCGGCGACAACCGCATCGCGGTGGGCTGGATCGGCGACGGATCGACCGCAGAGTCGGATTTCCACGCCGCGCTAGTGTTCGCCTCCACCTACAAGGCGCCCGTGGTGCTCAATGTGGTCAACAACCAGTGGGCGATCTCGACCTTCCAGGGCATCGCCCGCGGCGGTTCCGGCACGTTCGCGGCGCGGGGCCTCGGTTTCGGCATTCCGGCCCTGCGTGTCGACGGCAACGACTATCTCGCCGTGCATGCTGTGGCGCAATGGGCTATCGAACGCGCCCGCCGCAATCTGGGGCCGACGCTTATCGAGTACGTCACCTACCGGGCCGGCGCGCATTCGACCTCGGACGACCCGTCCGCCTACCGTCCCAAGGCGGAATCCGATGCCTGGCCGCTCGGCGATCCGGTCATCCGGCTGAAGAACCATCTCATCCGGCTCGGCGTCTGGTCGGACGAGCGGCACGCACAGGCCGAGGCCGAGATTCTCGACACGGTGATCGCGGCGCAGAAGCAGGCCGAGGAACACGGCACGCTGCATTCGGGCAACAAGCCTTCGACGCGCGACATGTTCGAGGGGGTTTACGAACAGATGCCGCCGCATTTGCGGCGCCAGCGCCAGCAGGCGGGGGTGTAGGCCATGGCGCGCAAGACCATGATCGAGGCCATCCGCGACGCCATGGACGTCTCGATGGGGCGTGACGAACGCGTCATCGTGTTCGGCGAGGATGTCGGCTTCTTCGGCGGCGTCTTCCGCTGCACGGCCGGCTTGCAGGCCAAATACGGCAAGAACCGCTGCTTCGACGCGCCGATCAACGAATCCGGCATCGTCGGCGCCGCCATCGGCATGGCCGCCTATGGCCTGCGCCCTTGCGTGGAAGTGCAGTTCGCCGACTATGTCTATCCGGGTTACGATCAGATCGTTTCGGAAGCGGCACGGCTGCGCTACCGCTCCAATGGCGATTTCACCTGCCCCATCGTGGTGCGCATGCCGACCGGCGGCGGCATCTTCGGCGGCCAGACCCACAGCCAAAGCCCCGAGGCGCTGTTCACCCACGTCTCCGGCCTCAAGGTCGTGGTGCCTTCCAATCCCCGCGACGCCAAGGGCCTGCTGATCGCGGCGATCGAGGATCCCGATCCAGTGATCTTCCTCGAGCCCAAGCGCCTCTATAACGGTCCCTTCGACGGCCACCACGAACGCCCGGTCACCTCATGGTCGAAGCACGAACTGGGCGAGGTGCCGGACGGGCATTATACGGTGCCGCTCGGCAAGGCCGCCGTCCGCCGCGAGGGCAGCGACGTCACCGTGCTCACCTACGGCACCATGGTCTATGTGGCTGAGGCGGCGGCCGCGGAAACCGGCGTCGACGCCGAGATCATCGACCTGCGCACGCTTTTGCCGCTCGATCTGGACGCCATCGTCGCCTCGGTCACCAAGACCGGGCGCTGCGTGGTGGTGCACGAGGCGACGCAGACTTCCGGCTTCGGCGCCGAACTGGCCGCCCTGGTGCAGGAGCACTGCTTCTATCATCTGGAAGCGCCGGTGGCGCGGGTGACGGGCTGGGACACGCCCTATCCGCATGCGCAGGAATGGGACTATTTCCCCGGGCCGGCGCGTGTCGGCCGGGCACTTGTCGAGACGATGGAGGCTTGAGATGGGCGAGCACGTCATCAGGCTTCCCGATGTCGGCGAGGGCGTGGCCGAGGCCGAGCTGGTCGAATGGCATGTCAAAGTCGGCGACATGGTGCGCGAGGACACGGTGCTGGCCGCCGTGATGACCGACAAGGCGACGGTCGAGATCCCGTCGCCGGTGGAGGGCGAAATCCTGTGGCTCGGTGCCGAGATCGGCGACACGGTCGCCATCGGCTCGCCCATCGTGCGTCTCAAGGTGGCCGGCGAGGGCAATGTCCAGGAAGGCGATGCGACGCCGGAAGCGCCGGAAGCGCCCCAGCTGCCCCCACAGGAAAAGAAGGTCGTTCCAGACAACCCAGCCAAGCCGGCGGCTGTGGAACCAGAGAAGAAGCAGCCGGTTGCGGCTCCGGCTCAGCCGGGCGGAACCCGCAGCGCCGGCATCGGCGCGCCGCGCCGCGAGGGCGAGAAGCCGCTGGCTTCGCCGGCGGTGCGGCTGCGGGCTAGGGAAGCCGGCATTGATCTCCGGCAAGTGCCCGGCAGCGGGCCGGCGGGCCGCATCGGCCATGAGGATCTAGACGCCTTCATCGCGCGCGGCCCGCAGCCCGGCAAGGTGTCCGGCCTCGTGCGCAACGATCGCGTCGAGGAGATCAAGGTTGTCGGGCTGAGGCGCAAGATCGCCGAGAAGATGCAGCTGGCCAAGGCGCGCATCCCGCACATCACCTATGTCGAGGAGGTGGATGTGACGGCCCTGGAGGACCTGCGTGCCGGCCTCAACAAGCAGAAGCCCGGCGCGGACCGGCCGAAGCTGACGCTGCTGCCCTTCCTCATGCGCGCCATGGTCAAGGCCATTGCCGAACAGCCGCATCTCAACGCGCTCTATGACGACGATGCCGGCATCATCCGCCAATATGGCGGGGTGCATATCGGCATCGCTGCGCAGACCGCCAGCGGCCTCGTGGTCCCGGTGGTCAAGCACGTCGAAGCCCGCGACCTGTGGGAGTGCGGCGCCGAGCTGAACCGGCTGGCGGAAGCCGCGAAATCCGGCACCGCGACGCGCGAGGAGCTTTCCGGCTCGACCATCACCATCACCTCGCTCGGCGCCATGGGCGGCGTGGTGACGACGCCGGTCATCAACTATCCGGAAGTCGCGATCATCGGCGTCAACAAGATGATGGTGCGCCCGATGTGGGACGGAACGCAGTTCGTGCCGCGCAAGATGATGAACCTGTCCTCCTCCTTCGACCACCGTGTCATCGATGGCTGGGATGCCGCCGTCTTCGTGCAGCGCATCAAGGCGCTGCTCGAGACCCCGGCCATGATCTTCGTGGAGGGCTAGCCATGCAGAAAGAAAGCCGGCTCATGATCGCTAATCTTACGGGCACGGGAGATCGTCGATGAAGGAGATTTCCTGCAAGCTTCTGGTCATCGGCGCCGGCCCGGGCGGCTATGTGTGCGCCATTCGCGCCGGCCAGCTCGGGCTCGACACGGTCATTGTCGAAGCCGGCAAGCCAGGCGGCACCTGCCTCAACATCGGCTGCATCCCCTCCAAGGCCCTGATCCATGCCGCCGAAGCCTTCGAGCAAGCCAGGGCGCGTGCCGGGGGCGACGATCCGCTGGGTATTTCGGCAGCCGCGCCGGGCCTCGATTTTGGCAAAACGGTTGGGTGGAAAGATGCAATCGTTAGCCGGCTTACCAGCGGCGTTGCCGGGCTTTTGAAGAAAGCCAAGGTCAAATATGTGCAGGGTCATGCCCGGTTCCGCGATGGCAAGACCATCGAGGTGGAGACGGAAACCGGCCAGCAGATCATCCGGGCCGAGAACGTCGTTATCGCCACCGGTTCGGCGCCGGTGGAACTGCTCTCGCTGTCGTTCGGCGGGCGGGTGATCTCGTCTACCGAGGCGTTGTCGCTCGCGGACGTGCCGCAGAAGCTGGCCGTGGTGGGGGGCGGTTATATCGGGCTCGAACTCGGCACTGCCTTCGCCAAGATGGGCGCCAAGGTCACCATCGTCGAGGCGCTGCCGCGCATTCTTGCCCAATATGACGCCGAGCTGGTGCGGCCGGTGTCGAAGCGGCTTGCGGCGCTCGGCATCGATGTGCTGGTCGGCGCCAAGGCCAAGGGCCTGCCCTCGAAGGGCGATGCGCTGCTGATCGAGACGGCCGACGGCAAGGACAGGAAGATCGCCGCCGACAAGGTGCTGGTCACCGTCGGCCGCAGGCCGGTGACGGACGGCTGGGGCCTGGAGGAAATCGACCTCGACATGAACGGCCGCTTCATCCGTATCGACGACCGCTGCCGCACCTCCATGCGCGGCATCTATGCCATCGGCGACGTCACCGGCGAGCCGATGCTGGCGCACCGGGCCATGGCGCAGGGCGAGATGGTGGCCGAGATCGTCGCCGGTCACCGACGCAGCTGGGACAAGCGCGCCATTCCCGCCATCTGCTTCACCGATCCCGAACTGGTGACGGCCGGCCTGTCGCCCGAGGAAGCCAGGGCGCTGGGCGAGATCAAGATCGGGATGTTCCCGTTCTCCGCCAATGGCCGGGCCATGACGAAGCAGGGCGAGGACGGCTTCGTGCGCGTGGTGGCGCGGGCCGACAACCATCTGGTGCTGGGCATCCAGGCGGTCGGGCAGGGCGTGTCGGAACTGGCGGCGGCCTTCGGCCTGGCGCTGGAGATGGGCGCGCGGCTGGAGGATATCGCCGGCACCATCCATGCGCATCCCACGCAAGGCGAGGCCTTCCAGGAAGCCGCGCTCAAGGCGCTCGGCATGGCGCTGCATATTTGAACGGAAGCGCAAACGCGGCAGGGGAAAGCCGCGTCGCTGATAATCGGCCGCGGGGTGAATGGTGCCGCTACCCCTCCATGGCCAGCACCGCAATGATGGCGATCACGGAAAGGATGATCACCATCAGGGGATATTTGCGCGGGGGAGGGGCGCTGTCGGTCGGTTTTTCCGAGCCGGTCATCGAAACACGCACTCCTGGACCAGAGTTTCGAGGTTTCCCGGCCGGGCGGTCCGGAAGGTGACGGCCGTCTGGTTCTGGCCCGCATCCGCAAACTCGACGACAGTGCTGTCGGGCTGGTCGCTCCCTACGAATATACGGACCATGCGGAAGCCGTAGAGGTCATCCCTGCGCCGGAAGTTTTCCGGACCGACGCTTTCATAAAAGCAATCGGCCAGCTGCCGGTAATGCCCCGAGACGATCGTGGTCTTGAAGGTCGAAGCCGTGAGCTGGCACCCGGCGAGAAGCGACAGGGCAAGCAGGGGGAGCCCAACGCACCGGCCGACAATCGTGGCGGATTGCCCTCGTACCATTATCCGCGCACTGCCCGCGCACCCCAGATCAGGATGCATGCACCGATGCAGCCGGCGACGAGGTAGCCAAGCCAGCCGCCGAACGACACGCCGAGAAGGCCGAAGATGAAACTGGCCACTGCGGCGCCGATGATCCCCAGGATGATGTTCATGAAGATGCCGGTGTTGCTGTCCATGAACCGGGATGCGATCCAGCCGGCCAGGCCGCCGATGATGATTGCCGCAATCCAGCCGATGCCTGCTTCTTCCATGCCAATTCTCCTCGTCACGCGTTATGAAAAAGAATGGGAAACGAGGATGAAAGGTCAAGGTCGGCCGCGCCCTGGAGCATTTTTTATCGGCCCCTGTGGCAGAATAGACAGTGGGCTTTGGCGGGAAAAAGCGCGCGTAACAATGGCTGGACCATAGCCGTCCCTAGAAAACGGCAAAAACGCCTGCATCAGAAAATAACCGGCAAATGCGGAAATCAAAATCAGGGGGGATGACCATGATCATCATTCTCCCGGAGTTCCGAATTAACAAAACTGGAAGTACGCCGCCAATGATGATCGGAAGAAGGACAAGGAACCAGCTCAGATAGATGAGGTGGTGATCATGCATTGCAGGAATTGCCGATGAAACCCTGCAAGGCACAAATCCGGGCAGCAGGCCGCCGCCTTAACCGACCGTTAACTTGCCGGGCGCAGGGATGATCGGCACCCCGCCTTGCGGGAAGGCACTCAGGCAACAGGCCCGCCATCCGCAAGGGTGGCGGGCTCTTTCGCATTGTCTCTTCGCAAACGGATTGTTGCAGATGGGACGGGAGGGATCTTTTGGACGCAGAACGGTTTGGCTGCGGCATGAAAATCCCGCAAAGGATGTGACAGGCCCGGAATTTTGCTGGTGATCCCGGCAGGAATCGAACCTGCGACCTACAGATTAGGAATCTGCCGCTCTATCCTACTGAGCTACGGGACCACTGGCGCAGACACATAACGGTTTCGCGCCCGCTCGCCAAGGCGGGGCGCTTCAAAAACACGCGGCGCCGCGCAAATCCGCGCATCCGGCCCCGGCTTAGGGCGCCAGCGCCGTCTCCGCCAGCCGCACCCAGTAGCTGACGCCGTGCGGGATCGCCTCGTCGTTGAAGTCGTAGGCGGGGTGGTGCAGCCCGGCGCTGTCGCCATTGCCGAGGAAGATGAAGGCGCCGGGGCGCGCTTCCAGCATGTAGGAAAAATCCTCGCCGGCCATCAGCGGCGGCATGTCCCGGTCCACCAGGGCGGCGCCGGCAATGGCGGCGGCGACATCGCCGGCGAAGGCGGTTTCGGGCGCATGGTTGAAGGTCACCGGATAGTTGGGCCGGAAATCGAGGTCCACCGAGACGCCGAACGTGGCGGCGATGCCGTCGCAGACCGCCCTCAGCCGTTCTTCCGCCAGCTTCGCGGTTTCGGCCTTCAATGTGCGCACGGTGCCGGCCAATTCCGCCTGCTCGGGAATGATGTTGTGGGCATCGCCGGCATGGAACTTCGTCACCGACACCACCGCCGCCTCCAGAGGATCGACATTGCGCCCGACGATGGATTGCAGCGCGGTCACCAGATGGCTGGCCGCCACGATCGGATCGAGGGTACGCTGGGGCATGGCGGCGTGGCCGCCCCGGCCGGCCACCTTGATGTCGAACTCGGCGGTCGCGGCTAGAATGGGGCCCTGCCTGGTGGCGAAGTTCCCGACCGGCAGGCCGGGAAGATTGTGCATCCCGAACACGTTCTCGATGCCGAAGCGGTCCATCAGCCCGTCCTTGACCATTTCGCGGCCGCCGCCGCCGCCTTCCTCGGCCGGCTGGAAGATCACGGCGACCGTGCCGGCAAAATTGCGGGTCTCGGCCAGATAGGAAGCCGCGCCGAGCAGCATGGCGGTGTGGCCGTCATGGCCGCAGGCGTGCATCTTGCCGGTGCGGGTCGAGGCATAGGGCTTGCCGGTGATCTCGCCGATCGGTAGCGCGTCCATGTCGGCGCGTAGGCCGATTGTGCGGCCCTGGCCCAGCTTTCCGCGGATGAGACCGACCACGCCGGTGCGGCCGATGCCCGTCACCACCTCGTCGCAGCCGAATGCGGCCAGCTTGTCGGCCACGAAGGCGGCGGTCTCGACCACGTCGAAGCCAAGTTCCGGTCTGCTGTGCAGATGGCGGCGCCAGCCGGCGACTTCTTCCTGCATTTCGGCGGCGCGGTTCAGGATGGGCATGGTTTCTCTCGGCTCCGGATGGACAAATCGCGGTCGCGGGATGACGACCGGCCTTTGCCATGTTGACGACATATAGGTTAAATAGCACCGGCTGAAGCGGCCGGGGAAGAGCGGGCAGCGCCATTGCCGCGCGCCCGAGGGCCAGACCGACCACGGCACAGGATGTTCAGGATTACCATGACGACCACGCGTTTCGTGAAACTGGCGCTTTTCGGCGCGCTCGGGCTCGGTGCCCTCCCGGCTCCGGCAGCCGCCAACCCGACGCTGCTGTTCGAGCTGAACACGGGCAGGGTGCTTGCGCATGAAGATGCGTTCAAGCGCTGGTACCCGGCTTCGCTTACCAAGCTGATGACGGCTTATGTCACCTTCCGCGCCATCGAGGCGGGCGAGGTGGCGCTCGATTCGCCGATCAAGATGACGCGCAACGCCGTCAACCAGCCGCCGAGCAAGATGGGCTTCAAGACCGGCCAGGTGATGCGGCTCGACAATGCGCTCAAGATGATGCTCGTCAAGTCCGCCAACGATATCGCCATGGCCATCGGCGAGAATATCGGCGGCACCCAGGCCGATTTTGCCCTTCGCATGAATGCGGAAGCCGCGCGCCTCGGCATGAGCGGCAGCCATTTCGTCAACCCCAACGGGCTGTTCTCGCCCGAGCAATACACGACGGCGCGCGACATGGCGGTGCTGGTCACGGCGCTGCGCCGCGATTTCCCGCAGTATAATTCCTGGTACGGCATCGAGGGGCTCGCCTTCGGCAAGAGCAAGATCCCCAATTACAATCTTCTGGTCGGCCGCTATCCGGGTGCCGACGGCATGAAGACCGGCTTCGTGTGCGAATCGGGCTTCAATCTGGTCGGCACGGCGACCCGCAACGGGCGCACGCTGGCGGCCGTGGTGTTCGGGGAGAAGAACGGGCTTGCCCGCGCCGAGGCGGTGGCGAAGCTGCTCGACGCCGGTTTCGCCACGCAGGGCCAGGGCAGCGCCAGCCTCGCGACGCTGGCGCCCTATGGCGATACGCAGACGCCGACGGACCTGCGCCCGGTGATCTGCAAGCCCGCCCAGGCCGCCGCCCAGTCGGAGGCCTCGACCGGGCCGAAGGAAGGGCCGAAATCGATCTACCAGCAGAAGCTGACCGATCCCAAGCTGGTCGTGGTCAGCCTCGGAGGCGCCACCGGCCCGGTGCCGAAGGCCATGGTCGGCCGCGTCGAATATGCCGACGTGCCGGTGCCGAGCTGGCGGCCCGACCTGCCGCCGCCGGCCTTCGCCGCCTCGGCCCAGGGCGGCTGACCCGCTCCATGCCCGGCTTTCCCATTCCCGTCACGGTGCTGACCGGCTTCCTCGGCTCCGGCAAGACGACGCTGCTCAACCGGCTCCTCAAGACCCCCGAGCTGAAGGACACCGCCGTCATCATCAACGAGTTTGGTGACGTCGCCATCGACCATCTGCTGGTCGAGCAGGCCTCTGATGGCATCATCGAACTGTCGGATGGCTGCCTGTGCTGCACGGTGCGCGGCGAGCTGGTCGATACGCTGGCCGAGTTGGTCGACCGGGTGCAGACCGGGCGCATCGCAGCCTTGTCGCGCGTCGTCATCGAGACGACCGGCCTTGCCGATCCCGCGCCGGTGCTGCAGTCGATCATGGCGCATCCGGTGCTATTGCAGGCCTTCCGCCTGGACGGGGTGCTGACGCTGGTCGATGCCGTCAACGGCGCTGCGACGCTGGATGCCCATATGGAGGCGGTGAAGCAGGCGGCGGTTGCCGACCGCATCGTCCTCTCCAAGCTCGACATGGTCGCCGGCGAGGCGGTTCCGGCCGGGCTGACGGCGCGGCTCAGCCGGCTCAATCCGTCGGCGCCGATCCTCGATGTCCGCAATGCCGGGCTGCGGGACCTGTTCGGTTGCGGGCTCTACGACCCCGAAACCAAGACCGCCGACGTGCGCCGCTGGCTGGGGGAAGCGCGGCATGACCATGATAACTATGCCTGCGAGGGGCACCACGACCACGACGCGCACCATCGCCACCACCATCACGACGGGCGCATCCGCACCGACACCTTGGTCCATGACGGGCCGGTGCCTTTCGCGGCCATCGAGATGTTCCTCGACCTGCTGCGCTCCACCCATGGCGAGAACCTGCTGCGCATGAAGGGCATCGTCGAGCTGGCCGAGGACCCTTCGCGGCCGCTGGTGGTGCATGGCGTTCAGAGGATCCTGCATCCGCCGGCGCGCCTGCCCGCATGGCCGGACGACAAGCGCGGCACGCGGCTGGTGCTGATCACCTTCGACATGCCGGGCGACTATGTGGCGCGTCTGTTCGCGGCGATCACCAATGTGCCGCAGATCGACATGCCGGACCGCGCGGCGCTCGAAGGCAATCCGCTGGCCATCCCGGGACGATAAGCCCCGGACTCAGCCGCCCCGCTCGATCAGGAAGCGGTGGGCGCCGTCCAGCGCCGTGGTTTCGATCAGCAGATGGCCGGCCTCGTTGCAGAAGGCGGGAATGTCGAGCACGGCCAGCGGATCGGTGGTTTCCACCCACAGGAGCGCGCCCCGGGGAAGGCCGGCGAGGCGCTTGCGCGCCTTCAGCACCGGCAGGGGGCAGTTGAGGCCCCGCAGATCATAGACGTCGATGTCGTCGGGCAAGGCTATGTCAGCCGCCGAACATGCCGAGCAGCCGCTTCTTCAACTTGGCGGCGGTGCCTTCGTCCGCGTTTTGTGATTGCGCGGTCTGCATCGGCGGCGCGGGCTGGACGGGCGCCTGCGCCGCGACCTCGGCGGCTTTGGCCGCGGCGGCCGCCTCGACCTTCTGCGTTTCCTTCGCCGCCTTGGCGGCGGCGACCGCGGCCGCCTTTTCCTCGGCAGCCTTCTTCTTGGCTGCCTCTTCCGCCTCGATCGCGGCCATGCGGCGGCCTTCGGCGGAATCGATGCGGCCCATGCGCTCGGTCTGGGTGACGGTCCCGTCGGGGTTCAGCGACGGCGGCTCGATCGGCACGCGCTCGCCGCGGGCGCGCTTGCGCGTCCATTCCGAAACGATGTTGGCTTCCTTGACGCCGGCGATGGTCGGCTTCGGCGCCGGGGTGGAGGCTTTCAGCGCGCTGTTGAAGGCCGCCTCATAGTTGCTCTGGTAGCTGCTGTAGGCGACCTTCAGCGAATCCGGCTGCGAACTGGCCGGGCAGGCGCCGGTCGGGTTGAAGGGCTGGCCGTCGACCGGAAGCTGGTTGAACACATAGCGCCGCTCGCACACGTCGACCTTCGGCGGCACCTTGGTCAGCTCGAAATGATCGTAGCCGACCTTGAGCATCTTCCAGAACTCGTAGTTCGGGTCGTTGCGGTAGCGCGCCATGTTGGCGGCGGTCATGCGGAAGGGGAAGGCCTGCACCTGGAACTCGGTCTGCCCGCCCTGGAAGGCGTCGCGGCCGAAGGCGTAGATTTCCTCGATCTGCTGGTCGGTCATCGAATAGCAGCCGGCCGACGAGCAGGCGCCGTGCACCATCAGATTGGAGCCGGTGCGGCCGTTGGCGCGGTCATAGGCGTTCGGGTAGCCGATGTTGAAGGCCAGGTGGTATTGCGAGTTCGGCTTCATCTGCGAGGGCCGCACCGTGTAGAAGCCTTCCGGCGCCTGCCGGTCGCCCTCGGTGAATTTCGGCCCGAGCTTGCCCGACCATTTGCAGATGTCGTAGCTGGCGATGAGGTCGTAGCGGCCGTTGGTCTTCTGCTTCCAGATTTCCAGCTTGCCCTCTTCCTTGAACACACGCGCCAGGATCGGCGACGTCTTGTTCATGCCCTTGGCCTTCATCGCCTGAAGGACCTTAGGCGGAAGCTGCCGGTTGGCATGCTGGGGGGCGAAGTCCCCGATGGAGGAATCGGTACATCCGGCAAGCGCGATGGCACCGATGAGAAGTCCGGCCCTGGCGAAACTGGTCAGCATGGACACGCTCTTCGTCTTTGTCCCCGTTCCGGCCTGCCGGCCGGGTGATGTCTCAAATCTGGCGGCGCCGGACGATTGCACCTTCAGATCAACCGGTGAAACCGTCCAATTTCCTGAAACCTGCCCGGCCAAGGAATCGCCGCGCATTTTCCTAGAATTGTCTTAGTCTCGTTAACCTTGCAAAATCCTTACCGCAAGCCGGCCGGATGTGCCTTGACCCCCAAACGGCCTTCACAGCTTCGTTACGGGGGATGCGGCGGCATCTTTATGGCGAAAATGCGGTTGTGGGCGCAACGATCAGAGGTTGCGACCCATCGCCAGGTATTTTTCACGTCGTTGCTCGCGGAAATCGACATTGCCTTCGCCGAATTCCTTCATGGTGCGGGCGATCAGGTCGCCGGTGGCGGTGATGACCGCTTCGGGCCCACGATGGGCGCCGCCGAGCGGCTCGGGGATCACGGCATCGACGATCTTGAGATTGAGCAGGTCCTGCGCGGTGATCTTCATGTTGGTCGCCGCATCCCTGGAGCGCGTGGTGTCGCGCCACAGGATGGAAGCCGCGCCCTCCGGCGAGATCACCGAATAGATGGCGTGCTCGAGCATGTAGACCCGGTTGGCGGTGGCGATGGCGATGGCGCCGCCCGAGCCGCCCTCGCCGATGATCACCGCGATGGACGGGACCTTCAGGCCGAGACCGGCCGAGGTCGAACGCGCAATGGCCTCGGCCTGGCCGCGTTCCTCGGCGCCGACGCCGGGATAGGCGCCGGCCGTGTCGACCAGCGAGATCAGCGGGATGCCGAAGCGGTCGGCCAGTTCCATGATGCGCACCGCCTTGCGGTAGCCCTCGGGGCGCACCGAGCCGAAATTGTGCTTCAGCCGGCTGGCGGTATCGGAACCTTTTTCCTGGCCGAGGATCGCCACCGGCTCGCCGCGGAAGCGGGCGAAGCCGCCGACCAGCGCCTGGTCCTCGCCGAAAGTGCGGTCGCCGGCCAGCGGCGTGAATTCGGTGAACAGGCCCCTGACATAGTCGAGGCAATGGGGACGGTCGGGATGGCGCGCCACCTGCACCTTCTGCCACGGGCTCAGCGCCTTGTAGAGATCGCGGAGCGCGTCGCGGGAGCGCTTTTCAAGCCGGGCGATCTCGTCTGCAACGTCCACGGACTCGCCGCCTTCGGCAAGCTTCTTCAGTTCCAGGATCTTGCCTTCGAGATCGGCAACCGGTTTTTCGAAGTCGAGGTAATTGTACATTCGTGAGCGGACCAGTGCGCCGGAAATGGCGTTGATTGATGCCTGCGCAACCGTGAACGGAAGGTTATCAGGCGCGAAATGTCGCCCTCACATAACGATATGAGGCCTAGTCGGCAAGCGGATGGTGGTCATTGACCAGCCGCACCAGCCGCTCTTCCAGCACATGGGTGTAGATCTGGGTGGTGGAGATGTCGGCATGGCCGAGCAACTGCTGCACGGCGCGAAGATCGGCGCCGTTCTGCAGCAGGTGGCTGGCGAAGGCATGGCGCAGCACGTGCGGCGAGATCTTCGCCGCCGAAATGCCGGCCCGCGCGGCAAGGCCCTTGAGGTCGCGGGCGAAGACCTGCCTTGCAAGATAGCCGCTCGCGGAGGCGGCCGGGAACAGGAACGGGCTCTCGGCGAAGGCCGGCACCTTGGCCCGTGCCGCCAGCCAGGCCTGCATGGCGGCGCGCGCCTTGGCCGAAAGCGGCACCATGCGCTCCTTGCCGCCTTTGCCCTTGACCATGAAGAAACGCTCGTCGCGCAGGGCGACCGCGACGGGCAGGCCGACCAGCTCGGAGACGCGCAGGCCGGTCGCATAGAGCACCTCGACCAGCGCGTGCAGGCGCAGCGCGGCAACGGCGTCGCCGCCGGCCAAGGCGGGGTCGGCGGCCTCCAGGGCCGCGCGGTCGAGCAGGCGGCCGGTGTCGGCCTCGCTCATGATCCTGGGCAGCGCTTTCTTCTTCTTCGGGCTGTCGAGCGTGCCGGTGGGATCGTCCGCCCGCAGCCCCTCGGCATAGAGGAAGGCGAAGAACTGGCGCAGCGCCGAAAGCTTGCGGGCCTGCGAGGAGGCGGCGAAGCCGCGCCCGGCGATGTCGTCCAGATAGGCGCGCAGTGCGGCCGCATCGGCCCCGCCCAGCCCGCCCCCGATGATGTCCGAGGCATCCTCGAGATCGCGGCGGTAGGAGTCCAGCGTGTTGCGGGCGGCGCCGCGTTCCGCGCTCATCATCTCGAGGAAGGCTTCGATGCGGGCGGCGTCCTTCATGGCCGGTGGCAGCCTATCTTTGCGGGTTCAGCTTTTCGGGCGGGATGCGCACGCTGAGTTCCGCCTGCTTCGGCTCCACGAACATGACCAGCGCCACCATGGCGCCATAGACGATGCCGGCCAGTACGGCGAGCGTGACGACGAAACGGAACAGTGTCGGCATGAATTTTCGCTGGTTCTTTCTCGCCGGCCCGGAATTGTCCCCTTATGAGGCGCTGCCGCCGCCATTTCAAGGGCATGCCTACGCCCGCGCTGCCTTGTGCTGCTTGACGCAACCCGGCTTTTCATGTCGATACGCCACGATGAACGCACAGCACGCCTCCGCATCGCAGGCCGACCGCGCCGCCCTCCTCGACAGGCTGGGCAAGCGCTCAATCGTGCTCGTCGGCCTGATGGGTGCGGGCAAGACCTCGATCGGCCGCAAGGTGGCGGCCACGCTCGGCCTGCCCTTCGTCGACAGCGACCACGAAATCGAGGACGTGTCGCGCATGACCATTCCCGAGCTGTTCGAGGCCTATGGCGAGCCGGAGTTCCGGGCGCTGGAGCAGCGGGTCATCGCCCGCATCCTGGAAACCGGGCCCAGGGTGCTGTCCACCGGCGGCGGCGCCTATATGAACGAACAGACGCGCGCGGCCATCGCGGGCCATGGCGTTTCGGTGTGGCTGAAGGCCGATCTCGACCTGCTCATGGAGCGGGTGTCGAAGAAGCAGAACCGGCCGCTGCTGCGCGACCCCGACCCGCGCGGCGTGCTGAGACGGCTGATGGACGAGCGCTACCCGGTGTATGCGCTGGCCGACGCCACGGTGGTGACCCGCGACGAATCCAAGGACGTGATCGCCGCCGAGGTCATCGAGGCGATCGGCCGGCATATGAAGGCTTCCAGCGAGGTGGACCAGTGAGCGAAGACGTAGCCGTGAGCGAAGATGTGAGGGTCGAGGTGGGGCTCGGCGAGCGGGCCTACGACATATTGATCGGGCCGGGCCTGGTCGCGCGCGCCGGGGCCGAGATCGGCCGGCGCCTGCCGGGCATCCGTGCCGCCATCGTCACAGACGAGAACGTGGCGCAGCGACACCTGGAGATGCTGAAGACCGGGCTCGACCGGGGCGGCATCGCGTCCTCCACCATCGTGCTGCCGGCGGGCGAGAAGACCAAGAGCTTCGCTGCCCTTCAGGAAGTGGTCGACGGCGTGCTGGCGGCGCGGCTGGAGCGCGGCGACGCGGTCATCGCCTTCGGCGGCGGCGTTATCGGCGACCTGGCCGGCTTTGCCGCCGGCATCGTGCGGCGCGGCATGAATTTCGTGCAGATGCCGACCTCGCTGCTGGCGCAGGTCGATTCCTCGGTCGGCGGCAAGACCGGCATCAACAGTGCGCGTGGCAAGAACCTGATCGGCGTGTTCCACCAGCCGAAGCTGGTGCTGGCCGACACCGCCGTGCTCGATACGCTGCCGATCCGCGAATTCCGCGCCGGCTATGCCGAGGTCGCCAAATACGGGCTGATCGACCGACCGGATTTCTTCGCCTGGCTGGAGGCGAACTGGCAGGAGGTGTTTGCCGGCGGGCCGGCCCGCATCGAGGCCATCGCGCAATCCTGCCGGGCCAAGGCTGACGTGGTGGCGCGCGACGAGTTCGAGACCGGCGACCGGGCGCTGCTCAATCTCGGCCACACCTTCGGCCATGCGCTGGAGGCGGCGGTGGCCTATGACGGCGCCCGCCTCGTCCACGGCGAGGGCGTGGCCATCGGCATGGCGCTGGCGCACCGCTTCTCGGCGCGCATGAACCTTGCCAGCCCCGACGATGCGGCCCGCGTCGAGGCCCATCTCAAGGCCGTCGGCCTGCCGTGGCGGATGGCCGACGTACCGGGCGGCCTGCCGGATGCCGACGCGCTGCTTTCCTTCATCGCGCAGGACAAGAAGGTCAGCCGCGGCGCGCTGACCTTCATCCTGACGCGCGGCATCGGCCAGTCCTTCATCGCCCGCGACGTGCCGGTCTCGGAGGTTCTGGCCTTCCTGAAGGAGAACCATCCGGGATGAAGGAAGCCGGCTGGATCGTCGCCCTGATACTGGCGGCGCTTGGCGCCGCCGCCTTCCTGCTGCGCCACAGGCTGGCGCGGGCCATCGGCTATGTGCGTGCCGACCAGGCCGGCGGCGAAGGGCGGCGCGAGGAAAGCCCGCGCGGCAACGGGGCGCGCTCGGACCGGCAATGGCTCGGCGAGCGCTTCGAGCTGGACGAGCTTGAAGTCTCCGACGTGATGGTCCACCGCACCAACATGCGCTCGGTCAATGCCGACAATCCGCCGGAAGCCATCGTGCGGGAAATCCTGCAAAGCCCCAACACCCGCATACCGCTGTGGCGCGGCTCGCTCGACAACATCGTCGGCGTGCTGCACGCCAAGGACGTGCTGCGCGCGCTGGACGAGGCCGGCAACGATCTTGCCCGCGTCGACCTGATGAAGTTCGCCGAGCGGCCGTGGTTCGTGCCCGACACCACCACCTTGCAGGAACAGCTCAACGCGTTTCTTAGGCGCAAGGCGCATTTCGCCATCGTCGTCGACGAATATGGCGAGGTCGAAGGGCTGGTGACGCTGGGCGACATCATCGAGGAGATCGTCGGCGAGATCGCCGACGAGGGCGACATCGACCTGGCCGGCGTGAAGAAGGAGGCCGACGGTTCGGTGGTGGTCGACGGCACCGTGCCGATCCGCGACCTCAACCGCGCCCTCGACTGGGACCTGCCCGACGAGGAGGCGACGACCATCGCCGGCCTCGTCATCCACGAGACGCAGTCTATTCCCGACGAGAAGCAGGCCTTCACCTTCCACGGCAAGCGCTTCGTGGTGATGAAGCGCGACAAGAACCGCATCGCGCGGCTGAGGATCAGGCCGGTATCCCTTGAGGCGGTGCCGCGGCCTGATCCGGAACGGACCTAGGCGCGGGCCAGAAATAGCGCCCGGCGAGGATGGCCAGCACCGCGCCTGCGATTTCGGCGGCGGCAAAGCCGAAAACGTGCTGCGGCAGAATGCCGGCCGGCGTGGCCGTGAGGGCGCGGACCAGCGTCATGGCCGGATTGGCGAAAGCGGTGGAGGCGGTGAACCAGTAGGCCGCGGCGATGTAGAGGCCGACGGCCGCCGGCACCACCGAAGGCCTGCGCGCCACGCAGCCGAGAATGACGAGGATCAGGCCGAAGGTCGCGATCGCCTCGGCCAGCCAATGGCCGGCGCCGGTGCGGGCGGTGACGGCCACTTGCAGAACCGGCAGCTCGAACATGGCGTGGGCGCTCCACAGGCCGATGGCGAAGCCGGCAAGCTGGGCGAGGCCGTAGGGAAGGACATCGCGCCATGCGAGCTGGCCGTTGGCGGAGAAGGCGAGGCTGACCACGGGGTTGAGATGGGCGCCCGAAACCGGCCCGAACAGCCAGATCAGCACCGTCAGCATGGCGCCGGCCGAGGTCGAGGTGACGAACAGCGCCATGGCGGGCGCGCCCGCCGCCAGCTTCGCGCCCATGATGCTGGTGCCGACGATGGTGGCCAGCAGGAATGCCGAGCCGACGACTTCGGCGGCCAGTCGCTTGCAGAGCGGTTCGTTCATGGCCTACCAGCGCACCTTCTCGCCGGGCGCCGCCGGTTCCACGGCCAGCGCGTGCAGCCCGGCGGCGATCTCGCCGGCCAGCGCCTCGTTGACGGCCCGGTGGCGCTCGACCCGGCTCATGCCGGCAAAGGCGGCGGCGACGATGCGCACCCGGAAATGGGTCTCGCCGGCGCCGTCGAAGGTTCCGTCGGAATCATGGTCGTGATGGCCGGCATGGAGGTGGCTTTCGTTGACGACGGCGAGCCGTTCGGGTGCAAAGGCCGCGTTCAGCTTCTCTTCGATCCGTGCCTGTCTGGACATCGTCCCGCCTCCTCACCATATGGCCCGTATCGCGCCATTTCGGGCTCGTAATACGAGCATTGCCGTCACACAATGCGCAAAATCGCGCATGATCCCTGCCGGCGAGGGGTTAGGGGCAGGAAAGCGCAAATGTCAATTCTTGTTTCGCGGCGGCGAAGGCTCCATAGATCGGGCAAATGAAACCGTATCCGAAATATTTCGATAAGATTCGCATCCGCCGCGACAAGGACGCGGAAGCGAAGACGCAGGCGCCGCTGTGCCAGTGGGACGGCTGCCGGGAGCCCGGCACCCATCGCGCCCCGGTCGGCCGCATGCGCGAGGGCGAGTATTTCCGCTTCTGCTTCGACCATGTGCGCGAGTACAACAAGAGCTTCAACTACTTCTCCGGCGTCTCGGATTCGGAGGTCGCCCGCTTCCAGAAGGAGGCGCTGACCGGCCATCGGCCGACCTGGAAGATGGGCGTCAACAACGCGGCCCGCTCGGCGCCGGATTTCGCCCAGATGCGCTCGGGGCGCGCCGGCTACTACAACCGCATGCGCGACCCGTTCAACATTTTCGGCACCGATCCCAACACGCCGCCGCGCCAGCGCAAGGCGCGCCCGCTGGAGGCCAAGGCGCTGGAGACGCTGGGCCTGACCGCCGAGGCGACGGCCAAGCAGATCAAGTCACGCTACAAGGAACTGGTCAAACGCCATCATCCTGACGCGAATGGGGGCGACAGAGGATCGGAAGACCGGTTCCGCGACGTGCTGCAGGCCTATCGCGTGCTCAAGCAGGCGGGCCTGTGCTGAAGCAGGGCCGCAGCGGGGCGTCCGGAAGGACGCACGACGCTGGAGCATCGGACCGGAAAGTGGAACGGCTTTCGGAATATTCCCGATGCTCAATTGAAGTGTTGGAGCGTCCTTCGTGCGTCCGGAAGGACGCACGGCGCTCCAATGACAGGGCCAGAGTGCTTTTCCAACTTTCATCCGGCTGGAAAAGGCTTTAAGACCGCCCCGGACAAACCATGATTACCGGCGAAGGCACGGACTTTCTTTCGCCTGCGGAGACGTTGGAAGCATCATGAACAAGGTCGAACGAGACATTGCCAACCTGCCGGATACCACGGTTTCGGTGAAGGATACTTTCGGGTTCGAGTCGAAGATGGTCGTGCCGGCCTATGCCGCGCCGAGCGAGCATGTGCCCGACGTCGATCCGGACTATCTGTTCGACCGGAACACCACCCTCGCCATCCTGGCGGGCTTCGCCTACAACCGCCGCGTGATGGTGTCGGGCTATCACGGCACCGGCAAGTCGACCCATATCGAGCAGGTCGCGGCGCGTCTCAACTGGCCGTGCGTGCGCGTCAACCTCGACAGCCATGTCAGCCGTATCGACCTGGTCGGCAAGGACGCCATCGTGCTGCAGGACGGCAAGCAGGTGACGGAATTCCGCGACGGCATCCTGCCCTGGGCCTATCAGCGCAACGTGGCGCTGTGCTTCGACGAATACGATGCGGGCCGCCCGGACGTGATGTTCGTCATCCAGCGCGTGCTGGAGGCTTCCGGCCGCCTGACCCTGCTCGACCAGAGCCGCGTCATCCGCCCGCACCCGGCCTTCCGCATCTTCGCCACCGCCAACACGGTCGGCCTCGGCGACACCACCGGCCTCTATCACGGCACGCAGCAGATCAACCAGGCGCAGATGGACCGCTGGTCGATCGTCACCACGCTGAACTACCTGCCGCACGACAACGAGGTGAACATCGTGCTGGCCAAGGCCAAGCACTACCGCACCGACAAGGGCCGCGACATCGTCAACAAGATGGTGCGGGTGGCCGACATGACGCGCTCGGCCTTCATCAACGGCGACCTGTCGACGGTGATGAGCCCGCGCACGGTCATCACCTGGGCCGAGAACGCGGAAATCTTCGAGGATGTCGGCATGGCCTTCCGCCTGACCTTCCTCAACAAGTGCGACGAGCTGGAGCGGCCCGTGGTGGCCGAGTTCTACCAGCGCGTGTTCGGGGAGGACCTGCCCGAAAGCGCGGCCAACGTCGTTCTGGGATGATCGGGAGGAGAAGGTGAGCTATCAGGGCGGCTGCCATTGCGGCAAGGTGCGGTTCAGCGTGGAGGTCGATCTTTCGAGCCCCATCACCTGCAACTGTTCCTACTGCGCCAAGCGCGGCAGCATCCTGGCCTTCACGCCGGCCGAGAACTTCACGCTGGAAAGCGGCGCGGCCGACCTCACCGACTATCGTTTCAACTCCAAAACCATCGAGCATCTGTTCTGCGCTTCCTGCGGCATGGAATCCTTCGCGCGCGGCGCCATGCCCGATGGCAAGAAGATGGTGGCGGTGAATGTGCGCTGCCTCGATGGCGTCGACCTCGATGCGCTTCAGCCGCATCAGGTGGACGGCCGTTCGCGCTGACAGGCAGGCAGGATCATGGCGGGGCCCGGCGACAACACGCGAAACAAACCCAAGTCCGGCGCTGAAACCGACGGTTTCAAGCGGGCCATGACGGTGGCCATGCGCGCCATCTCCAACGACCGGGAGATGGAGGTTTCCTTCGCCAAGGACAAGCCGGCCATGGCCGGCAACCGGGCGCGGCTGCCCGAGCTGCCGAAGAAGGCGACGGCGGCCGACATCGCGGTGACGCGCGGCATCGGCGATTCCATGGCGCTGCGCCGCGCCTGCCACGACCAGCGCATCCACACAAGGCTCGCCCCGGAAGGCAAGCAGGCGCGCGCCGTCTACGACGCCGTCGAGCAGGCCCGCGTCGAGGCGATCGGCGCGCGCGCCATGGCCGGCGTGGCCGGCAATATCGGCGCCATGCTGGAGGACAAATACGCCAAGGCCAATCTGGCCGAGGTGCGGGACAGGGACGAGGCGCCGCTGGAAGAGGCCGTGGCGCTTGTGGTGCGCGAGCGGCTGACCGGCCAGCCCGTGCCGAAGAGCGCCGAGCGGCTGGTGGAGCTGTGGCGCGGCTGGATCGAGGAGAAGGCCGGCGAGAGCCTTAATGGGCTCGGCGCCAGGCTGGAAGACCAGCAGGCGTTCGGCCGCGTGGTGCGCGACATGCTCGCCTCCATGAACATGGCCGAGGAATTCGAGGACGACGACGAGACGGAAGAAACCGAGGACGACCAGGAGGAGGAGCCGCAGGGCGGCGAGGATTCCGAGGAAGGCGGCGAGGAAGATTCCGGCTCCGAGGAAGCCCAGGCCGAGGATGCCGCCGCTTCCGAGGAGGACCAGTCGCAGGCCGAGGCGGAAGCCGACGACGCCATGTCCGAGGACCTGTCGGACGACGACGATGCCGACGCCGAAAATCCCGGCGAGGCCCGGCGCGGCGACAATCCCTTCGCCAATCTGGCCAGGGACATGGACTACAAGGTCTATACGACCCAGTTCGACGAGACCGTCGGCGCCGAGGAGCTGTGCGAGGAGGAGGAGCTGGACCGGCTGCGCGCCTTCCTCGACAAGCAGCTCGCCAATCTTCAGGGCGTGGTCGGCCGGCTGGCCAACCGCCTGCAGCGCCGCCTGATGGCGCAGCAGAACCGCTCCTGGGACTTCGACCTCGAGGAAGGCTATCTCGATCCGGCGCGGCTGGTGCGCGTGGTCATCGATCCCATGCAGCCGCTCTCCTTCAAGCAGGAGCGCGACACCAAGTTCCGCGACACGGTGGTGACGCTGGTGCTCGACAATTCGGGCTCGATGCGCGGCCGCCCGATCACGGTGGCGGCCACCTGCGCCGACATCCTCGCCCGCACGCTGGAACGCTGCGGCGTTTCGGTGGAAATCCTCGGCTTCACCACGCGTGCCTGGAAAGGCGGGCAGGCGCGGGAAAAATGGCTGAAGGACGGCAAGCCGGCCAATCCCGGCCGCCTCAACGACCTGCGCCACATCGTCTACAAGTCGGCCGACGCACCGTGGCGCCGCGCGCGCCGCAATCTCGGCCTGATGATGCGCGAGGGGCTGCTGAAGGAGAACATCGACGGCGAGGCGCTGTTGTGGGCGCATCAGCGGCTGATGGCGCGGCCCGAGCAGCGCAAGATCCTGATGATGATCTCGGACGGCGCGCCGGTCGACGATTCGACGCTGTCGGTCAATCCGGGCAACTATCTGGAGCGGCATCTGCGCGCCGTCATCGACCTGGTCGAGACGCGCTCGCCGGTCGAGCTTCTGGCCATCGGCATCGGCCATGACGTCACCCGCTACTACCGCCGCGCCGTCACCATCGTCGATGCGGAGGAACTGGCCGGCGCCATGACCGAGCAGCTTGCCGGCCTGTTCGAGGAGGAAAGCGGGCACGGCCGCGGCGGCTTGCGGCGGGCCTCCTGATGCGCGGCTTCGCCTTTTCCTGATGCCCCCTCGCCCGGCGTCCGCTGCGTCGTTGTGCCTCCTGTGTGGACTGGTCCTCGCCATTGTGCTTGCGGCGGGCGCGCCGGCCCCGGTACTGGCCGATCCCGCTCCGATGCAGGCGGTCGAGGTTTCCTCCCGGCCGATCTCCCGCTTCCATATCGGCCGTGACGAGAGCCGCTTCGGCCCGCTGGAGTTCGTCGGCGGGCTGGAGATGACGGCGCCGGCCCGTGCGTTCGGCGGCATCTCCTCGATGCGTTTCCTCGCGCCCGGCAGCGATTTCATGGCGGTGACCGACACCGGCATGTGGCTGTTCGGCAGGATCGCGCGCGACGCGGACGGCAGGCCGTCCGGGCTCGAGCAAGTGCGCATGCAGCACATGGCCGACGCGACCGGCAATGCCATACTCGACAAATGGGAAGTGGACGCCGAGGGGCTTGCGGTGCGGGACGGCGAGGCCGTCGTCGGGTTCGAGCGCCGGCATCGTATCAGCCGCTTCCGCATCGCGCCGCAGGGCATGCAGGCGGCGACCGGCACCATCGACTTTCTCGTGCCCGCCCATGAGTTGCGCCAGAACCGCGGCTTCGAGACCCTCGCCTATGCGCCGGCTTCGGGTCCGCTGAAGGGAGTGCTGGTGGCGGTCACCGAAAAGAGCCTCGACAGGCAGGGCAACATCTTCGCCGCCGTGACCGATGGGCCGGGGAAAGGCATCTTCACCGTTCGTCGCCACGAAGGCTTCGACATCACCGACGGCGCTTTCCTGCCGGATGGCGACCTGCTTCTCCTGGAGCGCAGCTATACGATCATGAGCGGCGTGGGCATGCGGCTGCGGCGCATTGCCGGCGACAGCATCGGCAAGGGCGCGCTGGTCGACGGGCCGGTGCTGCTGCAGGCCGACATGGCCTACCAGATCGACAATATGGAAGCGCTCGACGTGTGGCGGCGCGGCAACGGCGCCACCATGGTGTCGATGATGTCGGACGACAACACGTCGATCCTCCAGCGCAATCTCTATCTTGAGTTCGTGCTGCACGAAGACTGACCGACGCCGGGCTGGCTCAGATGACGTTGAGTTCGCGGAACGGGCGGCCTTCGGCGATGCGCCGGTAGGAGAACACCGAGCAGTCGAGCGTGCGGTATGCGCCATGCACGATCAGCTCGGCCAGCGCCTTGCCGACGGCGGGCGCCTGTTGCAGGCCGTGGCCGGAAAAGCCGTTGGCGAAGATGAAATTCGCCACCTGCGGATGCGGGCCGATCACCGCGTTCTGGTCGAGCACGTTGTAATCGTAGTGGCCGACCCAGGCGCGCGTCATCTTGATCGCCTCGAAGGCGGGGATGCGGGTGGCCAGCACCGGCCAGATCTCGTTCTCGAACAGGCCCCAGTCGGGCTCGAAATCGGCGGGGTCGGCGGCCTGCTCGCCCGCTTCGTCCTCGGCGCCGCCGGTGATGTAGACCGAGCCTTCCGGGCGCACATAGATGCCGGAAGGGTCGACCAGCAGCGGCATGTCGCCATAGCGCTCGCGCGCCTCGAACACGAAGACGTTGCGCTTGCGCGGTTCCACCGGCAGCTCGATGCCGGCGAGCGCCGCGACCTTGCCGGCATTCGGCCCGGCGGCGTTGACGACAATGCCGGCCTCCAGCCTTTCGCCGGTGTCGAGGGTCACCGAGGTAACCTCGTCGTCCTGCCGTTCGATGGCCGCGACCGAGGCGGTGACGAAATCCACCTTCATGCCGCGCAGCGCCTTGCGGAACAGGGAGAGATAGGCGTGGGCGTCGAACCAGCCCTCGCCGCTGACCCCGTAAGCGCCGGCAGCGATGCCCTCGCTGGACAGCCACGGGAAGCGCCTCATCAGGGCTTCGGCATCCTCCAGCGCGATGTCGGCCCCTTCGGCCAGTTGCACATCGTGATTGGCCTTGAGCACCGGCAGCCCCTCCTCCGAGGCGAGGATCAGATAGCCGCCCTCGCGGAAGCCGATGTCGGCCTCGTCGCCGAACTCCTCCTTCAGCCGGCGGAACAGGTCGAGCGTGAAGCGCGACAGGCGGATGTTCTCGGCGATCGAGAATTGCTGGCGGATCGAGGCGGCCGACAGCGTCGTGGCGGAATGGGTGAATTGCGGGTCGCGCTCGATAAGCGCGATCGATCCCGCAAACCCTTCCTTGCGCAGATAATAGGCGAGCGAAGCGCCCATGATCGCGCCGCCGATGATGACGATGTCGTATTTCGCCATGATGCGATTCCCGATTTGCCTTTGCCGATCAATGCAGCTTTGCTCGCCTGGAGCGGCATTCTCCGGAACGCCGCTGCTTCAGCCTGTTTATCTGCCGCATTTGTGCAACGCCAGACGATTCCGTCAGGCTGCAAAATGCTCTTGCCGCAAGCTCTTGCAAGGGCCAGCGCGGCCGGGCAAGAAGACCAGATGACCGAGATGCAAAACCGCCCCCGCCGTTCCGTGCTGTATGTGCCCGCCGTCAACGACAAGGCGCTGGCCAAGATCAGGCAGCTGCCCTGCGATGCCGTTATCGTGGATCTGGAAGATTCGGTTTCGCCGGACCAGAAGGCGGTGGCGCGGCGGAAGCTGTCCGGCATCTTCGCCGCCCGTCCGCAGCGCGCCGAGATGGTGGTGCGCATCAATGCCCTGTCGAGCGAATGGGGCGCCGACGACCTCGCCGCGGTGATTGCCTGCAAGCCGGACGCCATCCTGCTGCCCAAGGTGGACACGGCGCGCGACGTGCTGGAAGCGAATGACCGACTGGACGAGGCCGATGAGGACGCGGCCATTGGCCTGTGGGCGATGATCGAGACGCCGAGGGCGCTGATGAACAGCGGCGCGATCGCCGAGCTTGGGCGCGATCCCGCCTCGCGGCTTTCCTGCTTCGTGATCGGAACGAACGATATCGCCAAGGAAACCGGCGTGGCGCTTACGCCTGACCGGCGCTATGTCACGCCATGGCTGATGCAGATATTGCTGGCCGCACGCGCCGGCGGGCTCGACATGCTCGACGGCGTCTACAACGACTTCCGCGATGCCGACGGTTTTGCCCGTGAGTGCTCGGAAGCGGCGAATATGGGTTTCGACGGCAAGACGCTGATCCACCCGGCCCAGATCGAGGCGGCCAATGCGGCCTTCGCGCCGTCCGAAGCGGCGCTCGCCGCGGCGCGCGCCATAAGGGAAGCGTTCGCCCGGCCGGAAAACCGGGACAGGGGCGTCATCGCCCTGAACGGGCGCATGGTCGAGCGCCTGCATCTGGCGCAGGCCGAAAAACTTCTGGCGAAAGCGGCTGCCATCGGGGCATGATCTTCGCCCACGATCCCGCCTATGTTCCCTGGCGACGCCACCACAGGACGAACCCATGCGACTCTACCGTTTCCTCACCGCCGTCGACGACGCCAGCTTCTGCCACAAGGTGACGGCGGCGCTGAACAAGGGCTGGCATCTCTACGGCTCGCCGACCTATGCCTATGACGCCGGGCAGCAGACCATGCGCTGCGGCCAGGCCGTGGTGAAGGATATCGAGGGCCAGGACTATGTGGCGGGCGAGACGAAACTGAGCGACTGGTAGGAAAAAAGCGAGCGATACGCCCTATTCGGCCGCCGCCTCGATGCGCTCCATGTCGTCGTCGGAGAGGCCGAAATGGTGGCCGATCTCGTGGATCAGCACATGGGTGATGATGTCGCCCAGCGTCTCCTCGTTCTCGGCCCAGTAGTCGAGGATGGCGCGGCGGTAGAGGGTGATGCGGTTGGGCCCTTCGCCCGTGGCCGGGTTCCAGCGCTCGGCGATGCCACGCCCCTCGAACAGGCCGAGCAGGTCGAAAGGCGTTTCCAGCGCCAGGTCGTCCATGATCTCGTCGGTGGGGAATTCGGCCACCTGGATGACGATCTCACCGGTCAGGGTACGGAATTCGTCCGGCAGATGCGCATAGGCCTCCAGCGCCAGCAGCTCCAGTTCCTCCAGTGAGGGCGAGAGTTCGCCGTGCCAGGTGCGGGTCTTGTAGATGCGGGCCATGCTTCGTCCTTCTTTCCCGCGGCATATAGGCTTTTGCGCGGGACTCGGCAAACGCTGATGCGTGCCGGCAAAGAAGGGGAGGAATAAATTCTCCTCAGGCGCCGCTTGACTCTTCCGCGCAGCTCTGGAATCCATAAGAACATAACAGGAACAAATAAGGAGATCGACCGTCATGGCGAGCCGCGCCGTGGCGCGGGAGGCTGTTTTTGCCCTGCGCCGGGAAATCGCGAGGATCGAAGGAACGCTGCCGCAACGCCTTGAAGGCCAGGCAGGAGAAGCCGAGGCTGCCCAGCAGGGTGCGCGCCTGCGCCTCGGCATCGATGGTTTCGACGCTCTGCTCGGCGGCGGGCTGATGCGCGCGGCACTGACCGAGATCCATGGCTGCGAGACGCGCGATGCCGGCGCGGTTGCGGGCTTCACGCTGGCCTTGGTGGCCCGGTTGCTGCGGGAGGTCCCGGAACCGGGGCTGGTGTTGTGGGCGGGCACGGTGGAGGTGTTCCGCGAAGCCGGCTTGCCGCATGCTGCGGGCCAGCACGCGCTGTTCGGCCTTGCGCCGGAGCGGCTTGTGCTGGCGCAGGTGCCCAGGCTCGCCGATGCGCTGTGGGTGGCGGAGGAGGCGATCCCGCTGCAAAGGCTGGCGGCCGTGGTGGTGGAGGCGCGCGGCAACCCGGAAAAACTCGATCTGACCGCGACGCGCCGCCTGCACCGCCGGGCGCAGGCGGCCGGCCGGCCGGTGCTGCTCCTGCGCCAGGCGGCCCAGCCCGAGGCCACCGCCGCCCCGGTGCGCCTCGTCGTTGCGCCGGCCGCGTCCGGGCAGCGCAGCACCCTTGCCGGTCCGCTCGACGGCTCGATCGGACGGCCCGCCTTCACCGTCTCGGTCGACAAATGTCCGGCCGCCTTGCCCGGCCTGTTCACACTGGAGTGGAATTCCGATGAGTGCCTGTTCACCGAAAGAGCAAAGTCGCAAAACCGGGCAGCGGATCCTGTCGCTGTGGTTTCCCTATCTGGCTGCCGAGCGGGTCCTGCGCCGGCGGCTGGGCAGGTCGTGGCGTTCCGCAGGCAAGGCGCACCCGCCGCTGGTGCTGAGCATACACCAGAACAACACGACGCAGGTCGCGGCCCTCGACGCGCGGGCTGAGGCGCTCGGCCTGAAGCGCGGCATGGGGTTGGCCGAAGCGCGCGCCATGCACCCCTCCATCGCTGTGGCCGAGGCCGACCGGCAGGGCGAGCGCCGCCTTCTGGAAGGACTTGCCGACTGGTGCGACCGCTACACGCCGCTGGTGGCGCTGGACGGCGAGGACGGGCTGTTCCTCGACGTGACCGGCTGCACGTCGCTGTTCGGCGGCGAAAAAGCGATGCTGAACGGCATGCTGGCCCGGTTTTTCGAACAGGGGTTCGAAGTCCGCGCCGGCCTTGCCTCCACGGCGGGGGCCGCATGGGCGGCGGCGCGTTTTTTTGGCCGGCTCGTGGCTGCGCCGGGACAGGAAAGGGAAGTGCTGGCGCCGCTGCCGCCGCAGGCGCTGCGTCTCGAAAGCCCGCTCTGCACGGGGCTCGACAGCGTGGGCCTGCGCAGCGTGGCCGACATCATGACGGCTCCGCGCGCCCCGCTCGCCCGCCGCTTCGGCCGGACGCTGCTGATGCGCCTCGACCAGGCGCTCGGCCGCATCGACGAGGCGGTGTCGCCGCGCCTGCCGGTGGCGTCGCTGTCGGTGGAGCGGCAACTGGCCGAGCCGGTCGTGCTCACCGAGGATGTCGAGCGGCTGGCCCAGATGCTGGCCGAGGCGCTGAGGCGCGATCTGGAACGGCGCGGCGAAGGGGCGCGGCGACTCGGCCTTTCCCTGTTCAGGGTCGACGGGGCCGTCAGCCGCATCGCCGTTTCCACCTCCCTGCCGTTGCGCGATCCCGGCAAGATCCACAATCTGTTCCGCGAGAAGCTCGCCGCCATCGCCGATGATTTCGACGCCGGCTACGGTTTCGATCTGGTGCGTCTGGCCGCCTTCGCGACCGCGCCCTTCGACATGCGCCAGACCGACCTTGCCGGCGAGGCGAGCACCGCACAGGATGATCTGGCGCTGTTCGCGGACCGGGTGCGAGCCCGGCTTGGGGCCGGCGCGATGATGCGGCCCGTGCCGGTCGAAAGCCATCTGCCGGAGCGTGCGGTCGCCCTGCGGCCGTTCACCGGGGAGGCCCGGCCGCCCGCTTCCGGGCGCGGGCGGCCGCTTGTGCCTGCGGCGCGGGTGGTGCCGTCTCACATGCCCGCGCGCCCGATCCGCCTGTTCGGCCAGCCGGAGCCGGTGGAAGTGCCGGCCACCGAAATGCCGGAAGGGCCGCCGCTGCGCTTCCGCTGGCGGCGGGCCGTGCACAAGGTGGTGCGCGCCGAGGGGCCGGAGCGCATCGCGTCCGAATGGTGGCATGGCGCCGCGGATACGCCGACCCGCGATTATTACCGCGTCGAGGACAGCGAAGGCCGTCGCTACTGGCTGTTCCGGCAAGGGCTGCATGAGGCCGGCCAGCCGTCGCCGCACTGGTTCCTGCACGGGCTTTTCGCATGAGCGCTTCTCCTGCCGGAAGCGGCCCGCCCGCCTATATCGAGTTCGGCGTGCAGTCGAATTTCTCGTTCCTGCGCGGTGCGTCGCGGCCGGAAGAGCTGGTCGTGGCTGCCTGCGTGCTCGGCCATGCCGGCATGGGGCTGGCCGACCGCAACACGGTGGCGGGCGTGGTGCGGGCGTGGAGCCAGTCCAAGGCGATCCGGTTTTCGACAAAAGACGAGCCCCGCACCCTGCCCTGTCATCCCGGCTGCCGGCTGGTCTTCGCCGACGGCACGCCGGACGTGCTCGCCTACCCGCAGGACCGCACGGGCTGGGGGCATCTGTGCCGGCTGCTGACGACAGGCAATCTGCGCGAGGAAAGCGAAAAGGGTGCGCCGCTGCTTTATCTCGA
Organism: Aquamicrobium terrae; assembly: GCF_040545735.1. Taxonomy (GTDB): domain Bacteria; phylum Pseudomonadota; class Alphaproteobacteria; order Rhizobiales; family Rhizobiaceae; genus Mesorhizobium; species Mesorhizobium terrae_A. Next base: position 132,034 of record NZ_JBEPML010000003.1, read on the forward strand.
CGACCTGATGGAATGGGGCGACAACATCTCGCTCGCCATCCTGCCCGATCCGCTTGCCCCCGATCCGCTTGCCCCCGATCCACTTGCCACAGAATCCGGCACGCTTCCCCTGCTCGCCCGGCTGAGGGACCGTTTCGGGGAAAATCTGTGGCTGGCCGTGGCGCCCGACTATCGCGGCAACGACCGCTTCCGGCTGGCGCAGGCCGCGGCTCTCGCCGATGCCGCCGGCCTGCCGCTGATGGCAACCAACGACGTGCTCTACCACACCGCAGAACGGCGGCCCTTGCAGGACGTGCTCACCGCGATCCGTCTCAAGACGACCGTGGCCGAGGCGGGCTTCGAGCTTGCCGCCAATGCCGAGCGCCATCTGAAACCGCCGGCCGAGATGGCGCGGCTGTTCAGAGCCTGTCCGCAGGCACTGGCCGAGACGCTGCGCTTTGCCGGCACGCTGTCCTTCTCGCTTTCCGAATTGAAGCACAACTATCCCGAGGAGACGACAGAGGCGGGCACGGACCCGCAGACGGAACTGGAAAGGCTGACATGGCAAGGCGCGCAAAAACGCTATCCGGACGGCATCCCTGAAAAGGTGAAGGAGCTGATCCGGCATGAACTCGGCATTGTCGGCCTCAAGAAATACGCATCCTATTTTCTTACCGTCAACGACATCGTCCGCTTCGCCCGCGAGAAGGCCGACATCTTGTGCCAGGGGCGCGGTTCGGCCGCCAATTCGGTCATCTGCTACTGCCTCGGCATTACGGAAGTCGACCCTAATCTGACCGAGGTGCTGTTCGAACGCTTCGTCTCGACCGAGCGCGACGAGCCGCCCGACATCGACGTCGATTTCGAACATGAACGGCGCGATGAGGTCATGGCCTATATCTATGAGAAATACAGCGCCAGGCGCACAGCCCTCGCCGCCGCCGTGGTCAGCTATCGCGGCCGCTCGGCGCTGCGCGAGGTGGCCAAGGCCATGGGCCTGTCGCAGGATGTGCAGGGGGCGCTGTCCGGCTCGATCTGGGGCTGGTGGTCCTCCAGGCTTGGCGAGAAGGAGGCGAAGGCCGGCGGCCTCGACAAGACCGATCCTCTGGCCGGGCAGGTGATCGACCTTGCCAATGCGATCATGGGCTTTCCGCGCCATCTGTCGCAGCATGTCGGCGGCTTCGTCATCACCCGCGACCGGCTCGACGAGATCGTGCCCATCGTCAAGACGGCGATGGACGAGCGCAAGATGGTGGAGTGGGACAAGGACGATCTCGACGCCGTCGGCATCTTGAAGGTCGACGTGCTGGCGCTCGGCATGCTGACCTGCCTGAAGCGCGCCTTCAACCTGCTCGAGGACCATTACCGGGTGCGCGACTCCCATGGCCGGCCGATCACGCTGGCGACCATGCGCAAGGAAGACCCGCGCGTCTACGACATGATCTGCCGGGCCGATACGCTGGGCGTCTTTCAGGTTGAATCGCGCGCCCAGATGTCGATGCTGCCGCGCCTGAAGCCGCGCAAGTTCTACGACCTCGTCATCGAGGTTGCGATCGTACGCCCCGGCCCGATCCAGGGCGACATGGTGCACCCCTATCTGCGCCGGCGTGAAGGCAAGGAGAAGGTCGACTATCCGAGCGAGGAGTTGAAGAAGATCCTCGTCAGGACGCTGGGCGTGCCCCTTTTTCAAGAGCAGGCGATGAAGATCGCCATCGATGCCGGCGGCTTTACGCCGGGCGAGGCGGACCAGTTGCGGCGCGCCATGGCGACCTTCCGCCGCAACGGGACCATTGGCAATTACGAGAAACGCATGATCGACGGCATGGTGGCGAACAACTATCCGAAGGAATTCGCCGAGCGCTGCTTCAAGCAGATCGAGGGCTTCGGTGATTATGGCTTTCCCGAAAGCCATGCCGCCTCCTTCGCCCTGCTGGTCTATGCCTCCTGCTGGTTCAAGGCCTTTTATCCGGACGTCTTTTGCGTGGCGATCCTCAACTCCCAGCCCATGGGGTTCTACAAGCCGGCCCAGCTCATCCGCGATGCGGCCGAGCACGGTGTCGAAATCCGGCCCGTCGACATCAACGCTTCCGGCTGGGAGTGCACACTGGAAAAGGCCGCGTTCGATCCGGCGCGGGTTTCGGAACGCCATGTCGAAATGCGCCGCACCATCCGCACCATGCATGCGGTGCGCATGGGCTTCAACCAGATCAAGGGGCTTGGACAGGAGCGCATGGAAGCCTTCGTCGCCCGGCGCGGCGACGGCTATGTTTCGGTGCGTGACGTGTGGCTGCGTTCCGGGCTGGATACGGGCGAGATCGGCAAGCTGGCCGAGGCGGACGCCTTCCGCTCGATCGGCCTCGACCGGCGCGCAGCCCTGTGGGCGGTGCGGGCGCTCGATGCCAAGAGCGCGGTGGAAAGCCTGCCGCTGTTCGACCGGCCGGGCCTCGACCTGCCGGACCGGGAACCGGTCACCCGCCTTCCCGCCATGCGGCCGGGCGAGCAGGTGGTGCACGACTATCGCAGTCTCGGCCTGTCGCTGAAGGCCCATCCGGTCGGTTTCCTGCGGGCGCGGCTGGAGCGGGCGGGCGTGACGCCCAATGCGCGGCTGGGGGCATTGATGGATGGCGTGCGCGTCACCGTGGCCGGGCTGGTGCTGGTACGGCAGCGGCCGGGCAAGGGCAATGCCATCTTCCTGACGCTGGAGGACGAGGCGGCGATCGCCAACATCGTGGTGTGGCCGCGCATATTCGAGCGCCACCGGGCGGCGATCATGGGCGGGCGCTTCGTGCGCGTCACCGGCAAGCTGCAATCCGAAACGGGCGTCATCCATATCATCGCCGACCGGATCGAGGACCTCTCGTCATGGCTGGGGATCCTGCTCGACGAGGGGGTGGGCGGCACATCCGCCCCGGATGGCGACAGCATGCGCCGCCCGGTGGAGCGTGCCGGCAGGAACCCGCAGGCGCTGGCCCGCAGCGCGCGTGACGTCATGCCCAAGGGCCGCAATTTCCAGTAAAGCATGTCGCCCGAAAGTGGGAACCGGTTTCGGGATGACGACATGCGTATAAACAAAAGCTTAAAGCACAAGGAGCGAATCTGAAAGATCGCGACGCGCTTTAGCAGGAAGAACCGGAAAGCCCCTGCCCGGGCGACGGAAACGTCCTGCTTCTGGCAGGATGCTCAAATCCGGAAGGTCGCCGCTCCTGAAACCTTCACGTTTCCTCGGACAGGGTGCGCGCTTCCGAAGGCAGCATGATGGGAATGCCGCCGCGGACCGGATAGGCCAGCCGCGCCAGCCGCGATACCAGCTCGCCGCGCTCCGGGTCCCAGCTCAGCGGCCCCTTGGTCAGCGGGCAGGCCAGCAGCTCCAGAAGCTTCGGGTCGACCTGCGGCTCCTTCTTGTCGCGCTCATCCGCCATATGCCTGCCTCGCATGCTCTCGCCCCACCATAACGCCTCCCCGGCGGAATGCGCAAAGCGCGCCGCGATCTTTCAGATTCGTTCCGGATGAAACCGGCTCCCGCCTTCGGGCGGCATGCTTACTGGAGGCTCGAGCCGAAATCGTCATTGTCGCGGGCCAGCGCGATTTCGGTGATGGCGATCAGCGTTTCGGCGCGGGTGCGCAGGTCCGGCGCCTCGAGCAGCGCCTGCTTTTCCGCCGGCCCATAGGGCGCCATCATCGACAGGGCGTTGACCAGCATGGTGTCGTCGGCCCGGTTGACCCCCTCCCAGTCCGCCTGCAGGTCATTGGCCTGCAGATAGGCGCGGAAAACCTTCAGCAGGGCCGGGCGGTCGATGCTGCCGGAGACGGCGCCGCTGTCGTCGAGATCGGCGAGGAACGGTGTGACCCGGCATTGGCGGAACGGGGTCTTGACCGCCAGTTCGTCGGCCAGCCGGAAACGGCACACGCCCTGCAGCGCGATCAGGTAGCGGCCGTCGCCGGTCTCGGTGAGCGAGGTGATGCGGCCGAAGCAGCCGACCTCGCACAGTTCCGGCTGGCCATCGTTGCGCTGGGCGCCGTCGAGGCTGGGCTGGATGAGGCCGATCAACCGGTCCGAGCCGATGGCGTGGTCTACCATCTGCAGGTAGCGCGGCTCGAAGATGTTGAGCGGCAGCCGGCTGCCCGGCAGGAGCAGGGCACCTTCCAGCGGAAACACCGCAACGGTGTGCGGAAGGTCCGCTTCGCGCCGGTAATGTGCGTTTCCTGCCTGCATTTCCTTGTCCGTCACAACAAGAAGCGGAGCGTTTTCGCGATTCGCAAAAAGCGGCATCGCTCCGCCATGTGCCGCCTCCCCTACGAGAACAGCAGCGAGGAGAGCTTGCGCCGGGCGGCGAGCGTGGCCTCGTCGGTCATGCCCCAGGCCTCGAAGAATTGCAGCAACTGGGCGCGCGCCCCGTCATCCTTCCAGGTCCGGTCGGCCTTGATGATGGCGAGCAGATTGTCGGCCGCCTCCATGCGCTCGCCCTTGGCATTCTGGATCATGGCGAGGTCGAAGCGGGCCTGATGGTCGTCCGGGTCCTGCTGGAGGCGCTTTTCCAGCTCGGCCGCATCGCCCAACTCCGCCGCTTGCGCGGCCAGCGACAGTTTCGTGCGGATGGCGGCTATCTCCGGCGCGTCGCGCGTGTCCTCGGGAACGCCGTCCAGCACCGCCCCGGCGCCTTCGGCGTCGCCCGCCTCGAACAGGATATCGGCCAGGCCGGCGGCGGCCTCGGCCGAATCGGGCGCCTGTTGCAGGATGGCGCCGTAGATGTCGGCGGCAGTTTGCGCGTCGCCCTGGCCGCGCGCCTCGGCAGCGGCGGCAAGCGCCTCGGCGAGGGCCGCCTTGCCGTCGTCCTTGCCGCCGCCCAGCCGGGCGATGAATTCGTTGATCTGGCTTTCGGGAACCGCGCCCATGAAGCCGTCGACCGGCTGGCCGTCCTTGAAGGCGATGACCGCCGGGATGGACTGGATGCCGAGCTGGCCGGCGATGGCCGGATGCTCGTCGATGTTCATCTTGACCAGCTTGACGCGGCCGCCGGCGGCCAGCACCGCCTTTTCCAGAACCGGGCCGAGCTGCTTGCAGGGGCCGCACCACGGCGCCCAGAAATCGACCAGCACCGGCTGGTTGCGCGATTCCTGGATCACGTCGGCGCTGAAGGCGGCCGTCGTCGTGTCCTTGATGACATCGGCGGGGGCGCTGCCGGCAGGGGCCGGGTCGGTGCCGAACTGGACCGTCGTTGCATATTGGCTGCCCGAGCCGAACGGATTGCTGTCGCTCATTGTCTCATCCCAGAAATTGTTGTCGGAGCCGGAGCGGTTCCCGGCCCCCGATTGCGTGCCCGAGCCGCATGGCCCTCAATGTGGCGATCAGGCCGCGACTTTCAAGATAACAGGCTCGTGTCCGGTTGCCTCGATGAATCTGAGCAGGTCGGCGGAGCGGATCGAACTGGTCGCCTCGTTGGTGAGGGGGTGGCCGTTGACGATGTCGTTTTCCATCAGCGCGGCGTCGAGCACCGTCTTTACCCGGCCCTGCGTGTCGTTGATGAGGCCGAACACGGTGACGGCGCCCGGCACGACGCCGAGCAGTTCCATCAGCATTTCCGGCTTGCCGAACGACACGCGGCTGGCGGCGCCGATCAGGTGGTGGATCTGCTTCAGGTCCACCTCGGCGTCCTCGTCCACGGTGACGAGGAAGAAATTGTCCTTCTTGTCCTTCAGGAACAGGTTCTTGGTGTGGGCGCCGGCAATGGTGCCGCGCAGCGCCTGCGAATCGGCGACAGTGAACAGCGGCGGATGGCGCGTGGTCGAAACCGTAATGCCGAGATCGGCGAGAAAGGCGTAAAGCTCGTCTTCGGTTTTCGGCATTTTCGCTCCCTGCTGTCCGTGCCGGGCCGGTTTAGAGCATTTTTTCGGCAAGGGGAATCGCTTCGGGCATTTCGCCTTTTCTTCGAATCGCGAAACCGCTTCCCTCCCTGTTTCGTGTAATTGCGCGCGGCAACCCGCTTCGCACTCTTTAAGGGCTTAAGGGCTTTCGCGCCCACCGACTGCCAGCCGCGCGGAGGGGCGTTGTGCGGGCCCTGCCCGATCCCGGCCTCGCCATCCGGCTTTTCGCTTCCTGCCGGCCGATTTTGCCCGGCCGATGCGGCTTCTTTCCGTCAGGTACAGAAAGCTTCAAAAAAGACGCGATTTCCCTGTTGCAATCGCCTCGGTCTTCGGCCATATAGGCGCGGCTTGCGGCGAGAGCCGCGCGAGCGGGTGTAGCTCAGGGGTAGAGCACAACCTTGCCAAGGTTGGGGTCGAGGGTTCGAATCCCTTCGCCCGCTCCAAAAATCAGCAATGATTTCAAGCACTTAACAAGCGCCCTGCGGGGCGTTTGCTGCTTCCCCGGCCCATCTTCGCAAAGCGGGGAAGCAGGGGGGAAGCACGAGGAAGCAAATTCCAGCGTGCCGCAGCGCACAGTCGGCGACCCGCCAAGACCCTGCCGTTCCACTCTCTTCCGCAAATCGACCACCGATTCGACTCCCTGCGTTCCGCCGCCTTCGCGCGGCAACGCGACGTTGCGCGCTCCGATTTCTCTGGTTATATTACTGGAAACATTTCTGGAGATCAACCTTGGGAAGCTCGCAGCGCCGTGCAATTCAAAACTATCGCTCTCGCCTCAGCGAGAAGGGCCTTGTGCGCTTCGAGGTGCTCGGCCGTGACTCCGATCGCGACCTTATCCGCTCACTCGCCAAACGTCTTACCGAGGACACGCCCGAAGCCTCGCGGCTCCGTACTGCCGTCAGCAAGAGCATGGCCGGTGACGAATCAAGGAAAGGCGGCATCCTCGCCGCGCTGCGCCGGTCCCCGCTCGTCGGGGCCGACCTCGATCTCACGCGCTCCCACGATGCCGGGCGGGATACCGACATTTGACGCGATACCTGCTCGACACCAACATCATCCGCAATGTCACCAAGCCGTCACCATCGGAATCGCTCCTCGCGTGGATGGCCGATCAGAATGACGATGACCTCTACATCGCGTCGCTAACCGTCGCGGAAATCCGGCGCAGCATTCTCGAAAAGCCGGCAGGCAAGAGACGCAACGATCTGGAAGACTGGTTCGGCGGCCCCGAGGGTCCGCAGGCGCTGTTCGCCGGCCGCGTTCTGTCCTTCGACGAGCCCGCCGCCCTGATCTGGGCGCGCTTGATGACCGACGGGAAAGCCGGCGGTCGGCCGAGAAGTGCACTCAACACCATCATCGCTGCCATTGCCGAAGCCAATGGATGCGTCGTCGTCACGAGTAACGGGAAGGACCTCGCTGGCGTCGAGTTTATCAACTCACTTCGTTAACGGCGGTGCGAAAAATCTTCCCCGCCGGGTATTGCAGGCGTCAAGAGTAGTCCGTTGCAGCGTTGAAATTTCGTGTCTGGCTTTTGTGGATGACAGGTCAAGATGTGTGCAAGCGCGCACCAGAGAGCCTTCCCGTATCAGCCGACCAGAGAGACTAATACGGCAGTATATCTACAGGAGGTCGCCATGCCCCATATTGCCAAGGTCTTCCGGGCCGGTAACTCCGAGGCCGTCCTGCTGCCAAAGGATTTCCGCTTCACCGTCGATGAGGTCGAGGTCACGCGAGAGGGCGATGCCGTGATCCTGCGCCCGAAGTTAGGTACGGTTGGACGTTGGGCCTCACTGCGCGCGGCGATCGACCGGGGCTTCAGTCCCGACTTCATGGCGGACGGCAGGGAGCAGCCGAACGAACAGCACCGTCCCGATCTCGACCCAGCGTTTCAATGATCTGCGGACTCTTCGACATCAACGCGGTGATCGCGCTGGTGAGGTATCTTTCGGAAGCGCTTCTGCGCAGGGTCGAATCCACAGAGACGGGTTCGCTGACCATCTCTTCCGTCGTTGCCCATGAGCTCCACTTCGGCGTCTATTGCAGTCGTATCGGTTTCCTCCCGCAGTCGTGGAACTAACCGAGCGCAAACGTCGACGCTTTCAGGCAGCAGACGACAGCTCGTGTATTGCATATTGCACTACGATCCACTATTCTCTTTCCAATAGGAGAGCGCAATGGCTACCACAGCTGGACGTAAGGAACATCCGATCTCGATGCGTCTGCCCGAGGCCGACATCGCGATGATCGATCGTGCGGCCGGCCTACGAGGCCGATCGCGTACGGATTTCGTGCGCGATGCAGCCGTGCGTGCGGCCGAGGATGTGCTGATGGAGAACGGACTCATCCGGATGAGCCCGGAAGGCTTCGCCGAATTCATGGCTGCATTGTCCGGGCCGGGAACGTCGGTGCCCGAAATTGTGGAAGTGACAAAGCGTCCGTCCCCGTGGGAATCCGGCTATACGGCCAAGCGCTAAGCCGTGGCGATCTCGGCGCCCGAACCGCTTACCGCGGTTCACGACGTTTCGGAATTCAACTGCGGAAAGCCGACGCTGGACCATTGGCTCAGGACCCGCGCCCTTTCCAATCAGGAGAAGGGCTTTACGGTTGTCTTGGTCGTTCACAAGGCAGGCCGGGTCGTTGGCTACTATGGTCTTGCCCCCACGGCGGTCGTGCCGAACATACTGCCCCGATCAATCCGCACCGGCCAGCCGCCCGATCCCGTTCCCTGCCTCCTACTCGGTCAGGTTGCGACCGATATCAACTGGGTCGGGCGCGGGATCGGTACCGGTCTCCTGAAACACGCACTCGAGCGCTGCGTTCATGCAGCCAGCCTCGTCGGCGGCCGCGCGCTCATGGTCAACGCGGTAGATGACGAGGCTGCAGCCTTCTGGCGCCGGCGAGGATTCCTCCCGTCCCGAGACGATCCACTCATGCTGTTCCGCTCGATCGCCGATATTGCTGTGTCTTTGGCAACGCTCAGACGGTGAGTGTCACGGCGGGTCTGCGCCCTATTTCGGCCATTCAGGGTACCGTCGTGGATTCCTGAAAGCTGCCGGTCCGCTGCAGGGTCTATCATAGGTTGTTCGCGCTCTGCGAGGTAGGTGAGTTTCCTAGCCTACGGTGGGTGCGCCTCCTGACCCAGGTAGGGCCCAGAACCTGTCCACTAATTAGGATCACGGAATTAGGGCTATTCGGTAACAGCGGAAGCACGGTAGGCACGTCGGTCAGAAATTTAGCCCACCTCGTCCTCTCCGACCTATTGCGGTCAGTGGCGGAGCGTCCTTATCTGTCGGGCACCACAACGAATCTGAGTATTTTCCATGACCATGCCCAACACAGTTGTCCCGTTCCCACCCAAGAGCGAAGACAAAACTCCCGGCAATTTCGAGAAGATCTGGGGGAAGAAGGTAAAAGGCCATGGATACGCTGCCATTCCGAGCATCATGATCCGGGCACAGCACCGTCTTGGCATCAACACGACCCAGTTCTCGATCCTTATCCAACTCCTCGAGTATCTGAGGACCCCTGGCCGTGACCCTTTCCCGACCAAGCAGCAGCTGGCCGACCGGATCGGCATCAAGTCCTCCACCGTCAAGGCCAACATGCAGGCCTTGGAGAAAGCAGGCTTCATCGAGAGGGAGCAGCACAGGACCGCGGTAGGTGACTGGGGAGCCAACACCTACCGCCTCGACGGCCTTATCGCTAAGATCAAGGCCCTTGAGCCGGACTTCACCCGGGAACGTGAGGAGAAAGAAGAGGCCCGCAAGAAGGCCGAGACCCCGAGGGGCAAGCGGACTAAGACAAAGGGTTAGACTAGGGGAATACTCGACCTATCCCCAGAAAAGAATTACCCCGGCCGCATGCCTAGGGCAGAGACGGTACCGGGGTCTACGGTTTCAATATAACCCCGGGTGGGTGAGAAATCAACCCCAGAGTGACATGGACATGGAAGCAGCCATATACCCCGGCTTAGAGTCCACCCTCTCAGCAGACAGGTTCGGTACCTATCTAGGGTGGGCCAAGCAGGACCGCAACCGCGCCCTTGAGCTCTACACCCTCAACGCAGCCCTATGCGAGAGCCTCTACACCCCCCTGCACATGCTCGAGGTGGCACTGCGCAACCGCATCCACCAAGTGATGAGCGGCACGTACGGGGAGACATGGTATGATCTTGAGGCCTACCAGAGCAACGACGTCCAGGTCGAGATGCTCCAGAAGGCCCGAGAGGACCTTGCCGAGAAGGGCAAGCACGAGACCCCAGGCAGAATGGTGGCATCCCTCACCTTCGGCTATTGGACTGCCATGCTCGGCAAGGAATACGAGGACCTCTGGCAGAAGACCTTGAAGGACATAGCACGGCGCGAGGATGGTAAGGGTCTCAGGCGCAAGGATTTCTCCACCCCCCTTGGGCCGATCCGCATGCTACGCAACCGCATCGCCCATCATGAGCCAATCCTCTACTGGAATCTGCCCAAGCACTATAGCGCCATCCTGAAAATGACAGAGTGGCTTTCGCCGGTCGCGGCCGCATGGTGCCGGGACTGCTCGCGCTTTGAAGCCCTCTATCCAGAGCAAGGCGTGGAGCTTTTCAAGGGCGAGGCGGCGGGATGAAATGCAAGGCCCGCACCCTTCAAGGAACTAGATAATCCACCTGCGTTAACTTCGATGGCAAGCAAATGCCATTCGTCCATCGCAGCAACACCCATATTCCATACTTGCAGCTCGGCTCTGATAGGATAGCATGCGCAATTGGTGGGAAATTGGGCTATGCATTGACGTTGTGAAATCTCCCGATCTGGTTCTGGATAAAGCTGATCCCGGTGACGACGTCTCTGCACGTTTTGACTATCAGCATACATATGCTGCGATAAACGCAATCCGCCTCATTACCGGAGAAGGAGACTGCGTTGAGATTATCTGCGAGAATCACGAAGATTTCCTGGTAAAGAACGGTGCCGGGAAGTTCATTGGTACCCAGATTAAGACCCGCAAGATTACGCTCTTGCCCTTCAAGGCTGGCGAGGAACAGGTCACGAATGCTCTTGGGAAATTTTGCCTGCTGGACCAGAAATTCCCTGGCTGTTTCGAAGGCTTCGACTTCACGACCAACCATTCCTTCTGGAAGAATGAGCAGTCGCTGAACAACCTCCCCTGGCTCCTCGACTCGCTCCGGCAGCGGGGCGGCATCAAAGGCCTGCGTGAGAACAATCCGCTGCGCCAATATGTCGCAGGGATCGCTGCCAGTACCGGCCTCAGCCCCCAGAATGTCGCTGCCACCCTTGTAAGGACGACGATTCGGGGTCACGAAGCGGAAATCACCCATATAGGCAGCAACCTGCAGGAGGCACTTTGCGAGTGTCCCGGCATAGAGGAATTGCCATATGCCACGGTCGCCGCGATTGCAAAAGCGCTGGTCCAACTCGCGCGAGAGGCGTCGGCCAAGACGCTACGGGGAGCGGTAACGGAGTTGTTCGCTCCAGGAACCGACCTGAAGCAAGCGGTCGACGACCAGCTTCTCGCCGGGAAGCGCATCTGCAAAGACGATGTTCTCGCTGTCATCGACCGGTTCAAAAGCGGCAGCAAGCCATACGAAGATATCAACGTCTCGACGCTGGTAACGCCCTCTGATGCGCCTTCCGATCTAGTGATCGCGTTCCGTAAACTAGCAAAGGGCGGCGTCGAGGCCGGCCGTGTCACGAACATCGCGGATCGTGTCCGCTCCTTCGAGGCGTTGTTCCTCGAATGGAGCCGGAAGTACGGGGCGGACGAGGCAACGAAGCGCTACAATAACGTGCTCGCGGCGGTGCAATTCGAAGCCGCCGAGGCGCATGCCGGTGCCGAGAAGGGCGGGGAGCCTTACGGTTCGGCGATGTTCGGCGCGCTTGCCGAACGCCTGATGGCGCGCGCCAGGGATGATCGTGATCAACTCCACGGTTGCCGCCCCGAGCATCTGATCGGCGCCGCGGGTCTTCTCACGCAGCAATGCAAGACGTGGTGGTCGCCGCACTTCAACGCAGCCGAGGACGCGCCATGAGCTTGGACCTCGTCGAGATCGTCACCGCGTTGGACAAGGACGAGGACGTGCACCTTGCCCGCATCATCGTCCTGCTTAAAGCTTTCTCGCAACCGGACGCCCCGGCGGCGATCGAAGGCATCACCAAGCTGGCGAAACTCGATTTCCTGCTCCGCTATCCGTCATGCTTGGAGAAAGCCCTTATCGCGCGCGGGGTTTCCACCAAAAACATTCCGGTGGACGACTTCGAACGGCTGACCATCGAAGCGCGGATGATACGCTACCGCTACGGCCCGTGGGATCACCGGTATCGCCGCTTCCTCAATATTCTGGTGGCACGCCGCCTCGCAGTCGTACGCACCGACGGGCGCACAATCCATATTGACCTTACTCCGCAAGGGGGCGATCTCGCGGAGAAGCTGATTGAATCGCCGGGGTTCTCGCGAGTTTATGAGCGCGCAGTGCTGTTGAGGAAGCATCTCAACCTGAAGGCGCGCGCGCTGATGGAATTTATCTATGAACAGTTCCCGGAGCTGACATCGCTGGAGTTCAACGAAGGGATCACGTTTACAGGGGACGCCCGATGAAACTGCTAATGGAATCCCTTGTCCTGCTCTGCAAGCAGAGCGAGGAGCGCGTGCATTTCGGCCGACGGATTTCTTTCTTCCACGGTGAGATGTCCACCGGCAAATCCACGATCGCGGAACTGATCGACTATTGCCTTGGTGGCTCGCTGCAAAAGACGCCCGCTATCCAGAGTGAGCTTGTCGGAGTTCAGCTTCAGGCGGTCATCCGCGATACGGCCCTGCTGATTGAGCGCAACCCCAACACAACCACCTCGGTTGAGGTGAGTTGGGAACGTGACGGCGAGGCCGGGCGCGAGAACCTGCCCCTTGCTGCCGGCGAAGTGCCCATCGTGGGCGACGAGATTTACAACTACAGTGATTTTCTCCTGCGCACCCTCGGCATGCCGGTGCTGAAAGTCCGCAAGCGCAAGGACGATCCGGAGTCGGCCCTCCAACGCCTGAGTTTCAGGGATTTCTATAAATTCTGCTATCTCGACCAGCCGGACCTTGATTCCAGCTTCTTCCTGCTCGACCAGCCTATCCGGCAGGAAAAGTCCAAGGATGTGCTGCGCTACGTTCTGGGCTTCCACAGCGACAGGCTGAATGAACTACAGGCCGAGCTTTCGGAAACCCGGCAGGAACAGCGCACGATGCGCGAAGCGGCCAGGCAGATCGACGAGTTTCTCCATCGGTACGGCTTTGCGTCGAAAGCAACGATCGAGGCCGAGATCGACAAGCTCAACGACGAGGAGGAGAAACTCGATCATGAGATTGAGAATCAGGGCAGTGACGATCTCCCCGCTTCGACCGTCGCCGAAGAGGATCAGGCGCTGATCGGCGGACTTTCCGATGCCATCGCATCGAAAACAGCAGCGATCGCCGATATCGAGCAGCGCCTAAAGGAACAGGAATCGCTCATCGCGGAATTCTTGGCAATGAAATTCAAGATCGCCCGATCCTCAACCGCCTCCGAGTTGCTGAAGGGCGCGGCGTTTCATGCCTGTCCGGCCTGCGGCACGGAGGTCAGCCGGAAAAGCGACGCAGCGCATTGCGTGTTGTGCAAGTCAGACCTCGCGGAAGCGCCCGGCGGATTTGAAAGCGATAGCGCCGTGATGGAGCGCGACCTGTCTGACCGCATCGACGACCTGAAACGGTCCGTGCAGCGCCTCAAGAGATCGCACGACCGGCAGAACGAGGAACTGGGCGGTCTCACGACCCGGCGCGCCGATGCGCAGCGACGCGTGGATGCTGCCCGCAGGCAGGTGGAGTCAGAATATATGAAGCGCGCCCGGCGACTTGAGAGCCGGCGTGGCGAGATCAGGGAACGGCGCCGCCTTCTGGTGCGCATCATGGGCATGCCGGGCGAAGTCGAGGCCAAGATGAAAGAGGCCGACGCGCTGTCAACGCGCATCAGCGAGCTTGAGCGGAATATTCAGACCGAACAGGGCCGGTTCGATGCCGGCCGGAAGAATGTCGATGCGCTGGAAAAGAACTTCCATGCGTTGCTTCGCGCCATCCATTTTCCGGAGATCAAGGCGGACGACAAAGTCTTCCTGAACCAACGTACCTGGTTTCCCTACGTGCATCCGAAGGGCAATGAATCCCTTGCCTGGACGTACAGCGATGCCGGCTCCGGCGGTAAAATGGTGCTCTTCAAGATATGCTTCGCACTTGCGCTGCACCAGACAGCGGCGCAACGGCATCTGCCGTTACCAAGATTCATCGTCATCGACTCACCGATGAAGAATATCACGCCGGACATCAATCCGGAGATATTTCGGAATTTCTATACCGAGCTTTATCGGCTGTTAGATAACGAGCTTAAGTCGTGGCAATGTATCATGATTGACCAGACATTTTTTGAGCCGCCAGAAACACTTGACGACCATCTGGAACGCCGACTAACTCAAAATGAACCAGATCATCCGCCGCTAATACGCTACTATCACGGTCATTGACTGCATATCGATCAAACTAGCCGCGTTTGCTCGCTCACTCGCCAAACGTCTTACCGAGGACACGCCCGAAGCCTCGCGGCTCCGTACTGCCGTCAGCAAGAGCATGGCCGGTGACGAATCAAGGAAAGGCGGCATCCTCGCCGCGCTGCGCCGGTCCCCGCTCGTCGGGGCCGACCTCGATCTCACGCGCTCCCACGATGCCGGGCGGGATACCGACATTTGACGCGATACCTGCTCGACACCAACATCATCCGCAATGTCACCAAGCCGTCACCATCGGAATCGCTCCTCGCGTGGATGGCCGATCAGAATGACGATGACCTCTACATCGCGTCGCTAACCGTCGCGGAAATCCGGCGCAGCATTCTCGAAAAGCCGGCAGGCAAGAGACGCAACGATCTGGAAGACTGGTTCGGCGGCCCCGAGGGTCCGCAGGCGCTGTTCGCCGGCCGCGTTCTGTCCTTCGACGAGCCCGCCGCCCTGATCTGGGCGCGCTTGATGACCGACGGGAAAGCCGGCGGTCGGCCGAGAAGTGCACTCAACACCATCATCGCTGCCATTGCCGAAGCCAATGGATGCGTCGTCGTCACGAGTAACGGGAAGGACCTCGCTGGCGTCGAGATCATCAATCCGATGCGCGGCCCAACGATCTGAAGAAACGCGGGCGGGTTTTGGCCACCTGCGGTTCTTACCCAATGTGATAGTGCGACAGGCTGCGAGTTTGCTGGTGCTCACGCTCAACATTGTGAGCGGGACGCTGCCCGTCACCAGGTCAATCACCGATAGAGTTGAGAGTGCGGACGGGTTTGCCGTGACGGGTTGAAGGCTGGGAGAGAGGCTTCCGGCGCCCGTCGCGGAGAACCGCAATGTTCAGACATGATCGCGGCGTTCGCACCGGCTCGGATCGGGCGAACCTTTATGACGAGATCACCACCAAAATCATCGCCGAGCTGGAGGCCGGTCGCGTGCCGTGGGTGCAGCCCTGGGGTACGTCGGCCGCCAGGGCGCCGCTCGGCCTGTCAAAAAACGCCGCGACCTCCCGCACCTACAGCGGCATCAACGTGCTCATCCTTTGGGGCGCCGTCATCGAGCACGGCTTCCCCAGCCAGGGCTGGCTCACATTTCGTCAGGCCCTCTCGCTTGGGGGCAATGTCCGCAAAGGCGAGCGCGGCACCACAGTCGTCTATGCCGACCGCTTCACCCCGGAAGACGAGAAGCGTCGTGCCCGCGAGACCGGCGACGAGGCCCATGCCATCCCGTTTCTGAAGCGGTACACGGTATTCAACGTGGCGCAGTGCGACGGGCTGCCCGACGATATCGCGACAGTCGCACCGCCGCCACCGCCCGACCTGATCGAGCCGCGGGTCGAGGCGCTGATAAGGGCGACGGGCGTCGACTTCCGTATCGGCGGCAACCGGGCCTTCTACGTCCCGTCCCAGGACTATGTGATGGTCCCGCCGCCCCAAGTGTATTTCGAGCCGATCAACTGGCACCGCACGGCGCTGCATGAACTCGGTCACGCCAGCGGCCATCACAGCCGGCTGAACCGTGACTTGTCCGGCTCGTTCGGGACCAAGCTCTATTCGGTCGAAGAAATCACAGCCGAACTGATCGCGGCGTACAGTTGCGCTGCCCTCGGTATTGTGCCGACCGTGCGTCACGCGGATTATATCGGGGCGTGGCTTGAAGCGCTTCGCGAAGATTCGCGCGCCATCGTGCGTGCCGCCTCGCAGGCGAGCAAGGCGGCCGACTGGCTGCTGTCCTTCCTGCCGAACGACGAGCAGCTGCCAGCCGCGCCCGAGACCGCCATCGATAGGAGGGCGGCATGATCCTCCTGACGGACGAGCTGCGCGCGCAGCTTCTCGCCAATGGCCGCCAGCGCGACACAGATCATGTGCCGGTCGTCAAATTCTTCAACCCGCTTGGCGCTGGCGTCTGGCTGGCGACCGAACTCGATGCCGACGGCGACATCCTCTTTGGTCTGGCCGATCTCGGCGAGCCGGAGCTTGGCTATTTCTCGCTCGAGGAGATGGCCTCGGTGCGCCTGCCTTTCGGACTTGGTATCGAGCGCGACATTCTCTTTTCCGGCGTCTTTCCGATTTCGGTCTGGGCAGAGGCTGCGCGGGAAGCCGGCAGCATCCGAAGTGCCGAACGGATCATCTATGCCGCGGTGCGTAAGCGGCGAGAGGGCGTCTGATGCGCCTCCGCCGCCGGCATAGATCTAACCCGCCTGACGACTGGGGGCCACGCGATGATGCCTCCTGATCGTCTGCGCTCGCTGCTGGCGCGCATGGAGGATGCGCTCGCGGATACGCGGCGCAATCTCGCGCTTGCCGAACGCGCACTGAGCAATCGCGCCGAGGGCGAGACCATTCGTTTGCGCCCGAAATCCCGGCACTACCACCGGCGTATGAGCCGCTGGACAGGCGCCGACGAAGCGGAATACCGGCGAGTGCTGAATCGTCTCATGGCGGTCGCGGGGCCGGATCTTGACCGGCTCCGGCGCAAGATCGACCGGCAGGAGGCGGCGATCCTCACGCTGCGCCGGAAATATCGGGTGAATGCGGAGCGACCGCAGCGCTACGGCTGGTAGCGTCGCGCGCGCGGCCCGGTCGAGAGTCAGAGAGGGGCTGGGGATTTCGTGACGGGTTGGAAGGTCGAGAGAGGGTCTCGGCCGCCCGTCGCGGAGAACCACCATGGCCAAAGCTGCCAGGAAGTCGAAGAAGCCCGCCGCCGCGATGATCGTGTTCTCGCGCTCGCGCGATATTCCCTTCAATCGCATCCGCCTCTCGGACAGCAATGTCCGCGAAACCGACGTCGAGGCCGGTCTCGACGATCTCACCCACGACATCGACCGCCGCGAGGATATCGTGCAGGGCATCAATGTCCGCGCCATCCTCGACGCCGACGGCAACGAGACCGGCGATTTCGAGACTCCGGCCGGCGGCCGCCGCTTCCGGGCGATCGCGCGTCTGGTCGAGGCCGGACGCTTTCCAGCCGACGGCCTCGTTCCCTGCCTCGTCAAGAAGGCCGACGCCAAGACCTCGGCGGTCGACGATTCGCTCGCGGAGAACACGCTGCGACTGGCGTTGCATCCGCTCGACCAGTTCCGGGCATTCAAGCGCATGTTCGACGACGGCATGGCGAAGGAGGAGATCGCCGACGCCTGGCGCACCACGCCGCGCTACATCACGCAGCGCATGCGCCTTGCCTCGGTCTCACCAGCGCTTCTGGAAGTCTATGCGCGCAACGGCATGACGCTGGCGATGCTGGAAGCGTTCACCGTCAATCCCGACCATGCCCGCCAGGAACAGGTCTGGGAGGCTGTCCAGCGATCCTACAATGTCCAGCCCTGGCAGGTCCGCCAGCTCCTTACCGAAACCACCGTTCCGACCGACGACAAGCGCGTGTGCTTCGTCGGCGTGGACGCCTATGAGCAGGCCGGCGGCGCGATGCTGCGCGATCTCTTCTCCGAGAACGACGGCGGGTGGCTCGAGGACGTGGCGCTTCTCGACCGCCTGGTCGCGGAGAAACTGAAAACGATTGCCGATGACGTGGCGGCCGAAGGCTGGAAGTGGATCGCTGTCGATACCAGCCATCCCTACGGATACGACAACGGCCTTCGCGAGATCACTGGCAGTTTCCCCGACCTCACCGACGAGGAGCGCGCCGCCCGCGATGCGTTGCGCAACGAGTATGACGACCTCGAATCGGAATATTCGGAGCATGACGAGCTGCCGGAGGAAATCGATCGACGGCTGGGCGAGATCGAGGCCGCTCTGGACGCCTTCGAAAAGCGCCCGGTCATCTATGATCCTGCCGAGATCGCCCGCGCCGGCGTCTTCATCAGCATCGACCGCGACGGCGAGCCTGTCATCGAGCGCGGCTATGTCCGGCCCGAGGACGAGCCGGTGGCCGATGCCGAGGACGGCGAGAGCGAAACCGCCGTCGCAGTCGCAGCAACTGGCGCAGACGGCGAGGTGCAACGCGCCGTCATCACCATCGGCGGCCAGCCTTCCGATGTCGAGGAGGACGAAGACGATGGCGGGATCAAGCCGCTGCCGGAACGGCTCGTCATCGAACTGACGGCGCATCGCACCGTCGCCCTTCAGGAAGCGCTCGCCAACAATCCGCACGTCGCGATGACGGCGCTGCTCCACCGCATGGTGATGGAGCGCTATCATTACTCCGCGCCGACCGGATGCCTGGAAGTCTCCGTGCGTCACAGATATCTGTCCTCGCAGGGCTCCGATCTTGCCGACAGCCCCTCGGCCAAGGCGATCGGCGAGCGCTTCGACGGGTGGAAGGCGGATCTTCCGTCCGACGAATCGGCCCTCTGGGACTGGATCGTCGCGCTTGACGAGGCGAGCCGGATGGCGCTTCTCGCCCACTGCGTCAGCTATGGCGTCAATGCGCTTTACGAGCGTCCGAACATCCACAGCGCCTCCGGTATTTCCCAGCATGGCCTCGATCGGCGTCTCGCCGGGGCCGACCGGATTGCCCGCGCCACCGGTTTCGACATGGTGGTCGATGCGGGATGGCGGCCCACGGTCGAGAACTATCTGGGGCGCGTGACCAAGACCCAGATCCTCGCGGCGGTGCGTGAGGGCGCGGGGGAACGGGCGGCCCAGCTCATCGACCATCTGAAGAAGGGCGATATGGCCAAAGAAGCCGAGCGCCTGCTCGCCGATACCGGCTGGCTGCCCGAGCCGCTGCGTCTGGTCGATCTCGACGGTGACGCGGCCGAGGTCGATGGCGAGATCGAGGCTCTGCCCGACTTTCTCGCCGGTGACGATGAGGATGTCGCGGCTGATACGGTCGACGATCCGGCGACCCTCGTTGCAGCAGAGTGATCTGCACCAGCGGGGCGGCTCCCGGTCGCCCCGCCTCACTCTCTTCCACCTCAAGGCCCGGCATTTCGCCGGGCCGTTTTCGTTTCAGGAGACAGAACATGTCCGCATACAATGTTTATGACGCCCCGCTCGGCAGTCTGGTCCGGTATTTTGACGGCGCGCCGAAACCGCCTGCGCGCTTCACCAAAAAGCTCGCCGCCTGGCAAACCCGCAACGGCGTCGGCCGGCTCGTGCGCAGGCAGCCCAGCCGTGAGCGCGCGACCTACACCGCGCCGGCCTCGATCACCCTGCATGAGGGCGACTTCGCTTCCGGTTCGGTAATCCTCGTCACCGTCATGCGCACTCATTCGGTCGACAGCGAACTCGGCTTCGAGATCGTCGAGCGGCCGAAGATCGGTATGGTCCGCGTGCTTCATCCCATCGGCGACGAGGAGGAACTGTTGCATCTGGCGGAGAACCGTGAAGCCGCCGAGCTCTGGCTGGCCAAGACGGGACACAGCCGTTGCAGCCTGGAGGAGATCACGGCCGATGAGGTCGGCGCCGACGTCGTGGAAGGTCGGGCGGCAGCCTGAAAATTCCTTCAGTCCTGTCACCCCGCTCGCTCTCGAAAGACGGCGGGCCTTTCGTTTCCGGAGAAATGCCATGGCCATCCCCGACCATGCCCGCACCAATTTCAACACCCTGCTGCGCGCCGCCGGCGACGGCAATCTTGCGCTCATGGAGTGTCTGGACGCCATTACCCGAGAACGCCGCTATGTCGTTTGCGCCCTAGGCCGCGCAGACGATGGCGATATCGTCATGACGCCATTCGGTCATCTTGCCGACGGCAACCCTTACGATGCCTACCTCCCGCCCGATCCCGCAGATCCAGACCGCTTCATCGGGAACGTCGACGGCGGCGCGTCATGACGACGCTTGACGAAATCTTCGCCGACGACCGCCGCAACCCTCCCTCGGAGCGTTCGCTTCCGTGGGAGGAGGCGCGCGACGACATCACCGTCGTCGTCGAACCCAAGCCGCCTTGGGCCGAGGATTTGCGGGCCTTCCGCATCGATGCCCGCGAATATTGCTCCTATGCGGACTGGAGCCGGTGCGGTGCGCGCGCCCGGTTCTACGCCCATATCGATACCTGCGGCGATGATCTGCTGCTGAAGGCGCACGCCCTCATCGTTCGTGAGATCGCCGAGGGGCAATGGAGCTGACCATAATCCCCGGTCGAGTTTCAGGTTCACCAACATCGGCCATGCTTGCGATGCCGTGCAGGGCTGGTTTCCGTCCCCGGCCTGAAACACCGATTCGGTTGAGACCGGCATGGAGGAAAGACTGGCGCAGGGCGGCACCTGCAACGGGTTTCCGGCATCCTGTCAGAGCCAGAACACCACTCCCGCTTCCATTCGCCGACCTTGGTCCGAGCCGGCTCTTTTACACTCAACCCTAAAGGGTCGGCTTACGCGAGCGTGCCGCCCTCGCGGATTCGGTCCCCCTTTTAAAAAGAGTTGTCCGAACGCGCGAGGGTGATTGCAGATCCGTTCAGACACTTCGGGCGCCTGTCGCGCGGGGGATGGTCCCCCGCCTCCAAAAGACAGGAGCCGGAACCCATGTCCTACGCAGATGCCATCGCCTTCGCCGCCAGCCTCGCCGCCACGCTGATGGTCTCGATCGTCGTGTTCCAGGCCGGGGACGGAACCCACGGCGCCATGCCCGCCAACGAATTCGATGGCGACGACGAGATGGTGAAGCTGGAACTCGATCCGTGGAGCTGAGGCGCGAAAGCGCCTCACTCCCACGGCCCGGCGCCCAACGCAGCCGGGCCTTTCTCCCGTCAATCGCCGCCGATTGCCGCTTGCGTACCGGGACGCATTGCGATCTCGGCACGCGTCGGAAAGAACCAACGGCGTTCACACAGATTTTTCTCCCTCAAGAAGAAAGCTCTCGCCATGCTCGGACATATCGTCGTTTCCGTCCTGCTCTGCACGGCCTCCTGCGAGCCGGCCGAAATCCGGGTCTGGGACGGCGATTCGATCCGACTCGGCACGACGCGCCAAGCTGAATCGGTTCGGACCTTCAACATCGACGCGCCCGAGCTTGAGGCCCGCTGCAGGCATGAACTCGAACTTGCCCGGCAGGCGAAAGTCAGGCTTGCGCAGATCCTGCAAGGCCAGCGGATCGAAGTTCTGCGTCAGGGCGCCGACCGTTAGGGCCGAACCCTGGCCGCGATCCGCGTCGAGGGGCAGGGCGTCGGCGATGTTCTCGTCGGCGAAGGGTTGGCGAGAACCTGGGCAGGACGCCGCGAACCGTGGTGCTGATCCACCCCCACAGAAGGAGAGCGAGAGTGCGGGCCGGTTGGCCGTGACGGGTTGCAGGCGGGAGAGAGGCTTCCGCCGCCTATCGCGGAGTATTCCCCATGCCCCTATCACGCCAGGCCGCTTTCGCTCCCATCGGTGAAATTGTCGCGCGGCAGGTGCTGCCCCGGCCGCACCACGCCCGGAGGCTGCCCCTGCGCATCTCCTGCATCGGCACCGCCCGTTACGATGGTCTTGGTGATCCCGATGGTTTCGACCGCACGATCGTCATCGGCGAGTGCCCGTCTCCCGAAGACGCCATGATCTTCGCCAGTCAGCGCGTCGCGCGCGGCGAAGTCCGCATCGGCTCCGACGATACGCTGCGCTCCCGCCCGCGCATCATGGTCATTCAGGACAACGACCAGCGCCTCGTCCTTGCCGGAGAGGTCCGCGCCGGGATCGTTCTCTGGCGGCAGCCCGTCGGTTCCGACGCCGAGGCCCGGCGCGTCGTCATCAAGGCCAGCCGTCTGCGCGGCATGGCCTTCGCGGCATCCGGGCACGGCGACGCGGCATCCGCCCGCGATCACCGCTACCGCGCCTGCCTGCTCGAGGCCCGCCTGGTCGATCCCTTCTGGCGCGAGACCGCCGCCGAACTTCTGCAGGTTCCGCAGGCGGCCTGATCCCCTTTTCACCCCGGCTGCACGCCGGCCCTTGCCGTTCAGGAGGCTGACATGCCCGACTACACCATCGAAACCACCTATCATCTGCCGGCCTACCGGCAACGCACCTATTCTGCCAAGACCGTGCCCGATGCCTGCCGGCTCGCGATCGAGGACGACGACTGGGATGGCGAGAAGCTAAGCTACGAGGACGCTGGCGAGACGTTCATCTCCGGCATCTGGGAAGGCCGTGACGCCGCATATACCGGCACTGCGGCTGCGATCCCCTCGCAATTCGGCGAGACGATCCAGCGAAAGGCGGGGCAATTCGAGCTTCTGCACGGGCTCTTGAAGCTGCTGCTTGCCGATGTGACGTCGTCCCGTCGGTCTTCGGACGAATGGATCGCCCGCGCCGCCTGGGCCGTCGCATGCGGCGAGGCCATCATCGCCGGGGCGCGTGATCCTGACGGGCCGCCCGAACCTTCAGCCTGATTTTCTCCCTTTCCTTCAAACAGCCCGGCCTCGTGCCGGGCCTTGTCGTTTCAGGAGCCTGCCATGGCCGACTATTTCACCCATTTCTCCTGCCTGCTCGATGTCGGCACTCCCGACAATGCTGCACGCGCCCTCGACCTCTACAATATCCTGTCCGAACAGAACGCCGCCGAAAACCCGCCTTCCGACGGATTTGTGCTGTCGATCCAGCCCGAGCACGGCGGCACGCAGCTTTGGATGCGCGATGATGGAACGGGCGATCCCGAGCATGTCATCCGGTTTGTGATCCGCTGCGCAAAAGAGTTCGGCCTGATCGGTCTCTGGGGGATGCAATACGCCACCACCTGCTCGAAGCCTCGGGTCGACGGGTTCGGCGGCGGCGCGCATGTCATCGACCTCGCGACCGGCGATACGGTGGATTGGATCTATACCGACGGCTGGCTCTCCGTCGTGCTGGAGGGAGGCGATCCCTATGCCTGAGATCATCGAAACCACCGTCTATCGGCTCGATGAGCTTTCGGAAGCGGCGAAGGACAAGGCCCGCGCCTGGTATCGTGAAGGCGGATTCGACTACGACTGGCATGATGCCGTCTATGAGGATTTCCAGCGGATCGCGGAAATCCTCGGCATCCGTTTCAAGACCTGCACCGTGCGCCTGTATGGCGGTGGATCGCGGCAGGAGCCGCGCATCTTCTTCTCGGGCTTCTGGTCGCAAGGGGATGGAGCGTGCTGGGAGGGGTTCTACTCCTACCGGAAAAATGCCACCGCCGAGATCCGCTCCTATGCACCGCTTGACGCCGTGCTGCATGGCGTCGCGGATGCCTTGCAGGCGATCCAACGCCCCAATTTCTACCAGCTTCGCGCCGAGGCCAGCCATCGCGGCCATTATTATCACGAATACTGCATGTCGATCTCCGTCGAACGCGACAGCCCGACCTGGCAGGACATGACGACCGATGCCGAGGAGATCGTCATGGAGGCGCTGCGCGATCTCGCCCGCTGGCTCTATCGCCAGCTTGAGCGCGAATACGAATACCTGACCTCGGACGAGACGGTGGACGAGACCATCGTCGCCAACGAATACACCTTCACCGAAACCGGACGCCGCTTCGGCTGAGCTAACGCTGCAACGCCGCTCGCACGTCCGTCTGGACGAAATCCTCTCCCACATAAAGCAACGGGCAATCATGTTCGGCGGCGACCTCATAGGCGAAGCAGTCGCCATAGTTCAGCGACGCCGGATGGATGCCCTTGCCCCATTTTCCATAGGCATCTCCTATCCGACGGGCCGAAGCCGCCGTCACCGATACAATCTCGAATCCCAGCCCGGAAATTAGCGTTCCGACCTCCTCGCCAACATTGCGCCGGCCGGCGACAATCAGGGCCTCGGCGACGGTTCCCGCCGAGATCAGCAGTTGCTCGGCTTCCTCGATCGCGGTCATGCAGGCTTCACCTTCGGGCTCGCCCAGCACGATCGCCATCAGAGCCGACGTATCGACCGCGATCATGCGGGCATACCGTCGTCGCCATAGAGAAAGTCCTGGCTGCGGGCGGCGTCCGGCCCCGGCAGCGCCTTGGCGGCGGCAGTGGCGCGGACCTTCTCCATCAAGGCGCGCCGGCCCTTCAGTCCGGGCGCTGGAGCCACGGCGACGAGACGCACGATCTCATGGCCGCGACGGGTCAAAATGACCTCATCCCCGGCTTCGGCGCGCTTCACCAACTCGGTGAGCTGCCCCTTGGCGTCGCTGACGGATACGCGCATCGTGCAGGCTCCTTTACATCTGTCTGTTTCGCTCCACTAAGTGGTCCATGTCATGGTCCAAGTCAATGGTTGGGTGAGAGGGAGAGGAAGGCCGGGACGGGTTTGAGCCTGTGCGGTCGAGAGAGAGAGAGCGCTGCGCGGGCGCGATCCTGACCCGCTCTCCAGAGGCTTATCCCATGAACATGATTTCCGTATCTGCGGCGGCATCCGCCACCGTGCCGGTTCCGCTCGCCCCCGATGCCGATATCTCTGCGGCGGTCTTCGCCGCGGCGCAGTTCCTCCTCCCTCATCTCGAACACGGCCAGCGCATTGACGCCGCCGCGCTGCGCGGCGCGATGGAGACGGCCTTCGGCGCCTCCGACGCAACCGGCGCCTGGAATTGGAAAACGGCCTACGATGCCTGCGAGGCCGCCACCGTCCTCTTCCTGCGCAAATACGGCAAGGCGCTTTTCCGCAAAGCCGCATCTCCGGCAACGGTGCTGCCGCAGCTCGCCAAAATCGCCGGCCTCCTGCCGACGCATACGCGCCGCTCTGAAGAGACGCAGTCCTTTCAGCAATTCTCGACCCCGATTCCGCTCGGCCTGGCGGCCGTGACGGCGGCGGCGATCACGCCGGCAGACCGCGTGCTGGAACCGTCGGCGGGAACCGGGCTCCTCGCCATCCTGGCCGAGATCGTCGGCGGCTCGCTCGTCCTCAACGAACTTGCCGAGACTCGCGCCGGTCTCCTGTCTCTCCTCTTTCCGGCCCTGTCCGTCTCCCGCTACGACGCGGCGCAGATCGACGATCATCTCGACGCCGGCATTCTGCCGTCCGTTGTGCTGATGAACCCACCGTTCTCGGTCTTGGCTAATGTCGAGGGTCGCGTGGCTGATGCCGCCTTCCGCCATGTCGCCTCGGCGCTGGCGCGTCTTGCGCCCGGCGGCCGCCTCGTCGCGATCACAGGCGCGAACTTCGCGCCCGACGCCCCGGCCTGGTCCTCGGCCTATACGCGGCTGCAGGAGCGCGGCCGCGTCGTTTTCTCCGCCGCTATCGACGGCTCGGTCTATGCCAAGCACGGCACGACCTATCCGACGCGGCTCACCGTCATCGACAAGCTCCCGGCAGACGATCCTGCCGCATTCCCTGCGGCGCCCGGCGTCGCACCGGACGTCGCCACGCTGCTCGGATGGCTCGCCGAGTATCTGCCCGCCCGGTTTCCCGTCGATCCGGCCGTCGCCGTGCCCACCGCTGCGCCAGCCGCTGTCCGCAGCGTGCGCGGCTATCTCGCCCGCGTCGCCAAGGCCGTTCCCGCCCCAGCGATGGCCGAACCGGAAGGCGCACCCCTCGACTACGAGACCGTCGATTGGTCGCCCGCAGAGGAAGGCCGCATCTCCGATACCATCTACGAGGAATACGGATTGCAGGCGCTCCGCATTCCCGGCTCTCAGGCGCATCGCACCATGCTGGTGCAGTCGGCGGCGATGGCTTCCGTCGCGCCGCCGAAGCCGGCCTATCGCCCGCATCTTCCGGGCGCGATCCATGGCCTCCTCTCAGACGCACAGTTGGAAACCGTGATCTATGCCGGCGAGGCGCATGCCGATTATCTCGCCGGATCGTGGACGGTGGACGAGACCTTCGATCTCGTCTCCGCCGCGCGCGAAGATGCGACGAACGCCGTCCGCTTCCGTCGCGGCTTCTTCATCGGCGACGGCACCGGCGTGGGCAAGGGCCGCCAGTCCGCCGCGATCATTCTCGACAACTGGCTCCAGGGGCGTCGCAAGGCCGTCTGGATCTCCAAGTCCGACAAGCTCCTGGAAGACGCCCAACGCGACTGGTCGGCCCTCGGGTTGGAGCGCCTGCTGGTCACGCCGCTGTCGCGGTTCCCGCAGGGCAAGCCGGTCACGCTGCCGGAAGGCGTCCTGTTTACAACCTATGCCACGCTACGCTCCGACGACCGCGGCGAAAGGGTTTCCAGGGTCAAGCAGATCGTCCAATGGTTGGGTTCCGACTTCGATGGAGTGATCATTTTCGACGAGGCGCACGCGATGCAGAACGCCGCCGGCGGCAAAGGGGAACGGGGGGACGTGGCTGCGTCCCAGCAGGGCCGCGCCGGCCTGCGCCTTCAGCACGCCCTGCCAAACGCCCGCGTCGTCTATGTCTCGGCGACCGGCGCCACCACCGTTCATAACCTTGCCTATGCGCAGCGGCTCGGCCTGTGGGGTGGCGAGGATTTTCCGTTCTCGACACGGACCGAGTTCGTGGAGGCGATCGAGGCCGGCGGCGTCGCGGCGATGGAGGTGCTGGCCCGCGACCTTCGCGCGCTCGGTCTCTATACCGCCCGTTCGCTCTCCTTCGACGGCGTGGAATACGAGTTGGTCGAGCACGCGCTGACGCCCGAGCAGACCCGCATCTACGACGCCTATGCCGGCGCATTCGCCGTCATCCATAACAATCTCGATGCGGCGATGGAGGCGACCAACATCACTGGTGCGACCAGTGCGGCCGGCAGCGCCGGCACGTTGAACAAACAGGCCAAGTCCGCCGCGCGCTCGGCCTTCGAGAGCGCCAAACAACGCTTCTTTGGTCATCTGCTCACCAGCATGAAGACCCCGACGCTGATCCGCTCGATCAGCCAGGATCTGGAGGCGGGCCATGCCGCCGTGATCCAGATCGTCTCGACCGGAGAGGCGCTGATGGAGCGCCGCCTGGCCGACCTGCCGACCGAGGAATGGAACGACGTGCGCATGGACATTACTCCGCGTGAGTACGTCCTGTCGTATCTGGAAACCAGCTTTCCAGTGCAGCTCCATGAACCCTTTACCGATAGCGAGGGCAATCTGTCTTCGCGTCCGGTGTTCCGCGACGGCCAGCCCGTCGAAAGCCGCGAGGCGGTCGCCCGCCGCACGGCGTTGATCGAGAAGCTGGCGAGCCTCCCCCCGGTTCCGGGCGCGCTCGACCAGATCGTCCAGCATTTCGGGTGCGATCTCGTCGCCGAGGTCACGGGCCGCTCGCGTCGCATCATCCGCAAGCCGGGCGTCGGCGACGCCGGCGACCGGCTCGTGGTCGAAAACCGCGCCGCCGCAGCCAATCTTGCCGAGACGCAGGCGTTCATGGACGACCAGAAGCGCATCCTGATCTTCTCGGATGCCGGCGGAACCGGCCGCAGCTATCACGCCGAGCTGTCGGCGCGGAACACAAGGCTGCGCGTGCATTATCTGCTCGAGCCGGGCTGGAAGGCCGATGCCGCCATCCAGGGGCTCGGCCGCACGCATCGCACCAACCAGGCGCAGCCGCCGCTCTTCCGGCCCATCGCGACCGACGTCAAGGCCGAGAAGCGTTTTCTCTCCACCATCGCCCGGCGCCTCGATACGCTCGGCGCGATCACGCGCGGTCAGCGCCAGACCGGCGGACAGGGCCTCTTCCGGCCCGAGGACAATCTGGAAAGCCCCTATGCCCGTGACGCGCTGCGCCAGCTCTATCTTCTTCTGGTCCGCGGCAAGGTAGAGGGTTGTTCGCTCGACCGCTTCGAGTCCGCCACCGGCCTGAAGCTGATGGATTCGACCGGCATCAAGGACGAACTGCCGCCCATCACCACCTTTCTCAATCGGCTGCTGGCGCTGACCATCGAGCTTCAAGGCATCCTGTTTGCCGCCTTCGAGCAATTGCTGAACGCCAGGATCGAGGGCGCGATCGCCAGCGGCAGCTATGATGTCGGGCTGGAGACGCTGACAGCGGAACGCTTCACCGTCACCGACCGCCAGACCATCTACACCCATCCGGGAACCGGGGCGGAAACCCGGTTGCTGACGATCACGCAGCGCGAACGCAACCGTCCGGTTACGCTGGACGGCGCGCTCGACCATCTCGACGATCCGCGCGCCAAGCTCCTCATCAATGAGCGTTCGGGCCGCGCCGCCGTCCAGATCCCGACCACCAGCATCATGCTGGACGATGGCGAAATCGAGCGGCGCGTGCGGCTGATCCGACCGATGGACGGCCACAACATCCCGGTCAAGATGATGGGAGAGACCCATTGGGTCGAGGCCGACAGGGAAGTTTTTGCGTCGGCATGGAATGCTGAGTTTGCGGAAGTGCCGGAGTTTTCCGAAAGCACCATCCATATCGTCGCCGGGCTGCTGCTGCCGATCTGGAAGCGGCTTCCGCACGAATCGTCGCGCGTCTATCGCCTCCAGACCGACGACGGCGAGCGCATCATCGGCCGTAAGGTCCCACTGGCATGGGCGGCCAATGCGGTGACGACCGGCACGGCGGCGCTGACGCCGGATGCCGCCTTCACCGCGCTGATGGACGGCCGC
Organism: Aquamicrobium terrae; assembly: GCF_040545735.1. GTDB lineage: Bacteria > Pseudomonadota > Alphaproteobacteria > Rhizobiales > Rhizobiaceae > Mesorhizobium > Mesorhizobium terrae_A. The sequence goes on from NZ_JBEPML010000003.1 coordinate 160,755, forward strand.
ACCGTGCTCGAACTCACCGAAGGGCTTCAGCTTCGCCGCTCGCGCGTCATGGGCGTCAACCGCATCGAGCTGTCCGGCTTCGATGACACGATGCGCGCGCGCCTGACCGCCTATGGCCTGTTCCACGAGATCATCTCCTGGAAGCTGCGCATGTTCGTGCCGGTCGACGCCAGCGGGACCATCGTGCTCGGCAAGCTGCTGGACCGCTGGCCGGTCGAGCGCATCGGTGAGCAGGCGGCGTGATGGCCCGTCACGATGCTTCCGATCTCGCAGCCCGTCTCGGCCGCAATGCCGAGGCGGTTTGCCGCCACTACCTGTCGTCCGGCCACCGTGCCGGACGATACTGGATGGTGGGCGATGTTCAGAACACCCCCGGCCGCTCGATGTTCGTGCGCCTGACCGGCCCTGAATCCGGCAAGGGCGCTGCAGGTAAATGGACTGATTCCGCAACCGGAGAGCATGGCGATCTTCTCGACGTCATCCGCGAGACGCTCGGCCTGACCGACTTCAAGGATGTGGCCGAGGAAGCGCGTCGCTTCCTCTCGCTCCCGCATCCCGAACCGGAAAAGCCGGGAACGCCGACCGGCAGGACGTCGAGCAGAGCGTCGGGATCGCCTGAAGCCGCACGGCGGCTCTTTGCCATGTCGCAGCCGATCGGCGGCACACTCGCAGAAGCGTATTTCCGCAGTCGCGGTATTACGGCTTTGCACGAAACCGCCAGCCTGCGCTTCCATCCCCGGTGCTATTACAGACCTGATGATCATGCGCCCCGGCAGATGCTGCCCGCGATTGTTGCCGCCGTGACCGATCTGGCAGGGCGGCAGACCGGAGCGCACCGCACATATCTCGATCCTGGGCTCGCCCCGGACGGCGCAGCAAAAGCGGATGTCGAAACCCCGCGGCGGGCGATGGGCGACCTTCTCGGTCACGGCGTACGCTTCGGCGTCGCCGGTGATGTGCTCGCAGCGGGCGAAGGCATCGAGACCGTGCTGTCGCCTCGTCAGGTTCTGCCCCACATGCCGATGATGGCCGCGCTCTCAGCCGCGCATCTCGCCGCCATCCTGTTCCCGCCGTCGCTGCGCAGGCTCTATGTCCTCAGGGATCGCGACCCGGCCGGGGACAATGCGCGCGACAGCCTGATCACCAGAGCCGCGAGTGCCGGGATCGAGGTCGTGGCATTGTCGCCGGTGCGTGGGGACTTCAACGAGGATCTTCGCGAAGCCGGCGCCGATGCGTTGCGGGTTGCGCTTGCCGTTCAGCTTCATCCTGAAGACAGGGCGCGCTTTCTGGAGGGGTGAGGAGAGATGTAGGGGGAGAGGCGCGTTCCGGTCCGCCTTCACCCGTCGTCCCCATGCATCACCTGCGCTGTCTGTCGGAGAGGCCACGCCCACGGCCTTCCCAGAGGGCGATCGGCCCACAAACGGTCCGGGCAGACAATGGCCGGGTGCGGGCTATTTTCCGCCGGCGGCTAGCCACCCCACGCGACAGGTCGCGTGGGGACCCCGTCTTGGCCCGCCTTTGCATCGCGAAAGTCAAAATAGCCCGTACCCGGCCATCGAGCCCTCGCGGGAGCGCGGGGGTGTCAGCCCGTCCCGCCCGTGGGCTTTCGACGCCTGCGAAGGCCGCGATGGGCGCGGCTCCAGACGAAGGAAGCTCCCGATGATGCACGAAGACGACGATACGGGTTTCGGGCTGGTTCACACCTCTTCCCCCACCGATCATGTCCTCACCGAACTCCAGCTTTACGGCTGGCGTCCGTTTCAGGATGAAGCGGACCCGAGGCCGCTTCCCGAAGGCAACGCCGTCGCCGGCGCCGTCGCGGATATCTTCGACGCCCTGATCGCCACGCTCGGCGATACCCGCCTCGAACCCGACCTTGACGAATTGCTCTGGTCGACCGTCAATGTCTTCCATCGCGCCACCGGCCGGGTAGAGCGCAACCTGGATGATAACGAGCTGGCGCAGCGCCGTCTTCAGCGGGAACAGGACGGCAGCGAGGTGAAGTCCGTCGAGCTGGAACGCCTGACGGCAGAAGGGCAGACATTCATCGAACGGCGCAACAGCATGGAACTCTTCCGCGACATCGCCGCCGAACAGTTCGAGCGCCACACCGGCACCGCCTGGCGCCCTCGCACCGGCTCAATGGTCAACTATCGCAATCTCACCGCCGCGATGATCGACAGCCGCGACTTCCTGGCCGCGAAGCGCCGGGCCGAGACCGAGGTGATGCTGCCCCCCGGTCCCAAGGTCGCCCTGACCGGCGGTCTCGACTACAATGACCACAACCTCATCTGGGCGAAGCTCGATCAGGTTCGCGCAAAGCACGCCGACATGGTGCTGCTGCATGGCGGTTCGCCCAAGGGCGCCGAATTGATCGCCGCGAAATGGGCGGACAATCGCAAGGTGCCGCAGGTCGCCTTCAAGCCTGACTGGACGAAGCATGGCAAGTCCGCGCCCTTCAAGCGCAACGACGCGCTGCTCGACGTCCTGCCCGTCGGTGTCCTCGTTTTTCCGGGATCGGGGATTCAGGAAAACCTTGCCGACAAGGCTCGCAAGCTCGGCATCCCCGTCATGAAGTTCGATGGCGGAGCGTAAGCGCCGCCGGGCGGTCGCCTCGGTCGAATCCTCGTCAGATTTCTGCTTCCGACCCAATTCTGGCTAAAACCATGGACTGACATTCACATCAGAAGCGGGCGATAGACGCGATATTCTCAACGACGAGCTTACTCTTAACACTCTGAACTCACCGGCGTCGGCTGGGCGCACCGCCGAATGCCGAGAAATCACAACCGTTCACATAGGCGCGGAACGCGGCCTGCGCCCTTGACTGGTTCCTCACATTGGGAAAGGCCAGCATCATCTCGTATGGTGGTATGTCCCAGTCCGGCAACAGCTCGATCAGGCGATGAGTTGTCAGCGCGGGCTGGCATATATAGGCCGGAAGAAGCGCGACCCCGCCACCTTCTATGGCGCTTTGAAGCAGGAAGCCCATCGAATCCGATACGGTAGCGACAGGAAGACGCTGCGCCCATCGCACATCACGCGCACACAATATCCATTCCGGCTGCGCATCATGGATCAGGCAGCGATGGAGCAGTAATTCTGCAGGCTCCCTGAGCGGCGGGCTCGTCTCCAGATAGGACGGCGCGGCGACCAGTATCCGCCGGATGGAAGAAATCCGCCGCAGGATCATATCCTGGCCGGTGACAACGCCGACGCGGAACGCGAAATCGATCCGCTCCCGGATGATGTCGACATTCCTGTTCGTGGCGATCAACTCAACAGCGATCCGGGGATATGCCACGGCAAAGCCCTGAAGGAAGGCCGGCATGAAGTGGCTGGCCGTCACCTCGGGGCAGGTGATGCGCAACGTCCCGACCGGCTGCTCTTTCAGATTGCCTATTGCGACGGCTGCGGCCGCGACCTCGGTCCGGACACGGCGGCAGTAGTCGAGATAGATCTGACCTGGGCCAGTGAGGCTGACATGGCGGGTGGAGCGGTTCAGAAGCCGCAGCCCCAACCGTTCCTCAAGCTGGGCGATTCGCTGGCTTATGGTGGACTTCGGCATCCCTATCCGCAGCCCCGCCTGCGTGAAACTGCCCGTTTCTGCAACCTCGGCCAGAAGGATCATGTCGTTCACGCTGTCCATCGTCTTGGCTTTCATATCCTACGTTCTGATTGTCCGTATTTTCGGACAGTATTTCTGTAGTGACCGCATTATCAGATTTATCTCGGAACGCTAACCTCCCGCCGACAAAGGAGCATGAATGACGATCGGTCAGGCAATTCCGAAGGTGGACAGGGTAGGCTTCGCCGTGGCGGTAATGGTGTTTACCTGCCTGACGCTTTCCATCGCCGATGCGATCATCAAGGTCACGATCTCGAACATGCCCCTGTCGCAGTTCGTCCTGTTGCGGGCTTGCGTCACGCTGCCCCTGCTGGTCGCCGTCCTGAGATGGCGTTTCCCGCAAGTGTCCTTGCGACCTGTCCATCCGGGGTGGACCACGCTGCGCAGCGCCCTGCTGCTTGCAAGCTTGCTCTTCTACTACGCCTCCTTGCCGCGTCTCGACCTCTCGATGGCGGCAGCGGTTTATTACACGATCCCGCTGTTCATCACCCTGTTTGCGGCCATCTGGATCAGGGAGCCGGTCGGGCCGAAGGGGTGGACAGGGGTGGCCATCGGTTTCGGCGGGGTGCTGTTGATGCTGAAGCCCGAAGCCGGGGATTTGAACATTCACGCGCTGATGCCGCTTGCCTCGGCCATCCTTTACGCGCTGGGGATGGTGGTGACGCGCACCAAAACCCGCTCCGAAAACCCGTTCATCCTGGCGCTGGTCTTCAACCTGATCGCGATCGTCCTTGGCGGCGGGGCAAGTCTCGCAGGTTTTGCCGAAGATGAGGCGGCCACACCGGGCCTGTTCATGGGCGCCTGGCTTCCGATGGACGCGGGGCAATGGGCGTTGATCCTGCTTTTGAGCGGAACGATGCTGATCGGCAGCGTCGGAACCGCCATCGCCTACCAATCGGGGCCGCCCTCCATCGTCTCCACCTGGGATTTCTCTTATCTCGCTTTCGCGGTGCTATGGGGTGTCGTGCTGTTCTCGGAACGTCTCGATCTGGCATCCATGCTGGGCATGGCCCTCATTGCCCTTGCGGGGATCATCGTCATCCGGCGCTAGAGGGAAGTTTCATACCCCGGACGAGTTGGTCAGTCTGGCGACGGCCCTCTTTCGAGAAACGTCGACAGGGCGATGTAGCTGCGCAAGGATCGGACGCCTTCGAGGCTCTGGATCTCCATCAGGAATTCTTCCAGGGACTCGGTATCGGCTGCCCGTACCTTCACGAAAACGCATCCGTCGCCGGCGACAGTATGCAGTTCCTCGACTTCAGGTCTGTTGACGAACGTCAGTAACTGGCGCGTGGCGTTGTAGCTGCTGGTGTCGACCACGAGGAAGGTCAGCAAGGTTCGGCCAAGTTTGCAGCCGTCGAGTATCGCCACGGTGCTCTTGATTACGCCATCGCGCTTGAGGCGCTTGACCCGGTCATGCACGGCAGGCGCGGATAAATTCACGATGCTGCTGAGTTCAGCGTAGCTCCGTGAGGCATCTTCCGCGAGCGCACCTAATATCTTTCGGTCGATCAGGTCGAGTTCGGCCGGATGATGCCTCGTCTGCCGAACGACGTCTGTTTCTTTCCCTACTGCGCCCATTCCGGCTTTATCTCCGAACACGATGTCTCATATAGGGATTATAGCCGAACAATGTTCGGATTGAAATCCGTAAATGGAGACATCTCATGCCAGCCGCCCTGTTCGCGCTGGCGATCGGCGCGTTCGGTATCGGCCTGACCGAATTCGTCATCGCCGGCATCCTGCCGCAGATCGCCAGTGATTTCGGCGTCGACATTCCGACCGCCGGCCTGATGGCCACCACCTATGCCCTGGGCGTTTTCGTCGGTGCGCCAATCCTGACCGTTCTCGGCGCGAAAATCCCGCGCAAGACGATGTTGATCGGCCTGGCCCTCATCTTCACGCTGGGAAATGTCCTCACCGCGCTCGCGCCGACTTTCCCGATCGCGCTGGCGGGCCGCATCCTGACCGCGTTCAACCACGGCGCTTTCTTCGGCATCGGCTCGATCATCGCCGCCTCGCTGGTTGCGAAGGATCGGCAGGCAAGCGCCATCGCCCTCATGTTCTCGGGACTGACATTGGCAAATCTTTTCGGCGTGCCTGCCGGCACATGGCTCGCGCAGGTCTATGATTGGCGGCTGGTGTTCTGGCTCATCGCCGGCATCGGTCTTGTCACCATTCTCAGCGTCACGCTGCTGGTGCCGCGGATCGACGCGGGCAAGGCCATCGCCCTGAAGGAAGAACTGCACGCCTTCGTCGACCCTCAGGTTCTGCTGGCTATGGGCATCACCATCTTCGGCCCTGCCGCCTTTTTTACCTCCATCACCTACATCGCCCCGATGATGGCCGAAGAAGCAGGATTCTCCGATCCCGCCATAGCCTGGCTGATGGTGCTCTTCGGCCTCGGGCTGGCCGTCGGCTACTGGGTGGGCGGCCGCTTCGCGGATCGATCGCTCTTCGGAACTCTGTTCGTGACACTTGCGGCGCAGGCTGCTGTATTGATCGTGTTCTGGCTCGGCGTCGGCAATGGCGTCGTCGCCTATGTCTCGGTATTCCTTATGGCCGCCTTTGGATTTGCAACCGTCTCCCCGATCCAGAAACTGGTGATGGACCGCGCCAGCCGCGCTGGCGCGCCCACCATGGCCGCCTCGGTCAATATCGGCATGTTCAACCTCGGCAACGCCATCGGCGCATGGGCCGGCGGCGCGACGATTGCGGCCGGCTTCGGCCTTGCGTCTCCGAACTGGGCGGGGGCAATCCTTTCGCTCGTGGCTCTTGGGCTGGCTGCGGTCGCCTGGGCGGGCTCCCATGACGAATATGCAGCGGTGCCCGCTGAATAGAGACCAACACGGTCCGGATCGGGCAGAATAGAGCGCAAACTACTCCCGCGAATGACAGCTCTCGCGCGAACACGGCGATCATATCAACCCTGCCTTGCCGCCGTCGTTTTCAGTCTGATTCGCCCGACACGGAAATCTGTCATCGGCATAAACCCGGCAGCCGCCAGGTGATCGTTACCTGCAAATCCAACCATTGGATGCGAATGCGTTCACCGTCATGATTCTCGCCGCTTTGCCTCTGGCCCGGCGCGAGCCATTTCAACCGATGCGTCGCCATACCGTATCCGAAACCCGATTCCGGGCTGTTCTCATCACAGACGACTTCCAGCGGCGCGCGCAAGGATGGTTGGTGGAAGAAGGAGTGAGAGTTGGGTCTGCCCGATGTCCCAGCTTCTGGGCCGGTCTGTTCGCTGTTGGCAAGGATGATGGTTCTGTCGCGCGTCCCCGTATTCGTGCTTTCAGCGGCGCCATCCCTCCGACTGACTGATCCCCTAAGTCCGTGCGGTTTCCGGCCGCAACCCACGCGGCTCCGGACCGTGTTGCCGCGCAAGCGCGGCTGCCCGCTCCACTCCGGGCCTTATGGGCGAGCTGCCAGCGAGCAGGCAGTTGCAGGCGTCTCCCGCCGGCCTTGGCCGGGTCTCGTCGGAGGGATGGTCCCTCCGAGAAGCAACGGAGACTTGAAAATGCAGAACATCGTCATTCTCGCCGGCAACATCGGTCAGGACCCCGAAACCCGCACCACCCAGGGCGGCACCAGCATCACCCACTTCACCCTGGCCACCTCGCGCCCCCGCTACTCGGAAGGCAAGGTCGTCCGCGACGAGAACGGCTACCGGGTTCAGGATACCGAATGGCACCGGATCACCTGCTTCAACGGCCTCGGCAAGACGGTCCAGCAATACTGTGAGAAAGGCATGAAGGTTCTGGTCCGCGGGCGCATCCACTACACGAAGTGGAAGGACCAGCAGGGCAACGACCGCTACGGCTGCGAGATCATCGCCGAGACGGTCGATTTCCTGAGCCGGGCAAAGCAGACTGAAAACAACAATGGCAGCCAGCCCGACTACGACGACGAAATACCGTTCTAGCGGGAAGAGATGGAACCCGGCGGCGCAAGCCGCCGGGTTTTCCTCATGTTTTCCCGGATATTTACTCGGGTCTACCCGCAGGAGATCGATGTGATCTTGCGTGAAACATCGTCGTAGAAAACGTTCATCCGTTCACGGCCGAGATCCGACGTTACCGCGCATATCGAGCACGCCATTCGCCATGTTGCGTCAGCCGGCCTTTCAGGGAGCGCATCAAGCTGTTTGCCGATAAAACCCTGAAACTCCGAAGCTCGGCACCTGTCGCCAAAATAGTAGATCCGCGGACCATCCGCCGTCTCAGCGATCCAGACGCCGGAAAGGCGTGGATGTTTGCGGATCGTCGAATTCTCCGGCGCCCAATAGGTGAAAGGCGGCAACGGATCGGCTTCCATGATCACCTTTGGTTCAGATAGCTGAACCGGCGTTGTGGTTGTCCCCTGGGACAAGGCGACTCCCGACGCCGCAACCATGGTCATAAAGAAGATGGTGAACAGAGCAGCGACAAACTGCAATTGAGATACTCTCGCACTTTTGTTGGGGGGCCCAGCGTCCAGTTTTGATCGTCAATCGACAAGCTATCCCGTGAAGGGGGCAACAAGACGGCTGGATAGGCGAGTTGTGGTGGACGCGGCGCTCGGCCAGCCGAATCACTCGATATCTCTTACGTTCGCATGACTGCCCCGGCGAGCGATTATGGCTCGATTCTTTCGTAAACTACGACTATTATAGCCGTAGTTCTGGCGCGAGACTCAGTGCCGGTGGGAGGTGATCGTGTATGATCACCGCCCATCAAACTCGGGCCGCGCGCGCATTGCTGGGTTGGACACAGGAGACGCTCGCAGACAGGGCCACCGTATCTCTGACCGCGCTCAAGCGCATGGAGTCGGTCAATGGTGAGCGCGTCTTCGAAAGCACTGCCGACAGGGTTCGCAGGGCGTTGGAAGCGGCAGGCATTGTCTTCATCAATTCCGACCGGCATATCGGAGTGATGCTGGATGTCCCGAGCACTGGGCGTCGCTGACGCCATTTCCCCAAACCGGACGCGATGCCGCATGCGTGTGCGTTATGGTGAATCGCCGTTTACCAATCACGTCATTGTGATATTGTGCGCGCCATCGCACCAGACGTCGCAATTGGGGAAAGGGCGCAATGGCGACGCTATCCTTTCGTGATGAAGCGCCCAACGGCGATTTTCTCACCGACTACGACCGCACGCATGTGAAGCTCTATTGTCGCCTGCTCGATGCCGAGGCGGATGGCGCCGACTGGCAGGAAGCCGTCGAAATCCTGTTCGGCATCGACCCCGGCACCGAGCCTGAGCGCGCGCGCCGGGTACACGATACGCACCTCGCCCGCGCCCACTGGATGACCGAACACGGCTACAAGATCCTGCGCCTCGGCCGCCTGAACTGAAGTTTCGTAGCCCGTCGCATTGCTGACAAGGCAAGGCGGTTTGCGGCCCGAGGCACTTGCGCGGTGCGCAACCCGACCGGATCATCTTCCTGTTTGACCTGCGTTCGTAGCCTGGGAGGAATATCATGAGACCCGACACGTCGCGCTGGCGGGCAGAGTCCGCTTATGGGTTTATGGACGAGGCAGGCGTCGATCATCTCGCCTGGGAGTGTCTGCGCCGGAACGGCGACTATCAGCAAGACTATCGTGACCTGTGGCGCGCAGACCGCCTCGGCCAGCCGCTCCCCGAACCGATGGAGAGCCGCTGGGGGCTGCGATTTCGCGGCCCGGCCACGTCTGACAGCAGGCGACCAACCGATCTTCTGGAGCGAGACCGCCGACACCACTATTCTGCGGGTGGCGGGCAACCTGGCGCCCGCGCGGGAGGGAGCCGTCACCCTGCGCGCCTTCCTTGCCGGTGAGAAGAGGATCGCGCCAGACGAACTCCATCTCCTCCTGCGCGAGATCGGCCCTGGCCTGCACCTGATCGCCGATCCCGAGATTCGGCCCGACGATCCGATATCGGTTGCTATCGCGCTCGACCGCGACGGTCTCGACCGCGTCGCCGCGCTGGATCGCCTGCTGCGTCACTTGGCCGGCTACCGTGTTCCACCCGATCAGCGCATGACCGCGCAGCAGCGACGACGCCTCAAGGTGATGCTGCGCGCCGTCGACGCCCGCCAGCATCGCGCCAGCCAGCGCGAGATCGCCCAGGTTCTGTTCGGCGTCGAACGCATCGCCGAGGAGCACTGGCAATCCTCGCCACTCCGCGACACGGTGCGCGATCTCCTCCGTGACGGCACCGCCATGATCGCGGGCGGTTATCTCAAGCTTCTGCGCTTCCGCCGCCGCCCCTGACCACTCCCGGTCAGGGTGGGGATATTTGACACTCCCTTAAATCCCCCACTCCCTGCGCCCCGCTTCTTCGCCACCGTGACCCCTGACCGCCGCTCGCCCCGAGCGGCATCCCCCAGAGCCACGGAGGCATCCATGCACCCCAATCCCGCTCTCCTGCCGCCGCGCTTTCTGCGCACAAGGGAAGCCGCAGACTTTCTCGGTCTCTCGCCCCGCACGCTGGAAAAGCACCGGACCTATGGCACCGGGCCGCTGTTCCGCAAGCTCGGCGGCCGCGTCGTCTACGCGATCGACGAACTCGAAGCCTGGGCCGAGCGCGGCACGGTCGCCTCGACCTCCGATCCGCGCGGCAGCGTGCTGCCCGCCCTGCCGGGCAACAGGCAGCACTATCCCGCGCCCGGTCGCTCCGCGCGCTGAGGGCCGTCACGCATGTCCCGACGCCTTCCCGCCTCCGAGCGCACGCGCCTCGATCCCTTTGTCATCGCGACGGGCGACGCCAGCCCGCGCGACCAGCGCGACCTGATGGAGCGCCCGTTCTTCTCGCTGGCGAAATCACGGCGCACCGTGCCGATCCTCTACGAGGCCGGTGCCGTGCGTGTCGAGGTTCTCGCCGTGCCGCAGCATGGCATGGCGACCATCTGGGATGCGGACATCCTCATCTGGGCCGCGGGGCAGATCGTCGAGGCCGAGAATCTCGGCTTGGGCACCTCCCGCTCCCTCCGCTTCATTCCCTTTCACCTTCTGACCGCCATCGGGCGCGAGACCGGCGCCAGCGACTACAAGCTGCTCAAGGCCGCGCTCGCCCGCCTGCAATCGACCTCGATCCGCACCACCATCCGCAACGGCGAGCATTGGCGGCGGCACCAATTCTCCTGGGTGAACGAATGGGAGGAACTCACGCGCCATGACGGCCGCGTCGAAGGCATGGAGCTGGTCCTGCCCGACTGGTTCTATCGCGGCGTCGTCGACCGCTCGCTGGTCCTCGCCATCGACCGCGCCTATTTCCGTCTCAAGGGCGGCATCGAACGCTGGCTCTACCGCGTCGCCCGCAAGCATGCCGGCCGCCAGCCGCAGGGCTGGGTCTTCGACCTCCATCACCTGCATGAGAAATCCGGCAGCCTGGCGCGCGTCTCCGACTTCGCGCTCCAGATCCGCCGCATCGCCGCACGTCAGCCATTGCCCGGCTACCGCCTGCGCATCGAGCATGATGGCGGCCGCGAGATGCTGCGTATCCTGCCGGCGCACTTATCCACAGGGCCTGTGGATAATCCTGTGGAAACGATCGGGAGATCACACGCAAGGACCATCGGGAGATCACACGCAGGGCCATCGGGAGATCACACGCAGCGACACCAGCTAACCCTTTGGCCAGACACGACGATTCCGGGCCTTAACTTAGAGTCTAACAATAAGAATAACTTTAAAGGGCGCGCGCGCGATGTGGAAAACCTCATCCGTGAGACCGCCCGGAGCCTCGACGCTGCCGTGAAGTCGGGCCGTTCGAGCGCCGCGTCCAGCAGATCGCCGACCCCGTTCGACCGCCTGGACCCTTCCGACCCCATTGACCCGCTCCTCCCTCTCGATCCGCCGGGAGGCCGCCGATGATCGTGGCGCTCCTCAACCAGAAAGGCGGGGTCGGGAAGACCACGCTCGCGCTCCATCTCGCCGGCGAGCTGGCGGTGGGCGGGAGCCGCGTTACCCTGGTCGACGCCGACCCGCAGGGCTCGGCCCTCGACTGGTCCCAGCAACGCCCGCGCGAGGGCCTGCCGCGCCTGTTCGGCGTCGTCGGCCTGGCGCGCGACACGCTGCACCGCGAGGCCCCCGAACTTGCCCGCGAAGTCGATCACGTCGTCATAGACGGCCCACCGCGTGTCGCCGGCCTCATGCGCTCCGCGCTGCTCGCCGCCGATCTCGTGCTGATCCCGGTGCAGCCGTCGCCGCTCGACGGCTGGGCGTCGGCCGAGATGCTGGTGCTGCTCGCCGAGGCCCGCATCTACCGGCCGCAGCTCGTCGCCCGCTTCGTGCTCAATCGCTGCGGCGCGCGCACCGTCATCGCCCGCGAGACGGCCGAGACGCTGGCCGACCACGATCCGCCCCTGCTCGCCGCCACGGTCGGGCAGCGCGTCGTCTTCGCCGACGCTGCCCAGACCGGACGGCTCGCCTCGGACATCGACCGCCAGTCGCCCGCCGCGCGCGAGATCGCGGCGCTGGCGGTCGAGGTCGAGCGCCTCGGCACCGGGAGGGCCGCGCCATGATGGTGCTCCCCGAGATCATCCTGTCCGGCGACTGCCGCGACCGCATGCCGGCGCATGGCCCCTACGACATGATCTTGGCCGATCCCCCTTATGGCGACACATCGCTCGCCTGGGATCGGCGCGTCGAGGGCTGGCTGGCTCTCGCGCGCGCCGCGCTTGCGCCGACCGGCTCGATGTGGGTCTTCGGCTCGCTGCGCAGCTTCATGGCGACCGCCGACCGCTTCGCCGACGCCGGGTTGCGGCTCGCTCAGGAGATCGTCTGGGAGAAGCAGAACGGCACGAGCTTTCATGCCGACCGCTTCAAACGGGTCCACGAGCTGGCCGTCCAGTTCTATCCGGCCGAGACGCCCTGGCGCGAAATCTACAACGATCCGCAGACCCACATCACGCCGGCGCTGCGCGGCCGCATCAAGATCGCGGCCTTTCGGCGCGGTGTCACTGTCGCCGACATGCTGCGCGACCTTCTCGCACGGGAGTTTCCGCCGAACGACGGAGACACGCCATGACCGACTTTCATGACCACCGCATGGGCGGCCATGCGCGGCCGAACGACGCGCCGCCCTTCACCACGCTGGTTCACCTCACCTGGGAGGAAGGCCGCATCGAGCACCGCATCCGCTTCGGCAAGCCGATCTACCAGCGGACGATCGACCGGCATAGCCGCGTCGTCGGCTTTGCGCCGAACAGCGTCTTCGCCTTCGTTCGCTGGGCGTCGAACGACTATGGCACCGTCGTGTCGCGCATCGACATCCTGCGCGCCATTGGACGCGGCGAGCCGTTCCAGACGCTTCCCTTCGTGCGGCCCGGCGGCGATCTTCTCCTGAAGCTCCACGGCTGGCCGAAGGTCGAGCGCGTGCTTCAGCTCATCGACGCGATCGAGGCGCTTCGCATCCACCCGGCAGACGCCGCGCCTGCATATTGGCGGCACGTCCACAACCGGCTGACCGCCGGTGTGGAACCGCGTCTCTATACGCGCGAGCAGCACGACGCCTGGCGCGTGCGCCGGAGCATCCTGCCATGAGCCCGCGCAGCATCACGCTCCTCGCCATGCTCGCCGGTGCGGCTCTGGTCGCCACGCCCGTCGTCACCGGCCATGCGCCGCGCTTCATCTGGAACGCATCGCCGAGCGTTCCGATCGGGCTCTACGAGATCGCCCCGGCCGACGCGGTCGACGTCGGCGATCTGGTCGCGGTGCTGCCGCCCGACGACCTCGCCGCCTTCCTCGCCGCGCGCGGCTACCTGCCGCGCGGCGTCCCGCTCATCAAGCGCGTCCTGGCGCTGCCCGGCTCCGAGGTCTGCCGCCGTGGATTGACGATCATCGCCTACGATCACGCCTATGGCGACGCGCGGCCGCGCGATCGCTTCGGTCGCGACCTGCCCCAATGGCAGGGCTGCCGCACCATCGCGGACGGCGAAATCTTCCTGATGAATTGGGACGCACCCGACAGCCTCGACGGCCGCTACTTCGGCGCGCTTCCGGCCTCGACCGTCATCGGCCGCGTGCTCCCTCTCTACACCGACGAATACGGCGACGGACGCTTCCGCTGGCGCTTCACCGATCCGGCCTTGGAGCCGTGAGCCTTCCGCAACCATCAACCACAGGAGACACGACCATGGCGAACCTCGGTAATTTCACCCGCACGGAAACCGGCTTCAAGGGACGCTTCCGCGCAGTCGGGATGGACGAGCCGCTGACCTTCGTTCCGGCCAAGCCGTCGGAGGCCGAGAACGCGCCGGCCTACCGCATCCTGCTCGGCGACGAAGACGGCCTCGACATCGGCGCCGGCTGGTCGCATGTCGGCGAGAAGGCCGGCGAGTTCGTCTCCATCGAAATCTACAGCCCGCCTATCGGCTGGCTGCGCGCCAACCTGTTCCGTGACGGTGACGACGACACCGCCTGGAGCCTGCATAGCAACGAGCCGAAGAAGAAGCGGACGGAGAGCTGAACGGTGGCGGTTCAACGTCCTGCCGGCGTCGAACGGTCGTGCGCCGTCCGACGCCCCGCACTCTTCCTTCTCCTTTCCGGCCTGCTTCTCGGCCTCGCGCCAGCGCCCGCGAGCCGGGCCGAAACCGTGCAGGCCGCGCAGCCAGCGGCCGGCGCTCCCTACGCCGTCGACATCGCCGAGGCAGCGCACCGCTTCGGCATCCCGGCCGGCTGGATCGCGGCCGTCCTCGCCGCCGAAAGCAATGGTGATCCGACCGCCGTATCGTCGGCCGGTGCAATGGGCCTGATGCAGCTGATGCCCGCGACATGGGATGAACAGCGCGCGCTCCATCTGCTCGGCAGCGATCCGTTCCAGCCGCGCGACAACATCCTCGCAGGAGCGGCCTACCTGCGCGCCATGTGGGACCGCTACCGCACCGTCACCGACATGCTCGGCGCCTACAATTTCGGTCCCGGCCGGTATGACGAATACCTGGCCGGCAAACGCGGCCTGCCGCTAGAAACGCGCGACTACATCGCCGCGCTCGCGCCCGTTCTCGCCGGCGAGCCGCTCGCGCTGGGCGCGCTCGCCGGCCCGCCGCGCGTCACCGACTGGCGTGACGCTCCCCTCTTCGTCACGGCCCCCACCAGCACGGGAACAGCACCCGGCTTGCACGGCGAGCGCAGCGCCGGCGCACCTTCGGATGCGCCTGCCGCGTCGCCCGGTTCGCTCGCGCCGGCCCCTGCCGAGGCCCTGTTCGTCGTGCGATCCGGCTCGGGAGACGCCCCATGAGCTGGATCGCACGATTTCGCGCTGTAGCGGAGTGCCGGAAAGGACAGGAAGGGTCGCGCGCCGGAAGGGGCACGGCGACTGGAATACGGCAAGATAAAAGCGCCTGCGCAAGCCACCGTCAAGCCATTGGAATGGCTCGGTGTTTTGCGCATATGGCGGTCGGTCGTGCATACGCATGGGCGATTTTGCCAGCAAAATCAAAGGCATTTCGTATGGGCGGCTTCGCCGTGCCTCTCGGAAGGCACGCATGAGCGGCGACGACAACGAGTTTCGCATCCGCCCCGGCAAGCCGCGCTCGACCCGCGCGCCGCGCGCCAAGACCTTCATCAACCAGGTGCTGCGCGCCGCCAGGCAGGCGAGCAATGCGCCCGCCAGTGGATCGGCATCGGGATCGGGACGCCGGGGCGGCGGCGCAGGCCGCTCCACCTTCGGCCGCGGCCGCAATGTCGTGTCGCGCAGCTACCTGCTCGGCTCGCGGCGCCGCGTCGTCGCACAGACACGCATCGCCCGTCACAGGGGCCGCGCCTTTCGCTCCGCGCCGATCTCGGCGCATCTCTCC
Organism: Aquamicrobium terrae; assembly: GCF_040545735.1. Taxonomy (GTDB): domain Bacteria; phylum Pseudomonadota; class Alphaproteobacteria; order Rhizobiales; family Rhizobiaceae; genus Mesorhizobium; species Mesorhizobium terrae_A. Next base: position 176,149 of record NZ_JBEPML010000003.1, read on the forward strand.
TATCTGAAGCGCGAAGGCGTCAGCCGCGACGGCGAGAAGGGCGTCATGTTCGATGCCGACAACGACCGTGCCGACGATCTCGGCTTCGCCGATCGCTGCCAGGACGACCGGCACCATTTCCGTTTCATCATCTCCCCCGAAGACGCCACCGACATGGAAGACCTGCGTGCTTTCACGCGGGATCTCGCCAAACAAATGGAAGCGGATCTTGGCACCCGCCTCGATTGGGTCGCCGTCGATCACTGGAACACCGACAACCCGCATGTCCATCTCATCGTGCGCGGTGTCGACGAAACCGGCGCCGATCTGGTCATCTCGCGTGACTATATCAGCCATGGCCTGCGCGGACGCGCCGAGGATCTGGTCGACGCCGAGCTCGGCCCCAAGCCCGAGCACGAGATCCGCTCCAGCCTCGCGCGCGAGGTGGAAGTCGAACGCTGGACGCGGCTCGATCGGGAGATCGCGCGTCAGTCCAACGAGCTGGGCTATATCGACCTGCGGCCCGAGGCGAAGGGGCCGGACGATCCCGAGATCCGCCGCCTGCTCGTCGCCCGCCTGCGCCATCTCGAAAAGATGGGTCTCGCCGCCGATGCCGGCGTCAACGAATGGTTCGTCGAGCCGGGCGCGGAACGGACGCTGCGCGATCTCGGCGCGCGCGGCGACATCATCAAGACCATGCACCGCGCCTTCGCCGGGCTCGGCGAGGAACGCGGCGTCGCCGACTTCACGATCGACGCCGGCAGGGATGGGCCGTCCATCATCGGCCGGCTGGTCGACAAGGGCCTTCATGACGAGCTGACCGGCGAAGCCTATGCCGTGATCGACGGCGCCGACGGACGCGCCCATCATGTCCGTCTGCGCGGCATCGAGGCCTTCGAGAACGCGCCGCCCATCGGCGGCATCGTCGAGGTCCGCCGCTTCGGCGGTCCGGATGATCCCCGGCCCACCATCGTCCTTGCCAACCGATCCGACCTCGATCTCCAGACCCAGATCACCGCGCCGGGCGCAACCTGGCTCGACCACCGGCTGGTCGAGCGCGATCCGATGCCGCTCGGAATGAACGGCTTCGGCCGCGAGGTGCGCGAGGCGATGGACGCGCGAGCCGAACATCTCGCAGACGAGGGCCTCGTCCGGCGTGAAGGCCAGCGCATCGTCCTGCAGCGCAATCTTCTGGCGACGCTGCGCCGGCGCGAGCTTGACGCCGTGGGCGAGCAGCTCTCGGCCGAGACCGGCCTTGCGCATGTGAAGGCGCAGGCCGGGGATTATGTCGCCGGCACCTATCGCCGTCAGCTCTCGCTCTCCTCCGGCCGCTTCGCAGTGATCGAAGGCATCGCCCCGGACGGCGGGCGCGGCTTCCAGCTCGTTCCCTGGTCCCGCGAGATCGAACACAAGCTCGGCCAGCACATCTCCGGCGTCGCCCGAAGCGGCGGCGGCATCGACTGGTCGCTCGGCCGCAAACGCGACCTCGGCCTCTGACGAAAGGAACCTTCCATGTCCGGCACGAAAATCCTCTGGGGCCAGATCAGCATCGTCTTCCTGATCGTCCTCGTCTCGGTCTGGAGCGGCACGCAATGGGTCGCCTTCCGGCTCGGCTTCCAGCCGCAGCTCGGCCCGGCCTGGTTCGAGGTCGCCGGCTGGCCGGTCTATTATCCGCCGGCGCTGTTCTGGTGGTGGTATTTCTATGAAGCCTATGCCCCGCGCATCTTCGCCGAGGGCGGCATCATCGCGGCGTCGGGCGGATTCCTTTCCATCGCCGTCGCCATCACCATGTCGGTGATGCGCGCCCGCGAGGCGTCCGACATCGACACCTACGGCTCGGCGCGGTGGGCCGAGCGGTCCGAGATCGAAAGCGCAGGCCTTCTCGGGCAGGACGGCGTGGTCCTGGGCCGTTATGAGCGCGACTATCTGAGGCACGACGGCGCCGAGCACATCTTATGTTTCGCGCCGACACGATCGGGCAAGGGTGTCGGGCTCGTGGTCCCGAGCCTGCTGACCTGGCCGGGAAGCTGCATTGTGCATGATATTAAAGGCGAGAACTGGCAGCTCACCGCCGGCTTCCGGGCGAAGCACGGCCGCGTCCTTCTCTTCGATCCGACCAATGTGGCCTCGGCGGCCTACAATCCCTTGCTCGAGGTGCGGCGCGGCGAGTGGGAAGTGCGCGACGTCCAAAACATCTCCGACGTGCTGGTCGATCCCGAGGGAAGCCTTGAGAAAAGATCGCATTGGGAGAAGACCAGCCACTCGCTACTGGTCGGCGCGATCCTGCATGTCCTCTATGCGGAGAAGGACAAGACGCTCGCCGGCGTCGCGGCCTTCCTCTCCGATCCGCGCCGCACGATCGAGGCCACGCTGGACGCGATGATGGCGACGCGGCATCTAGGCGAGGCCGGGCCGCACCCCGTCGTGGCGTCGTCGGCCCGCGAGCTTCTCAACAAGAGTGACAACGAACGCTCCGGCGTGCTGTCGACGGCCATGAGCTTTCTCGGTCTCTACCGCGATCCTGTCGTCGCGGCCGTCACCTCGCGCTGCGACTGGCGTATCGCCGATCTGATTGCCGATCCGAAGCCCTCGACACTCTATCTCGTGGTGCCGCCCTCGGACATCTCACGAACGAAGCCCCTGATCCGCCTTGTCCTCAACCAGATCGGCCGACGGCTGACCGAAGACCTCCATGCCAAGGACAGACGGCATCGCGTGCTGTTGCTGTTGGACGAGTTTCCTGCGCTCGGCCGCCTCGACTTCTTCGAGTCGTCGCTGGCGTTTCTGGCGGGCTACGGCATCAAGAGCTTCCTCATCGCACAATCCCTCAATCAGATCGAGAAAGCCTACGGCCAGAACAACGCCATCCTCGACAACTGCCATGTCAGGGTCTCGTTCGCGACCAATGACGAGCGTACCGCCAAGCGCGTCTCCGACGCCCTCGGCACGGCGACCGAGATGAAGGCGATGCAGAACTATGCCGGCAGCCGGCTGGCGCCGTGGCTCGGCCACATCATGGTGTCGCGCTCGGAGACCGCTCGCCAGCTCCTCACCCCCGGCGAAATCATGCAGCTCCCGCCGGACGACGAGATCGTCATGGTCGCGGGCAGCCCGCCGATCCGGGCGAAGAAGGCACGCTACTATATCGACCCTCGCATGACCGAACGCATCCTGCCGCCGCCCGACCCGGCGAAGATCGCTGTCACTGCGCGGCCAGATGGCTGGTCAGCGCTGAACCCCCTTGCGCCCGATGCCGCGCTGGTCGCGGCCGCCGAAAAGGCCGCGAAGAAGAAGGATGAGGACAAGGCCAATTCGAGCCTTCGCCGCGAGCCCGAATTGCCGGAGCATGTCGAGATCGTTCGCGAGAAGAAGGAGCCGGCGCCCGAAGACGAGTTCCGACACCTGCTCGGTGACGATCAGGTAGACAGCGCCCGGCAGCGGCAGGTCATGCGCCGTCAGATGCGCGGCATCGCTCGGCAAGCCGCCATGGATCCGCATGACGGCATCGATATATGAGGAACCATCATGCGTGAACGCCTTTCCCTGACCCTTCCATCCGACCTGCTCGTCAGGCTCAACGACCTCGCCGACCGGCGCAGGCTATCGCGCTCGGCCGTCGCCGAGGCGGCCATCGCCTCTTTCCTGTCGCCCGACGCGCAGGATATGCGCGAAGCCGCCTTCACCCGCCGGCTCGATCGCCTGTCGCGCCAGACGGCACGGCTGGAGCGCGACATGCGGCTGACCGCCGATACGCTGGCGCTGTTCATCCGTCACTGGCTGACCGTCACCCCGCAGCTCCCGCCCGAGGAGAACGCGGTGGCCCAGACCAGGGGCCTCAAGCGGTTCGACGGTTTCGTCCAGACGCTCGGCCTACGGCTGCAGCAGGGCAACAGCTTCCTGAGTGAAATCCCTGACGATATCGGGACATCACCGGCAAAAGAAAACGATAGCGGCCGCGAGAGTGGTTCTATCCGCGACGCAGCAGCAGGTCCACCATGGCGCAATGGTTAAGCCGTTGAGTTTCGAGCACTCCGAGAAAGATGATCTTTTTCTCGCATTGCCAACCGATACGGCTTTCTGCTGCCTCAGCACATAGCGCCTCGATCGTCTTGTAAAGTTTATTACCGTAGCAAAGGTTGTTCCCAACAAGCCTGTTACCTGTGGGGTTGCTCCACACACCATCGTTGATCTCGTCATAAACCCGGTAAAGGTTCAGACGTACGTGAGAGCCGCTACCCAGTCGTTCGCGAAGAACGAATTGGGCATCCAAACCCAACTGCCGTAGATTCAGGGGGTCGTAGGTTCGATTTTGGGCAGACCTCGCCGCTTGTTCCGCTTTCTCTCCGGGACAGCAGCGCATTATCCGGAGGCGTCCTCACATGTAAATAGTCCATGCAGTGGACTGCGTGAACGCGATACCCCGCTGGCGCGACAAGCGGGGAATTTCCGCCCGCGCGCTCATTCCCTTCTCGCGGCTTGTCAGCATGATAGCGATATGGCAAAGGCGACGGCACTCGCCCCGGACCCGGTGAAACCCCGGGTGGCTCTTCCGGCCGCCGATCCGCCGGACACTCAGGACAAAAGCTCCGCCCGACGGTACGGCTCGCCAGCGCGATCCGGAAGGGCTGCAATCATGTGCCGATGTTTTCCGCTGAAACGATCCGCCGTAACTGGTTCTCCAACATTCGCGCCGATGTCCTCGCCGGAATCGTCGTCGCGCTCGCCCTGATCCCCGAGGCCATCGGCTTTTCCATAATCGCGGGGGTCGACCCGCGCGTCGGCGTCTACGCGTCAGTGGTCATCGCCATCGTCATCTCCTTCGCCGGTGGCCGGCCGGCGATGATCTCGGCGGCGACCGCCGCAACGGCGGTGCTGTTCGGTGCACTCGTTCGCGAGCACGGGCTGCAATATCTTCTGGCTGCCACCATCCTTGCCGGCGTCATCCAGATCGTGGCCGGCTGGCTGCGCGTCGGCGCGATCATGCGCTTCGTCTCGCGGTCGGTGATGACGGGTTTCGTCAACGCGCTCGCGATCCTGATCTTCATGGCGCAATTGCCCGAGTTGATCGGGGTGACGTGGGAAACCTATGTGCTGATCGCGGCAGGCCTTGCCATCATCTACCTCTTCCCACGGCTGACCAGGGCGGTGCCCTCGCCGCTGGTCTGCATCCTAGCGCTGACCGGGCTTGCGCTGGCGCTCGGCATCGATATCCGCACCGTCGCCGATCTCGGCGAACTGCCGGACGTCCTGCCCGTGCTGCTTTTCCCCGACGTCCCGCTCAACCTCGAAACGCTGTGGATCATCCTGCCCACATCGATCGCCGTGGCTGCCGTCGGCCTGCTCGAAAGCCTGCTGACCGCGTCGATCGTCGACCAGATGACCGAGACGGACAGCAACAAGAATCGCGAGAGCATCGGCCAGGGCATCGCCAACATCGCCAGCGGGTTCTTCGGCGGCATGGCCGGCTGCGCCATGATCGGGCAGTCCGTCATCAACGTGAAATCGGGCGGCCGCACCCGGCTCTCGACCCTGACGGCCGGCGCTTTCCTGCTGTTCCTGCTGATGGTGCTGGGCGACCTCGTCGGCTTCATTCCCATGCCGGCGCTCGTCGCCATCATGATCATGGTCTCGATCGGCACCTTCCGCTGGTCGTCGCTCGCCGATCTTCTGCGCCACCCGCGCCGGTCCAGCCTCGTCATGCTGGCGACCGTGACCACCGTCGTCGGCACGCACAACCTGGCGCTGGGCGTCGGCGTCGGCGTGCTGTTGTCCGGCATCTTCTTCGCCTGGAAGGTGGCGCAGATCTTCCGCGTCACCTCAACGCTGTCGGAAGACGGCGCGCATCGGCGCTATTGCATCGAGGGCCAGATCTTCTTCGCCTCGGCCGAAGACTTCCTCGCCGCCTTCGATTTCGCCGAGAAGCTGCAACGGGTGACGATCGACGTCGGCAGGGCGCATATCTGGGACCTGACCGGCGTCAACGCCGTCGACATGGCGGTGCTGAAATTCCGCAAGGCCGGCACCGAGGCCGAAGTGGTCGGGCTGAACGACGCCAGCGCGACCATCATGGACAAGCTCGCCATGCACGACCGGCCGAACGCGATGGAGAAGGTGCTCGGGCATTAGGCGTCGCGCGGGAAGGCCGGCTCACGCACGACCTTTGCGGTAACAGCGGATGCGCAACGTCCTGTCAACCGGAACTGGCAGGGGCTTTCGGTGTTACCAAACAAGACGGAGGCGGCGTTCATCCTCCACTCCAGGCCGGGAACCGCAAAACCATGCAAAGCAAACGTATCCACGACACCGACGGTCAACAGACCTATGCCATAGTCCTTTCGGCCGGGGATGAAGTGTGGGCATGTCTCGAGGCATTTGCGAAGGACGCCGGTCTGCAAGCCGCAAGCTTCAAGGCGATCGGCGCTTTTCAGAATGCACGGCTCGCCTTCTTCGACTGGGAGTCGAGAAGCTATATTCCCATTGAGGTCAATGAGCAGGTCGAGGTCGCCTCCCTGACCGGCGATGTCGCGGTCGGACCGGACGGCAAGCCTGCCCTCCATATCCACGCGGTTCTGGGACGTCGCGACGGCAGCGCTGTCGCTGGGCATCTGCAGACGGCCCATGTCCGTCCAACGCTCGAAATCATTCTTACGGAATCGCCGGAACATTTGCGCAAGAAGCTCGATCCCGACGTCGGCCTCGCGCTGATCCAGCCGGAACTCTGACGGCCGCACAAGTCGCACCCAGCTTCTTGCCATACGCCGCTGCGGCGGGAGCAAACGTTCATTTGAAGCCTTTTCTGAGCCGAGCATAGATGGAGGCAAACGGAATCGAGTATCTTGCCTTACTCTTCGACTTGGCGGTCACAATCCTCGCTACTTTCTTTCTGTCCTGTTTATACGTCTGTGGCGAGCAGGATTTTGGGGACATTGTTCCCGATGAGTTGAATCTGATCGACCGGGCGGGCTCCGAGGCAGGCATTGTTGGACTGACGATTGCCGAGCCGCTACTTGGGAACGCCATCAACCTGAAATCATGCTTGAGCGTCTGCCTCTGGTTGGCAGTCGAGCGTAAGTTGGCAGTCGAGCGTAAGCCAAAGTGTTTGTCGTAAGTTTCCTGAGTTAGTGCTAAAAATCGCCAATGCTGATTTTTCCGCGAAAGTCAGGTGCAAAAGTTGAGGTTACGTGACCGTTTCTGCGACACCGAACCGGTTTGCGGCTTGCTCCCGCCAGCCTCAAACTGGCCAATCCGCAAGCCACCCCGATCCGGCCAGTTGAAGAGTGACAGCATGATTGGCCTAAGACCCGTTTCCAGCGGGTTCCGTGCGGCATCCGTGAAAAACGCCGTGTTGCCATCTTCAGGTTAAAACCCGTCGCGGATTTGCTTCGAGCGCATCAACGCGGCTCCGATCGCTCTATTTCACGTTGTAGCGCAGCCAGACGCTGCCATCCGGCAACTTCTTCGTGTCGATCAGCTCGAATCCGACAGGATCGTTGTCGTTGTATTTCGGGTTGCCGTCGAACAGGGAAGCGGAGTCGGTCGAGCCGTCCGCCACGGGCGTCATGACGATGCTGACCTCGTCGACGAGGCCCTGTTTCAGAAGCGACCAGTTCACCCCGCCGCCGCCATTCAGGAGCAATTCGTCCTTACCGTAGATTTCCTGGATCTTTGAAACTGCCGCAGCGAAGTCCAGTTCCTCCTTGCCGGCGATGATGTAGGAGACGTTCATCCGGCGCAGGAAATCCTTGTAGGCGTTGCTGACGCTTTCCGGAATGATCTCCACCACATGCGCGCTTGTGTCGAAATAGGTGATGGTGTTGCGGCTCCATGCCAGCTTTCCGGCACGGTCGATGGCGAAATAATGGATCGTCTCGTCGTGTTCCGCGAGGAAATCGCCCGGCGGCACGTCCTTCGCATCCGGATCGAGATCCGGCTCCTTATGATGCGTAAAATTCACTTCGCTTGTCGTGCTGCCGCTGAGCCAGCCGCTATGGTTGTGATAGAACGGATCCGGCCCGAGGAACAGATTGTAATATTCGACCTGAGAGGCCTGGCTTTCCTCCGTCCGCAGGTGCGGCCCGTTGATCTTGCCGTTCAGGGACGTGTGCATGTGAATGATGATCTTTGGCCTTGCCATCCTGTTGCTCCTATATCTGCTGGATTTTGATCATTGACTCATCACGTCGGCAATCGGGGTGTCGCCGTCGTAGAAGTTCACGGTCTGCCGGACGGCGGCATCGGCCTTGATGACGTGCGCGATCGCCTCGGCGACGTTTTCGCGGGAGGTAACGCGCTTGTTGTCCGGCCAGTCGTCGCCAGCGTCTTCGGTCAGCGTGATTTTCCCGGTCGCAGGCTCGGCGGTGAGCAAGGCAGGACCGAGGATGGTGTAGTCGAGCGTGCTTTCGCGCAGTTTCTCATCCGCATCGTGCTTGGCCCTGGCATAGGGATAGAACGAATCCCCGGGGTCGAGCCGGTGCACATCCGTGCTGGCGGTTGCGTAGGAGACCATGACGAAGCGCCTGACCCCCGCCTGGCTCGCCGCCGCCATGGCGCGGATTGCGGCTTCGTAATCGACGGCATGCGTACGAGCCGGATTGCCGCCGCCGGCGCCGGCCGAAAAGACGACGGCGCGGGCGCCGGTGAATGCCGCTGCAAGCTGATCGACATCGGCCGATTCAATGTCGAGCACGACCGGATTGCCGCCAGCCGCTCGTACGGCATCGCTTTGGCCGGGATTGCGGATCACCGAGTCGACCGCGTAGCCCGCGGATTTGAGTTTTCCCGCCGCGAGCAGTGCTACCTTGCCGTGTCCGCCGACGATAACCACGCGATTGGTGTCAGTCATGAAACCTGCTCCTGAGTTGTGGTGACTGCGCAATAGCGCCGCCAGGTGGCTGCCGTGCTCAGAGTTCCTGCGCCGTCGGGCGGAACAGGATTTCGTTGATGCCGACGTCCTCCGGTTCGTTGATGGCGAAGGCGACCAGCCGGCTAAAGGTTTCGGCGGGCACGCCGACCTGGCCGACGTAATCCTGATTCGCCTTCTGGATGTCCTTCTCGCTGATGTGTTCCAGAAGCTCGGTCCTGACCGCGCCCGGCGAGATGATTGTGACGCGGATGTTGTGGGACGCCATTTCCTGCCGCAACCCTTCCGAGATGACCCGCACACCCGACTTGGTCGCCGAATAGACGGCGGAGCCGCCGAAGATCTTATGGCCGGCGACCGAGGAGAGATTGATGATGTGGCCTGATTTCTGCGCCTGCATGTAAGGAAGCGCTGCGGCGACACCGTAGAGCACGCCCTTGAGATTGACGTCGATCATCCGGTCCCATTCATCGACCTTGAGCCGGTCGAGCGGCGACAGCGGCATGATCCCGGCATTGTTGATGAGAACGTCGATGCGGCCATAAGTCTTGACCGCCGCCTCCACGAGCGCATCGAGGTCGCCGCGTCGGGTCACGTCCGTCGTGACCGCGATCGCCTTGCCGCCCGCCGCGGCGATTTCTGCCGCCAGCGCCTCGATCCGGTCGGAGCGGCGCGCGCCGAGAACCACACTGGCCCCTTCGGCGGCGAGATGACGCGCGGCGGCAGCACCCATGCCGCTGGAAGCGCCGGTGATGACGATGACCTTGTCCTTTATCATGATGAAATATCCTTTTGGTTGGCGACGTCCGATCAGACGCCGTATTGTTCGTCCGTGACATGCTCCAGCCAGTCGACGACCTTGCCGTTCTCGACCTCCTGAAGCGCGATATGGGTCATGGCGGTCTCAGGCGACGCGCCGTGCCAGTGCTTTTCGCCCGGCTCGAACCAGACGACATCGCCGGGGCGAATGTCCTCGACCGGGCCACCCTCACGCTGCACCCGCCCGAGGCCGGAAGTGACGATCAGCGTCTGGCCGAGCGGATGGGTATGCCATGCGGTGCGCGCGCCCGGCTCGAAGGTGACGTGCGCGCCCTGCACCCGGTCGGGATCGGCGGCGTTGAACAGCGCGTCGATGCGCACGCGCCCGGTGAACCATTCTGCGGGACCGGAGCGGGAAGGCGTCTGCCCGGCACGATAGATCTGCATGGTCATCTCCTATGGCTTCTAAAGTGTCTCGATGCGCAGCCTGTACTCGCCACGCACCAGCAGCGGCGCAGGCCCTTCATCCAGCCGACCCAGCCGGATCAGCCCACGCGACCAGCGATAGGGACCATGGAACATCGCCAGATTGCCCCATGGAGCGAAGTAGCAAAGATCGCCCGCGGCCTCGTTTTCGAACCGGCCGCTGCCCTCTTCGGTCAGCTTGCGCGGCAGATAGGCGATTTTCTCGTTGGTCGAATAATCGCCGATGGTCAGGTCCAGCGGCAGCATCGTCATCAAATCCCGCGCGGAAGGATTGTCCTCCAGCGTCGCCGTGAAATCCTGATCCGAAAAGCTCAATCTCACACGCATGGCGGCTCCTTGCGCACGGACGATGGAGGCGAAGAGGCTGGCGCAGCCTGCCGCCAGCAGATGGCGGCGGGACATCCGGGCGGCATGTGCCATGTCAAACTCCTTCCGGCTTCAGCATACGCTGTCCGTCGCCGATGAGCGCGACGGCGATGGCGGCCAACGCCACGCTGCCGATGAAAGTCGCCCCGATCGAGACGCCGTCCAGCAACAATCCGCCGACCACCGCGCCAAGCAGGATCGACGCCTGGATCGCCGCCACCATCAGGCTGCCGCCGGCTTCCGGCGCGTCACCGGCGTTCTGCGCCATCCAGCTCATCCAGATCACCGAAAACATGGTGTTCATCGCCCCCCAGACCACCATGAAGAAACCCGCCGCGATGACGGAGAAGCCGAACAGCAGCAGGCCGGCTGTGGCCCCGCCCATCACCAGCGCCGGCAGCTTCAGAAGGGGCGCGACATCGCCCTTGACGTAGCGTCCCGCCGCCCAGGTTCCGATGAAGCCCGCGCAGCCAAGAAGCAGCAGGAGAAGGGAAAGCACGGTGACGTCGACGCCCGTCACCTGTTCGAGGAACGGGCGCAGATAGGTGAACATGGTGAAGGCCGAGCCCCAGGACAGCATCACCGCAACCAGCCCGCGCAGGAAATAGGGGCGGCGCACCAGCTCCATCATGGCGCGAACATCCTGCCTTTGACGGACGGGCAGCGACGGCAGCGCGACCACATGCCAGACGAGATTTATGGCGACGATCGGCGTCAGCGCCCAAAACACGTCGCGCCAGCCGAACATGCCGCCGAGATAAGCGCCGACAGGGGCTGCGAAGGCGGCCGCGATCGCCTGGCCGCCATACATCAGGGCCAGCGCGCGCGGCACGTCCTGCGCCGGCACAAGCCGCATGATGACGGCGGTCGCCAACGCCCAGAAACCGCCGATGCAGACGCCGAGGAACGCGCGGCCGACCATCAGCACCGCAAAATTCGGCGCGGTCGCGACCAGAACCAGCGACAGCAGCATGAAGGCGCTCATCGCCACCAGCACCCATTTGCGGTCAAGCCTGCCGGCAACCGTGGTGACAGCCAGGCTCGCCGCGACCGCGAACAGCCCGCTGATCGAGATCGCCTGTCCGGTCTGGCCCTCCGTCGCGCCCAACCCTTCGGCCATCGGCGTCAGCAGGCTGACCGGCATGAATTCGGATGCGATCAGCATCGCCACGCACAGCGCCATCGACAGGACTGCACCCCATGCCGCGCCGGGCCGGTCTTCTGCATCGATGATGGTTGCGCCCATGCTATCCGCCTGAATTCCGGAAAACTGCCTGCGCCAAACATAAGGGAGCTCGCCGCTGTCGATTAGCCGCTAGAATCGGCATGGACTTATCGATGTGGTCGATTAATCTTGTAGAAGCATTCGCAGGGAACGACCCGATGGCCAGGATCGATTTCAACCGTCTGACGTGGTTCCGGATGGTCGCCGAGGAACGCAGCTTCACAAGGGCTGCCGCGAAGCTCGGCGTCGCCCAATCGACGCTCAGCCACACCATCAGGCAGCTGGAGGCGCAGATGGGCATCAGGCTGCTGACACGCACGACCCGAAACGTCGCACCGACCGCCGCCGGCGAACGCCTGCTTCAGACCATCACGCCGCGCATGGCCGAGATCGAGGATGAGATCGCTTCCCTGATGGCGTTCCGCGAAAAGCCTTCAGGCTCCATCCGGCTGACCCTCTCCGATCATGCGTTTCACAGCATCGTGTGGCCGAGGCTGAAGCCGATGCTCCGCGAATACCCCGATATCAACGTCGAACTGCTGCTCGACAGCACGTTCCGAAACATCGTCGAGGAGGGTTTCGACGCCGGTGTGCGATTGGGCGAAAGCGTCGAGAAAGACATGATCGCGGTCCGGATCAGTCCCGACTGGCGGCTCGTGGCCGTCGCCTCACCAGCCTATCTTGCCGAAAACGGGAGGCCCGAGCATCCGCAGGATCTGGTTCGGCATGCCTGTATCAACATGCGCCACGAAACGGCCGGCGGTCTCTACGCCTGGGAGTTCGAGAAGGATAGGCAGGCGCTTCGCGTCAGGGTTTCGGGCCAGCTGACGTTCAACGATTCCTACGTAATGATCGACGCCGCGGTGAGCGGCTACGGCATCGCCTACGTTCCCGAAGACATCGTCATAGAGCAGATCGCGCAAGGCTCGCTCACGCAGGTCCTCGACGACTGGTCGCCCTTCTTCGACGGCTATTTCCTCTATTATCCCAGCCGGCGCCAGAACCTGCCGGCCTTCCAGCTCGTGGTCGACGCACTTCGGCATAAAGTTCAGCCTGAAAGGCGCTGACCCCTTACATCTCAGGTCAGCCATGCCGAACACGCCCATCGGCATGCCGGGGCAAGATGGCCTCTATTCAGCAAGCACCGCTGCATATTCTCTACCAGAACTGACCCAAGCGACCACAGCCAGGCCAAGGACCATGAGCGAGAGAGTTGCGCCCGCCCAGTTCGGAGACGCCAGGCCGAATCCAGCGGCGATCGTCGCACCGCCGGCCCATGCGCCGATTGCATTTCCGAGATTGAACATGCCGATGTTCACCGAGGCGGCCATCGTAGGGGCTCCTGCTCGGCTGGCGCGGTCCATCACCAGTTTCTGAATCGGAGAGACCGTCGCAAATCCGAAGGCTGCCATGAAGAACACTGCAGCCGAGGCCACAGCGCCGTTGCTTACGCCGATCCAGAAGACGACAGCACCGCAGCCTGCGCCGCAAGCGTCACAAACGGAGTTCCGAGGGACGACCGATCCGCGAAGCGGCCGCCTCCCCAGTTGCCGACAGTCAGCCTTGGCCTAAACAAATCCGCCAGCCAGGCTACGCCTGCGCCAGAGAGCCCTGCTTCATCGACCATCATCATAGTAGGTAGTGGAGGTGAAGAAGCCGCCGGCACGATCGCCGATCAGAGATTCGTTGACTGGTGTCCGGCGAAGTCGCCGTTTGCCTTGGTCAGCGGATCCCGCGCAGGTTCTGCTGCCATCAGCTTGAGCGGGCAGTTCGGTACCGTCGCAGCAGTTCGCGACCTTTGTGGAATCTCGTTACTGACGCCGGCGCGATGCCGATTGAAACAGGAGCTGCATAAGCGAAATGACGGCCATTCACACACTACGGGGTTAAGGCGCGACCGCTCTTCTGATACAACACCGTTCCGGTTTGTCATCCACGGGAGCCATGACACGACGTGACCGTGACTGCGGTCAAGCAATAGGAGAGGGACATATGAGCGACACCGAATCGACAGGGATTCCTGATCCCGAAGGACCAACGGATGTTATCGAGACCGATTATGAGATTGGCCAGGATAATGTCACAAGGGCGATGGGCGCGCTGTCATTCGACGTCCACAATCCTGTTTTTGCGATCTCGGGACTTGTGATCGTTGCCTTCGTCATCGTGACGCTGGCGTTACAGAATGAAGCATCCGTCTTCTTCACAGCTTTACGTGACTGGCTTACCGCTAACCTCGACTGGTTTTTCCTGATCGCCGGCAACATCTTCGTTCTGGTGTGCCTTGCGGTGATTATACTGCCGTGGGGATCGATCCGCATTGGTGGCCGCGATGCCGTGGCCGACTTCAGCTATGCCGCATGGTTCGCCATGCTTTTTGCCGCCGGCATGGGCATCGGCCTCATGTTCTATGGCGTGGCCGAGCCGATTGGCCATTATGATGCCGCGTTTGGCGGGATCGTGGAGCAAAACGGAGCGCGCACTGACTGGGCGCCTCTCAGTGGCGCTCAAGGCGCTCCTGAAGAAGCCCGACGGCTGGCGATGGCTGCGACCATCTTCCACTGGGGTCTGCACCCATGGGCGATCTACGGCGTCGTCGCTCTCGGGCTTGCGCTCTTTACCTACAACAAGGGGCTGCCGCTGACCATGCGGTCGATCTTTTATCCGGTCTTCGGGGAGCGGATCTGGGGTTGGCCGGGACATGTGATCGACATCCTCGCAGTCTTCGCAACATTGTTCGGACTTGCCACCTCGCTCGGGCTTGGCGCTCAGCAGGCAAATGCCGGATTGAGCTTCCTGTTCGACCTTCCGGACACTGACACGTCGAAGGTGCTGTTGATCATCGGCATTACCGCGATCGCAACTGTCTCGGTCGTGGCGGGGCTCGACGCCGGTGTGCGCCGGCTTTCGGAAATCAACATGGTTCTGGCGGCGCTGCTGCTGCTGTTCGTCGTCATTACAGGCCCAACGCTGGCGATCATCACCGGTTTTTTCCTGAACCTGAGCGCCTATGTCGAGCATCTGCCGGCGCTGTCGAACCCGTTCGGTCGTGAGGACGACAATTTCCGGCAGGGCTGGACCGCCTTTTATTGGGCGTGGTGGATTTCCTGGTCACCCTTTGTCGGCATGTTCATCGCCCGCGTCAGTCGCGGCCGAACCGTTCGTGAGTTCATGATTGCAGTGTTGCTGGTTCCCTCACTCGTGTCGGTGCTCTGGATGACCAGCTTCGGAGGGACTGCAATCAGCCTGATAAACGCGGGTTTCAGCGACATTACCGATGCAGCGCTCGAACTCCAGCTCTTCGCCATGCTTTCACATTTGCCGCTCACTGCGATCACCTCGTTCGTGGGCATTGTCCTTGTGATCGTTTTCTTCTGCACTTCGTCTGACTCCGGCTCGCTTGTAATCGACACGATTACCGCCGGCGGCAAGGTTGATGCGCCGGTAGCCCAGCGGATCTTCTGGGCTATTTTCGAGGGACTCGTCGCAATTGCATTGTTGCTCGGCGGGGGCCTGGCCGCGCTGCAAGCTGCTGCGGTTTCGACCGGCTTGCCCTTCACGATCGTTCTGCTTTTAGGCTGCTATGCCCTAATACGCGGTCTGATGGCCGAACCGCGCGGCATGGCTCCAACCGCCAGTTGACCATCTGACGGGAGGAGCATGCTCCTCCCGTCAAGCCCCGCGGTGTACAAAGCAATTCTGCTTCAGGATTGCAGTCGGATTTCTTACATCGTCAAATTATTTATTCTTGCGCTTGGCCACCTGCGGGTTTTCCCGCTTACCGGTCTGGAGCACGCCGCTATGATCTGCTTCTCCCCCGCCGTTTCCACAGGGTAGTGCGCGATATGCCCAATTGCTTCGCTGCCTCACCAACACGGCCCTTTGAAGCAATCAAGGCACGCTCAATCCGATCAGCTTCCGCGCGATCCCTCGCATCGCCAAGCGTCCCGTCTTCAAGCGTCTCCAGCCGCATCTCGGGGAAAATATCATCAGCCTCAAGGATATCGCTTTTCGCAAACACGCTCGCTCTCTGCAGCCGGTTACGTAGCTCCCGGATGTTGCCAGGCCAGTCGTGACGCAACAACGCCTGCAAGGAATCGCCCGACAGTTTCAGCGCGGGTCGGTTTCCGGTGGAACTCTCCTTTAGAAATCGCCGGGATAAAGGCTCGATTTCCTCCCTACGCTGGCGAAGCGGAGGCAACACGATCTCGATCACGGAGAGCCGAAAGTAGAGATCGTCGCGGAACCTTTTTTCCGCGCGCAACTGGCCAAGATCGGCATTGGTGGCGGCGACGATCCTTCCGCCGAACGTCCTGTCGTTGCGCGATCCGACCGGCCGATAGCTTCCATTCTCAAGCACGCGGAGGAGCGTCGTCTGGAGGCGGGTGTCGAGTTCGCCGATCTCATCGAGAAAAAGCGTCCCGTCCGCCGCTTCTTCGAAAAAGCCGACATGCGCCTGAGCTGCGCCGGTAAACGCGCCCCGCTCATGGCCGAAGAACTGGCTTTCCAGAAGCTCGTGCGGGATTGCGCCGCAATTGACCGCGACGAAGGGTGAACCGGCGCGTGGCGAGCTTGCGTGCAGATAACGCGCCGCGACCTCCTTGCCGACGCCCGTCTCACCTGTCAGCAGAACCGGGAGTTCGGTGGCTGCTGCGCGGCGCAACTGTTCGGCGATCGCCTCCATCGCCGGTGAAAGCGCGAATTCCGGCATCGCCGCGCTGGCGGAAGAAGCGCTGCGGCGCGAAAGGCTCTGCCGGATGCGCCCGACAAGCTCGTCGACATCGTAGGGCTTGGTCAGATAATCCTCGGCGCCGGCCTTCACCAGCCGCACCGCCTGATCAATTTCGCCAAAAGCGGTGGCGAACAGGATCGGCGTGTCTCCGAGCCAGGGTTGTGCTTTCCGGAACACGTCCTCGCCGGAACCGTCCGGCAGCACGATGTCGGACAGCATATAGTCCGGCTGACTGCGCTTCAGGGCTGCGATTGCTTCCGCGCAGGTTTGGGCCCAGACCGGAGCAAGGCCTTCGAGTTTCAGCCGCTGCACGATCGCGCCGCCAAGGATCGTATCGTCCTCGACCACAAGGACTTGAGGTCTGGAAGTCATGTCGTCGCGCTCCTGTTTTGCAGGGGAATATGGAGCGTAATGCTCGTGCCGCTACCGGGAGCAGATTCAATCGCGACGCGCCCCTGAAGCCGTTCCACGAGGCGAATGACAACAGCGACGCCGAGGCCTGGCCCCTCGGTGGCGAGGTTCCCGCGCTCAATCGCATGCGCAAGCCGGCGGTCCAGCCCGCTGCCTTCATCCTCGACCGTTACGATAAGTTCGCGGCTCCGTACGCGGGCGGTCAGCTTCACATTGCCACCCTTCGATGAGGCGCGCACAGCGTTTAGCAGCAGGTTGAGAAGAATCTGCCGCACGTCGAGCGCGGCGACGGCGATGGTTTCCGGCACGTCGACATTCAGCGCGACACTCACGCCGCGGGAGCGGCCGTCCGCGTCTACCAGCAGGCGCAAATCCTCAAAATCTTGCCGGGAGAGCGGTCGCCATTCGGGGCGCGCGCGATAATTCTCCAGCGTCGCATCAACGACGTGCTCGAGCGCGGCGACGCCGCGCTCCAGGAACTCGACGGCCTCGCCGCGAGGCTTTTCCCGGTCGCCGAAGCGCCTCAGTGTGCTGATGGCCGTGCGCATACCGCCGAGGGGGTTTCTGATCTCATGCGCGATCGTCGCGGTCAGTCGGCCGAGATCAGCCTCACGTTGCTGCCCGGCAAGATGCGCTATCAGACCCTCGCGCTCGTTCGCGGCGTTGGCCATGGCGTTGAAGGCGAGAATCATACGCTCGGCCTGAACGTCGTCGGCAGGCATCTCGTGCGGTTCGATCGGCTTGAGCATGCCGAGCGCTGCGTCGTAAAGGTGATGCGCGACGACCGCCATCGGCCGCTGCATGCCTCGAACCATGAAAAAGCCGATGACCGCGCATGCGCCGCTGAAGAGCAGATCAGACAGAAGCAGAAACCACCGGATCGCCCATCGTTCCGCGTCGAAGGTGGCGATGTCGATATTGGCTGCAACCGTGCCGAGCTGGTTGCCATTGTCCGCTACAAGTGGTCGCCATATCCAGATTGCTCCATTGTCCGACTTGATGAAACCCGAGGCTCCTGCGCTCAGTTCCGCCGGCAGGGGCGGGCCAGGCTCAACTTCCGGACGCAACGCCTCGATAATCGATCCGTTGCGCGTATCTATGAATGTCAGCCTCCGGTCTACCACCCCTTCGTGGAATTCGAGCGCTTGCCGGAGTGTCGCGCGGATCCCGTCCGCATCCTTGCCGATGACGTGAGGCAGGAGGGCCGCCGAAAGACCGTCAAGATAGACGTGCCCCATCGTCTCCAGTTGCCGGTCTGCCTGCCGGCTCATGAAGAAGATGGCGGTCTGCGTCGATGCGACGGCGGCTACAAAGATCATGATGGCTGCGATAAGCGGTAACCGGACAGTGACCGGCACGGTAAATGCTCTGGCGCGCAAGCTGTTTTTCTCCCGGCGATTGCTTTCGTCCGAGAGTCGCAGCCTCGTCATCCCGACTCAACCGAAAACAACGATCGGCGTATCGTCATCATCTCCGGCTTGCACCTGTGCGATGCGGTGACGCGAGAGACGGGATGCCGGGTCGATCTTTCTGTCGGCAAGACCATGGTCGAACCAGGCGCCACGGGGCAGCACGAGAACGGAGCCCTTATCGAGGCGCTGGCGCAGGAATGGCGTCGGCTCCGCCTCTTCCACAATCACGCTGAATGGTATGCCGGCCTCCCTCGCAGCGTCCTCGAAGAGCTGAACGGTCCCGGCCATCCTGCGCCGCGCCTTCGCAACCAGCGTATCGCGCAATTGCGCCGCGTAGTAGTTGCCGCCTATAGGCACCGGTCCGACATTCCGCAGTGTCTTTGCATCGATGATGGCAAGCCCGATCAGCTCCGCCCCATGTTTTTTGGCAAGCGCAACGGCATGCTTGACCGCTGCTTCTATTCCGGGGCCGCTGGCGAGCCCCAGCACCACGCGCTCTATCGTCGGGTTCATGGTTTTCCTCCCCGGAAAATTGGTCTGTGGGCTGTCGAAGTCGCCACGGCGCAGCTCTCCCGCCAGTTGGTCTTCGCGCGTGCCTCCCCACAGAGACACACCCGCCACATAGCCGGCGCGGGCAAGCAGATGCCCGGCGATCGGCGTGGTCAGCAGCAGGAAGGCGATGGCGATGGCGACCTTGATCCACATGCCGGGCGACGGATAGGCGAAGGCGACGCCGATCAGCAGCAGCCCGCAGCCGGCCACGCCCGCATTTGTCGCCGCATGCATGCGCATGAAGAAATCGGGCAAGCGAAGCACGCCGACCGCCGCAAAGAGGCACAGCGCCGCGCCGGCTATGAGGAAAAAGGCGGAAAGGAAGGCCGTCATTGCTCCTCCTCCTCGTTAATCGAGCCGCGTTCGATAAAGGCAGCAAAAGCCGTAGCCGTGAGGAAGCTGACCAACGCAACGCCGAGCGCGATATCGATGAAAGCAGTAGCCCCGGAAGCGATCACCGCCATGCCGGCTCCAGCCACGCCCAGCGTTCCCAGCATGTCGAGCGCCACCACCCGATCCGGCGCCGTTGGCCCGCGTACGATGCGGATGCCGGCGCAGATCATCGCGGCGAGAAGCAACACCGCCGCGATGGCCGCCCCGGCTGTCTGGACAATCGCGACCGTCATGGAAGCACCTCCTTCACGCAGCGCTCGAAGCCGTCCTTGATCCCGGCGACGCTCTCGTCGGAGACGTTCATCACATGACAGTAGAGCGTCTTGCGGTCTTCGCTGACATGCAGGCTGGTGGTGCCCGGCGTCAGCGTGATCATGTTGGCGAGCAGGGTGATTCCGGCGTCGCTTTTTACGTCGAGCGGAACGGCGACGATGGCCGAGCGGATCGGTCGGCGCGGGTTGAGAACGGTGAAGACAACGTCTTTCACCGAAAGCGCGAGTTCTTTGAAGAACAGGCCGGTCAGGTGCAGCCAGGCAAGCAGCGCGTTCATGGATTTGCCTCCGCAGCGAGATGAGATGGGCCAATAACGGCATCGATGTAGGCGGATTTGTCGAGGAGCTGAGCTCCGGCACGCATCGAGAAGTCGACGAACGGCTCCGCAAAGAGCCCGATGGCGAGCGTGATGGCGGCGAGCGACACAATCGGCGTCAGCATGAGAAGCTTGGTCTTGCGATCTGCCTGCCAATCGCAAACAGACTCTGTTCCGCCAGCGGGGGCGGCCTTCCAGAACGCCTCGTTCCAGATCTTCAGCATCGAATAGAGCGTCAGCAATCCGACCAGCAGACCTGAAGCGGCAAGGACGATGTGGCCGGCGTCGAGGCTCGCCTTGATGACGGTGAACTTCGACCAGAAGCCGGAAAGCGGCGGCAGACCTGCGAGCGACAGTGCCGGGATCAGGAACAGCACGCCCAGCATCGGCAGGCTGGCATACAGACCGCCGAGCTTCTTGAGATCGAACGACCCTCCGGCGCGGTCGATCACGCCTGCGATCAGGAAGAGGTTCGCCTTTACGATGATGTGGTGGATCACGTAGAGGATCGAGCCGCCGACGGCGAGCGGGGTGGCGACCGCGATGCCGAACAGCATGTAGCCGATCTGGCTGATGATGTGGAACGACAGGATGCGGCGGATATCGAAATGGGCGGCCGCCCCCAGCACGCCAGTGACCATCGTGAAGATGGCGATCGCCGCCACGATCGGCCCGGTATAACCTGCATCGCCGTCGAACAGCAGCGTGAAGGTGCGGATGATGGCATAGACACCGACCTTGGTCAGCAGCGCCGCGAAGATGGCGACAATGGGAGCAGATGCCGTGTGGTAGGCGGCAGGCAGCCAGTAGAACAGCGGGAACACCGCCGCCTTTGAGCCAAAAGCCATCAAGAACATGACCGCAAGCGTCGTTACCAGCCCCTGGTTCTCCAGTGTCGGCAAAACGCGGGCGAGATCGGCCATGTTCAGTGTACCGGTGATGCCATAAAGGAAGCCGACGGTGATCAAAAAGAACGTCGTCGCGATCAGGTTCAGCGTGACGTATTTGACGCCGGCATCGAGCTGGGCGCGTGTGCCGCCGAGCGCCAGCAGGCCGAAAGACGAGATCAGCATGATCTCGAACCATACATAGAGATTGAAGATATCACCGGTCAGGAACGCGCCAGTGACACCGAGCAGAAGCCCCTGATAGAGCAGGTGATAGAAGGCGTTTTCCTTCGGCTCGATATTGCCGTTGAGACCGTAGATGCCTATGGCGACAGCCATGATGCCGGTGATGAGCACCATCGCGGCGGCGAACATGTCGGCGACAAAAACGATGCCGAACGGGGCGTCCCAGTCGCCGAAACTGGTTGCAAGCACCGTGCCGTCATAAACTGCGGCGGTAAGCGCCAGTGCAGAGCCAAGAAGCCCGAAACTCGCAATCAGACTGATGAAGCGCTGCACTGCCTTGTTGGACCAGAACAGCGCGCAAAATGCGACGCCAAGAATTGGAAAGAGTATCGGGAGGGTCAGCAAAATGTGCGGACTCATCATGCAGGTTCCTCCGCCCTGCGGCTTTTCATTGGCCCGGCCGTGGTCTGAAGCTCCGGCTCGGCTTCCCGCATGGCGTCCGCATCAAGCGTAGCCAGCCGGCGATGCGCGCTCTGGAACAGGACGACGGTGAAGGCGACCAGCGCGAACGAGATCACGATGGCCGTCAGGATCAGCGCCTGCGGCAGCGGATTGGCCCCGCCCATCAACACTGTCTCACCCTCGGGCACTAGCGGTGGAACCCGGCTGTCCAGCCGACCGGCGATGAAGATCGACAGGTTCGCGGCATTGCCCAGCACAAGAAGGCCAAGGACGATGCGCAGCACATTGCGCGACATCAGCAGATAGGCTGCAACGGCGACCATCACGCCGAAAACGATGGCGAAAACCGGCTCCATCTCAGTGTTCCTCCAGATAGTAGGACAGGAAGGTCAGCACGGAGCCGATCACGACCAGATAGACGCCGAGGTCGAACACGAGCGTCGTGCCGACCGGCAATGAGGGAAATGGCCATTGATGGGTCAGGAACGGCTCAGCAAGCAGCAGCGACGGCAGACCGGAGAGAACCGCCAGCAGAATGCCCGCGCCGATCAGTGTCTTCGGCCAGACCCGCAGCATGGAAACCAGCGACGTGCGTCCCCGGGGAATGGCGTGAACGGCGATGCCGGCGGCGGCGATCAGGCCGCCGATGAACCCGCCACCCGGTTCGTTGTGACCACGCAGGAGCACGTAGATCGAGAAGATCAACGCGGCGGGCAGGATCAGCCTGCTAGTCGTTTGAAGGATGATGGAGTTCATTTGCGTTTCTCCCCGGTGGCGCGGCGCAGTCCGGCCAGAACGGCGGCTGCCGCCACGGCCGCAAGGCCGAGCACGGTGATTTCACCCATGGTGTCGAGCGCCCTGAAGTCGACCAGAATGACATTGACGAGATTGCGGCCATGCGCTTCCGATACGCTGGCAACGCGGAACCAGTCCGAGAGCCGGGCATCGAAAGGCTGAGCCAGAACCGCCAGCAGGACCAGAGACGCGGTCACTCCGACGAATGCGGCGATGTAGGCATCCAGGCGGCGCTCCGTCGCAGAGCGGCTGTCACGCTCACGAAACGGCATGTAACCGACGATTGCGAGCATGATGACGATCGCCAGCGCCTCGACCGAGAACTGGGTGAAGGCGAGGTCGGGCGCGCCCTGGAACAGGAATAGTAGGGCCACGACGAAACCAACCACACCGGCAGCAACGATGCCGGTGACGAAATTGCGCGAGCGAGCAACCGCAATGCTTGAGACGACCAGCAACGCCGCAATGGCGAGATCCGGCATCAGGCTGCCCGCAAAGGATGGCAGTTCCAGCCCGCCACGCAGGATCAGCGTGACCAGCGCGGCCAGCGACATGATCAGCAACGTCCGGGCGACATAGGCCCGCAAACTGCCCGGCTGGATCAGCCTTGTCTGCCACAGTGCTAACCGCTGCAGACCGTCCATGACGTGATCGTAGAAGCGATCAGGCCCCCAAAGGTCGATCTGCCGGATATTCGCCAGAGTGGAGCGCAAGCCATCCCAGCGCAGATAGGCAAAGACGCCGAGCGCCAGCGTCAGCACGCTCAGGCCAAGCATCGGCGTAAAACCGTGCCAGAGCGATAGTGAGTATTCGAGCGGTTCGCCGGCGATGGCACTTGCAGCCGGTGTGATCAAGCTGTCGCCGACCAGCCATGGCGCGATACCGAATAGAAGCCCGAGTGCCGCCAGCACTATCGGCCCCGCCAGCATGGCGAAGCCGGGATCGTGCGGTGTCTTGGGCGTCGCCGTCAGATCGCCTGAGAAGCAGCGCACGGCGACGACGCCCGCCACCACGACCATCGCGGCGTTGGCGACAAAAGCTGCCGCTACCAGCGCCCATCCGGCTGATGCCGCCAGCCCGGTCTCATAGACGAGTTCCTTGGCCGCGAAGCCGATGAAAGGCGGCAGCCCCGCCATCGACAGCCCGCCCAGAAGCGCGACCGCCGCCGTGACCGGCATGAAATGGCGCATGCCGCCGAGCGCGGACGAATCCCGCATGCCGGTCTCGTGGTCGATGATGCCCGCAACGAGGAACAGGCATGCCTTGTAGAGCGCATGCACGATCAGGAAGGTCACGACGGCGACCGCCGCCAGCGCTCCCGGAATCCCGATCAGCATGGTCAGCGTGCCGAGCGAGACGATGGTGGAATAGGCGAGCACGCGCTTCAAATCTGTCTCGCGCATGGCGAGAACCGAGCCTGCCAGCATGGTCACGGCTCCGAACCCGGTCAGCAATGCGATCCACAGGGCATGATCCGAGAAAACCGGATCGAAGCGGGAGAGCAAATAAATCCCAAGCTTTACCATCGTCGCCGAATGCAGATAAGCGGAGACCGGTGTCGGCGCGACCATCGCATTTGCGAGCCACGAATGAAGTGGGGCCTGCGCGGACTTAGCGAACGCACCGGTGGCGAGCAGCACAATGATCGTCGGCGCCAGCGGATGCGCCGCGATCATCTCGCCCCGGTCGAGAATTTCCGTGATGGAAAAAGTCCCCGCCACCGAACCGAGCAGGATTATACCGGCGAGCATCGCAAGCCCGCCCCCTACCGTGACGAGAAAGCCCTGCTGGGCCGAGCGTCGCGAGGCGGCCTCTTCCGGCGAATAACCGATCAACAGGAATGAGGTGAAACTCGTCAGTTCCCAGAACACGGCCAGAAGCATGAGGTCGTCGGCCAGCACCGCGCCGAGCATCGAAGCCATGAACAACGTCAGCGCCACATAGAATCGCGGCAGGCGATTTTCCCCACGCAGATAGGCGGACGCATAGAGGAAGACGGCGCTGCCGATACCGCTGATCAACAGTGCGAAGGTGAGCGACAGGCCGTCCAGCCGGAACGCGGCTTCGATGCCGAGGCTCGGTATCCAGCGATGCGCCTCCAGAACGATCTCACCCGCCGCGATCTGCGGCAGGAGTGCACAAAAAACGACGAAGAGCAGAAACGGGAGCGCCGCCACGAGGGGCGAAGAACGCCCGCCCATCAGACCTACAAGCGGAGCGGCGACGAAGGCGAAGACTATAATTGCGAAAATTAGCATCATGGAGGCATCCGTTGTCGGAAGCCTCATAGAAAGTTTCGTGCCAGTTTCGCGATGGCTTGATGAAATTCGTTAAGATGCGGTTTTTATATCATTATTCTCACAGGCACGTGGCGTCTGGCTAAGCACCATGTTCAGGAAAGTGAACATCGCTAACGAGAAATGTTGCCTGAAGTTAACATCCTGTCACGAAGGCGCCGCCTGAACTCAAGGCAGCCGGACTGACATAGACGGCATCGGCCATTGCCGCCCCAGCCTCCCAGCCAGAAAGCTCTGCTCGAAAGTACGATTGATACACAGGGCACAAATCGGGCCGAGCGGCGCAGCTATGGCGAGGCCGAGCAGCAGGCTCTTACCGGAAAGCAACCTCCATCAGATCGCCCTTTCCTGCAAAACGACGGGCCCTGGCACAACCGACAACAGACCGATGATCGTTTCGGGTCAGGCAAAAACTTGCCTGCAGGAATCGCATGCGAGAAAGTGGCCGCCGCTACAGCGGCCATACCAAAAGGTCGTTCGCGAAAACAACCGTCTACAAAACCCCTTTGTTTGCGCCTTCGCGTAACTGGATGACTTCATTCAACCTCAACGCGGACCGAAACTCCAAAAAGCGCGAATTTATCCTCTCCCTGTGTTCTTGCCATGAATTGAATGGCACGGGTCTTGACGAAGCCGCCGCATGCGATGCTGAAGCGTGTTCTCGTTCCGCCGTCGAGAAACACGCCTGTCTGCGTGTTCGGCAGACGAAGCGCGGACGTGTTCCAGTCGGGAGCTCCGCCGCAATCGCCGTATCCGGCATGGATCAGAGCAGTCTCGCCCTGCTTTATCGTCAGTTCGGTGCGTCCGCTGGATGGCAGGTATATACCTTGCAGCCAGGCGGCAAACACAAAGCCAGCAAAGAACGCGGCTCCGGTGGCCGTCAGCCAGAGCAACCCTTGCCGGAAACGATCCCCAACATCGGTCGCCGCCGATCCGTTCTCCGTTGCCGAAACGCCAGTGGTCCCGGTTCCTCGTGCGGCCGCATAGAGTTCATTCCAGTGCCGCAGTAGGTCGCGATCCTTGTCCACGGCAAGCATCCTCGTCAGAAGAGCGAAGTTGCGTTTCTGCGGCAGGTGCTTCCCTTCGCGCCAGTTGTGAACGCTCTTTAGCGAAGCCTCATAGTCATGCGCGCCGCCCCTTTCGGAGAGTTTTCCCAATTCCGAAGCAAGAGTTCCATTGTTGCGATAGCCGCGCTCATTGCAGAGTCGATCAAAGAGAAGATGCCAGTCTTCGATGCTCAGCAAGTTTTTGTTCGCCATGTCGAATTTCGTTTAAGATATTGATTTCTCGTACGAAAGAATAGCCGTTTTTCGGCTTTTCCATCTCTTCCGATTTCAAAGGCTGACAAAACCGTCAGCAAAAGTAAACTCGTCGCAGGGTTTGAGGCCGGACAATGAGGGGCTGGCGCGCCGTGCGGCGACAACATCAATCCAGGATGATCGAATTCTACCGGTCGCTTGCGGCGGCACTGGTTCTTGCGGCGGGCGCAGTTCCGTCAGGGGCGGCACACGCTGTCGAGCGCGATGTCTCGCATGACGTTCGCGAGTGCCAGGAAGACCCGCGCTTCGGTGAAACTGGCGGTGCCATGATCGGCGATTGCCTGCTGGAGATCAGCGAGCAAGTCGATGCGGAGATCAAGCGCATCATCGCGCGGTCCGCCAAAGCCTATTGCCGTAAGGAGGACCGCTCGCTTCTGGTCCGTACGCAAAGCAACTGGCAAACCTACAGGCAAGGCTTCTGCGAACTGGTCGAACGCTCTCCCGGTAACACCCCGGCCTATGTCAATTCCGCCGCCTGCATGCTGAGCGCTGGCCGCAAGCGGCTGGCGGACCTCGCCTATATCGTGGACTACGGCCAGGCCAACTGCCCGTACCAGAAACTGCTTCTGAAAGACAGCCGTTTCGGAAATCCCGCAGGCGTCTCGGTCGAGATGTCGTCCATGCCGCTGACCTGGAAAGCGCGTGCGCAAGACGACAAGCTGACGCTGGAGTTCAGCCGCAATGAGCGGTCGGACGACAGCCTGATCGGCAACGTCGAGCTGACAGGTTGTATCTTCTGCCCGGACGGAAAAGAGGATTGCGACGACGGCGTGTTCTTTACGGAGACATACGGCGTCAACTCGGCAAACCATTCGATGTTCTATGTGTGCCACATGGCCGATGGCGCGCGTCGCCTTGAGCAGTTCCACCTCTCCGGGACGCTTGGCCCCTTTAAGGAGCGGGAAGTTACAGAGGAACACGGCTTCGCATGGTCAGTGGATTTGCGTGAACTGAAGGTCGTGCCGACGAACTCGCCGCGGACACTTATCCGGCCCGACCGTGCGGGAGACGCGCAATGAGCAAAATTGTGCCGGTCCTCGCCGCGACAGCACTCCTTTTCTTTCCGCTCCATGCAAATGCGCAGCCTGTATCAAGCACGTCCTGGCAGGTGGATTCGCTCTATCGCGACGATGGCCGACTGGATTTTCTGAACGCTTATCGCGGGGCGCGGGAAACGTCTCGCGGACCTGATGCGGGAATAGAGATGGGGTTTCTGATTTCATGTGAGGGGACATCCTCGGGGATTTTTCTCTCGGCGGGAACGCCGTTGGCTCACGGCCAGTCCAGGGTCGCGTTTCGCTTCGATGACGAAGCTGCCGAAACCGCATCCTGGGCCGTCGATCCGCGAGATGGCGTGAGCGTCATGCTGCGGGATGCTGGCGCGGTACGCTCCTTCGTGGAGCGGGTTTTGGTCGCCGATGAAATGGTCGTGCAGTTTGAGGATGCCGACTGGATGGAGGCGGCTTTCGACCTGCGAATGGACGAGGAGCAGAGACGAGAAATCTCTTCCGCATGTTCATCGGACGAGGCGGCGCAGGAGGGGACGCAATGAAACGGTCCATAACCATCGCCGCTATGCTTCTCTTCGCGGCGCCCGCAATGGCGCAGGACAACGCAGAAGTTCTTTCCCGCACACTCAACATCGCGATTGCCGACAATGACCTCAAGGCTATCGAGACGATGCGCAGCGATGGCGTTCGTATTCCCGATCTCGGCGAGAACGGCGAAATGCTGCTGGGGCTCGCCGCGGTTAACGGCACGGCAGAAATGATCAAGGTCCTGCACGCGATAGGTGCGGATATCAACCGACCTGATTATCGGGGCTACACGCCGGCGATGCTAGCATTGGAAGCCGCGCGGATCGACAATGCGAACACACTGAAGGAACTGGGCGCGGACCTGTCCGCCGTCTCGAATGACGGATACAGCGCGGCTGTTCTGGCAGAGATTGTCGGTGCGCAGGGTTTCGATGGAGGCGCGCGGGACTCGGCGGCGTTCGCGATGACTACGGAGGAAGCGACGCAGATCCTGCTTCTGGCGTCGGAGTTCGGCAATCGAGAGAATGTAGAGCTGGCGCTTGGTCAGGGCGCGGATGTCCATGCCAAAGCGGCGAACGGCTGGACGCCCGTCATGCTGGCCGCGCTCGGCGGTCATGCCGAGATCGTAGAGTTGCTGGCGCGCGCCATGTCGGATCGGACCACCGGCATCGAGGTGCCGGGCGATGATGGCAAGCCGTTCGACGTGGTGCAGGCCGCGCTCGCAGGCGAAGGTCAGGGAGAGCGCGAGAAGGTTTCCGCCACGCTCGACGTTTTGCGCAAGGACATCTTCGGCGGCCGGTTCGATGCCGGGAGGGTTTCAGCCTACCGCAAGGCAGCCCGGAACATCGGCTACGACGCAGCCTTCATCGATCGGTATTTTCCGGGCGTCGATGAGCCGGAGTTCCTGCCGCCGCTTGAATACGCACTGCCTGTCGGCCGCCCCGCCGACAAGGAGGGCTGGATGGCGGTGCAGCGCATCCTGAAAGATGAAGGGCTCTACAGCGCCGGCATCGACGGCAAGCCGGGCCAGGGCACCATGTCGGCGCTTTTGGCCTACCTCGCTCCCCTGGAAGCGTTGATGGCCGAGCGCAGCGAGCAGGCAGCTTATCGTGCCGACACACAGGGACGCGAAGGCCGCGGCCTGAGATATGGAGAAGGCAGCTTCGACCTGGGCGAGTTCGATGGCTTTTCCCGTGCCGGCTATACCCGCAACAAAATACTCTACAATCCGGACCACGCGACGTTCATGTACAACTATGCCCTTGCCGACACGGGCGAGAACATCAAAACGTCGCCCAGTCTGGTGCAGTCCGCGCAGGGCCGATTGCAACGCTCCTTCACCCTGCCTCTGCTCGATAAGATGGTCCGCGTCACGAGGGCATCCAACAAGACCAGGATCGTTATCACGGATGAGCTGGTGGAGGGAAAGGTGCTTCACCAGCTGGAAATCGACCAGAAGAACGAGCCCCTCCGGCCGAAGGCAGTGATCGAATGATGACGTGGCTTGCAACCAGCATGAGGGGTTTGCGGTGCGGCTTCGTGCGGGAAGTAACCTATGCGCAGATGCTGCATCGCGGCGTGCTTGCCGCGACAATCGCGCTGACCGCGCTCGTTTCGTCTTTGATATTCCCTTCGTCAGCACAAGACGCACGCTCCCTGCTGGAAGGGATGAGCTCGGAGGACCGCGCGGCGTGGGAGGAGCAGCAGGAATGGCTGGCTCAGCAGCGTGAGGAGCATTTGCAGCAGTTGGAGACTTCGCGCAGGTCGTTATCAAACACCGTCAATGAACTGCGCGATGCGCGCGGAGAAGCTCCATTGGCAATCGACGACGGCGTTTCAGCACAGGAACAGCCAGCCACTCCTGCCGGCGTAAAGACCTCGATCGCTGCCCATGACCAGGATCTGATCCGCGAGATACAGACCGGATTACGCGATGCCGGCTGCTATGCCGACGATATCAACGGTCTATGGGGCGACCTCAGCATTGCTGCCGCGAAGCGATTTGCAGAGCATGGCGATGTCGTGCTTCCCGACGAGCCATCAAAGATCATGCTGGTGGTCGTCGATGCCTTGCGTCCACGCGGCAGAATCTGCCCGCTCGTTTGCTCTGTGACCCAGGAAGTGCGCGATGGGCAATGCGTGAAGAAGACCTGCCCGGCGGGAGAGCAATTGCTGCGGGACGGACGATGCGTCAGCGCGGGAGCACAGGTCATTAAGGCTATGCCGGAACGCCTGCGTGAGCTTGAACTGAACCGTGAAATCCAGACCCTGCTGTGGGATGCCGGTTGCTACACCTATGCAGTCGACGGCGATTGGGGACCGCGCAGCAAAAGGGCGGCAAAACTCTTTGCCGAGCATGCTAGGGTCACGCTGCCCGACGAACCTTCGCAGGACATGCTGGCGATCCTGAACGCGAACAAGCCGCAAGGCAGGGTCTGCCCCGCGCCACAACCCGTGCAGAAAACCGTGCCTGTTCGTCACGGCTCATCCTGCACGATGGGCACATCACGGCTTCCAGAGCGCGACTGCCACTTCTGGCATTCGATGATGCAGGAGGACCGACACAAGGGAATTCGGGGCGGTCCGGCCGAGACGCGTTACAATTGTCAGTGCCGATGAACTGGTTGGCGAGAACCAGGGGAGAACTCCAGCGATGAATTTCTCAAAGCTGAAAGCGCCGCAAACGCAGACATCATTGAAAGAGGGGCAGACGATGGTTGGAGGAAGCCAGACTGACAGAGCCTCACGCCGCGTTGCTATTGCAGCGACCACATGTGCGGCAGTGCTGTTGACGTTGTTGGGTGCCGTTCATGCCAGTTACTTCAACCCGACAGACATCAGCGACTGCAACATTTGGTCTGGGCGCTATGACTTCACGAACAAGAAGCAGAGTGCCTTCGACAGAGCAAGCCAGTGTAGCCGCAACCGAAGCGACAACGAGATTATCCAAGAGGTATTGGCGGGTGGCGGAACCCGAACCAGCTGTTGGGGCTATCAATCACGTAGGTGTGCCCCTCTCTACGAGCAGGTTTGTCAGATAGAGGCACAAGCAAAGATTGTGCAGCAGAGTTGCAGGGCAAAGCTGCAAATCTACAAGCAGCAAGAGGCGCGGAAACGGGCCGAGGAAGAAGCCGTGCGCCGGGCGGCCGAGCAGGCGCAGCGGGAGGCAAACAGGTTCAACATGCAATCCGGCCGTCTGGCGGCAACCGGCGACGTGCGTGACGAGATCAAGTCGCAGGGCAACATGATCGGCTATATCAGGAGTGGCGGTAAGCTGCTTGCGAACCGCGTTGGCATCTCCACCGACAAGATGGGCGGCGCATATCACCTGTCGGAAGCGGTCTCCGATGTCGCTCTCCGCTACCTGCAGGGGACAGGTGAAAACTCGCTGCGTGCGCTCGAAGACGCGATGAAGCAGGCTGCCTTCAGAGAGAACTATGCGCAGGGGCTGGCCCTGAACGATCAGATACTTCAGATGCGGGACAGCGCCGCCCAGGCGGCATACCCGATCGACTCCGAACACGGGCAGGCGCAATCCTCTGGCCCGTACTCGCGCGACAACCCGATGCCGACGCAGGCCGAGTCCGACCGGATGCGCGAGGAAATCATGGAAAGGACCGTGGAGACGGCCCTTCTGGAAGGCGATCTTCCTTTCGGTAACGAGAGCGCGGTGGTGGGCGAGAACGCGCAGCACCTGACGGAGATCGCCCGTGCCCGCGCGGAAGGCAGGCTGGATACACCGCTTCACCAGATCGATGTGAGCGACGCGGCTGCCAGTATCCAGAGTGGCGACCACTCCAACATCGCGCTTGATGAAAACCGTATGCCTCGGCAGGGTTCAAGCGCCCTGCGCGAGCAGCGCACCGCCGCGCTCGGCCAAATCCGCACCAGCATCAGAGAGCGAAGGCAACGGGAAGAGGCAGAGCGTAAGAGGGCACAGACGCCGCGCGTAACGTCAAGACGGCCGGTGCAGAATAAGCCGCGGCTGCAGGGCACAAGGCGGCCAGCAGGCAGTTGCGTAACACTTACCAGAACAAGAGATCGCTTCGGGCAGGAACATACGTCCGTGAAGAACAACTGTCAGTATGTGATTAATTGGTCCTGCGATGGCGGGAGAACATTTCTCAGAGCTGGACCGACTGCACATGCTTGGGGATGCGACTGGCCACATCCTAAGATTATCACTCGTCGTGAGTAAGGCAGATATCGGATATCGCCAGTAGTAGGCAGAGGAATAAACGTTGCAGTATCCCTGTGTGGTATTTGGAAATCATTGCGAAGACCAAAATCTCCTTCGTCTCATAAGAGATCTGAAATCAATGAAAATTGAACCATCGGCGAACGTGATTAGTGGAGCCCCGCGGCACGTTGCCGTTGCCACGCTCGCATGTGCGGCGGCGCTGCTCACGTCGCTCGGGGCGGTTCATGCTAGCTATTTCAATCCGACAGCCGTGGCGAACTACCACACGTGGTCAGGTAAATTTGCGATTTCCCAATCGAACGAGGGGCTAAGCCGTTACACCGAGCAGTCCCTTGAGATGGCTAATGCGGGCGAAGCAAACGGTGAAAAGGTTACGTCATCTGCTTCTACCAAATGGGTGGCAACCGATTTCGATGCTGGCACCCGAAAGGAGACTGTAAAGCTTCTTTCCGCTTTCAATCCTCGCAGTCCGCATGCCGACATATCCGTTCCCCTCAACGTGCTGATGCACTCGAATGATGCCGAGCTTCGGAGTATGGCTGCATCACTCCTGTCCCAGCATATCGGCTTTCTCCGTTCACAGGTGCAATCGGGGAGGAAAATATCGCGGGAACTGAAGCGGTATCGTCAGCGCGACCAGCGCCGTCCAGCATGGGACAGAACGCCCCGATCACCTCTCGAGTTCTAGGGTGATCTATTGCCGGCGAAGGGGAACATGACTTGACGCTGAAACTGCCAAGCATAGCTCTACTCGGCGCATGGGCCATGACAACAGGCATCGCATTTGCGGATGACGAGGTGCATGATCCGACACCCGGCGTGCATGCCTTCGCCCCGCATGTGTGGGAGTGGCATTTCCGGCCTGACGGCAATACCGGCATCGACAAGGTCGTGGCGCTTGCCAACAGCGATATCGCCCTCGTTGGTATAACGCGTGACAGCGAAACCTACGCTGACGCCTGGATAGCCCGCCTGACGCCCGAGGGCGAAACCGTCTGGCAGAAAACCTTGTCTTCCCCCGGCTGGCAGGACTTCTGGGACGTGGCGGAAGATGATCTGGGTAACCTCTACGCCGCAGGCTCTGCCAGACACGGCGAAAAGGGTGAAGACGGCTGGCTCGTCAAATTCGATGCTGGCGGCAAAGAGCTCTGGCAGAAATTCTATGGCGGCGCTGGCGACGATGCATTGTCGGCCGAGCGGGAATGATGGACTTGAGATCATCCATGTGCAAAGCGAGTCGCAGGGTCGCCATCGCAATGTCGATGGCTGCCGCATTGCCGTTGTCCATCGCGGCAAAGGCCGAATCTGTGCCGGAGACAGTCGACTTTGCCTGGAGCGCGCAGACGGCGGTGATCGACTTCGCCTCGCCGAACGGTGGGCGGCAATTCGGTGAAATGGTCGAAGCCGCGCACGAAAAAACGATCCTCTATCTCGACTGGACCATGAAGGGCGCAGCCGGATCGGGCCTGTTCGACCAGGTTGGTGAGGACGGCGACGATCGCCCCGTCGCCGACGAGGCGATCTGCGGACATGTCGAGCGCGGCGCCAATCGTCCTGCCGGGTTCGTCGTCTCCGGGAAGCCCGACCCCGAAAACAATCATCTGCTGTTCGAGATGACACTTGATGTTGGCCGTGGCGCGCCTTTCGCCCGCGCACGCTGCGAATATGCGGATGCCGGACAGGCGCTGCGTGTTCGCGGCTTCTTCTATGTCACCAATATCGGGACGGCGACCGCCGATAGGTATGAGTTCCATCCGATTTCGGTGCCGGCCCACGTTGTGCCGGAACGATTTCTGAAAAACCTGAGATAAAGCTGCCCGCAACCGGAAGGTCATCGTTTGTCATTGCGATCGTGCTTCGGGCAGATCGGCACTTCGCGTACCATCCATCTCGACACGGATGTCTTCCGGCACCTCCAGCCGGAGCTTCGGCCCCTTTGCCAAACCTATCCCCTTGGTTGAATCGTTGAACACACATCTATGGTGCGTCGCGAGCGGGCTGCCGAAGCGTCCCCGTTCCAAACCAAACATATCTGAGTCCGGAAATAAGCACCCCCTTCGTTCAAAGGGGTTCCGATGAATCCGGCGCTGCGCCAATCAGCGATCGACGAGCACCGCTTGGGGAAAGCACTGCGACGCGCCAAGCTGAACAGGCGACATCGGCCCAATGCGCACAATATCGTGGCGGCGATGGCTTTTGCGCTCAGCACTAATCGATTCGGTATGGCCTATGTCACGGCGACCGTCACCGTCTGGGACGAGGATGCACGCCGCGCCAACGAGAAGCTGCGGCTGGTCGAGAACGGCGCCGGCGGTTCGGTGATCGCCTCGCAGTCGCTACACGAGAACTTCTCGCGCACCGTTTCGATCACCTTCCAACGCCGCGGGATCACCTCCAGCGTCTCGGTGATGTCCTCACCCAGCTTCGACAGCCTGCCACCGCCACAGCATGGACAACTCGTCGGCGCCTCGATGACACGCGCTCGCGCTCGATATCGTTGGGAAAGGGCTTGCGGACCGGCCGCTTGCGCTGGAAGGAGCGGACGGTCTCCGCCTTCGCCGCCACCTCGTGGGCGGCAAGCTCGTCCTCCGTCGCTGCGGCCTCGAGTTCTTCCAGCTGCAATTCCATCTGGTCGAGCAGGCGTGTCTTTCGTTCCGAACTTGACCCGTAGAGCGTCCGCCCGAGCTTCTCGATCTCCAGCTTGAGGTGGGCGATCAGCGCCGCCTTGCTGGAGCGTTCCGCCTCAGCCTCCATGCGCGCGGCCCGCTCCGCGAGGATCATCGCATGGGCGGCGGCAAGGTCGGAAGGGAGCGATTCAGAAGCGGCGGTCACGCGGATGATGGAATCATATCCACCGTCGCATGCAACCCCAAATCGTCACCCGACGCTTGTCGGACGCCAGGTTTCCTGCGGGTGTCGCCAGTCGATACCTTCGAGCAGATAGCCAAGCTGCGCCGGTGTGATCGTCACTGCGCCGTCGACTGGGCTCGGCCACAGGAATCGGCCCCGCTCCAGCCGTTTCGTGAACAGGCACGCGCCCTGGCCATCGTGCCAGATCACCTTCAAAAGATCGCCCCTGCGGCTCCGAAAGCAGAACAGATGACCGCTCAGCGGATCGTGCTTCAGCACCTCCTGCACCTGCAGCGAAAGAGACGGGAATCCTTTCCGCATGTCGGTGTGCCCGGTCGCCAGCCACACTCGCACACCAGTCGGAATCGGGATCATCGCTGGCGCGCCAGAACATTCAGAGCGCGCGCAAGAACTTTGCCGTCGACCTGATTGTCGACCCGCACGCGACAGCCGTCCGCAAGCTCGATCTCGATCCGGCCCGCACCAGACGCAGGGACACTGGCTATCATGGGCGGCGAAGAACCTTCCGCGACCCCGGGGCCGTCGGCGACTTCGACCGGCAGAAAGGCCGGCGCCCCGCGAGCGCGTCTCACCCCGAAAGCGCGTCGCCAGCGGTACACCAGAGAGCGATCAATATCGTGGCGACGCGCCACCTCGGTAACCGTCACATCGGGATCAAGCGTTTCCGAGACGATCTGCTCCTTCAGCGCGTTCGACCAGTTTCGGCGCCGCTCGGCACCGCTCAAAATCTCCATGCGATGAACGGACACGTAGCTATCCTCGCTGCTTGCATCGTGGCTATGGAATCAACCACAAAAACAGCGCGTCACCGGCTCGCAAACAAGGCGGCCCTCATCGGAGGCGTACAGAAGGTCATCCAGTCTCGCGATTTCAGCGTCACGGTGGAGACGGTCAACGCCGTCGACGCCTGGCTCGGCAGCTTGCCCGGACACGCCTACGCGACGATCCCGCGGTCTTCCTCGGATGCGTACCATCCTGTCACGAAGGCGCCGCCTGCACTCAGGGCAGCCGGACTGGCATAGACGGCATCGGCCCTCGCCGCTCCCAGACCCCCAGCCAGATCCGCCTGAAAGCTCTGCTCGAAAGTACGATTGATACACAGGGCACAAATCGGGCCGAGCGGCGCAGCTATGGCGAGGCCGAGCAGCAGGCTCTTACCGGAAAGCAACCTCCATCAGATCGCCCTTTCCTGCGGAACGACGGGCCTTGGCACAACCGACAACAGACCGATGATCGTTTCGGGTCAGGCAAAAACTTGCCTGCAGTAATCGTATGCGAGAAAGTGGCCGCCGCTACACCGGCCACACCAAAAGGATCATGGGCACGGATACCAGAATGATGATGATCTCCAGTGGCAAGCCCATCCGCCAGTAATCGCCGAACCGGTAGCCGCCCAGGCCCATGATGATCGTGTTATTCTTGTGGCCGATAGGGGTAAGGAAAGCGCAGGACGCGGCCACCGCCACGCCCATCAGGAAAGGATCGGGATTGACACTCATGGAATCTGCTACTCCGACAGCGACAGGTGCTGCGATGAGCGCGGTCGCTACATTGTTGAGAAAGTCCGAGAGCGTCATGGTGACAATCATTACGAGAGCAAGCACGCCCCATATCGGCAGTGCATCCGTCTGCTCGACGATGAAGCCGGCGATGAGGGCCGTACCACCTGTCTCCTCCAATGCGAGCCCAAGAGGTATCAGCGAACCGAGGAGTATAATCACCGGCCATTCCACAGCTTCGTAAACTTCGCTCGGACCGACGATGTTGAAGAAGGCATAGAGCGCAACAGCCGTCGCCAGGGCGATCGTCAACGGCAGCAACCCCATGACCGCAGCTGCCACGGCGACCGCAAAGATTCCGATGGTCGTCAAGGCTTTGCTGCGCTGGATGACGTTATGGCTCTTGTCTGCCAGAGCCATAACGCCCATCCATTCGATGGCGTCTGCCACACGGTTGGCCGGCCCCAGCAGCAACAGCACATCACCTGCGCGGATTGCGGTTTGGCGCACGCGATTGCGTGAGCGGGCGCCCTGCCGCGACAGCCCTAGCAAGGTCACGCCGCGCCTGCCCAGCAGGCGCATGTTGTCGGCGCTGCGTCCCACAGCTCGCGCACCGGCTGGCACAATGGCTTCCACGATGGTCATGGAACGGCTTGTCAAACCGTCCTTCGCGGGGGTGCCGGTAATCTCAAGTTTTGCCTTGCCGGAGAAACCCTCGATGGACCTGGGGTCGCCCTCGAGTACGAGACGATCGCTTCGCATTATGGTCTCGTTGGAGGAAAAACCCGCCAGGCGCTTGCCTCTTCGGACGAGACCGAGAATTGCGACATCATGTTGTTCCGCAATTTCGACGATGTCGCGCGGTGTCTTGCCGACCCATTCGCTGTCTTCAGGAAAGCCTGCCTCCGCGACATAGAGAGCCGATTCCGCTTCTTCCTGCGGCGACACCTGAAGCCTCTTCGGCAGAAATCGCCACCCAATCGTCGCAACGAAGGTGATCCCGGCGATGGCGCAGACGATTCCCACGGGTGCGAAGTCGAACATGGCGAACGGCTCACCAAAAGCGTCGCTGCGATACTGCGCAATCACGATATTCGGCGGCGTTCCGATGAGCGTTATCATTCCCCCCAAAATCGTGGCAAAAGAAAGCGGCATCAGCGACAGAGAAACGGAACGTGCAGCCTTTTTCGCAGTTTCCATGTCCAGCGTCATCAAAATGACGAGGGCTGCGACATTGTTGATGACCGCGGAAAGAGCCGCTCCGACCACGGACATGATGCTGATATGAGCAGGAAGGCTGCGTTGCGCGTTCACGACATATTGCGCGATGAATTCAACGGCTCCCGCGTTGACCATCGCGCGCGAAACCACAAGCACGAGTGCAATGATAACCACGGCCTCGTGTCCGAAGCCGGAGAAGGCATGTTCCGCTGGCACCACCCCGCCCATCACCGCAATAACCAGAGCGGAAAGCGCAACGAGGTCGTAGCGAACCCTGCCCCATACGAGCATGGCGAAGACGCCGCCAAGCAAGATGAAGATGAAAATCTGTTCGTACGTCACAGGCTGTTCCTTAAACAATCAATCACACGGCATATCGCCGGAGTGTACGCGTCAGCGAGTGCGTGAAGGCGGCGACGTGCGACGCACAAAATTGACTCTGATCTATAATTGTTTGCGGCTGGGTGAGGCCGCATATCCTCGGCAGGATGGAATTTACCGCATGAAGGCACGCGAAAAATCGAGATGCGAAAATCGACAATGATAAAATGCGATTTGCTATCTCCGCGCCGCTCAATCCGAGCCGGTCCAGATAGCGACGACGTCCGCCTCCGGTGTATCGGAGGCTTCGCTGCCCGAAATGTCGTGGACTGAGACAGGCTTGTGGTGGACGCTCAACACCGTGAGATAGTGGATCTTGCTGTCATGCTTCACTGCAATCCGGTCGCCCGGCGAAGGAGAGGCGACGAAATTCAAGACACCCCAGTCCTGGGTAGCGCTGTCAACCGACCCTTTCTGGACCAGCAATCTCAAACCAAGCAATTCACCCCTCCCGAGCCAACGCAATTTCAGATTTCTACGATCGCCCCTTGGGACAAGATAACCGAGCGCTGTTTCCGCGACCAGAAAAATCGAAATGCGCAGAATTCCGGTGCCCGATCATCCTACGGTTGGATTCCACGCCAAACAACGCTACTTGACCGGCTTTTGAATGCGGTGGACGGAGGTTGTCCATGAGGGTGATTATTTGCGGCGCCGGGCAGGTCGGCACGACCATCGCCCGCCACCTGGCGACGGAAGGTTTCAACGTTACCGTCATCGACACCGATCCCGAACAGGTTCGCCGGGTCGATGAAAGTCACGACGTGCGCGGTGTGGTCGGATACGCTTCCCATCCCGAGGCGCTTCGTAATGCGAACGCCCAGGATGCGGACATGCTCATAGCTGTCACCCGTTCCGACGAAGTCAACATGGCCGCCTGCCAGATCGCTTACTCTTTATTCGGCGTCAAGCGAAGGATCGCTCGCCTGCGCCACGCTGGATATCTGGCACAGGATAAATCCGGTCTTTACGCTGCCGAACACATGCCGATCGACGTGGTGATTTCCCCCGAAATCGAGATTGCGAAAGGAATTGTGCGCCGTCTCGCCACGCCCGGCGCATTCGATATGGTCCCCATGGCCAATGGCCTCGTTGAACTACTCGGCATCCATGTCGAGGATTCACGTACCCCGATCGTAAAGGAGCGCATCGGAGATCTCGTCAAGGACACCCAGTTTCAGGGAATGTCGATTGTCGCATTGGTCCGCAAGGGGCGGTGTTTCGTCCCAGACAGTCAGGACAGGGTAACTGTCGGCGATGACGTTTATGTGCTCGCCAGACGGGGCCGGGTCGACGAGGTCATCACGGCCTTCGGTCACCGCGAACGGGTCGCGAAGAAGCTGATCATCGTCGGGGCAGGCAATGTCGGTCTAAATCTGGCCAAGACCGTTCGCCGCCGCTCTCCCCTCATCGATATCAAGCTTATCGAGCGAGACGAAGCGCAAGCGGAATACGTTGCAGCCGAACTCGGCAGCGCCGTCGTGGTCCTGCAGGGCGACGGCCTTGATCGCACCCTCCTGGACGAGGCGCAAGCCGCGTCCGCGGACACCCTGGTTGCCGTTACCAACGACGATGAGACCAACATCTTCGCTTCGGTGCTTGCCAGGCAGGCCGGATGCAAGCGTACGATCACGCTCGTCAACAAGCGCTCTTACGAGACAGTTCTACCGGCTTTGGGACTCAATACGGTAGTGAGCCCCAGCGCCGTTACGATTTCGACAGTTCTGCGTCATGTTCGGCACAGCTCTGTCACAGCGCTTTACACGTTGCGTGAGGATTTTGGGGAGGTCGTCGAGGCGGAAATTCCCGAAGGATCCCGATTGCTACGCCGTCCTCTGGGCCAGTTGGGCTTGCCCGTGGGGATGAAGATCGGTGCGGTGATACGCGAACAGAAGGTGGTGTTTCCGCAACCCGAGATGCAATTGCAACCGGGCGATACGGTCATCGCCCTTGTGACCTATAGCTATCTCAAGCTTGCCGAGGCCCTCCTGGGCTCAAGCGGAATTCGCAACAGATGAAGATCGCTGCGAAAAAAGCCTCGCTGCCCCGGCCAATCTCGGCTCAGGGCTTCAAGCCGGTTGCGTATTTCTGCGGCATAGTGCTGCTGGCAACTGCGACGATGATGGCGTTCCCTATGCTTGCCGATCTCTATTTTGGCAATGAGGACTGGAAAGCGTTCGCATTCGCAGGTGTCCTGACCTTCATTCCGGGTATGTCACTGGTTTACTTCACGAAAGGCTCCCTTAAGGCAGGGTTGGGTCTGAGGCAGGCATTCCTGCTGACGCCACTCAGCTGGTTGGCGGTGTCCATATTCAGCGCCATTCCGTTCTACCTGTCCGACTATGGCATCGTACGCGGCAGTCTGGCGGATTCTTTTTTTGAAGCCGTTTCAGGCATCACTACGACCGGGGCGACGGTCATCTCGGGGCTGAATGCTGCTCCTCCGGGGATGTTGTTGTGGCGCGCTCTGCTTCAATGGATGGGCGGGATAGGCATCATCGCAACGGCGATAGCAATTCTGCCGGCGCTGGGTATCGGCGGAATGCAACTGTTCAGGACTGAATCATCGGATCGTTCCGAAAAAGCCATGCCCCGTGTGCGCCAGATCGCGGCAACGCTCGGAAAAACCTATCTCGGCCTTACCGTTCTGGCTGTCCTGGTCTACTGGGCGACGGGGATGCGGATCTTCGATGCAATCGCCCATGCCATGACCTCGATCGCCACGGGCGGCTATTCGACGTCTGACGCCTCTTTCGGGCAATGGGAGAGTAACGGAATACAGTGGTTCGCAACCTTGTTCATGCTGTCCGGAACGATCCCGTTCGTGCTCTACGTACGCTTCATCGCGGGAGACCGACGCGCCTTCCTGGACCGGCAGATCAGGACCCTGGCGGTCTTTCTGGCGGTCACGATCACGCTGATCGCCGGATGGCTTTTCAGCTCTGGCACTTATGCACTCGAGCCCGCCTTCCGCCACGCCGCGTTCAATGTGGTGTCGGTCGTGACGACGACGGGCTATGCTACGACCGACTACACCTTGTGGGGAAATGCCCTTGTCGGTGTCTTCTTCGGGCTTACCTTTGTGGGCGGATGTACCGGCTCGACATCGGGCGGGATAAAGATTTTCAGGTTCGAAGTGCTGGCGATCATGCTGAAGGCGCACTTCATGCGCCTGATTTATCCGCGCGGGGTCTTCCCGCGCTATTACGGGGATCGCAAGCTCGATGACGATGTCGTCGGCTCCGTCGTCGCCTTCTTCGCAGTTTTCTTCCTCGCCTATTCCGCGTTGACCGTCGGCCTGATGGGGTTCGGCCTCGACTTTCTGACAAGCGCCAGCGGGGCGGCAACCGCGGTCGCCAATGTTGGCCCAGGCCTCGGGGATACGATCGGCCCGGCTGGTAATTTCGGTTCGTTGCCGGATGGAGCGAAATGGCTGCTTTCGCTCGGCATGCTGCTCGGAAGACTGGAGCTCTTCACGGTGCTCATCCTGTTTGTTCCGCGGTTTTGGCGTGGGTAGAAAAATCACGATTCGTTCGAACCCTGGAGATTGCCTGGCCCAGCCGGCGACGAAAATATCCTCTCTTGAACATCCTCCACGAGGCAATATGCTCCGGTAGCTCCAATATCTTGAATGGGGCTGAAAGTTGCATTTTGTTAGCGAGACTTCGATGCTTCACAAGAGCGCTCCGGAGCTTTTCATCAGCGATCAGCCGTCCCCATGGAAGATTACATTCCGCGTCATCTTGCTGATGATCATGCTCCTTGCATCCGTCTGGTGGGTCAAAAGCTATCAGCAGGCTGCGGACGAGAACATCCAGGATGGGAACGAGGACAAGCAGGTGTCAGATGAACAACGGTCGTAATTGGAGAGAATACCCTTTCCCGGTCTGGGCATTGATGCTGTTTCTGATCGTTTTTGTTTCGGGAGTGTCCTGGTTCGCGGTTTGAAATCCAAAAGAATCCACCCGCGGCGGGAAAAGCACTACGCGGCATTGTCATGCCCAGTCGGCGACAGGCTGTCACAGCTCCGACCAACGCCGATCTCATCGTCATGTTAGTTGGTCTCGACGCCGGGGCCTAGAAGTCGGTCGGCGTGCTGCGGCCAAGCCGGCGCTGCTGTCGGGCGGCGAGGCGCAGCGCGTGGCCATTGCGGGGGCGCTGGCCAACCATCCCCGCATCATTCTGGCCGACGAACCGACCGCTGCGCTCGACAGTAAGCGCGCCGGGCTGGTGATGGACCTTCTGCGCAAGCTTGCCCTCGAGCAGGAAGTCTGCATCGTCACCGTCACCCATGACGAA
This sequence comes from Aquamicrobium terrae, assembly GCF_040545735.1. Taxonomy (GTDB): domain Bacteria; phylum Pseudomonadota; class Alphaproteobacteria; order Rhizobiales; family Rhizobiaceae; genus Mesorhizobium; species Mesorhizobium terrae_A. Next base: position 217,869 of record NZ_JBEPML010000003.1, read on the forward strand.
AAGATTTTCGACCGGTTTGACCGCCCGATCCACCTGCGCGACGGCAGGCTGGCCGACGCATGACACCGGAGGCGGTCATGACCGCAAGATCACTTTCCCATTCCATCGTCGCTGGCGTGGCGGCCGTGTTTGGCTTGGTTACCGGCATTTCGGGCGGCTGCGCGCTTTTCGGCGAGGCCGACACGAGCGCGGTGGTTGTTTGATCCCGAGTTTTGATGGTGCATTGTTTTCTCAATCTTGGAGCGATGCGCTATGGGACAAATTCTACACGGCACGCCACGACGACAGAGGCAGCCCGTCGAGCGATACAAAATAGTGAGAGAGCCTGAGGACGCTGGCGAAGCGTTACGGGATCGACCAGAAGACGGTTGCAAAATGGAAGAATCGGACCTCGGTAGCCGATCTTCCAACAGGGCGGCCGAAGGAGTCGCGCTTTACCGGCCAGTTCTGGCCAGCGACCGATATTGAACGTCAGCCCTGAAACGCTCTTTGGTGAGGAAAGTCCCCCGCCGCGATATAGCTTTCCTCCTCCGGTGCCGATTGCCGGCCGAGGACCTGATTGCGGTGCGGGTGGCGGCCGAAGGCGGCGATGATCTTGCGCACATCACCAGCCTGTTTCACCAGTGACCGATAGATTGGTTGAAGTGGGACAGGCGCTTGCAAAGCGATTTCCTCGCGCAGGCTGATGAGCAGGTCGATGCGTTGGAGGTGATCTGCGCCTTCGCAATGGCCAAAGGGCTGGCTGTAGACGATCCTGAACCACGGTGTCTTCAAGGACTCGTAGTGACCATTCGACAAACCTACTATCGCCAGCGACAGCGCGGCGGGGTCCTGCGCGAAGGCGCGTGGTGTGCCACGCCAGAGCGAACGCGAGAACTGGTCAAGCACGACGATGAGCGCCAGCCTGCCTTCGGGATCAACGGCCCAAGCGTCAAGTTCGCCTGAAGCTGCACCCCTCGTGAGATCGGCGAAGCGTTCGACGATCACGGTGTCGGCTCCGCCATGCAACCGCCATGACCAATGATCGCGATGCGGTTCTGCTTCCACGTCCAGCGAGCAGCCTTCGGGAAACCAGAAGTCGAGGATGTTGGCCCATGGGGTGGTTGCGGCAGTCATGTCGGTCCTTTCCCGCGCGCGATGAGACCGCTTCCACTGGGTAAAAACAAGAGACCCGCGCATTCGAGCAGGGTCTCCGGGAGGTCGCCTCAGCTTTGTGCAGCGACAGTCGCCTGCCGGGCGGCAATCGCTTTGGAAGCCTTGCCGGCGGTTGCAGCGATCTTAGGTACACGAAGCAGCCGCATGCCATTGGCGATGACGATCAGCACCGAAAGCTGATGGATCAACATACCGCCGGCCATATGGACATTGCCGGAAAACACCCCGGCCAAGAGGCCCGCCACCGTCACCAGCGCGATGACGAGGTTCTGGCGCATATTGTCCAGCGTCGCGCGCGAGATCGCCATCGCCTCGGGGATCCTGCCGAGATCGTCCTTTAGCAGCGCGATGTCGGCGGTCTCGATGGCGACGTCGCTGCCGGCCGTGCCCATGGCGATCGAAGTATCGGCGGCCGCAAGAGCGGGGGCATCGTTGATGCCGTCGCCGACCATTGCGACATGCGCGCCATAGGCCTTCATCTGCCGGATCAGATCCAGCTTGTCCTCGGGCATCAGACCGGCATGGACCTCTTCGATCCCAATCTCGCGGGCGACCGCATCGGCCGCGCCGCGCTGATCGCCGGTCAGCATCACGACACGACTGATGCCGACGCCGCGCAGCCGGGCGATGGCTTCCTTTGCCCCCTCCCGAACCATGTCGGACAGGCCCAGCAGCCCGATCAGCCGACCGTCGCCTGCGACCAGCACCGGCGTCTGGCCACCGGCGAGCAAGTGTTCCAGGGCGGCCTCGCCTTCCGTCTCGAGTTTGATGCCAAGGGTATCCATCAGGCGGCGGTTGCCGGCGGCGATCATGCGAGCGTCGATGCGGGCGCTGAGCCCCATGCCGGCGTGCTCTTGCAATGCCTCGGGCGTCGGCAGCGGTCCCTGTTGGCGTGCGGCCTCAACGATGGGGCGGCCAAGCGGGTGGGTCGAGCCGGCTTCGACGGCGCCGGTCAGGCGCAGGAGTTCGGCTTCGGAAATGCCACCGAGCGCGATGATGGAGGCGAGTTGCGGCTTGCCTTCTGTCAATGTGCCGGTCTTGTCGAGCGCCAGCGTGTCGATGCGGCCGGCGCTTTCCAGATGCTGGCCGCCCTTGATGAGGATGCCGCTACGTGCCGCGCGGCCGATGCCGGCGACGATGGAAACCGGCGTTGAGATGACCAGTGCGCCGGGGCAACCGACGACAAGCAGCGTCAGCGTCAGACGGACGTCCTGCGTCACTGCATATGTGCTGACGGCAAGCAGAATGATCGAGGGCGTATACCATTGCGCGAAGCGCTCAATCATGCGCTGGCTCGGTGCCTTTTCCTCCTGCGCTTCCTCGACGCGCTGAATGATGCGCGCCAGCGTGGTGTCGGCGCCGATGCCGGTGGCGCGGATCCGCAGCAGGCCGTTTTCAGCGATGGTGCCAGCGTGAACGCGAGCGCCGGGCGCCTTTTCGGCCGGCATCGGCTCGCCGGTGATTGCGGCCTCGCTGACTGCCCCGGCGCCTTCGGTAACCTCACCATCGACCGGAATGCGCTGCCCAGCTCTCACCAACACGATCTCACCGAGCTGGACCATATGCGCGGGCACCTCGATGGGCTCGCCAGCGCGCAGCACGGTCGCCGTGGCGGGAGCGGCATCAAGCAGGGCCTTGAGCGCGCCACGGGTCTGCCCCATGGTGCGCGCCTCCAGCCAGCCGCCGAACATGAAGAGGAAAGTGACGGCCGCCGATTCCCAGACCTCGCCGATGAACAGCGCGCCGACCGCCGCGATGGTGACGAGCAGTTCGATGCTGAAATGTTTGACGCGCAGCGAGCGCCAGGCGCGGATAGCGATGTCGGAACCGGCAAGAAAAGCGGCCGCGACCATCACCATCGCCCATAGCTCGATCATGCCGAAGCCGTAACGCGCCAATAGGCCGGCTGCGATCAATCCGCCGCTGCCGACCGTCAGCCAGAAGCGCCGCCGCGCTGGATGCGCGATGGCGCTTCTGATACCGGTGACGAGATTGATCATCTCTTCCTCCTTTCATCTTCATGTCTGGAAATGGACCTGCCGCGCTGGGCTGCAGCGCGACGGAGCGAGCGGAGCGTCAGTCAGAAGGCGGCAAGCCGCGCTTCATAGCCGGTCCCGCGCACCGCCTCGACCAGCGCCTCGACACTCGACTGCGCTGGATCGTGCTCGATCTCGATCTTGCCGGTGTTGAAGCGCACTTCCGCCTTTTCGACGCCCGGCAACGCGTTCAGCGCCTTCTCGATCTTCGGCACGCAAGAGGGGCAGGAAAGTTCGTCGCTGCGAAGAATGGTCTTCTGGGTCATGATCGTTCTCCTTTCGAGTGTGAGCCGGGGATGGCCCCTTGCCTCAAAGCTCATCTATGACCTTAGGAACCGCGCTACGATTGGTGAAGCAGGCAAGCTGCCTTTGCAAAAATGCACAGACGCAAACCTTGGCTGCGCATAACGGAGGGGCTTATATTGTCAGTATCCGTCATGGCCGGTTGAAGGTTTGGGAATTTCTTTGCGTGAACGCACAGGTCGAAAATTGGGACGATTTGCGCCTTTTCCTTGCTGTGGCGCGGTCGGGAACGCTTTCCGGCGCGGCGCGGGTGCTTGGCGTCAACCATTCGACGGTGTTCCGACGCATCGGGTCGTTCGAGGAAGCATTGGGGGTGCGCCTGTTCGAGCGTCTGCCAAACGGCTATCTGCTGACCCCTGCCGGCGAGGAGATGCATCAAGGCGCATTGCGGGTCGAGGAAGAGATTGCGGGCCTGAGCCGCAAGGTCACCGGACAGGATTTGCGGCTGAGCGGCACGGTGCGCGTCACCACCATCGACATGCTCGCCTTCGGCCTTCTGCCGCGCCACCTCGCGAGTTTCCGCATGGCTTATCCGGGCATCGAAATCGAACTGGTCGTAGGCAACGCCACGCTAAACCTGAACCGGCGTGAGGCGGACGTGGCGCTGCGCGTCGGCAATGACCCGCCGGAAAGCCTTGTCGGCCGCCGCGTCGGCCAGCTGGTTTTTGCCGCCTATGGCAGCGCGGATTATTGCAGAAGGAATACCGAGCCAGATCTTGCGCACCACGACTGGATCGGCTTCGACGCCGAACATGCCGCACTTGTCCGGCGTTTCTCAGACTTTCTGCCTGACGTCACGCCGATCCTGCGCGCCAATTCCGTTGCGGCCGCGCTCGCTGCCGCCAAGGCAGGTATCGGCCTTGCGTCGCTACCTTGCGGCATTGCCGACCTTGAGCCCGATCTGGTGCGCGTCGCAACTCTGCCGGGCGATTTCACCCTCGATCTGTGGCTTTTGACCCATGAGGACCTACGCAGGACGGCGCGCATCCGGGCATTTCTCGATTTTCTGACGGACGCGCTGCTGAACGAAGCACCGCTGCTGGAGGGAAGGCTTCGGGATGTTGGCGCCGAAGTCATGCCCGCAACGTGACCCATTTGCGAGAATGACCCGAAGGCGGCAAGGAGACGGTATTGAAGACCCTGTTCGACATCGATCATTCGACCATCCTGACGATGCTGAGCTGCATCGGGATGGTGCTGGCAGCTCTCGCGCTGTGGCCTCTCGAGGGCGATGCCGTCGGTCTTGCCTCCTTCGTGGGCCTTTTCCTCGTCTATCTGGCCGGCGGCCTGCCGGCGGGCTGGCGGGCCGCCGTCACCTTGTGGCAGGAACGCATCCTCGACATCGATCTTCTGATGGTCGTTGCGGCAATCGCGGCAGCGGTGGTCGGCGCGCCGTTCGAAGGTGCGGTGCTGCTGACGCTGTTCAGCATCTCGACCACGCTGGAAGAACGAGCGCTGGGCCGCGCCCGCCGGGCTATCGAGGCGTTGATGGGGCTGCGCCCGGAGACGGCGTTGCGGAAGGAGCCGGACGGAACGGTCGCGGAAATTCCGGCTGCGGACCTCAAGGTGGACGATGTCGTCATACTGCGCCCCGGCGCGCGCGTACCGGCGGATGCAATGATCGTCAGTGGTCATAGCTCTCTCGATGAGGCCAACATCACCGGCGAATCCATGCCGGTCAATAAAGAGCCGGGCGCGCCGGTTTTCGAAGCGACGGTCAATATCGACGGCGTGCTTGAGGCGAAGGTGACCAAGACGATCGCCGAAAGCACTGTGGCGCGGATGATTGCGCTGGTCACCGAGGCGCAGGCAGCCAAGGCACCATCCGAGCGGTTCAGCGCCTGGTTCGGACAACGCTACACGGTCGCGGTGATGGCGGGGGCGGTGCTGGCCTTTGCTGCCTTTTGCTGGCTGGGACGCGGCTGGGAAGAAGCGCTCTACCGCTCGGCGACGCTGCTGGTGGCGGCAAGCCCCTGCGCAATCGTCATTTCCGTGCCCGCCGCGATGCTGTCGGCTCTATCGGCGGCCGCGCGCGGCGGCGTGCTGTTCAAGGGCGGAGCCGCGCTAGAAACGCTTGCCGATATCAACGCATTCGCTTTCGACAAGACCGGCACGCTAACGACCGGCAAGGCGTCGGTGACGCAAATCGTGGTGCTCGATGGCGACGAGCGGGGCTTTCTGTCGCTGCTTGCCGGGCTCGAGGCCCAATCCGAGCATCACAGCGCGGCGGCGATCCGCCATGAGGCCGCCCGGCATGGCGTCGTGCCCGTCGAGGCAAGCAATGTCACGACGCGGCCAAGCGCGGGGATCGTCGGCAGCGATGGCGACGGCGAGCTTTGGGCCGGCAACCCGCGCCTGGCCGCCCAGATGGGTGCGTCCATTGACCATCCGGCGCTACTGGCGTTGGCAGCGGATGCGCAGACCGTCATCTATGTCGGCCGCAATTCGCGCGCGCTGGGCGCGGTCACCGTTGCGGATACGACGCGCCCGACCTCCAGGCCTGCCCTTGCCGCGCTGCGAAAGGGCGGGGTCGAAAAAATCGTCATGATGACAGGCGACCGCCTGCCGGTGGCATTGCGGATCGGCGAGGAACTCGGGCTTAAACGTGAGGATATCCACGCCGACATGCTGCCCGAAGACAAGGTCGCGATGGTGAGCGAGCTTGCCGGGATGGGGCGCGTGGCGTTCGTCGGTGATGGCGTCAACGATGCGGCCGCCCTTGCGCGCGCTGATGTCGGCATTGCCATGGGGGCCGCGGGATCGGACGTCGCGCTTCAGGCCGCCGATGTGGCGCTGCTTTCGGAAGACATGAGCAGGCTCGCCGACGCCCATCGGCTGGCGCGCCGGACAGCGACGATCATCCGCCAGAACCTGACCTTCGCCATGAGTGCCATGGCGGCGCTCGTCATTGGCGGCCTGTTCTTCGAACTGCCGCTGCCGCTGGCGGTCATCGGCCATGAAGGCGGCACGGTACTGGTGGTGCTGAACGGCCTGCGGCTCCTCAGGGATCCTGTTCGTGGCAAGGAAAGGGCGGCCGCGCCACCGACCAGCGGTCTGGTCGTCGGCCAACCGGTCCCGCGCCACCCCTATCGCAGGAAGGTGGCGCGGCGTGCAGCATGAATGGTGGCGGCGGTGGCCGTATGAATGCGCCTACGCCGCCCAGCCCAGCGCCGCCCCGCCGGCCGCCGCGATCAGGACGACGATCCATGGCGGGGCTTTCCACGCGATCAGCGCAACGAAACAGGCCAGCGCCAGCGCGAAGTCCGGCATTCCGCCGATGGCGCTGGTGAAGACCGGCGAATAGAGCGCCGCGCCCAGAATGCCCACCACCGCCGCGTTGGCCCCCTGCATGGCCGACTGCGCCCGTGCCTGCCGCCGGAACCGGTCCCAGAACGGCAATGCGCCGGTCAGGATCAGGAACCCCGGCAGAAACAGCGCCGGAAGCGCGATGGCGGCTCCCGCGACGCCGTTCGGTTCGGGGCCCATCACTGCGCCCAGCCAGGCGGCGAAGGTGAATAGCGGGCCCGGCACGGCCTGCGCCAAGCCGTAGCCCGCCAGAAACGCATCTTCCGAAACCAGGCCGGCCGTCTCCGCCTGCAACAGCGGCAGCACGACATGGCCACCGCCGAAGACCAGAGAGCCGGCGCGGTAGAAGCTGTCGGCAAGCGCGAAGCCCTGCCCCAGCCCGGCCAGAACCGGCAGGCCGGCCAGCAGCAGGGCGAACAGCGCCAGCGCCGCGACGCCGACCCGCCGCGACACCGGCACCGGCAGGTGCGCGCCGGTCGTGGCGATGCCCTTGCCGAGCGCGAGCCCGGCGACGGCTCCCAGAAGGATCGCGCCCATCATGCCGACGGCGCCCGGCGCGAACGTCAGCAGGATAACGGCCGCCACCGCGATCGCCGCGCGTTCCCTGTCGGGGCAGAGGCTGCGCGCCATCCCCCACACGGCCTGCGCCACGATGGCGACGGCGACGATCTTCAGCCCGTGCAGGACGCCGAGGCCCACGGCGCTTTCGATCCGGGCCGCCGTCAGGGCCAGCGCGAGCAGGATCAGCGCGGAGGGCAGGGTGAAGGCGAGGAAGGCCGCGAGCGCGCCGCCCCAGCCCGCCCGCATCAGGCCGAGCGCGAAGCCGGCCTGGCTGGAGGCCGGTCCGGGCAGGAACTGGCACAGTGCTACCAGATCGGCATAGGCGCTCTCGCTCAGCCATTTGCGACGCGTCACCAGCTCGTCGCGAAAATAGCCGAGATGCGCGATGGGGCCGCCGAACGAGGTGAGGCCGAGCTTGAGGAAGACGCCGAAGACTTCCGAAGCACTGCTCTGTGTCTGCTGCGGGCTATAATCCATTCGAGAAAGCTCTTCGTCTCTGATCATCGTGCGCTGGTTGGCAGACAATGGAAACGAACGCATGACGGTTCATGCCGCAGCCGACAGGTTCGCTGCATCAGCGGTTCGCTTCGGCGACAGGCGAGACCCGTGCCCCGCGCTCGTACCAGTCTTTCGAGCGGTTCACGATCCAGACGACAGAGAGCATGACGGGAACTTCGATCAGTACGCCGACCACGGTGGCCAGCGCCGCGCCCGAATGGAAGCCGAACAGGCTGATGGCGGCGGCGACGGCCAGTTCGAAGAAATTGGACGCGCCGATCAGTGCCGAGGGACCGGCGACGCAATGCTGTTCGCCGCTGATGCGGTTGAGCAGATAGGCAAGGCCGGAGTTGAAATAGACCTGGATCAGGATCGGCACCGCCAGCAGGGCGATGATCGTCGGCTGGGCGATGATCTGTTCGCCCTGAAATCCGAACAGCAGGACAAGCGTTGTCAGCAGTGCGACCAGCGAGACGGGACCCAGTTTCGCAAGCAGCCGGTCGAGCGCGGGCTGCCCGCCTTTTGCCAGCAGGCGGTGCCGCAGGACCTGCGCGACGATGACCGGGATGACGATATAGAGCACGACCGAAAGGAGAAGCGTGTCCCACGGCACGGTGATGGCCGACAGACCAAGCAGCAGGCCGACGATGGGCGCGAAGGCGATGACCATGATGGCGTCGTTGAGCGCGACCTGCGACAGGGTGAAATGCGGCTCGCCCTTCGTCAGGTTCGACCAGACGAACACCATCGCCGTGCAGGGCGCGGCGGCAAGGATGATCAGGCCGGCGATATAGCTGTCCACCTGCCCCAACGGCAGGTAGGGACGGAACAGCCAGCCGATGAACAGCCACGCCAGCAGCGCCATCGAGAAGGGCTTGATCGCCCAGTTGATGAACAAGGTCACGCCGATGCCGCGCCAGTGACGGCCGACTTCGCCGAGCGCGGCGAAGTCGATCCTGAGCAACATCGGGATGACCATCAGCCAGATCAGCACCGCCACCGGCAGATTGACCTTGGCGATTTCTACCGCGCCGATAGCCTGAAACATGCCGGGCATCGCATGGCCGAGCGCGATGCCGGCGACAATGCAAAGCCCGACCCAAAGTGACAGATACCGTTCGAATGTGGACATGAGTTTTTCCCTACGCAGTCGCCGCGCGGCGGCCGTGCCCGTCGATGACGCGCTCCCCGTCTTCCTTGATGAATTCGCCCTGCTGCGCCGGCAGCAGATCGAGCACCTCTTCGGAAGGACGGCAAAGCCGGATGCCTTTGGGGCTGACGACGATCGGCCGGTTGATGAGGATCGGATGCGCCATCATCGCGTCGAGCAGTTGCGCATCGCCCAGGGCTGGATCCCCGAGACCGAGTTCGGCGTAAGGCGCGCCCTTCTCGCGCAGCAGGGCACGGACCGAAATGCCCATGCGGGCGATCAAATTCTCCAGCATCGCCCTTGAAGGCGGCGTCTTCAGATACTCGACGACATGCGGCTCGACACCCGCATTGCGGATCATCGCCAGCGTGTTGCGCGAGGTGCCGCAATCGGGATTGTGGTAGATGACGACGTCCATGATCGGCTTCATGCCGCGCTGTCGCGAGGCGAGGTCGCGCCGTCTGACCGCCCGATCTCCACGAGCTTCGCGCACAGGGATGACCTGTCGAGACTGTCGACCGGCAGGGCTGCGAAAGCAAAAATGCGGTTCCTCAGGTGACGGAACGCGGTGACGAAAGCGGTCTCCCTGTGGATGTCGAGCACCCCTTTGGTGGCCGGATCCTCGATGCCCCAATGCGCTGTCATCGGCTGGCCGGGCCAGACCGGGCAGGTTTCGCCGGCCGCGTTGTCGCAAACCGTGAAGACGAAATCCATGACCGGCGCGCCGGGCGCGGCGAACTCGTCCCAGCTCTTCGAACGCAGGCCGGCGGCGGGGTAGTCATAACTCTCCAGCACCTTCAGTGCCATGGGATCGACGTCACCCTTCGGCTGGCTGCCCGCGGAGAAGGCCCGGAACCGCCCGGCGCCATCCTTGTTCAGGATACTCTCGGCCAGGATCGAGCGCGCCGAATTGCCGGTGCACAGGAACAGGACGTTGAAAATGCGACCGGATGAAGCCGTATCACACATGGACGGCGCCTTTCGCGGGTTCGCAGCAGGAGGAAAGGGCGGCGACGGCCGGGCTGCACACTTCCGGGTGCCCCTGGCAGCAGTCGCGCATGAGGAATTCAACGAGGCCGGCAAGCGCCGGCAAGGCCGCGCTATAGATGATGGAGCGCCCCTCGCGCCGGGATTCCACCAGACCGGCCTGCTCCAGATGGCTGAGGTGAAACGACATTCGCGAGGAGGCCGCGCCATCCATCGCCTCGCCGATCGCGCCGGCCGCCAATCCTTGCGGGCCGGTTGTCACCAGCAGCCGGACAATGCGTAACCGGGTTTCCTGCGATAGCGCCGCGAAAGCGCCAAGTGCCTGCTTCTCGTTCATAATTACCCCAATTATTCAAGAGTTATTGAATTATAGGTCGCCAGCGCCACAAGCGCCAGTACCTGCAGCGCGGTTTTTGCTCGCTTGCACTCGATCGCTCTATGCGGAGCAACCGCTGGGCTGAGCGGATAGTCCGCTCAATGCGGGCGCTGTCGTGCTCGGCTGTTTTCTGGCAAGCCGATTGACGTCGATACGTCGACGCTCGACAAGCACGTAAAACAACGCGATGTATCAGTGCTGGGTGACATTTGAGTGCCCTGGTGCGGCTCATGCCATATAATGGGACCCAGTCTTCGAAGCCGCACCTTGCGAACTGGAACTCGAAATGCGGTTGATCAAACTCAATTCCAATTCCGTTCCCGGAATAATGGCCTGACGGTGGATGTCGAGACCCCGACGCCTTCGCGGCGTATCAGCCAGGCGAGTTCTTCTTGCCCCACATCGGATTGTCTGCGCGCACTTCCTCGACGGCTCGTGCCAGCGCCGGCATCCATTGCGCTTGCGCACCCAGCGCGGCCGACGCGACATGGGCTCGGGCCGCCTCACCCAGCGGTAGAGGGTCGCCGGCGAGACGCCGACCGCTTGTGCCGCCTCGTCGGCCGACAGACCGGCAGAACGCGCCCGTCGCCGAGAATCGAGGCCTCATTCGAAGGAGATTTCGCCGTGATCAATGCCGCCAGCGACACCGCTCAGTGGGACACTATCCCAAAAGGCCTGCATCGGAGGTTCTCCGTGGCTTGAAATGTCGCAGCTCCAGCTTCGCTCCCCCGAAGCTTTCGCAAGGCCCGCGTCTCACATCTGTCTGAATCCGGTCCGTGCGCTTATCGTTAAGTCAACCGGAACTCGCGATGTTGGCCATCAATCCCTCGGCCGGTGCGAACGAACAGCCGATCATAGCTGCCTCATCTATAAACGCGCTTCGCGTGATCGAAAGGAATGCGTTCTACAGTTCCTGCAAGCGCGTGTTTGAATCGGCACTTGCCCGCAGACCGGTGATCGTGTCGTTGAATAGGTGCAGTGTGTGGGCAGATGTCGCGACGGCTTCGGGTAGCTCTGGGCCGGTCCAAAACGGTCGATCTCAGGACCAGACCGGCTCCCCGCGTCCGCTTCTATCCCGATCGCGACGACAGGTTCTATGCGATGGCGGACGGCATATTCACGGTCGAGAGCGTGCTACGAAGTGACACCAACAACTTAACCATAACCGTCAGTGCCAACAGGCGACAAAGGGTCAAACAAGAGGGGTCAAACAAGAGAAACAATCACCTGCAATCTGAATTATGTGCTTGAGTTTATTTCAGATTCTGTCCTATACATAATCGTCGACAGGGGTATAGAGGTGTCTCCTTAAGATAAAACGTGTCGGGCGGCCGTGTTATTGCTGGCTCAACAGGCAATATGTTGCTCGACCGCCACATTGCACCACAGCCCTAACTATGCCCGCAAGGAGGAGCCAGCCGAAGCCGTATCGCCACTCTTGATAAGGAGGCATATTGGCGATGGACGGAACGAACCCGCCGCTTTGGGAGCGTCCTGTACGCTGGCAGGCGGAAGGACTCCCATTTGACATGAGGGCGCTGCGTTATGTGCTGGCAGCGGCCGAGCAGATGAGCTTTTCCGGTGCGGCCTCCGCTCTCGGCATGAAGGCGTCCAGCGTCAGCCGCGGTGTGCGCGACTTTGAGGACGAGCTTGGCATTTCACTGTTTGAGCGCACAACGTCAGGTGTCCGGCTCACCGATGCCGGCAGTCGGTTCCTCCACGACATCATCCCGGTGCTCCAGATGGCCGAGGCAGTCCTCCAGCGCGCCAGCGCGGCGGGCCGGGTCGAGGAAGGCACGGTGCGGATCGGTATCATCACGACGCTCGCCGGTGGCTTCCTGCGCGAGCTGATCACCTCCTACCGCCACCGCCATCCTGGCGTTAAGCTCGACATCCAGGATGGTGGACGGCGCGAGCATCTGCGCGCAATCCGGGCGCGACAGATCGACATCGCGTTCTTGACCGGCAATGTCCCGGTCGCAGGCTGCGACGTCGAGGAGTTCTGGCGCGAACGGGTGCACGTGGCGATGGCGGTCAATCATCCGCTGGCGAGCAGCAATGCGTTGGACTGGCCGCAATTGCACGATGAGCGATTCATCGTCTCGACCATGGAGCCGGGGCCGGAGGTGCAAGACTATATCGTGCGGCGCGTCGCGGACTACAGCACCTATCCGAATGTGACCGCCCGCCATGTGACGGTGGAAACATTGATGCACATGGTCGCTATCGGTGAAGGCATAACACCGGTCTCGGAGGGCTGGGCCAGCATGGTCTATCCAGACCTCGTGCTGCGCCCGCTGACGGCGGCCGAGGACATCGTTCCGTTCAGCGCGGTGTGGTCGCCCTCAAGCGACAATCCGGCGCTACGCCGCTTCCTGAGCTTCGCGCGTGATCTGGCAGCACGTCAGCCTGCGCGCCGGCGTCAATGATCGGTCGCGGCCGGGTTCGGCCTTGCGTCGCCGCCGGTCCGCCCGGAAGCGCTCGCTCGGGATTTCGCGGCGAGCTTCGATTTGCGACTGCGCCACCCGCGATCGGATCGCAGGAAAGCTTCGAGCATATGCGGGATCAGCGTGGCGGCGTCGACCTCCCCATAGAGGCGACCGTATTCGGCCGCGTAGAGGTCGAGTTCCTCCTTCAACGGCTCCGGCATCGGTACCGTCATGCGGACGATGCCGAGCCTGGGCAGCGGGCCAAGCTTGAGATTGCTCATCAGTGGGCTCCGTATAGCTCGAGGATCAGATCGCGGGCGACAATCACGCGGACCGGGAAGCCCGGCCTTATGGTGAGCGTCGGGGCGACCTGAAGCTGCCGCTGGACGATCTGCTGGCCGGCCTGGTTCACGGTGTCTTGCGCCCCGTCGCGTATGGCGCGGACCAAGCGGTCCTCATCGCTTGTCGCCAGCTCCGCGCCGACGGCGAGCAGCGTCGAGAGTCCCGCCGCCTTCATCAAATCCCACCAGTGGTAGTCGACTCCGTCTTCGAGCCCCGCATAGCCCGATGCATCGGCGCCGCGCTGGCGCTCCAGCACGATCGACCGGCCATTGGGCAGGATGAGGCGATTCCAGATGAGGAGGACACGGCGTTGGCCGAAGGTGACGCCGGCGTCGTATTCGCCGATAAGGCGGCTTCCCTGTGGGATGAGCAGGAGCGCGCCGGTTGGGCTGTCATAGACGTTCTGCGTCACCTGGGCGGTGATCTGCCCCGGCAAATCCGAACGAATGCCGGTAATTAGCGCGGCCGGGATCACCGCGCCGGCCTGAAGGATATAGGGCGAGGCCGGCGCCATGACGCGATCGGGTGCGACGGTGCGCCGATCCACCTCGGCGTTGAGGAAGGAAAGGTGCCAGTCCTGCGTTCCAGCGCCGGTTAGCCCGGTCAAGCCGGGGACCGACGGGATCGAGGGAGAACCTGTATTCTGGCCTGCCCGGATCTGGAAGAAGATCTCGCTGGTGCGGGCCGCTTCCGTCTCGGCGAGGCGGCGCTGCTCCTCTGGATCGGCTGCGGGGACCGGCATCGGCGTCGCAGGAATCGGCTGGCCTTCCTCGCGGGCGCGCAGCACCGGGCCGCCGAGATCGCCCGGCAACGGCGGGCCGAGGACCGGCACGTCGCCATAGCTGCCGGGAAGTCCCTGCAAGCCATCGGCCGCCTGCCGGCGATCCGTGGAAATCAGCTCCTCGGGCTGGCCGCCACGATCGACGCCCTGAAGCGCATAGATCAACGCGCCACCGATGCCGATGCCGGCGACCAGGCCAGCACCCATGAGAACCTTGCGTGATATGCGCGTGACGCGCGGCGCATCGGCGCGCAGGCGCATCGAGCCCGCCCTGTCGCCGGCCGCCCCGGCCAGCTCCACGCCTTCCTCTTTCCGGCCCTCGGTTTCGCTCATGACGGCGATCCTCCCGTCTCGGTCGTTTTGTTTGAAGTCGCCGCCGCGGTCTGACCGGGTTGCACCCGGACGATGCGAACGGTCTGCTGCCGGTTGCCGGAACCAAGGCGCAGCTCGGCCGCGCCGAAGAGGCGATCGACGATGAGCACGTTCTGGTGAATGCGGCTGTTGACGATTTCGGGTTCGCCGCCCGAGCCGATGACGAACAGCGGCGGCATCTCGCCCTGCACGATGCCGCGCGGGAACACCACGTAAACGCGCCGGCCGTCGTCGAAGACGGTGATCGGCCGCCAGGGCGGATTGTCGCCGGTGAGCCCGTAGCGGTAGTTGCGCGCGGATTCGGCCGGGATGATCGGAGCGGCCGGTGCGGTCACGCGCTGGCTTGCAGGCGGCGCGGGATAGGCCCAGGCTATCGCCGGCATCCACGTCTCCTCGCTCGCACGCAGCTCGATGAGATAGGTGCGGCGATCCGTGGTGATGACGAGGTTGGTCGAGATGCCGGCGCGGGTCGGCTTGACCAGCACATGAACGCGGCGTGTCGTGCCGGAGCCGCTTTCCGTGTCGCCGATGATCCATCTTGTCGTGTCGCCGGCCGCGATCGGACCGGCGCCGGTCAGGCCCTCGCCGGGTTCGAGCGCGATGGTGGTGATCTGCCCGACGGCGGCATAGGCCTGAAACAGCGCGCCCTCGGACCACGGATAGATCTGGATTGCGTTGTAGTAACCCTCCCGGCGCGGCTCGACGCGCGCGGCCGCATTGGCATTGCCGACGCGGCCCTCCGGGGTGATGGCCGCCGCGCCGCCGCGCGCGACTGTCCAGCCGGGCGGCGTGTGCAGCGGCCGGGGCGTGCCGTCGGTCACGGCGGTCCTGACGACGGGAAGCTCCGGCACATCGGCATCATAGCTGAATTGCGGCGTTCGGTTGGTAGCGCAGCCGGCGAGCATGGTGGTCGACAGCAAAGCCGCCACTACGGATTTACGGAGGGACGTAGTCCTGCAGCCAGATTGCCGCCAAATCTGTGGCTCGATCATTGACTCATCTCCCGCGACCAGGAGATCGCGTTCACATAGATTCCAAGGGGATTGGCGCGCAGGCGCTCGGCGGTGCGCGGCTGCTGAATGACGATGGTGAGGATCGCGCTCCAACGCTCGGTGCGGGAGAGCTGGCCGTTCTGGTAGTGCTGTTCGGTCCAGGCGACGCGGAAGGAGTCCGGCGATGCCCGGATCACGCTGGAGACCTCGACCGAGACCTGTTCGCGGCCGACGCGGGTGAAGGGATCGTTAGACCTCGCATATTCGTTCAACGCCACAGCACCCCTGTCCGTGGTGAACTCGTAGGCGCGCAGCCATGCCTGCCGCAGAACGATGGGGTCCGACGGCAGGCCCCGGACCTGCTCGATGAAGCGGGCGAGGTGCCAGGCCACTTGCGGGTCGGTCGGCCGATAGTCAGCGACGGTGGGCTCGATGGTGCGGGTCTCGCCATGTCGGTCGATCTCGACGACCCAGGGGACAACGGTGCCGCGGGCGGATTGCCAGACCAGCGCCGAGGCGAAGCCGGCCGACAGTATCAGGCAGCTGAAGGCCATATAGCGCCAGTTGCGGGCCTGAACGCGGGCCGAGCCGATGCGCTCGTCCCAGATTTGGGCTGCCTTCTGATAGGGTGTGACGGGTTCGGGCGTCTTGCCATAGTGGGTGGTGGGGCGTTTGAAGATGTTCATGTGCGGTCGCTTTCGGAAAGGCTGATGGAGGAGCCGCCGCCATGGCTGTCGCCGGATCGGATGGCATGGCCGGCGGCAGAGACCCCCTGGCTCATGGCCTGGCTGCGGCGCATGCGCTGCGCCCAGGCGGGCGGACCGTCGGCAGAGGGCGCGCTTGCAGGCGTTGGCGAGACGTCGCCGCCGATCGTGCCCATTGTCGAGCCGCCACCGGTCGTCTCGAAACCGCCCTTGATGCCGGCCGTGTGGCTGGATTTGAGGCTTTCGGCGGCACGGGAGGCGGCGCGTTTCAGAGGGGAGATCGCGGCGGCACCACCGGCACGGGCAACGCCGCCGAGACCGGCCGCGACGCCGGATGCGCCGGACTCGCCCATGGCTCCGAGGGTGTAGGCGGAGGAGGCCGCGCCGGCGGCCGATGCGCCGCCGCACGCCAGGGCAGCACCGCTGGAAAGCGCGGCGGCACCGCCTCGCGCTGCCAGCATGGTGGCACCACCGGCCGCGATCGCCGCACCACCGACGGCAAGGCCGGTGCCGACGGCAGCGCCGGCGCTGAGCTGCGGGCCGCCGGAGACGAGGCCGGTGGCGATGCCGGGTCCGAAGATGCCGAGGCCGAGAAGGGAAAGAGCGGCCAGCACGATGGCCATGGCGTCATCAATGGTCGGGGTCGCGCCACCGAAGCCGGCGGTGAACTGGCCGAACAGGGTCGAGCCGATACCGATGATGACCGCGAGAACCAGCACCTTGATGCCGGAGGAGACGACATTGCCCAGGACGCGCTCGGCCATGAAGGCGGATTTGCCCCAGAGGCCGAAGGGGATGAGGACGAAGCCTGCCAAGGTGGTCAATTTGAACTCAATGAGGGTCACAAAGAGCTGCACGGCGAGGATGAAGAAGGCGAGGATCACCAGCGCCCAGGCGAAGAACAGGCAAAGGATCTGGACGAGGTTCTCGAACACCGCGATCCAGCCCATGAGATCGGAGATAGATTCGAGCAGCGGCCGGCCGGCATCGAGGCCGGTCTGGGCGACGCGGCCGGGACGCAGGAGGTCGGCGGTCGAGAAGCCGGTGCCGGAGGCCAGGAGGCCGAGGCCGGCGAAGCTCTCGAAGACGATGCGGGCGAGATTGTTCCAGTTGGAAATGATGTAGGCGAAAACGCCGACGAACAGCGTCTTCTTCACGAGACGGGCGATGATGTCGTCGTCGGCACCCCAGGTCCAGAACAGGGCGGCCAAGGTGACGTCGATCACGATCAAGGTGGTGGCGATGAACGCCACTTCACCGCCGAGCAAGCCGAATCCGCTGTCGATGTAGCTGGTGAAGATGCCGAGGAAATTGTCGATAACGCCGGTGCCGCCCATGGCTCATCGTCCTTCGTTCGAGGCGGGGGTTTCAGGTGCGGGCGAGCGGCCGAGGAAGCGGTGGCGGGTTTCGGCCCAGACGCGCAGGCAGGTGGCGTCGTTGGCGGCGGCTTCGCCCAGCTCCTGGCATCGCCGCTGCTCCAGACGCAGCGGATCGGAGGCCGGCTGGAGCACCGGAACGGTCGGTACAGGCCCGGCTGTTTCCTCGCGGGTCATTTCGATGATCGTCGCCGTGATGGCGACGGCTATGAATATGATGGCCGCGATCCGGGCCAGCACCCTGCCGTCCATGATGTCCCCCTTCCGGCCCGTCAGTTATTGAACATGCTTGCGTTGCCGGGCTGGTATCCTGACCCGGGGCTGAGGAACCGCTCGCGCTGGATGCGGCCCTGCTCGGCGGCCGTGGCGCGCTCGGCTTCCGAGAGGGCGTCCGCCCGGCCATTGGCCGAGATCACGGCGATGAGGTCGGAGAGCTGTTGGCTTTGCAGGGCGAGGAGCTGGTTGCCGGCCTGGGTGGCTTGAAGCGCGCCGGTAGCGCCCTGGCTTTCGCCGACCAGCGCGGACATCTCGGCGCGGTTCGTGTCGATATTGCCGACGACGCCGGCCTGGACACGCATCGCGTCCTGCAAGCCGCCCACGGTATTTTCCCAGCGGCCGCGCGCGTCCGCGATCATTTGCGCGTCAGTCGAGGACGGGGACAGATTCCCGTAGTCCTGCTGGAACATGCTGTCGATCGACTGCACGTCGAAGGCGATGTTCTGGGCCTGACCGAGAAGCTGCTGGGTGCGCTGCACGTTCTGCTGAAGCGTCTGAAGCGAGCTGAAGGGCAGGCTCGCCAGGTTCTTCGCCTGATTGATGAGCATCTGCGCCTCGTTCTGGAGCGAGGTGATCTGATTGTTGATCTGCTCGAGGGTTCGCGCCGCCGTCAGAAGGTTCTCGGCGTGGTTGGTCGGGTCGTAAACGATGCGGCCAAAGCCGAAGAGGGCGTGGGCCGGCGTGATGAACACCGACGAAAGCGCCGTCGGCGCGGCGAGCGTGAGCGCAAGCAGCGAAGTGCCCACGAGACGAGGGAAACGGTGGCGGGTCATGGCATGATCTCCTGTGGGTCGAGTTCGAGGGCTTCGGCGAGGTCGAGGACCGGCGCTGGCTCCTGCGGCGCGGTCGCCTGCCGATCGGGCGCGACGGCGATGTTGGTGAGGTTGGGAATTAGATTGGCCGCCCATTCGACGCCGCGCGCCTTGAGCCACGCGGCGAGGAAGCCGTCGCGGCCATGCTCGGCGAGGATGTCGGCGATCAATGCCTGGTCGGACTTGGAGGACGCCGCGCAGAGCGCGAGGCCCACTTCGGACAGGCCCAGCTCGAACAGCCGGTTTCCCCGCCGGCTCTGGCAGTAGTAGTCCCGCTTCGGGATGGCGCGGGCGAGAATCTCGATCTGCCGGTCGTTCAGGCCGAAGCGCCTGTAGATGGCGGTGATCTGCGGCTCGACGGCGCGGTCGTTGGGCAGGAGCAGCCGGGTCGGGCAGCTTTCGATGATCGCCGGCGCGATCGTGCTCTTTTCGAGCTGGGCGAGCGACTGCGTGGCGAAGACGACGGATGCGTTCTTCTTCCGAAGCGTCACCAGCCATTCGGCGAGTTGCTTGGAAAAAGCCGGATCGCCGAGCGCCAGCCAGCCCTCGTCGATGATAATCATCGTCGGGCGACCGTCGAGGCGGTCGGCGATCCGGTGGAACAGATAGGCGAGGACCGCGGGTGCTGCCCCGGTGTCGAGCAGCCCCTCGGTCTCGAGGGCCACGACCGAAGCGTTGCCGAGGTTTTCTGCCTCCGCGTCGAGCAACCGCCCATAGGGGCCGCCGACGCAATAGGGCTGGATGGCGAGCTTGAGATCGTTGGACTGGAGCAGCACCGACAGGCCGGTGATGGTCCGCTCCTCGATCGGGGCCGACGCGAGCGAGGACAGCGCCGTCCAGATATGCTCTTTGGCTTCGGGCGTGATCGTGACGCCCTCGCGTTGGAGGATCGCCACGATCCAGTCGGCGGCCCAAGCGCGGTCCTGCGTCTGCTCGATGCGGGCGAGCGGCTGGAGGGAGACCGAGCCGTCGGCGCTCTCGGTCAGCCGGCCGCCGAGGTCGTGCCAGTCGCCGCCCATCGCCAAAGTGGCGGCCCTGATGGAACCCCCGAAATCGAACGCGAAGATTTGAGATCCCGCATAGCGGCGGAATTGCAGCGCCATGAGCGCAAGCAGCACGCTCTTGCCGGCGCCGGTCGGGCCGACCATGAGCGTGTGGCCGACATCTCCGACGTGAAGTGAAAGCCGGAAAGGGGTCGATCCTTCGGTCCTGCCATAGAGCAGCGGGGGTGCGCCGAAGTGATCGTCCCTTTCCGGCCCCGCCCACACGGCGGACGAAGGGACCGTGTGGGCAAGGTTGAGCGTCGAAATCGGAGGCTGACGCACATTGGCGTATGCATGGCCGGGCAGCGAGCCGAGCCAGGCGTCGACGGCGTTGACCGTCTCGACCATGACGCTGAAATCGCGGGACTGAACGACCTTCTCGACCAGCCGCAGCTTCTCGTCGGCGCGGCGGGCATCCTCGTCCCAGACCGTGACGGTCGCGGTGACATAGGCGATGCCGGCCACGTCCGCGCCGAGTTCCTGTAGGGCCATGTCGGCGTCGAGCGCCTTGTTTGCGGCATCGGTGTCGACGAGCGCCGATTGCTCGTTCGTCATCACCTCTTTCAGAATGGCGGCGATGCTCTTGCGCTTCGCAAACCACTGGCGGCGGATTTTCGTGAGCAGCCTGGTCGCGTCGGTCTTGTCCATCAGGATCGCGCGGGTGGACCAGCGATATTGGAAGGCGAGCCGGTTGAGATCGTCCAGCAGGCCGGGCGTCGTGACGCTCGGGAATCCGGTGATGGTGAGGATGCGCAAGTGCGCGGAGCCAAGGCGCGGTTCGAGCCCGCCGGTGAGCGCCTCGTCGGCGAGCAGCGCGTCGAGATAGATCGGGGTTTCCGGCACGCGGACGCGGTGCCGTTTGGTCGAGACGGTCGAATGGAGATAGGTCAGCGTCTCAGTGTCGGTGAGCCACCAGCACTCGGGCATGAAGCCGTCAAGTAGCGCCAGCACGCGGTCGGTGCGGTCCACGAAGCCGCGCACCAGCTCCCAGGGATTGACGCCGGAGGTCTCGCGGCCTTCGTAGAGCCAGCTTTCGGCGCGGGCAGCGTCCTCTGCCGGCGGCAGCCATAGGAAAGTCAGGTAGTATTCCGAGACGAAGTGGCTGCCTTCCTCCTCGAAGTCTGCCTTGCGCTCGGCATCGACCAGCGCCGAGGCCGGGTCGGGAAACACGTCGTTCGGATAGGTGCCGGCCTCGGACCGCTGCGCCTCGACGAAGAGACACCAGCCGGAGCCGAGACGGCGGAAGGAATTGTTGAGGCGGGCGGCAACGCCGACCAATTCAGCCGCAACGGCGGAGTCGAGATCCGGCCCTCGAAACTTCGCGCTGCGCTGGAAGCTGCCATCCTTGTTCAGCACGACGCCCTGCCCCACCAGGGCCACCCAGGGCAGGTAGTCGGCGAGGCGCGATGCGGTACGGCGATATTCTGCGAGGTTCATCATCGCGTGCGCCTCACACCGAGAGGTGGCCAGGCACACGCAGGTGCCGGCGTGCGACCTCGACGAAGAGGGGATCGCGCTTCGCCGCCCAGACGGCCGCAAGATGGCCGATCGCCCAGATCAGGATGCCGGCGAGCCAGAGCTGGAGGCCGAGGCCCACGGCCCCGGCGAGCGTGCCGTTGAGGATCGCCACCGAGCGCGGCGCGCCGCCGAGCAGGATAGGTTCGCTGAGGGCGCGATGAACCGGGGCGGTGAACCCCGGCACGGCATCGAGTTGTTCGAGGACGGCCGCCATCAGATCACCGCCCCGCCGCCGAACGAGAAGAAGGACAGGAAGAAGGAGCTGGCCGCGAAGGCGATCGAGATGCCGAAGACGATCTGAATCAGGCGCCGGAAGCCGCCGCCGGTATCGCCAAAGGCGAGCGTCAGGCCGGTGACGATAATGATGATGACGGCCACGATTTTCGCCACCGGCCCCTCGATGGATTCGAGGATCGACTGAAGTGGGGCCTCCCAGGGCATGGAGGAGCCGGAGGCCAAGGCAGGCGAGGTCAGCAGCGCGACCCAGGTGAAGGCGGCGGCGGTTGCGATGTGGCGGCGAACGCGGAAGGCGCGACGGATCATGCGGGGACTCCTGTTTGATCGGTAGGGATGGGGTCGGGAAGGGCGGGGGCGAGCCGGTAGTCGCCGTCGGCGCCGAGGCCCTCGACGCGGGCGAGGTCGGCAAGCCGGCGCGCGGAGCCGCGGCCGGAGAGGACGGCAACGAGGTCGATGGTCTCGGCGATCATCGCGCGCGGGACCGTGACCACGGCCTCCTGGATGAGCTGCTCGAGACGGCGCAGCGCGCCGATGGCCGAGCCGGCATGGATCGTGCCGACGCCGCCGGGATGGCCGGTTCCCCAGGCTTTCAGGAGGTCGAGCGCCTCGGCGCCGCGGACCTCGCCGATCGGGATGCGGTCGGGGCGCAGGCGCAGCGAGGAGTGCACGAGATCCGAGAGCGTCGCCACGCCGTCCTTCGTCCTCATGGCGACGAGGTTCGGCGCTGCGCATTGCAGCTCGCGCGTGTCCTCGATGATGATCACGCGGTCCTGCGTCTTGGCGACTTCCGCCAGCAGCGCATTGGTGAGCGTGGTCTTGCCAGTGGAGGTGCCGCCCGCCACCAAAATATTGGCGCGGGATGCGACGGCCTTGCGCAGCGCGGCGGCATGGGCCTCGGCCATGATCCCGGCGGCGACATAATCGTCGAGGGTGAAGACGGCGACCGCCGGCTTGCGGATGGCGAAGGTCGGCGACGTGACAACGGGAGGAAGGAGACCCTCGAACCGCTCGCCGCTCTCAGGCAGCTCGGCCGAGACGCGGGGCGCGCGGGCATGCACCTCGGCCCCGACGTGATGGGCCACCAGGCGGACGATGCGCTCACCGTCTTCCGGGGTCAGCTTTTCGCCGGTGTCTTCCAGCCCGCCGACGAGGCGATCCACCCAGATGCGCCCATCGGGGTTCAGCATCACCTCGACGATGGAGGGGTCGCGCAACAGGTCCGAGATGGCAGGCCCGAGCGCGGTGCGGAGCATACGCGCGCCGCGTTCCATCGTTGCCTGTTTGCGATTTTGGCCAGCCATCTCGTCCCCGTTTCCGGGGAGGAGGCGAAGGCGGTCCCCGGATGGGGATGACTAAAAGAACGGCAAAGCGGGGTAATTCAACAAGTTTCGTTCGTAGTAGTAGCGTAGCGCAGTAATACAAGAAAACGGCGGAGTTGTTCCACATGGGTGAGCCTCTGAGTGCGAATCAGCCACATTGAGGATCTGGCCACGTACCCGTTGATTCCACGGACGTTGAATACCTGCCTGCGAGCGTCCTGATAACGGCGACCATGGGGTGGGGAACCGGGCCAGTCACGCGTCGACGAACGTCCCCATGCCCTCCATATAGCGACCCCGCTTCGCCTGCTTCATGGACAGTAGTTCTCCTCCGTCGAGCAACCGAGCAATTTCCGCTGAGACCTGATCCGCAGCAATCACCAACGCGGCATCGAGATGCACATAGCGCTGTGTCACACCTCGAGGTCCATGTCCGAGCAGCCCCGAGATCGTGAGTTCGCTGAATCCGAGCGACGCCGCGATGCTCGCAAAGGTGTGACGCAGGACGTGCGGCGTCACTTTCTCCAGGCCGGCGCGAGCGCATACTCGGTCGAGTACGCGAACGACGCCAATGAAATGACCATCGCCCCAATCGGCGGGGAAGACATAGGGCGACGTGTTACGCTGCCCTTGGCTCATTAGTTCGATGATCGCGGCGTCGCCGGCCGCTCGCATCTGCGCACCGGACTTGGTGTCGGGGAAGGCCACGCAATTCTCGTCCGGCTCGACCCACTCCTTTCGCATAGCCAGCACTTCCATGCGCCGGAAGCCTGTCAGCAGCATAACACGGATGGCCGCAAGCGCTGTCGGATGCTCGCCTTCGCGCTCCATCTGCTTCATGATCTTTCCGAGGTGCCGGACCTCGCCGGCGCTCAGACGCCGCTTCAGCTTGTTCGAGGCTATGACCCGGACGCCGTTCGCAGGGCTGTGTTCGATGATGCCTAGCCTGCGTGCATGATTGAGGAGGCTGCGTAGCGTGCTGATCGCGCGTCCGGCCACGCCCGCGCCGCCCGAAGTCTGTCCACCACGCCCGGACCGACGCTTCCGCGCCGACCTGCCAGCGGCGATGTCCGCTTGGAGGCGCTCAATGTCGGCCAGTTTCAGATGGGCGACAACGCGCGTTCCGATTAACGGCTTGATATGTTGCTCGATACGGCTACGATCGCCCGACACCGACGACGGCTTAATGGGGCGCCGGTTCCTGCCAAGCAGACGGCCGGCTTCCGCTTCTTCGAGATACCAGTCGCAGACCTCGGCCACAGTCATCCCCTCGCGAGCGGCCCGGCGCTCCTGCGACGGATCGGCGCCATCGATCACCGATGCCAGCTTCTTCTTGGCAAGATCGCGGGCGGTTTCGACCGTGAGGACGCCATATTGCCCGATTACGAACCGGCGTGTGCGGCGTTCCTCGTTCCGATATTGGATGATGAAGGTCTTCGTCCCGGACGGCTTCGTCCGCACGCCGAATCCACGCACCTCTGTATCCCACACGAACCCGTCGCGGTCGGGATCGCGCTCCAGCGCGTCGACGAGTCTTTTTGTAAGTTTCGGCATTTGTCACTCCTGTGAATTCTACCTTCCTTCTGTTCATTCGATCGCTACGGAGGAGGCGCGCGAGACCAGCCAAATCTGCTTCCCCACGCAGGTGCAGCATGGCCGGGGAAGCAGGGGGGAAGCAGCAGAACGGAAATCCACGGCGTTTCCAGCGTATGGGCGCGGAAAGCAGTGTCAACGTAAGTTATTGAGGTATAGGGATTTTTCGTAGTTTTGCGGTTTAATACTTGCTGGAGCGGAAACTGCTCGGACGAGTTGCCAAGGTTGGGGTCGAGCGTTCGAATCGCTTCACCCGCTCCAATTCTCCCACATCGAAAAGCCGCGGTTTTCCGCGGCTTTCGTGTTTTCCGGCTGTTGAAATCGCAAGGCGCGG
Organism: Aquamicrobium terrae; assembly: GCF_040545735.1. Lineage (GTDB taxonomy): Bacteria > Pseudomonadota > Alphaproteobacteria > Rhizobiales > Rhizobiaceae > Mesorhizobium > Mesorhizobium terrae_A. The sequence continues at coordinate 242,369 of NZ_JBEPML010000003.1, forward strand.
AAGCGACCTGTAAGGGCTTGGTTACACGCGGGGCATCACTTTGCGGAATCGACGCGGCGTGAAATCGTGGTGTCGCTGGGGCGCGTGAGGTCCATGCAGGGCTGGGAGTTTAACCAAGACGGGCCCCGGTTTGCTTGGGCTTCAGGGATCGCTACCCTTCCAATCGATGCGCAGCAACGTTGTGACGTGTTCGACCGTTTGCCTTCCGTCGGCCATGCAACGGCTGGAAACCTCACCTGTACGTCGATACCCCAATTTCTGCTGCATCATCCAGGAATTTTCGTTGCCGTCGAAGTAACCGTTGACCAACTTCGTCAGACCAAGTTTGCAAAAAGCGAATCGGATCTTGGCCTCAAACGCTTCGCCGCCGTAGCCGTGGCTCTGATAATGGCCGGCTATCCAGATGCCTCCCCCGGCCGTCCCGGCCTTCCAGTCGATCTTGTTGAGGCTGACCCCTCCGATCAGCGTTCGGGCAGGTTTAAGATCAACTGCAAATTCGTATGCAACCGGCCGCTCGCCGGCGTTTGAACTCGCCTGACATCTCGCGATCCAGTTTTTCGCGTCTGACGTCGAATAGGGATGAGGAACGAAAGCCAGCCACTTTGAGAGTTCGAGATCGTTCAAGCCTAGCGTGAGCTGTTCGACGTCTTCTTCTCCCCAAGGCCGAAGAGTAAGGCGCGAAGTTTCGATTTTGATGTTCACGACGTTGCAGCCTCCTTTGCCGCAGGTGCGTTCGCGGAAGATTGCCTAGCTTGAGCCGCTTCCGATACTTTCGGCCTTCGCGGCTTCTGCGTCTTCCTCAACCCCAATCACCCGCGCAGCACATCCAGAAAATCCGCGCACCAGCGCGAGATGTCGTGCTCTTCCAACCGCTTCATCATCGGGGCGAGGCGGTCGCGGCGGGCCTCGACGGGCATCGACAGGGCCTGGGCAATGGCGTTGCCGACGGCCTCGATGTCGTATGGGTTGACGAGGATGGCGCCGTCGAGCTCGCGCGCGGCGCCGGCGAAGCGCGACAGCACCAGCACGCCGGGGTCTTCCGGGTCCTGCGCGGCGACGAATTCCTTGGCCACCAGGTTCATGCCGTCCCTGAGCGGGGTGACGAGGCCGACGCGCGCCAGCCTGTAAAGGCCGGCCAGCACGTTCTGGCCGATGGCGCGGTTGACATAGCGGATCGGCACCCAGTCGAGCCGGCCGAGCGCGCCGTTGACCCGCCCGGCATGCTCGGCCACCTGGCGCTGCATGGCGGCATAGCCCGGCACGTCGGAGCGCGACTTCGGCGTCACCTGCAGCATGGTGGTGCGGCCGTGCCAGGCCGGATTCGCGGTCAGGAACCGCTCATAGGCGTCGATGCGGTGGGTCAGTCCCTTGGAATAGTCGAGGCGGTCGACCCCGATGATTAGGTCGCGGCCTTCGAGGCTGTCGGCGAAGCGCTTCACCGGCGCGGTGCGGACGGCCTGCCGGGCCAGACCGGCGAACTCCCGGGTGGCGATGCCGATCGGGAAGGCGCCGGCCCGGAAGCGGCGCCCATAGGCTTCCAGCCAGCCGTCGCCGGCATCGCCGCCGATGCCCTCGCGCTGCAGGCAGGAAGCGAAATTCTCCGCATCGTGCGCGGTCTGGAAGCCGACCACGTCGTAGGCGGTGAGGCTGCCGATGATCGCCTCATGGACGGGCAGGGTGAGGAAGACGTCCGGCGGCGGCCAGGGGATGTGCATGAAGAAGCCGATGCGGTTCCCGATGCCCAGCCGGCGCAGCTCCGAAGCGATCGGGATCAGGTGATAATCGTGGATCCAGATCAGGTCGTCGGGCTGGATCAGCGGCCTGAGCCGCTCGGCGAAGAAGCGGTTGACCCGGAAATAGCCGGCCATGTCCTTGCGGGCATAGTCGGTGAGGTCGAGCCGGTAATGGCACAGCGGCCATAGCACGCTGTTGGCGAAGCCGGCGTAATATTCGGACAGGTCGCGGCGCGACAGGTCGGAAAGGGCGAAGGTGATGGGCCCCTGCTCGTGGAAGTGCAGGGGGCCTGGCTCCTTGGCGCCGCTCGACTTGCCGGACCAGCCCATCCACACGCCGCCGTGCTTGTCGAGCGCAGCCTTCAGCGCCACGGCAAGGCCCCCGGCGGGCGGGCCCTTGGCGATGTCCGGCACGCGGTTCGATACGACAATGAGGCGGCTCATAACACGTCCTCCCAGCGGCGCGACAGGTGCATCGCCGCGTTGATCAGCCCCACCATCGAATAGGTCTGCGGGAAATTGCCCCATAATTCGCCGCTCTCGACATGCAATCCTTCGGAAAGCAGGCCGAGATGGTTCCTGTGCCGGAGCACATCGGCGAAGATGGCGCGGGCGTCGTCCTTGCGTCCGACGCGTGTCAGCGCGTCGATCAGCCAGAAGGTGCAGGCGGTGAACGCCGTTTCCGGCTCGCCGAAGTCGTCCGGGGCGCGGTAGCGATAGAGATGATTGCCGAAGCGCAGGCGCTTCTCGCAGGCGGCGAGCGTCGACAGGAAGCGCGGGTCCTTGGCGGGCAGGAAGCCGATCTCCGGCATCAGGAGCAGGCTGGCGTCGAGGTCCGCGCCGCCGAAGGCGGAGGTGAAGCTGTTCATGTCCTCGTTCCAGGCCCGCGCCAATATGGCGGCGCGAATGTGCTCGGCCCGCTCGCGCCAGTGCGCCGCCCGCTCGTCGAGGCCGAGTTTCAGGGCGATGCGGGCGAGCCGGTCGCAGGCCGCCCAGCACATCATCGCCGAATGGGTGTGGACGCCGTTGCGGGTGCGGAACTCCCAGATGCCGGCATCGGACTGGTCCCAGCGCCGGAAGGCCTGGTCGCCCAGCGGCTCCAGCCGGCGAAACAGCGCCTCGCCGCCCATCACCGGCAGGCGCTCGTCGAAAAAGCACTGGATGATCGACAGGATCACCGAACCGTAGCCGTCGTTCTGCACCTGCGTATAGGCGGCGTTGCCGGCGCGCACCGGGCCGTAGCCGCGATAGCCGGGCAGGGCGACGACGATCGCCTCGTCGAGCCGGCGCTCCAGCCCAAGCCCGAACAGGGGCTGGAGATAGCCGTCGGGCGAATCCACGGCGATGTTGGAGACGTAGCCGAGATAGTCCTCCATCGTCTTGGTGGCACCGAGAAGGTTGAGCGCCTTGACGGTGAAATAGGAGTCGCGCAGCCAGCAGAACCGGTAGTCCCAGGTGCGGCCGCTCTCGCCATATTCGGGGATCGAGGTGGTCAGCGCCGCGACGATGCCGCCGGTTTCCTCGTGCGAGCACAGCTTGAGGGTGATGGCGGAGCGGATCACCACGTCCTGGAAGTCGATCGGCAGCGACAGGTAGCGCACCCATTCGCACCAGTAGTTCTCCGTCTCCTCCAGGAACATGCGGGCCACGTGCACGGGCGCCTGCGTCAGCCGCTCGTCCGGGCCGAGGATGAAGGCATAGGCGCGGTCGACGAGGAAAGGGGTGCCGCGCTCGACGAACTCGACCGGCGCGTCGGTGGTCAGCCGCATCACCTGCCCGTCGAGCAGGAAGCGGATGTGATTGGTGCCGCGCGTCGTCTCGGGCGCATGGGCGCCGTAGCCGTAGCGCGGTTGCAGGCGCATCTCGACGCGCGGCGCGCCATCCAGCGGCTCGATCAGCCGCACGATGGTCTGCGGCCGGAAGATGCGGCCGGAGGCCTTGAAGCGGGGCGCGAAATCGGTGACGCGCAGCCGGTTGCCGTCGCGGTCGCTGAGCACGGTCTCGAGGATGGCGGTGTTGCGCAGATAGCGCTGCTCGCTCGCCACCTTGTTCCTGATGGTGACAGACCATTCCCCGCCTGCGTCCACGCCCTGGCCAAGCAGGCTGCAGAAGATCGGGTCGCCGTCCATGCGCGGCGCACACATCCACACGATGGATGCGTCGCGGTCGATCAGCGCGGCGGCGGAGGCGTTGCCGATGACGCCGAGATCGAGCGAGGGCGATGTCGTGCCGTTGCTCATGCCGCCACCCTCGCGATCCAGGCGCGCACCGCGGCCGGCGAGGCGGCGCGGCCCCGGGCCAGGCTCGGCCTGCCGTCGTCGCCCACCCGGACGGACAGGCCGTCCAGACCGTTGGCGGCGGCGAACATCGCCTCGTCGGTCACGTCGTCGCCGATGGCCAGGGGACGGCGCGTCCGAAACGGCTCCACGGCCATGAAAGCCGTCAGGGCGGCGCCCTTGTCGCGGCCACGGGGGCGCAGCTCGACCACCTGCTTGCCCTGTTGCAGGACCCAGCTTTCACCGACTTCGCGGGCTAGTTCCGCCATCAGCGCGCGCACCTCGCCTTCCCGGTCCGGGGCGAGGCGGTAATGGGCGGCGATGGCGGCGCCCTTGTCCTCGAAGAGGGTGCCGGGCAACAGGGCCAGCCGGTTGCGCAGCAACGCCCTGGCGCGTTCGAACGCCTCTGTCGTTTCCGGGCGCGTGATGCGTCCGGCCGCGTCACGCTGTTCGGCGCCGTGCAGGCCGCAGACGGCGATCCCGGCGGTTTCCAGAAGGCGGTCGACGGTCTCGACCGAGCGGCCCGTCACCAGCGCCAGCGCGCCGTCCAGCCGGGCGGACAGGCGCTCCAGCGCCTGCGGCAGGCCGGGCGGCACGATGACCGCCTCGGGCGTGGGGGCGATGTCGAGGAGCGTGCCGTCGATGTCGAGAAAAACCGCAAGACCGGAAATGTCTTCGGGAAGCGCGCGGATGGCCCGGGGCGCCTGTGACGATGAAATCGTGTCATGCATGATGCAAAGAATAGGCGTTCGGAGGCGTTCGACAACCCGTCGCGGCCAGATTGTGCGGGGTGAAGCAGGTTATGTACGGAATTCCGGCCGGGCTTGGGCGATGGAGCGGCAGGGTTGTTTTCCGGCCCGGCACATACCATGTGCCGGTAAGGCCATGCTCCAGCGTGGTGCTGTCGGCTGCATTCTTGCAAATGCCGGACGATCCGCCCGGCCGCAAGGTGCCCCGGCCGGCAATCAAACCGGGGAGACAGAACATGTCGATGACACGCGATGATATCCTGTCGGTTCTGGGTCCCGTCGATGAGGAACTCGTCGCCGAATTGATGACGACGGGCGCGTCGGCGGACGAGTTGCGGGAAGCCTGGGCCTGGCTCAACAGCGACGAGGCGCTGATGGGGATCGGGCGGCCCCTGCCGGGCTCCCGCGTCGGCGAGCTCATCGACCTGCTCGAACCGGCCGACGACGAGGCCTGACGCCTCGCTGCCGAGTCGGGTTTGACTTGTCGCGCCGTCGGCTGGCCGGTTTCCCGTCCTACTCCGCCGCTTCCGCCACGGGGGCGGGCATGTAGTTGAGGATCGGTCCCAGCCAGCGCTCGACTTCGGCGACGCTCATGTCCTTGCGCCTTGCATAGTCCTCGACCTGATCGCGCTCGACCTTGGCGACGCCGAAATAATAGCTTTCGGGATGCGACAGGTAGAGGCCGGAGACGGAGGAGCCCGGCCACATGGCCATGCCCTCGGTCAGGCGCACGCCGGCGCCGTTTTCCGCGTCCAGCAGCTTGAACAGCGTCACCTTCTCGGTGTGGTCGGGCTGCGCCGGATAGCCGGGGGCGGGGCGGATGCCCGCATAGGCCTCGGCGATGAGATCGTCGCCCGACAGGGCCTCATCCGCCGCATAGCCCCAGAACTCCTTGCGCACCCTCTCGTGCAGGCACTCGGCGAAGGCCTCGGCGAAGCGATCGGCCAGTGCCTTGACGAGGATCGAGGAATAGTCGTCATTGGCGCGCTCGAAGCGCTCGGCGATCGCCACTTCCTCGATGCCGGCGGTGACCACGAAGCCGCCCAGCCAGTCCGGCTTGCCGCTCTCCACCGGGGCGACGAAATCGGACAGGGCCAGATTGGGCTTGCCGTCGCGCTTGGTGAGCTGCTGACGCAGGGTGAAGAAGGTGGCGAGGTCTTGCCGGCGGTCTTCATCGGTGAACAGGCGGATGTCGTCGCCCACCGCATTGGCCGGCCAGAAGCCGATGACGGCCCGCGGCGCGAACCACTTCTCGTCGATGATCTTCTTCAGCATCGCCTGGGCGTCGTCGAAGAGCTGGCGCGCGACCGCGCCCTGCTTCTCGTCCTCGAAGATCTTCGGGTAGCGGCCCTTCAGCTCCCATGTCTGGAAGAACGGCGTCCAGTCGATATAGGAGGCCAGCTCGGCCAGATCCCAGGTCTGGAACACTTTGGTGCCGGTGAAGGCGGGCTTGGGCGGATCGTAGGATGCCCAGTCGATGCGGTGGGGATTGGCGCGCGCCCTGGCCAGCGGCAGGCGCTGCTTCTCGCGCTCGGAACGCTCATGCGCCTCGGCCACCTTGCGGTATTCGGCGCGCAACGTCTCGACATAGCCCGGCTTCATCTCCGCCGAGAGCAGGCTTCCCACCACGCCGACCGCGCGGCTGGCGTCGTTGACATGGACGGCCTGCCCGCGTTCGTAGCGCGGATGGATTTTCACCGCCGTGTGGACGCGGCTGGTGGTGGCGCCGCCGATCAGGAGAGGAATGTCGAAGCCCTCGCGCTCCATCTCGGCCGCGACATGGGCCATCTCGTCGAGCGAGGGGGTGATGAGGCCGGACAGGCCGATGATGTCCACCTTCTCGGCGCGTGCCGTCTCCAGGATCTTCGTCGCCGGCACCATGACGCCGAGGTCGATGATCTCGTAATTGTTGCAGGCCAGCACGACGCCGACGATGTTCTTGCCGATGTCGTGGACATCGCCCTTGACCGTCGCCATCAGGATCTTGCCGGCGCTCTGCCGTTCGCCGCCGCCGCCCCCGTTTTCGGCATTGGCAAGCTTTTCGGCCTCCATATAGGGCAGCAGCACCGCGACGGCCTGCTTCATCACGCGGGCCGACTTCACCACCTGCGGCAGGAACATCTTGCCCGCGCCGAAAAGGTCGCCGACGACGTTCATGCCGGCCATCAGCGGTCCCTCGATGACATGCAGCGGGCGCTCGGCGTTCTGCCGGGCCTCTTCCGTGTCCTCCTCGACGAATTCGGTGATGCCGTTGACCAGCGCGTGCTCCAGCCGCTTCTCCACCGGCCAGTCGCGCCAGGCGAGGTCCTTTTCCCTGGCTTCCTTGCCGGCCGCGCCCTTGAAGCGCTCGGCGATCTCCAGCATGCGCTCGGTGGCGGTGCCGCCGGCCTTCGGCTGGCGGTTGAGCACGACGTCCTCGCAGGCCTCGCGCAGTTCCGCGTCGATGGTGTCGTAGACGGCGAGTTGGCCGGCATTGACGATGCCCATGTCCATTCCCGCCTGGATGGCGTGGTAGAGGAACACGGCGTGCATCGCCTCGCGCACCGGCTCGTTGCCGCGGAAGGAGAAGGAGAGGTTCGAGACGCCGCCGGAAATATGGACGCGCGGCAGCGTCGCGGTGATTTCCCGCGTCGCCTCGATGAAGTCGACGCCGTAATTGTCGTGCTCCTCGATGCCGGTGGCGATGGCGAACACGTTCGGGTCGAAGATGATGTCTTCCGGCGCGAAGCCGGCAACTTCGGTGAGCAGCTTGTGGGCGCGGGTACAGATCTCGACCTTGCGCTCCTTCGTGTCGGCCTGCCCGGCCTCGTCGAAGGCCATGACCACCACCGCCGCGCCATACATGCGGCACAGCCTCGCCTGATGCAGGAAGGCGTCCTCGCCCTCCTTCATCGAGATCGAGTTGACGATGGGCTTGCCCTGCACGCATTTCAGCCCGGCCTCGATCACCTCCCATTTGGAGGAATCGATCATCACCGGCACGCGGGCGATGTCGGGCTCTGCGGCGATCAGGTTGAGATATTCCACCATCGCCTTCTTCGAATCGATCAGGCCCTCGTCCATGTTGACGTCGATGACCTGCGCGCCGTTGGCGACCTGGTCGCGGGCGACGTCGAGGGCGGCGGCATAGTCGCCGGCGGTGATCAGCTTGCGGAATTTCGCCGAGCCGGTGACGTTGGTGCGCTCGCCGACATTGACGAAGGGAATGTCCCTGGTGAGCGTGAAGGGCTCCAGCCCCGACAGCTTCATCAGCGGCTTCACCTTGGGCACTGCGCGCGGCTTGTGGCGCGCCACGGCCTCGGCGATGGCCGCGATGTGCTCCGGCGTCGAGCCGCAGCAGCCGCCCACCACGTTCACCAGCCCCTCGCGGGCGAACTCCTCGACCTGTTCGGCCATGAACTCGGGCGATTCGTCATACTGGCCGAAGGCATTGGGCAGGCCGGCGTTCGGGTAGGCGCAGGTGAAAGTGTCGGCAACGCCCGACAGCTCGGCCAGATGCGGGCGCATGGCGGCGGCGCCCAGCGCGCAGTTCAAGCCGACCGTGAACGGCCGCGCATGGCGGATGGAGTGCCAGAAGGCGGTCGGCGTCTGGCCGGACAGGGTGCGGCCGGAAAGGTCGGTGATGGTGCCGGAGATCATCACCGGCAGGTGGATGCCCTTCTCGGCGAAGATTTCCTCGCAGGCGAAGATGGCCGCCTTGGCGTTCAGCGTGTCGAAGATGGTTTCGATCAGGATGATGTCGGCGCCGCCGTCGATGAGGCCGCGCAACTGCTCGCCATAGGCGATGCGCAGGTCGTCGAAGGTGACGGCGCGGTAGCCGGGATTGTTGACGTCGGGCGACAGGGAGGCGGTGCGGTTGGTCGGTCCCAGCGCCCCGGCGACGAAGCGGCGGCGGCCGTCCTCCTGCTCGGCGCGCAAAAGGGCGCGGCGGGCAAGGCGGGCGCCGTCGCGGTTCAGCTCATAGACCATGTCCTCCATGCCGTAGTCGGCCTGGGCGATGGAAGTGGAGGAGAAGGTGTTGGTCTCGACGATGTCGGCGCCGGCCCTGGCGTAGGCGTAGTGGATGTCCTCGATGGCCTTGGGCTGGGTGAGGATCAGCAGGTCGTTGTTGCCCTGCTGGTGGCAGGCGCAGCCGGTGAAGCGGTTGCCGCGGAAATGATCCTCCCCGAAGCCGAGGCCCTGGATCTGCGTGCCCATGGCGCCGTCGAGGACAAGAATGCGTTCGCGCGCCGCGGCCTGCAACGCGGCGAGGATTTCCGCTCCGTCCCCCTTGCGGTCGAGCGGCCCGAACAGGCCATCCAGCGTTTGCGAAGTCTGCGACATTTTTTATTCCCGATGCGAAGTTTTGGAAATCGCATAAAGATATCTTTATGTCAACATATTGGTTTTCTTTTCGCGACATGGTTTCGGAAATGAAAAACCCATCCCGCCCCGAGGGGACATGGGGCGGGATGGGTGGCACGGCGCCGGATGGGCAGGAGATGGCAGGGGAGCGACACCTGCCCCGGCCGAAGTGCCGGCCGCCAGGGGGAATGGCGCGGACTTCGGCGGGCGGCACCGTGCTCCAGGGTCAGGAGCGACCCTGGATGTGGCTCGCCACGAGCACGCCGATCGCCGGCGCGAGCGCGAACAGGGCGCAGACCCAGAAGGCGGCGGATGCGGCCCCCTCGACGCCGCCCGGCGTACCGATGCCGGCGGTGTTGGAGATCATGCCGGCAAGGGCCGTGCCCATGGCGATGGCGAAGAGCTGCACCGTGGTCATCCCGCCGGTCGCCAGATCCTGCTCGTCGGCGGGCGCGCTGCGGTAGACTTCGGTGACGAGGTTCGGCCAGGCAATGCCGATGCCAAGTCCCACGAGGATCAGCGCGAGGCAGATCGGACCCAGCCACATCCATGAGCCGTCGCCCTGAACCGGCAGGCAGATGGCGAGGATGACCAGACCGATGAAGGTGAGCGCGGGGCCAATACCCAGCATGACCTTGCTATCGGACTGGCGGCGCGACGACAGCAGCGAGCCCAGCGTCCAGCCCATCGACATCATGGCAGCCAGATAGCCGGCCCACAGGGGTGTCTGGGCATGCAGTTGTTGGAGCATGTAGGGCACGTAGATTTCCGGCTGCATCGACAGCATCAGCAGCGCGACGCTGAGATAGAGCGGCGCGAGCGCGGAGGAGAAGCGGAAGGAGCGGCGCGGCAGCAGGCGGGCACTGGCGATCGCGTCGGTGCGTGCGATCAGCACGATCAGCACCAGCGCGCCGATCAGGCCGGCCGCGGCCCATTGCGTCTCGCTCGACAGGCCGCCTGCCGAAACCGCCAGCACGGCCAGCGTCAGCAGGATGAGCTGTAGCACCGGCACCGGCGCGCGCTCGTTCCTGTCGCTGCTCTTGCGCGGGAAGGCGAAGAGGGCAAGCAGCGCGAAGGCGAGGGCGAAGGGAAGCAGCGACCAGAAGGCGGTCCGCCACGAGCCCTGATCGGCAAAGATGCCGCCGATGGCCGGACCCACCAGCGTGGCGATGCCGAACACGGCCGAGATCAGGCCGATGGCCCGGCCCCAGACGCGCTCCGGCAGCACGATGCGGGTGAGCGCATAGGCCAACGCATAGAGGAAGCCGCCGCCGAGGCCCTGAAGCGTGCGGCCGATGAGCATGACCGACATGGTTGGCGCCATGGCGCAGGTCAGCGTGCCGGCGGCGAACAGCACCGACGCGATGAAATAGGCGCCGCGCGGTCCCCACTGGCGCAGCAGGTTGGCCGCAAGTGCCGCGCCCAGGATGGAGCCGACGACGAACAGCGTCATGGTCCAGGCGTAGAAGTCGAGCCCGCCGATCTCCTGCACCACCGAGGGCATGACGGTGATGGCGATGTACATGTTGACGGAATAGAGCGTCACCCCGCCGGCCAGAACCAGCACCGGCATGGCGTTGCCGCCCGAAAAGAGGTCGCCCCAGCCCGCCGGGGCGGGTGGCGCACAAGTCGTATCGATCGAATCCATTGTCGGCTCCTGTTGATTGCCGACAGGGCTTGTAGGACCTCAAGCATGGTTGAGGTCAAGGGGCCCGGCTCCGCTGTCAGGGCAATTTCAGGCGCCGCGGGCCGGGGCCCTCTTCGCCCAGCGCATCGTCCGGGTTGCGCAGCGGGCATTCCTCCAGCGACAGGCATCCGCAGCCGATGCAGCTCGCAATCTGGTCGCGAAGCTGGATGAGGCGGGTGATGCGGTCCTCCAGCATGCCGCGCCAGGCATCGGTGAAGTGCTGCCAGTCGCGCGCATTCGGCACATGATCGTGCGGCAGGTCGGTCAGCGCCTCGCGGATGCGGGCCAGCGGGATGCCGGCGCGCTGGGCGATGCGGATGATGGCGATGCGGCGCAGCACCGCGCGATGGTAGCGGCGTTGGTTGCCTTCCGTGCGCCAGCCTTCGATCAGCCCCTTGGCCTCGTAGAAATGCACGGTGGAGACGGCGATGCCGCTGCGCCGCGCCACCTCGCCCACGGCGAGCACCGGGGCCGGTTTCCTGGACATCCAACAACCTCAACTATTGATGAGGTTATCATCACCGGCGGCGCTGCCCTTTGCAAGCCATGCGACGACATGACCTGCGCGAGGCCCTCCCATCCGCAGGACCAATCGTTTAGACCAGTGTGGCGCGAGCGCCGGCCCCGCCGGGAGCGCTATAGGCGGCGCATTCGATTTCGCAACTCCACGACACCGGTCGCATGTAACGGGATGGCATCATGTATCCGCAGGTAGGACTTTTCATCGACGGCGCCTGGGGCGCGGCTTCGGACGGCAGGACGCTGGACGTCCAGAACCCGGCGACGGGCGAGGTTATCGGCACGGTGGCCTGCGCCACCCGGGCCGATCTCGACCGGGCGCTGGCGGCGGCCGAGCGCGGCTTCAGGATCTGGCGCAAGGTCTCGCCCTTCGAGCGCGGCAAGGTTCTGCGCGAGGCGGCCCGGCTGCTGCGCGCGCGCGCGCCGCGCATCGCCGAGCTGTTGACCACCGAGCAGGGCAAGCCGCTGGCTGAGGCGATGGCCGAGATCAACGGCTCGGCCGACATCATCGACTGGTTCGCCGAGGAAGGCCGCCGCACCTATGGCCGCATCGTGCCGGCGCGGGCCGAGGGCATCTACCAGCTCGTCGTCAAGGAGCCGGTCGGCCCGGTCGCCGCCTTCACGCCGTGGAACTTCCCGGTCTCGCAGGCGGTGCGCAAGATCGGCGCCGCCCTTGCCACCGGCTGCTCGATCATCGTCAAGCCGCCGGAAGAGACGCCGGCCTCGCCGGCCGCGCTGGCCGACATCTTCAAGGATGCCGGCCTGCCCGACGGCGTGCTCAACCTCGTCTACGGCAACCCGCCGGACATTTCGGGCTACCTGGTGCCGCATCCGGTGATCCGCAAGGTGTCGTTCACCGGCTCGGTGCCGGTCGGCAAGCATCTGGCGGCGCTGGCCGGGCAGCACATGAAGCGGGCGACGATGGAGCTTGGCGGCCATGCGCCGGCCATCGTGTTCGACGATGCCGATCTCGACAAGGCGGCCGACCTGCTGGCGGCCTCGAAGCTGCGCAATGCGGGCCAGGTGTGCGTGTCGCCCACCCGCTTCATGATCCAGGAAAAGGTGTACCAGCCGTTCCTTGAAAAATTCGTCGGCAAGCTGCGCGACGTGAAGGTGGGCGACGGCCTGGCCGAGGGCACGAAGATGGGACCGCTGGTCAACGAGCGCCGGGTGCAGGCGGTCGATGCGCTGATTGCCGAGGCGGTCAGCCAGGGCGCGAAGCTGGAAACCGGCGGCAAGCGCATCGGCAACAAGGGCAGCTTCTACGAGCCGACGGTGCTGTCGGGCGTGACCCGCGACATGCGCATCATGAACGAGGAGCCGTTCGGGCCGGTGGCGCTGGTGGCCCCGTTCAAGGGCTTCGACGAGGTGGTGGCCGAGTCGAACCGGCTGCCCTACGGGCTTGCCGCCTACGCCTTCACCTCGTCGGCGAAGACGGCGACGGCGCTGGGACAGGAACTGGAGACGGGCATGCTGACCCTCAACCATCTGGGGTTGGCCCTGCCGGAAGTGCCGTTCGGCGGCGTCAAGGACAGCGGCTACGGCTCCGAGGGCGGAACCGAGGCCCTCGAGGCCTACCTCGTCACCAAGTTCGTCAGCCAGTCCGGCGTGTGAGCCTTTCGGCTTCTGCCGGCAACGGCCCCTCACCCTCACCCTCTCCCCGCAAGCAGGGAGAGGGGGCGTCGACGTTGCGGACAGCCGGTAGGGGATGAGAGGCAAGCCCGCCCGAATCGGCGTCGCTCCAAGGCCGGGATCGTCCCGGCCTTATTTTTTGGTTTCGAGGCTCTCGGCCACGCGCCCGGCGATGGCGAGGCAGGAGGTGAGGCCGGGGCTTTCGATGCCGAACAGGTTGACGAGGCCGGCAATGCCGTGCGCCTCCGGTCCCTGGATGACGAAGTCGGCATTGGCCTCGCCGGGGCCGGAAAGTTTTGGGCGGATGCCGCTATAGGCCGGCTGCAGGGCGTCGTCCGGCAGGCCCGGCCAATAGGTGCGGATGGCGCCGTAGAAGCGTTCCGCGCGGGCCGGATCGACGGCATAGTCGAGGCCGTCGACCCATTCGACATCGGGCCCGAAGCGGGCGATGCCGTTCAGGTCCAGCGTCAGATGGATGCCGAGCCCGCCGGGTTCCGGCACCGGATAGATGAGGTGCCGGAACGGCGCGCGGCCCGCCACCGAGAAATAGTTGCCCTTGGCGCAGCGCAGCGCCGGCACGAAGCGCGGATCGAGACCGTCGAGCGCGCCCGCCAGCGCCACCGCGCCGAGCCCCGCCGCGTTGACGAGACGGCGCGTGGCGATCTCGAATATGTCGCCGCCCTGGGCGTTCCGCGTCGTCAGCACGATGCGGTCCGCCTCGATCCGGCCCGAGACGATTTCGGTGTTGAGGCCGAGCATCGCCCCTGCGGCCTCCGCGTCGCCCAGCAGCGACAGCATCAGCGCGTGGCTGTCGACGATGCCGGTCTGGGGCGACAGCAGGGCGGCGGTGCAGGACAGCGCCGGCTCCAGCGCCCGGGCCTCGGCAGCGGTGAGCTGCCGCAATTCGCCGGCGCCGCTGGCGCGGGCATTGTCGGCGATGGCGGCCAGCGCCTGTTCCTGCCCCGCGCCGGTCGCCACGATCAGCTTGCCGCAGCGGCGATGGGCGATGCCGCGCTCGGCGCAGTAGCCGTAGAGCATGGCGCGGCCGGCGACGCAAAGCTCGGCCTTCAGCGATCCGGGCGGATAGTAGAGCCCGGCATGGATGACCTCGGAATTGCGCGAGCTGGTGCCGGTGCCGATGGCATCCGCCGCTTCCAGCACGAGGACTTCGTGGCCACGGCCGGCAAGCGCGCGCGCCACGGCCAGTCCGACGACGCCAGCGCCGGCGACGATGCAGTCGACCTCCTCCATCAGTGTCGGGCCCCGGCTGTGTCGAGACGGGTCGCAAGGCGTTCGAGGATGATGTCGGCGGCATCGCCGATGTCGCTGGCGATGGCCCGCTCGGCGGCGTCGGCGTCATGCGCCTCGACCGCCCTGAGCAGCGCGTGGTGGTGGTCGATCATCACCCGCCCGCCCGGCTCGTAGGCCTCGGCGATCAGCGGCCCCATCTGCAGCCACAGCCGGTGCAGGATACCGCGCAGCAGGGGCAGGCCGGCAATGTCGGCCAGCGCGAAATGGAAGGTCTGGTTCAGCTCCAGCGCTTCGGCCCAGTCCTTGCGGGCGATGGCCTTTTCGTTGCGGGCGACGAGGTCCCCCAGCCGCCTGATGTCGTCTACTCCGGCCCGCAGCGCCGTCTCGCGCGCGGCCAGCCCTTCGAGCTTCAGGCGGATCAGGCGGATCTCGCGGTAGCGCTCCGGCGTCATCACCGGCACGCGCACCTCGCGCGCCGATTTCTGCACCAGCGCCTCGTCCTGGATCAGCCGCAAGATGGCGTCGCGCACCGGGGTGACGCTGGTGCCGAGCGATTGGGCCAGTTCGCGGATGGTCAGCCGCGCGTCGGGGGCGAAGCGGCCTTTCATCAGCGCCTCGGCCAGCCGGCCATAGACCGTCTCGCCGAGATTCTCCTTCTCAAGCGCCTCCAGGCTGAAAGATGGCTGCATGCGGCTTCCATTCCGTCGCGTCGTGGACCAATCGACCCGACATTGACAATCGACCTGATGAAAAACATGATGCATCACACACCAAATGGCAAGGCATTGCTTTTCTCAGGCGGCCGCGCCTCGCAATCAGGGATCTGACATGACCACCCAGCCGAATTCCGCCGAAGCCCGCGACATCCGCTACCACCTTCATTCCTACACCAATGCGCGCAAGCACGAGGAAATCGGGCCGCTGATCATCGAGAAGGGCGACGGCATCTATGTCGAGGACGCGTCGGGCAAGCGCTATATCGAGGCGATGGCGGGCCTGTGGAGCGTGGCGGTCGGCTTCTCCGAGCAGCGTCTGGTCGACGCCGCGACGCGGCAGATGAAGAAGCTGCCCTTCTACCACAATTTCACCCACAAGGGGCATTCGCCGGTCATCGACCTGGCCGAGAAGCTGGTGTCGATGGCGCCGGTGCCGATGAGCAAGGCCTTCTTCACCAATTCCGGTTCGGAAGCCAACGACACCGCGATGAAGATGATCTGGTACCGTTCCAACGCGCTCGGCCAGCCGCAGAAGAAGAAGATCATCTCGCGCAAGCGCGGCTATCACGGCGTCACCATCGCCTCGGCGAGCCTCACCGGCCTGCCCAACAACCAGATATCCTTCGACCTGCCGATTGCCAATGTGCTGCACACCGGCACCCCGCACCATTATCGCGACGCCCTGGCCGGCGAGAGCGAGGAGGCCTTCGCCACGCGCCTGGCCGAGGAGCTGGAGCAGCTCATCCTGGCCGAGGGGCCGGAAATGGTCGCCGCCTTCATCGGCGAGCCGGTGATGGGCGCGGGTGGCGTCGTGGTGCCGCCGGCCACCTATTGGGAGAAGATCCAGGCGGTGCTGGCCAAGTACGACATCCTGCTGGTCGCCGACGAGGTGATCTGCGGCTTCGGCCGCACCGGCAACATGTTCGGCTGCCAGACCTTCGACATCAAGCCCGACATCCTGGTGATGTCGAAGCAGATTTCCTCGTCCTACCTGCCGATCTCGGCGCTGCTCATCAACGAGAGGGTCTATGCGCCGCTGGCCGACGAGAGCAACCGCATCGGCACCTTCGGCCACGGCTTCACCGCCGGCGGCCATCCGGTCGCCGCGGCGGTGGCGCTGGAAAACCTGAAGCTGATCGAGGAGCGCGATCTGGTCGGCAATGCCCGCACCGTGGGCGTCCACATGCAGAAGCGCCTGCGCGAACTGGCCGGCCACGAGCTGGTCGGCGAGGTGCGCGGTGTCGGCCTCATCGGCGCGGTCGAGCTGGTCGGCGACAAGCAGGCCAAGACGCCGTGGAAGAATGCCGGTGCGCTCGGCGGCCTCGTCAACGGCCTGCTCCAGGAAAACGGCGTCATCTCGCGCAACATGGCCGACACGCTCGCTTTCTGCCCGCCGCTCATCATCACCGAGAAGCAGGTCGACGACATGGTCGATGCCTTCAAGAAGGCCCTCGACGCCGCCGTCCCGCAGGTCAGGGGCTGACCGCAGGCGGTCTTTCCCAGCAGTTTGTCCAAGGCCGGCCGCGCCCAGCGCGGCCGGCCTTTTTGTTCGTCATGACCTGGCCTGGGCGGACAGTTTTTCCGGCTTTTCCATGCGCACGCCGACGCCGGCGCCGTCCGCATCGAACAAAAGCCTCACCCCGCAGCGCGTGAACGCGCCGATGACCAGCTCCTCCGATCCGCGCTGAAGCGCGTGGCGGTGGCATTCGAAATCCTTGATCGTGCTGCGCGAGACGCCGGCGGCCTGGGCAAGCCGGTCCTGCGTCCAGTTCAGCAGGCCGCGTGCGGCCCGACACTGCTCAGGTAATATTTGCATCGATCGGCCCTTGCGGTACGCCGGTAGATTCAACCATAATGGATGAAATCAGGCAATATCGTCTCGCTTTCTTTCCAAGGATCTCCGCATGTTGGGCGGCGCGTCTCTTATCTGGATGATTGTGCTGCCCTTCGTGGCCAGCGCTGTCGCCGTGCTGCTGCCCGCCAATGCGCGCAACGCCGAGGCGTGGCTGTCGGGCGGCGTCATGCTCGTCCTGCTGATCCTGGTTCTGCTGGCCTATCCCGACATCGCCACCGGCAATGCGGTGCGGCAAACCATAGGCTGGGTGCCGGAACTGGGGCTCGACCTGGTCTTCCGCCTCGACGGCTTCGCCTGGATGTTCGCGCTGCTGATCTCCGGCATCGGCTTCCTGGTCGTGGTCTACACGCGCTACTACATGTCGCCGGAAGACCCGATCCCGCGCTTCTACATGTTCTTCCTCGCCTTCACAGGCTCGATGCTGGGCATCGTGCTGTCGGGCAACATCATCCAGCTCGTCATCTTCTGGGAACTGACCAGCGTCTTCTCCTTCCTGCTGATCGGCTACTGGTATCACACACCGGCCGCCCGCGATGGCGCGCGCATGGCGCTCACCGTCACCGGCATCGGCGGGCTGGCGCTGCTGGCCGGCATGCTGCTCATCGGCCATGTGGTGGGCAGCTACGATCTCGACGAGGTGCTGGCTTCCGGCGACCTGTTGCGCGAGCATGACCTCTACACGCCGATCCTGATCCTGGTCCTGCTCGGCGCCTTCACCAAGAGCGCCCAGTTCCCGTTCCAGTTCTGGCTGCCCAACGCCATGGCCGCGCCGACGCCGGTGTCGGCCTTCCTGCACTCGGCGACCATGGTCAAGGCCGGCGTGTTCCTGATGGCGCGGATGTGGCCGGTCCTGGCGGGCACCTATGAATGGTTCTTCATCGTCGGCCTCGCCGGCATGATCACGCTGGTGCTGGGCGCCTTCTTCTCCATCTTCCAGCAGGACATCAAGGGCCTGCTGGCCTATTCGACGATCAGCCATCTCGGCCTCATCACCATGCTGCTCAGCCTCGGCAGCCCGCTGGGCGCGGTGGCGGCCATCTTCCACATGATGAACCATGCCACCTTCAAGGCGTCGCTGTTCATGGCTGCCGGCATCATCGATCACGAAACCGGAACGCGCGACATGCGGCGCCTCGGCGGCCTGCTCAGCGCCATGCCGATCACGGCGACGCTGGCCATGGTGGCGAGCGCGGCCATGGCGGGCGTGCCGCTGCTCAACGGCTTCCTGTCCAAGGAGATGTTCTTCGCCGAGGCGATCGAGCACCACGCCGATTCCTGGCTCGACACCATCGCGCCCTACGCGGCCGTCATCGCCAGCGCCTTCGCGGTCACCTATTCGGTGCGCTTCATCTACGGCGTCTTCTTCGGCACCGCGCCCGAGCCGCTGCCGCACGAGCCGCACGAACCGCCCTTCTTCATGCGCCTGCCGGTGTTCCTGCTGGTGCTGATCTGCCTTGTCGTCGGCGTCGTTCCCGGCCGCACCGTCGGTCCCTATCTGCACAGCGCCGTGGTCTCGGTGCTGGGCGATGCCACCCCCTATTACAGCCTCGCCGTCTGGCACGGCTTCACCCTGCCGCTGATGATGAGCATCATGGCGCTTGTGGCCGGGACGCTGATGTTTCTGGTAATCCGCACCTATCTGGCGACCAGCGAGGAGGGACCTCCGTTCTTCCGGCGCATCAACGGCCAGCGCATTTTCGAGCAGGTCATGGTCACCGTCTCGTGGCGCTGGGCGCGCTTCCTCGAAGCCTGGCTCGCCACCAGAAGGTTGCAGCCGCAGCTTCGCGTGCTCGTCGCCATCGCCCTTGCCGCCGCCGTGCTGTCGCTGTGGCGCGGCCCGATGCTGCCGCAGGTGAAGCTGCCCGGCAGCAGCGACTTCGTGTTCACCATGCTGTGGGTGCTGGGCATGGCCTGTGCGGTGGGCGCCGCCTACCAGGCCAAGTTCCACCGCCTTGTCGCCCTGGCGCTGCTGAGCGGCGCGGGACTGGTCACCTGCATCACCTTCGTGTGGCTGTCGGCGCCCGACCTGGCGCTGACCCAGCTTCTGGTCGAGGTGGTCACCACGGTGCTGATCCTGCTCGGGCTGCGCTGGCTGCCGCAGCGCATCGAGGAGGTCGAGACGCCGGCGCAGGCCCTGTGGTCGAAGCTGCGCCGCTATCGCGACTTCCTCATGGCGATCGCCTGCGGGCTCGGCATGGCGCTGATCTCCTATGCGGTCATGGTCCGGCAGCCGCCGCAGACCATCGCCGACTATTTCATCGAGAACGCCTATTCGCTGGGCGGCGGCACCAACATCGTCAACGTCATCCTCGTCGATTTCCGCGGCTTCGACACCTTCGGCGAGATCACCGTTCTCGGCATCGTGGCGATCACCGTCTTCGTGCTGCTGCGCCGTTTCCGCCCGGCGCCCGACAGTGTCGGCTCGACCGAGCAGCAGCGCCACCAGTCCGCCGACGATCCGGCGGCCAAGCCGGGCGGCGGCACCATCGCCGGCGACTATCTCTACGTGCCGTCGGTGATCATGCAATGGCTGTTCCCGGTCATCATCGTGCTGTCGGCCTACCTGTTCCTGCGCGGCCATGACCTGCCGGGCGGCGGCTTCGTGGCCGGCATCGCGCTGGCCTCGGCCTTCATCCTGCAATATCTGGCTGCCGGCACGCGCTGGGTCGAGGAACGGCTGCGGGTGCTGCCGGTGAAGTGGATCGGCTGGGGCCTGCTGATCGCCGGCGCCACCGGCATGGGCTCGTGGGCGCTGGGCTATCCCTTCCTCACCTCCCACGCGCAATATGTCGAGCTGCCGGTGATCGGGAAGGTGCCGGCGGCAACCGCGCTGTTCTTCGACCTCGGCGTCTTTGCTCTGGTGGTCGGCGCCACCGTGCTGATGTTGATCGCCCTGGCGCACCAGTCGATCCGCAAGCTGCGCGTGGCCAAGACGGCCGTGCCTGCGGAGCAGGAGGCCCAATGACCGAACTGACCCTTTCGCTCGGCATCGGCGTGCTGGTGGGCTCCGGCGTGTGGCTGCTGCTGCGTCCGCGCACCTATCAGGTGATCGTCGGCCTGTCGCTGATCGCCTATGGCGTCAACCTGTTCATCTTCTCCATGGGGCGGCTGCGCAGCGGCGCGCCGCCGGTGCTGGACGGGTCCGGCATCGCCGATCCGGCCGCCTATACGGACCCGGTCCCGCAGGCGCTGGTGCTGACCGCCATCGTCATCGGCTTCGCCACCACGGCGCTGTTCCTGGTGGTGCTCCTGGTGGCGCGCGGCCTGACCGGCTCCGACCATGTCGACGGCAGGGAGCCGTGATGCAGCTCGCCAATCATCTCGACATCGCGCCGATCATCCTGCCGCTGCTCACCGGCGCCTTCCTGCTTTTGTTCGACGAGCGGCGCCACATCTTCAAGTCGCTGGTTAATGTCGCCGCGACGCTCGGCCTGCTCGGCATCGCCTGCCTGCTCGTGGCGCAGGCCGATGTCGAGGGCTCGGTGGCCAGCGTCTACCTGCTTGGCAACTGGGCGGCGCCGTTCGGCATCGTTCTCGTGGTCGACCGGCTGTCGGCGCTGATGCTGCTGCTCACGGCGCTGCTGGCGAATGCCGCGCTGGTGTTCTCGCTGGCGCGCTGGCACAAGGGCGGCCAGCATTTCCATTCGCTGTTCCAGTTCCTGCTGATGGGCCTGAGCGGCGCCTTCCTCACCGGCGACCTGTTCAACCTGTTCGTCTTCTTCGAGGTCCTGCTGGCCGCCTCCTACGGCCTGATGCTGCACGGCTCGGGCGTGACGCGGGTGCGCTTCGGCATGCACTATATCGCCGTCAACCTCGCCGCCTCGATGCTGTTCCTGATCGGCGTCAGCCTGATCTACGGAGTCGCCGGAACGCTCAACATGGCCGACCTCGCCGTGCGCATCCCGGCCGTGGCGCCGCAGGACCGCGCCCTGCTGGAGGCCGGCACCGCCATTCTCGGCATCGCCTTCCTGACCAAGGCGGGCATGTGGCCGCTGTGCTTCTGGCTGCCCGGTGCCTATTCGGCCGCCGCCGCGCCGGTGGCGGCGCTGTTCTCGATCATGACCAAGGTCGGCGTCTATGCGGTGCTGCGCCTGTCGCCGCTGCTGCTCGGCGCGCGGGCCGGCGAATCGGCCAGCTTCGGCGATGTCGGCCTGCTCACCGCCGGGCTGGTGACGATGGGCTTCGGCACCATCGGCGTGCTCGCCTCGCAGGCCATGGCGCGGCTGGCCTCCTACAGCGTGCTGGTTTCGTCGGGCACGCTGCTGGCGGCGGTCGGCATGGCCGATGCCGGGGTCACGGCGGGCGCCCTGTTCTACCTCGTCTCCTCGACGCTGACGATCGGCGCGCTGTTCCTGCTGGTCGAGCTGGTCGACCGCTCGCAGGACCCGGCCGCCAACGTTCTGGCCGTGACCATGGAAGCCTATGGCGACGATCCGGAGGAGGAAGAGGTCGTCGAGGAAGTGGGCGTGACGCTGCCGGCGACGCTGGCCATCCTCGGCATCTGCTTCGTGCTGTGCGGGCTGCTGCTGGCCGGCATGCCGCCGCTTTCCGGCTTCCTCGGCAAGTTCGCGCTCCTGTCGGCGGCGCTGTCGACCGGCGACGACGGCTCGATTTCCGGCATGGCCTGGGCCTTCCTCGCCGTCCTCATCATTTCCGGCCTGTTCGCCATGGTCGCCATGCTGCGCGTCGGCATCCGCACCTTCTGGGCGCCGCCGATCGAGGGCGTGGTGCCGCGCGTGCTGGTGGTGGAGTTCGCGCCCATCGCCCTGCTTCTGGCGCTGTGCGTGGTGATGACGGTGAAGGCGGGGCCGGTGATGGCCTATGTCGACGCGACCTCGCAGGCCCTGCATGCGCCGGACGCCTATATCGAGGGCGTGCTGTCGGCGCGCCAGGTGCCGTCGCCCAAGATGGAGGCCGGCCAATGACGCGCGTGCTTCCCTATCCGCTGCTGGCCGCCGCGCTGCTTCTGATGTGGCTGCTGCTCAACGGCTTCACCCCCGGCCATCTGCTGCTCGGCGCCGTCATCGCGCTGGTCGCGGCGTGGACCATGTCGGCCCTGCAGCCGTCGAAGCCGCGCGTCCGCCGCTGGAGCCGGATCGCCCGCCTGATGGGCATCGTCTTCGTCGACATTTTGCGCTCCAACATCGCCGTCGCCCGCATCGTGCTGGGCGGGCGCAACCTCAAGGTCACCTCCGGCTTCGTGGCCATTCCGCTGCAATTGCGCGACCCGACCGGCCTTGCCTTCCTCGCCTGCATCATCACCAGCACGCCGGGCACGGCCTGGGTGGAATACCGCTCGGCCGAGGACCTGCTGCTGATCCACGTGCTCGACGTGCTGAGCGAGGACTCGTGGAGCGAGCTGATCAAGGACCGCTATGAAGCCCTCTTGATGGAGATCTTCGAATGAGCGCCACCATTCTGGTCTGGGCCGTCACAATTTCGCAGCTCTTCCTGGCGCTGGCGGCGCTGTGCTGCGTGGTGCGGCTGTTCCGGGGGCCGCGGGCGCAGGACAGGGTGCTGGCCCTCGACGCGCTTTATGTGTGCGCCATGCTGATCCTGCTCACCTTCGGCATCCGCACCGGCTCGACGCTCTATTTCGAGGCGGCGCTGGTGATCGCGCTGCTCGGCTT
The DNA here is from genome assembly GCF_040545735.1 of Aquamicrobium terrae. Classification (GTDB taxonomy): domain Bacteria; phylum Pseudomonadota; class Alphaproteobacteria; order Rhizobiales; family Rhizobiaceae; genus Mesorhizobium; species Mesorhizobium terrae_A. The sequence continues at coordinate 264,761 of NZ_JBEPML010000003.1, forward strand.
CGTGTCGACCTCGGCGCTGGCCAAGTTCCTGATGCGCGGCGAGGTGATCGAATGAGCGCCGCCGCCGACCTGCCGCTGTGGGCGGCGCTGCCGGTCGCCCTGCTTTTGCTGCTGGGCTCGGGGCTGACGCTGCTCGGCGCCATCGGGCTGGTGCGCCTCGACAGTTTCTACAAGCGCGTCCATTCGCCGACGATGGGCACCACATGGGGCACGGGCGGCATCCTGCTCGCCTCGATGCTGTTCTTCACCATGACCGAGGGGCGGCCGGTGCTGCACGAACTGCTGATCGCGGTGTTCGTCACCGTGACCACGCCGGTGACGCTGATGCTGCTGGCGCGGGCCGCGCTCTACCGCGACCGCACCGAGCAGAGCCCGCATGTGCCGACCTTCACCGCCGTCAGCGAGCGTTCTTCCGAAGTGGTGGAGAACGGCAAGCCGGGCGAACCGGGAGAGCCGGGTTAAGACCCGTCTCCAGGCCGTTCCCTGAACCGGCGCGTCACGCGGCCAGCGCGTGTTCGAAGAACTGGAGGAACAGCTCCCGCTCCGTGGTGATGTCGAGCTTGTCGTAGATGCGGCGGCGATGGTTCTTGGCCGTGCCCACGGTGATGCCGAGGCGCTGGGCGATGGTCGCGGTCGGATGGCCGGCCAGCACCAGCGACACCAGCTCGCGTTCGCGCGCGCTCAGTTCCGGCCACAGGCCGGCAGGCAGGCGCGGCTCGCGCCGCGGCGAGGCGCCGGGCAGCACGGGCGCCTGGGTGCGGGAGAATTCCGCGTCGCGGGTGCGCAGGTCCTGCGCGTGGAGCGCGGCGAACACCGGCAGGCGCTCGTTGAGCACGGCGATCTCGCCGGAGCGGAACGGCCGGCTGGTGCGGTCGAGGAAGATGCCGAGGCACCAGTCGCCGCCGTCGGCCAGCAGGATGCCGACCTCGTCGCATATCTGCGACTTGGCCAGGAACTCGGCGATGTACTGGCCGCGCTTGGCCTCGTCCCCGGCCAGTGCCCGCAGCGGCACGATGCCGAGCCGCCGCTCGCGCCGCCATGAGGCGTAGAACGGATCGTAGACGTAGTAGCTCTCCAGATAGCGCCGCACCATCTCGTCGGAAAAGCGCCGGTGCTTGACGAATTCCGGCATCTTCGTCGCCGAATAGCGGGTGACGGTGATCAGGTCGTGATCGATGTCGGCGCCGATCAGGTCGATCAGGCGGTCGACATGCTCGTCACAGCCGTTGGCCGCGATGGCGCGCGCGAGTGTCTGCCACAATCTACCGTTCCCCATGTCGCATCCTCGGCGTTCCGTCCCGAGGCGTCATTGTGCCTTTAGGCATATGGCGCGCCGCCCGCCACTGCCGTTAGCCTCGGTCATCATCAAGCCAGCGACCTGGAAGGCGACCGTGACCGAACTCAGCACGACCCGGCCCATCGTCATCGGCATCGATGCCGGCGGCACCATGACCGACACCATTCTTGTGGATCAGGACGGCCACTTCAAGATCGGCAAGTCCGCCACCACGCCGGCCAACGAGGCCGAAGGCTTCCTGGCCTCGGCCGAGGACGCCGCCGACGCCTGGGGCATCTCGCTCGAAGCGCTGTTTTCCGGCGTCAACGTGGTGCTCTATTCGGGCACCGGCATGCTCAACACGCTGCTGTCGCGCACCGGCCGCCGGCTGGGCCTCATCACCACCAAGGGGCTGGAGGACATGGTGCTGATGGGCCGCGGACTGCAGGCCTGGGCCGACTATTCCTATGCCGACCGCCTGCATGCGGTGACCCATCACCACCCCGACCCGCTGGTGCCGCGCCGCCGCACCCACGGCGTGACCGAGCGTGTCGACCAGTTCGGCGACGTCGTCCTGCCGCTCTACGAGCACGAGGTGCATGCGGCGGCGCGGAAGCTGATCGCGGACAAGGTCGACGCGATCTGCATCATGACCATCTTCGCCCACGTCAATCCGGTGCACGAGAAGCGCATCGCCGAGATCTGCCGCGAGGAGATCGACAAGGCCGGCGCCGACATCACCGTCTACACCTCGCATGAGGTGCGCCCGGTGATCCGCGAGCAGTCGCGGCTGAACTCGGTGCTGATCGAGGCCTATGCCACCTCGCGCGGCCGCAAGCAGCTCAAGGGCATCGAGGACATCTCCAAGAAATACGGCTTCCGCTACGGCGTGCAGACGCTTTTGTCCTTCGGCGGCCTGACCTCCATCAACCATCCGCGCCTGCACGAGACGATGATCTCGGGGCCGATCGGCGGCATCCTGGGCGCGGCCTATGTCGGCAAGCTGATCGGCAACGATTCGCTGATCTGCTCGGACATGGGCGGCACCTCCTTCGACATGGGCGTCATCACCCGCGGACAGACGCGCATCGAGAACGAGCCGCTGATGGACCGCTTCAAGCTCAACGTGCCGACGCTGCATCTCGACACGATCGGGGCGGGCGCGGGCATGATCCTGAAGGTCGATCCGCTGACGAAGAAGGTGTCGCTCGGGCCGGAAAGCGCCGGTTCCGATCCCGGCCCGATCTGCTTCGACAGGGGCGGCACCGAGCCGACCATCGCCGATTGTGATGCCATCCTCGGCCGGCTCAATCCGGACTATTTCCTCGGCGGCAAGGTCAAGCTGCAGGTCGAGAAGGCGCGCCAGGCGTTCAAGGCGAAATGCGCCGACATTCTGGGCGTCGGCGTCGAGGAGGCGGCCGAAGGCATGATCGAGATGCTGGAGACCGATGCCAACAACGCGCTGCGCCGGGTGATCTCCGGCCAGGGCATCCATCCCTCCGAATTCACGCTGCTCTCCTATGGCGGCTCCGGCCCGCTGCACCTAGCCGGCTGCGCGCGCGGCATCGCCTTCCGCGACATCATCACCTTCCAGTTCGCGGCGGCGTTCTCGGCCTTCGGCTGCACCACGGCCGATTTCATGCGCCGCCATTCGGTGTCGATCCAGCTCGACATCGGGGCGCGGGCCGGCGACGGGGAACTGAAGGATTTCGGCGCCCGCATCACCGCGGTGTGGGAAGACCTCACCCGCGCGGCGGTGGCCGAGATGGAGGCCGACGGCCACCCGCGCGACCGGATCAGGACGGTGCCGTTCCTGATGATGCGCTACACCGGCCAGCTCGAGGATGTCGAGGTTTCGGCGCCGCTTTCCGAGGTCCGCTCCGCCGACGACATGCGCGCCGTCATCGCCGCCTTCGAGAACGTCTACGCCAAGGTCAACCACCGGGTGTCGCGCTATGGCGAGGCGGGCTTCTCCATCACCGAGCTGGGGCTGGTGGCCACGGCCGAGAAGGTCAAGCCAGTGCTGGTCAAACGCCCGCTCGGCGCCTCCGATCCCTCCTCCGCCCACAAGGGCGTGCGCGAGGCCTATATCGGCGGGCGCTGGCACAAGGCCAACCTCTACGAGATGGACCTGCTCCAGCCCGGCCATGAGGTGAACGGCCCGGCCATCATCGAGCACCCGGCGACCACGCTGGTGGTGCATCCGCAAGACCGCGTCTTCGTCGATGAATGGACGCTGCTGCACTACGCGCATGGGTGAGGGTGAAATGATCTCCGCCTGGCTTCCTTTGTCGCCGCCGGTGCTGCCCCTCACTGCCCTGCCGGGCATCTCTCCCCGTAAACGGGGAGAGAGTGGCTGGCCGCAACGCAGGCACCAACTCTGCAACGTCGGCGACTGGCGAAGCCGAAGCGGCAGTCCTGCCTCTCCCCGTTTGCGGGGAGAGAATGCCGGCAGGCAGGTGAGGGGCGCAGCCGGCGCTCCCGATAACCAAACCGCCGTTGCCATCAATCTTTCCCATGCTTGAGAAGGCGAAACCCATGCTGAACCGACCGACCGCGCCGCTTCGTGAACGGCTGATCGATTCCGAACGGCTCATGGACGAGACCGGATGCTATGACGGCATCACCGAACTGACGCTGCGCAACCAGGATCCGCTCAAGTTCGAGACGCTGCACACGAAGCTGCGCGCCTATTGCGTCTCCGCCCGCGAGATGGCGCGGCGCATCTCCGCCTCGCCCGGCGTGCGCGAGGTGGGCGAGATGGTGGTGGCGATCTACACGCCCGAGGGCGACGCCATCGCGCTTTCCAACGGCATCATGGTGCATGTCCACACCATGAGCCGGTTCATCAAGTGGATGATCCGCAACGGCTACGAGGACAATCCCGGCATTCGCGACGGCGACATCTTCGCCAACAACGACGCCTTCATCGGCACCGTGCAGGTGCCGGACGTGATGGATGCAATGCCGATCTACCATTCCGGCAGGCTGGTCGGCTGGGCCGGCGCCGTCTGCCACGAGCTGGAAGCGGGCGGCATCACGCCGGGCGGCGACGTGGCGCTGGCGCAGGAGCGCTTCACCGAAGGCCTGTTCGTCTGCGCCGAGAAGGTCGGCGAGAACGACGAGCTGCGCCGCGACTACGTCATCCGCTGCGAGCGCAACCTGCGCATGCCGATCTACTGGGTGCTGGACGAGAAGGCCAAGGTGGCCTCGTGCATCGACATGCGCGAGAGCGTCAAGGCGCTGATCGACGAGATCGGCCTCGACTACTGGATGCAGGTGTCGAAGGAGTTCATCGAGGAGGGCCGCCGCGCCCAGCTCGCCCGCACCCGCCAGCTCACCGTGCCGGGCAAATATCGCGGCCACACCTTCTACGGCCATGTCACCAAGGGCAAGCCGGGCTACCAGCCGCTCGGCGATCCCGACTGGCTCTACAACATTCCCATCGAGATGGAGATTTCCACCGACGGCAAGATCACCATGGACTTCGAGGGCACCCAGCCCTGGGGCTACCATTCCATGAACTGCACCCCGGCCGGCATGGATGGCGGCATGTTCGTGACGCTGACCCAGCACATGAATTTCGAGGGGCTGGTCAATGACGGCGCCTGGATGGCGACCGAGCTGAAATTGCCCGAGGGCACCTGGACCAATCCCGACAACGAGATGGTGGCGACGGCGACGTCGTGGGCGCTGCTCTTGCCCGCCTACGGCGTGTTCCAGCGGCTCTTGTCGCGCTCCTTCGTCGCCCGCGGCTTCGTCGAGGAGGCTTTCGTCGGCCAGGTCAATTCGCCGATGATCGAGATGGGCGGCACCAGCCAGTACGGCACGCCCTTCGGCATGGCGCATTTCGAATGCGCGGCGGCGGGCTCCGGCGCGCTCGCCATCAAGGACGGGCTCGACACGGCCTATGTCGGCTGGAACCCCGAATCCGACATGGGCAACATCGAGATCTGGGAGCAGAACATGCCGATGGTCTATATCGGCCGCTCCATCGTGCCCAATTCCGGCGGTGCCGGCAAATATCGCGGCGGCTGCTCCTTCCTCTCGACCTGGCTGGTCAACAAGACCGATCATCTCAGGCTCGTCACCTCCGAGCACTCCAGCCGCGTGTTCGACAATGGCGGCATGTGCGGCGGCTATCCGGCGCCGACCTGCCAGAAGCATCGGGCGGTGCGCGACACCAACATCTTCGAGCTGGCCGGGAAGGGCGCGCCGCTGGCCCATCACACCGGCACCAATCCGCATCGCTCGGAATTGGAACTGCGGCTGGAAGGCGAGCATGTGACGGTGGAGGGACCTTACATCACCGCCCCTCACAAGGCCGGCGACGTCTTCACCCATTCCTACAATGGCGGCGGCGGCTATGGCGACGTGCTGGAGCGCGATCCGCTCAAGACGGCCTGGGACGTCGAGAACGGCTTCCTCACCAGAGAGGCGGCGGAAGGCGTGTTCGGCATTGTGCTCGACGAGAACGAAGACGGCTTCCCGGTCGCCGATCTGGAGGCCACCAAACGCCACCGGGCCGAGATGCGGGCGCGGCGACTGGCGCGGGCGAAGCCGGTGCCGGAGTGGATCGCGGCCGAGCGCGAGCGCGTCAAGGCGGCCGATTTCGCGCCCGAGGTGAAGAAAATGTATGCCAGCGCGATCCGGCTGTCGCCGCGCTTTGCCCGGGATTTTTCCGATTTCTGGAACGTCGACGCCAGGTCGACCTTCGGCGTGGAGTGAGAGACCATGACCTCATACAGCAAGGAAGTCATTGCCGACCTCGTTTCCGGCCAGCTCCCCTGGCCGCAGACGCGGCGCATCATGAGCGCCTACAAGGATGACGACCGCTTCTTCAAATATATCGCGGTGCTGCAGGACCGCGTCGCCTGGAAGGACCCGATCCTGTTGCCGGTGTCCGACCATCTGTTCATCTGCCAGAGCGGCGACGAGCGGGTGACGAAATGCGAATGCGGCCATTCCTTCGGCGACTATCGCCGGAACTGGAAGCTCAATGCCCACATCCTCGTGCGCGACAGCGAGGAATCCCTGCGCGAAATCTATCCGAACAGCGACATCCCCGACCCCGAGTGGATGGAGATCCGCGAGTTCATCTGCCCCGAATGCGGCACGCTGCACGAGGTCGAGGCCGCCGCGCCCGGCTATCCGGTCGTGCATGATTTCGAGCCGGACCTTGAAGGCTTCTATCGCGACTGGCTGGGCAAGCCGCTGGCGGAGGAGAAGGGCAGGTGACTTTCCTTTCAGGGCGCGCCGCCGTCGTCACCGGCGGATTGACCGGGCAGGGGCTGGCGATTGCGCATGAGCTGGCCAGGGCCGGCGCCAATGTCGCCGTCGGCTCCTATGTCAGCGAGGCGGCGGGCCGGCAGGGCGACGCCGCCGCCTATCCCGACCCGGAGGAGATCGCGGCCGTGCGCGGCGCGCTGGAGGCGCATGGCGCGAAGGTCTTCGCCGGCCATCTCGACGTGCGCGACACCGGCGCGATCCGGGGCTTCCTGGGCGCGGCCGAGGCCGCGTGCGGGCCCGCCGACATCCTCGTCAACGCCGCCGGCACCACGGCCGAGCAGCCGGTCTGTGGCCATTCTGACGAGCTGTGGCTGAAGATCCTCGACACCAACCTCAACGGCGCGTTCCGCACCACGCGCGAGGTGCTGCCGGGCATGATCGAGCGCAAATGGGGGCGCATCGTCAATATCGGCTCGACGGCGGCGAGCGTCGGCTGGAAGGACAACCCGGCCTATTGCGCCTCCAAGGCCGGCCTGCTCGGGCTGACGCGCTGCGTGGCGCTGGAAGGTGCGCCGCACGGGGTCACCTGCGTCATGGTCAGCCCGACCTGGGTCGAGACCGAGCTGATGCGGCGCAATGTCGAGCAGGTGGTGGCGCGCGAAGGCAGGGGCCGCAGCCCTGCCGAGGCCATGGCCGACATCGCCGCGCAAAACCCGCAGCAACGCATCATACAACCGGGGGAGGTCGCCGGGACGGTGGCCTTCCTGTGCAGCGAGGCGGCCAGGGGGATCACGGCGGAGAACATCCAGATAACCGGCGGGGCGCACTGGTAGCGCCCCGTTTGCGTTCAAAAAGAGGGAACAGGGAGTGCGCAAGATGAAGAGGAGCATTTGCATCGCGATCGCCGTCATGGCGCTCGGCCTCGGCACCGCGCAGGCGGGCGAGCCCGAAAGCTGCCGCACGGTGAGGTTCTCCGATGTCGGCTGGACCGACATCACGTCAACGACCGCGGCCGCATCCGTCATCCTGGAGGCGCTGGGCTACAGTCCGCAGGTGCAGATACTGTCCATACCCGTCACCTATGCGTCGATGAAGAACAGGGACGTCGACGTCTATCTGGGCGACTGGCAGCCGAGCATGGAGGCCGACCGGAAGCCCTATCTCGACGACGGGTCGATCGAGGTCGTGGGAACCAATCTCACCGGGGCCAAATACACCTTCGCCGTGCCCGACTACGTGGCTGCGGCGGGCGTCCGGGACTTTGCCGACCTGCAGAAATTCGCCGACCGCTTCGACCGGCAGATCTACGGCATCGAGCCCGGCAACAACGGCAACCGCATGATCCAGGACATGATCGACAAGGGCGACTTCGGCCTCAAGGGATGGAACCTCGTCGAATCGTCGGAGCAGGGCATGCTGGCCGAGGTGGACAAGGCCATCCGTGCAGAAAGGTGGGTCGTCTTCCTCGGCTGGGCGCCGCATCCCATGAACACGCGTTTCCGGATCGAGTATCTGGCCGGCGGCGACGACTATTTCGGCCCGAACTATGGCGGCGCGGAGGTGCTTACCAACATCCGCGCCGGCTATGGCGAGGAATGCCCGAACGTGGCGCGGTTCGCCGGCAATCTCCGCTTCACGCTGGATATGGAGAACGAGATGATGGGCGCCATACTGGACGAGGGACAGGAGCCGAAGGCGGCGGCGCGCGCCTGGCTCAAGGCCCATCCGGATGTCGTCGATCCGTGGCTGGAAGGCGTCGCAACCTTCGACGGCGGCGACGCCCGGGCGGCGGTGGCGGAAAAGGTGCTGAAGTAGCCGGGGCGGTGCCGGCCGATGCCCCTCGGCCGGGCTACCGGCAGCCTCAGCGGTCGATGCGGGTCGACAGGATGATGGAGGACAGCGTCCGTTCGACCCCCTCCATCGCCCCGATCTCGTCCAGCAGCGCGTCGAGATCGCTGATCGACGGCGATTCGACCACCACGATCATGTCGAAGCTGCCGCTGACCGAGTGGAGGGCGCGCACGGCCGGCTGCGCCCTGAGGTCGCGCACCACCTTGTCGGACTGCTTCGGCGTCACCGTCAAAAGCACATGGGCGCGCACCAGCCCCTTCTCGTGGTCCGGCGCCAGACGCACGCCGTAGCCGGTGATGATGCCGCGCGCCTCCAGCCGCTCGATGCGGCTTTGCACCGTGGAACGCGACACGCCCAGCCGCCGCGCCAGCTCGGCAGTGGAGGCGCGGGCGTTCTCCCGCAGCAGGGCGATCAGTTCCTGATCGGGGCGTTTCGTCATATCGTCGAATCCATGCGTTGAACTGTTCATCATATAGCATCGATTCGCCTGAACGCATCCTTTCTTTCGACGTGGATGGTGCGATGATTTCACCAGTTTCACGCAACAGAGGGTGCCGTCATGAAGGAAATCGTCATTATCGGTGCGGGCAAGATCGGCTCCACCATTGCGGGCATGCTGGCGAGAACCGGCGATTACCGCGTCACCGTCGTCGACCGCTCGGCCGGGCAGCTCGAGGCGCTGGATGGCATGGCGGGCGTGTCGGGCCTGGAACTGGACATCGCCGCCGCGGGCGAGCTGGAAAAGGCGCTGGCCGGCAAGTTCGCGGTGCTGAGCGCAGCCCCCTTCAACCTCACCACCCGCATCGCCGAGGCGGCCGCTGCGGCCGGCGTCCATTATCTCGACCTCACCGAGGACGTGGCTTCGACCCGCCGCGTCAAGGAGCTGGCGAAGACGGCAAGGACCGCCTTCATCCCCCAGTGCGGGCTGGCGCCGGGCTTCATCTCCATCGTCGCTGCCGACCTTGCCGGCCGCTTCGACACGCTGGAGAGCGTGCGCATGCGCGTCGGCGCGCTGCCGCAATATCCCTCCAACGCACTCAACTACAACCTGACCTGGAGCACCGACGGCGTCATCAACGAATATTGCGAGCCCTGCGATGCGATCGTCGAGGGCGCGCTGGTCGAGGTGCCACCGCTGGAGGAGCGCGAGGAGTTCTCGCTCGACGGCGTGACCTACGAGGCCTTCAACACCTCGGGCGGGCTCGGCACGCTTGCCGAGACGCTGAAGGGCAGGGTGCGCACGCTGAACTACCGAACCATCCGCTATCCCGGCCATGCGGCGATCATGAAGGCGCTGCTCAACGATCTCGGCCTGCGCCATCGCCGCGACGTGCTCAAGGACATCTTCGAAAGCGCGCTGCCGGCCACCATGCAGGACGTGGTCATCATCTTCGTCACCGTGTCGGGCCGCAAGGGCGGCCGCCTGTTGCAGGAGACCTATGCCAACAAGGTCTACAGCCGCCGCGTCGGCGACACGGTGCTGAGCGCCATCCAGCTCACCACGGCATCCGGCATCTGCGCCGTGCTCGACATGCTGGCCAGGGGCGACCTGCCGCAGCAGGGCTTCATCCGCCAGGAGGACATCGCCCTCGACACCTTCCTCGCCAACCGCTTCGGCCATGCCTATGCGCAGGCGGAAAGCCTCGGAAGCCATGGCGTGCAGCCCTGGAGCGAAAAGGCCGCGTGAAACCTTGCATCCCGTGCCGAATCGGACGGCGCGGGATGAACATTTGTCTGCGGCCATGTTGCATTGCACAAATCGCAACGCAGCCATGCAAAATTGGACCTTTTATCAAATCGGTTCAGGGAGTAGGTTCCGATCATCGAATTCCGCCGGGTTTTCCTCCTCCCAGACCCTGCGGATACGGGCCAGCCATTACCTCCTCCCGATAGCTGGCCTACCCATACGACACCCGCCGGACCTCCTCCCCCGGCGGGTGTTGTTTTTCCGGCTCCCTACTTTTCCCTCCTGACGGCTGTTTTCGCTGTGCAAGCACAGGCGGCGTCGCCGTGCCGTTCAAACGGCGGCCGGGCGGCTTGTTCGAAGCCGGTTCGTCCATGGCCGCCTGTCACAGGTCCGGTCCGCCTTCTCATCGCTTTCCAATCTTCCAACTCCCATTGAAATCGATTTCATTTGCCTCTAAGCTCCATTTCGAAATTGAGCTCCAGGGAGGAATTCAAATGAAGAAGTCGCATATTCTCTCCGCCGTCGCGGGTATCGCGCTGGCCTTTTCCGCCGCATCCGCCTTCGCGCAGGACTTCAAGATAGGCCTTTCCAACGGCTGGGTCGGCTCCGAGTGGCGCACGCAGATGATCGACGAGGCCAAGGCCGCCGCCGAGGCGTGGAAGGAAAAGGGCGTCAACGTCACCGTCGAGGTGCAGAGCGCCAATGTCGACGTGCCCGGCCAGATCGCCCATGTGCGCAATTTCATCAGCGCCGGCGTCGATGCCATCATCATCAACCCGAACAGCCCGACCGCCTTCGATCCTGTGTTCGCGCAGGCCAAGGAGGCCGGCATCCTCGTCATCGCCACCGATGCGGAGGTGTCATCGCCTGATGCGCTCTATGTCGGCATCGACCAGAAGGCATGGGGCGCCGCGGGTGCCGAGTGGCTGGCCAAGACGCTGGGCGGTAAGGGCAACGTGGTCGCCATCAACGGCGTTGCCGGCCATCCGGCCAACGAAATGCGCGTCGCCGGCTACAAGGAAGTGTTCGCCAAGCATCCCGACATCAAGGTCGTCAACGAGGTGAACGCCAACTGGGATCAGGCGCAGGGCCAGCAGGCCATGCAGAACCTGCTCGCCACCTATCCCGACATCAACGGTGTGTGGGTGCAGGACGGCATGGCCGCCGGCGCCTGGAAGTCGATCATGGATGCCGGCAAGACCGATTCCATCGCCGCGACCGGTGAGATCCGCAAGGACTTCATCGACCTGTGGACCAAGGACAAGCTGAATTCCGGCGCGTCCGTGAACCCGCCCGGCGTCATGGCCTCGGCCCTCAACGTGGCGGTGCTGATGCTGCAGGGCAAGGAGCTGAAGGAGCCGGCGGAAGCGGGCCAGTACAAGAACGCCATGTATCTGCCGATCCCGTTCATCGACAGCTCCAACCTTGAGGAAGCGGCCAAGCAGCTCGAAGGCAAGCCGGGCTATTATTCCTACACCAGCGCGCTGTCGATCGAGGACGCCGAGGCGCTGTTCAAATAGGCGATTCAGCAAAAGCGGCATGCGGGTTTCCCTCGCATGCCGCATGATGGCGGCAGGACCATGAGCAGGCTGCAACTCAAGGGCGTCGGCAAGAGCTACGGCGCGACCAGGGCGCTTCGCCACGCCGATCTCGACATCGAGGCCGGCGAGGTGCATGTGCTGATGGGTTCCAACGGCTCGGGCAAGAGCACGCTGTCCAAGATCGTCGCCGGTTCCGTGCGGCCCGATACGGGCGAGATCCTGCTCGACGGCAAGCCGGTTTCCATCACCGGGCCGCAGGCGGCGCGGGCGCTGGGCATCGCCATCTTCTACCAGGAACTGTCGCTGGCCGCGCACCGCACGGTGGCGGAAAACATCTGCCTCGCCGACCTGCCGTCGCGCGGCGTGTTCGTGGACGGCGCGGCGCTGGAAGAGCGGGCAGCACGCTATGCCGCCCTGTTCGACGGCGTGACCGGCGACGGTTTCTCGCTCGACGCCGTGGTGCAGGACCTGCGCGCCGACCAGCGCCAGCTCGTCGAGATCATGAAGACGCTGGCCGGCGAGGCGTCGGTGCTCATCTTCGACGAGGCGACCTCGGCGCTCGACCGGGCGCAGGTGGAGCGCTTCTTCGACATCCTGCGCGATCTGAAAGCGCAAGGACGCTCGATCATCTTCATCTCGCACCGCATGGACGAGATTTTTTCGATCGGCGACCGCGCCACCGTCATCCGCGACGGCGAGATCGTCGGTTCGCGGCAGATTGCCGAAACCACGCCGGCCGAAATCATTTCCATGATGGTGGGTGGCCAGGAAGAAGCAGCGACCGCAGCCGATGCGGCACCGGCCCGGCCGGCGGGTCCGCCGGTGCTGTCGGTGCGCGGCCTGACCGGGCGGGGCTTCTCCGACATCGGCTTCGAGGTGCGCGCCGGTGAAATCCTCGGCTTCGGCGGGCTGCACGGGCAGGGCCAGTCGGCGGTGCTGCGGGCGCTGTTCGGCGCCAATCCGCCGACGGCCGGCAGCGTCGAGCTTGGCGGAAAGCCGCTCCATCCGAAAAACCCGCGCGGGACGATCCGGCAGGGCGTTGCCTATGTGTCGGGCGACCGCTCCCGCGACGGCGTGGTGACGGGTCGCCCGATCCTCGAAAACGTCATGCCGATCCACTATCTGCGCGAGCGCATGGTGCTGGCCAACCCCTCCGCGCTGGCGGCCAAGGCGCTGCCCGCCTTGCGGGCGCTCAAGACCAAATTCGCCGGCCTCGGCCATCCGATCTCGTCGCTCTCCGGCGGCAACCAGCAGAAGGTGGTGATCGCGCGATGGCTGATCGACCGCCCCGCCGTGCTCCTGCTCGACGATCCCACCAAGGGCATCGACCTGTCGGCCAAGGCGGACCTGTTTTCGCTGATCCGCAAGCTGGCCGAGGAGGGCATGGGCATCGTGCTCTATGCCTCGGAGGATGCCGAGCTGCTCGACAATGCCGACCGCATCCTCGTCTTCAACGGCGGCGCGATCCGGCGCGAGCTGACCGGGGCGGCGCGCACCCGCTTCAACCTCTACCAGGCCGCATACGAGGCTGCATGATGGCAAGCATCGAGGCCCCCGCCCGCCCCCGCAGCAGCAGCGCCGTGAAGCGCGCCTTCGAGCGCTATCCCTTCCTGCCGGCGCTGATCATCCTCGTGGTGCTGATCGCGCTCAACGGCTGGTTCCAGCCGCGCAGCCTGTCGCTGGTCGGGGTGACGGGGCTGGTCAAGACCTATCTGGCGCTGATGCTGCTCGCCGTCGCCCAGACCTACGTCATCTATGCCGGCGACATCGACCTTTCTGCCGGCGCCATCGTGTCGCTGGTCAATGTCGTCATCGTCGGGGTGATGGCGCAATGGGGCGGGGATGGCGTGACCATCGTCGCCGCGCTTGCCATCGGGCTGGCGACCGGGCTCGCCTGCGGCATCGTCAACGGCATCGTGGTGGCGGCTTTGCGCCTGCAAGCCATCGTCGCCACCTTCGCCACGTCGATCTTCTTCACCGGGCTGGCGCTCTATATCCAGCCGGTGGCCGGAACGCCCGCGCCGACCGCCTTCTGGCGCACCTATGGCGGGCGCATCCTCGAAATCCCCTTCGTCTTCTATGCGATTATCGTGTTCGCGGTGCTGCTCGCCATTCTGGTGCGCACGCGCCTGTCGCTGCGGCTGCTCGCGGTCGGCGACGGGCAGCAGGAAGCCTATCAGAGCGGCCTGCCGGTGACCGCGATCCGCATGGGCGGCTATGCGCTGTGCGGCGTGTTCGCGGCGCTCGCCGCCTTCTGCATCACCGGCGATACGGCGAGCGGCGACCCGCTGGTCGGCGGCAAGATGACGCTGTTCTCCATCGCCGCCGTGGTGCTGGGCGGCAGCGCCCTTTCCGGCGGCTACGGCACCGTCGTCGGCTCGGTGATCGGCGCGCTGATCATCGGTTTCATCAACTCGCTGGTGTTCTTCGTCGGCACGCCTTCGGAATGGCAGAACCTCGTGCAGGGCGTCGCCATCCTGCTGGCGCTGATGGCCGGCGTGCTGGTCGGGCGGAGGGCGCGGGCATGAGCGCGGTGACCGCCTTCCTCAGGCAGCCGCTGGTGGTGGCCCTGATCCTGATCGCCGTCCTGTTGTGGCTCGGCGAGGCGCTGTCGCCGGGCTTCGCTTCCGGCCAGCAGATCCTGCGCCTGCTCATCGTCGCAGCGCTGCTCGGCATTGTCGCGGCCGGGCAGAACCTCGTCATCCTCGGCGGGCGCGAGGGCATCGACCTGTCGGTCGGCGGCGTGGTGTCGCTCAGCGCCATCATCGCCGGCAATCTGATGGCGGGCGACAATGGCGGCATTCCGCTGGCCATCCTCGCCTGCGTCGTCACCGGCGCGTTCTTCGGCCTGCTCAACGGCATCGGCGTGACGCTGCTGCGCATCCCGCCGCTGGTCATGACGCTCGGCATGCTGGGCGTGCTGCAAGGGCTGCTGGTGGTGGTGCGCCAAGGCATCCCCTCGGGCCGCGCAGCACCTGCGCTGGCTGATTTCGTGTCGCGCACCTTCCTGTTCGGCCTGCCCGGCATTCTGTGGCTGTGGATCGCCATCGGGCTGGTGATGGCCTTCCTGCTCAACCGCACGGTGTTCGGCCACCGCATCTACGCCATCGGCTCCAACGAGCAGGCGGCGTTCATGGCCGGCGTGCCGGTCAAGGCGATCCGCATCGCGCTGTTCGTGCTGTCGGGGGTGTTCGCGGCGATCGCCGGCATCTGCCTGCTCGGCTATTCGGGCTCGTCCTTCGCCAATGTCGGCGAGCAATACATGCTGGCCTCGATCATCGCCGTGGTGTTCGGCGGCACGCCGCTGTCGGGCGGCAAGGGCGGCTATACCGGCACCATGGCCGGCGCCTTCCTGCTGGTCATCCTGCAAAGCATCCTGACCACCGTCAACATCGACGAATCCGGCCGCCAGATGGTGTTCGGGGCCACGCTTCTGGTGCTGATGCTGTTCTACGGCCGCGGCCGCTCGATGAGGGCGTGATGGGGCGGGCGTGACGAAACCCATGACAAGGCGGCCGAAGATCAAGGACATTGCCGAGCGCCTCGGCGTCTCGCCGGCCACCGTGTCGCGGGCGCTGGCCGACACCGGGCTGGTGGCGGAGCCGACGCTGTCGCGCATCCGCGAGGCGGCGAGCGCACTCAACTACCGGCCCAATGTCAGCGCCCGCAATCTGCGCACCCGCCGCTCCATGGCGGTGCTCCTGGTGGTGCGCGACATCGGCAATCCCTTCTATCTCGACGTGGTCAAGGGCGTGGAGGCGGCGGCGCGGGCCGCCGGCTATGCCGTGCTGATGGGCAATGCCGAGAACGACCCCGAGCGTGAGACCGAATATTTCGACATGCTGCGCGACGGCCATGCCGACGGCATGATCCTGATGACCGGCTCGCTGCCCTCGACACCGGACTTTCGCCGCCACCTCTCGCCGGACCTGCCGGTGGTGGTGGCGCTGGAAATGATCGAGGGCGTCGGCTTCCCGCATGTCCAGATCGACAACGAGGCGGCAGCCAGGCAGGCGGTGGAGCATCTGGTCGGGCTCGGCCATCGCCGCATCGCCCATGTCTGCGGGCCGGTGCCGGAGGAGATGAGCGTGCGCCGCCGGGAAGGCTATCGCGCCGCCATGCAGGCGGCCGGCCTGCCCATCCCCGAGGGCTATGAGCAGCGCGGCGACTATCTGCTGCAATCGGGCCGCGACGCCTGCCGCCGGCTGCTGGCGCTGCCCGAGCCGCCCACCGCCATCTTCCTCGCCAATGACGAGATGGCCTTCGGCGCCATCCACGAATTGCGCCGCATGGGCCGCGACGTGCCGGGCGACGTGTCCGTCGTCGGCTTCGACGATCTTTATTTGAGCGAGGCCTTCTTCCCGCCGCTCACCACGGTCGCGCAGCCGCGCGCCGAGATCGGCAGGCGGGCCATGGGCATGCTGCTCGACATGCTCTCCGGCGGGCCTGCGCCGCATGACCCGGTGATCCTGCCCACCACGCTGAAAGTGCGCGGCACCACCGCCGCGCCGAAGATTTCCTGAACAACGCCATTCCTGAAAGGAGCGACCATGACGGAGTTTCCGAAAGCCACGCTGCGGGTCGGTTTCGTCGGCAGCGGCTTCATCGCCCATTTCCATCTGAAGTCGATGCTCGGCGTGCGCAATGTCGAGGTGACGGGCGTCTACAGCCGCAGCGCCGAAAACCGCCAGCGCTTCGTCGATCAGGTGACGGAACTGGGGCTGGGCGCCTGCACCGGCCATGACAGCCTGGAATCGATGTTGCACGCCGACAATGTCGACGCCATCTGGATCCTGTCGCCCAACCACACCCGCCTCGACATCATGCGCACCATCCATGCCGAGGTGAAGGCGGGGCGCAGCAAGGTGTTCGCGGTTGCCTGCGAAAAGCCGCTGGCGCGCACCGTGCGCGAGGCGCGCGAGATGCTGTCGCTGGCCACCGATGCCGGGCTCAACCATGGATATCTGGAGAACCAGGTGTTCTCGACCCCGGTGCTGCGCGGCAAGGAGATCATCTGGCGGCGCGCCGCCTCCACCACCGGCCGGCCCTATCTGGCGCGCGCGGCGGAGGAGCATTCCGGCCCGCATGAGCCGTGGTTCTGGCAAGGCGACAAGCAGGGCGGCGGGGTGCTCTCCGACATGATGTGCCATTCGGTAGAGGTCGCCCGCCATCTGCTGACCGCGCCCGGCGCGCCGCGCAGCTCGCTCAAGATCAAGGCGGTGAACGGCACGGTCGCCAATCTGAAATGGACGCGGCCGCATTATGCCGACCAGTTGCGCGCCCGCTTCGGCGCCGAGGTCGATTACCGAAACCGACCGTCCGAGGACTTCGCGCGCGGCACCATCACGCTGGAGGACGAGGACGGCAACGAGCTGGTGATCGAGGCCACCACCTCATGGGCCTATGTGGGGGCGGGCCTGCGTATCCAGCTCGAACTTCTGGGGCCGGAATATGCGATGGAGTTCAACTCGCTTTCGACCGGGCTCAAGGTGTTCATGTCGCGCGAGGTGAAGGGCTCGGAAGGCGAGGACCTCGTCGAGAAGCAGAATGCCGAGCAGGGGCTGATGCCGGTGCTGGAGGACGAGGCGGGCGTCTATGGCTACACCGACGAGAACCGCCACATGGTCGAGTGCTTCCGCAAGGGCGAGACGCCGCTGGAAACCTTCGAGGACGGGCTGGGCGTGGTCGAGATGCTGATGGGCCTCTACCGCTCGGCCGAGACCGGCGAGACGGTGCGTTTCCCTGCGCCGGAACTGGAAGACTACGTGCCGGTGGTGGCGCGGCGGGGCGCGTAAAGCCCGGGAAAAAGGCTTCAGGCCGAGCCGGCGATACGCATGGTGCGCAGGTCCGCCACCGGCCTGTAGCGAATCGCCGCCATCAGCGCGGTGCACAGCATGTCTGTGTCGGCGCGCTCGTTCGGGCGCCAGTTGCAGGGGCAGGCGTTGGGGCCGGAATGGCTGTCGGCAACCTCGCGGTAGACCTCGCCGACGGCGCGCGCGGCAAGCCGCATCACCGCCATGGGCGGCAGGCCGCTGCGCCCCATGATGCGGCAGAACTCGTTCATGATCGTGATGCGCAACTGGTCCTGCGCCTCGTCCTGGCGTCGTTCGATTTCCACCATGTTGGTCAAGGCCTGCTGCTCCGCTTCTATCCATGCCGCCGCTTGCCGGGCTTTCATATTAAAGTGGATAAAAATAATCAAGATTAAATTTGAAGCGCCGCCTGCGACCCTGAACCTGTCCGCTCCGGTCAGCCGGTCTGGCAGGCGTCGAGCATGGCCTGCACGGCCTCGCCCGCGTCGTAGAGCGGATAGTCCTGCCTGTCGCCCTCGATGGTCAGCGTCAGCGGTCCGGGTGAGGTGAGCAGGCCTTGAAGGCGCGCGTCGAGCGGCGTTTCGCCCTGCAGGATGAACAGTTCGTCCATCAGCAGCCTGGTGCCGGTGGTCGCAAGCGGCACTTCGATGTCGCCGGCCGAAAGCAGCACCGCCACCGCGACGCCGTCTTCGGCATTGGTCGGCTCGTGCTCGATGACCACGGTCAGCGGTGTGCCCGGCCTGTCGCAGCGGAACGAGACCGGCGCATAGCCGCTGTCGGGCGTGCCGTAGATCAGCTCGATGCCGCCTTCGCCGGCCGGCTGCGTGAACCATGACAGGTCTTCCGCCGATGCCGTGCCGGCAAGCGCCAGCCCCAATGTCAAAACTGCGATTTTCGGTCCCACGCCCTTGCCCCTGTTCAGCCCGGGCGGAAAATCTCCGAAAAGCAAGCGGTTGGCAAGGCCGCCGGCCTGTTCGCCTGTCAGGAAAACAGGGCCCGCTCGCGTTCGACGGCCCGGGTGATAAAGCTCGCCACGGCCTGCACGCGGCGCAGCGGCCGCACCGTCTCGTGATAGACCAGCCAGTAGGAGCGGCGGATCGGGGCCACCGCCTCGACCGGCACCAGTTCGGGCATGGAGCGGGCGATGAAGGTGTGCAGGATGCCGATGCCGGCGCCCGAGCGCACCGCTTCGGCCTGCCCCAGCGCGGAGGAGATGGCGAAGGCGGAGCGCCAGTCCGCGCTGAATTCGGCCTCGTAGTCGAGCGAGGGGCTGACGATCAGGTCCGGCACATAGCCGATCAGCGCGTGCTGCGGCAGCTCCGTGGCGTTCTTCGGCAGGCCGTAGCGTCCGGCATAGTCGCGCGAGGCGAACAGGCCGAGCGTATAGTCGACCAGCTTGCCCGCCACCAGCCGGCCTTCCTGCGGCCGCTCGACGGTGATGGCGATGTCGGCCTCGCGCCGCGACAGCGAAAAGGAGCGCGGCACCGGCACGAGCTGGATGGTGAGGTCGCGGTGCTGGCGGGTCAGCTCGCCGAGGCGCTTGGCGAGGAAGGCGACGCCGAAGCCGTCCGGCGCGCCGATGCGCACCGAGCCGGAAATGTCCTCGTCCTCCTCGGCCACCGCCGAGCGGGCGGCGATCACGTCGGCCTCCATGCGCTCGGCGATTTCGAGGAACCGCTCGCCGGCCGGCGTCAGCTCGCTGCCCGTGGTGAGGCGGCGGAACAGTTTTGCCCGCAGCGCCTCCTCCAGCGCGCCGATGCGCCGCGACACGGTGGCGTGGTTCAGCTCCAGCCGCCGCGCCGCGCCGAGGATCTGCCCCGAACGGGCCACGGCGAGGAAGATGCGCACATCGTCCCAGTTCACGGGCTTTTCCTTCCTTCTGGACCAGCAACAGATCCTACTATGCACCAAATAAAGCACGCAACGAGTTCGTTATGCTAAATTTGCACAACGGATGCGTTTCCGCTCGCATTGCCAAGCTTGTCAGGACGGTGAACAATCCGGCCCAATGAAAATCTTGGCATCCATCCAGGGAGTGAGAGCATGATTGAGTACGGCCATTTCATCGACGGCAAGCATGTGAAGGGCGCTTCGGGTCGCACGGCGGACGTGTTCCAGCCGCTCGACGGTTCGGTCCGCGCCAAGGTGGCGCTGGCCTCCAAGGCGGAGCTTGACGCGGCCGTCGCGGCGGCCAAGGCGGCGCAGCCGGCCTGGGCGGCGACCAATCCGCAGCGCCGCGCCCGCGTGCTGATGAAGTTCCTGGAACTGGTGGCGCGCGACAATGACGAACTGGCCGAGTTGCTGGCCCGCGAGCACGGCAAGACCCTTCCCGACGCCAAGGGCGACATCCAGCGCGGCGTCGAGGTGGTCGAGTTCATGCTCGGCGTGCCCCACCTGATGAAGGGCGAGTTCACCGAGGGCGCCGGCCCCGGCATCGACCTCTATTCGATCCGCCAGCCGCTCGGCGTGGTCGCCGGCATCACCCCGTTCAACTTCCCGGCCATGATCCCGATGTGGAAGTTCGCCCCGGCCATCGCCTGCGGCAACGCCTTCATCCTCAAGCCCTCGGAGCGCGATCCGGGCGTGCCGATGCGCCTGGCCGAACTGATGCTGGAAGCCGGCCTGCCCGCCGGTATCCTCAACGTGGTCAACGGTGACAAGGAATCGGTCGACGCCATCCTCGACCATGAGGACATTTCGGCCGTCGGCTTCGTCGGCTCATCGTCGATCGCCCAGTACATCTATGCCCGCGGCTGCGCCAACGGCAAGCGCGTGCAGTGCTTCGGCGGCGCCAAGAACCACATGATCATCATGCCCGACGCCGACATGGACCAGACGGTCGATGCGCTGGTCGGCGCCGGCTACGGCGCGGCCGGCGAGCGCTGCATGGCCGTTTCGGTGGCTGTGCCGGTCGGCAAGGCCACCGCCGACAGGCTGATGGACAAGCTGATCCCGCGCGTGGAAAGCCTCAAGATCGGCCCCTCGACCGATCCGAGCGCCGATTTCGGGCCGCTGGTGACGAAGCAGGCGTTGGACCGGGTGCGCGGCTATGTCGATCTCGGCGTTCAGGAAGGCGCCAAGTTGGCGGTCGACGGGCGCGGCTTCAAGATGCAGGGCTACGAGGACGGCTTCTATCTCGGCGGCTGCCTGTTCGACGAGGTGACGCCCGACATGCGCATCTACAAGGAGGAGATCTTCGGGCCGGTGCTGTCGGTGGTGCGCGCCCATGATTTCGAGGAAGCGGTGCGCCTGCCTTCCGAGCACGAATATGGCAACGGCGTCGCCATCTTCACCCGCGACGGCGATGCGGCGCGCGAATTCGCGGCCCGCGTCAATGTCGGCATGGTCGGCATCAACGTGCCGATCCCGGTGCCGGTCGCCTACTATACCTTCGGCGGCTGGAAGAAGTCCGGCTTCGGCGACCTCAACCAGTACGGCCCCGACGCGGTGCGCTTCTACACCAAGACCAAGACGGTCACCACGCGCTGGCCGTCCGGCGTCAAGGAAGGCGCCGAGTTCTCGATGCCGCTGATGAAATAGCACCGGACGTCGATCTGTCTGCGCGTCCTCGCCTTCGGCTGCGGGCGCGCGGCACGGCGTCAAGGAAGGCACCGAGTTCTCGATGCCGCCGATGAAGTGACGTTGTTCGGCAGATTCCGGCACGCGGCCCCTGCTTCCGTCAAAGCGGGAGCAGGGGCCTTTTTTACAGGCCGAACGTCACCTGTCCGCGATCGTCGATGGTCCAGGCCGGGTTCCAGGCGATTTCCCAGGCGTGGTCGTCGGGATCGGCCACATAGCCGCGGAAGCCGCCATGGGCCGGGGCGTCGGCTTTCCGCAGCAACCTGCCGCCCGCCGCCAGCAGGCGCTGCATGACGGGCTCGACCTCTTCCGGATCGGGCACGTTGTGGGCGAGCGAGAAGGCGCCCGGAGCCAGAAGCCCGGTCCGGTTCATGTCCTGCTCGAGGGCCGGCTTGTTGAATGTGCCGAGGACGAAACCGTTCATCTGGTAGAAGATGATCTCGTCGTTCTCGAAGACTGGGCGCCAGCCGAACCCCTCGACATAGAAGCTGCGGGAGCGGGCGAGATCGGCGATGCCGAGCGTGATGATGGAAATTTGCTGTTGCATGTCCAAGTCCTCTTGTTCGCCCCGCATAATTGCGAAGGCGTTGAAGGTCTTGGGCCGCCGCATGTGCGACGGAAGGACCCGCCTGGAGATTTCGCATTGTGCGGAAACCGCCTCCGGCGGGGGCCGGGCCAACCGCACCGACCTAACCTGTTTCAGACAGGCCGAGGTTCTCACAGCCGGGCGGTGGTGGCAAGGCTGGGGTGATGCTCAGCGGGTGGCGGCGTCCTCGGCCAGGCCGCGCAGCAGGTCCATCAGCCGGTCGGCGTCGGCGGCGGCGGCATCCTCGTCGCCGTCGAGGATCGACTGGATCAGCGCCACATGGTGGGCCGCCGAATCGGCCAGCCCCGTCTGGGCGCGATAGCGGAACCAGAAGCGGCGGCTGTGGGTTTGCAGCGGCGCGGCGACGCGGGCCGCGAAGATGTTGTCCGCCGCCAGCGCCAGCGCCTCGTCCATGGCCTTGTCGGCGGCGAGGAAGGCGAACACGTCGCCGGCGAGGACGGCCTTCTGCATGGACAGCGCCGCGTCATGGAAGCGGTCGGCGGCCTCGCGGGTGACGAAGCGGGCGGCGGAGCGGGCGAGCACCATCTCCACCCCGCGCCGCGCGTCGATGACGCGCAGCCAGTCGCCGGCGTGCAGCGGCGCCACCGCGATGCCGGCTCGCGGCCGCACCTCGAGCAGGCCTTCCCATGCCAGCCGCTGGATCGCCTCACGCACCGGCGTGCGCCCGAGGCCGAGACGGTCGATGAGGGCGCCTTCGGTGACGAAGCTGCCGGGCGGCAGTTCGAGGGTGACGATCATCCGCTCCAGGGCGTGATAGGCCCTGGCGGTGGCGGGTTCGGAGCTGTCGTTCGACGCGGATATCACACGCATCTCCTTGGGCGAGAAATTGATATATCACCAGACCGCACGGCTTGACAGCTCTCAAGTCCACAGATATATCTCAAATATATCAGATGGAGAACAAGGCGATGTGGGCAGGCGTTATTCCGGCGGTTACGACGAAATTTACCGAGGACGACCGCCTCGACCATGCCGAGATGGAACGCTGCTTCAGCGTCCAGATCGACGCCGGCTGTGATGGCATCATCGTCGCTGGCTCGCTGGGCGAAGGGCCGATGCTGTCGCATGACGAGAAGATCGAGGTGTTCCGCACCGCCCGCAAGGTGGCCGGTTCGCGCCCGGTGCTGATGACCGTCAACGAGGCGGCGACCCGCGAGGCGGCGAGTCTCGCCAGGCGCGCGGCGAAGGAGGGCGCCGACGGGCTGATGATCGTGCCGAGCCCGATCTACCACACCAACCCGAAGGAAACGGTCGACGCGCTGAAGGCGGTGGCGAGCGCCGGCGGCCTGCCGGTGATGATCTATTCCAACCGTATCGCCTACCGGGTCGACGTCACCGTCGACGACATGGAAGAGCTGGCCCGCGACGACCTGTTCGTCGCCATCAAGGAATCCTCCGACGACATCCGCCGCTCGACCGAGATCATCAACCGCTTCGGCGACCGCTTCGATCTGTTCACCGGCGTCGACAATCTGGCCTTCGAGGCGCTGTCGGTGGGCGCGGTCGGCTGGGTGGCCGGTCTGGTCGTCGCCTTCCCGCGCGAGACGGTGGCGATCTACCAGCTCATGAAGCAGGGCCGCCGCGAGGAGGCGCTGGCCATCTATCGCTGGTTCCGGCCGCTGCTTGACCTCGACGTCTCCACCTATCTGGTGCAGAACATCAAGCTGGCCGAGGTCCACGCCATCGGCTCCAGCGACCGGGTGCGCATGCCGCGCCAGCCGCTGTCCGGCGAGCGCCGGGCCGCGGTCGAAGAGATCATCAAGGCGGCGATCGCGGTGCGCCCCGAATTGCCGAAGTTCTGAGGAAAGGGGCAATGCCGGGGCGGAGGATTTCATGAACCAGCCTTCCGCTCCCCGGCCATCGTCGCCTCATGTCGGCATCGTCGGGGGCGGCATCGTCGGCATCGCCGCGGCGGCCTGCCTGGCCGAGGCGGGGTTTTCCGTCACCGTCTTCGACCGCACCGGCATCTGCGAGGAAACCAGCTCCGGCAATGCCGGCGCCTTCGCGTTCTCGGACGTGCTGCCGCTGGCCCAGAAGGGCATGATGCGCCACCTGCCGCGCTGGCTGGCCGATCCGCTCGGGCCGCTTTCCATTCCGCCCGCATATCTGCCGACCCTCCTGCCTTGGCTGTGGCGCTTCTGGCGGGCGGGCGCGCCGTCCCGCTACGAGGCGGCGCTGTCGGCGCAGGCGGCGCTGATGCAACTGGCCGAGCGCGAATGGGCGGGCCTGATGCAGCGTTCCGGCACCCTGCCGATGCTGCGGGAGGAGGGCTCGCTGGAGCTTTACGAGAGCGAGGCCGAATTCCGCGCCGCACTTCCCGGCTGGGCGGCGCGCGACCGCTTCGGCATCACCTACCGCCATGTCGAGGGCGCGGAACTTGCCGGGTTGCAGCCGGGCCTGTCGCCCCGCTTCGTCAAGGCGACCTTCGTGCCCGGCTGGAAGACGGTCGCCGACCCGAAGCTGCTCGGCAAGGCGCTGTGGGCCCATGCCGAGCGCCTCGGCGCCCGGTTCGAGAACGGGCTCGTGGAGGGCGTCGAGACGGTTGGCGAAGGCCCCGCCATCCTGCTGCGAGGCGGGGAGCGCCGGGCATTCTCCAAGGTGCTCATCGCGGCGGGCGCCTGGTCGCATCGGCTGGCCGCCGGCCTCGGCGATCGCATCCCGCTGGAAACCGAGCGCGGCTACAACACGACGCTGCCGCCCGGCGCCTTCGATGTGCGCCGGCAGATCGTCTTCCCGGCCCATGGCTTCGTCATCACGCCGCTCGACACCGGCCTGCGCATCGGCGGCGCGGTGGAACTGGCGGGGCTGGAGCGGCCGCCCAACCATGCCCGTTCGAAGGCGCTGCTGGCCAAGGCGCAGCGTTTCCTGCCCGGCCTCGATCCGCGCGGCGGGCGCGAATGGATGGGCTTTCGCCCGTCCCTGCCCGATTCGGTGCCGGTGATCGGCCGGTCCGCCCGCTCGCCCGACGTGTTCTATGCCTTCGGCCACGGCCATCTCGGCCTCACCCAGGCGGCGGCCACGGCCAGGCTTGTGCGCGGCCTTGCCGAGGAGCAGTCTCTTCCCATCGACCTCGCACCCTTTTCGCCCCAGCGCTTCTGACGGAGGAACATATGGCGCGTCACTCCTTCTTCTGCATCGACGGCCACACCTGCGGGAACCCCGTGCGGCTGGTCGCCGGCGGCGGACCCCGGCTGGAAGGCAACACGATGATGGAGCGGCGGGCCCATTTCCTGGCCGAATATGACTGGATCCGCACCGGGCTGATGTTCGAGCCGCGCGGCCACGACATGATGTCGGGCTCCATCCTCTATCCGCCGACGCGCGACGATTGCGACGTCGCCATATTGTTCATCGAGACCTCGGGCTGCCTGCCCATGTGCGGCCACGGCACCATCGGCACCGTCACCTTCGCGGTCGAGCATGGGCTGGTGCGGCCGAGGGTGCCGGGCGTGCTGCGCCTCGACACGCCGGCCGGGCTGGTGGTGGCCGAGTATCGGCAGGTCGGCGACCATGTCGAGGAGGTGCGCATCACCAACGTGCCCTCCTTCCTCTATGCCGAAGGGCTCGCGGTGGAGTGCCCGCAACTGGGCAGGCTCACGGTCGACGTCGCCTATGGCGGCAATTTCTACGCCATCGTCGAGCCGCAGGACAATTACCGCGACATGGCGGACCACACGGCCACGGACCTCGTCGCCTGGAGCCCGGTGCTGCGCCAGCGCCTCAACGAGAGCTACAGCTTCGTCCATCCGCAGAACCCCGGCATCGACCGGCTCAGCCATATCCTGTGGACCGGTGCGCCGCAGCACCCGGAGGCGCATGCGCGCAACGCCGTGTTCTACGGCGACAAGGCCATCGACCGCAGCCCCTGCGGCACCGGCACCTCGGCGCGCATGGCGCAGCTCGCGGCCAGGGGCCGCCTCAAGGCGGGTGACGACTTCATCCACGAATCGATCATCGGCTCGCTGTTCAAGGGCAGGGTCGAAAGCGAAACCGAAGTGGCCGGCCGGCCGGCGATCGTGCCCTCCATCGGCGGCTGGGCACGCATGACCGGCCTCAGCACCATCTTCATCGACGAGCGCGATCCCTTCGCTCACGGATTTGTGGTCAGATAGGTGCGGGATGCGGCAGCCGGGCTGTGAGGAGAGGCGATCGGCGCGCTCTTGACCAAAGTCAAGACGCAAGGATCACCCAATATTGATGTTGATGTTAAGTTTTTCTTGCATGAATGGCGTATAAAAGCTCGGAAACGTCAATGACATTGCATTGGGCCGATGCTAGGTTCCGCCCTGACCTACCGACAGGATGCATCTCCCGCGATCAAAGGCAATCTCATCCCAAAGTCGCGCAACAGAACAAAAATTGGAGTTGCAATCCGGACTTGAAACCGTACCACTAGGGGAAATACGAGAAGGAATGCGCCCGATCCGGCGACATTCCAGGGGAGCGGCTTAAATATGCAATATTTCATCCAGCAGCTTATAAACGGGCTGACGCTGGGATCGATCTATGGCCTGATCGCGATCGGCTATACGATGGTCTACGGCATCATCGGCATGATCAACTTCGCGCATGGCGACATCTTCATGGTGGGTGCCTTCACTGCGCTGATCGTGTTCCTGATCCTCGGCGCGATGTTCTATTCGGTGCCGGTGGCCGCCGCCCTTCTGATCATGATGATCATCTCCATGCTGCTGGTCAGCCTCTACAACTGGGTGATCGAGAAGATCGCCTACCGCCCCTTGCGCGGCTCCTTCCGGCTGGCGCCGCTGATCACCGCCATCGGCATGTCGATCGTGCTGTCGAACTTCGTCCAGGTCACCCAGGGCCCGCGCAACAAGCCGATCCCGCCCATGGTGAGCCAAGTCTACAACATCTACGGCATCTCGGTCTCGCTGAAGCAGATCATCATCGTCGTGGTCACCGCGCTGCTGCTGGTCATCTTCTGGTACGTGGTCAACAAGACGGCGCTGGGGCGGGCCCAGCGCGCCTGCGAGCAGGACCGCAAGATGGCCGCGCTGCTCGGCATCAATGTCGACCGCACCATCTCCATCACCTTCATCATCGGCGCCTCGCTGGCCGCCGTCGCCGGCACCCTGTTCCTGATGTATTACGGCGTGGTGGTGTTTTCCGACGGCTTCGTGCCGGGCGTGAAGGCCTTCACCGCGGCGGTGCTGGGCGGCATCGGCTCCATTCCCGGCGCCGTGGTCGGCGGCCTCGCCATCGGCTTCATCGAGAGCATCTGGTCGGCCTATTTCTCCATCGACTACAAGGACGTGGCGGCTTTCTCGATCCTCGCCATCGTGCTCATCTTCATGCCCTCCGGCATTCTCGGCCGGCCGGAAGTCGAAAAGGTCTGACCCATGGCCATCGCTGAAACAACCAAGACCGCCGGCACTGCCAATGTCGCTGCGGGGCTGCGCGAGGCTTTCTACGCCGCCGTCATCGCCTTCTTCATGTTCGTGCTTCTGGTCGGGGTGAAGACCGACCAGAACATCCATAACGAGCTGGTGCTGGTGCCGCGTCCCTACCTGCTGGCCGGGCTGGTGGTGCTGGCGGCGGTCGTGCGCTTCGTGCAGGTCGTCTACCTGACGCCGTTCCTGGCGGCGCAGAAGGTGGCCGACGTCAAGACCGGCCTGCTTCCGACCAGCGTGGCGCTGCGCGTCTTCAACACGCGCAACCTCGTCATCGGCGTGATCCTGGCCTGCGGCCTGCTTTTGTTCGGGACGAGCCTGCAGGCGGCCGTGGGCCCCTATTGGGGCGCCTGGCTCGGCCTGCTGCGCGCCGCGGCCATCATCTATGTGATCGCCTGGGGCATCTTCTACTTCCGCAGCTTCATCAGCGCCTATTCCTATTCGCTCGGCTTCACTGTGCTGGTGCTCTATCCGATCGTCATGGTGTCGCTGTTCGGCTTCCAGGGCTCGCTGAAGTGGGTCGACAATTTCGGCATCCAGATCCTCATCTATGTGATGCTGGCCTGGGGCCTGAACATCGTCGTCGGCCTCGCCGGCCTGCTCGACCTCGGCTATGTCGCCTTCTACGCCGTCGGCGCCTATTCCTATGCGCTGCTCGGCACCCAGTTCGGCTGGTCGTTCTGGATCCTGCTGCCGGCCGCCGGCGCCATGGCGGCGATGTGGGGCATCATCCTCGGCTTTCCGGTGCTGCGCCTGCGCGGCGACTACCTGGCCATCGTCACGCTCGCCTTCGGCGAGATCATCCGGCTGGTGCTGATCAACTGGCGCGAGGTCACCAACGGCGCCGCCGGCATTTCCGGCATTCCGAAGGTCAGCTTCTTCGGCGTGATCTCGTTCAACGTCTCCGACCCGAACTACATCGCCAAGGTGTTCGATATCGCCACCTCCGGCGCCTACTACAAGATCTTCCTCTACTACCTCATCCTGGCGCTGTGCATGCTCACCGGCTATGTCACCATCCGCCTGCGCCGGCTGCCGGTCGGGCGCGCCTGGGAAGCCTTGCGCGAGGACGAGATCGCCTGCCGCTCGCTCGGCATCAACACCACCACGACCAAGCTCACCGCCTTCGCCATCGGCGCCATGTTCGGCGGCTTCGCCGGCTCCTTCTTCGCCGCGCGGCAGGGCTTCGTCAGCCCCGAATCCTTCATCTTCCTGGAATCGGCGATCATCCTCGCCATCGTGGTGCTGGGCGGCATGGGCTCGCTCGGCGGCATCGCGGTGGCCGCCGCGGTGATGGTGGGCGGCACCGAGATCCTGCGCGAGATGCAATTCCTCAAGATGATCTTCGGGCCGGACTTCACGCCCGAGCTCTACCGCATGCTGCTGTTCGGCGCCGCCATGGTGATCGTCATGGTGTGGAAGCCGCGCGGATTCGTCGGCAGTCGCGAGCCGACCGCCTTCCTGAAGGAACGCAAGGCTGTCTCGGGTTCGTTCACCAAGGAAGGGCACGGCTGATGAATGCGACGACCCCTGCAGCGATGCCGATCCTCCAGGTCGAGCATCTGTCGATGAAGTTCGGCGGCCTGGTCGCCATCGGCGACCTGTCCTTCGACGTCCGGCGCGGCGAGATCACCGCGCTGATCGGCCCCAACGGCGCCGGCAAGACCACGGTGTTCAACTGCATCACCGGCTTCTACAAGCCGACCGAGGGCATGATCCGCTTCACCGGCCGGGCGGGCAACGAGTTCCTGCTGGAGCGCATGCCGGACTTCCAGATCACCGCCAAGGCCAAGGTGGCGCGCACCTTCCAGAACATCCGGCTGTTCTCCGGCATGACGGTGCTGGAGAACCTGCTGGTCGCCCAGCACAACAAGCTGATGAAAGCCTCGGGCTACACCATTCTCGGCCTGTTCGGCGTCGGCGGCTATCCGCAGGCGGCTGCCGAATCGATCGAGAAGGCCAAATACTGGCTGGACAAGGCCGACCTGACCCAGCGGGCCGACGATCCCGCCGGCGACCTGCCCTACGGCGCCCAGCGCCGGCTGGAGATCGCGCGGGCCATGTGCACCGAGCCGGAGCTGCTGTGCCTCGACGAGCCGGCGGCCGGCCTCAACCCCAAGGAGTCGCTGGCGCTCAACGCCCTGCTCAACGACATCAAGGCCAACACCGGCACCTCGATCCTGCTGATCGAGCACGACATGTCGGTGGTCATGGGAATCTCCGACCACATCGTGGTGCTGGAATATGGCCGCAAGATCTCCGACGGCACGCCGGAGGAGGTGCGCACCGATCCGCGCGTCATCGCCGCCTATCTCGGCGTTGACGACGAGGAGGTCGAGGAAGTGCTGATCGAGGTCGGCGACGAGGAGGTCATCGAGCAGCTCGATACCGGCCCCGACACCGAGCATGGGCCGGAGGCGTCGGCCTCGATGCTGGCCGGGCCGGTGAGCGACACGGTGGTGCACGGCAATGGCGAGCGGGTGACGGTCGAGAAGGGCGCCGGCAAGGCCGAAAGGGCCGGGACGGCAAAGCCGGCCGCCGCCACGCCTGTCGTGAGCAAGCCTGCCGCCAAGGCGGCAAAGCCGGCCAAGGCACAGCCTGCTCCTGGGCCGAAGGCCGAAACGCCGGTGAAAGCCTCCAAGCCGGCCGGTGCGGCGAAAACCGGCAAGGCAGGCCCTGCGGCCAAGGCCGCGTCCGCCGCTGCACCCGCGACGAGCACGCCTGCGAAGGCGAAGGCCGCTCCGGCATCGGGCAAGGCGGCCGGAATCTCCAACCGGCTGCCGGCGCCGCGCGGCGGCAAGGCCGACGACCTCCAGCTCGTCAAGGGGATCGGCCCGGTCAACGAGAAGAAGCTCAATGCCCACGGCATCTATCACTTCGACCAGATCGCCGCCTGGAAGAAGGCCGACATAGCGGCCGCGGAAGCCTATCTGGCCTTTGACGGCCGCATCGCCCGCGAAGACTGGATCGGCCAGGCCAAGGCGCTGGCCAGAAAGGCCGCATCCGCACCGGCAACCAAGCGCGGGGGGCGCAAGTAATGTCCAAGGCACCGCTGCTCGACGTCAAGCGCGTCGAGACCTTCTACGGCAACATCCAGGCCCTCAACAGCGTCGATGTGAGCGTCAACGAAGGCGAGATCGTCGCGCTGATCGGCGCCAACGGCGCCGGCAAGTCGACGCTGATGATGACCATCTTCGGCACGCCGCGGGCGTCTTCCGGCATGATCACCTTCGCCGGCACCGACATCACCCGCCTGCCGACCCACGAGATCGCCCGGCTGCGCATCGCCCAGTCGCCGGAGGGGCGGCGCATCTTCCCGCGCATGACCGTGCTGGAAAATCTGCAGATGGGCGCCAGCCTCGACAACCTCAAATATTTCAACGAGGACGTGGAGAAGGTGTTCGCCCTGTTCCCGCGTCTCAAGGAGCGGCTCAGCCAGCGCGGCGGCACGCTCTCGGGCGGCGAGCAGCAGATGCTGTCGATCGGCCGCGCCCTGATGGCCCGGCCGAAGCTGCTTCTGCTCGACGAGCCGTCGCTGGGGCTCGCCCCGCTGATCGTCAAGCAGATTTTCGACGCCATCCGGGAACTGAACCGCACCGAGGGCCTTACCGTGTTCCTGGTCGAGCAGAACGCCTTCGCCGCGCTCAAGCTCGCCCATCGGGGCTATGTGCTGGTCAACGGCCGGGTGACGATGAGCGGCAGCGGCAAGGAGCTGCTGGCCGATCCGGAAGTGCGCGCGGCCTATCTGGAAGGCGGCCGCCACTAGGACAAGGCCGGCCGGCGGGCTTCGGCCCGGCGCCGCGCCGGAAACACTGGAAGAACGCGTTATGCGGGCGCCCGGGGCGGCGTCCCGCAAAGTCGGGAGGCAGCATCATGCAGGGCATTCTCTACGAGGAACCCTCAATCTGGCAGTTCTTCTTCGTCACCTGCCTGCTCGGCGGCTGGGCGGCGTGGATGACGGGGCGGGCCTGCGCGCAGACCTGGCGGCCGCCGCTGGCGCTGTTCTTCTATCTGATGGGCCTCGGCCTTGCCGTGCGCTTCATCCATCATGCGCTGTTCAACGGCACCATGTTCAGCCCGCAATACTATCTCGTCGACACCGTCGTGCTGATGGTGCTGGGTTTCCTGGGCTACCGCTACACGCGCACCAACCAGATGGTGACCCAGTACAGCTGGCTCTACGAGAAGGTGTCGCCGCTGAGCTGGCGCTCGAAAGGCTAGGATCGGTCGGGAACAGGGCGGGCGGATGCCGGTAAATTCCATGCCAGCGCAGGCGGTTGGGACGGGTTCGATCCGGGCCGGAACGGCAGCGGCGGCCCGGCTGCCGCGCCTGGAAGCTACTGCCGCAACGGCATTTCCGCCAAAGATGAATCGACGTGACAACTGCCTGGAAATAGGCAAGGTTGGCTTTCTGCGAGATGGGTGGGCATCGCATGAAAGTATAACTGTCGCCCACTCTGGAAATGGGAGCGTATAAATGAAGAAGTCACTCTTGTCCGCCGTGTCGCTCGGCGCGCTGCTGATCTTCAGCGGTTCCGCCTGGGCGGATGTCCTCATCGGCATCGGCGCACCGATCACCGGTCCGAACGCCGCCTTCGGCGCCCAGATTCAGCGGGGCACCGAGCAGGCCGTGGCCGACATCAACGCCGCCGGCGGCATCAATGGCGAGCAAATCAAGGTGTCGATCGGCGATGACGTGTCCGACCCGAAGCAGGGCATTTCGGTCGCCAACAAATTCGTCGCCGATGGCGTGAAATTCGTGGTCGGCCACTTCAACTCGGGCGTCTCGATCCCGGCCTCGGAAGTCTATGCCGAGAACGGCATTCTCGAAGTTACCCCGGCCGCCACCAACCCGGTCTTCACCGAGCGCGGCCTGTGGAACACGATCCGCGTCTGCGGCCGTGACGACCAGCAGGGCGAAGTGGCCGGCGCCTACATCGCCGAGAACTACAAGGACGCCAAGATCGCGGTGATCCACGACAAGACCCCCTACGGCCAGGGCCTTGCCGACGAAACCAAGAAGGCGCTCAATGCCGCGGGCTTCCAGGAAGTCATGTATGAAGGCGTCAACACCGGCGACAAGGACTTCTCGGCGCTGATCGCCAAGATGAAGGAAGCCGGCGTGACCCTGATCTACTGGGGCGGCCTGCACACCGAGGCCGGCCTGATCATCCGCCAGGCGTCGGACCAGGGCCTGAAGGCGCCGCTGTTCTCGGGCGACGGCATCGTCTCCAACGAGCTGGCCTCGATCGCCGGCGACGCGGTGCAGGGCACGCTGAACACCTTCGGCCCCGACCCGCGCAAGAACCCGGCTGCGCAGGAAGTGGTCGAGAAGTTCCGCGCCGGCGGCTTCGAGCCGGAAGCCTATACCCTCTACGCCTATGCCTCGACCCAGATCATCGCGCAGGCCGCCGCGGCGGCCGGCTCGAACGATCCGCAGGAAGTGGCCAAGGCGATCCGGGAAAAGGGCCCCTTCAAGACCGTGCTGGGGGAACTGTCCTTCAACGAGAAGGGTGACCGCACCGACGCCGACTATGTCGTCTACGAATGGCGCAAGGGCGACGACGGCAAGTACAACTACTTCCAGCTCGACTAGAGCCTTGCAGCCGGACGGAACGCCCGGCGCTGCACAGATGCGACCAGCAGGCTCTTCGGCCTGACGACCAAGGGCCCGGCGTGCAACGCCGGGCCTTTTTGCATGTTTCATGCATTTGCCGCCTCACGCAGCGTCATTCCTGTTTGCGATGCAGCATTTTCGCGGTAATCATGCGCCGCCTTCTTCCAGACAGCGGAGTGTGTCATTGGCCATCACGAAGATCCTCGTCGCCAACCGGTCTGAAATCGCCATCCGCGTGTTCCGCGCGGCCAATGAGCTCGGCCTCAAAACCGTGGCCATCTGGGCGGAAGAGGACAAATACGCGCTGCATCGCTTCAAGGCCGACGAGAGCTACCAGGTGGGGCGCGGCCCGCATCTGGCGCGCGATCTCGGGCCCATCGAAAGCTATCTGTCGATCGAGGAGGTGCTGCGCGTCGCGAAGCTTTCGGGCGCCGACGCCATCCATCCGGGCTACGGCCTCCTGTCGGAGAGCCCCGAATTCGCCGACGCCTGCGCGGCCGCCGGCGTCACCTTCATCGGCCCCAAGCCGGAGACCATGCGCCGGCTCGGCAACAAGGTGGCGGCGCGCAACCTCGCCATCGAGGTGGGCGTGCCGGTCATCCCGGCCACCGATCCGCTGCCCGACGACATCGAGGCGGTGAAGGTGCTCGCCGCCGAGATCGGCTATCCGCTGATGCTCAAGGCGTCATGGGGCGGCGGCGGGCGCGGCATGCGCGTCATCCGCTCGGAAGCCGAGCTTGCCCGCGAGGTGATGGAGGGCAAGCGCGAGGCCAAGGCCGCCTTCGGCAAGGACGAGGTCTATCTCGAAAAGCTGATCGAGCGGGCCCGCCATGTAGAAGTTCAGATACTGGGCGACACGCATGGCAATGCCGTGCATCTGTTCGAGCGCGACTGCTCGATCCAGCGCCGCAACCAGAAGGTCGTGGAGCGCGCGCCGGCCCCCTATCTCAGCGACGAGCTGCGGCAGGAACTGTGCGGCCACGCGCTGAAGATCGCCCGTGAGACGGATTATGTCGGCGCCGGAACGGTCGAGTTCCTGCAGGACGCGGACACCGGCAGGTTCTATTTCATCGAGGTCAATCCGCGCATCCAGGTTGAGCACACGGTCACCGAGGAGGTGACGGGCATCGACATCGTCAAGGCGCAGATCCACATCCTCGACGGCCATGCCATCGGCACGCCGGAATCGGGCGTGCCGGCCCAGCAGGACATCCACCTGCAGGGCCATGCCCTCCAGTGCCGCATCACCACGGAAGACCCCGAGCAGCATTTCATTCCCGATTACGGCCGCATCACCGGCTATCGCTCGGCCGCCGGCTTCGGCATCCGCCTGGACGGCGGCACCGCCTATTCGGGCGCCATCATCACCCGCTACTACGATCCGCTGCTGGTCAAGGTGACGGCTTCGGGGCGCACCCCGGACGAGGCGATCCAGCGCATGCACCGGGCGCTGCGCGAATTCCGCATTCGCGGCGTCGCCACCAACCTCACCTTCCTGGAAGCGATCATCACGCATCCGAAATTCCAGGACAATTCCTACACCACCAAGTTCATCGACACGACGCCGGAACTGTTTACCCAGGTGAGGCGGCAGGACCGCGCCTCCAAGCTGCTCACCTATCTGGCCGATGTCAGCGTCAACGGCCATCCCGAGACGCGCGGCCGGCCGCAGCCGAAGACGGGCATGGCCGAGCCGATGGTGCCATGGTTCACCGGCCCGATCCCCGAAGGCACCCGCAACCGGCTGGACGCGCTGGGACCGGAGGGCTTCGCCAAATGGATGCGCGCCCAGAAGCAGGTCCTGATCACCGACACCACCATGCGCGACGCCCACCAGTCGCTGCTGGCGACGCGCATGCGCACCCATGACATCGCCCGCATCGCCGGCACCTATGCGCGCGCCCTGCCGCAACTTCTGTCGCTGGAATGCTGGGGCGGCGCCACCTTCGACGTCGCCATGCGCTTCCTGACGGAAGACCCGTGGGAGCGTCTGGCGCTGATCCGCGAGGCGGCGCCCAACATCCTGCTGCAGATGCTGCTGCGCGGCGCCAACGGCGTCGGCTACACCAACTATCCCGACAATGTCGTCCAGCATTTCGTGAAGCAGGCGGCCGACGGCGGCGTCGACCTGTTCCGCGTCTTCGACTGCCTGAACTGGGTCGAGAACATGCGCGTCGCCATGGACGCGGTGATCGCCGAGGGCAAGCTGTGCGAGGCGGCGATGTGCTACACGGGCGATATCCTCGATCCGTCCCGCGCCAAATACGACCTCAAATATTATGTGGCACTGGCCAAGGAACTGGAGGCGGCCGGCGCGCATATCATCGCGGTCAAGGACATGGCCGGCCTGCTGAAGCCGGCTGCAGCGCGGGTGCTGTTCAAGGCGCTGCGTGACGAAACCGACCTGCCGATCCATTTCCACACGCACGACACTTCCGGCCTTTCGGCGGCGACCGTGCTGGCGGCGGTGGAAGCGGGCGTCGATGCCGTCGAAGGCGCCATGGACGCGTTTTCCGGCACCACCTCGCAGCCCTGCCTCGGCTCCATCGTCGAGGCGCTGAAGGGCGGCGAGCGCGACCCGGGCCTCGACACCGAATGGATTCGCAAGATCTCCTTCTACTGGGAGGCGGTGCGCAACCAGTATGCGGCCTTCGAGAGCGACCTCAAGGGACCGGCCTCGGAGGTCTACCTGCACGAGATGCCCGGCGGCCAGTTCACCAACCTCAAGGAGCAGGCGCGCAGCCTGGGGCTGGAAACGCGCTGGCACGAGGTGGCGCAGGCCTATCACGACGTCAACCTGATGTTCGGCGACATCGTCAAGGTGACGCCGTCCTCCAAGGTGGTGGGCGACATGGCGCTGATGATGGTCAGCCAGGAACTGACCGTCGCCGATGTCGAGAACCCGGACCGCGACATCGCCTTCCCGGATTCGGTGGTGTCGATGCTGCGCGGCGACCTCGGCCAGCCGCCCGGCGGGTGGCCCGCGGCCTTGCAGAAGAAGGCGCTGAAGGGGGCCAAGCCGATCGCCGTGCGGCCGGGCTCGCTGCTGGCGGCGGCCGATCTGGCGGCGGGCAGGAAAGAGGCGGAGGAGAAGGTCGGACGCACGCTTTCCGAGCAGGAATTCGCGTCCTGGCTGATGTATCCGAAGGTGTTTTCCGATTTCGCCGCCGCGCAGGAAACCTACGGTCCGGTCTCCGTGCTGCCGACGCCGACCTACTTCTACGGCATGAAGCCGGAGGATGAGATCTTCGTCGACATCGAGAAGGGCAAGACGCTGGTCATCCGCTGCCTTGCCGTGGGCGACGTCGACGACAAAGGCATGGTCACCGTGTTCTTCGAGCTGAACGGCCAGCCGCGCCGCGTCAAGGTGCCGGACCGGGCGCATGGCGCTTCTGCCGCCAAGGCGCGCCGCAAGGCCGAACCCGGCAACGACGCCCATGTGGCGGCGCCGATGCCCGGCGTGGTCTCCACGGTCGCCGTGGCGGCCGGCCAGGGCGTCAAGGCGGGCGACGTGCTGCTCTCCATCGAGGCGATGAAGATGGAGACGGCGCTGCATGCCGAGCGCGACGGCACGGTGGCCGAGCTGCTGGTGCGTTCCGGCGACCAGATCGACGCCAAGGACCTGCTGATCGTCCTCGAATGAGTGTCAGCAGATCGTTTGCGGGGCCTGAACGGGCCCCACAAACCGCTTGACCCGCCCAAGCCTGTCGGGCATCGAACCGGGCTGAATTTGCGGCCCGGCTTGCCGAGTCGCCGCTAACCAGAAACGATACGGAGAAAATCATGGCCGACGAGATCACCGAAACCAGCAACACCGTGGCCGCCGGCCAGCTGCGGGCCTTCATCGAGCGCATCGAGCGTCTCGAGGAAGAGAAGAAGACCATCGCCGACGACATCAAGGAAGTGTTCGCCGAGGCCAAGGGCACCGGCTTCGACACCAAGGCGATGCGCACCATCATCCGCCTGCGCAAGAAGGACCAGGCCGAACGCGAGGAGGAGGAATCCATCCTCGACCTCTACAAGGCTGCCCTCGGCATGGTGTGACCGGTCTTTCGGACACCCAAAAGAAAATCGCCCTGAAGCAGCGCTTCAGGGCGATTTGTTTTTGAGCAACAGCTTGCGGCTCAGGCGGCCTGCTTCTTGGGCTGGATGAGGCCGCGCGCCACCAGCAGCTCGGCGATCTGCACGGTGTTCAGGGCCGCGCCCTTGCGCAGATTGTCCGACACGATCCACAGGTTCAGGCCGTTGTCGATGGTCGAATCCTCGCGGATGCGGGAGATGTAGGTGGCGTCCTCGCCGGCGCTCTCCACCGGGGTGATGTAGCCGCCGTCCTCGTGCTTGTCGACGACCAGGCAGCCCGGCGCCTCGCGCAGGATCTCGCGGGCCTCGTCGGCGGTGATGGGCTTCTCGAATTCGAGGTTCACGGCTTCCGAATGGCCGATGAACACCGGCACGCGCACGCAGGTGGCGGTCACCTTGATCTTGGGGTCGAGCATCTTCTTGGTCTCGGCCACCATCTTCCACTCTTCCTTGGTGGTGCCGTCTTCCATGAACACGTCGATGTGGGGGATGACGTTGAAGGCGATGCGCTTGGTGAACTTCTTGGCCTCGACCGGATCGGCGACGAACACGGCGCGGGTCTGCGAGAACAGCTCGTCCATGCCTTCCTTGCCGGCGCCCGACACCGACTGGTAGGTGGACACCACGACGCGCCTGATGGTGGCGGCGTCATGCAGCGGCTTCAGCGCCACCAGCATCTGCGCGGTCGAGCAGTTGGGGTTGGCGATGATGTTCTTCCTGGTGAAGCCGTCGATGGCGTCCGGGTTCACTTCCGGCACGATCAGCGGCACGTCGGGGTCGTAGCGCCAGGCCGAGGAGTTGTCGATGACGACGCAGCCCTGCTTGCCGATCTTCGGCGACCACTCCTTGGAGACGTTGCCGCCGGCCGACATCAGGGCGATGTCGGTGTCGGAGAAGTCGTATGTCTCCAGCGCCTTGACCTTGAGGGTCTTGTCACCGAAGGACACCTCGGTGCCCTGGCTGCGGCGCGAGGCGAGCGCCACGACTTCGCTGACCGGGAAACCGCGCTCTTCCAGAATGGTGAGCATTTCGCGACCCACATTGCCTGTGGCGCCGACAACCGCAACCTTGAAGCCCATCGAACTCTATCTCCTGTCGCTCTCCGCTTGTTTTGCTTGGAGAAACCCGCCGGCCGTTTGCGGGTCCCGCCTCCCTCGGGCCGGACCCGGGGAGAGGGCGAGCAGGCCAAGGGAGATCAGACCGTGGTGGCGGTCGTTTTTTTGGCCGTGGTTTTGGTCGAAAGCAGGGACGCGAACATGCGCCCGGCCGGGGCCGGGGTCTCGCGGCTGTCAAGGCCGCGTGCGAGAAAAGCCATCAAAAGGCCGCGCATGGTGGATACGTCCTGTTCGGTGCCGGCTTTTACGCGTTTTGCGTCAAGAGTCAATCACGCTCGCTCTGTACAATGGGCGCCGGGCGCAGTAGGAGCGGCGCAGCTTCGTTTCCGGCCGCGCGGTCTTATGCCGCCAAGTGGCCGGCTCTTATTTTTGAAGGCCTGGACGGGCCCCGCATTCCGAAAGACAAAAATGATGGTTGAAGGTATCGCGCCCGCGCTCGCCGAGGCGCTGGAAAAGCGCGGTTATTCCGAGTTGACGCCGGTGCAGAAGGCGGTGATCGACCCCGCGCTGGGGCAGTCCGACGCGCTGGTTTCGGCGCAGACCGGCTCCGGCAAGACGGTGGCGTTCGGGCTGGCGCTGGCGCCGACGCTGCTGGGCGAAGCAACCCGCTTCGGCGAGGCCGGGGCACCGCTCGGGCTGGTGGTGGCGCCGACGCGCGAGCTTGCCTTGCAGGTCGCGCGCGAGCTGTCATGGCTCTACGAGCAGGCCGGGGCGGCGATCGCCACCTGCGTCGGCGGCATGGACATGCGCACCGAGCGGCGGGCGCTGGAACGCGGCGCCCATATCGTGGTCGGCACGCCCGGCCGCCTGCGCGACCACATCACGCGCGGGGCGCTCGACATTTCCGGGCTCGCCGCCGTGGTGCTGGACGAGGCCGACGAGATGCTCGACCTCGGCTTCCGCGAGGACCTCGAATTCATCCTGGGCTCCTCGCCCGTCGAGCGCCGCACGCTGATGTTCTCGGCCACCGTGCCGCGTGCCATCGCCGCGCTGGCCAGGGAATACCAGCGGGACGCCGTTCGCATCGCCGCGGCGGGCGAAGAAAAGCAGCATCACGACATCGAGTATCGCGCGCTGGTGGTGACGCCGGCCGATCGCGACAATGCCGTCGTCAACGTGCTGCGCTATTACGAGGCGCGCAACGCCATCGTGTTCTGCAACACGCGCGCGGCGGTGAACCATCTCACCGCCCGGCTGAGCAACCGCAATTTCTCGGTGGTGGCGCTGTCCGGCGAGCTCAGCCAGAACGAGCGCACCCATGCGCTGCAGGCCATGCGCGACGGCCGGGCGCGGGTGTGCATCGCCACCGACGTGGCGGCGCGCGGCATCGACCTGCCGGGGCTGGAACTGGTGATCCATGCCGACCTGCCGACCAATCCCGATACGCTGCTGCACCGCAGCGGCCGCACCGGCCGGGCCGGGCGCAAGGGCATCAGCGCGCTGATCGTGCCGCATCCGGCGCGCCGGCGCAGCGAACGCGTCCTGCAGGCCGCCCGTATCGAGGCCGAATGGGCGCGCCC
Organism: Aquamicrobium terrae; assembly: GCF_040545735.1. Lineage (GTDB taxonomy): Bacteria > Pseudomonadota > Alphaproteobacteria > Rhizobiales > Rhizobiaceae > Mesorhizobium > Mesorhizobium terrae_A. Next base: position 304,087 of record NZ_JBEPML010000003.1, read on the forward strand.
GCCCTCGGCCGAGGAGGTGATCGCCCGCGACAATGAGCGGATGTTGTCCGATCCGGCGCTGTCGGAACCGGTCAGCGAGGGCGAGCGCGACTTCGTCGCCACGCTGCTCGACCGTTTCGGCCCCGAGCAGATGGCGGCCGCCTATCTGCGGATGAGCCGCGCCGGACGCTCCGCCCCGGAATATCTGTCGGAAAGCGGGCCGCTGCCGGTCGGCGGAAAGGCTGGCGGCCATGCCGGCACCCCGTCTAAAAGCCGTGACGATTTCGGCGACAGCGTCTGGTTCTCGCTGTCGGTCGGGCGCAAGCAGAACGCCGAGCCGCGCTGGCTGATCCCTATGCTGTGCCGCACGGCCAATCTCACCAAGCGCGAGATCGGCGCCATCCGCATGCAGCCGGAGGAAACCTTCGTGCAGATCGCCGCCGACAGCGCCGATGCGTTCGTGGAGGCGCTGGGGCCGCATATGACCATTCAGGGCAATATCCGCGTCGAGGCGGTGGATGGCGAGCCCGATTTTTCCCGCAGCGCCTATCGTGCGCCGCGGCCGGAAAAGAAGCCGCATCGCGGCAAGGGCGGGTTCGGCAAGGAAAGTGGCGAACGCGCGCCGAAGAAAAAATTCGCGAAGGGCGACAAGCCGGCATTCGCCGATGCCGGTGCAAAGCCATGGGGCGGCAAGAAGGCGGCCAAGCCGAAGTTCGACACGGGCGCAACAGGAAAGCCGGCAAAGAAACCGAAGCGGCCGAAGCCCGAATAGGTTCGCATAGAAAAAGGCCGCCCCAAGGCGGCCTTTTTTGCTTTCCACCGTCGTCCCGGAAGCCGGAGCGCAGCCGAGGCTGTCCGGAATCCATCCCGTGACGTTCGAAGGTTCCCGGAATGGATCCCGGCTCGCGGTCGCTATCGCTTCCTTGGCCGGGATGACGAGCAATCAGAAGGCGATTGCCCGTTGACCGGAACCGCTTTAGGCGGCGCGATACTTCGCCATGATGGCGTCGCCCATCTCGGCGGTGCCGACCTGCTTCATGCCTTCCGACATGATGTCGCCGGTGCGGTAGCCCTCGTCGAGGACCGCCGAGATCGCCTTTTCCAGGCGGTCGGCTTCCACAACCATGTTGAAGGAATAGCGCAGGCACATGGCGAAGGAGGCGATCATGGCGATGGGATTGGCGATGCCCTTGCCGGCGATATCCGGCGCCGAGCCGTGCACCGGCTCGTAGAGCGCCTTGCGCTTGCCGGTCTTGGCATCGGGAGCGCCGAGCGAGGCCGAGGGCAGCATGCCGAGCGAGCCGGTCAGCATGGCCGCCACGTCGGAGAGCATGTCGCCGAACAGGTTGTCGCAGACGATGACGTCGAACTGCTTGGGCCAGCGCACGAGCTGCATGCCGCCGGCATCGGCCAGCATGTGGTCGAGCTTGACGTCGCTGTATTTCGCCTTGTGGGTGGCGGTGACGACCTCGTTCCACAACACGCCCGACTTCATGACGTTGCGCTTTTCCATCGAGGTGACGTGGTTGTTGCGGGTGCGGGCCAGCTCGAAGGCCACACCGGCGATGCGCTCGATCTCGAAGGTGTCGTAGACCTGCGTGTCGATGCCGCGCTTCTGGCCGTTGCCGAGGTCGATGATCTGCTTGGGCTCGCCGAAATAGACGCCGCCGGTCAGCTCGCGCACGATGAGGATGTCGAGCCCTTCGATCACCTCCTGCTTGAGCGAGGAGGAGGCGGCCAGCGCCGGATAGCAGATGGCCGGGCGCAGGTTGGCGAACAGTTCGAGGTCCTTGCGCAGGCGCAGCAGTCCGGCTTCCGGGCGCACCTCGTAAGGCACGGCATCCCACTTCGGCCCACCGACTGCGCCGAACAGCACGGCGTCGGCGGCCAGCGCCTTTTCCATGTCGGCTTCGGAAATCGCCTGCCCGTGGGCATCATAGGCCGAACCGCCGACCAGGCCCTCGTCGGTCTCGAAGCCGGCGCCGGCCTTGTTCATGACGGCGATCAGTTTCTTCACCTCCGCCATCGCTTCAGGGCCGATGCCGTCGCCGGGGAGGAGGAAGAGTTTTTTCGCAGCCATGAGATCATTTCCCGAGGAGTGTTGAACCGCCGCTTTGCTAACCGCGCGCGGGCGCTTGCGCAAGACGCAAGCTTTCCGCAAGGGCAAATCCTTGCGAGCCGGATTGCCCGGCCCGCCCGCTATCGATGCGAGAGGATGTTCACCAGCCGGCCGAAGGGATCGCGCACATAGAAGCGGCGCACGCCCCACGGTTCGTCGGCGGGGCCGTATTCGATGCCGAAGCCGGCGGCTTTCATGTCCGTAAAGGCCTCATCGACATCGTCGACCTCGATGGAAAGATCGGGCACCGGCGTGCCGGAGCCGCCCTCGACGGCGAAGGAAACCTGCACCGTCATCTTTTCCTGCGAGCCCCACGTGGCGATCCAGCCATGGTCCATGAGGATGTCGAGGCCGAGCACGTCGCCATAGAAGCGCTTTGCCGCGGCGATATCATCGGTGGCGATATTGGCGAGGACGCGCCGGACCTTCATGGTTATTGACGCGGCTCCAGCGCCTTTTCCATGGCGGTGCGGGCTTCCGCCGGCCAGCCGCCGAGCGCCGGCCAGGTCTGGGGTTTGCCGGCGTCGGTCTGGCGGGCGAAATAGAGCTTCTGGTTCGCCGGATCGATGGCCATGAAGCCGTCATAGGTGCCGCAGGCATGCGGGATGCAGCCGTCGCCGTAGATGATGCCGGAGGCCGTCTTTTCCGGTCCCGCGCCGACCATCAGGCTGGTGACCACCTCTTCCAGCGAATCGTCGAGCAGATCGACGGCCTGCCCGTAGACGGCCTCGTTCTGGAAGGCGTCGATCATGTTGCCGAACTTCGCGGGGTCGATGTCCTTCCAGCCCGTTCCCGGCTGCGGCGCATAGGTCAGGGTGCCTGCCGTGGCAAATCCCGCATCGGGCGTCCAGCGGGTGACGACCCCGTCGCCGCCCGGGGCCAGCCACGGCACGAAATAGAGCGAGTCGTCGGAAACGGTCGTCACCGGCGCGCCGCAATCGTCCTCGCCCATGCTGGCGCGCTGGACGGCGCCGTTCTCGCCCTTCCACACCATGATCTTGGCGGGGCCGCAGGCATTGCCGCCGTCGCCGACATCGAACAGCGCGACCTCGGTGCCGGCCAGATCGACGATCTTGTCGAAATACACCACATAGGCGCTCGCCAGTTCCTTGTCGCCGAAGGAAAGGGTCTTTTCGCCATATTCCTCTTTCTGGGTGATGGTCAGGGCGCCACCGGCAAAGGGGATGCTCTGCGGCTGCTCGTCCTGCGTCAGGGCGGGCGAGCAAAGGCCGATGCCCACAAGGGTTGCCGCGGACAGGCGGAAAATCGGTTTCATCGTGTGGACCTCCGGTTGCACCGTGATCGCTTCCCGACCGGAAGGGGCCGAATCGGAATGGCTTGGGAGAAGGGCACGTTAGGGAGGCTGCCGGGTGCTGTCCACCTTTGCGCGGGATGCCCGAGGGGAAGGCCCGAAATGCGAAACGGGATGCGGGCCGTCAGGCGCGCATCCCGTCGATTTCGTTGCTTCAGTCGGTCAGGCCCAGGGGCGGGACTCGGCGTTCTTCTGCTCGAAGGTGCTGATCGAGCCGGCCTTCTCCATGGTCAGGCCGATGTCGTCGAGGCCGTTCAGCATGCAGTGACGCTTGAAGTCGTCGAGGTCGAAGGTGATGACGCCGCCGTCGGGGCCGCGGATTTCCTTGGCCTCCAGGTCGATCGACAGCGTGGCGTTGGCGCCGCGCGAGGCGTCGTCCATCAGCTTGTCGAGGTCTTCCTGGCTGACGGTGATCGGCAGGACGCCGTTCTTGAAGCAGTTGTTGTAGAAGATGTCGGCGAACGAGGTCGAGATCACGCAGCGGATGCCGAAGTCGAGCAGGGCCCAGGGCGCATGCTCGCGGCTCGAACCGCAGCCGAAATTGTCGCCGGCGACGAGGATCTGGGCGTTGCGATAGGCGGGCTTGTTGAGCACGAAATCGGGGTTTTCCGAACCGTCCTCATTGTAGCGCATCTCGGCGAACAGGCCCTTGCCGAGCCCGGTGCGCTTGATCGTCTTCAGATAATCCTTGGGGATGATCATGTCAGTGTCGACATTGACGATCGGCAGGGGCGCCGCGACGCCGGTGAGCTTGGTGAACTTGTCCATGGCTTGTGCCCGTAGTGTCGTTGCGGGAGTTGCTGCCTTCGCTTTACACAAAGCCGGCGCATAAGGAAAGGCGCGGATGTCCATGGCGCAGGAAAGGCCGGCTTGCTGCACCATGGCGCAGGCGGCCGTGCCCCTCTAGGCTGGGGCGGCGAACAGGGAGAAGAGCATGAGCAACATCATCATCCGGCCGCTGGAAGCGGGCGACCATGGCGCCTGGCAGCGTCTGTGGAGCGCCTATCTCGCCTTCTACGAGACCGAGCTGCCGCAAGAGGTCCATGCAAGCACATGGCAGCGGCTGTTTTCGCCCGGCGAGTTCGAGCCGAAGGGCTTCATCGCGCTGATCGACGGCAAGGCGGTGGGCCTCACCCACTATCTCTATCACCGCTCCTGCTGGTCGCTGGTGGACAATTGCTACCTTCAGGACCTGTTCGCGGACCCGGCGGCGCGCGGCCGGGGCGTCGGCGCGGCGCTGATCGAGGCGGTGCGGCAGGCGGCGGCGAAGCGCGGCGTGACGAACGTGTACTGGATGACGCACGAGACCAATGCCACGGCGCGCCGCCTCTATGATAGGGTGGCGCGACGCACCGGCTTCATCGAATACGACCTGTTGTAGAAACGTCTATGTTCATCCCCTTCTTCCTCGAACTGAAAGCGGCCAAGGTTCCCGTCTCGCTGCGGGAATACCTGTCGCTGCTCGAGGGCATGGAGGCGGGGCTGGTCGAGTACGACGTCGAGGGCTTCTACTATCTGGCGCGCGCGGCGCTGGTGAAGGACGAGCGCCATATCGACCGCTTCGACCGGGTGTTCGCGCATGTCTTCCGTGGCGTCGAGGCGGTTTCGGGAGAGGGCGGCGTCGACCTGGCCAACCTGCCCGAGGACTGGCTGCGGCGGCTGGCCGAAAAGCACCTCAGCGAGGAGGAAAAGCGGCTGGTCGAGGCGCTCGGCGGCTTCGAGAAGCTGATGGAAACGCTGCGCCAGCGGCTGGAGGAGCAGAAGGGCCGCCATCAGGGCGGCTCGAAATGGATCGGCACTGCGGGCACCTCGCCCTTCGGCGCCTATGGCTACAACCCCGAGGGCGTGCGCATCGGCCAGCATGAAAGCCGCCACCGGCGCGCGGTGAAGGTGTGGGACCGGCGCGAGTTCCGCAATCTCGACGATTCGGTGGAGCTCGGCACACGCAACATCAAGGTCGCCCTGAAAAGGCTTCGCCGCTGGGTGCGCGACGGGGCGGCCGAGGAACTGGACCTGCCCGGCACCATCCACGCCACGGCCGAGCATGGCTATCTCGACGTCAAGACCCGGCCGGAACGGCGCAACGCGGTGAAGCTGTTGATGTTCTTCGATGTCGGCGGTTCGATGGACGACCACATCAAGGTGGCTGAGGAGCTGTTTTCCGCCGCGCGGGCCGAATTCCGGCAGCTCGAATATTTCTACTTCCACAACTGCCTCTACGAGGGTGTGTGGAAGGACAACCGCCGCCGCCATGCCGAGGTGGTCCCGACCTTCGACGTGCTGCACAAATACGGTTCCGACTACAAGGCGATCTTCGTCGGCGACGCCGCGATGAGCCCCTACGAGATCAGCCATCCCGGCGGTTCGGTCGAGCACTGGAACCCGGAGGCGGGCGCGGTATGGCTGCAGCGGGCGCTTGCCCAATGGCCGGGCGCGGTGTGGCTGAACCCCACCGCCGAGAAGCATTGGGGCTACACCCACTCCATCGGCATGGTCCAGAAGCTGTTTTCCGGGCGCATGTTCCCGCTCACGCTCGCGGGGCTGGAAGCGGCGACGAAGCAGCTTGGCCGCGCCGTGCATTGAAAATCGCCGGGTGCTGGTCAGGCCGGTTGCCTGATCCTATCTTTGCCGTAAGGCAAATCGCTCCCGCAGGAGAGTTTCATGGAAAGCACCACCTATCCCGTCACCCGCAGCGATGCCGAATGGCGCGCGCTGCTGTCGCCCGAGCAATATGCGGTGATGCGCCAGCACGCCACGGAGCGGCCCGGAAGCTGCGCGCTGCTCCATGAGCACCGCGCCGGCGCGTTCCATTGCGCGGGCTGCGATGCGAAGCTGTTCGAGGCCAACCTCAAATTCGAGAGCGGCACAGGCTGGCCGAGCTTCAACGACCCGGTGCCGGGATCGGTCGGCGCCACCACCGACCGCAGCCACGGCATGCTGCGCACCGAGGTGCATTGCGCGACCTGCGGCAGCCATCTCGGCCATGTCTTCCCCGACGGCCCGCCGCCCACCGGCCTGCGCTACTGCATCAACGGCGTGGCGCTGAATTTCAAGCCGGCCGAGTAGAGGCTTTCCCTTCTCGAAATGAAAACGCCCGGCCTGAACCGGGCGTTTTCTTTCGGGATCAGGCCGCGTAGCGCTGCGGTCCCAATGCGCGGGCGTCGATGTCCGGCTTGCGGCCGGAAACGATGTCGGCCAGCACCCGCGCCGAGCCGCAGGCCATGGTCCAACCCAGCGTGCCGTGGCCGGTGTTGAGATAGAGGTTGGAATATTTCGAGGCGCCGATGATCGGCGGTCCGTCCGGCGTCATCGGCCGCTGGCCGGTCCAGAAGGTGGCCGCGCCGATGTCGCCGGCGCCGGGGAACAGGTCGGTCACCGAATGGACCAGCGTTTCGCGGCGGGCGTCGTGGAGCTTTAGGTTGTAGCCCGAAATCTCCGCCGTGCCGCCGACGCGGATGCGGTCTCCGAGGCGGGTGATGGCGATCTTGTAGGTCTCGTCCATGATGGTTGATTCAGGCGCGGCGGCTGCGTTCACGATCGGCACGGTGATCGAATAGCCCTTGACCGGGTAGACCGGGATCGGCTGGCCGAGCTTGCGCATCCAGATCGGCGAATAGGAGCCCAGCGCCATGACATAAGCGTCGGCGCTGCGCTTGCCGGCGTTGGTGTCGACGCCGGTGATCCGGCCCTGCGCGGTGTCGATGCCGGTGATGGTGACGCCATATTCGAACCTGACGCCGGCGGCGGCGGCGATCTCGGCCAGCCGCTCGGTGAACATCTGGCAGTCGCCGGTCTCGTCGCCGGGCAGGCGCAGGCCGCCGACAAACTTGCCGCGCACATTGCCGAGGCCGGGCTCGACGGCGATGCAGCCCTCGGGATCGAGCACCTCGAAGGGAACGCCGGTCTGCTTCAGCACCTCGACGTCGCCGCCGATGGAATCGAGCTGCTTCTGGGTGCGGAAGAGCTGCAGGGTGCCCTTCATGCGTTCGTCATAGGCGATGTTGGTGCGCGAGCGCAGGTCCTTCAGCACGTCGCGGCTGTATTCGGCGATCGGCACCATGCGCGACTTGTTGAGAGCGTAGCGCTCGCTGGTGCAGTTGCGCAGCATCTTCAGCATCCACGCATACATGTGCCAGTCGAGCGTGGGCTTCACCACCAGCGGGCCGTGCTTCATCAAGAGCCATTTGAGCGCCTTGACCGGCACGCTGGGGCCGGCCCAGGGCGAGGAATAGCCGGGCGAAACCTCGCCGGCATTGGCGAAGCTGGTTTCCAGCGCCGGGCCGCCCTGGCGGTCGATGACCGTCACTTCATGGCCGGCCTCGCGGAGGAAATAGGCAGTGGTGACGCCGATGACGCCGCTGCCGAGGACCAGTACTTTCATGTTCTACTCCCGAAAATCCGTGGTTGGTCCGGCGGGGTCACGCGCCGACATGGATGCGGTGGAAACGGTGGCCGAGGCTGGTCAGCACCTCATAGGCGATGGTGCCGTAGGAGCCGGCCAGGTCGTCGATGGTCTGCTCGGCGTCGATGAGGTTCACCAGATCGCCGGCCTTGAGCCGGCTCTCGGGCAGCGCCGAAATGTCGAGGATGATGGAATCCATCGACACGCGCCCGATGAAGGGCAGTTCGACCCCGTCGAAGCGGGCGGCGGCGCCGGCGCGGCGGTGCCAGCCGTCGGCATAGCCGAGCGAGATGGTGGCGAGGCGCTGCGGGCCTTGGGCGGTGGCGGTGTGGCCGTAGCCGATGCCGGCGTCCCGCTCCACCGTCCGGGTCTGGATTACCTTGGCCTGCAGGCGGATCACCGGCAGCATCGGGTTTTCCTGGCCCGGTGTCGGATTGATGCCGTAGAGCGCCGCACCCGGCCGGGCAAGCTGATGATGATAGGCCGGGCCGAGGAAGATGCCGGAGGAATTGGCGAGCGAGGCGGGCGCGGCCGGCAGCAGGGCGCGCAGCCGGTCGAATTCGATGCGCTGCGCCTCGTTGGCCGCATGGCCGGGCTCGTCGGCGCAGGCGAGATGGCTCATCACCAGCTTCAGCTCGATGCCGTCGAGGGCATGGCGATCTGCGGCCACGGCCTCGACCTCGGCCGGCGACATGCCGAGCCGCGACATGCCGCTGTCGACCTGCAGGGCGGCCGGCAGCGCATGACCGGCCTGCCTGGCGGCAGCGCGCCAGGCGGCAAGCTGTTCGGTGCTGTTGAGCACCGCGATCAGCCCGGCGGCGATTGCATCCGGCTCGGAGCCGGGCGGCAGGCCGTTCAGCACGTAAATGGAAGGGCCGGGGCCGATGGCGGCGCGCAGCGCGACGCCTTCGCCGACATGGGCCACGAAGAAGGTGTCGCAGCCTTCCTGCGTCAGGGCGCGGGCGACCGGAACGGCCCCCAGCCCGTAGCCGTCGGCCTTGACCACGCCGGCGCATTTCGCGCCGCCGAGGCGGGCCTGGAGGCGGCGGTAGTTCTTGCGGACAGCGCCGAGGTCGATGGTGAGGATGGCGCCGGCATCGGCTGCCGGATCGGCGGCCACCGTCTTGTATCCACGCGGAACCTGATTCATGTCCTCCACCCGGTATTCTTTCGCAAACAGGCGCCGATAACGTACTTCGATGCTTGTAACACCGATCAGGCGCATATTCCTTGCAAATATGATGCCTGAATTCGTGGATCGTGCGATCCGAAGTGCCTTGCTGGCCCGGATTCCGCACGGAAATCCGGTGTCCTGCAAAAAGGCCGAAAAAAGCTGCGCTTCGGCGCGGCCGGGGCGAGACCGTTCGGGGTTTCATCCCGTGGCGTGCCGCCGCCGTGGGATCGTAGCGCATTTTGGACGCAACAGGCACCCGGCGCGGGTTCAGGTCCGCGTCTCAGGCTTTGTCTTCGCGCCGGTCGGGAGACGGGTTTCAGCCGGTCAGATGGCGGAAGACCGTCACCACGTCCTCGTAGACCTTGCGCTTGAAGGGCACGATGAGCCCGGGCAGGTCGGCCATCGGCATCCAGTCCCAGCGGTCGAACTCCGCCGTATGGCCGCCGGGCGGCGGGTTGACGCGGATTTCACTCTCGTCGCCCTCGAAGCGGAAGGCGAACCATTTCTGGGTCTGGCCGCGATAGCGGCCGTGCAGGGCGATGCCCATCAGGTGCGAAGGCAGGTCGTAGTTGATCCAGTGCGGCGCTTCGGCCAGCAGCGACACGCTCTTGATGCCGGTTTCCTCGAACAGTTCGCGCCGGGCCGCGACCAGCGGGTCCTCGCCCCTGTCGATGCCGCCCTGCGGCATCTGCCACAATTTGTCGGAGCCGGTGGTCTCGTCGTTGGGCTCGGGAACGCGATGGCCTGCCCATACCAGCCCGCCGCGGTTCAGCACCATCACGCCCACGCAGGGGCGGTAGGGCAGGCTCTCGGGATCGACGGGCTTCTTCTTCGACATGGTTCAGCTTTCCCCCGCTTCAGCGGTTCTCCGGATCGTTGGCGACGGCGGAAATCGGCACGATCTCGATACCGCGCATCTTCGCTTCATTGACCCAAGCGGCGACCGCGTCAACCGTCATGTCGAAGGCCGAGCCGATGCCGATGGCGCTGCCCCTGGCGCGGGCGGTGGCTTCCAGCTCGTCAAGCTTCTTGAGAATGGCGGCGCGGTCCTGCACGGCGTCGATCTGGGTGTCGGCGACGGCGAGCGGCATCTTCTCCTGCGCCGCCAGTTCCGGCGCGCGGCTGCGGGCGGAGGAGCCGTCGTCCAGATAGCCGAGACCGCGCGCCGCCAGTTCCCGCATGATGGGCGAAAGCGCCTGTTCGTCGGCGGTGAAGCGGGCGCCCATATAGTTCATCACCGCGGTGTAGTTGGTGGTGCGCGACAGCACGCGGCGCATGGCGCGCAGATTGTCGTCCGGCGCGGCCTCGACGGTCAGCGTGTCGCGGCCGGGATCGACATTGGGATAATCGAACGGCTCCATCGGCACCTGCATCACGATCTCGTGGCCCTTTCTGCGGCCCTCCTGCATCCAGCGGCCGATCGAATTGCCGCCCGAGGCGAAGCCCAGCGTCACCTCCGGCGGCAGCTTGGCGAGGGCGGCCTGGGTGCCGGTCTGCGAAACGGCCAGCCCGCCGATGACGATGGCGACGCGGGCGCCGCGCGCGCCCGACCAGGGCCGGGCATAGACGTCGAAGGGCCGCCTGCCGTCCTCGGCGCGCTTCGGCAGCGGGCCGGTCTCGCTGTCCTCGACCAGCGCGCGGTCGGGCAGATGGGCGACGCGCAGGTTCTGCTGCAAGGCGGAAGGATCGCGCACGACGATGGCGCCGCCGTCATCCGGCCCGTCGGGCTCGACGCGGATGATCTGGGCGCCGCCCGGCTGCGTGGTGATCCTCGTTTCGGGGTGCGCCGGCTGTGCCGGGACCTCGGCTGCGGGCTGCGGCGTGGCGACGACTTCCGGCTGGCGCCAGGGCCGCTCGCGCAGCGCGATCATGGCGGAGGCGCCCACCACGGCCACGGCGGCAAGGCTGAGCAGGACGGTGCCGGCCGGGATGCGCGGCAGGGCCGGGGCACGGCGCGGCCGCCCCTGCTCCTGCCCGAGAGGGCGGTCGATATCCTTTTCGCCTGACAAGCGGCGTCTCCCCAATCAGACCGCCGCAACCCTGCGGCTGCGGCAGGCCCCCGAATCAAAACTGCCGGAACGGCGAGGTTCCGGCAGTCTGGCATTGCGTGGCGCGGATGAACAGGTCCGCGCGGCGGGCCGAACCTCCTACTGGTTGAGGACGGCCTTGTCCGGGTTGGGCGGGAAGGCCGGGTCGGTCTTCTGGCCGCGCAGCAGTTCCAGCGCATAGGTGAGCTGGAGGTCGTCCTTGGCTTCCGGCGGCACGTAGGCGACCGAGCCGGAGCCGGTTTCGCCCTCTTCCGCACCCTTGATGTGGCCCTTGAGGTCGGATTCGCCACGGGTCAGGTCGCGGCCCTGCAATTCCGGCGGCAGCGGCTGGTCGACCTTGATGTCGGGCGCAATGCCCTTGCCCTGGATCGATTTGCCGGACGGCGTGTAGTAGAGCGCCGTCGTCAGCCGGAGCGCGCCGCTCTCGCCCAGCGGGATGATGGTCTGGACCGAGCCCTTGCCGAAGGACTGGCTGCCGACCACGGTGGCGCGGCGCAGGTCCTGCAAGGCGCCGGCGACGATCTCCGAGGCGCTGGCCGAGCCGCCGTTGATGAGCACCACCAGCGGCTTGCCGTCGATGGAATCGCCCGCCTTGGCGTCGAAGCGGGTGACGTCCTTGGGATCGCGTCCGCGCGTCGAGACGATCTCGCCGCGGTCGAGGAAGGCGTCGGAAACGCTCACCGCCTGGTCGAGCAGGCCGCCCGGATTGAGGCGCAGGTCGAGCACATAGCCCTTGAGCTTGTCCTTCGGGATGTCCTTCTTGATCGAGGTGATGGCGGCCTCGAGGTCGTCATAGGTCTTTTCGGTGAAGGAGGTGATCTTGATGTAGCCGATATCGTCCTCGGTGCGGAACTTGACCGCCTTCACCTTGATGATGTCGCGCACCACCTTGATCTCGATCGGCTTGTCGGCGCCCTCGCGCAGGATGGTCAGCGTGATCGGGGTCGAGACCGGCCCGCGCATCTTCTGCACCGCGTCGTTGAGGGTCAGGCCGCGCACCTCCTCACCGTCGATCTTGGCGATGTAGTCGCCGGCCAGCACGCCGGCCTTGGCGGCGGGCGTGTCGTCGATCGGGGTGATGACCTTGACGAGGTCGTTCTCCATAGTGACCTCGATGCCGAGGCCGCCGAACTCGCCCTTGGTCTGCACGCGCATGTCCTGGGCGGCTTCCGCATTCATGAAGGAGGAATGCGGGTCGAGCGAGGTGAGCATGCCGTTGATGGCGTTCTCGACCAGCGACTTGTCGTCCGGCGGCGTCACATACTGGGCGCGCACGCGCTCGAAGATGTCGCCGAACACGGCAAGCTGCTTGTAGGTCTCGGCGCCTGCCGCATTCGCCGCGGTGCCCGGAACGCCATAGACAAGGCTCATGGCGGATGCGCCCATCAGCGCACCGGCAAACAGGAGCGAGAGTTTCCGCATCATTTCACGTCCTTCCAGAAACACGGTCCGCCCACCACGGGGTCGGATCAACGGGTTTACCATCCTTGCGGAACTCGACATAGAGCTCCGGCGTGGCATTTGCATCCTGTGTCGCCGAGGTGCTTGCCACCCTTGCTTCACCCATCGCGCCGATCGGCTCGCCCGCGAGAACGGATTGGCCGGACGCGACGGTCAACCTGTTCATCCCCGCCAGGACGACATGATAGCCGCCGCCGGCGTCGAGGATCAAGAGTTGACCGTAGGAGCGGAACGGCCCCGCATAGAGTATCTCCCCATCCGCCGGTGCGGTGACGATGGCGCCCGATTGTGTCGCAACCATGTCGCCCTGCATCACCGATCCGTTACCGTCATTGGCGCCGAAGCGGCGCTTGACCGTGCCGGTCACCGGCAGGGCGATCTGCCCGTGCAGGGACCGGAAGGGGATGCGCTCCAGCAGGCGGTTGGCCTCCGGTACCGGCAGGGCCGCCGTGCGGGCCTCCTCCTCGGCCTTGCGCTTGGCCTGCTTGTCGAGGGCCGCGATCAGGTCCTTCAGGCTGCGCGCCCTGGCCGCCAGCTCCTGCGCGTTCTGCTGCTCGGCCGCGAGCGCTGCCTGGGTCTCGGCCTGGAATTTCTTGCGCGCCTCGAGCAACAGGGTGAGGCGCTGCTTCTCGGCCAGCTGCTCGGTCACGGAGGCGGTGAGCCGACCGCGCTCGGCCTCGATGGAGGCGGTGACGCGCGCATGTTCCTTGAGATCCGCCATCAGCCTTTCGGTCTCGTGGCGCAGTTCCGGCACCACGGCGCCGAGCAGGATGGCGCTGCGCACCGAGGCCAGCGCGTCTTCCGGGCGCACCAGGATCGCCGGCGGCGGGTTGACGCCCATGCGCTGCAACGCGCCCAGCACCTCGGCCAGCACGTCGCTGCGCTCGGCCAGCGAGGCGCGGATGCGGGCGTCCTGCCCCTTCAGCTCCTCCAGCCGGGTGCCGATGTCGTCGATGTCCTGCCCGAGCTTCTGCTCGGTCTTGGCCGACTGTATGAGGGCGGCGGTGATCGAGGCATAGTCCTTGCGCACCGCGGCGATGTCGGCGGCAAGCCTGGCCAGCCGCTCCGAGGAGAGGCTGATCTCCTTCGTCACCTGCTCGTATTCGGCGCGCTTGGCATCGGCCTCGGCCGGCTCTTCCGGCGCGGCCTGGGCGAGGCCGCAGGAAACCAGCAGCGCCAGCGCCGCCAGCAGGCGGCGGGCGCCGCGCGGGCCCGGTTCCGATCTCAAGCGCTCATCCATTGAGGAGCGACAGTAGCGGCAGCATCGTTAACGAATCATCAACCATGTTTGCGGGTTTGACGCATGTTCCACCCGACCTGCTGCTGACCGCAGAATGGGGCGAAAATCCGGGCGAGCCCGTCATTGGCCGTGATTCTCATCTATCCCGGTTTTCAGGCGCGATGATAGGGGTGGCCGGCGAGAATGGTGGCGATGCGGTAGAGCTGTTCGCCGAGCATGACGCGCACGAGCTGGTGCGGCCAGGTGAGCGCGCCGAAGGAGACGATCAGCTCGGCCTCGCTGCGCAGCGCCTCGCCATGCCCGTCCGGCCCGCCGATGGCCACCACCACCGCCTTGCGGCCGTTGTCGCGCATGGCGCCGATGCGGCGGGCGAGTTCCTGCGAGGAAAAGCTCTTGCCGCGCTCGTCGAGCAGGACAAGGGCAGCGCCCGCCTGCCCCTGGGCCTGCACATGGGCGAGCAGCTTCTGCCCTTCCTCGCGCTGGCGCTCGTCCACCGTCTGGCCGCGCCCTTCCGGGATTTCGGTGATGCCGCCGAATTCGAGGCCGACGGCCGGCCCGCTGCGGGCGAACCGCTCGTAGTAGCGGTCGCCAAGCTCCTTCTCGGGGCCGGACTTCATACGGCCCACGGCGTGTACGGTGAGTTTCATGCCCGCCCCAGATCAAGCATCGGATATTCCCGAAAACCGGATACCACTTTTCGGTCCGATGCTCCAAAGCGACGCCGGCTCCTAGTGCAGCGTCTCTTCCTCCAGATCCGGCGCCTGCCACATCTTCTCCAGATTGTAGAATTCACGGACCTCTGGACGGAAGATATGGACGATGACATCGCCCGAATCGATCAGGACCCAGTCGGCGCCGGACAGGCCCTCGACGCGCGCATTGCCGAGGCCGGCATCCTTGAGCGCCTTGAGCAGGTGATCGGCGACGGCCGCGACATGCCGGTGCGACCGGCCCGAGGCGATGACCATGTGATCGCCGAGGCTCGATTTGCCCTGAATGTCGATGGGGACGATATTTTCGGCCTTGGAGTCTTCGAGACTGGCAAGGACGATGTCGAGGGCGCGGGGCTGGCTGACGCCTATCCCGGCCGGCGAAGGCACGATCTCGGCCTTCTTCCGAAGTGCTGTTCTCAGTGTCTTTCCTTTCGCAACAAGAACAACCATGCCGCCTGCAATCGGGCGACACTGGAAAGATAGGCAGAGTCGCATTGCAGTTTCAAGACGAGCGCACGCTGTGCGCGCAGAAGTGATCGGGCCAAAGCGTGTCGCGATCTTCCAGATTCGTTCCCTGCGCTTCAAGTTCCTGTTTTTTTGCGCATGCCGTTATCCCGAAACCGGTTCCCGCTTCCGGGCGACATGCTTTAT
Source organism: Aquamicrobium terrae (assembly GCF_040545735.1). Lineage (GTDB taxonomy): Bacteria > Pseudomonadota > Alphaproteobacteria > Rhizobiales > Rhizobiaceae > Mesorhizobium > Mesorhizobium terrae_A. The sequence continues at coordinate 319,186 of NZ_JBEPML010000003.1, forward strand.
CTGTTGCGGATGGTGAAGCGCCCGACCATGCTGCGCGCGGCGATGTCGTAGACGAACAGCACGCGCTCGCCGCCCGCCAGTTCCGCATCGAGGGAAATGCGGTTGCCGGAAATCGACTGCGAGACGACGCGCGCGCCGACCGGCAGCACGATATCGCCTTCGATCTGCTGGCCGGCAGGCGCCTGAATGTCGCCGGCGGGCGCGGCTACCTGCGGCTCCGTGATCCGGGATTTGTAGACAAGGGCGGCGATCACCACCATAAGGGCGAGGAACAGAAGACCGAGATTGATGCCCATGAAGCGGATCATCTTGCGGCGCACCTTCTCGATGGAAGGGTCCAGCGGCTTGTCTTCTTCTTCGGTTTCGGGCCGGGTCATGGCAGGGTCCGCAACAGTTCATCAGGATGAGCGGTCATAACGAAGTGGGTTCGGGATTGATAGAGGGCGGCCGGGTCGAGTTCGTCGCTGAGGCGGAGGCAGCCGGCCAGCGGCTCGACCAGTGGCTGGCAGCGCGGCTGGCGCCCGACCTGTCGCGCAGCCGGGTGCAGGCGCTGATCAGGCAGGGCGCGGTGCTGGTCGGCGGCGTCGCGACCGGCGAGCCGAAGCGCAAGCTTGCCGTCGGCGAGCGTGTCGAGGTCGCCATGCCCGAGCCGGAGCCGGCGGCGCCGCTGGGCGAGGCCATCCCCCTCGACATCCTCTACGAGGATGACGAACTGGTCGTCGTCAACAAGCCGGCCGGGCTGGTGGTGCATCCGGGCGCCGGCAACTGGACCGGCACGCTGGTCAATGCGCTGATCCACCATTGCGGCGACAGCCTGTCCGGCATCGGCGGGGTCAAGCGGCCGGGCATCGTGCACCGGCTGGACAAGGACACGTCCGGCGTGCTGGTCGCGGCCAAGACCGACCGGGCCCACAAGGCGCTGTCGGAGGCCTTCGCCGACCATGGCCGCAGCGGCAATCTCGAACGCGCCTATGTGGCGCTGGTCTGGGGCATTCCCCAGCGCCTGGCAGGCACGGTCGACGCGCCGCTCGGCCGGGCGGCGGACCGGGTGCGGCGCGCCGTGGTGCCGGAAGGGCGCGACGACGCCCGCCACGCCGTCACCCACTACCGGGTCGAGGAGCGCTTTGGCGAGGGCCAGAGCCAGTATGCGGCCGCGAGCCTCGTGGAATGCCGGCTGGAAACCGGCCGCACCCACCAGATCAGGGTGCATATGGCCCATATCGGCCATCCGGTGGTCGGCGATCCCGATTACGGGCAGGCGTTCCGCACCAAGGCGAACCGGCTGCCGGAACCGCTGAAGGACGCGGTGCGGGCCTTCCCGCGGCAGGCGCTGCATGCGCGGCTGCTTGCATTCCGCCATCCCGCCACCCATATGATGATGCGGTTCGAAGCGCCGCTGCCTGCGGATATGGCCGCGCTGGTGAGCGGCTTTCGCCAAATCTGAACCTGCCATCAAAAAACCTGACTCGCTTTGTTCACTTCACCGTGACAGTCTGTTTCGCATTGAACAAATACGTGCGTTTCCGGTTTTGTTCCTGTATAAGCTGTTCTTGCAGACGTGCGCTTTTCCGGCGTCTGCACCCCATGCCCGCCGCGTTTCGGGGGCATCGCTCTAGAGAGGAGGGCGCTTTATGGCCCAGACACTACCCAGCATCGTTTCCGGCGAAGGTGGCCTGACCCGCTACCTGGAAGAAATCCGCCGCTTTCCCATGCTCCAGCCGCAGGAAGAGTACATGCTCGCCAAGCGCTATCATGAGCATGGCGACACGGCCGCCGCCCACAAGCTCGTCACCAGCCATCTGAGGCTCGTGGCCAAGATCGCCATGGGCTATCGCGGCTACGGCCTGCCGATCGGCGAGGTGATCTCGGAAGGCAATGTCGGCCTCATGCAGGCGGTCAAGAAATTCGAGCCGGAGCGCGGTTTCCGGCTGGCCACCTATGCCATGTGGTGGATCAAGGCCTCGATCCAGGAATACATCCTGCGCTCGTGGAGCCTGGTGAAGATGGGCACCACCGCCAATCAGAAGCGCCTGTTCTTCAACCTGCGCAAGGTGAAGGGCAAGATCCAGGCGCTGGACGACGGCGACCTGAAGCCCGAGCAGATCGCCGAGATCGCCACCCGCCTCAACGTCTCCGAGGAGGAGGTGGTTTCGATGAACCGCCGCCTGTCGGGCGACGCCTCGCTCAACGCGCCGATCCGCGCCACCGAGGGCGAAAGCGGCGAGTGGCAGGACTGGCTGGTCGACGACAGCGACAGCCAGGAGCAGATGCTGATCGAGCAGGACGAACTGGACAACCGCCGCAAGATGCTGGCGGGCGCCATGTCCGTGCTGAACGATCGCGAGCGCCGCATCTTCGAGGCGCGCCGCCTTGCCGAGGAGCCGTTGACGCTGGAGGAACTGTCCGGCGAATTCGACATCAGCCGCGAGCGCGTGCGCCAGATCGAGGTGCGCGCCTTCGAGAAGGTGCAGGACGCGGTGAAGGCCGAGGCCAAGCGCCAGGCGCAGGCGCTGCGCACCATCGAGGCGCAGCCGGCGGCGTAATCCGTCCGCGGTTCCAAAAACAAACGGCGCTCCGAACGGGGCGCCGTTTTCGTTTGACCTTGGTTTTGCCGCCGGGAGGCCCGGTTCAGGGCACTTTGAAGGCCATGCCGAGGGATTTCGGCGCGGTTTCCCGAAAGCCGAACTGCTCGTAGAGCTTGTTGGCGGGCACATCCGCGATCAGGCTGACATAGGCCGAGGAGGGAAGCGCGGTTTTCACATGCTCCATCAGCGCCGCCATGATGGCCTTGCCCAGCCCTTTGCCCTGATGCTCCGGCTCGACGACGATGTCGACGATCTGGAAAAAGCAGCCGCCATCGCCGATCAGCCGCCCCATGCCGACGACCTTGTCGCCGTGCATCACCAGCGCGGCAAAGCGGGTGCCTTTCAGTCCGATGCTGGCGGCATCCCGCGAAAAGGCGCTGAGGCCCCCGGCGGCGCGCAGGCGCATATAATCTTCGACGGAAGGGTGGCGGGCCAGTACCCGATAGTCGGATGAGGTCATGCTGCTGCCTTTGCGGATGCCTTGTTCCGAACTGTCATGGACGACGGTTCACGGCAAGGCAACGCTTCCTGCCGGGGAGCCGCCGCTGATGCCGGACGCGGGCATCGTCAGGCTTCTCTCTTGGCCAGCCAGACGGTCGCGCCGCAGCAGGCAGGAGCGTTCTTCCCATGCCTGAGAACGGTGAACCCGTTGCCGGCAAGCAGGGCCAGGCGTTCATCGGCATCGAGGCTGGCGTGATAAAGCGGTTTGCCCGCGAAGCTGCCGATCGCCTCGCCATGCGTGGCGCCGGGGTTGATCGCTTCCGGCAATTCGTCCTTGTCGGGCGCGATAGCCATTGCGCGTGTCCGGAATGAATGGCCCCGGATAAAAAAACGTCGCGAAACCGCATGAGTCCGCGACGTTTGGGCAGTTGCCTGACCTTTGTCAGGCCGTCGGCTGCCTGGTCTTGCGGATATAGGGCAGGATGGTCTCGTAGGAGCCGAAGCGCTTGACGGCGTCCTCGTCGGAGACGGCGGCGGTGATGATGACGTCATCGCCCTGCTTCCAGTCGGCCGGCGTCGCCACCTGGTGCTTGGCGGTGAGCTGGATGGAATCGATGGCGCGCAGGATTTCCTGGAAGTTGCGGCCCGTCGACATCGGGTAGGTGAGGACCAGCTTGATCTTCTTGTCCGGCCCGATGACGAACACCGAGCGCACGGTGGCGTTGTCGGCGGGCGTGCGGCCTTCGCAGCTATCGCCGGCTTCGGCGGGCAGCATGTCGTAGAGCTTGGCGACCTTCAGCTCGGGGTCGCCGATCAGCGGATAGTCGACCGCATGGCCGGTGACGGCGCGGATGTCGTCCTTCCAGCGGTTGTGGCTCTCCACCGGATCGACCGAAATGCCGATGATCTTGGCATTGCGCTTGCGGAACTCGCCCTCGAGCCCGGCCATGGTGCCGAGCTCCGTGGTGCAGACCGGCGTGAAGTCCTTGGGATGGGAGAACAGCACCGCATAGCCGTCTCCGATCCAGTCGTGGAAATGGATGGTGCCCTGTGTGGTCTCGGCCGTGAAATCGGGGGCCGTGTCGTTGATACGGAGGCTCATGGCGTGTCCCTGCCCTGTTGTCTGGAAATTGGCTGAACATAGTCTAGCCCGTGCGGACGCGCTCCCGGAAGGAAAGCGTTACCGGCATATGGGCCGTTCCGGAATAGTATTCCAGGCCGGTCGATTTTAACAGTATGGAATTCCAGAGGCGAACGGCGCTCCGCCCCGCCTCACTCCTTGCGGAAGGCCAGCGAGGCGGCGAGTGCTTCCATGCGCTCGGCCAGCGCGCCCAGCGCGCCGGTGAGGGCCGCATCGTTCTTGTCGGCCTTGCTCAGCGCGTCGTCGCGGGTCTTGCGCAGGGTCTGGATCTCGCTCTCCATGCCCTTGATGTTCTTTTGCTGTTCCGAAAGCTCGTCCATGACCATGATGCCGGCCATCACCGTCAGCCGCTGGTCGCCGATCTCGCCGAAGGATTCCTTGAGGTGGAGCACATAGCGGTCGAAGCGCTCGGCGAGGCCGATCAGGTGCTCTTCCTGACCCTCGTCACAGGCCATGCGGTACTGCTTGCCGTCGATCGAAACCGTCACCTGGGCCATTGCGACACTCCCGAACTATCTGTCCAGCACCGCACGGATGGTTTCCATGGCGGTCACCAGACGCCGCGACACTTCCTTGTTGGCTTCTTCGAGCCGCTCGGCGCGGGCTTCCGAATTGTCGAGCTCCTGCGCCAGCCGCGAGCGGTCAGCGTTCATGCGCTGCACCTCGGCCTCGGCCTCGGCATAATCGCGTTCATGTTCGAGCCGGGCCGCCACCGCGTTCTCGAGGTTTTCCATGGCCTTGCCCAGACGGGCGATGACCTCCTTGAGCGTGGTGTCCCCGGTCATGGCTGCCATCCCATTTGTGCGCATCACCGAATCGTACGCGTTCAGAACGCGTTATCGAGGAAACATTAGGCTCCGGGTGAACCATGCGTCAACAAAGCTCTCGCCCTGTCCCCCGCTAAGGATGGGGCGGACCGTCCCGATTGCACCGAAAAGGCATCAAAACGCACCGATTTGTTGACTTCAAGGCGTCGCCTGCTATGTGTCGCGCACTCCCTTTCCCAGCCCAGATCCTGCCTGGAGGAACCATGCCCTCGCGTGAACAACATGACCGGATGGCGAATGCGATCCGCTTTCTTTCCATGGATGCGGTCGAGAAGGCCAATTCCGGCCATCCGGGCCTCCCGATGGGTTGTGCCGACATCGCCACGGTGCTGTTCACCCGCTTCCTGAAGTTCGATGCCCGCAACCCGCACTGGGCCGACCGCGACCGCTTCATCCTTTCGGCCGGCCACGGCTCGATGCTGCTCTATTCGCTGCTCTACCTGACCGGTTACGAGGACATCACCCTCGACGAGATCAAGAATTTCCGCCAGCTCGGCTCGCGCACCGCCGGCCATCCCGAATACGGCCATGCCGCCGGCATCGAGACGACCACCGGGCCGCTCGGCCAGGGCATCGCCAATTCGGTCGGCTTCGCCCTGGGCGAGCGCATCATGAATGCCGCCTTCGGCGACGATCTGGTCGACCACTACACCTATGTGCTGGCCGGTGACGGCTGCCTGATGGAAGGCATCAGCCAGGAGGCGCTCTCGCTGGCGGGCCACCTCAAGCTCAACAAGCTGATCGTCATCTGGGACGACAACAACATCTCCATCGACGGCGCGGTCTCGCTGTCGGACTCCACCGACCAGCCCGCGCGTTTCGCGGCCTCGGGCTGGAACACGCTGAAGATCGACGGCATGGACCCGGAAGCCATCGCCGCCGCGCTGGAAGCGGCCCGCAAGTCCGACCGCCCGACCCTGATCGCCGCCAAGACCACAATCGGCTTCGGCGCGCCGACCAAGGCCGGCACCTCCAAGGTGCACGGCTCGCCGCTCGGCGCCGAGGAAATCGCCGGCGCCCGCAAGGCGCTGGGCTGGTCCTATGAGCCGTTCGACGTGCCCGCTGACGTGCTCGACGCCTGGCGCGCCGCCGGCGCCAGGGGCGCCGAGGCACGCGAGGCATGGGAAGGCCGCCTGGCCAAGACCGATGCCGCCAGGCGCGCCGAGTTCGAGCGCCGCATGTCCGGCAAGCTGCCGCAGGGCTTCGACGCGGCCATCGCCGACTACAAGAAGAAGCTCGCCGAGGACAAGCCGAAGGTCGCCACCCGCAAGTCGTCGGAAATGGCGCTGGAGGTCATCAACGGCGTGGTGCCGGAGACCATCGGCGGCTCGGCCGACCTCACCGGCTCCAACAACACCAAGACCAGCCAAACCAAGCCGATCACGCCCGGCAACTACGGCGAGCGCTATGTCCATTACGGCATCCGCGAGCATGGCATGGCCGCGGCCATGAACGGCCTGACGCTGCATGGCGGCATCATCCCCTATGGCGGCACCTTCCTCACCTTCTCCGACTATGCGCGCCCGGCCATGCGCCTGGCCTCGCTGATGGGCATCCGCTCCATCTTCGTCATGACCCATGATTCCATCGGGCTGGGCGAGGACGGTCCGACCCACCAGCCGGTCGAGCACGTGGCGGCGCTGCGCGCCATCCCCAACCACAACGTCTTCCGCCCGGCCGATGCGACCGAGGCGGCCGAGTGCTGGCAGATCGCGCTGGAAACGGAAAAGACCCCGTCGACGCTGGCGCTGACCCGCCAGAACCTGCCGGCGCTACGCACCACCTATGTGGAAGAAAACCTGTGCCGCAAGGGCGCCTACGAACTGGCCGCCGCCGAGGGCGGCGAGGCCGCGGTGACCATCTTCGCCACCGGCTCCGAGGTCGAGATCGCGCTCAAGGCGCGTGACCTGCTCCAGGGCCACGGCCATCCGACCCGCGTCGTCTCGGTGCCCTGCCTCGATATCTTCGAGCAGCAGGACGAGGCCTACCGCAAGGCGATCATCGGCAAGGCCGCGGTCAAGGTGGCGGTCGAGGCCGGCATCCGCCAGGGCTGGGACGCGGTGATCGGCTCGGACGGCATCTTCGTCGGCATGACCGGCTTCGGCGCCAGCGGCACCATCGAGCAGCTCTACGCCCATTTCGGCATCACCGCCGAGGCCGTGGCCAAGGCCGCCGAAGGCCGGCTGCACGGCTGAGCCCGGGAGGCAGGCCCCTGGAATTGATAGGCCAGGGGCAGGCTAATCGGTTTGAAGCGCATGGCGGGAGATGGATTCCAGCACCCGCCTCTTTTAAGAACGGCAGGGATTTTCCCGCTTCAGGAGACGGACATGACTGTGAAGGTTGCCATCAACGGATTTGGCCGCATCGGCCGCAACATCGTGCGCGCGATCTATGAAAGCGGCCGCAAGGACATCGACGTGGTCGCCATCAATGATCTCGGCCCGGTCGAGACCAACGCGCATCTGCTGCGCTACGATTCCGTGCATGGCCGCTTCCCGAGCGAGGTGAAGGTCGACGGCGACACCATCTCCGTCGGTTCCGATTCCTTCAAGGTGTTCGCCGAGCGCGACCCGTCCAAGCTGCCCTGGGGCGAGCTCGGCGTCGACATCGTGCTGGAGTGCACCGGCATCTTCACCTCCAAGGAGAAGGCCTCGGCCCACCTCGCCGGCGGCGCCAAGCGCGTCATCGTGTCGGCCCCGGCCGACGGCGCCGACCTGACCGTGGTCTACGGCGTCAACCACGACAAGCTGTCGAAGGACCATGTCGTCATCTCCAACGCCTCCTGCACCACCAACTGCCTGGCCCCGGTGGCCAAGGTGCTCAACGACGCCTTCGGCATCGAGAAGGGCTTCATGACCACGGTGCACGCCTATACGGGCGACCAGCCGACGCTCGACACCATGCACAAGGACCTCTACCGCGCCCGTGCGGCGGCGGTGTCGATGATCCCGACCTCGACGGGTGCGGCCAAGGCCGTCGGCCTCGTGCTGCCGGAGCTGAAGGGCAAGCTCGACGGCGTGTCGATCCGCGTGCCGACGCCGAACGTCTCGGTCATCGACTTCAAGTTCGTGCCGAAGAAGAAGGTCACCGTCGAGGAGGTTAACGCCGCGCTGGTGGCGGCCGCCGACGGCCCGCTCAAGGGCATCCTCGCCTACACGCGCGACCCGCTGGTCTCCATCGACCTCAACCATGATGCCCATTCCTCGACCTTCGCGCTCGACCAGACCAAGGTCATCGATGGCGATCTGGTGCGCGTCATGTCGTGGTACGACAACGAGTGGGGCTTCTCCAACCGCATGGCCGACACGGCCGTCGCGTTTGGCAAGACCATCGGCTGATCGCCGCCGCCCGATCGAGACGCCCGGCTTTGCCGGGCGTTTTGCTTCGCGCAGCGTGACTTGGACAATTTTCGTCGCCTGCACTCGCCGGGCGACCTTCTGGATTAAGGGGATTTGACATGACGGTCGGCTTCAAGACGCTGGATGACATTGGCGATATCCGCGGCAAGCGCGTGCTGGTGCGCGTGGACCTCAACGTGCCGATGGCGGAGGGCAAGGTCACCGACGCCACCCGCATCGAGCGGGTCGGGCCGACCATCGCGGAACTGGCGGACAAGGGCGCGAAGGTCATCCTGCTCGCCCATTTCGGCCGTCCCAAGGGCGAGCCCAAGGCGGAGTTCTCGCTGGAGCCGGTGGCGAAGGCCACCGCCGGGGTGCTCGGCCGCGCCGTCGGCTTTGCCGGCGACTGCGTGGACGAAAAGGCTGCCGCCGCCGTCGCCGCCATGCAGGACGGCGACGTGCTGCTTCTGGAGAACACCCGCTTCCACAAGGGCGAGGAGAAGAACGATCCCGATTTCGTCAAGGCGCTGGCCGCCAATGGCGACATCTACGTCAATGACGCCTTTTCCGCCGCGCACCGGGCGCACGCCTCGACCGAGGGGCTGGCCCATGTGTTGCCGGCCTATGCCGGACGCACCATGCAGGCCGAGCTGGAAGCGCTGGAAAAGGGACTGGGCAACCCGGCCAAGCCGGTGGTGGCCATCGTCGGCGGCGCCAAGGTCTCGACCAAGATCGACCTCCTGAGCAACCTGGTGCGCAAGGTCGACGCGCTGGTCATCGGCGGCGGCATGGCCAACACCTTCCTCGCCGCGCGCGGCACCGAGGTCGGCAAGTCGCTGGCCGAGCACGACCTGGCCCAGACCGCCAGGCAGATCATGATCGCGGCGGCCGAAGCCGGCTGCGCGGTCATCCTGCCGGTCGACGGCGTGGTGGCGCGCGAGTTCAAGGCGGGCGCCGCCAACGAGACCGTCGCCATCGATGCGGTGCCGCAGGACGCGATGATCCTCGATGCCGGCGAAAAGAGCGTCGAGACGATCAACCAGTGGATCGACCGGGCGGCGACGCTGGTCTGGAACGGCCCGCTCGGCGCGTTCGAGATCGAGCCGTTCGACCGCGCCACGGTGGCGGCCGCGCGCCATGCGGCTGAGCGCACAAGCGAGGGCAAGCTGATCTCGGTGGCCGGTGGCGGCGACACGGTGGCCGCCCTCAACCATGCCGGCGCCGCCGACGACTTCACCTATGTCTCGACCGCCGGCGGCGCCTTTCTGGAATGGATGGAGGGCAAGCCGCTGCCCGGCGTCGAGGTTCTGAAGCGCTGATACCCACAGCTTCCCCGGTCGCGGCGGAACCCTTGGCCTTTCAATCGATTAGGAAGCGCGGCCGGCATTTCTTTGCCGGGCGGGTTCTGCTATGCGGCGGGCATGCTTTCCAGCCGGCACCTTTTTGAGGAGTGACACAATGAGCGAACGTCTTGAGGATATCGCGGCGGCCATGGTGGCCGACGGCAAGGGCATTCTTGCGGCGGACGAAAGTTCCGGCACGATCAAGAAGCGTTTCGACGTCATCGGCGTCGAATCCACCGAAAACAACCGCCGCGACTATCGCGAGCTGATGTTCCGCGCCAAGGAGGCGATGAGCCAGTATATTTCCGGCGTCATCCTCTATGACGAAACCATCCGCCAGAAGGCCGCCGACGGCACGCCGCTGGTCGACATCATCAAGGCCGCCGGCGCCATTCCCGGCATCAAGGTCGATGCCGGCGCCAAGCCGCTGGCCGGCTTCCCCGGCGACACCATCACCGAGGGCCTCGACGGCCTGCGCGAGCGTCTGGCCGAGTACCACAAGCTCGGCGCCCGCTTCGCCAAGTGGCGCGCGGTGATCGACATCAACGAGGAGGAGGGCGTTCCCTCGGGCTACGCCATCGACGCCAACTGCCATGCGCTCGCCCGCTATGCGGCGCTGTGTCAGGAAGCCGGCATCGTGCCGATCGTCGAGCCGGAAGTGCTGATGGACGGCGCCCACGACATCGACACCTGCTATGAGGTCACCAAGGTCACACTGCTCCAGCTCTATGCCGAGCTGAATGCCGCCGACGTGGTTCTGGAAGGCACGATCCTCAAGCCGAACATGGTCATCGCCGGCAAGAAGTCGGGCACGAAGAACTCGCCCGAGGAAGTGGCCGAGAAGACCATCAGGCTGTTCCGCGAAACGGTGCCCTGCGCCGTTCCGGGCATCGCCTTCCTGTCGGGCGGCCAGTCGGACGAGGAGGCGACCGCCAACCTCAACGCCATCAACGCCATCGGTCCGCATCCGTGGAAGCTGACCTTCTCCTATGGCCGCGCCCTGCAGGCCGCGCCGCAGAAGGCGTGGAGCGGCAAGGCGGACAACGTCGCCGCCGCGCAGGCCGCCTTCACCCACCGCGCCCGCATGAACTCGCTGGCCGCGCTCGGCAAGTGGCAGGATAGCCTGGAAAAGGCCGCCTGAGAGGGCGGCGAACCGCCATTCTTCCTGAAACCCGGGCCTTGCGCCCGGGTTTTTTTCATGGGCGCCGGAATCGGGTGCCGGGAACGCCGGGGCGGGCTTGCGCATTGTGGTTGAGACAACCATCAAGCGGGAGGTCCACCCATGCCCCTTACGACGCTTCTCATCATCATACTGGTGCTGATCCTGATCGGCGCGGTGCCGAGCTGGCCCTATTCGCGCAATTGGGGCTACGGCCCCTCCGGCATCGTCGGCGTCATCCTGGTGGTGCTGCTGATCCTGGTGCTGATGGGGCGGATCTGACGCCGGGCCTGTCTTTGTATCGCGCTCACGCCTCCGGTGGGGCTTCACTCGGCCGGCTGGGTGGCGCTGAAATCGGCGCGCCGGACCCGCCCCGCCATCAGGAACACGATGACCAGCAGCCCTGACAGGCCGATGAACACCGGGCTGAAGCCGACATGCTCTGCGACGAAGCCGATGGCCGAGGGGGCCACAAGAATGCCGCTGTAGCCCATGGTGGTGACCACGCTCATGCCGACGCCCGAGGAGATGCCGTGCTGGTTGCCCGCGGCCGAGAAGGCGATCGGCACCATGTTGGCGATGCCGATGCCGCAGAAGGCGAAGCAGGCGATCGCCATCCACGGCGCGGGAGCGAGACCCGCACCCAGCATGCCGGTTGCCGCGATAAAGGCGCTGACCCGCAGCGTCGTGACCGCGCCGAAGCGGTTGCGCACTGCATCGCCGGCGAAGCGCATGCAGGCCATGACGCCGGAAAAGGCGGCGAAGGCGAGGCTGGCCGTCGCGAGATCGGCCCCAAGCTCCTGCTGAAGATAGAGGGCCGCCCAGTCGAGCACAGCGCCTTCCGGCGTCATTGAAAACAGCGCCATCACGCCGATCAGGTAGATCAGGGGATTGCGCGGCAATGAGAAGCGGGGCCGTGCCGTCCCTCCCGGCTGGCCTTCCGAGATCAGGTGACGGTTGGCGAGCATCACGCCGGCAATGGCGACGGCCGTTACGATCGCGGCGTGGGCCAGATGCCCGAATGTCTGGATGCCCAGCCCTCCAAGCCCGCCGCCGACGAAGCCGCCGAGGCTCCAGAAGCCGTGGGAGGAGGACATGATGGCGCGCGCCAGCCGGCGCTCGGCCACCACCGCATTGGTGTTCATGGCCACGTCCATGGCGCCGATGAGGCCGCCGAAGACGATCATGGTGAGCGCCGCCAGCACGAGGTTGGGCGCCAGCGCCACCAGAAGCAGGCCGAAGCTCGCCGCGATGGCAAAGCGGGACAAGACCATGCGTGAGCCATGCCGGGCGATCAGATATCCGCACCATGACATGGCGACGACCGCGCCCGCGCCGAACAGCAGGATGAGCAGGCCGAGGGTGAACCTGCTGATCTCCAGCCGGACCAGAAGCACCGGGATCTGCGGCGCCCAGCTTCCGGTGATGAAGCCGTTGATGAAGAACATGGCGGCCACGGCCCAGCGTCCGCGCACGGCCATGCTTTTCCGGCTCTGTTCATCCATGGTCGATAATCCTGAGGATTGAAGACGCGAGCCTTCTAAATCGTTTTATGCGCTGCGTCCAATCTCTGGACAGCTCATCGGACAGTTGGCGGAACATCGGTCGGCGCGAGCGCGTTTCGTGATCTTGATATACCGTTGAAAGCTGGCTGAAAGGACAAAACAATGGCAATTGCCAGAAACACGATCTGCCTGTGGTACGACAAGGAGGCCGAGGCTGCGGCCCGCTTCTATGCCGAGACCTTTCCCGACAGCGCGGTCACCGCCGTTCGCCGCGCGCCCAGCGACTTCCCGTCCGGCAAGGCCGGCGATGTGCTGACGGTCGAATTCACCGTCCTTGGCATCCCCTGTATCGGCATCAATGGCGGGCCCACGTTCAAGCAGAGCGAAGCCTTCTCGTTCCAGATCGCCACCGACGATCAGGAAGAGACTGACCGCTACTGGAACGCCATCGTCGGCAATGGCGGCGCGGAGAGCGTTTGCGGCTGGTGCAAGGACAAATGGGGCGTCTCCTGGCAGATCACGCCCCGCGTCCTGACCGAAGCGATGGCGGCCGGCGGGGCGGAAGCGAAACGGGCCTTCGACGCGATGATGGAGATGAAGAAGATCGACGTCGCGGCGATCGAGGCGGCCCGGCGCGGCTGACCCGTATCAGCGCGGATCAATGATCCTTTGGCCGGTTCTGCTCGAAGGCGGCCTTCTGCGCGTCGGTGGCCTCGAGTTGATGGCGGGCCTGCCACTCGTCATAGGGCATGCCGTAGACGATCTCGCGCGCCTCGTCCTTCGACAGCGCCACGCCGTCGCCCTCGGCCGCCTCGCGATACCAGTTGGCCAGGCAGTTGCGGCAGAAGCCGGCAAGATTCATCAGGTCGATGTTCTGCACGTCGGTGCGCTCGCGCAGATGCTGGAGCAGGCGGCGGAAGGCGGCCGCCTCGAAATCGCGCTGCTTGTCCTGGCTGATGTCGGTCATCGCAATCTCTCCTGCCTTGAACCTCGGCCTGTCGGTTCCTCGATCTATACCGGGCCGGTGCGCGAGCCGTAGCGGCGCACCTCATGTATATCGGGACGGCGATCGATGGCTTCAACGATGGGGGCGAGGCGCTGCGCCCAGCCACGCGCCGTCTCGGGCATGGCGACAAGGTCCTGCCGGATCTCGATCAGCGCATGCGGATAGCCGTTGACGATGGCGTGGCGGAACATGGTGTCGCCACGCAGCGCACCGTCATAGGGTTCGTTGTCGCCCACCACCAGCGCGCCGTCGGCGGCCAGAGCCTCGATCAGCGGCCTGGCCACGCGGTCGTCGCGGTCCCACAGGACGCCGACATGCCATGGCCGGGCGATGCCCTGCATGGACGGAGTGAAGGAATGCACCGAAAACAGGAAGGGCGCGCGCCCCGAAGCCTTGGCCACGGCGGCGGTCGCGGCCGAGACGGCATCGTGATAGGGCCGGTAGAACATGTCGAGCCGGCGCTGCCGCTCGGCTTCGGAAAGCGGATAGTTGCCCGAAATGATGGTGCCGTCATAAAGCTGGCGGATCAGGGTCGGGTCGTCCTCGCCGCGATTGGGGTCGATGAGCAGGCGCGAGAAATTGGCCAGCACCGCCGGCACGCCGAGCAGGGCGGCCAGTTCGCGCGTCACCGTCTCGACGCCGATGTCATAGGCGATGTGGCGCTCGAACTCGGCTGCCGGCAGGCCGAGCGTGCCGTAATCCTGCGGCAGGTCACGCCGTGCATGGTCTGCGACCAGCAGGATGCCGCGCCTGACGTCGCCTTCAACCAGGTCGAAGGGGGCGAAAACTGTGGATCGGGTCATGGCTGGAAGGAAAGGTCCGTTTTTCGTTCCGGGCTGGGTGATAGAGCAATAGCAGGAAAAGTGGGAACCGATTTTCCGTTCGCCATTGCGTGGAAACTGGAAGATAGAGTTTCCGCGATTTCGCGAAAGCGGAACCCTGCGGTTTCATCCCACGAAGAGGGCATCCTTGCAATGCCGTGGTTTGGACAAGGTTTTTGCCAGAATTCCGCCCCGGGCGACGAACGACCCGCGCGCTCCGCTTTTAAATCGATTGGATTTCGAGGCGGCGGCGCGTTGACATACGCCCGGACTTTGCCGAAAAGGGGCCAAGCACATGAAGAGATCGATGCTGAGGGGTAGGAACAAGGTCCGTGCCGGCACAGGCAGCGCGCGCCGCGCGCTGATGGCCGCATTGCCGTTTGCCGCCGTGCCGCTGGCCCTGCTGGCGCAGGCGGCACCGGCCCATGCCGATTTCAGGGTCTGCAACGCCACGCAGAGCCTGGTCGGCGTCGGCATCGGCTATCGCGCCAAGGCGGGCTGGATCACCGAGGGCTGGTGGCACATCGAGGCGTCGAGCTGCAAGACGCTGATCGAGGGGCCGCTGTCATCGAGGTTTTACTATCTCTATGCAGAAGACGCGGAGCGCGGCGGCCGTTGGGACGGCCCGATCAACATGTGCGTGGCGGAAAAGGAATTCAAGATCGCCGGCGTCACCGACTGCGTGGCACGGGGCTTCCAGCGGGCCGGCTTTCAGGAATACGACACCGGCGAGCAGTCAAGCTGGATGGTCCAGTTGACCGAGCAGCCTACAACGGACGGGGCCTCGTCCCCGGCAACCAACGGTCAAAACGGTCAATGAGACGCAGCCGCAAGGTCAAGATACTCGCCACAATCGGGCCCGCCTCCTCCGAGCAGGCCACGCTCAGGAAACTCTTCGAAGCCGGTGCGGACGTCTTCCGCATCAATATGAGCCACGCCGACCATGAGCTGATGCGCACGCTGATCGGCCGCATCCGCGCCGTCGAGGCCGAGGTCGGGCGCCCCATCGGCATCCTGGCCGACCTGCAGGGCCCGAAGCTGCGCGTCGGCCGCTTCGCCGACGGCAAGGAAACGCTCGCCGTCGGCCAGACCTTCATCCTCGACGCCGATCCCGCCCCGGGCGATGCCACGCGCGTCCACCTGCCGCATCCCGAAATCCTCGCATCCGTACAGCCCGGCCATCGCCTGCTGATCGACGACGGCAAGCTGGAATTGAAGGCGGTCAAGTGCGACGGCCGCTCCATCGAATCCGTGGTGGTGGCCGGCACCTCCATTTCCGACCGCAAGGGCGTGTCGCTGCCCGACACCGACCTGCCGGTCGGCGCGCTGACCGAGAAGGACCGCGCCGATCTCGATGCCGCGCTGGAAGCCGGCGTCGACTGGATCGCGCTGTCCTTCATCCAGCGCCCCGAGGATCTGGTCGAGGCGCGCCAGATCGCCAAGGGACGGGCGCTGCTGCTGTCCAAGATCGAGAAGCCGCAAGCGGTGGCCCGGCTTTCCGAGATCATGGAACTGACCGACGCGCTGATGGTGGCGCGCGGCGACCTCGGCGTCGAGATGCCGCCCGAGGCCGTGCCCGGCATCCAGAAGCAGATCACCCGCGCCGCCCGCAGGGCCGGCAAGCCGGTGGTCGTCGCCACCCAGATGCTGGAATCGATGATCTCCTCCCCGGTGCCGACCCGCGCCGAGGTGTCCGACGTGGCGACCGCCGTGTTCGAAGGCGCCGACGCCATCATGCTGTCGGCGGAATCGGCGGCCGGTGCCTATCCGGTCGAGGCCGTCGCCACCATGAACCGCATCGCCGAGCGGGTCGAGAAGGACCCGACCTATCCGGCCATCATCAACGCCCAACGCTCGACGCCGGAGGCGACCGGGCCGGACGCCATTTCCTTCGCGGCGCGTGAGATCGCCGAGACGCTCGAACTGTCGGCCATCGTCAGCTACACCGCCTCGGGCGCCACCGGCCTGCGCGCCGCGCGCGAGCGGCCGAAGGTGCCGATCATCGCGCTGTCGCCGATCCTCGAAACGGCCCGGCGCCTGTCGCTGGCCTGGGGCACCCATTGCGTGGTGACCGAGGACGCAAAGGACCTCGACGACATGGTCGACCGCGCCTGCCGCATCGCGCTGCACGAGAATTTCGGCGCGGTGGGGGATCGCATCATCATCACCGCCGGCGTGCCGCTCGGCACGTCGGGGGCCACCAACATGCTGCGCATCGCCAGCATCGGCGCGGATGGCGGCGGCAAGTAAGGACGACGGACCCGACCTTAAAACGCCAGTCCGGATGACCCGGGCTGCCGTTTTTCCATAGCTGCCGCGCGGGACCGCGCGGGCCGCTCTAGATGCTCTGGCCGGCCACTTCCTCGGAAAGCGTCGAAAGCTGATCCTGCGCGGCGCGCAGGGCCGGATAGATGTCGAGCACGCGCTGCCAGGCGTCGATGGCGGCTTCCTTGCGGTCGGTGTCGGACATGATGCGGGCAAGGCCCGAGATCGCGCCGTAATGGCGCGGTTCCAGCTTCAGCGTGCGGTCGATGTCGGCCATCGACTTGGCATAGTTCTTCATCGTGTAGTGCAGGGTGGCGCGTCGGTTCCAGCCTTCGGCGAAATCCGGCTGCAAGGTCACCACCTGGTCGAGGAAGTCGAGCGCCACGTCGTATTTCTGCGAAGCGGCCGCCTTCTGCGCCCATTCCATCATCAGGTCCACCGAGGCGCTGCCGGATTGCGACCATTCCCGCTGGATGCGGCGGGCGATGCGCTCGGCCGCCCGCGGGTTGCCCTCGCGCTTCAGTTCGGCAAACAGCCGGTCGAGCCTCTGCGCATGGTTTTCAGCGGGCTTTTCGACGGTATCGCCGGAGGCGGTGCCGTTGGGAAGCGCAGCATCGTCGGCAACGGCCGCAAGGGATGCGGCGCCCAGCGACAGTAACGTCACGCCGATGAGAACGACAAAGCGCATGAAAGGGAATCTAACCCCGTCATGCGCCCGGTCAAACTGAATTTCGCGTGAGTTGCGCAACCGGAAATCCAGAGCCGAAGCCCTGCGCCCGGCCGGCGCCGGTCTCAGCCCTGGCGGGCCTTGTAGCGCGGGTCGGTCTTGTTGATGATGTAGATGCGGCCCTTGCGGCGAACGAGGCGGTTGTCACGGTGACGTGCCTTCAGCGCCTTGAGCGAGTTCTTGATCTTCATGGTACTGCCCGTCAATTTGGCCCTTTGCGGGCGTAACTGAAAAGCGCGCCCAAGAGCGCGCCGAAGTTGTGACAGGCTCATAAACGAGGACCCTTGCCCCTGTCAACCTTCGCATGGCCTGCCGGATGCCGGAAATCGCGTTCAGCCGCCATTCATGATCCGGTTGCCATGGATTCCGCCGCCGCCCCGGATCGAATCTCGTTTTTGTTCGTTATCTGCGGTGGTGAGGGACAGCAATTGTCCGCGAGAGGTTGAGACAATGAAGAAGTTGATCGTGCTTATGGGTCTGCTCGTGCCGCTGGCCGCATGCTCGCAGACGGAACAGGGTGCGGCGATCGGCGGTCTGGGTGGCGCTGCCATCGGATCGGCTGTCGCCTCGCCCGGAAATCGCGCCGAAGGCGCTCTGGTGGGTGGTGCCGTGGGCGCGGTGGCCGGCGCGCTGATCGGATCCGCCAACGAGCCGAACCGCTGCCGCTACCGCGACCGCTACGGCCGCGTCTATGTCGCGCAGTGCCCGCGCAATTATGACGACCGCTATTATGGCCGGAGCTACGATGACCGCTATTACGGGCGGCGCTATGATGATCGCTACTACAGCCGCCGCTACAATGATCGCTACTACGACGGCTACTGACCCGGCAATGCATGAGCCCCCGGCATGATGCCGGACGACAAAAAAGGCTGCGCCGGATCGCCCGGCGCAGCCTTTTTGCGTGAACGAAGCTGGGTGCCTTACTCGGCGCTGGCCTCGGCCGGGGCGGCGGCAGCCGCAGCTGCGGCGGCGGCCGCTTCCTGGGCCTTGGCGAGCAGGGCGGCGCGCTCCTGCGCCTTCTTGCCGGGCTGACCCTTGGTCGGGTTCGAGCGGGCGTCGCGCTTGGAGATGCCGGCCTGGTCGAGGAAGCGGGCGACGCGGTCGGTCGGCAGGGCGCCGTTGTCGAGCCAGTGCTTGACACGGTCGGCGTCGATGGTCACGCGCTCGCCGTCCTTGGGCAGCATCGGGTTCCAGGCGCCCACGGCCTCGATGAAACGGCCGTCGCGCGGGCTGCGCACGTCGGCGATGACGATGTGGTAGTAGGGACGCTTCTTGGAGCCCGCGCGGGCCAGTCGGATCTTCAGTGCCATTTTCTTTCTCCTAAAGCTCTGATGTCTGGGTAGGTGTGATTGGGTCTGTGTGGCTCCGGCCGATGGTCAGCCGGGTTGGGAGGCACCGCCATTGGCGGCGATATGCTCATGGTGGCGGATGACCTCGCGGATGACGAAGTTCAGGAACTTCTCCGCGAAGTCGGGATCGAGATGGGCGTCGTTGGCCAGCCGCCGCAGGCGCTCGATCTGCTGGGATTCGCGCGCCGGATCGGCCGGCGGCAGGCCGTGGGTGGCCTTGAGGACGCCCACCGCCTGGGTGCAGCGGAAGCGCTCGGCCAGCATATGGATGAGAGCCGCGTCGATATTGTCGATCGAGGCGCGGTAGCCGGCGAGCAGGCGCTTGGCCTCGTCGAGGTTTTTCTCTTCGCTCATCGTCCCCTCACTTCTTCTTGGCCGGCAGGCCGCCGAGGCCTGGCAGTTTCATGCCGCCGGGCAGACCCGGAAGACCACCGGGCATGCCGCCCGGAAGGCTCCCGGAAAGCCCCTTGCCGAGGCCGGCGGCCTCCGCCTGCTTCTTCAGCGCCTCGATCTGCTTCGGGTCCATCTTGGAAAGGTCGGGCATTCCGCCCCCCATCAGGCCACCCATCCCCATCTTGGAGGCAAGGCCGCCCATGAGGCCGCGCATCATGCCGCCGCCCTTGCCCTTGCCGCCCATGGCTTTCATCATGTCGGCCATGCCGCGGTGCATCTTGAGCAGCTTGTTGATCTCGGCCGCATCGGTGCCGGAACCGGCGGCGATGCGCTTCTTGCGGCTGTGCTTCAAAAGGTCGGGATTGGCGCGCTCGGCCCGGGTCATCGAGGAGATGATGGCGAGCTGGCGCTTGAACATCTTGTCGTCGAGACCGGCGGCAGCCATCTGGTCCTTCATCTTGCCCATGCCGGGCATCATGCCCATGATGCCGCCCATGCCGCCCATCTTCTGCATCTGGCCAAGCTGGTCAGCGAGGTCGTTCAGGTCGAACTTGCCCGACTGCATCTTCTTGGCCATCGCCGCGGCCTTTTCCGCGTCGATGGTCTCGGCGGCCTTCTCGACCAGGGAGACGATGTCGCCCATGCCGAGGATGCGGTCGGCGATGCGCTTGGGATAGAATTCCTCCAGCGCATCCATCTTCTCGCCGGTGCCGATCAGCTTGATCGGCTTGCCGGTGACGGCGCGCATGGAAAGGGCGGCGCCGCCGCGCCCGTCGCCGTCCATGCGGGTGAGCACCAGGCCGGTGATGCCGACGCGCTCGTCGAAATTGCGGGCGAGGTTGACCGCGTCCTGGCCGGTCAGCGAATCGGCGACCAGCAGGATCTCGTGCGGGTTCGAGGCGGCCTTGATCTCGGCCATCTCGACCATCAGCGGCTCGTCGATGTGGGTGCGGCCGGCGGTGTCGAGGATGACCACGTCATGCCCGCTGAGCCTGGCCGCCTGCACCGAGCGTTTCGCGATGTCGACCGGCGACTGGCCGGTGATGACGGGAAGCGTGGCGACCTTCACCTGCTCGCCGAGCTGGCGCAACTGCTCCTGCGCGGCCGGCCGGCGCGTGTCCAGCGAGGCCATCAGCACCTTCTTGCCCTGCCGGTCGGTCAGGCGGCGCGCGATCTTGGCGGTGGTGGTGGTCTTGCCCGAGCCCTGCAGGCCGACCATCATGAGGACGACCGGGGCGGGCGCGTTGAGGTCGATCGGCACGCCCTCCTCGCCTAGCATGGCGACCAGCTCGTCATGGACGATCTTGACCACCATCTGGCCGGGCTTGATCGACTTGAGAACCGCCGCGCCGACCGCCTTCTCGCGCACCTTGTCGGTGAAGGAGCGCACGACATCGAGCGCCACGTCTGCTTCCAGCAGGGCGCGGCGAACCTCGCGCAGCGCGGCCGAGACATCGGCCTCCGACAGCGCGCCGCGGCCGGTGAGGCCGTTCAGGATCGAGCCAAGGCGTTCCTGCAGCGATTCAAACATGTCTCTTCCTTTTCCCTGCCGTCCGTGGATGGACGAGAGGTAGTGCCGCTCCGGTCCTTCTCCAAGCGAAACCAAAGCCGAAAAGCACCCGGGGGCGCATCGCGCTGCCGGGTGTTGGCCTCCGGGATCGGCTTGTGGTCATGACGGCCACGGCGCCCCGGTCAGCTTCGCGAAAAGAAGACTTGTCGCAGAATTGCGGGCTGTAGACAGGAAAAACCGGCCGGAGTCAAGACCGGGCGGTATCCGCCGCCGCCGCCGCATCGGCTTCCAGCTTCAATGGCGAGCGCGGATGGATCAGGAGGACCAGGGTGAGCGCGCTGCCGGCGATGCCGATCAGGGTCAGCAGCACGGCATGCAGCGGGGTCCAGCCGGGGCCCTCCAGCGATGCGCCCAAAAAGAGTGCGAAGACGCCGTAGGTTTCCTGATGCGAGATCAGCACGAAGCCGAACAGGTTGTTGGCAAGGTGCGCGCCGAAGGCGGCGCCCAGATTGCCGGTGAGCCATACCGTCGCCGCCAGCACCAGCGCGAAGGCGCCGATCGACAGGAGGCCGGCCAGATGCACCGCCGGGTTGGCCGAAGCGCCCCAGTGCAGGACGGTGAAGACGGCCACCGGCAGCACGAACCAGACCAGCGGGCTGGCGAAACGGGCGGCAAGGCCGCGCATCAGGTAGCCGCGGAACAGCATTTCCTCGGCCGAGGTCTGGATGAGGGTAAGCACCGCCACCGGCGCCAGCAACAGCAGCCAGGTCTCGACCGGGATGGCGCCGCGGGAAAGCTCCGGCCGCAGCAGGTAGATCAGCACTTCCGAAAGCATCGAGGTGACGAGGACGGCGATGAAGCCCCTGGCGAAGCCGCTGCGCGACAGGCGGCGGCCTGGGCCGTAGAGGGCGGAGAGCGGTTCGCGGTGCAGGAAGCGCATCGCCAGCCACAGGCCGATCCATATCCCCGAGAAGGACAGCAGCATGGCCGCCACGCCTCCCGGCGAGGCGATGAAGTGGGTCATCAGGTCGGGGCTGGCGGGCTCGCCCGCATCGATGCGGCGCAAGGCGAAGAGATAGGCGCCGCCGCCGATGGCGGCCAGCGTCGTCGCCACCCAGGCGAGGCCGACCACGGCAAGGCCGACGAAAAGCCGTGGCAGGGTGGCT
Source organism: Aquamicrobium terrae (assembly GCF_040545735.1). GTDB lineage: Bacteria > Pseudomonadota > Alphaproteobacteria > Rhizobiales > Rhizobiaceae > Mesorhizobium > Mesorhizobium terrae_A. Next base: position 340,765 of record NZ_JBEPML010000003.1, read on the forward strand.
TTTTCTCCGGCCGAGCGGCGGTATCGATCAAAAGCGCGTGAAGAAGCGGTCATGCCTGTCCTGCCGGGTTGGCCCGTCGGAATCATGTAGCGCATGCGGCCGGGAAGTTGAATCGCCGATGCAATTCAATCGCGGATAGGGTAAATGGCTGCGTTCCTGCCGGCGGGCCGCTTTGCCACATTTAGAGCGAACTCCGCCTGCACAGAGCCCGCCTTGCAGGCGCAGCTTGCCGGAACGGCGATGACAATTACACGTTTGACTGGCAAATTCGCGCGGGGACGTGATTCAGGCACTCAGGAGACCGATATGGCATTTCTTGCCAAGGGAAGGATTTTTGCGGCGGCGGCGCTTGCCGCCTTGACAACGGCCGGCGCGGCGCAGGCGGCCGGCAAGTGCGGCAACGACGGCAGCGGCTTCAATGCGTGGGTGGATGCCTATGCGGCCGACGCCAAGGCGAGGGGCATCGACACGCGGCCGTTGCAGGGCATCAAATACGAGACCGGCGTCATCAAGATCGATCGCGCCCAGCACAAGGCGTTCCGCGGCAGCCTTGAGGATTTCATGAACCGCCGCGCGCCGGCCTCCTATGTCAAGAAGGCCAAGGGCTACATGAAGTCCGAGGCTTCGCTGCTGCGCCGCATCGAGCAGCGCTACGGCGTGCAGCCGGAGGTTCTTCTGGCCATCTGGGGCATGGAGACGGGCTTCGGCGCCAATTCCGGCAACAAGGGCGTGTTCGGCCCGCTGGCGACGCTGGCCTATGACTGCCGCCGCTCGGCCTTCTTCACCAACGAGCTGGATTCGGCGCTGATCATCGCCCAGAAGGGCTATATCTCGGCCGCCCAGATGAAGGGCGCCGGCTTCGGCGAACTCGGCCAGACCCAGTTCCTGCCGTCGAAATATCTGGAATATGCCGTCGACTTCGACGGCGACGGCCGCCGCGACCTGATCCGCTCGCGCGCCGACGTGCTGGCCTCGACCGCCAACTTCCTGCGCGGCCATGGCTGGCAGCCGGGTGGCGGATACGGTCCGGGCGAAGTCAATTACAGGCACTGGAACGACTGGAACCGCGCCACGATCTACCAGAAGGCGCTGGCCGAGTTCGCCCGCCGCATCGCCAACTGATACGGGATGGGGCAGACGGGTTTCAGACCCGCTTGCCGTCCTTGTCGAAGAAATGCAGCCGGTCGAGGCCGGCTGCGATTTCCAGCGTGTCGCCGGGCTGGACCATGCTGCGGCCCGGCACCCGCACCACGATGCGCTCGCCGCCGGTGGCGCAGTGCAGGAAGCTTTCCATTCCGACAGGCTCGACCGCCTCCACCGTCACCGGCAGCGAGAGCGCGCCCTTCTGAGGCGACTGCGGGGTCGAGACCAGCGCATCCTCGGGCCGCAGGCCGACGATCGCCGCATGCTGCGGTATCGATCCTTCGATCCTCGCCCCGCCCATCACCGTGGCCGTGCCGTCCGTCTCGCGCGCCAGCGCCAGCAGGTTCATCGGCGGCGCCCCGATGAAGGCGGCGACGAAGGTCGAGGCCGGCTTTTCGTAGACGTCCATCGGCGCGCCGATCTGCTCGATCAGGCCGGCATTCATCACCACCAGCATGTCGGCCAGCGTCATGGCCTCGAGCTGGTCGTGGGTGACGTAGACCGAGGTGACGCCGAGATTGCGTTGCAGGTTCTTGATTTCCACCCGCATCTGGCCGCGCAGCTTGGCGTCGAGATTGGAAAGCGGCTCGTCGAACAGGAACACCTTGGGATTGCGCACGATGGCGCGGCCCATGGCGACGCGCTGGCGCTGGCCGCCGGAAAGCTGGCGCGGCTTGCGGTCGAGAAGCTGCTCCAGTTCGAGGGTCCTGGCGGTGGCGCGCACGCGGCTGTCGATCTCGGGCTTCGGGGTGCGGCGGTTGCGCAGGCCGTAGGCCATGTTGTCGTAGACGCTCATATGCGGATAGAGCGCGTAGTTCTGGAACACCATGGCGATGTCGCGGTCGGTCGGGCCGATCTCATTGACGACCTTGCCGTCGATGGAGATCGTGCCCGAGGAGATGGCCTCCAGCCCGGCCATCATGCGCAGCAGCGTGGACTTGCCGCAGCCCGAAGGCCCGACCAGCACGCACAGCGCCTTGTCGGGAATGGCGATCGAGACGCCTTTTACCGCCTCGACGCCGCCGGCATAGACCTTGCGCACATCGTTGAGATCGACTGTCGCCATTGTTCCTATTTCTCCGACTCGACCAGACCCTTGACGAACCAGCGCTGCATCGCCACCACCACGAGGATGGGCGGCACGATGGCCAGCATCGCCGTCACCATGACGAGGTGCCATTGGGTGTCGGCGTCGGCGAAGGAGATCATCTTGCGCAGCGCGATGACGATGGTGTTCATGCTGTTGCTGTTGGTGACCAGAAGCGGCCACAGATATTGCGTCCAACCGTAGATGAAGAGGATGACGAACAGCGCCGCGATGTTGGTGCGCGACAGCGGCAGCAGGATGTCGAAGAAGAAGCGCCACGGCCCGGCGCCGTCGACGCGGGCGGCTTCGACCAGTTCGCCCGGAATGGTCATGAAGAACTGCCTAAACAGCAGTGTCGCCGTCGCCGAGGCGATCAGCGGCACGATGAGCCCGGCATAGGTGTCGATGAGGCCGAGGTCGACCATCACCTTGTAGGTGGGCAGGATGCGCACCTCGACCGGGAGCATCAGGGTGATGAAGATGATCCAGAAGAAGGTCATCCTGAGCGGAAAGCGGAAGAACACGATGGCATAGGCCGACAGGATCGAGATGACGATCTTGCCGATGGCGATGCCGAGTGCCATCACCGTGGTGTTGACCAGCAGCGTATCGACGCCGACCCCGCCGATCCGGTTCACCCCGCCCGACAGCGCCTGCGAGTAGTTGTTCCAGAATTCCGGCCCCGGCAGCAGCGGCAGCGGCGGGCGCAATATGGTCTGCAAGGTGTGGGTGGAGGCGACGAAGGTGTAGTAGATCGGGAAGGCGACGATGAGGATGCCGAGGATCAGGATGGCGTGGGCGACATAGATGCCCGTGGCCGACTGGCCGATCATCAGCTTGTCGTGGCCGCTGGCCGGCGCTTTGAGGTCAGCCATAATGCACCTTCCTCTCGACATAGCGGAACTGGATGGCGGTGAGCGCGATGACGATGATCATCAGGATCACCGACTGGGCGGCGGATTCGCCGAGGATCAGGTTGACGAAGCCGTCATTGTAGACCTTGTAGACCAGCGTTTCCGTGGCCTTGCCCGGCCCGCCGCCGGTGACGGCGTGGATGATGCCGAAGGTGTCGAAGAAGGCGTAGGTGGTGTTGATGACCAGCAGGAAGAAGCTGGTCGGCGCCAGCAGCGGGAAGACGATGGTCCAGAACCGTTTGGTCTCGCCTGCGCCGTCGATGGCCGCCGCCTCGATCAGCGTCTTGGGGATCGCCTGCAATCCGGCGACGAAGAACAGGAAGTTGTAGCTGATCTGCTTCCAGGCGGCGGCGGTCACCACCAGCACCATGGCGTCGGTGGAGTTGAGCAACGGGTCCCAGGAGATGCCCGCCTTGCGCAGCAGCACGGCCAGCGTGCCGATCGAGGGGTTGAACAGGAACAGGAACAGCATGCCGGCGATGGCCGGCGCCACCGCATAGGGCCAGATCAGCAGCGTGCGGTAGAGGCCCCGGCTGCGCACCACCTTGTCGGCCATCACCGCCAGCAGCAGCGCCACGCTCATGGCAACGGCGGCGGTGGCGATGGAGAAGATGGCGGTGACCTCCAGGGAGTTCACATAGGCGGGATCGGCCAGCACCTTCCTGAAATTGGCGAACCCGACGAAGCGGGAGCTGAGGCCGAACGGGTCTTCGCGCAGCATCGACTGGTAGAGCGCCTGGCCCGCCGGCCAGTAGAAGAACACCAGCGTGATGGCAAGTTGCGGGGCAACGAGCAGATAGGGCAGGACCCGGTTCGGGAATACGACGCGGGGCGTCATGATATGGCCCTCCTCCAGCCTCGGCGTCCCTCTTTTCGCGCGTGCGGACGGGAAGTCGCCGTACGGTTTTCCGTCCGTCGCCGCGGGCTCGCCACCGTGCCCATCGGGGCGCGAATTCCTGAACCCTCTCCAATCCGGGTCTTTTCCGAAATTAGGGGACAGGCAGGGGCCGGCAAGGATGTGCCGGCCCGGATCGGCGGATGGGCTCAGTTGCCCATCGCATCCTTGATGGCCGCGTTGCCGCGCTGGACGGCCGCGTCGAGCGCCTGCTGGGCGGTCTGCTGGCCGGCGAGCATCTTCTCGAACTCCTCGTTCTGGATGTCGCGGACCTGCGGCAGGTTGGCGAGGCGCACGCCCTTGGAGTTCTCGGTCGGAGCCTTGCCCATCATCTGCAGGATCGGCGTCTCGCGGCCGGGATTCTTCTCGTAGAAGTCCGAGTTCTTGGTCGCCTCATAGGCGGCGAGCGTCACCGGCAGGTAGCCGGACTGCTCGTGCAGATATTGCTGCACGTCGGTCTGCGACAGGTAGTTGAAGAAGGCGGCGACGCCCTTGTACTGCTCGTCAGACTTGCCGGCCATCACCCACAGGCTGGCGCCGCCGGGAATGGTGTTCTGCGGGCCGTTGCCGTCGCTGTCATAGGGCAGTTGCCCGATGCCGTAGTTCATGCCCGCCTTGACGATGTCGCCGAGGCCGCCGGAGGATTCGGTCATGATGCCGCATTCGCCGGCGAGGAAGAGCTGCTTGGCTTCCGAGGTGCGGCCGCCATATTTGAAGGTGCCGTCCTTGGCGAGATCGGCGATCGCCTGGAAATGGTTGACGAAGAGCGGCGCGTTGATCTTCAGCTCGACCTCGCCGCCGGCCAGGCCGTTCTCCTGGGTGCCGTAGGGCACGTTGTTCCAGGCCGCGAAATTCTCCAGATGGATCCAGGTCAGCCAGGTCGAGGTGTAGCCGCATTCGGCCGCGCCGCTGGTCTTGATCTTCTTCGCCGCTTCGAAAACCTCGTTCCAGGTCTTGGGCGGGTTGTTCACGTCGAGCCCGGCTTTCTCGAAGATGTCCTTGTTGTAGTAGAGGATCGGCGAGGAGGAGTTGTAGGGGAAGGACAGCATGGTGCCGTCGGGCTTGGAGTAATAGGCGACGATGCCCGGCAGATACTGGCTCTTGTCGAACTTCAGCCCGGCGCCTTCAAGCACCTCGGCCACCGGGCGGATGGCACCCTGCGCGGCCATCATGACGCCGGTGCCGACGTCGAAGACCTGGATGATGTCGGGCGCCTGTCCGGCGCGGAAGGCGGCGATGCCGGCGTTCAGCGCCTCGGGATAGGTTCCCTTGAACACCGGGACGACCTCGTAGTCGCTCTGACTGGCGTTGAAGTCCTTGGCGATCTTGTCGACGACCTCGGCATTGGCGCCGGTCATGGCGTGCCACCAGCTTATCTGGGTGGCGGCAAGGGCACTGGCCGAGGAATACAGAGTGAGTGCAGTGGCGAAACCTGCTGCGATACCCAGAAGCTTCATCTTCTTCTCCCGATACTTCGTTGACCGAATGGAGTTAAGTTCCGCGGTCGGGAGTATGGGGCGAATATGACAGGCAGACAACAGTTGCGTGTCGTTCCGATGAAAGCCGGTTAAGGATTATGGGGAAATCCAGCTTTACTTTACGTCACCTAGAGCGGCCTCGATAAACTTGAATGCATCCGGCGTGGACCATTCGGCGGGACCGTTCATATGGGCCAGAAGACAGCCCTCGTCATCGACCAGAACGGTGACCGGCAGGCCGAGGGCGAGGCCCTTCGACTTCAGATCGTTGAACACGCCCATTGTGTGGTCGCTGTAATAGGCGAGGCTCGAGACCTTGATTTCGTCGAGGAAGGCCTTCGGCTTGTCGTCGTTGCCGGTGTCGACATTGATCGCCACGACTTCGAACCTGTCGCCCCCCATCTTCTGCTGAAGCTCGTCCAGCGCCGGCATTTCGGCGCGGCAGGGCGCGCACCATGTCGCCCACAGGTTGACGAGCACAGTTTTGCCGGCGTGTCCGGCAAGGGTAGCCGGCTTTCCATCGGGGTCGCTGAAGGCGAGGGCCGCCAGGGACTGCGGCGGATCGGCGGGCAGCATGGCGGCGACATGGCCGGTGGCGGCCGCCGCCACCGCCTTCGCCTTCCCGGCCTTGGCGGCGCAGACGCGATCCTGTCCGGCGACGGATGCCGTCGCGTCCGGTGCGTTGTTGCCAGGAAGGCCGCCGCTGACATATACCGCGAGCGCGCCGGCTGCGGCCCCGGCCACGAGGGCCGCCAGGATCAGGCGCGGGGTGGGAAAAAGTTTTCTGCCGTCTGCCATTTTATCAACTGCTCCGGACACGGGTTATAGCGATGAGTGACAAGAAGGCCAGCAACCAGATGTGGGGCGGACGATTTGCCTCGGGTCCCGCCGCGATCATGGAAGCGATCAACGCCTCCATCGGCTATGACCGCAAGCTCTACGCGCAGGATATAAGGGGCTCGCTCGCCCACAGCGAGATGCTGGCCAAGACCGGCATCATCTCGGCCGACGACAGCAAGAAGATCGCCGATGGCCTCGGGACCATCCTCAAGGAGATCGAGGACGGCAAGTTCGCCTTTTCCACCAAGCTCGAAGACATCCACATGAACATCGAGGCGCGGCTGGCCGAGCTGATCGGCCCGGCCGCCGGGCGCCTGCACACGGCGCGCTCGCGCAACGATCAGGTGGCGGTCGATTTCCGGCTGTGGGTGAAGGACGAATTCCACCGCGTCGCCGAGGCGCTGAAAGGCCTGATCGCGGCCTTCGTGGAGCGCGCAGAAGAGCATGCCGGAACCGTCATGCCGGGTTTCACCCATCTCCAGACCGCGCAGCCGGTGACCTTCGGCCATCATTGCCTCGCCTATGCCGAGATGTTCGCGCGCGACCTTTCGCGGGTGCGCGACGCCATCGAACGCATGGACGAGAGCCCGCTGGGGGCCGCCGCCCTTGCCGGCACCGGCTTCCCCATCGACCGGCACATGACGGCGAAGGCGCTCGGCTTCCGCGAGCCGACCCGCAATTCGCTCGACAGCGTTTCCGACCGCGACTACGCGCTGGAGTTCCTGTCCATCGCCGCGATCGCCGGCACGCATCTGTCGCGGCTGGCCGAGGAGATCGTCATCTGGTCGACGCCGCAGTTCGGCTTCGTGCGCCTGTCCGACAGCTTCTCCACCGGCTCCTCGATCATGCCGCAGAAGAAGAACCCGGACGCGGCCGAACTGGTGCGGGCCAAGACCGGGCGCCTCAACGGCCATCTGATCGGCCTTCTGACGGTGATGAAGGGCCTGCCGCTGACCTATTCCAAGGACATGCAGGAGGACAAGGAAGCCGTGTTCGACGCGGCCGAGACGCTCGACCTGATGCTGGCGGCGATGACCGGCATGGTGCGCGACCTGACGGTGAACGCGGCCGCCATGAGACAAGCGGCCGGCTCCGGCTTCTCCACCGCCACCGACCTGGCCGACTGGCTGGTGCGCGAACTCGGCATCCCGTTCCGCGAGGCCCATCACGTCACCGGCCGCGCGGTGGCGCTGGCCGAGGAGAAGAAGGTCGGGCTGGAGAAGCTCACGCTGGACGACCTGAAATCGATCCATGACGGCATCACCGCGGACATCTTCTCGGTTCTTTCGGTGCAGAATTCGGTGAAGAGCCGGCAGAGCTTCGGCGGCACCGCGCCGGCCGAGGTGCGCCGGCAGGTGCGCTACTGGAAAAAGCGCCTCGCCAAGGCTTGATGGCAGGTGGCAATAACGGCCAAACTTGGCTAGAAGCTCTAGCTGTCTGGCTAGGTAGCTATCTAGCTAAAAGTTCTGGGCAGAAGCACGGACAGGATGGAACGATGACCGCAGGCAGGATGGTTGTGATGCTGGCGCTGGTCGCCGCAACGGCGACGGTTGCCGCCTGCGGGCGCAAGGGAGGCCTCGACACGCCCTATGAGGCGGCCGTCGAGGCGCGCAAGGAAGCCCAGCGCAACAAGGAGCCGCTGCCGCCCGAGCCGCAGAAACCGGACACCGACAAGCCTTTCATCCTCGACAAGCTGATCTGATTTCCGGACCTTCGCCTTGAACCATTTCGAATATCGCGACGGCGTCCTGCACGCCGAGGACGTCTCGGTAAAGGCCATCGCGGCTGCGGTCGGCACGCCGTTCTACTGCTATTCGACGGCGACGCTGACGCGCCATTTCAACGTGTTCAGCCAGGCTTTCGCCGGCCTCGACACCATGGTCTGCTATGCGCTGAAGGCCAATTCCAACCAGGCGGTGCTGAAGGTGCTGGCGAAGCTCGGCGCCGGGGCCGACACGGTCTCGGAAGGCGAGATCCGCCGGGCGCTCGCCGCCGGCATCCCGGCCGAAAGGATCGTGTTCTCGGGCGTCGGCAAGACGGCGCGGGAAATGGATTTCGCGCTTCAAGCCGGCATCTACTGCTTCAACGTCGAATCCGAGCCGGAGCTGGAGCTTCTTTCGGCGCGGGCCGTGGCGCTCGGCAAGGTGGCGTCGGTGTCGCTGCGCATCAACCCGGACGTCGATGCGCGCACCCATGCCAAGATATCGACCGGCAAGTCGGAGAACAAGTTCGGCATCCCGCTGTCGCGGGCGCGCCAGGCCTATGCCCGGGCCGCAAAGCTTCCCGGGCTGAAGGTGCGCGGCGTCGATGCCCATATAGGCAGCCAGATCACCGACCTCGAGCCGTTTGACAACGCCTTCGCGCTGATGGCGGAACTGGTCGGCCAGCTCAAGGCGGACGGCCACGCCATCACTCATGTCGACATGGGCGGCGGGCTCGGCGTGCCCTATCATCTGGACAATTCGCCGCCGCCGCTTCCCGTGGCCTATGGCGAGATCGTGCGCAGGCGCTTCGGCGACCTCGGCGTCAAGCTGATGTTCGAGCCGGGCCGGCTGATCGTCGGCAATGCCGGCATCCTCGTCACCGAGGTCATCTACCTCAAGGAGGCCGAGGCGAAGAACTTCCTCATTGTCGATGCCGGGATGAACGATCTCATCCGCCCGACGCTCTACGAGGCCTATCACGAGATCCGCCCGGTGATCGAACCTGCCGACAAGGCCGAGTGGCTCCGGGCCGACGTGGTCGGGCCGGTGTGCGAGACCGGGGATTATCTCGGCCTCGACCGCAATTTGCCGCGCCTGGGACCGGGCGATCTGGTGGCCGTCTGCACCGCCGGTGCCTACGGCGCGGTGCAATCCGGCACCTACAACACCCGCCCCCTCATTCCCGAGGTGCTGGTCGACGGCGACCGTTTCGCCGTCGTGCGCAAGCGCCAGACCTACGAGGAATTGATCGGGCTCGACAGCGTGCCCGACTGGCTCTGAAAACGCCTGAGGGCAGGCCGCAAGCGGCGGTTTTGCCATGCTGCGACGCGGTTTCAGGGGCGGCGGCCGTTCACGATTTCGGGAGGTCGCCTCGCCTTCGCCGTCTTTGCTGTTATTGTTGGACTGCTATAGTTGGCGAACAGGCCATGCCATGAAGGCCGGCCGTGGAAAGGCCGATGACTGACCGTCCCGACGCAAGCACGACCCCGAGACTGCCGCAGCGTCTCCTGATGAGCCGCGCGGCGACGCGCGCGGCCATGATCGGTGAGCGGATCTGGCCGCTGGTGCTGCCGCTGCTGCTGGTCGCCGGGCTGTTCGTCAGCCTGTCCTGGTTCGGCGTGCTGGCGCGTATGCCGGATGCGCTGCGCATCGGCATCGTCGCCATCTTCGCCATCGGCACGCTGGCGGCCCTGTGGCCGCTGCGCCGCTTTCGCCTGCCTTCCGCCGCCGAGGTCGACCGCCGCATCGAGGCGGTGAACCGGCTGGAGCACAGCCCGGTGCAGGCCCTCAGCGATCGGCCGAGCGGCACGCACTCGCCCTTCGGCGAGGCGCTGTGGCGCGAGCACCAGAAGCGCATGGCGGCGCGCCTCGGCCGCCTTGATGCGGCCCTGCCCGCCGCGCGCGTGCCCGAGCGCGACCCGTGGGGCCTGCGCGCCGCTGTGGCGCTGCTTCTGGTCACCTCCTTCGCCTTTTCCTTCGGCCCGCTGGGCGGGCGGCTGACCGACGGGTTCCGGCCCGCCGCCGCGCGCGAGGCGATCGCGCCGCGCATCGACGCCTGGGTGACGCCGCCGCCCTATACGGGCAAGGCGCCGATGTTCCTGACCGCCGACGCCAATCGCGCCGTCTCCACCTTCACCGTGCCGCAGGACAGCACGCTGTCGCTGCGCGTCACCGGCGGCTCGGGCGAGGAGACGCTGAGCTATGCGCCTGCGGGCCGTGAGGCGCAGGCGATCGAACCGGCCGCTCCGGCGGTGGAAGGCGGGTCCGACAGCGCTCCCGTCACGCCCGCCGCCAGCGGCGTCAGGCAGTTCGCCGGCACGCTCACCGAGGACGGCGAACTGGTGCTGCAATCTGGCCGGCAGGAGATCGGCCGCTGGGCCTTCTCGGTGACGCCGGACAAGCCGCCGGTGATCCGCTTCGCCGGCGAGCCGAAGCGCGCCGTCAACGGCACGCTCGAACTGCAATATGAGGTCGAGGACGATTATGGCGCGGCCGCTGCGGAAGCCGAGTTCGCGCAGGCTGAAGCACCGGCCCCCGATGCGCGCCCGCTCTACGATGCGCCGGAAATGACGCTCAACCTGCCGCGGCGCGGCTCCAAGGCCAATGCCGCCAAGACCTCCAAGGACCTGACCGAGCATGTGTGGGCCGGCAGCGCCATCACGCTGACGCTTTCGGCCACCGACGATGCAGGCCAGAGCGGGCGCAGCGAGGCCGTTGCCATGGTCATGCCGGAGCGCAGCTTCACCAATCCGCTGGCGCGGGCGGTGATTGAGCAGCGCCGCCTGCTCGGCCTCGACGCCAACGCCAAGCAACGCGTGCTCGACCTGATGGACGCCGTGACGCTGCGCCCGGAAGACACGTTCGACAGCCCGGCCAACTATCTGGCGCTGATGAGCGCCCGTACCCGGCTCAAGCTGGCGTCGGGCGACGATCAGCTTCGCGACGTGGTCTCCTACCTGTGGCAGGTGGCGCTGGGCATCGAGGACGGCAATCTGTCGGCCGCCGAGCAGCGTCTGCGGCAGGCGCAGCAGGCGTTGCAGGACGCCCTGCGCAACGGCGCTACCGATGAGGAAATATCGAAGCTGATGCAGGAACTGCGGCAGGCGATGAACGATTTCCTGCGTGAGTTCGCGCAGCGCAACCAGAACCAGAACAACGCCCAGATGCCGCAGAACGGCCAGCAGATGCGCCAGAGCGATCTCGACCGCATGCTGGACCAGATCGAGAATCTGGCCCGCTCCGGCAATCGCGAGCAGGCCGAGGACCTTCTGGCCCAGCTTCAGGACATGATGAACAATCTGCAGATGGCCCAGCCGCAGCAAGGACAACCGGGCCAGCAGGGCGAGTTCAGCCAGCAGATGAACAAGCTGGGCGAGATCATGCGCCGCCAGCAGGAGATGATGAACGAAACCTTCCGCATGGACCAGACGCAGCGCGGCGACAATGGCCAGAACGGCCAGATGGGCGAGGACTGGCAGGACCATGGTCAGCAAGGCCAGCAGGGCGAGGGCCAGGGCCAGCAGATGACCCCGGAAGAGCTTGCCGAGGCGCTCAAGCAGTTGCAGGAGGGCCAGGGCCAGCTCCAGCAGGACCTCCAGCAGCTCGGCAAGGACCTCGAAGGCTTGGGCATGCAGCCCAATGAGGGCTTCGGGCAGGCCGACCGCTCCATGGGCCAGGCCGGCGAATCGCTCGGCCAGGGCGAGGGTGACCGCGCCGTCGGCCATCAGGGCCGGGCGCTTGAGGCGCTGCGGCAGGGCGCGCGCGAGATGATGCAGCAATTGCAGGCCATGATGGGCGAGGACGGCCAGGAGGGACAGGGCGGACGCCAGCAGAGCGCCGACCGCGATCCGCTCGGCCGGCCGCGCGCCACGCAGGGGCCGGACTTCGGCGATTCGGTCAAGGTGCCGGACGAGATCGACGTGCAGCGCGCCCGCCAGATTCTCGAGGCGATCCGCAAGCGGCTGGGCGATGCGCTGGCGCCGGATGTCGAGCGCAGCTATCTGGAGCGGTTGCTGGAGCTGAAATAAGGCCTCGGCCCGCAGCACGAAGCTGCTTCCAATCCGTATCTATGGAATGCGGAAGCGCCGCCGTGGTCAGGCGGCGCGGGTGAGTTCCACCGACAGCGCCGTGTCGACCCGGCCGCGGATCTCGGCCAGCGAGAACGGCTTGTTGACGACGTCGATGATGACGCCGTTCAGCTCGTCGGCGCGCTCGCGCTGGTCGGCGTAACCGGTCATGAGCAGGATGCGCAGCCCGGGATGGAGGCCGGCGGCGGATTTCGCCATCTCGATGCCGTCCATCTCCGGCATGCGTATGTCGGAGACGACGAGATCGTAGCCGCCCTTGGCGGCGCGGATCATCTCCAGCCCTTGCGCCCCGTCTGCGGCGACATCGATATGGTGCCCGGCGCGCTCCAGCGCGCGGGAGACGAACATGCGGACGGAATCATCGTCCTCGACGATCAGAAGCTTTGCCATGCCCGATCATTGGCGGCCAAAAGTTGAATTTTGTTGATCGGACATAGTAAGCAAAAAGTTATGCGTCGCCCCGGCTGGAGCGTTTCCGCTTTCTGCGAATCGCAAAAATGCTCAACCTGTTATTTTGACGCAGTTGCGGACGCAAAACCGCTTCGCACTTTTGCTGGAACTGCTCTAGGCATCCCCTTTGACGATGCCGACGAAGGGCAGCTCGCGGAAGGCGTGGCCGACATCCATGCCATAGCCGACGACGAAATGGTCGGGGCAGTCGAAGCCGACATAGTCGGCCTCCAGATCGGTCTGGCGGCGCATGCGCTTGTCGAGCAGCACGGCCAGCGAGCAGCTTTTCGCGCCGCGCGAAAGCATCAACTCGCGGGTGAATTGCAGCGTCTTGCCCGATTCCAGTATATCGTCGATCAGGAGCACGTCGCGGCCGGTCACCTCGTTGTCGATGTCGCGCAGCACGCGCACCTTGCCGCTTTCCGTGCCGGCGCCATAGGAGGAGATGAAGATGAACTCGACCTCCGGGGCGAGGCCGGCATCGTGCATGGCGCGGATCAGGTCGGCGGCGAAGATGAAGGAACCCTTCAGGATCGAGATGACCAGCAGGTCCTGATATTCCCGGCTGGCGATCTCCTTGGCCAGTTCAAGGTTGCGGCGGGCGATCGCCGAGGCCGAGAACAGGACTTCGATGTTCTTGCCGCGCACGACTGGCATGTGGCGATACTCCCGCTGGAACCTGGTCTGGCTTCGATTCACCTTTCGCATGCCGTCACCCCGGAACCGGTTCCCACTTTCGGGCGGCATGCTCTATCCGGCGAAGGCGACGGATACGGATTTCACCCCGTTTCTAGGCACCTCGACGCGTCCGGAAAAGGCAAATCTTTCGCCCGGTGCCAAGGTGCGGTCCAATGTCCCCAACCTGTAGCGGGTGACGCGGCCGTCTTCGCCGGTGACGCGGATTTCCAGCGGCGGCAGCGGCGCGGCTTCCGCGCCGTCATTGCCGGCCTCGCCGTCGACGAAGAGCAACGGCCGCGCGCCCGTATCGTCGACGCGCGAGGTGACGGCGGAAATGCTGAGCGCCGATTGCGGCGTGCTGCGCAGGAGTTCCGTCTCCGTCACCAGCGCGTGGCCGCCGGCGATCCAGAAGGCGGCGATGGCGATGCCGAGCCCGCCCAGCCAGAAGGCGGGACCGCCGGATTTCGACAGGGAGCGGGAAGGAACGGGGTCGCGGGCAAGCAGCATGGCCATGCCGTCCGCCGCCGGCGGTTGCGCGGGGGCAGGTGCGGTGCCGGCCGGTTCCGCGGACCGGGGGCCGGGATGGTGCGTTTCGGTAAGGGTGACGTAATCGGCATCGACGATATCGGCCGTGCCAGAGTCGAAGGGGCCCGCATCGAAGGCGCCCGCCGCGGCGGGGAAATGGTCGCAGGCACGCCGTTCGCTGGCGCCGGTCATGATTTCGCCGGAAACCGGTCGTGCCATCGTCTGGGCGGCCATGCTGGTCCCCGTTCGCACCGTCGTTTTTTTTCAGGTAGACGAAAAATGGTTAACGCTTCGCGACCGGAGCCCGCCCGCAAGTGACGAAAGTGCCGGAATTTAACGTGGCGTTAACCAAGCCTAACGATTTTCACACAAAGGAAACGGTCGGTGCTTCGGCCGTTCAGCTTTCAGGTCGTTCAACGTGATCCGCTTCGAAAATGTCGGCCTCCGCTATGGCATGGGTCCGGAGATTCTCCGCGATATCTCCCTGCACATACCGGCCGGGTCGTTCCAGTTCCTGAGCGGGCCGTCCGGCGCCGGCAAGACGACGCTGCTGCGCCTGTTGTTCATGTCGCTGAAGCCGACGCGCGGGCTGATCACCATCTTCGGCAAGGACCGCGCCCGCATCTCGCGCGCCGAACTGCCGCTGCTGCGCCGGCGCATCGGCATCGTGTTCCAGGATTTCCGCCTGCTCGACCACATGACGACCTATGAGAACGTGGCGCTGCCGCTGCGCGTGCGGGGCCGCGAGGAATCCAGCTACCGCACCGATGTCATGGAACTGCTGAAATGGGTGGGGCTGGGCGAGCGCATGCATGTGCTGCCGCCGGTGCTCTCCGGCGGCGAGAAGCAGCGCGCGGCGATCGCCCGCGCCCTGATCGAGCAGCCCGAAATCCTGCTGGCCGACGAGCCGACCGGCAATGTCGATCCGCAGCTCGCGCGCCGGCTGCTCAGGCTGTTCATCGAGCTGAACCGGCTGGGCACGGCGGTGGTCATCGCCACCCACGACCTCACGCTGATGGACCAGGTGGACGCGCGCCGCCTGATCCTCGCCAATGGAAGGCTGGACATCTATGATTGACGTTCCGGCTCCGGGCCCGGTGGAAGAGGATGCGGCCGAACGGCCCCAGCCGGCGGAGCGCGCGCCGCGCAAGACCGCGCCCATCGTGCCGGCGCAGAACATCGCCGGCCGAGCGCTGGTCGTCGTCATCGCCATCATGACTTTCCTGTCCTGCGTCACCTTCGGCGCGGTGACGCTGGTGCGCGACACGGCGTCGGTCTGGGAGAACCAGATCTCGCGCGAGGCGACGATCCAGATCAAGCCGGCCGACGGCCTCGACATGGAGATCGCGCTCGCCACCGCCGCCGGCGTCGTCTCCGAATTCGACGGGGTGAAGGGCACCCGCATCGTCGACCGGGCGGCCACGACGCGGCTCCTGGAGCCGTGGCTGGGCTCCGGCTTCGACATCGAGCAACTGCCGGTGCCGCGCCTCGTCATCGTCACCATCGACGAAAGCAGCCCGCCCGACTTCGCCGCCATGCGCACGGCGGTGTCGACCGCGGTGCCGAGCGCCACGCTGGACGACCACCGCACCTGGGTCGACCGGCTGGTGGCCATGGCCCACACCACGGTGACCATCGGCATCGCCGTGCTGGCGCTGATGCTGTCGGCGACGGTGATGACGGTGGTGTTCGCCACGCGCGGCGCCATGGCCGGCAACGGCCACATCATCGAGGTGCTGCATTTCGTGGGGGCCGAGGCGCAGTTCATCGCGCGCCAGTTCCGCACCCGCTTCCTGTTCACCGGCATGAAGGGGGCGGCGGCGGGCGGTCTGGCCGCCATCATCGTCTTCGTCCTGTTCTCCTGGTGGTCGTCGCGCAACATGGCCACGCCGCAGGGCGACCAGGCGGCCGCCCTGTTCGGCAATTTCGCCATCGGCTCGGCCGGCTATCTCGGCGTGCTGATGATGGTGGTGATCATCGGCGCGCTCACCGCCGCCACCTCGCATGCCACGGTCGTGGCCTATCTCAGCGATCTCGAAGGGGGGCAGGCGGATGGCGGTTGATGCGGGTCACGGACGGAAATAATTGGTAATCTAATGTGCGGGCGGCACTCCGCCAAAGGGCGCGAATCAAGGTTTACCATGGGTGCATGTTCGGGAAGGAAATGGGTGTGATGGCCGATATGGTGCCAGCATCGCGCATGGGGGAGCGCACGCGGGGCCGTACCCGCCGTTTCCTGCGCGTCGCGGCCATCCTCGTCCTTGCCGCCGTCACCTGTTTCGTCGCCGGCTTCGGCTGGTTCTCCAGCCATGTCAGCCGGCTGAGCCCGCCGGCCGATCCCGAGAAGGCCGATGCCATCATCGTGCTCACCGGCGGCCAGTCGCGCCTCGACGCGGCGATGGAGCTGCTCGAATCGGGCAAGGGCCAGCGGCTGCTGATCAGCGGCGTGCACCCGGCCGCCAGCCGCAAGCAACTCCAGCTTGCCATGGGCGGCGACAGCAAGCTGTTCACCTGCTGCGTGGACATCGACCGCGCCGCGCTCGATACCATCGGCAATGCCGAGGAAAGCGCCAAATGGGTGCGGGAGCACGCCTATGGCTCCATCATCCTGGTGACCAACAACTACCATATGCCGCGCAGCCTGCTGGAGATGGGCCGCCTGCTGCGCGAAGCGCGGCTGGAGCCCTATCCGGTCGTCAACTCCAAGCTCGACGACGGGAGCTGGCTGACCAAGCCGCAGGCGCTTCGGGTGCTGTTCACCGAATACAACAAATATCTCGTCGCGCTGGCCCGCGGCGTCGTGCCGGTGCGCCTCCAACATGGCGGGGTGTCGGTGGCGGACGCCTCCGCCGGCGAGTAGGGTCCGCCCATCGGTCCCGGCCGCTCACGATATCGGCCCGTTTCCATTTTCGCGGCGCATGGTGTAACGAAGGCGCGCTTCACCTTCCGGAATTGCTCTGGTCCCAGGCTCATCTCGCCCATGCTCCATATCCGCTCGCTGGCCTTCAACTTCGTCTTCTATGCCAGCCTGATCTTCCAGATGCTGTTCTGGTCTCCCTATTACTTCCTGTCGCCGCGACACCGGGCGTGGTTCGTGCCGAAGTTCTGGTCGCGCTCCAGCCTGTGGCTGTACGAGAAGATCGCGCATACCCGAAGCGAGATCACCGGCCAGGAGAACCTGCCGGAAGGCTCCTTCATCCTGGCGCCCAAGCACCAGTCGTTCTGGGATGCGATCGCCTTCTTCCCCTTCCTGAAAGACCCGCTCTACATCCTCAAGCGGGAGCTGACCTGGATCCCGTTCTTCGGCTGGTACGTGCTCAAGATGCGCATGATCCCGGTCGACCGCGGCAGCCGCTCGAAGGCGCTGAAGGCGGTGAGCGCGGCCACCAGGGCCGAGATGGCACGCAATCCGCGCCAGCTCATCATCTATCCGGAAGGCACGCGGCGCGCGCCCGGCGACGTGCCGAACTACAAATGGGGCATCGTCGAGCTTTACACCCAGCTCGGCGTGCCGGTGGTGCCGGTCGCCCATGTCGCCGGGCTCTACTGGCCGCGCCGCAAGTTCCTGCGCTTTCCCGGCACCATCAAGGCGCGCTTCCTCGAGCCGATCCCGCCCGGGCTGGACAAGGAGGCGTTCATGAGCCGGCTGATCGCCGAGACCGAGGCGGCGTGCGATGCGCTGCTGATCGAGGCGGCGACGGGGCCGAACCCGCCGCCGATGCCGCCCACCGCCGCGCGGCGGCTGAAGGAACTGGGCGTCAGCGTGCCTTGACCTGCCTTGGCCCTCAGGGGGTGCTGGCCATGTCCAGCCTTCTCATGTCGGCATCGGCAAGCTCCAGCGAGACCGCCCCGATCAGGCTTTCGAGCTGGTCGAGCGAGGTCGCTGAGGCGATCGGCGCGCTGATGCCGGGCCGGGCCATGATCCAGGCCAGCGCCACCTGCGCCGGGGTTGCGCCGTGGCGGGCGGACACCTCGTCGAGGGCGGCGAGGATGCGCAGGCCGCGCTCGTTGAGATAGGCGGCGGCGGAACTGCCGCGCGGACTTTTGCCAAGATCGGCCTTGCTGCGGTACTTGCCCGAGAGGAAGCCCTTGGCCAGCCCGTAATAGCTGATGACGCCGATCTCCTTCGCCATGCACAGGTCGCGCAGCGGGCCCTCGAACTCGCCGCGGTCGTAGAGGTTGTAGCCGGGCTGCAACACCTCGTAGCGGGGCAGGTTGTGATGGTTGGCGGCATCGAGCGCGGCCTTCATCTGGCCGGCGTCGAGGTTGGAGGCGCCGACATGGCGCACCTTGCCCTTCTCGATCAGCCGCCGGTAGGCGCCGAGCGTCTCGGCATGGGTCACGGTCGGGTCCGGCCAGTGCGACAGGTAGAGGTCGATGACGTCGGTCCGGAGCCTTTTCAGCGAAGCGTCCACCGCCTTCTCGATATGGACCGGCGACAGGGAGACGCGGCCCTGGCCGATGTCTGACCCGACCTTGGTGATGATCACCACCTTGTCGCGCTTGCCGCTTTTCTTCAGCCAGTTGCCGATGATGGTCTCCGATTCGCCGCCGGAATTGCCGGGCGCCCAGCGCGAATAGACGTCTGCCGTGTCGATGGCGTCGAGGCCGGCATCGACGAAGCGGTCGAGCAATGCGAAGGACGTTTTCTCATCCGCCGTCCAGCCGAAGACATTGCCGCCGAAAACCAGCGGGGCGATCTCGAGATCGGTGCGGCCGAGCCTGCGCTTGTGCAAATCCTGTCTCCCTTCAAGAACGGCCGGCGGCAGCGGCCGGCGACGGCCCCAAGATAGGGTCGCCCGCCCGATTGCCAAGGACGACCGCTGCCCCGGCAGCCATCAATGGGCGATTCGCCGCTCCACGTCTTCCAGCCAATGGTCGCGTATGCCGAGCGCCTGCAGATGACGCACGGTGTTGGCCACATAGTCCTCGTTGGCGCCCGACTGGCCGGAGGCGCCGCGCACCATGGCGGCGGCCGCCGCCTCGTCCAGCGCCCCGGCATATTGGCGGTGGCGGCGGTCGGCCACATAGGCGACCGCCTCGGCGCGCTCGCCGCCCTCCAGCCAGACCGGCAACGTGCGCTCGATATAGACATTGTTGATCTGCTCGCGCTCGCGCAGATAGGCGATCACGTCATCGCGGGCACCAGTATCCACCCGGAAGGCCATGCCGACGCAGGAGCCGCCCCGGTCGAGCCCGAGCACGAGGCCCGGCCGCTCGGGCGTGCCGCGATGGACGTAGGAGTAGATGCACAGCGCGCGCCGATAGCCGTGGAGGCGGGCCCGGCGGGCCTCGACGAAATCGAAACCCGGCCGCCAGATCAGAGAGCCATAGCCAAAAACCCAAAAATCGCCCATATCGCCAGACCAGAGTGGGGCGCGGCCAAGGTCGCGCCGGGCAGCAGGAAGGGGGTCGTTCCCCCTGGCAACGGGTAGCGAGAGTGGCAGCATGACGTCAAGGGACGAGGCGCAACCGAAAAGGCGGCGGGGGCTGTTGTGGCTGGTGCTGTTCCTGGCCGTGCTGTTCGGGCTCTACAGCGCCGGCTGGTTCTATCTGGCGGACCGCATCCGGGGCGAGGCGCGGCAGACCATCGCCGAACTGGAACGGAAGGGCATCCGTTCCGATTGCACAAGGCTGCGGGTGGAAGGCTATCCGCTGCGGCTCGCCGTTTCCTGCAACAGCCTTGCCTATCAGGACGACGCCAGGGGCATCGCCGCGACCACCGGAGCGCTGGAGGCCAGCACCAGCATCCTGCGGCCGCTGGTGGCCGACGTGACGCTGCGCGGCCCGCTGCGCACGCTGGCGCCGGGGCTGGAGCCGCTGTGGCTGGACTGGGACCAGCTCGACATCCGCACCAGGCTGTCCCGATCGGTGCCGGACCAGCTTACCCTGACCGCCGCCGGGTTCTCGGGCCAGACCGACCCGGAGGACAGCGAGCCGGTGCCGCTTTTCAACGTCACCGACCTCGCGCTCGACCTGTGGCCCGACGGGGGCGACATCCTCTATCGCGGCAGCTTCGCCGAACTCGACATCACCGCCGACGCCTTGCAGGGCCGCAACGTGCCTTCGCTCGACGGGGCCGGCGAGGCGCGGCTGAAGAACGGCGTGGCCTTCCTCCGGTCGAGGCCGCGGAGCCTGCGCGGCCAGGCGCTGGACATCACCAATCTGGAACTGTCGTCGGGCGAGGCGCGTGTCGCCGTGTCCGGCCCGCTTGCCGTGGACGATACGGGCCTTATCGATGCCGATCTTTCGATCCGCATCACCAATCCGGAAGCGGTGGCCGAGGTGCTGGCCACGGCCGTGCCGGAGGAGGCGAAGCGAATCCGCCAGGGGTTCACCGCGCTCGCCATGATGGGCAAGCAGCCGACGATGCCGCTCAAGATCGTGCAGGGCAACGCCGTGCTGGGGTTCATTCCGCTGGGCAGGATCAAGCCGCTCGATTGAGCAGGAAAAAGGCCCGGCATGCAGAGGCATGCCGGGCCGTTTCGCCCATGTCCATGGCTGCCGTCAGGGCTTGGCCGGGTGCTCGATCGCCTGGCGGCCGAAGTCGGGCGCGTCGATTTCCTGGCCGGCCTCGATGATCGAGCGGCGCACGGCCCGGGTGCGGGTGAACAGGTCGAACAGCTTCTCGCCGTCGCCCCAGCGGATCGCCCTTTGCAGCGAGGCGAGGTCTTCGGAGAAGCGCGCCAGCATTTCGAGGATGGCGTCCTTGTTGTGCAGGCACACGTCGCGCCACATGGTCGGATCGGACGCGGCCAGGCGGGTGAAGTCGCGGAAACCGGAGGCGGAATATTTGATGACTTCCGATTTCGTCACCGTCTCCAGATCGTCGGCGGTGCCGACGATGTTGTAGGCGATGATGTGCGGCAGGTGCGAGACGATGGCCAGCGTCATGTCATGATGGTCGGCGTCCATCGTGTCGATGTTGGCGCCGCAGCGCCGCCAGAACTCCGACAGCGTCTGCAGCGCATCCGGGTCGGTGCCGGGCAGCGGCGTGAAGATGCACCAGCGGTTCTGGAACAGGTCGGGAAAGCCGGCGTCGGGGCCGGACTTTTCCGTGCCGGCCAGCGGGTGGCCGGGAATGAAGTGCACGCCTTCAGGCACATGCGGCTGCATCTGGGCGATCACCGAGGACTTGGTGGAGCCGACATCGGTGAGGATGGCGCCCTTCTTCAGCGCCGGCGCGATCTGCTTCGCCACGGCCTCGGAAGCCCCGACCGGCACCGAGACGACGATCAGATCGGCATCCTGCACCGCTTGTGCCGCATCGGTGGTGTAGCTGTCGCCGAGGCCGAGTTCCTCGGCCCGCTTCAGCGTCTCAGGGCTGCGGGTGGAAATGGCGATATGGCCGGCGAGCTTCTTTTCCCTTATCGCGCGGGCCAGCGACGAGCCGATGAGGCCGATGCCGACGAGGGCGATCTTCTCAAACATGGGTTCGGACATTTTCTCAACTTTTCAGGAATTCGGTCAGGGCGGCGACGACGCCGCGATTGGCTTCTTCGGTTCCGACTGTCATCCGCAGCGCGTTGGGAAAACCGTAGCCTGCAACGCGCCGCAGGATATAGCCGCGCGCGGTCAGATATTCGTCGGCGGCCGAAGCCGAATGCCTGCCGTTCTCCGGAAAATGAATGAGGATGAAATTGGTGACGCTGGGCGTTACCCTGAGCCCAAGCGCGGTCAGCTCCCTGGTCAGCCAGGGCAACCAGGTCTCGTTGTGGACGACCGAGTGCTCGACATGGGCGCGGTCGCGCACGGCGGCGGTGCCGGCGGCGATCGCCGTCGCGGTCACGTTGAAGGCGTCGCGCACGCGCTCGACGGCGTCGATGATGTGGGTGGGCGCATACATCCAGCCGATGCGCGCGCCGCCCAGGCCATAGGCCTTGGAGAAGGTGCGGGTCATGACCACGTTCTCGGCGCCGGCCACCAGCTCGACGCCTGCCTCGTAGTCGTTGCGGCGCACATATTCGGCATAGGCGGCGTCGAGGATCAGGACGACGTTCTTCGGCAGGCCGGCATGCAGGCGCCGCACCTCGTCGAAGGGGATGTAGGTGCCGGTCGGGTTGCCCGGATTGGCGAGGAACACCATGCGCGTCCTGTCGGTGACCCTGGACAGGATCGCATCGACATCGACGCGCTCGTCGGTCTCGGCGGCGATCACCGGGGTGGCGCCCGCCGCCATGATGGCGATGCGGTAGGCGAGGAAGCCGTATTGCGGGTAGATCGCCTCGTCGCCGGGAGCGAGATAGATGCGCGACAGGAGCGCCAGTGCCTCGTCCGAGCCGTTGAAGCACATGAGGTTGGCCATGTTCAGCCCATGCACCTCGGCGATGGCCTCGCGCAGGCGGGTCGACGATCCGTCAGGGTAGAATTCCAGCCGGCCCGCGACCTCGCGTGCCGCCTCGATGGCCTTCGGCGAAGCGCCGAGCGGGTTTTCGTTGGCGGAGAGCTTGTGCAGCTTCACGCCGGCGGGCGCCGCGCTCTTGCCCGGCACATAAGCCTCGATGTCCAGTATGCCGGCGCGGGGCTGGGGACGAGACTGTTCTTGTGCCGTGGTCATGTTCGAAGATCCGTTGGAAGCCGGGATGTTCCGGCGAGTGTGAGGGAAATACCCGCCGCGACCGGCATTGTCGAGGGCGAAGGCTTGGCACAGAGCATTGACGCGGGCCATGGCCGGTCATAGATAGGAACCCGTTCCGTGGTGATTTGGCCGGTCGGCTTGCAGCCACGTTAAAGAAGTCGCTAAAAAGGCCGAGGCTGACGAGCACGTCGGGACCGGCCGCGATTTCGCCGCCGGTCTTTTTGTTTGGAACCGGCCTTGTCTTGGAGTTTGTGCGATGCCGATCAAGATTCCCGATCAGCTCCCCGCCCGCGAGGTGCTCGTGCGCGAGGGGGTGTCCGTGATGGACGAGCGCACGGCGCTGCGCCAGGATATCCGCCCCTTGCAGATCGGCCTGCTCAACCTGATGCCGAACAAGATCCGCACCGAGACGCAGTTCGCGCGGCTGATGGGCGCCACGCCGCTCCAGGTGGAGCTGACGCTGGTGCGCATCGGCAACCACAGGGCCAAGAACACATCGGAGGAGCACCTGATCTCCTTCTACCAGACCTGGGAGGAGGTGCGGGAGCGCAAGTTCGACGGCTTCATCATCACCGGCGCGCCGATCGAGCTGCTGCCCTTCGAGGAGGTCACCTACTGGAAGGAGCTGGAGCGCATCTTCGGCTGGACGACCACCAACGTCCATTCCTCCTTCTTCATCTGCTGGGGGGCGATGGCGGCTGCGTGGCACTTCCACCGCATTCCGAAATACACGCTCGGGAAAAAGGCATTCGGCGTCTACCGGCACCGCAACCATGCGCCGGCCTCGCCCTATCTGGCAGGCTTCTCCGACGATTTCGCCATCCCCGTGTCGCGCTGGACGGAGGTGCGCAGCGCCGACATTCCCGCCGGCTCGGGCCTCGACCTGCTGATGGAATCGGATGTGACGGGCCCGTGCCTGCTGGCCGAGCCGACCGGCAACCGGCTCTACATGTTCAACCACATCGAATATGACTCCACCTCGCTCAAGGAAGAGTACGACCGCGACGTCGCCGCCGGCACCGCGATCGAGGTGCCGCATGAATACTATCCGGACAACGATCCGTCGCGGCCGCCGCTCAACCGCTGGCGCTCGCATGCCCATCTCCTGTTCGGCAACTGGCTGAACCAGGTCTACCAGACCACGTCCTTCGACCTGGACAAGGTCGGTCTTCCGAAGGCCGGCTAACCCGGCCTTTTCGGATTCGGGTCGCTGTTGGCGATGAAGCGCATGCCGAGGCTCGGCGCGCCCTGGGGCGACAGGACCGGCACGAAGACGCGGCGCGAGGCGCGTTGCGCCACCGGGATGCCCTGATAGAGGCGCTTTTGCGCCTCCACCGCGATGACGCCGGAGAAGATCGGCCACAACCGGCGGCCGCCGCTTTCGAGCAGGCCGTGCAGGCGCATCATGAAGCGGCGCCGCGAGGGCGGGAAGAACAGCCCGTCCGACCAGGCGGCCGGGGTGAAGTTGGCTTCCCGCAAAAGCTCGCCGAGCTGGCCGCGCGAATAGGGCCGGCCGGTGCCGAAGGGCGTGTGCTCGAAGCGGGCCCACACGCCGCGCCGGTTCGGCACGACGATGACGACGCGCCCGGCCGGCGACAGCACCCGCCAGATCTCGTTCAGCGTCTCGCGCGGGTTTTCCGCATGTTCCAGCGAATGGACCAGAAGCATGCGGTCGACCGAGGAATCCATCAGGGGCAGTTCCTCGTCGAACACCAGCGCCGTGGCGGCCGGGCCGGTCGCGGGCCAGATAACCGCGCCCTGCGTGGCCGGCATGAAGGCGAAGACGCGCTCGGCATCGGCCCCGAAGCGCTCCAGCCAGGGCAGCGCATAGCCCAGCCCCACCAGCCGCTCGTTCGGCACCTGCGCCCAGATCGACGACAGCGCCATGGTGATCGAACGCTCGGTGAGGCGGCCGAGCGGCGAGGCATAGAAGGAGCGCAGGTCGACGATGTCGGAATGCATGGAAAGCCTTTTTCCGGGTTCATCCGGACGGTAGCCGCTGCCGGTGCCGAGTTCAACAAAGCACCGGTCGTGAGGGGTGACAGGGGACCGGGCGCGGCCTATGTCAGGGGCGACAGAGGAGAAAGACGATGGCGATCGAGATCGAACAGTTCATGTGCCGGCAGGACAATTTCGGCGTGCTGATGCGCGATTCCGACAGCGGCGAGGTGGCGCTGATCGACGCGCCGGAGGAAGCGCCGATCCTCGCCGCTATCGAGCGCACCGGCTGGGTGCCGTCGCGCCTGTTCGTCACCCATCATCATGGCGATCACGTCGCCGCCAATCTGGCGCTGAAGGAGCGTTTCAAGCTGCGCATCGTCGGACCCGAGGCCGAGAAGGCGAAGATCCCCGGCATCGACGAGACGGTCGAGGACGGGTCGCGCATTCCCTTCGGGGGCGAGACCATCGAGGTCATCTTCACGCCGGGCCATACGGCAGGCCATGTCACCTACCACCTGCCGCAGGCGAAGGTGGCGTTCGCCGCCGACACGCTGTTCGCGCTCGGCTGCGGCCGTCTGCTGGAATGCGCGCCGCCGGTGATGTTCGCTTCGCTGAACAGGCTGGCGGCGCTGCCGGCCGACACGAAGGTCTATTGCGGCCATGAATACACGCTGGCCAATGCCCGCTTCGCGCTCACCGTCGATCCGGACAACGCCGCCTTGCAGGCGCGGGCGAAGAAGGTGGAAGCGCTGCGGGCCGAGAACAGGGCGACGCTGCCGACCACCATCGGCGCGGAGCTGGAAACCAATCCGTTCCTGCGCTGGAGCGATGCGGCGATCCGCAAGAACCTCGGCATGGAGAACGCGGCGGATGTCGAGGTGTTCGCCGAAATCCGCCGGCGCAAGGACAGTTTCTAGGCTCTGGCAGGCACTTTCCGGCGGAACAGCAGCGACTTGGCGGCCAGCACCGCGCCGCCGGTGATCAGCACGCAGGCGGCGAGGATGCGCCAGCTCGGCTCCGCGAAGCCGGTGGCGATCAGCACCAGCGTGGACAGCAGTGGCGCGGCGTAGCTGGCCGCGCCCAGCACCTGGATGTTGCCGCGCTTGACGCCGATGTCCCACGCGTAGAAGGCCGCGCCCACCGGCATCAGGCCGAGGCCGAGAACGGCCAGCCATTGGCCGGCATTGGCCGGAAGCACCGTTTCCTCAAGCATCAGGTGGCAGGCCAGCGACAGCACAGAGGTCGCCGCGCAGAACCATGTGACGACGGTGGTCGGCACCGAGGGGAAGCGCCGCGACAGCAGCGAATAGGCCGACCAGACCAGCGCGCAGACGCCGGCCATGGCGTAGCCGAAGGCATAGCTCGCGTCGAAGGAGAGGCCGCCGCCGCGGGTGACGATGAGGAAGGTGCCGGCAAGGCCGAGCAGGGCGCCGGCGACATGGTTCCAGGCGAGGCGCTCGCCCGGCATCAGCGCCGAGCCGATGACGATCAGCAGCGGCCATAGATAGGCGATGAGGCTGGCTTCCACCGCCGGCGCGTTGCGCAACGCGGTGAAGTAGAAGAAGTGATAGCCGAACAGGCCGGCAATGCCGATACCCCACACCAGAGGCGGAATGCGCGCCTTGTGCTGCGGCTGCGCCATGAACAGGCGCGCGACGAGCCCGACGCCGGTGCCGATGGCGAAGGTGATGGCCGAAAGCAGGAAGGGCGGCACGGTGCCCGAGGCATCGGTCAGCAGGGCCAGCAGCGCCCACATGGCGACCGCCGAAAAACCGATCAGTGTTGCGCGCCCCATCCCTTCCCCTCCCGGCGCGCCGGCCGCCTACCTCGCGGCCTCGAACCGCTGCGCGCTGATCGTGATCGTCCCGATCTGGGTGCCGATCGTTGCATGGATGGGGGCATATACACCGGTCTCGCCGACCGGGGCAAACGTGACCATGATGCGGCTGCGGTTCTTCAGGTAGTCGAGGGACTTCTTGCCCTTCCGGTAGCCGGCCACGGGCTGGAAGTTCATGCGACAGGTGACGGTGGGGCCCCTGTAGCCCTTCACGGAAATGTCGCCCCTGGAGACGAAGCTGAGCTTGAGGTTGGCGCGTATCTCGCCGTCATACATCTTCACCGTGCGCCCGCACACCTCGTCGGGCGTGTCGGCGCGCACCATGGTGGAGGCGATGGGATCGATGGCCCGCCGCAGATGCCCGTCGTCCAGCGCCACCCAGTCCTTGCCGCGCTTCCTCGGTTTCGGCTTGACCTCGGTGGAGGCGACCGTGCCATTGGCGAAGCGTATGTCGACCAGCGAGGGCTTCTTGCCGGAGGTGTATTCGGCGCGGAAGGCGCGCGGGGCGGGGCCGTTGCCGGTGATCCGGCCGGTGGCGGTCAGGGAGCCTTTGGTGTCGTCGAAGATGCGGCCGAGACCGGCGCTGTTGACGGAACCATTGATGTTGTAGGCGTCGCCGTCGTAAACGCTCCGGATGGAGGCGCGCGCGATCGGCAGCCCCAGATAGGTGACGCTGTAGTCCCCGCTGAAGGTTTGCGGGGCGGCGGCCGTCGCGGCAGGGAGCGCCAGCGCGGGCAACAGCAGGGCTGTGGCTGTAAGCCTGATGGAAAGCGGGCAAGGCATGGGTCGGGTTCCTTATGCTTCGAGCCGGACCAGCCGGCATGTCCCTTTCAGCCTGCATATAGGGCGAATTCCGGCCTTTCTAAGAAAGCTCTCGCCGCCAGCCCGCCAGCTTGCGCTTGACGCCCCGGCCAAATGCCACTATGGAACGCCGACTTTCCTTTAGGCCGCCTATCGGAGACCGCGCGCCGTATTGCGCGGGCACCTGGGTTTGGCCGGAACAAGAATCTGAAGGGTGCACCATGTCCCGCGCTTGCGAACTCACCGGCAAAGGCGTCCAGTCCGGCAACAACGTCAGCCACGCCAACAACAAGACCCGCCGCCGCTTCCTGCCCAACCTGGTCAACGTCACGCTGATCTCCGAGGCGCTGAACCAGAACGTGCGTCTGCGCATCTCCGCCGCCGCCCTGCGCTCGGTCGAGCATCGCGGCGGTCTCGACGCGTTTCTGGCCAAGGCCGACGAGGCCGAGCTGTCGCAGCGTGCGCGCCTGCTGAAGAAGCAGATCGCCAAGAAGACGGCCGAACAGCCGGCCGCCTGAGCCCTGATCTTGCGCGCCGCCGCCTGATGGCCGGCGCCGCACTGGTTCCATCACCCAGGTTAAAAAAATGAATTTCCTGCTTCGCTACCTGCCTTTCGTGGCCGCCATGGCGCTTGTCGTCGTGGCGTCGAACGTGCTTGTGCAGTTTCCCCTCGATGTCGAGCTGGCCGGCCTGTCGCTGGCCGACGTGCTGACCTGGGGCGCCTTCACCTATCCCTTCGCCTTCCTGGTCACCGACCTTGCCAACCGCCGCTACGGCCCCGTCGTGGCGCGGCGCATCGTCTTCATCGGCTTCATGGCGGCGGTCGCCTGCTCCATCGTCAGCCCGCCGCTGCTCTACAAGCTCGGCCTGATCGAATTCGACACGGCGGCCGCGCGGCTGGTGCGCATCGCCTGCGCTTCCGGCGCCGCCTTCCTCACCGCGCAGCTCCTCGACGTCGCCGTGTTCAACCGGCTGCGCCGGCAGAGCTGGTGGCGCGCGCCGATCTTCGGCACGCTGGCCGGCTCGGTTCTCGACACGCTGGTGTTCTTCTCGGTCGCCTTCGCCCCGGTCTTCGCCTTCCTCGGCCCGAACGAGCCTTTCGCGCTGGAACAGGCCCCGCTGATGGGCGCTTTCTCCATCGACGTGGTGCGCTGGGTGTCCTGGGCGGCGGGCGACTTCACGGTGAAGCTGGCCATCGCCGTCTTCGCGCTCATCCCCTACCGGCTGATGGTGCTGCGCTGGAGCCGGCCGCTGGCGGCGTAAACTCCGTCAGGCGTTGCGCCTTGCCATGAAGGCGAGGCGCTCGAACAGGTGCACGTCCTGCTCGTTCTTCAAAAGCGCGCCGTGCAGGCGGGGCAGGGCGTTCTTCGCTTCACCGCGCAGATCCTCAGGCGCGACATCGTCGGCCACCAGCAGCCTGATCCAGTCCAGCGCCTCGGAGGTCGACGGCTTCTTCTTCAGGCCCGGCACCTCGCGGATCTCGAAGAACTGCGCAAGTGCTGCCTCGACCAGCCGCTTCCTGATGCCCGGATAGTGCACGTCGACGATGCGGGCCAGCGTGTCGATGTCGGGGAAGCGGATATAATGGAAAAAGCAGCGGCGCAGGAAGGCGTCGGGCAGTTCCTTCTCGTTGTTGGAGGTGATGATGACGATGGGCCGCTGCACGGCGCGGATCGTCTCGCCGGTCTCGTAGACGAAGAACTCCATGCGGTCGAGTTCCTGCAACAGGTCGTTGGGGAACTCGATGTCGGCCTTGTCGATCTCGTCGATGAGCAGCACGACCTTCTTTTCAGAGGCGAATGCCTCCCACAGCTTGCCGCGGCGGATGTAGTTCCTGATGTCGTTGAAGCGGTCGTCGCCGAGCTGGCTGTCGCGCAGGCGCGACACCGCATCATATTCGTAGAGCCCCTGCTGGGCCCTGGTGGTGGACTTCACGTTCCACTCGATCAGCTCGAGGTCGAGGGCCGCCGCCACCTGCCTTGCCAGCTCGGTCTTGCCTGTGCCGGGCTCGCCCTTGACCAGCAGCGGGCGCTCCAGCGCGATGGCGGCGTTGACCGCAACCATCAGATCCTTGTCGGCGACATAGGCCGAGGTGCCTTCGAAGCGCATAGTCGTCCTTTCCAGCCTGTTTTGCCGGCCAGCATCTGTTGCCGGGATGTAGCCGTTCCGCGGCCGTATGCCAAGACAAGCGGCTATCGGGAGGGTGTGACAGGAAAAGTTGCCGGCCTGCATGGCGGCGCTGGCAACGCGCCGCAGTTGGCCCTATATTGCGCATGACGGTCTGCGCTTCCCGGCAGGAGAGACATATCCCCGGGGCCTTATCGATCTCGAAGGGAGCTGTCCCTGGCCGGGCCCGTGGGCCCGGACATATGGCGCCCACCTACTTTGTAGGTTCCCGGGATCGACTTCTCCACCGGTTGCGTGGATCGTCGCCTGGCTCATGGCCCCGTTGCGCTCCCGTGTTCTTTCGGCTTCCTGCCTACCGGCATCGAATGTCGCAGTCGAAACCCCGCCGCATCCCTTTCTCCCGCATGGTCCGTGCATGATGTCCGCCAAAGAACACAAGAATTCCGTTCGCCTCGAGGCCCTGGCGCGGCGCGATGCGCTCGATCCCACCTTGCGCATCGAGATGTCGCTGCGCGTCGCCGAGATCGGTGCGCCCGCCATCCACTTCACGCCCGGCACCATCGTCTCGGGCTTCCTGCCGATCCGTTCGGAGATCGACCTGAGGCCGCTGATGTTCGCCCTCCGCGAAAAGGGGGCGCGGCTGTGCGTGCCGGCGGTTCTCGACCGGGAAACCATCGTCTTTCGCGAACTGGAGCGCCGCGCCGAGCTGGTCCAGACCGGCTTCGGCACGGTCGGGCCGGGCCCGGAGGCCACGGTGCTCGATCCGCAGATCATCCTTCTGCCGCTGGCGGCCTTCGATGCGCGCGGCCATCGGCTGGGCTACGGCGCCGGCCATTACGACCGCGCCGTGGCGCGGCTGCATGCCAGAGGCTTGAAACCGCGCCTGATCGGCACCGCCTTCGAATGCCAGAAGGTGGCGAGGGTGCCGGACGAGGGCCACGACATCGCCCTCGACGAGGTTCTGACCGAAAACGGCCTGCACCGGTTCCGCAAGGCCGACAATCTCGACACCGTCTCCATGTGAACGGCGGGAATTCCACTCGGCGGAAAAATGCTCTAGAAGCCCTGCCATGCGACTTCTTTTTCTCGGCGACATGGTCGGCAAGTCCGGCCGCACGGCGGTGTGGCAACAGCTTCCCGGCCTCATCTCGGATTTCCGGCTCGACTTCGTCATCGTCAATGGCGAGAACGCGGCCGGCGGCTTCGGCATCACCGAGGAAATCTTCCACGCCACCATCGAGGCCGGTGCCGATGTGGTGACCACCGGCAACCATGTCTGGGACCAGCGCGACGCGCTGAATTTCGCGCCGCGCGAGGACCGCTTCCTGCGGCCCGCCAACTTCCCCAAGGGCACGCCCGGCAAGGGCTCTGGCCTCTACACGGCCCGCAACGGGGCGCGCGTCATGGTCGCCAACATCATGGGCCGGGTGTTCATGCATCCCGAGCTCGACGATCCGTTCCAGGCCGGCGAGCAGGAGCTGGCGGCCTGTCCGCTCGGCGAGCAGGCGGATGCGGTGGTGATCGACTTCCACGCCGAGGCGACAAGCGAGAAGATGTGCTTCGCCCATTTCGTCGACGGGCGCGCCTCGCTGGTGGTCGGCACCCACACCCACCAGCCGACCGCCGACCACCAGATCCTCAATGGCGGCACCGCCTATCTCTCCGATGCCGGCATGTGCGGAGACTATGATTCCTCGCTCGGCATGGACAAGGAGGAGCCGCTCAACCGCTTCCTCTCCAAGGTGCCGAAGGGGCGCTTCGAGGCGGCCAGCGGCCCGGCCACGCTGTGCGGTGTGGGCGTCGACATTTCCGACCGCACGGGGCTTGCCGAGCGGATCGGGCCGTTCCGGCGGGGGCCGCGACTGGAAGAGGCGGTTCCCTCGTTCTGGCTCTGAAGGCGACAGAACCCCCGAGGCGGAAAAACCGGCCGAGCAAAAAAATTTCGCCGCGACATTGAAGGGCGGCAGGGTCGCCACTAACTTCTTGCGACCCTTCCGTTGGAGACAGCCGCCCGAATGCTGGACGTGATCGCCCCCCATTTCGACTGGTTGAGCAACCCGACCGCATGGGTCGCCCTTTTGACATTGGTGGTGCTGGAGATCGTTCTCGGCATCGACAATCTGATCTTCATCTCCATCCTGACCAACAAGCTGCCGCCCGAGCACCGGGTGATGGCGCGCAGGCTGGGCATCGGCGCCGCGCTCATCATGCGGCTTCTGCTGCTGGCCACCATCTCCTTCATCGTCAGGCTGACCAATCCGGTGTTCACCCTGTTCGACCACGGCTTTTCGTGGCGCGACATGATCCTCATCGCCGGCGGCCTGTTCCTGGTGTGGAAGGCGACCAAGGAAATCCATCACTCGGTCGATCCGGGCGCCGACAAGAGCGAGATGATCGGCCAGACGCTGCAGGTCTCGCTGGTCGGCGCGATCTTCCAGATCCTGCTGCTCGACCTCGTCTTCTCGATCGACTCCATCATCACCGCCGTCGGCATGACCGACGAGATCGCCATCATGTACATCGCCGTGATCGTCGCGGTCACGGTCATGCTGCTGGCCGTCAACCCGCTGTCGGCCTTCATCGAGAAGAACCCGACCATCGTCATGCTGGCGCTGGGCTTCCTGCTGATGATCGGCATGACGCTGATCGCCGACGGCATGGGCTACCATGTGCCCAAGGGCTACATCTACGCCGCCATGGGTTTCTCGGCCATGGTCGAGGGCCTCAACATGCTGGCGCGGCGGCGCAAGGCGCACAAGCCGGGCGGCGCCGGCCCGCACTGAGCGGGCCGCCCGCCGCCGCGTCTACTTGCTGTCGGAAGTCGGCAGCTCGCCGCGCATCTCGCTCGGGTAAAAGCCTTCGCGCAGGTTGATGCCGTATTCGACATAGGCCTTCATGCAGGACAGCATTTGCGACCAGCCCTCGCAATTGCCGTAGGAGGCCTTGCGCCCCTGCTCGTCCTCGCGCCAGCCGGATTCGGCGATGGTGACGAAGGTGCCGCCGTCCTCCAGAGGCTCGAAGCCCATCTCGATGCGGGTCTTGTAGGCTGGTTGGCCGTCGGTGGCCTCGGCGTCCCAGCGCAGCACGATGCGTTCGTCGGGCACCACCTCGTCGACCTCGACCGGAACGGTCTTCCACCACGTCACCGTGGTGCCGGCCACCAGCGGCGCGCTGGCGCCGCCGAGCGTGGTGAAATAGCCGGACAGCTTGGCCGGATTGACGACGGCGTCGAACACCTCGGCGACCGGCTTGCCGATGCGCCCTGAAACGCGAAATTTGATGGACATATCCACAACTCCTTCCCTTGAAGGCAGGAATAATATGTTATAAAAACATAACATGTCAACCGAAGCTCAGGACGATCGTGTTTTCAAGGCCTTGGCCCATCCGCGCCGGCGGCTGATGCTGGATGCGCTGAAGGACGGGGCGAAGACCACCGGCGCGCTGTGCGAGGCGTTCGACGACATGGACCGCTGCACGGTGATGCAGCACCTGAAGGTGCTGGAGGAGGCCGGGCTGGTGGTGGCGCGGCGCGAGGGGCGCGAGCGCTGGAACCATCTCGACGCCTTGCCGATCAAGCGCATTCACGACCGCTGGATCAGCGAATATGCCGGCCATGCGCTGAGCATCCTCGACCGCCTCAAGGGCGACCTCGACGGTTAGGCCTGGCCTCAGACGCCCTTCAGCACGATGATGGTGCGCTGCCGCGGCAGGGTGCGCAGCGAGACGGTCAGCGAGGAGCTGTCGCGGAAATCGACGGCGAAACCCGGCCCCATGCGGCCGGTGAAGGCGCCGATCGGTGTGGAATGCCGGTGCATGGGCAGGATGATGGAGGAACTCAGCCGCTCGGCGATCTCGCTCATGGCGTCGAGGGAGAGCGTCATGCCGCCGTCGATCGGCGCCATCACCACGTCGAGGCGGCCGATGGCGCCGTAATGGGCGTCGGCCAGCCGGACATGGAGGTGGCCGAGATGGCCGATGCACAGGCCGGCGACCTCGAAGATGAAGATGGAGTTGCCGTCGCGCTCCAGGTCGCCGCCCCAGGTGCGGATGTCGGTGGGCACGTTGCGGATATAGACGTCGCCGACGCCGAGCGCGTGGCGGGCCGGCCCGCCCTGCGGGTTCCAGCCGCGCAGCACATGGGCGATGCCCGGTTCCGGCATCTCGGTGTAGTGGGTACGGTGCGCCTTGTTCATGGTGACCACGTCGGGCAACGGGTCGGAGCCATAGGCACCGCTGTAGTCGGTGGCGATGCGCACGCCGCCCGGCGTCTCGATGACATAGGTCGAGTGGCCGGCATAGGTGATGCGCACCTCGCCTTCGCTTTCGGCCTGGGCCGGGGTGAAGCCGGCATAGGTGGCCATGGGCAAGGCCTGGGCGATGGCCAGGCAGCGCGACGGCGCGCCCTGCTGGGCC
Organism: Aquamicrobium terrae; assembly: GCF_040545735.1. Taxonomy (GTDB): domain Bacteria; phylum Pseudomonadota; class Alphaproteobacteria; order Rhizobiales; family Rhizobiaceae; genus Mesorhizobium; species Mesorhizobium terrae_A. The sequence continues at coordinate 374,266 of NZ_JBEPML010000003.1, forward strand.
AAGGCGGGGGTCGTGAGCCAGAACAGTCCGAGGCAGGCGAGCAACTGGCGCAGGACCGGCATTGTCGTCTCCATGGCGGCAGGCGCCAACTATGACCGCCTGCCGGTGGGCTTCCAGTCACGTTTTCGCGACCGGGGCGGGCGCTCCGGCTGGACGAATTGCCCTGTTTTCTCTATAAGCCTGCCATTCCGGCATCGGTTCCCCAGGGCGGAATCCGGCTTGCGGACCATCCGATGCTTCATCAGACAATCAGGTCCGGTCCCGGGCGTTCAGGCCCGCCGCGATCCGGATGCCGTCAAGCACCACAGGAGTCCCATGGCCGGCCATTCACAGTTCAAGAACATCATGCATCGCAAGGGCCGCCAGGACGCGATGCGCTCGAAAATGTTTTCCAAGCTGGCGCGCGAGATCACCGTCGCTGCCAAGCAGGGCATGCCCGACCCGGCGATGAACCCGCGCCTGCGCCTTGCGATCCAGAACGCCAAGGCCGAGTCCATGCCCAAGGACAACATCCAGCGCGCCATCAACAAGGCGTCGGGCGGCGACAGCGAGAATTACGAGGAAGTGCGCTACGAGGGCTACGGTCCCGGCGGCGTGGCGGTGATCGTCGAAGCGCTGACCGACAACCGCAACCGCGCCGCCTCCAATGTGCGCGCCGCCTTCACCAAGGCCGGCGGGTCGCTGGGCGAAACGGGCTCGGTGTCGTTCATGTGGGACCGCATCGGCGAGATTGTCTATCCGGCTTCCGCCGGCAGCGCCGACGCCATCATGGAAGCGGCCATCGAGGCCGGTGCCGAGGACGTGGAATCCGACGAGGAGAACCACACCATCTATTGCGCCTTCGAGGACATGGGCGACGTCTCCAAGGCGCTCGAGGCCGCGCTTGGCGAGGCCAATTCCGTCAAGGCGATCTGGCGGCCGCAGAACACCGTTCCGGTGGACGAGGACCGCGCCCAGTCGCTGATGAAGCTCGTCGCCGTCCTCGAGGACGATGACGACGTGCAGAACGTCTACGCCAATTTCGAGGTCGACGAAGAAACGCTGGCCAAGCTCAGCGCCGCATGAGCGAACAGGGCAAGCCCCGCATCGTCATCACCTACTGCACGCAGTGCCAATGGCTGCTGCGTGCGGGCTGGATGGCGCAGGAGCTGTTGTCCACCTTCGGTCCCGAACTCGGCGAAGTGGCGCTGGTGCCCGGCACCGGCGGCGTCTTCACCATCACCTGCCAGGGCGAGCTGATCTGGGAGCGCAAGCGCGACGGCGGTTTCCCCGACGCTGCCCGCCTCAAGCAGCTCGTGCGGGACGTGATCGACCCGGAACGCGACCTCGGCCACTCCGACCGCAAGCCGCAGGGCTGATCTGACCCCATAGAACCTTTCGAGTTTTGCCGGAAACGGCCCCTCACCCTCACCCTTACCCTCTCCCCGCACCCTCTCCCCGCCTGCGGGGAGAGGGCGGTGCCAGCGTTGCGGACGGCATCCTTCTCCCCGCTTGCGAGGAAAAGGTCCCGGCAGGGCCAACAAAAAAACCCGCCTCGAGGGCGGGTTTTTCGTTTTGAACCAGCGCTGCGGCTTAGATGCCGAGATTGGCGAACTTGTTCTTGAACTTCGACAGGCGGCCGCCGCGGTCGAGCAGGGTCTGCTGGCCGCCGGTCCAGGCCGGGTGCGTGGTCGGGTCGATGTCGAGGTTCATCGTGTCGCCTTCCTTGCCCCAGGTCGAACGGGTCATGTACTCGGTGCCGTCGGTCATCACGACCTTGATGGTGTGGTAATCGGGATGGATATCTGCCTTCATCGCTCTCGTCCTGGCTGGCGGGGACGGCGGCCCTGCGGCGATGCGCCCCTTTTTAAAACTCGAAGCCGCAGCTATTCAAAAAAGCCGCGGCCTCTAAAACGGTCGGCGTGCCTATACATCAACCGGAATTGAATCACAAGGTCGCGCCGACGCATAATGGCAGCGGCCAAAGGGCAAGAGGGACCCCGCAATCATGGCGCAAACGGAGAGCGCGGACGCGCGCAGGCGTTCGCTCAAACCGCTGAGGCGGCTTTTCCCCTATATCGGCTCCTATCGGGGGCTGGTGATGGGCGCGCTGCTGTCGCTGGTGCTGGCGGCGGTGACGACGCTGGCGCTGCCGCTGGCCGTGCGGCGCATGATCGACCACGGCTTCACCAGTGCCGACACGACCTTCGTTTCCAACTATTTCGCCATGCTCCTGGGCATGGCCGCGCTTCTGGCGCTGGCCTCGGCGGGGCGCTACTATTTCGTCATCACGCTGGGCGAGCGGGTGGTGTCGGACCTGCGCCGCGACGTATTCACGCATCTGACGACGCTGTCGCCGTCCTTCTTCGACCGGGTGCAGTCGGGCGAGATCGTCTCGCGCCTCGCCGCCGATACCACGCGGATCAAGTCCGCCGTCGGCGCCACCGCCTCGGTGGCGCTGCGCAACCTCATCCTCGGCCTCGGGGCGCTGGCCATGATGGTGGTGACCAGCCCCAAGCTCTCGGGTCTCGTCATTGCCGCCATTCCGCTGATCGTGGTGCCGCTGGTCGCCTTCGGGCGTTCGGTGCGCGGCCGCTCGCGCGCCGCACAGGATATGCTGGCCGCCGCCAACGCCTATGCCGGCGAGCAGATCGGCGCGGTGCGCACGCTGCAGGCCTTCACCAACGAGGCGCTGGTCACGTCCCGCTTCCGGGCGGCGGTCGAGGCGGCCTTCCAGGCCGCGCGGGCGTCCGTCCTGGCGCGTGCCCTGCTCACCTTCGTGGCGATCTTCATCATCTTCGCCTCGGTGGTGGCGGTGCTGTGGTTCGGCTCGCGCGACGTGCTGACGGGGGCGATGTCGCCCGGCACGCTCGGCCAGTTCCTGCTCTATTCGGTGTTCGCCGCCGGCGCGCTCGGCGCGCTGTCGGAAGTGTGGGGCGAGCTTTCGCAGGCGGCGGGCGCGGCCGAACGGCTGACCGAGCTTCTGGCGGAGGAGCCCGGCATCAAGGCGCCGCTCGATCCGAAGCCGATGCCGGTGCCGGCGCGCGGCGAGATCGCCTTCGACCGGGTTTCCTTCGCCTATCCGGCAAGTCCCGACCGCTCGGCGCTGCATGAGCTCAGCTTCACCATCCGGCCCGGCGAGACGGTGGCGATCGTCGGCCCGTCCGGGGCCGGCAAGACCACCGTGTTCTCGCTGCTCCAGCGCTTCTACGACGTCGACGGCGGCGCCATCGGCGTGGACGGGATCGATCTGCGCGAGGCCGACCCGCAGGCGCTGCGCGCCCGCATGGCCATCGTGCCGCAGGACGTGACCATCTTCGCCGCCAGCGTGCGCGACAACATCGCCTTCGGCCGCCCCGGCGCTTCCGACGCCGAGATCGAGGCGGCGGCGCGAGCGGCGCAGGCTGAGGAATTCATCCTCAGGCTGGGGCGCGGCTACGACACCGAAGTGGGCGAGCGCGGGGTGACGCTGTCGGGCGGCCAGCGCCAGCGCATCGCCATCGCCCGCGCCATCCTGCGCGACGCGCCGATCCTGCTGCTGGACGAGGCGACCTCGGCGCTCGACGCCACCAGCGAGACGCTGGTGCAGGAGGCTCTGGCCGGCCTGATGCGGGCGCGCACCACGCTTGTCATCGCCCATCGGCTGGCGACGGTCCTGGAAGCCGACCGCATCCTGGTCATGGACGACGGCCGTATCGTCGAGGAGGGCACGCACCGTTCCCTCGTCGCCAAAGGCGGCCTCTATGCCGAGCTCGCCCGCCTCCAGTTCGACGCCGGAGCGGGCGCGCTGGAAGGCGCGGCCGAATAGCGAGGCCCGTTCACCCCAGAAGGTTGCGCGCGGTGCGCATGAAGATACGCGCCCCGATGGCGATCAGGTCGTCGGGGAAGTCGTAGTCGGGATTGTGCAGGTTCGGCCGGTCGGTGCCCGAACCGAGATAGAACATCGCCGATTTCGAGCTATGGCCGAAAATGCCGAAATCCTCCGAGGCGCGCATCGGCAGCTCGGCCCCGTCATGGGGCACGCCCTCGGCATCGAGCGCCGCCGCCAGATGCGCGACCGCTTCAGGCTCGTTCAGGCTGGCGACGAAGATCTCGTGATAGTCGAAGCCGCATTGAAGACCGTGGGCCTCGGCCTCCTCGCGCACCAACGCTTCGGCTGCGGCACATAGATCGGCCATGCGGGCATCGAGCCGCGTGCGCAAGGTCGCGCGGATCTCCGCCTGGCCGGGGGCGACGCCGAACACCGGCTCGCCCATGCGTACATGGGTGACGGTCGCCATGGCGAACTCGTCGCTGGTGAACGAGTTGCCGCCCAATGCGGCCAGCCGCGGCATCAGCCGGCTCACCGCAGTCATCGGGGAAATCCCGCTTTCCGGCATCGAGGAATGGGCGGTCCTGCCTTGCAGCGTGATGCGCATGCCGCGCGAGGCGCAGTTGACGACGCCTTCGCGCAGCCGGACATGGCCGAGCGGGGTGCCGGGCAGGTTGTGCAGCGAGAAGGCGAAATCGGGGCGGATCGCCGCGTAGCGCGGGTCGGCGACCACACCGGCCGCGCCGTCTCCGGTTTCCTCGGCCGGCTGGAACATCAGCACGACGCGGCCCTTTGCCGGTCGCTGCCGCCCGAACAGGCGGCCGAGTGCGGCGATGATCGCCATATGGCCGTCATGGCCGCACATGTGGCCCTTGCCCTCGACAGCCGAACGGTGCGGAATGTCCGAAATCTCGGCGATGGGAAGCGCATCCAGCTCGGCGCGGAACAGCAGGGTCTGGCCAGGCTGGCCGCTGTCGTAGACGAAGGCCGCGCCATGGCCGCCCAGCCCGGTCAGCACCTCGTCCGCCCCGGTATCGGCCAGAAAGGAAACGACCCGCTTCGCCGTCTCCTTCTCCTCGTTGGAGATTTCCGGGAAGCGGTGCAGTTCGCGGCGGAAGGCGACGAGGTCTTCGATGTCCTGATTGGTGAGGTCCATGGCGAGTTGTCCTAGCTGCCGTAGCGTTTTTGCAGATGGGCGATGAAGTGGCGCGCGTCGAGCTTTTCGCCGGTGGCGCGCTGCATCAGTTCCGGCGTCGACCAGCGCGAGCCTTGCGACCAAATGCGGGTGCGGCGCCAGTCGTTGACGGTGGAGAAATCGCCTCCGGCGATTGAGTCATCGGTGTCGGGATGGTCGCGGACCAGCGCCGCCCATTGCTGCGCCGCCATCATGGCGCCCAGCGTATAGGAGGGGAAATAGCCGAAGGCGCCGCCCGGCCAGTGCACGTCCTGCATCGGGCCGTCGGCCGGGTTGTCGAGGGTCGACAGGCCGAGGCAGTCGCGCATGCCGGCGTCCCACGCGTCCGGCAGGTCGGCCACCTCCAGCCTGCCGGCAACGAGGTCCTGCTCCAACTCGTAGCGCAGGATGACGTGCAGCGGGTAGGTCACCTCGTCGGCATCGACGCGGATCAGCCCGCGCTCGACCTGATGGACATGGGGCAGGATGTCGTCCAGCGACCAGTTTTCGCCGAGATGCCTGTCCACCACCGGCAGGGCCCAGCGCCAGAAGGCGGGGTTGCGGCCGATCTGCTTTTCCACGAACAGGCTCTGGCTCTCATGGATGGCCATGCCGCGCGCCTTGCCGAGCGGCCAGTGCGACCAGTCCTGCGGCAGGTTCTGCTCGTAGAGGGCATGGCCGGTCTCGTGCAATATGCCCATCAGCGCCGACAGGAACTCGGTGGTGCGGTAGCGCGTGGTGATGCGCACGTCGCTCGGCACGCCGCCGCAGAACGGATGGTGCGACACCGACAGGCTGCCGCGCGTCAGGTCGAAGCCGACCGCCTCCATCATGGCGAGGCCCAGCCCCCGCTGCCTGTCGACCGGATAGGTGCCGGACAGCGGCTTCAGGGGGCGCTTTGCCCGGCGTTCGGCCTGCATGTCGAGCGCCTGCGGCACGAAATCCTTCAAGAACGTCTTCAGTTCGGCAAAGACCGGGGTGATGTCGGCGGCGCGGTTGCCGGGGTCGTATTGCTCCATCAGCGCATCGTAAGGGGAAAGGCCGAGCGCTTCGGCGCGCATGGCGGCTTCCTCGCGCACCAGCGCGACCACCCCTTCCAGCGCCGGCTGGAAGCTCGTCCAGTCACCCTTGGCGCGCAGGTCGCGCCACAATTGCTCGCAGCGCAGGCGCGCCGCCGTCTGGCGCTCGACGAACTCGGCCGGCAGGCAGGTGAGGTTGGTGTGGTGGCGCCTGAACTCGCGCAGCGCCGCCGCCTGCTCCTCGCTGAGCGCCTCTTTCCCGGCAGCGTCGATCCAGTCGGCGATCTCGGGCGCCGTCGCCTGCCGGTGGTACATGCCCGAAAGCATCGCCATGGCCTCGGCACGCTTGTCGCCGCCGCCCACCGCCATGTGGGTGGCCTCGTCAGCGCCCAGTATGGCGAGCGCATGTTCGAGCGCTTCGAGCCGGCGGCAAAGGTCGTCGAGCTTCTGGAAGGACATCGGACAATCCTGATTGGCCTGATTCTGTGTGCCGTGCAGGGGACAGGAATGCGCAGCAACTGGCAAGAGGCTCGACGAAGGGTGTTGCCAATCACATAAGTGTGTGCTTATGTGATTGGCATGAACGAGAACGAGATATTCCGGGCGCTGGCCGATCCGACCCGCCGCGCGATCTTCGAGAAGCTGGCGGCCGGCGGCATGAACGCCAGCGCCCTGCGCGAGGGCATGGAGATCAGCCAGCCGGCGATGTCGCAGCATCTTGGCGTGCTGCGCAACGCCCGGCTGGTGCGCGAGGAGCGGCAGGGGCGCTTCGTCAACTATGAGGTCGACCCCGAGGGGCTGGCGCTGATGGCGCGCTGGATGGCGAAATACCGCAACTACTGGCCGGCGCGCATCGACGCCCTCAGGGACCTGCTGAAGGATATGGACCAATGAGCGACGCAACCACCGCAGATCAGGACACCGGCATCGAACTCGAATACCAACTCGATGCACCGCCGCAGAAGGTCTGGCGGGCGATCAGCATGCCGGAGTTCCGCCAGAACTGGCTGCCCGGCGAGGACCTGGCCGATCCGCAGGCCGAGTCCGTGACGCCGGGCGAGGAGGTCCGCTACCGGATGCGCGAAAGCACGCCGCCTTTCCTCGAGAGCCTGGTCACGTTCCGCATCGCCGCCAATGGCGGGGGCGGAACCAGCCTGCGCATCATCCACCGGCTGACGGATGCGCGGCGGGACCATGCGGCAAGGGCGGCGAACGGCAACGGCCTGCCCCTCATGCGCGCGGCCTGACGGCTTTCAACCTTTTCTGAAACCCTGAACATTGGAGTTCGCCGATGCGCGAAACGATGCAACTCGTCCCCATGGTCGTGGAACAGTCGAGCCGCGGGGAGCGGTCGTTCGACATCTATTCGCGGCTGCTGCGCGAAAGGATCATCTTCGTCAATGGCGAGGTGAACGACACGGTTTCCGCACTGGTCTGCGCGCAGATGCTGTTCCTGGAATCCGAGAACCCGAAGAAGCCGATCCATCTCTACATCAACTCGCCGGGCGGCGTGGTGACCAGCGGCTTCGCGATGTACGACACCATGCGCTACATAAGGGCGCCGGTGCACACGCTGTGCATGGGCACGGCCCATTCCATGGGCTCGTTCCTGCTGATGGCGGGCGAGCCCGGCCACCGCGCCGCCCTGCCCAATGCGAGCCTGCTCGTCCACCAGCCCTCGGGCCGCTTCCAGGGGCAGGCGTCGGACATCTTCATCCATGCCGAAGCGATCCAGCGCACCAAGCGCCGCATGACGCGGCTCTATGCCGAGCATTGCGGGCGCACCTACGAAGAGGCCGAACGCGCGCTCGACCGCGATCATTTCATGAGCGTGGAGGAAGCGGTGGAATGGGGCCTGATCGACCGCATCCTGCATATGCGGGGCGAGGACGGGGAAGAAAACGCCGGCGGCAACTGACCGGTTCGCAATGCCTGGCGGGGCGGGGGCAAAGTGCCCCGCACCCCGCAAGATCCACCGGCCGGCGGATCAGTAGGTGAATGTGGCCACCTTGCCGGACAGGTGCTCGACCCGCTGGAGCAGCTGGTCATACTGGCCGGCGGGAATCCGGCCATGATCGGCGGCCGCCACGGCCGTGGTCTCCTTGCGGATGTCGCGCGCGTCGGCCCTCAGCGTCCGTGCCTCGGCCGGGGTGATCGACCGGTCGCGCAGGTCAGCCGAGATGCCGTCGCCGATGCTGCCCAACTGGTCGAGGATCACCTTTTGATGCGAGACGGTGGCCGGATGGGGCAGCGCCATCGGGGCCGCGTCATCGGCGGAGGCGAAGGCGCCGGCCAGCGGGGCGGCGGCGAGGGCTGCGGCAAGGGCGAGGGTGGGACAGGAGAAAGAGCGCATCGGGGCGTCTCCTTGTGACTGGGAGGTCGTGCCTCCCGAACGGACCGTCCGGTTCCGTCGCGTCGCGGGCTGCAAGGCCGCCGGCGGTTCCCGGTCCGTGAGGCAAGCTAGAGCGCGTCCGGTTTAATTTGGGTCATATCCTGCGGCCTTGAAGTAATTGGCGCATTCGGCGGGCGTAAAGAGTTCGATGATGGAGCCGAGGGTGTTCCAGAGGGCGGTGATGGTCCGCTCGGCCTTTGCCCGCATCAGCGCCTTCAGCTTGGCGAATGCGTTTTCAATGGGATTGAAGTCAGGGCTGTAGGGCGGCAGAAACAGAAGCGTTGCGCCTGCCGTCTCGATCGCGTCGCGAACGCCTGCGGCTTTGTGAGCGGGCAGATTGTCCATGACGACGACATCGCCTGGCGCGAGCGTGGGAACCAGCACCTGCTCGACATAGGCGCGGAACACGTTACCGTTCATCGCGCCATCGTAGACGAAGGGTGCGGTCATGCCGGACAGCCGCAGCGCGCCGGTGAAGGTGGTGGTCTTCCAATGGCCGTGCGGCACGCCGGCCCGGCAGCGCTCACCGCGAGGGGCACGACCACGCAGCC